>NZ_BARG01000029.1 GCF_000376565.1 Streptomyces hokutonensis | reverse complement strand
ACCAACCCGCAGCGAACAAACAGCCCATCAGTCCCCAATAAGGGCATCGACAAACGCCTCCGGCTCAAAGGGCGCCAGATCATCCGCCCCCTCACCCAGCCCGATCAGCTTCACCGGAACGCCGAGCTCCCGCTGCACGGCGACAACGATCCCCCCCTTCGCCGTACCGTCCAGCTTCGTCAGCACAATGCCCGTGATGTCCACGACCTCGGCAAAGACCCGCGCCTGCACCAGCCCGTTCTGCCCGGTCGTCGCGTCAAGAACAAGCAGCACCTCGTCGAGCGGCGCATGCTTCTCCACGACCCGCTTGACCTTGCCGAGCTCGTCCATGAGCCCGGTCTTCGTGTGCAACCGCCCGGCCGTGTCGATGAGGACGACGTCGACCCCCATCTCCTTGCCCTCCTTCACCGCGTCGAACGCGACGGAGGCAGGGTCACCGGCCTCGGGCCCGCGCACGGTGTGGGCCCCGACCCGCTCACCCCAGGTCTGCAACTGATCGGCGGCGGCGGCCCGGAACGTGTCGGCGGCACCGAGCACGACGGTACGGCCGTCGGCGACAAGCACCCGGGCCAGCTTCCCCGTGGTGGTGGTCTTGCCGGTGCCGTTGACCCCGACGACCATCACGATGCCGGGCTTGCGGTCCTCGGGCTCGGTCTTCACGGTCCGGTCGACATCGGTGCCGACCAGCTTGAGCAGTTCCTCGCGCAGCAGGCTGCGCAGCTCCTGCGGGGTCCGGGTGCCGAGCACCTTCACCCGCTCGCGCAGCGCGTCGACCAGCTCCTGGGTGGGCGCGACGCCGACGTCCGCGGTGAGGAGGGTGTCCTCGATCTCCTCCCACGTGTCCTCGTCGAGGTGCTCGCGGGACAGCAGCGTGAGCAGCCCCTGGCCGAGCGCGTTCTGCGAGCGGGAGAGCCGGGCACGCAGCCGGACGAGCCGTCCGGCGGTCGGCTCGGGGACCTCCAGTGCGAGGGGTTCCTCGACCACTGGGGGTTCCTCGACGGCGACCGGGGCCGAGCCGTCGGGGAGGTCCACCTCCTCTATGGTCCGGCGCGCTTCGTCGCGCGGCGTCTCGGCCTCGTCGCCGATGTGCGGCTCGGCCGGCGGGGCGGTGATGTCGGGCACGGAGGTGGGCGGCGGGGGCAGCGGCTTCTTGCGCCGGCTGCCGACGACGAGCCCGCCGAGCGCACCGAGCACGACCACGGCGATGACTACAGCAAGGATGACGGTTTCCATAACCCACCCAGTATCAGCCATGGGCCTGGCCGGGGCCCAGCGCGGGCGCGCGGCCGGGTCGGCGGCGTCGGTGTCGCCGTCACCCTCGCCCGGCCCCGAACCGCCGCAGTCATGCCCATGGCCATCTGACATACCGTCAGCTAACGTCCCCCACCACACACGGAAGGGGGACCTCCCATGCCCGTCTCGGTCGTCCGCTTCAACCTCGTCGAACCCGGCGCCACCCCCGCCTCGCTGAGCGCCCGCTACCGGGCCGCCCTGGAGATGGCCGCGTACGCCGACGAACACGGGATCACCACCGTGCAGACGGAGGAGCACCACGGGGTCGCCAACAACTGGCTGCCCTCGCCGTTCGCCTTCGCGGGCGCGGTCTTCGGCGCGACCCGGCACATCGCGGTGACCGTCTCGGCGGTCATCGGCCCGCTGCACGACCCGCTCCGGCTGGCCGAAGACGTCGCCGTACTCGACCTGTTGAGCGGCGGCCGGCTGGTGACCGTCGCCGGGATCGGCTACCGCCCGGAGGAATACGCCCAGTTCGACGTGGAGTGGAAGCAACGCGGCAAACTCCAGGACGAGTTGCTGGAGACGGTCCTGAAGGCGTGGTCCGGCGAGGAGTTCGAGTACCGGGGCCGTACCGTACGGGTCACCCCGCGCCCCTTCTCCGATCCGCACCCCCTGCTGCTGGTCGGCGGCTCCTCGAAGGCCGCCGCGCGCCGGGCCGCCCGACTGGGTCTGCCCTTCTTCCCGAGCGCGCATCTGCCGGACCTGGAGGCCTACTACAAGGACCGGCTGGTGGAGTACGGCACCGAGGGCTGGACGATGATGCCGGGCCCGGAGACCCCGCTGCTGCACATCGCCGAGGACCCGGACCGGGCCTGGGCCGAGTACGGCGCGCACTTCCTGCACGAAGCGCGGATGTATGCCTCCTGGCAGTCCGGGGAGATCCGCTCGGCGGTGAAGTCGGGGGCCACGACTGTGGCCGAGCTCCGCGCGGAGGGCGTGTACCGGATCCTCACTCCGGACCAGTGCGTGGCGCTGGGCCTCGACAATCTCGTACTGCATCCGCTGGCGGGCGGGATGCCGGTCGACGAGGGCTGGCGCAGCCTGCGGCTGTTCGCGGAGCGGGTGCTGCCGGTGCTCGGGGAGTGAGCAGGGAGTGACTCTTACCCGTAACCGGTGGACCGGCCGGTCCACCGGTGGTCCACTGCGGTCATGACCTTGGCAGTGGATGTGTTCCTGCGTGACGCGAACGGCCAGTGGAACGTGCTCGACGTTCCGGAGGGATGCAACGACTCGGCCGGCTTCGAGAACTGGCGCGAGACCGTGTGGGGTTCTCCGGCCGTACGGTCGCTCGGCGCCACGTATCTTCCCGTGCTTGCCTCCAGCGACCTGTACGTCGAGGCCTCGGACGTGCCGGAGTTCCTGCGCGAGGTCGCGCTGCTGCGGGAGCATCTCGACGCCGTCGCCGCGGCCGTGGGAGAGGCTCCCGACCTGGTCGGGAGCCGGCTGGACAACATCGAGTCGGCCGCCCTGCGCGCCCGGGAGATCGGCGGCGGCGTCCTGATCTGGTGAGCTCACCGACGTAGGGCGGAAGGGGATTCGGGGAGACGGGCGGCGGGGGATGAAGCCCGTCTCCCCGAGCTTGCGGGGACCCGCCTTCGCGGGCCCGGTTCGCGGGAGGGCCGGTCAGCCCATGTCCTCCAGCTTCTTGCCCTTCGTCTCCTTCACGAACTTCAGGACGAACGGGATGGAGAGCGCCGCGAAGACCGTGTAGATCACATAGGTCGCGGAGAGGTTCCAGTCGGCCAGCGACGGGAAGCTCGCGGTGATGGCCCAGTTGGCGATCCACTGCGCGGAGGCGGCGACACCGAGGGCGGCGGCGCGGATCTTGTTCGGGAACATCTCGCCGAGGAAGACCCAGACCACGACACCCCAGGACAGGGCGAAGAAGAGGACGAAGACGTGGGCCGCGATCAGCGCGGTCCAGCCCTGCGCGGCGGGCAGCTTGCCGTCGACGAGGTCGTAGGAGAAGGCCCAGGCCTCCAGCGCGAGACCGACGACCATGCCGACCGAGCCGATGAGGGCCAGCGGCTTGCGGCCGACGCGGTCCACGAAGATCATCGCGATCACGGTGCCGATGATGTTGATGATCGACGTCGTGAAGGAGTAGAAGAACGACTGCGTCGGGTCGACGCCGACCGACTGCCACAGCGTCGAGGAGTAGTAGAACGCGACGTTGATGCCGACGAGCTGCTGGAAGGCCGAGAGGCCGATGCCGACCCAGACGATCGGCTTGAAGAAGAAGCCGCCACCGCCGAGCAGGTCCTTGAAGGTCGACTTGTGCTCGCTCTTCATCGCGTGCTCGATCTCGGCGACGCGGGCGTCCAGGTCGATGTCGTCGCCCTCGACCTCACGGAGCACGTCGTGGGCGCGGCTCAGCTTGCCCGCGGAGATCAGGAAGCGCGGGGACTCGGGGATCGCGAAGGAGAGCAGGCCGTAGAGGACGGCCGGGACCACCATGACGCCGAGCATGACCTGCCAGGCTTCCAGGCCCATGAGCTTGCCGCGCTGGTCACCGTCGGCGGCGTTCAGCAGACCCCAGTTGACCAGCTGCGAGATCGCGATGCCGATGACGATCGCGGCCTGCTGGAAGGAGCCGAGCCGGCCACGGTAGGCGGGCGGGGAGACCTCGGCGATGTAGGCGGGGCCGATGACGGAGGCCATGCCGATGGCGAAGCCGCCGATGATCCGCCAGAAGGCGAGGTCCCAGAGCGCGAAGGGCAGCGCCGAACCGACGGCGCTGACGGTGAACAGCACGGCGGAGATCTGCATACAGCGGATACGGCCGATGCGGTCGGCGATCCGGCCTGCGGTCGCGGCGCCGATGGCACAGCCGATCAGGGCGATGGCGATGACCTGCGCCAGGACCGTGGAGCCCACGTCGTAGCGGTCACGGATCGCCTCGACGGCGCCGTTGATCACGGAGCTGTCGTAGCCGAAGAGGAAGCCGCCCATCGCGGCCGCCGCCGCGATGAAGATGACGTGCCCGAGATGCTCGGGATGAGCCGACCCGGCTCCTGACTGTGATGCCTGCGCAGTGCTGGTCACGTGTAACTCCTGAGGCCACCGGCGTCGCTGCCGGGGTGCGGGGGGCGACCCTTCCAGTGGCGCACAGCTTCCCGCTGCCCACCACCTGAAGGGAAAAGCAACGCTGAAGAGACTATGCCTTCAAGTTTCGAAGTCAACAGGGGGTCTCTGTGACGTTCAACGCCGCAAGTGATCGCATTGAGTTCAAAGCTTGAACATAAGAGGGAGGGAGGGTGGAGGTCTAGCGAAGGCGCTGGGAGATGACCTTCGAGACCCCGTCGCCCTGCATGGAGACGCCGTACAACGCGTCGGCGACCTCCATCGTGCGCTTCTGGTGGGTGATCACGATCAGCTGCGAGGCCTCCTGCAGCTCCTGCATGATCCGGATCAGCCGCTGCAGGTTGGTGTCGTCGAGCGCCGCCTCGACCTCGTCCATCACATAGAACGGACTGGGCCGCGCCTTGAAGATCGACACGAGAAGCGCCACGGCGGTGAGGGACCGCTCACCGCCGGAGAGCAGGGAGAGCCGCTTGACCTTCTTGCCGGGCGGCCGGGCCTCCACGTCCACACCCGTGGTGAGCATGTTGTCGGGATCGGTCAGGATCAGCCGTCCCTCACCACCCGGGAACAGCCGGCTGAACACACCCTCGAACTGGATCGCCGTGTCCCGGTACGCCTCGGTGAAGACCTGCTCGACGCGCTCGTCGACCTCCTTCACCACTTGAAGCAGGTCGGCACGGGTCTTCTTCAGGTCCTCCAACTGCTCGCTGAGGAACTTGTGCCGCTCCTCCAGCGCCGCGAACTCCTCCAGCGCGAGGGGGTTGACCTTCCCCAGCTGCTGGTACGCCCGCTCGGCCGACTTGAGCCGCTTCTCCTGCTCCGCGCGGTGGAACGTACGGGGCTGGTTGCGCGGGTCCTCCGGATCCTCCGGCAGCACCTCGCCCTCGGCGGCGAGCGAGGGCGGCACGAGCTGATGCGGCCCGTACTCCTCGATCAGCCCCGCCGGCTCCACCCCCAACTCCTCCAGCGCCTTGGTCTCCAGCTGCTCGATCCGCATCCGCTTCTCGGCACCGAGCACCTCGCCCCGGTGCACCGAGTCGGTCAGCTTGTCGAGCTCGCCCTTGAGGTCACGCCCCTGGTTCCGGGCAGCGGTCAACTCCTGCTCGCGGCGCGCCTTGGCGGCATCGGCGGCGGTGCGCTCCTCGTCGGCACGGCTCAAGGACACCTCGACATGCGCGAGCAATTGCCGCGCCCCGAAGGCAACGGCCTCCGCGACGGCCGCCTCGTGCCGCAACCGCGCGAGCCGCTGCTCCGCCCGAGCGCGCGCGTCGCGCTCCGCTCGGGCGGCACGGTCGAGGGAGTCGGCGCGGCCTGCGAGGCCTTTGACCCGCTCTTCGTGCGTACGGACCTGGAGGCGGGCCTCCATCTCGGTCTGGCGAGCGTTGGCACCATCGGCGGCGAGGCGGTCCCGCACGGAGGTGTCGGGCTCCTCCTCTACCGGCATCTCCTCGGCGACGGCCAGTCGTTCGGCGAGTACTTCTGCCTCTTCTACGGCCTTGTCGAGCGCGTCCTGCGCCCGTGCGGCGGCAGCGGCGGACCGTTCCGCCTCACCCGCGGCCCCGCGCGCCTGCCCGGCGAGCCGCCCCAACTGCTGCGCTACGGCCGACTTCTCGCGCTCTGCCGCCCGGCGCCGCTCCCCCAACTCCTCGACCAGTGCGGCGCATTCCTTGCGGCGCTCGGTCGCGGACTGCTGGGCGGCGGTCAACTCCTCGCAGCGGACGGCGAGTTCCTCGAGTTCGGCTGCGGCTTCGTCCACCGATGCCTGGACTTCGAGGAGGCTGGGGGCGCCGGCGGAGCCGCCGTGGGCGAAGTGGGCGCCGAGCAGGTCGCCTTCGGCGGTCACTGCGGTCAACTCGGGGTGCGTGTATACGAGTTGTTCGGCGGCTTCGAGGGTGTCCACTACGACGATGTTGTGGAGGAGGCGGCGGATTGCGGGGATGAGGTCGGCGGGGGCGCGGACGAGGTCTGCCGCGAAGGGTTGTTGGGCGGGTGCGGACCCGTTGTGGCTGGGCGCGCCCTGCGGCGGAGCCGCAAATGGATGCTGCCCCGCGCCCCTAAGGGGCGCCTCAGTGGGCGGCGTCGAAGAGGCAGCGGCGTCTCCCGCCAGTAGCAAAGCAGCCCTGCCCCCATCCTGCTTGCGCAGCAAGCGGATTGCGTCGGCCGCCGACGACGGAGTTGTCACCGCGATCGCGTCCGCCGCCGCCCCGAAGGCTGCCGCCAGGGCGACCTCGTGGCCCGGGGTCACTGTGAGCAGTTCCGCTGCCGGGCCCAGCACGCCCGTGAGGCGGTCCCGCGCGCCGAGCAGTATCCCCGTGCCGTCCTTGCGGCGCAGGCCCAGTGCCAGGGCGTCGCGGCGGGCCTGGGTGGCGGCGCGCTGGCGTTCCGCCGTGGTGGCTGCCTCGCGGGCGGCGGACTGGGCGGCTTCGGCCTCCGAGAGCGCGGCCCGGGCGGCCTTGTGCTGCTCGGAGAGTTCCTCGTCGCCGGCGTCGAGGCCGTCGACCTCGGCCTGGAGGGTCTCGTACTCCTCCTGTGCGGTGGTCGCCCGTTCCTGGGCCTCGTCGCGGGCGGAGGCGAGGCGGTCGATCTCGGCCTGGGCGGAGGCGGCGCGTGAACGGGCCGCGTTGACCTGGCCGTTGAGCCGGGCGAGGCCCTCGCGGCGGTCGGCGATGGAACGGGCGACGTCCTTCAACCGCCGTTCCTCGGCGGTGAGTTCACGCTCCAGTTCGGAGCGGTGGGCGACCGTGTCCTCCAGGGCGTGCTCGGCCGCCTCCAGGGCCGCTTCGAGCTCGGCCTCCTGCTCGCGGATGCGGGCGGCCTCGCGCTCCATGTCCTCGGGGTCACGGCCGCGCCGCTCCTCGGGGGGCGCCGAAGTCGCGCTCTTCACCCGGGCGTCGGCCAGCGAGATCGTGCCGCGCACCCGCTCGGCCAGCTGGGACAGCTCGTACCAGGTCTGCTGGGCGCGCTGGAGGCGCGGGGTGAGCTGCCGTACCTCGTCCTCCAGGAGCCCTTCGCGCTGGAGGGCCTTGCGCAGCTCCAGTTCGGCGGCTTCCTTGCGTTCCTTGAGCGCGGCCTCGTCGGCGATCTCGGTGTTCAGCGCCTGACGGAGTCGTACGAGATCGTCGGCCAGGAGCCTCAGGCGCGCGTCCCGGAGATCCGCCTGGATGACGGCGGCCCTGCGCGCGACCGCGGCCTGGCGGCCCAAGGGCTTGAGCTGGCGGCGGAGTTCGTCGGTGAGGTCCTGCACGCGGGCGAGGTTGGCCTGCATCGCGTCCAGCTTGCGGAGCGCCTTCTCCTTGCGCTTGCGGTGCTTGAGGACACCGGCCGCCTCCTCGATGAAGGCGCGGCGGCCCATGGGGTCGGCGTGCAGGACGGAGTCGAGCTGACCCTGGCCGACGATGACGTGCATCTCGCGGCCGATGCCGGAGTCGGAGAGGAGTTCCTGGATGTCGAGGAGGCGACACGTGTCGCCGTTGATCTGGTACTCGCTGCCGCCGTTGCGGAACATGATCCGCGTGATGGTGACCTCGGCGTACTCGATGGGCAGCGCCCCGTCGGAGTTGTCGATGGTCAGGGACACCTCGGCGCGGCCCAGCGGGGGGCGGCCGGTGGTGCCGGCGAAGATGACGTCCTCCATCTTGCCGCCGCGCAGCGACTTGGCGCCCTGTTCGCCCATGACCCAGCTGAGCGCGTCCACCACATTGGACTTGCCCGAGCCGTTGGGACCGACGACACACGTGATCCCCGGCTCGAACCGGAGCGTGGTCGCCGAGGCGAACGACTTGAACCCCCGCAGGGTCAGGGCCTTGAGGTGCACGGCGCTGGACTCTACCTTCCGCTGCTCGCTCTCTCCATGAACGTCCGGTTCCCCGCGGTTTCGCCCTTGAACGTGCAGGGCACACCAAACGTTAAAGAGGGTGGAGGCTTGCGGGGGAAAGAAAGAAGGGACGCCGAAGCGTCCCTTGCAAACTCTGACAACTTAGCGGTTGATACAGGCCGCCCAACCACTGCTTGTCATGATGCGGTGCAGTGATCAGGTGAGCGCGGGCTCCGCCTGGCGTGCGTCGAGCTCGAGAAGCGAATCGTGAGTTGCGGCAGCCGTCAGCGCGTCGTTCTCTTCCTGGATCCGTACGAGCTCGGATTCCAGGTCCTGGACGCGCTGCTGGAGCCGTCGCATCTCGGCGAGGAGTCGCGGGTCGGAGCCGCCGACGTAACCGAGAAGCGCCTTTGCCATGATGGATGGTCCTCCACACTGAGTGACCGACCGAAGCGGTGTGGGTCGTGAGGGAATCGCACCCGCGATGCTTGACACACTCGAGGGTTGCTCTGCTGTTCTTCCATGCCAAACAGCTAAGGTGCGCGGGGTTTTCAGCGTCTCACCAAAATGTTTGACGGTCAACACGATCACGCCCCGTATTGGCGGGCAACCCGGGGCTGCGCGGCCCTGACCGGGCGGCGCTGCGGCTCCTGCGGGGCCTGATGGGACTGGCGATCATCCTTAGGTGCGGAGCCTGCCAGAGCGAGCCGTTCTTGGCAACCACCAGGCCATTTCTGCTGTGGGCAGGTGCCGGTGGCATGTCCCTCCGCTTCCGCCAGGGCCGCTTTACACCTTTTCGGAGAATGTGCTCAGCGGATCGCGAAGCCGTCGTAGCCGCCCCGAGGTGTGTCCCAGATCTCGGTCACGCCATCCACGCGCCCGGGCGTGTCGTGACCCCGGAGCCAGTCGAGGAGTCCTTCGCAGCCCTCGCGCGATCCCTCCGCGACCACTTGCACGCGTCCGTCGCCCAAATTGAGAGCAAAACCACTCAGGCCCCCGATCTCCAGAGCCTTGGCACGGGTAAACCACCGAAAACCCACACCTTGCACACGCCCTCGCACCCAGGCGACCAACCGCACATCCTCGCTCATGGCTGCAACCTAACCGGCCAATGTCTCTCGGGACACTTGCTCCCCACCCGGCATGCGGTACCGTCCGCCCCAATGAATCTCATATGAAACTCACTCGATCGAGTGAGCTGGGTCACCGCACGGACGAGTTGACCGCAAGGACGAAAGGCAAGGACATGGGACGCCACCGACGCTCCGCCGCCGGCCGCGCCGCCACGAGCCGCGCCACGGGGGTCACAGAGACGCACGGCTCATACACGAGCGGCTACGACCCGCACGACTCGTACGACTGGAACGACCGGGCCGACGCTTCCGGCTGGAATGCCGCCGACGGCTCCACGATCGGCATGGCGCCCTATCTGCACCCGGAAGGGCCCGCCGAGTTCCACCCGAACCACCAGGCTCACTCGAGTCACCAGCCTCAGGCGCACCACGAGGCACCTCCGAAGTCCGAAGCCCGGCTGCGGGCCGAGTCCCGCCTCAAGGCCGACACCCGGCTGAAGAGCGAGGCCTATCTCTTCGCCACCGAGGAGGACTACGCCGTGGTCTTCCCGGAGGCGGCCGCTTCCCGGGGCGACGGCTCACGCCCGGGCAACGGCCGTGGACGCCGTCGTAAGCGCAAGACCGTGACGCCGGTCAAGACGGGCCTGCTCGGGGTCTCCGCCGCCGTCGCCATCGGCACGGTGGCCGTCGCGACGGGCGCGATGCCGGGACTGGACAACTACAAGCTCGGCGGCGGCAACAACAGCGACAAGGTGCAGGCCGCCGGCTCGCCGTCCAACTCGGCGACCGAGCAGGGCGGTACCTCCGGCAGCGCGGAGTCCCGCGACTCCGGCTCGTCCACGAGCCGTGACGCGAACCGCGCGGCCTCCCCGTCGGCGGCTCCGACCAAGTCCGCCACCGCTCCCGCCACCAAGGCCCCGGCGAAGAAGCCGGCGGCCACCCCGACCGAGGAGCCGACGACCTCGACTCCCTCGGCGAAGCCCACCCCGACGCCGACGCAGTCCGCCAAGGCGCCGGTGACGGTCTCCGCGGAGGCCGCCGCCGAGGCCGAGGTGCTCAAGCTCGTCAACGAGCAGCGCGCGATCGCCGGCTGCACCCCGGTGGCCGCCAACAGTTCGCTGACCACGCTGGCCGAGAACTTCAGCAAGCAGATGGCCGACCAGGACTTCTTCGACCACACCGACCCCAGCGGGGCCACCCCGTGGGACCGGGCGGAGACGCTCGGCATCACCAACCTCGGCGGCGAGAACATCGCCCGCGGCCAGGCCGACGCGGCTGCGGTCATGGACGCCTGGATGAACAGCCCCGGCCACAAGGCCAACATCCTGAACTGCGACTTCAAGACCCTGGGCGTCGGTGTGCACTTCGGCACCGGCGGCCCGTGGTGGACGCAGGACTTCGGGTACTAGGACGACGCCGACAGGCACCGACAGGGAGCGCTAACCGACGGTTAGTGCTCCCTTCTGGTTAGCGCTGCGTTCGCGTACGCTGAAGAAATGGACACCACCGAGGAGCGTACGGAGGAGCAGAACCTCCCGTACAGCGTGTTCGCCAAGGCCTGCCCCTCCCGCGCCACCCTGGAGAACATCACGGGCCGCTGGGGCGGACTCACCCTGTGCGCGCTGCAGGAGGGCTCGCTGCGCTTCAACGAGCTGCGGCGGCGGGTCGACGGCGTGAGCGAGAAGATGCTCTCGCAGACCCTGCACACGCTGGAGCGCGACGGCCTGGTGCTCCGCGAGGCCCAGCCGACGAACCCGCCCCGCGTGGACTACGAACTGACCCCGCTCGGACGCGACGTCGCCGAGTATCTGAAAGAGCTCGTCGACTTCATGGAGAGCCGCATGGACGACGTCCTCGCGGCCCGCACGCGCTACGACGAGACGCGGGACGGCCGCTAACTCCTCGGCGCCCGCTGGCACTTCGGACAGAAGTAGCTCGACCGGTTCATCCACGCCTCCCGCTTCATCGGCGTACCGCAGCGCCGGCACGGCAGGCCCTCGCGGCCGTACGCGTCGAGCGAGCGGTCGAAGTAGCCCGACTCACCGTTCACGTTGACGTACAGGCTGTCGAAGCTGGTGCCGCCCACGTCGAGAGCCGCGGTCATCACATCCCGTGCGTGGCCCAGGAGTTCGGCGGTGCGCGGGCGGGTGAAGGTCGCGGTCGGGCGCTCGTAGTGGACGCGGGCCCGCCAAAGGGCCTCGTCCGCATAGATGTTGCCGACTCCGCTGATCAACGACTGGTCCAGCAGGGCCCGTTTGATGGTCGTGCGCTTGCGGCGCAGCGCCTGGTGGAACAACTCGTCGTCGAACAAGGGGTCCAGGGGGTCGCGCGCGATGTGCGCGATGACGTCCGGCAGCCCGTCCGGGGTGGTGTCGTGCAACGACAGCCCGCCGAAGGTGCGTTGGTCGACGAAACGGAGTTCGGTACCGAGCGTGTCGGCGAAGCGGACCCGGATGCGCAGGTGCTTCTCGTCGGGGAACTCGTGCCGCTGGACGAGGAGTTGACCGCTCATCCCGAGGTGGGCCAGCACCGCCTGGTGGGTGTCCTCCAGCGGCAGCCACAGGTACTTTCCGCGACGGCTGGGCGTGCCGATGCGATGCCCCTTCAGCCGGTGCGCGAAGTCGTCGGCGCCGGCGACATGGCGTCGTACCGCACGCGGATGCAGGACCTCGGTGTCGGTGACGGTGCGCTGGGCGACCCACCGCTCCAGACCCCGCCGGACGACCTCGACCTCGGGCAACTCGGGCATGGCATCCCCTGCTGGTCACGGGTGAATGAGCCGAGCGCCCGCCCCACTTCGGGGACGGGCGCTCGGGTCGCGCTGTTCGGTCAGGCGGACGCCGACGACTGGTCGGCGCTCTCCTCGGCAGGCTGCTCGGCGGCCTCGGCGGCGGTTTCGGCGGCCTGTTGCTCGGCCGTCTCCTTCGCCTTCTTGGCCCGCTCGTCCGCGTCGGCCCGGATGGACCGCCAGGCGGACTCGGCGGCCTGCTGCTCCGCCTCCTTCTTGCTGCGGCCGGTGCCGGTGCCGTACGAGACGCCTCCGACGCGGGCGGCAGCAGTGAAGGTCTTCTCGTGATCGGGGCCGGTCTCCGTGACCAGGTACTCGGGGACACCGAGTCCTTCGGTCGCGGTGAGCTCCTGGAGACTGGTCTTCCAGTCCAGGCCGGCACCGAGGTTCGAGGACTTCTCGATGAGCGGGTCGAACAGGCGGTGCACCAGTTCGGAGGCCGCGTCGAGGCCCTGGTCGAGATAGACCGCGCCGATCACCGCTTCAAGGGTGTCGGCGAGGATGGACGCCTTGTCCCGGCCACCCGTGCCCTCTTCGCCCCGGCCGAGCCGGATGAAGGAGCCGAGTTCCAGACCGCGACCGACCTCCGCCAGCGCACGAGAATTGACCACCGCGGCCCGCAGCTTGGCCAGTTGGCCTTCGGGCAGGTCGGGGTGGGTGGTGTACAGCGTGTCCGTGACGACGAGGCCGAGCACGGAGTCCCCGAGGAACTCCAGCCGCTCGTTCGTCGGCAGACCGCCGTTCTCGTACGCGTACGAACGGTGGGTCAGCGCACGCACCAGAAGGGCGGACTCGAGGTGATACCCGAGCCGCCCTTCCAACAGCGTGTGGGACGAGGCCGTGTCCGCCTGTTTCTTGGCGACTGAGTCCGCCTTGACGTCAGACATGGAGCCTCTCACCAGCCGCTCAGACCTCGAGGACCTGGCGCTTGTTGTACGTGCCGCAAGACGGGCACGCGATGTGCTGCTGCTTGGGCTCGTGGCAGCGCTCGCACGCAACCAGAGGGGTGACCGCAGCCTTCCACTGCGACCGGCGGTGGCGCGTGTTGCTGCGCGACATCTTCCGCTTCGGAACAGCCACGGCTACTTCTCCTGCTTCTCGTTGGCGCGCGCCGGTCGGGGCGCCTCGCCACTGATCTCGTCCTTCTCGCCGTCTTCGAGTGAACCGGCGAGTCCCTGCAGTGCCGCCCAACGGATGTCGACGGCTTCGTGGTGGTGGTCCGGGTCGTCCGTGAGCCGCACTCCGCACTCGGAGCACAGGCCCAGGCAGTCGTCCTGGCACACCGGCTGCATCGGCAGTGCGAGCACCACCGCATCGCGCAGCACGGGTTCGAGGTCGAACAGGCCGTCCTCGATGAAGAGCCTGTCCTCGTCTTCCTCGGCGTCGTCGACCGGTTCCGCTTTCACACGGCCACGGTCGTCGGCGTCAGGGTACGAGAACATCTCCTGGAATTCCGCTTCGAGCGACAGCTCGAGCGGCTCCAGACACCTTACGCACTCCCCCTTGGCCTGTGCACGGGCGGTGCCTGTGACAAGCACCCCTTCCATGACCGACTCAAGGCGGAGGTCGAGCTTCACCGGGGCGCCTTCCGGCACTCCGATGACTCCCTGGATCCCGAGATCCTTGGGAGCGTCGATCGAACGGGTCAGGCGCTGCAGCGCACCAGGACGCCGCCCCAGCTCGTGAGTGTCGAACACGAGAGGGTTGCGGTGGTCGAGGCGGGCGTTCAGAGCCATTCCTGTCTTTCGGTCTGCTGAGCTCAAGGAGCGCTGCCCTTCGGTGCTTCCGGGCAGCGTTGATCGCGGACGTACACGCGACCGAAGAGCCAGGATACTGGACCTTTCGCTCACGGCCCAATCCGGTGGTCCCTTACAGGCCTCGGCCCTGCTCGTACGCCCGCAGCTGCTCGGCGCTGATCATGCCGGTGTCGAAGAGGCTGGTCTCGTCGAGGGCGTACCCCTGCTGTCCCTGCTGGTCCATCTGCTGCGCCTGCTGCATCTGGTTCGGGTCGTACACGGGCTGCTGGCCGGTGTCGTAGCCCTGGTAGGCGTAGGGGTCGGCCTGCTGGTAGCCGTAGGGGTCCTGCTGCTGGGGCTGGGCGTACTGCTGCTGATAGCCGTACTGGTCCTGCTGCTGGCCGGTCTGCTGGTAGTCGTAGGCCGCCTGCGGGGCGTAGTCCTGCTGCTCGGGCTGGACCGGGGTGTTCGAGACCGGGGTGTCCGTGACGGTCGCGAGGTCGGCGAGGTAGTCGGCGTCGCTGGTGTGCTGGACCTGGCTGCCGTCGTCGTCGAAGGCGAGGGCGCCGAGGTCGTCACTGGCGATCCGGCCGTGCAGCTTCTGCCGGCCCTTTCCGACGGCTTCCAGGGTCTTGGCGAGGACCGCCTCGAAGGCGCCGAGCTTGACGTCCACGTAGGCGTCGGCGTCGCGGCGCAGGGTCTCCGGGTCGTGGCTGCGCTCGGGGGCGTCCTCGTCCTCGTAGCCCTGGTCGTCGATGCCGGGACCGGTGCCGAGCAGCTTCTCGCGGCCTCGGCCGACCGACCCGAGGGTCTTGGTGAGGACGACCTCGAAGTTGGCGAGCTTGGAGTCGACGTAGTCGTCGGCCTCCGCGCGGACCTCCTCGGCCTCCTGGCGGGCCTCGGCGAGGATGCGGTCCGCCTCGTTCTGCGAGCGGCGGGCGACCTCGGTGTCAGAGATCAGCGAGCCGCGCTCGGCGTGCGCGGTCTGGATGATCCGCTCGGCCTCCTGGCGGGCCTGCTCGACCATCTCGTGCCGGCCGCCGATCAGCTCCTGTGCCTCGGCCAGCGAGTCGGGCAGCGCCGCGCGCACCTCTTCGAGCATGGCGAGCAACTCGGCGCGGTTGACCACGCAGGAGGCCGACATGGGCATGGACCGGGCGCTGGAGACCGAGGCGACGATCTCGTCGAGCTTCTTCTGCACGTCCACCGTGTGCTCGCCACTCTCTACCGACGTGTTGGAGACGGACGGGTCGACTGTACGACCACTCCTGTCCCGCCCGACACCGGGTGACGCACAGTCAGTCCCTCAGGCCTTGCCGATCCGGCCCTTGAGCGCGTCCAGGACCACCGGCGGCACCAGGTGGGAGATGTCGCCGCCCCAGGTCGCGACCTCCTTGACCAGCGAGGACGACAGGAAGCTGTAGGTGGGGCTGGTCGGGATGAACAGAGTTTCGACGCCCGAGAGTCCGTTGTTCATCTGGGCCATCTGCAACTCGTAGTCGAAGTCGCTGACCGCGCGCAGGCCCTTGACGATGGCGGGGATGTCGCGCTGCTTGCAGTAGTCGACGAGGAGGCCGTGGTAGGCCTCGACCTGCACATTGCCGAACTCGGCGGTGACCTCGCGGATCAGCTCGATCCGCTCGTCGACGGTGAACAGGCCCTTCTTCGACTGGTTGATCATCACGACGACGTGCACGACGTCGTACAGCCGGGAGGCACGGGCGATGATGTCGAGGTGTCCATTGGTGATGGGGTCGAAGGACCCCGGACAAACAGCGCGGCGCACTTGATTTCCCTCGCTCTCCGGTCCGGTCATCGTGCGTCTTCGCACGTAGAGGCGGCGCGACCGTACCAAAAGGTCCCCTCGCCGTAACGACGGGCCCGGATCCCCTCGAAACCGTCCGGCCACCCGAATTCGCCGCCTCTGGTGCTGCGCTCCACGGTGACGAGCGCCTCCGGCGCGAGCCAGCCCCCCGACCGGAGTGTGAGGAGAATCTCCCGAAGATCGTGATCTGGGACAACATACGGCGGATCGAGAAACACGATGTCGTACGGCTCTGTCGGCGCCGCCGTCTGGACGACCTGCTCGGCCTTGCCCGCCCTGACCTCGGCGCCGGGGAGGCCGACGTTCTTGACGTTCTCCCTGATGACCCGGGCGGCCTTGGCGTCGGCCTCGACGAGGAGGGTGTGGCCGGCTCCTCGGGAGAGGGCTTCGAGGCCTACGGCGCCGGAGCCCGCGTAGAGGTCCAGGACCCGTTCGCCGTTCAGGGGGGCGCCCAGGAGGGACTGCCAGGTGGAGAAGAGGCCCTCGCGTGCGCGGTCGGAGGTGGGGCGGGTTCCGGTGCCTGGCGGCACGGCGAGTCGACGTCCGCCGGCTTCGCCGGCGATCACGCGGGTCATCTGGCGTCCTTGATCGTGAGTGGGTGCAGGTCCATTGTGGCTGGTCGCGCAGTTCCCCGCGCCCCTGGGTAAGACAGCCTCAGCCCTTTTCCAGGTACTGCTCTCTCT
Source organism: Streptomyces hokutonensis (assembly GCF_000376565.1). GTDB lineage: Bacteria > Actinomycetota > Actinomycetes > Streptomycetales > Streptomycetaceae > Streptomyces > Streptomyces hokutonensis. The sequence continues at coordinate 121,006 of NZ_BARG01000029.1, read as the reverse complement.
CCTCATCCAGTAGGGCGTCCAGCGCTGTACGCAGCCCGGGGAGGTGCTCCAGCTCCGGATCGGCCTCCACCACCTTCGTCGCCTCCTCCCTCGCCTCCGCGATGATCTCCTCGTCCTCGATGACCGACAGCACCCGCAGGGACGTACGGGCGCCGGACTGTGCCTGCCCCAACACATCGCCCTCTCTGCGCTGTTCGAGGTCGATGCGGGAGAGTTCGAAGCCGTCGAGGGTGGACGCCACGGAGTTGAGGCGCTGGCGGGCCGGGCTCGCCTCCGGCATCTCGGTGACCAGGAGGCAGAGGCCGGCCGCCGAGCCACGCCCCACCCGGCCGCGGAGCTGGTGGAGTTGGGAAACCCCGAAGCGATCCGCGTCCATGATCACCATGGCGGTGGCGTTGGGCACGTTGACGCCGACCTCGATGACCGTGGTGGCGACCAGGACGTCGGTGTCCCCGGCAGCGAAGCGGCGCATCACGGCGTCCTTGTCGTCGGGGTGCATCCGGCCGTGCAGCACCTCGACCTTGAGGCCCTGGAGGGGGCCCTTCGCGAGCTGGGCGGCGACGTCGAGGACGGCGAGCGGTGGGCGCTTCTCGGCCTCGTCCTCGGCGGACTTCTTCTTGCCGGCCTTCTTGGGGTCGTCCTCCTCGTCGCCGATGCGGGGGCAGACGACGTATGCCTGATGGCCGTTGCCCACCTCCTCGCGCACGCGCTCCCACGCGCGGGCCAGGAAGTGGGGCTTGTCGGCGGCGGGGACGACATGGCTGGCGATGGGTGAGCGGCCGGCCGGGAGCTGGTCGAGGACCGAGGTCTCCAGGTCGCCGAAGACCGTCATGGCGACCGTGCGCGGGATGGGGGTGGCGGTCATGACGAGGAGGTGCGGGGGCTGCTTGCCCTTGCCGCGCAGGGCGTCGCGCTGTTCGACGCCGAAGCGGTGCTGTTCGTCGACCACGACCAGACCCAGGTCGTGGAACTGCACCTTGTCCTCGATCAACGCGTGCGTACCGATCACGATCCCGGCCTCACCGGTGACGAGGTCGAGCAGTGCCTGTCGGCGGGCCGCCGTCCCCATCGACCCGGTGAGCAGCGTGACCTTCGTGGCCCGCTCGGCCCCACCCAGCATCCCGCCCTCGGCCAGCTCCCCCATCATCTCGGTGATGGACCGGTGATGCTGCTGCGCGAGCACTTCGGTGGGCGCGAGCATCGCGGCCTGTCCGCCGGCGTCGACCACGGCGAGCATGGCTCGGAGGGCCACCATGGTGTTGTGCGTCACGGTGAAGTTGTCGGTGACGTAGGCATGGCTTGGGTGCGCGACGCTGATGCACTGGACGGGTTTGCGTCCCACGTACTCAACTGCCCGGATTCCACGGCGGAACGTGTTGTATTTCGGCCTGCTCCCTACGCGTTCGGCCTTGCGGGCCAGCCTGAACGGTGCGTATTCGTCAGGCAGGGCCACGGAGACGTTGAAGGCCGCCTTCTTCGGCAGGACACACGCTCGCCCGCCGAGTGAACGCACCAGCCAGGCAACGTCGCTGGCCAGTGCGAGCGAGGCAGAACAGAACGAGATGCTCAAGCCGTCCGAGTGGACGGTCCCGTCCGTGTCCATCAGCCCTTGGAGCAGAGCCAGACGGTTCTTGATCGATGTGTTCTTGAACTCGTCGGGAATGAACTTGCCGTGCGATGTGACACCCCAGAGATGCAGACCACGCAAGGTCTGGATCACGGGATTGCGAACGCCTCCGGCCCGGTGGGCAAGCTGAATGGTGAAGTCACAACGGGAGCCCTTCACCGGAACCAATTGGCACTCTGGGGCCAGAACAGTCGCCGCAGCATCACGGATCTCGTCATCCATCGTGGACAACCGCAGGTTGTGCCGGAATGAGCCGTCTCCCAGAAGGAGACCGAACAGGTAGGGATCGAGAGGCAGTCCGCAGTCGCCTCCGAGATCGACCGGGGCAGCTGCCGGGAGATACCACTTCGAAGATCCATTGGCCTTGAACGTGTCCAGCCGGATCTCCCGAGTCGTCATGACGTTGGGAGCCTGCCCTCGGTGCCACCCGCAGCTCGTGCCGACGATCCAGAGATGCTCGTCGTCGCACTCCACACGGCTTCCGTCGGAGAGGACCAAGCGCCAGACCTCACGCTCTCCCTGAGGGAAGACCCCGTCGATCAGCGCGATCTCCCCGTCCGGCACGACGACCTCGTCCCCCACCTCCAGATCTCCCATGGGGCGGAACCCTGCAGGCGTGAGCACGAGCGAGTCGAGCGGTTGGGCCTTGCCCGATCCCACCTCCCCCTGCAGCAACCGATGCATCGGATGCTCCGTCGCCAGGTCGTCGAAGATCTCCCTGGACACCTTCAGCTGCCCGTCCGTGAGGGTGAACGGGAGGCGGTCGTCGAAGGCGGTGAGGAGGCCGTCGGGGGACGGTTTGCGGGCTACCGCCGGGAGTTGGGCGTCGGTGTGGCGGCGGCGGGCGAGGGCTACCTGGAGGACGAAGGCCTCGTCCCACTTGAGGCGGTCTCGGGCGGCGGCGATGTCCGCCTTGGTGTGGGGGCGGTGGATCTTGAGGAGGGCTTCGGGGAGGGAGACCAGGCCGCGGCCCTCGCGGAGGGAGTCCGGGAGGGGATCGACGGCCTCCTGGGCGCTGGGCAGGACCGTCTGGAGGGCCTTGCCGATCTTCCAGGACTCCAGTTTGGCGGTGGCGGGGTAGATGGGGATCAGGGTGCCCGCCCAGGTCTCGACCGTCTCCTCGGCGTCGCCCTTCAGCAACTCGTATGCCGGGTGGGCCAGTTGCAGTCGGCGGTTGAAGACGGAGACCTTGCCGGCGAACATCGCGCGGGTGCCCGGCAGGAGTTCCTTGTGGGGTTTGTGAACTCCCGAGCCGAAGAAGACGAGTTGGAGCCGGCCGCTGCCGTCCGTGATCGTGACTTCGAGTCGCTGGCCCTTGCCCCGGGGGGCCTTGCTGGACGCGAAGGTGTGCAGGCGGGCGTCGGCGACCTGTGCGACCACGGTGACGTGCTCGTCCATCGGCAGCTCGGCGAGGTGCGTGAGCTGGCCGCGCTCCTCGTATCTGCGCGGGTAGTGGTGCAGGAGGTCGCCCACGGTGTGCAGGCCGAGATGCTCGGCCATCACCTTCGCGGTGGCGGGGCCGAGCACCTTTTTCAGTGGTTCTTCCAGTGCGGGCACGAGATCCATTGCACACCACGCCACTGACATTGCCGTATACGTCTCGCGAAACCCCTGGTCAGACGGCTCGTTCCGGCTCTAGGATGGCGCGCTCCGGCCATCCCCCGCGGTCACCGCCTCACAGGGACCGCCCGACCCTCGCGCCGTTCGCACCTTCCCCCACCTCGGCGCTGCGACGATGGACTCCCAGACCTCACAGTCATCACAGGCATCCCAGTCACCTCACACGTTCCAGGTCGACCTGCGCGGTCTGGTGGACCTGCTCTCCCATCACCTCTACTCAAGCCCCAAGGTCTATCTGCGCGAGCTGCTGCAGAACGCCGTGGACGCGATCACCGCGCGCCGGGCCGAGCAGCCCGACGCCCCCGCCCTGGTGCGGTTGTACGCCGAGGGCGGCACCCTGCGCGTCGAGGACTCCGGCGTCGGGCTCACCGAGGCGGACGTGCACAACCTCCTCGCGACGATCGGCCGTAGCTCCAAGCGCGCCGACGGGCTCCAGGAGGTCCGCTCCGATTTTCTCGGGCAGTTCGGCATCGGGCTGCTGGCCTGTTTCGTGGTCGCCGAGCGGATCCGGGTCGTCAGCCGCAGCGCCCGTACGCCCGACGCGCCGCCCGTGGAGTGGACGGCGACGGACGACGGGTCCTACACCGTGCGGACCCTGCCCGCCGCCGAGCATCCCGAACCGGGCACCACCGTCCACCTGGTGGCGCGCGCCGGGGCCGGTGAGTGGCTCACCAAGGAGCGGGTGCTCGCGCTGGCGCGGGACTTCGGGGCGCTGCTGCCGTACGACGTGCGGGTGGACGGGGAGGCGATCACCGATCTGCCGGCGCCCTGGGACCGGCCGTATCCGAGTCCCGGCGCGCGCAGGGTGGCGCTGGCCCGGCACTGTCACGAGCTGTTCGGGTTCACGCCGTTGGACTCGATCGAGCTGTCCGTGCCGCTCGCCGGGATCCGCGGGGTGGCCTATGTGCTGCCGTCGGCGGTGAGCCCGGCGCAGCGTGCCACGCACCGGGTGCATCTCAAGGGCATGCTGCTGACCGAGCGGGCCGAACAGCTGCTTCCGGACTGGGCGTTCTTCGTGCGCTGTGTGCTGGACACGGACAGTCTGCGGCCCACGGCCTCGCGCGAGTCGCTGTACGAGGACGAGACGCTGGCGGCCGTACGGGAGGCGCTCGGCGAAAGGATTCGCTCCTGGCTGACCGGGCTCGCGGCGGGCGATCCGGAGCGGCTGGCCGCGTTCCTGTCGGTGCACCACCTGGGGGTGAAGTCCCTGGCGCGGCACGACCCGGAGATGCTGCGCACGATGCTGCCGTGGCTGCCCTTCGAGACGACCGACGGACGGGTCTCCCTGGAGGAGTTCGCGCAGCGCCACGCGGTGGTGCACTTCACGCGGACGGTCGAGGAGTACCGGCAGGTCGCCCCGATCGCGTCCGCGCAGGGCATCGGGGTGATCAACGGCGGCTACACCTACGACGGCGAACTGGTCGAGGCGCTGCCGTCGGTGCGCCCGGGGACGGTGGTCGCCGAGCTGGACTCGGACACCGTGACCGCGCACCTGGACTCGGTCGACCCGGCCGAGGAGCTGGCGCTGGCGGACTTCCTGGCCGCCGCGCGGGCCAAACTGGACCCCCTGGGCTGCGATGTGGTCCTCCGGGCGTTCCATCCGCTGTCGGTGCCCGCGCTGCACCTGGACGACCGCTCGGCGCGGCACGAGCAGGCCCGCGCGGAGGCCGAGGAGCAGGCCGACGACCTGTGGGCGGGCATCCTGGGCTCGCTACGGGGCAGCGCTCCACGCGCGCGGCTCGTGCTCAACCATCTCAACCCGCTGATCCGGCGGATCAGTTCGCTCAAGGACAGGGACCTGATCGGGACGGCCACGGAGTCGCTCTACGGGCAGGCACTCCTGATGGCGCAGCGACCACTGCGCCCCGCCGACTCGGCACTGCTGAACCGGGCGTTCATCGGCCTCCTGGAGTGGGCCACACACGGGGAGGGCGACCACTGATGGCAGGGATCACGGACTTCGACGCGCTGCGCCGGGCGATGGCCGAGAACTCCGAGGAGCCGGAGGGACCGGCCCGCAACGCGCGCGCGGAGCAACTGCTCGCCGAGGCCGAGAAGCTGGACGTCCCGCTCGCGGTGATCGAGGCGCTCGGGCACCAGCTGAAGGTCTACAACTACAGCTCCGAGAAGGACAAGATGTTCGTCCCCTTCGCGCGCCTGCTGCGCATGTGGGACGAACGGCCCGAGGACTTCGACGAGTACGAGGTCCACTCGCTGCACTGGGTCTTCAAGTGGATGTCGTCCGGGATGCTCGGCCAGCCGCACATCCCGCTCGCGTCGATCGAGAAGTGGCTCGCCGAGATGGAGCACCGCTACCGGCTGGCCGGTCACTCCGAACGGGCCGTGCGCAGCGCGGAGTTCAGCGTCGCCTCGCACGTCGGGGACCTGGCGCGGGCCGAGCGGGCGTACACGGCGTGGCTGGCCGCCGACCGGGACACCATGGCCGACTGCCACGCGTGCGAGCTGCACAGCCAGGGCGAGTGGCAGGTCGAGCGGGGGCGCGACGCCGAGGCCCTCGACCTGTGGGGTCCGGTCCTGGAGGGCGAGTTCACCTGCGCCCACGAACCGCACACCGTCCTCGCGTCCTCCCTGGCCCCGCTGCTGCGCCTGGGGCGGGCCGACGAGGCGCGCGCGCACCACCTGCGGGGTTTCCGGCTCGTACGGTCCATGGAGAGCATGCGAGCCGCGTACGCGGACCATGTGGAGTTCTGCGCGCTGAGCGGCAACGAGGCGCGCGGTCTGGAGCTGCTGGCGGAGCGTCCGGCGTACTTCACGGACTCCGGGAACCCGCGCAGCGGGCTGGAGTTCCTGTCCGTGGTGACGCTGCTGATGGACCGGCTGACGGAGCTGGGGCTCGGCGACCAGCGGGTGCCGGGACCGGCCGGCCGGCCCTGGACGGCGCGTGAACTCGCCGCCCACGCGCGCGTGGAGACCCTCGCGCTGGCCGCCCGCTTCGACGAGCGCAACGGCACGACCCATGTCGGCGACGGGGCACGCGCGCGCATGGATCAGCGACCCCTGGTGGAACGACTGCCCCTGGGAGTGCGTTCGGCGGGCCGGCCGGCCACCGCGCCGGTGACCGTCCCCGCGCCCGAACCGGCCCCGGAGAAGGACCTCGCCGCGCTGCTCGCGGAGGCGCGGCGGCTGTCGGACACGCTGCAACCGCACGCCGTGGAGGCCTGGTTGGCCGTCGCCCGGGCCGCCGAGGGCGCCGAGCTGTCCGCTCTGGACCGCGCGGAGATCGCCGACCACCAGGCGATGGACCAGGGCCCCGAGGGCATAGCCCTCTTCGAGCGCGCCGCCGAGCTGTACGCGGAGGCGGGCGACCCCGGGGAGGCGTGGGCGGCACGCGCGCGTGGGGCCTACGTACGGGCTCTCACGGGCGAGGTCGACGAGGCCCTCACGGCGATCGCCGGCCCGTACGACGGGGTGCTCGCGCTGTACGCCGAGGGCGCCACGGGCGTACGGCAGACGGCGGGCGTGCTGATGAGCCGGGCGCGCGTCCTGATGCGGGGCGTGCACGAGGATCCCTCGGGCGACTCCCCCGACGCCGAGCTGCTGGACGCGGCCGAGGCGGCCGTCCGGGAGGTGCTCGCGCTGGTCGACGGGCACACAGGGGACGATGTCCGACTGGCCGCGCGGGCCGCCGAGGGACAGGCGATGCTGGCCGAACTCGCGGTGCGGACCGGGGATTTGGAGACGGCCGTCCGGCTGTTCGCGAAGGCCTCGGCGGCTTTCGTGGAGGCGGGGCTGCCGTGGTTCGCGGTGGAGTACGAGGCCCGGTCTGCCGGGCTGGCCCATCACCTCGGGGACATCGCGGAGGCGGAGCGCGCGCTGCGGGCAGCCCTGGAGCACGGCGGGCCGTACCTGGAGGCGCCGGGGCGGGCGCAGCTGCACCTCCAGCTCGCCGAGGTGCTCGGCGGCCGGGGCCGGTCCCAGGAGGCGGCGGAGCATGCCCTGGAGGCCGCTCACTGGTCCGACGAGGCGGGCGAGGGCCCGACGCTGGGCGCCTGGGCCCGGCACCAGCTGGGCGGCTTCCTGCTGCGTCAGGGCCGGTGGGCCGAGGCGGCGGAGGTGCTGGAGTCGGCGCTGCCCGACCTGAGCGCCGAGACGCACGGCGACGGCGCGGTCGTCCAGACGAAGTGGTGGCTCGGGGACTGTCTGAGCGAGCTGGGTGAGCACCGCGCGGCGGCCGAACGGCGGTTGCAGGCGGCCGAGATCGCCCGGCACTGGCCCGAGCAGCACGACCACGCGACTCTCGCCCATCTCGCCGCCGAGTCACTGGGTCACGCGGGGCTGCACACCGAGGCGGACCAGGCCTACACGCGCGCGGGTGACCTGTGGCGGTCCCTGGGGAACGTGCACGGGCTGGTGCGTTCGCTGCGCGCCCGTGCCTGGCTGGCGTTGCGCGCCGACCAAGGGCTCGACAGCGCGCGGGAGTTGATGTCGGCCGCGATCGAGGAGTGCGAGGCCGCGCTGCTGGTGACGGACGACGAGGAGGCGCGGCAGCGGCTCACCGGTGAACTCGGCCACACGCACCGCCAGTTCGGCGAGCTCCTGGCCCGTTCGGTCGCCGAGGAGGCCGAGGACACCGCGATCCAGGGCGCGTTCGAGGACGCCCTGGCGCAGACCGCGGAGGCCGTCGCCGTGTTCGCCGCCCTCGGGGACGGCGCCGTGCACACCCGCACGGCCGCCGAACTCGCCGCGGGCTGGCTGGAGGCGGACCTCAGCCGTCCCGCCGACGCGGCGGCACGCGCGCGTGGCGTGCTGAAGGCCTACGAGGGTGCCGACGACGGCGACGAGACGGTACAGGCCCGTCGCGCCGAGGCCGAGCAGCTGCTCCAGCTGATGGAGGAGCAGAACGACGACAAGTAGTCCCTACTCGACGCCGATGAGCAGCAGGGCGCCCTGCCGGCCGCCCCGGTACACCACCGTGTCGACCGCGAGGTACGACTCGCGGACATGGACCTCCAGGACGTCGGCGACGCTCTCGGGGGCCTCGTCGCCCAGGACGAGGGTGACGAGTTCGCCGCCGGCCGCGAGCATGCGGTCCAGGACGGCGCGGGCGGTGGCGGTGACGTCGGCGCCGATCACCGCCACGTCGCCGTCGACGAGGCCCAGGACGTCCCCGGCCTGGCAGATGCCGGCCATCGTCCAGGACTGGCGCTCGGCGACGGCGACCTCCGCGTAGCGGGTCGCGCCGGCCGCCGAGGTCATGGAGACGACGTCCTCGTCGAAGCGGCGCTCGGGCTCGTGCACGGCGAGCGCGGCGATCCCCTGGACCGCGGAGCGCGTCGGGATCAGCGCGACCCGGATGCCCTCGGCCCGGGCCTGCTCGGCCGCTGCCGCCGCCGTGTGCCGCAGGTCGGCGTCGTTGGGCAGCAGCACGACCTCACGCGCGTGTGCCCGTCGCAGGGCCGCGACCAGCTCCCCGCTGGCGGGCGGCTCCCCGGGGCGCGCGAGCACGGTGGTCGCGCCGGCCTCGCCGTAGAGCCCCGCCAGGCCCTCCCCCGGGACGACGGCGACGACGGCCCGCTGGGCGCGCTCCTTGGGCGGCCGTTCGGCACCGGTGGTGTGGACGTCGCCGAGCCCGAAGTGGGTGATCCGGATGCGGTACGGCCGGCCGGCCTCGACGCCCGCCTCGACGGCGGCGCCGGCGTCGTCGACGTGCACATGGACGTTCCACAGGCCGTCGCCGCCGACCACGACGAGCGAGTCGCCGAGCGCGTCGAGCCGGTCCCGCAGCCGGGTCACGGCCGTGTCCTCGGCCTCCAGGAGGTAGATCACCTCGTAGGCGGGACCGCCCTCCTGGGGTGCCGTCGGGTCGTCCTCGCAGAGGAGGACGTCGTCGACCCCGGGAGCCCCGACAGCCGAAACGGCCTCCACGCGCGCGTGTCCCCCGAAGACCGGTGCCTCCCGGGTGAACGTCTCCACCAGCGCGGCCAGGACCGCCACCAGCCCCCGTCCGCCCGCGTCGACCACTCCCGCGCGCTCCAGGACCGCCAGCTGCCCCGGGGTCGCGGCCAGCGCCGCGCACGCCCCGTCGTAGGCGGCCCGTGCCACCGTCCCGCAGTCGCCCTCGGTGTCGTCGGCCGCGTCGGCCGCCGCCGAGGCGACCGAGAGGACGGTGCCCTCGACCGGATGGGCCACGGCCTTCCGGGCGGAGTCGGCCGCGTGCCGCAGCGCGAGCCGCAGCCCCTCGCCGTCCGTGTGAGCCGTCTCACCGTCGGCGGCGAGCACCTGGGCCATACCGCGCAGCAGCTGCGCGAGGATCGTCCCGGAGTTGCCGCGCGCCCCTATGAGTGCCCCGTGGGCCATCGCCCGGACCGCGTCGGCCAGCGGCGGCTTCTGCTCGGTCAGGGTGCCGTGCCCGGCGAACACCGCCTCCACGGCCGTGACCGCGGACTCCATGGTCAGGTACAGGTTGGTGCCGGTGTCCCCGTCGGCCACGGGATACACGTTGATGGCGTCGATCTCCTCGCGCGCACGACCCAGCGCGCGCAGCGCGAGACCGCACCAGGTACGCACCGCGAGAGCATCGAAGAATGTCTGCGGCACCTGCGGCACCTGCGCCTCCTTGAGCTGCTGGACTGGCACGCAGCGTAGACCCCGGAGGGGGCCGGGCCCGAGGAGGGCCGGAGCAGGCCCTCGACCAGGCATGGTAGTTTCGTTGAACCGGCGCAGTCGTTGTATGCTGCTCCGGTTGCCCGATCTCGATCGGGCCATCCCCCCTGGCAGCGCCACATCAGATCCTAGATCCTGATCCCGGCATGCCGGGATCATCCGTAAGTGCATCTGTGCATCTGAAGTCTTTGGAGTGACCCGTGGCTGCCAACTGCGACGTCTGCGGCAAGGGGCCGGGCTTCGGCAACAACATCTCGCACTCGCACCGCCGTACGCCGCGTCGCTGGAACCCGAACATCCAGCGCGTTCGTACCGTGGTCGGCGGGACGCCGAAGCGCGTGAACGCTTGCACCTCGTGCATCAAGGCCGGCAAGGTCTCGCGCTGACGCACCGCTAAGCGCGCGGCCACTGCTGGTTCGCTGCATCGAGCCGGTCCACCTCGTGTGGGCCGGCTTTTTGCCGTGCCCGCTCAGAGGTCCTCGCGCCGCAGCGCCCAGCCGTGATCCACCGGCCCGATCCCGCCCCCCAGCGCGAACCCCGCCGCGATCGCCCCGGTGACGTACTTCTTCGCCGCCGTCACCGCCTCCGGCACCGACCGCCCCTTGGCCAGCTCGGACGCGATCGCCGAGGCGAGCGTGCACCCCGTGCCGTGCGTGTGCCGGTTGTTGTACCGGGGCGCGCGCAGCCAGTGCTCCTCGGTGCCGTCGGAGAGCAGGTCCACGGCGTCGCCGGACAGATGCCCGCCCTTGACGAGCACCCACCGCGGTCCGTACGCCAGCACGGCCGCCGCGGCCTCCCGCAACTGCTCCTCCGTCTCGACCCGCACACCGGTGAGCTGCGCCACCTCGTCGAGGTTCGGCGTCGCCACGGTCGCGACCGGCAGCAGTTTCGTGCGTACGGCGTCCAGCGCGGAGTCCGCCAGCAGCGAGTCCCCGTGCTTCGAGATGCCGACCGGGTCGACGACGGCCGGGGCGTCCGTCCCCGCGAGCAACTCCGCGACCGTCTCGACGAGTTCGGCCGACGCCAGCATGCCGGTCTTCACGGCCTGTACGCCGATGTCGTCGACGACACTGCGGTACTGCGCGCGCACCGCCTCCGCCGGAAGTTCCCAAGCCCCTTGCACACCGAGGGAGTTCTGCGCGGTGACCGCGGTGACGACGCTCATGCCGTGCACACCGAGCGCGAGCATCGTCTTCAAGTCGGCCTGGATTCCCGCCCCTCCACCGGAGTCGGAGCCGGCCACGGTCAGCACCAGCGGTTTCACGACTCGATGTCCCCGAAGTGGTCCCAGCCGCCCTTGCTGGTCCACGGCGCCCCGTCGACCGTCACCTGGGGCAGCGCCGACGGGTTGAGGACCTCGCCGATCACCTTCCAGCGGGCCGGCAGCTTCACGTCCGGGGCGAAGGTCGCCACGATCGCGTGGTCCTCTCCCCCGGTGAGCACCCACTGGATGGGGTCGACGCCGACGGCCTGCCCGATGTCGTGCATCTGGGTCGGGATGTCGATCGCGCCGGAGCGGATGTCGATGCGGACCTTGCTCGACTCGGCGATGTGTCCCAGGTCGGCGATCAGCCCGTCGCTGACGTCGCACATCGAGGTCGCGCCGAGCCCGGCCGCCGCCGGACCCGCGTGGTACGGCGGCTCGGGGCGCCGGTGCGCCTCCACGAACGCGCGCGGCGAGCGGAAGCCCCGGGACAGCACCGCGTACCCGGCCGCGGACCAGCCCAGCCAGCCGGTCACCGCCACCACGTCACCGGGCTGCGCGCCGGCCCGGGTGACCGGCTCCCGGCCGCGCAGATCGCCGAGCGCGGTGATCGACACCATGATCGTGTCGCCCCGTACGACATCGCCGCCGACCACCGAGGCGCCCGCGACCTGGCACTCGTCGCGCAGGCCGTCCATCAGCTCCATGGGCCAGGTGACCGGAAGTTCGGCCGGCACGACGAGGCCGAGGAGCAGCGCGGTCGGTACGGCGCCCATCGCGGCGATGTCCGCGAGGTTCTGCGCGGCGGCCTTGCGTCCGACGTCGTAGGCCGTGGACCAGTCGCGGCGGAAGTGCCGCCCCTCCAGCAGGATGTCGGTGCTCGCCACGACCCTGCGGTCGGGCGCGGCGACGACCGCGGCGTCGTCGCCGGGGCCGACCCGGACCGAGGGAGTGGTGGTGAGCCGGGAAGTGAGCTCCCTGATGAGCCCGAACTCCCCCAACTCACCGACGGTGCCCTTCATCGTTCGTCCTCTTCTCGTGACGGCAGCGCCCGGTCGCGAGCCGTCGGTGTGCTCGGTACGGTCGAGGTGACCGTCAACTTCAGTCGTGCCCGTGCCCCGGCACGAGGGGAAGGGCTTCCGCGGGTCTCCCCGTGGTGAGCGGCGACGCGATACCGTGGCGTTCCTTTTCCCCACATGATCCTCGTGGCCGCCCTGGAGGTTCCGTGGTACAGGCGTACATCCTGATCCAGACGGAGGTCGGCAAGGCGTCGACCGTCGCCGACACGATCAGCAAGATTCCCGGAGTGATCCAGGCCGAGGACGTGACAGGACCGTACGACGTGATCGTGCGCGCCCAGGCCGACACGGTCGACGATCTCGGCCGCATGGTGGTCGCCAAGGTCCAGCAAGTGGACGGCATCACCCGCACCCTGACCTGCCCGGTGGTGCATCTGTAGCCCCCGTCTACCCTTGGCCGGTGAACTCTCTCCGTCACCGGCGCCGTTCTGTCATCGGGCTGTCCGTGCTCGCCCCGCTGATCACCCTCGCGGGCTGCTCCTCAGCAGACGACAGCGCGTCGGCGGCGGTTCCCTCACCGGGCGCGAAGGTCACCGGGCTGTGCCGGAATCTGGACAAGGTGCTGCCGTCGAAGGTCGACGGCCAGGGCCGCCGGGATCCCGAGCCCGCGTCCGCGCTGACCGCGGGCTGGGGGAACCCGGCGATCATACTGCGCTGCGGTGTCGTGAGACCCGCGAAGATGAACGACCCGGAGGCCGACGGCGTCGAGGTGAACGGCGTGGGCTGGCTGCTGCAGAAGCAGGACGACGGGTCCTTCCGGTTCACCACGACGCTGCGCAAGGCGTACGTCGAGGTGACCATCCCGAAGGACCGCGCCGGAGACGGTCTGGCACCCCTGGTCGACCTGGCGAAGTCCGTGCAGAAGGCGATCCCCGCGGGGATCGCCGACTAGCTCGACCGGACCGGCCCGTTCAGCGCAGTCCGGTGGACCGGCGCAGCGCGGCCTGCACCAGACGGTCCACCAGCTCCCCGTAGGGGACGCCACTGGCCTGCCACATCTGCGGGTACATCGAGATCGGCGTGAAACCGGGCATGGTGTTGATCTCGTTGATGACGAACTCGCCGTCCTCCGTGAGGAAGAAGTCCGCCCGCACCAGCCCCTCGCAGGAGGCCGCCTCGAAGGCGTCCACCGCGAGCTTCTGCACCTCGGCGGTCTCCTCGGGCGTCAGCGGGGCGGGCACGATGCCGGGGGTCGAGTCGATGTACTTCGCCTCGAAGTCGTAGTACGCGTGCTCCTGGGGCGGCGGGATCTCGGCCGGCACGCTGGCCCGCGGCCCGTCCTCGAACTCCAGCACCCCGCACTCGATCTCGCGGCCGCGCAGCGCGGCCTCCACGAGGATCTTCGGGTCGTGCCGCTGCGCCTCCTCGATCGCCTCGTCGAGTCCGGCCAGATCGTCGACCTTGGTGATGCCGATCGACGAACCCGCGCGCGCGGGCTTCACGAACAGCGGCCAGCCGTACTCACCGGCGAAGTCGACGATCTTCTTGCGGGCGGCGGACTCGTCCCGCTCCCACTCGCGCGGCCGGATCACCACGTAGGGGCCGACCTTGAGGCCGAACGAGGTGAACACCCGCTTCATGTACTCCTTGTCCTGGCCGACGGCCGAGGCGAGCACACCGGCGCCCACGTACGGCACACCGGACAGCTCCAGGAGTCCCTGGAGGGTGCCGTCCTCGCCGTAGGGGCCGTGCAGGACGGGGAAGACGACGTCGACCTCGCCGAGGGCCTTGGGCACGGATCCCGGTTCGCTGATGACGACTTCGCGGTTCCCGGGGTCGAGCGGGAGCACCACTCCGCCCTCGCTCGACTCGGCGAGCTCGTCGACGTCCGGGGTACGGCGGTCGGTGATCGCCATGCGCTCCGGCGCGTCGGCGGTGAGGGCCCAGCGGCCTTCGCGGGTGATGCCGATCGGCAGGACGTCGTACTTGGTCCGGTCGATGGCCGCGAGGACGGCGCCGGCGGTGACCACGGAGATCCCGTGTTCGGAGCTGCGACCGCCGAACACGACGGCCACACGCGGCTTGCGAGGCGGCTGCTCAGGGCTCTGGGAGAGGTTCTCGGTGCTCATATCGCGATGAGCGTACCTGGTGGTACTGCTGTGATACAGCGCCTGCGTACTGGCGTTGCTCAGCGTCGCTCGGGCTTGGCGCTGCGCGACATCAGCTCCTTCACGGCGACCACGGGCGACTTCCCCTCGTGCACGATCTCGAAGACCGTCTCCGTGATCGGCATGTCGACGCCGTGCCTGCGGGCCAAGTCCAGTACGGATTCGCAGGACTTGACGCCCTCGGCCGTCTGCTTGGTGACCGCGATGGTCTCCTGGAGGGTCATGCCCTTGCCGAGGTTGGTGCCGAAGGTGTGGTTGCGCGACAGCGGCGAGGAGCAGGTCGCCACCAGGTCGCCGAGGCCGGCGAGCCCGGAGAAGGTCAGCGGGTCGGCGCCCATCGCGATGCCGAGCCGGGTCGTCTCGACGAGCCCGCGCGTGATGAGCGAGCCCTTCGCGTTGTCCCCGAGCCCCATGCCGTCCGCGATGCCGACGGCGAGCCCGATCACGTTCTTCACCGCGCCGCCGAGCTCGCAGCCCACGACGTCGGTGATGGTGTACGGCCTGAAGTACGGGGTGTGGCAGGCGGCTTGGAGCCGGCGGGCGACGGCCTCGTCGGTGCAGGCGACCACCGCGGCGGCCGGCATCCGGGAGGCGATCTCGCGGGCGAGGTTGGGTCCGGAGACCACGGCGATACGGTCCCGGCCCACCTTGGCGACGTCCTCGATGACCTCGCTCATCCGCATGACGGAGCCGAGTTCGACGCCCTTCATCAGCGAGACGAGGACCGTGTCGGGCGCCAACAGGGGTGCCCAGTCGGCCAAGTTGGCGCGCAGCGTCTGCGAAGGGACCGACAGGACGGTGAAGTCGGCGCCGGCGGCGGCCTCGGCGGGGTCGGTGGTGGCCCGCAGGTTCTCCGGGAGTTCGACACCGGGGAAGTAGTCGGGGTTCGTACGGCCGGAGTTGATGGCGTCCACGACTTCCGCGCGGCGCCCCCACAGGGTGACCTCGCAGCCCGCGTCGGCGAGCACCATGCCGAAAGCCGTGCCCCATGAACCGGCGCTGAAAACAGCCGCCTTGACCGGCTTGCTCACGTGCCCTGCCCCTCTTCCTGCTCGACCTTCGGCTCGGTCGCCGACTCGGCCCTGGACTCCAACTGCTCGGTCTCCGCGGCCGTCCGGCGCCGCTGCTCGATCCGCTCGCGGCGCGGGTCGTAGGGCGTCTCGGGTGCCTTGGCGCCGCGGATCTGCTCCAACAGGCGTGTGATGTCGGCCATGATGACCTCGGTCGCCTCCTTGAGGAGGTCCGGGCTCATGTCCTTGCCGTAGAAGCGCGTGAGGTCCACCGGCGGGCCCGCGAGCACATGGCTGGTCTTGCGCGGGAGGACGTGCAGCTTCTTGGCGTACGGCGGCAGCAACTCGTTGGCGCCCCACTGCGCGACGGGAATCACCGGGCACTTGGTCTGCAGGGCCACGCGCGCGGCACCGGTCTTGCCGGTCATGGGCCACTGGTCGGGGTCGCGGGTGATGGTGCCCTCGGGATAGAACGCGACGCATTCACCGCGCTCCACGGCGTCGATCGCGGCGCGGAAGGCGCTCAGCGCGTCCGTGGTCTCGCGATAGACGGGGATCTGTCCGGTGCCGCGCATCGCGGCGCCGACGAATCCCTTCTTGAAAAGGCCGCTCTTCGCGAGGAATCGCGGAACGCGCCCGGTGTTGTACTGAAAGTGAGCGTACGCAAGGGGATCTACGTGCGAATTGTGGTTCACCGCGGTGATAAATCCGCCCTCGGCCGGAATGTGTTCCATTCCACGCCAGTCCCGCTTGATCAGAACCACCAGCGGCGGTTTGCAGAGGACCGCTGCGAAGCGGTACCAGAACCCGATTCTGCGGCGGGGCACGCGAACACCTTCCTCTAGGACCTGGGGGGCCGCACAAGTGTCGCCCCAGGCCGTCGGTCTGTCGAGAACACCGTACGCCCCGCCACCGACAACGCCAGGGGTGCCGGGTGACAATGACCGTGACAAGAGAGGGACGGAACCCGCGTGCAGTGGACCTTGGTCATACCCCTGAAGTCTCTGGCGCGAGCCAAGACCAGGCTCTCGGACACGGCCAGCGACGGGCTGCGTCCGGGGCTCGCCCTCGCCTTCGCGCAGGACACCGTGGCGGCCGTGCTGGCCTGCCCGGCGGTCCGCGATGTGGCGGTCGTCACGGGCGACGCCCTGGCCGGCCGCGAACTCGCCGCGCTGGGCGCCCGTATCGTCGCGGACGAGCCGGGAGACGGTCTGAACGCCGCGCTGCGGCACGCGGTGACGGTCGTGCGGGTTTCCCGCCCCGAAAGCGCGGTGGCGGCCCTGAACGCCGATCTGCCGGCTCTGCGCCCCATGGAATTGGCCCGGGTCCTGGACGCGGCGGCGGAATTCCCGCGCGCTTTTCTCCCGGACGCCGCCGCAATCGGCACCACTTTGCTCACCGCGCGCGCGGGCCTTGAATTGCGCCCGGCATTCGGCACCGATTCCCGCGCCCGCCATCGCTCCTCCGGCGCGGCCGAACTCGCCCTGGACGCGGTGGATTCCGTACGGCAGGACGTGGACACCGGCGAGGACCTGCGGGCGGCGCTGGCCCTGGGTGTGGGGCCGCGCACGGCGGCGGCGGCCGCGGGGCTGCTGATTCCGGGACGGCCGGGGGCCCTGGGCGGGCAGTAGGCTGCGGCCATGCAGGCGACCGCTTACACCTACGACGCCGGGACCCGCACCGGCAGTGTGCTGCTCGACGACGGCACCCCGGTGCCTTTTGACGCCGCCGCGTTCGACGCGGGCGCGCTGCGGCTGCTGCGGCCGGGACAGCGGGTGCGGATCGAGACCGAGGGACCCAAGGACCGGCTCAGGATCACACTGGTGACGCTGCAAACCTTCTGAACGCCCGTGCACGGGCGTTGAACACGCCGCGGGCCGGACTCCCAGCGGGAGTCCGGCCCGGCGCGTGAGTGCCCTGCGTTCCGCTGACTAGCGGGTGGCGGTGGCCTTCTTGGCGGTGGTCTTGCGCGTCGCCGACTTCTTGGCCGGGGCCTTCTTGGCCGCAGCCTTCTTGGCGGTGCCGGTGGCCTTCTTGGCCGCCGTCTTCTTGGCCGTCGCCGTGGTCTTCTTGGCGGTCGCCTTCTTGGCCGTGGTCTTCTTGGCGGTGGCCGTCTTGGCCGCCGTCTTCTTCGCCACGGTCTTCTTGGCCACGGTCTTCTTCGCGGTGGCCGTCGCCCTCTTGGCGGTGGTCTTCTTGGCCGCGGCCTTCTTGACCGTCGCCGAAGCGGTGCCGCTCAGGCTGCCCTTGGGCGCCTTCTTGACGGCGACCTCGCCACCGCGCGGGAGCTTCTTCGAGCCGCTCACCAGGTCCTTGAAGCCCTGGCCCGCGCGGAAGCGCGGAACGGAGGTCTTCTTGACCCGAACCCGCTCGCCCGTCTGGGGGTTGCGGGCGTAACGGGCCGGACGGTCGACCTTCTCGAACGAACCGAAGCCGGTGACCGAGACCCGGTCCCCACTGACGACGGCACGGACGATGGCGTCCAGTACCGCGTCGACCGCCTCGGCGGCCTGCTGACGGCCACCGACCTTGTCGGCAATCGCTTCTACGAGCTGCGCCTTGTTCACGTCTTCCCCTTCGGAGACATTGCCGGAACGAAAGTGTTCAGGCTTTTCCGCACGTTAGGCAGATATATACCGCAAATCAAACACGAAACGGGCTAATCACCCGTGCGCCGCAACGAACTCGGCTGTCCTGGACTTGTTCAGCGTTCCTCTTCGGGGAATCGACCCGCGTCGAGGTCCGCCGTGAACCGGTCCAGTCGCCTTGTCGCATCGGCGAGATCGTGCTTGGCCGCGGCCGTAATGACCAGCAGCTTCCGGGCCAGCGCCATCCGTACGCCCTCCGGGACTTGCAGTGCGCGCACCCTTGTGTGCGCTTCCTTGAGTTGGTCCGCGACTGCCGCATAGAGCTTGAGTTGGCCGTCGTGTTCCATGCACAGATTGTGCCATCTGGGGCGAGTTGTCGCCTGCGGGGGTCGCAACTGGTGCCTCGAACGGCCTGACGGAGCCCGGCGGCAGCCTTGGCTCAAAGCTGCGCCTACCCAGTCAACACCCTGTCTAACATGGGAAGTTGGGAGAAGCGTTGGAGGCGCGCGGGGCCGTTCGAGTGCAGACATGGCTGTACCCCCAATCGTGGCGATCGGGGGTACAGAGGGTGTCGCGGTGGCCGGATCTCGACCTGGTGCGGGGGTTGGGGTCAGACCTGGACCGTCCGCGGCTTGTACGAGGGGCGCTTGGCCTCGTACGCGGAGATGTCGCCCTCGTTCTGGAGGGTGATGGAGATGTCGTCCAGTCCGTTCAGCAGCCGCCAGCGGGCGTTCTCGTCGAGTTCGAAGGCGGCGGTGATGCCTTCGGCGCGCACCTCACGGGCCTCCAGGTCGACCGTGATCTCGGCCTGCGGGTCCTTCTCGGTGAGTTCCTGCAGCGCGTCCACGATCTTCTGCTCCAGAACGACCGTGAGCAGGCCGTTCTTCAGCGAGTTGCCGCGGAAGATGTCGGCGAAGCGGGAGGAGATGACGGCCTTGAAGCCGTAGTTCTGCAGCGCCCACACAGCGTGCTCGCGGGAGGAGCCGGTGCCGAAGTCGGGTCCTGCCACCAGGACCGTCGCGCCCTTGCGCTCGGGGCGGTTGAGGACGAAGTTCTCGTCCTTGCGCCAGGCCTCGAAGAGCCCGTCCTCGAAGCCGTCCCTGGTCACCTTCTTGAGCCAGTGGGCGGGGATGATCTGGTCGGTGTCCACGTTGCTGCGGCGCAGCGGGACGGCCCGGCCGGTGTGCGTGGTGAATGCTTCCATGACTCTCAGACTCCAGCGGGCACAGGGGCGTCGGACAGATCGGCGGGCGAGGCCAGATGGCCCAGCACGGCGGTCGCGGCGGCGACCTGCGGCGAGACCAGGTGCGTACGGCCGCCCTTGCCCTGCCTGCCTTCGAAGTTGCGGTTGGAGGTGGACGCGGAGCGCTCACCGGGCGCCAGTTGGTCGGGGTTCATGCCCAGACACATCGAGCAGCCCGCGTGCCGCCATTCGGCGCCGGCCTCCTTGAAGACGACGTCCAGGCCCTCGGAGACGGCCTGCAGACCGACCCGCGCGGAGCCCGGGACGACCAGCATCCGTACGCCGTCGGCGACTTTGCGGCCCTCGACGATCGCGGCGGCCGCACGCAGGTCCTCGATACGACCGTTGGTGCACGAACCTACGAAGACGGTGTCCACCTTGATGTCGCGCAGCGGCTGGCCGGCCTCCAACCCCATGTATTCCAGGGCCTTTTCGGCGGCGAGGCGCTCCGAAGCGTCTTCGTACGAAGCCGGGTCGGGGACGGACGCCGAAAGCGGCGCGCCCTGACCGGGGTTGGTGCCCCAGGTGACGAACGGCGCCAGCGAGGGACCGTCGATGACGACCTCGGCGTCGAATTCGGCGTCCTCGTCGGTCTTCAGGGTCTTCCAGTACGCGACGGCGGCGTCCCAGTCCTCGCCCTCGGGGGCGTGGGCGCGGCCCTTGATGTACTCGAAGGTGGTCTCGTCGGGGGCGATCATGCCCGCGCGGGCGCCGGCCTCGATCGACATGTTGCAGATGGTCATGCGGGCCTCCATCGAGAGCTTCTCGATGGCGGAGCCGCGGTATTCGAGGATGTAGCCCTGGCCGCCGCCGGTGCCGATCTTCGCGATGATGGCGAGGATCAGGTCCTTGGCGGTGACGCCGTCGGGCAGTTCGCCGTCGACCGTGATGGCCATGGTCTTCGGGCGGGCCAGCGGCAGCGTCTGGGTGGCCAGCACGTGCTCCACCTGGGAGGTGCCGATGCCGAACGCCAGCGCGCCGAAGGCGCCGTGGGTGGAGGTGTGGGAGTCACCGCACACGACCGTCGTACCGGGCTGGGTCAGACCCAGCTGCGGCCCTACGACGTGGACGACACCCTGCTCGACATCGCCCAGGGAGTGCAGGCGCACGCCGAAGTCGGCGCAGTTCTTGCGCAGCGTCTCCAGCTGGGCCCGGGAGACCGGGTCCGCGATGGGCTTGTCGATGTCGAGGGTCGGGGTGTTGTGATCCTCGGTGGCGATGGTGAGGTCGAGGCGCCGCACGGGACGCCCGGCCTGGCGGAGACCGTCGAAGGCCTGCGGGCTGGTCACCTCGTGCAGCAGGTGCAGATCGATGAAGAGGAGGTCGGGCTCGCCCTCGGCGCGCCGGACGACATGGTCGTCCCAGACCTTCTCCGCGAGTGTCCTACCCATCGCTTTCCCTCCGGCCGGCGAAACAGCGCCGGCCCAACTAGAGATCTTGAGGAGACGGCGCTCGCACCCCTGGTTCACGGGCAGCCGCCGCCTGGCCCGTTTGGAACGCGGGCCGCTGTGCCTACAAGAGTTGCGCGTCTCACGAAAAAAGGAACTTGCGTTTCACAGAGTGAGACGCGAGTATCGTTTCATGGACAACAGTAGCGGCGTCGGCGTCCTGGACAAGGCAGCCCTTGTCCTGGGCGCTCTGGAGTCCGGTCCGGCCACCCTCGCGGGTCTGGTCGCGGCGACCGGGCTGGCACGACCCACGGCACACCGGCTGGCCGTGGCCTTGGAACACCACCGCATGGTGGCGCGCGACATGCAGGGCCGTTTCATTCTCGGCCCCCGCCTCGCCGAGCTGGCCGCGGCCGCCGGCGAGGACCGGCTGCTCGCCACGGCGGGCCCGGTGCTCACGCATCTGCGGGACATCACCGGCGAGAGCGCGCAGCTCTACCGCCGCCAGGGCGACATGCGCATCTGCGTGGCCGCGGCGGAGCGCCTGTCCGGCCTTCGGGACACGGTCCCGGTCGGCTCGACCCTCACCATGAAAGCCGGTTCCTCGGCCCAGATCCTGATGGCCTGGGAGGAGCCGGAGCGCCTGCACCGCGGCCTCCAGGGCGCCCGCTTCACGGCCACCGCCCTCTCGGGCGTACGGCGCCGGGGCTGGGCCCAGTCCATCGGCGAGCGCGAGCCGGGCGTCGCGTCCGTCTCCGCGCCCGTGCGCGGCCCCTCGAACCGCGTGGTGGCCGCGGTGTCCGTCTCCGGCCCCATCGAGCGTCTGACGCGCCACCCGGGCCGTATGCACGCCCAGGCGGTCATCGACGCCGCCGCGCGTCTCTCCGAGGCGCTGCGCCGCACGGGCTGATTCACCCGGTACATCTGAACGAGGGCCTGCCTCAACGCCGCGGCAGGCCCTTCGTCATGTCCGGCAGTATTCGCCGTCGTTCCGGTGCCGCGGCGTCGTGGCTGGTCGCGCAGTTCCCCGCACCCCTTCAGGGCGCTGCCAACCCGCGTCGGCCCACTTACTCGGACGTCACGCTCCCCGACCGATACGCGAACCGGTCCTTCGCCCGCCGCCCCCGCTGTTCCACCGGCACCTGCCCGTGCGCCGCCGCGAGGCCGAAGGCCGGCATGTCGGCGTAGATCGCCTCGTACGAGCCCTCGGGCACCACGTAGCTCTCGTGCCACAGCCCGACGTGACCGCGCACCTTCCCGGCCTTCTCCTTGCGGTTGATGATCGCCCACACCTTGTGGTGGAACATGTCGGGCGAACTCGCGTACGCGTAGAGCTTCTCCTTGGACTCCCAGTACTGGACGACGTAGTACGTCCGCGGGGACGCCGTCAGCAGTACGTGCCCGAGCAGTCCGCGACCGGGGTCCTTCCCCAACTCCCGCAGCATGCGCGGCATCGCGAGGAAGACCGGCACCCAGTGGTGCACGGCCCAGAAGCGGTTGATGCGCATGCCGATGAGCAGCACCACCACCTCCCCCTCGGCGGCAGCGGTGGTACGGCCGTTGACAGCCTTCGCGAACATGACTCCCCCTTGTTGGGTACCAGCACTATCCGATGACCCGTGTTTGGATAGTGCCGGTATCCGAGAAAGGGCGCAAGACATGCGGCTGTCCGAGCTGAGCGAGCGCAGCGGTGTGTCCATCGCGACGATCAAGTACTACCTGCGCGAAGGGCTGTTGAGACCCGGCCGTCAGCTCAACGCGACCACCGCCGAGTACGACGAGGAACACCTGCGCCGGCTGCGGCTGGTGCGCGCGATGATCCAGGTCGGCCGGCTGCCGGTGGCCACGGTCCGCGAGGTGCTCGGCCATGTCGACGACGACTCCCTCGGCCGTACGATCCGGCTGGGCGCGGCACTTTGGGCGCTGCCGCAGGTTCCGGAGCCGGACGCGGAGGACGAGTACGTCCAGGCCGCGCACCGCGAGGTGGACCAGCTCCTGGAGACGCTGGGCTGGTCCAACTCCCAGGCCCTGGTGACCATTTCGCCTTCGTACCGCTCACTGGTGGTGGCGGTGGCGGCACTTCGCCGGCTCGGGTACGACTGGCCCCCCGAACTGGTCGTGAACTACGCCAAGTTGATGCGTGAGGCGGCCGTGCTCGACCTGGACTTCGTGGAGACGCATCCCTCGGAGGCCGAGAAGATGGAGACGGCGGTCGCGGGCGCGATCTTCGTCGAGCCGGTGCTCCAGGCGCTGCACCGGCTGGCGCAGGAGGAGGAGTCGGCGCGGCGGTACGGCTTCGAGTGAGCGGGGCATGCGAAAGGCCCCCCACCGAAGTGGAGGGCCTTCCTGTATGTACCCCCGACCGGATTCGAACCGGCGCTACTGCCGTGAGAGGGCAGCGTGCTAGGCCGCTACACAACGGGGGCCCAGATCGTGCAGGCCTTTAAAACTACACAGCCGCAGATCAGAGCTGGTCTACCAGGACTCGAACCTAGAATGACGGTACCAGAAACCGTAGTGTTGCCAATTACACCATAGACCAAGGCGATGCAAGGTAAAGCGTACCCCCGACCGGATTCGAACCGGCGCTACTGCCGTGAGAGGGCAGCGTGCTAGGCCGCTACACAACGGGGGCCCTAGCGATCCTGCATGGAGGGCGGCGGGTGCGACCCGGACCGCCTTCCTGGGAAGGATCTGTACCCCCGACCGGATTCGAACCGGCGCTACTGCCGTGAGAGGGCAGCGTGCTAGGCCGCTACACAACGGGGGCGTTGCAGATGAGCTCTGCGAGCTGGCCTACCAGGACTCGAACCTAGACTAACTGAACCAGAATCAGTCGTGCTGCCAATTACACCATAGGCCACTGGAACTCAAGCCCTTGCAGGGATCATGTTCTAGTCTGCACCTCCGGTTCCCGGCCTTTCGGCCCGCTCTCCGGCGGCGCAGGAAGAACATTACCCGAAGGTGGACGGGGCTCCAAAACGGGTATCGGCGCCGAGCAGAGCGGGGAGTTCGGCGAGAGAGCCGATCCGGTGGCGCCCCACCAGGGCCTCGACGGAGGTGTGCCCGCCGTGGCGGTCGATCCAGACGGAGAGCAGACCGGCGTCCGCGGCGCCCCGTCCGTCGATCTCCGGGTGATCTCCGACATACGCCACCTCGTGCGGCGGAAGTCCCAGCGCCTCGCAGGCCGCGAGGAAGGCGCCGGCCTCGGGCTTGGAGACGCCCAGTTCGGCCGCGCACAGGATGACCTCGAAGCGGTCGTGCACGCCCAGGGTCCGCAGCTTGTGGTCCTGGACGGTGATGCTGGAGTTGGAGAGGACGGCGTGCCGGTGGCTGGCGGCGAGGGCGTCGAGGACGGGCAGGACGTCGGGGAAGAGGGCCCAGGCGATCTCGTAGTGGGTCTTGTAGCGCCGGAACCAGTCGTCGGCCTCGGCGTCGGTCAGCTCCTGGTCCAGGAAGTGCCGGACCCGGTCCAGCCGCTGCCCCTCGAACGAGACCTCCCCGGCCGCGAATCGCGCCCAGTGGAACTCGGTGGCCACCCGCCAGCGTTCCAGCGCGTCCACCACGCTCGCGTGCTCGTCGAGCAGTCCCTCGGCCGCCAGGTGCGCGGACATGGCGGCACAGTCCGCTCCGGTGTAGTCGAACAGGGTGTCGTCGACGTCCCAGACCACGGCCCGAATACTCATGATCCGACAATAACGTGGGGCCCCGGAACGCGTCAGCGCCCCGGGGCCCCACGGTCGTCAACTCTCAGGCGCAGGACAGGGTCCAGGAGCCGTAGGACCCGATGATGTAACCGCCGCTCTCGGTGAGACCGACGCGGTAGTAGAAGCAGGCGCCCTCGGTGAAGTCCTTGTCGTAGACATAGGCGTTGTCCAGGTCCCAGCCGGTGTAGCCGCCGGTGTACGCCTTGGACTGGGCGGAGTCGGTCGTGTGGGGCTGCCCGGTGGTCGGCGTCGTCCAGTAGAGGAGGACTCCGTGGCCGTCGGAGCAGGTGTCCAGGAACTTGAAGGTGTCGCCGTCCGGGTAGAAATACACCACTCCGCAGGCGTTCTTGCTGGACCCGCTGTCGATGGCCGACGCGGGCGCCGTCGCGGCGACCGCCAGGCCGACGGCGGCCACGACGACCGTGAGAATCCTCTTGAACATGCAGACCCCTCCCCATGCACACACCGGCTTCCCCGTGCCGCCGGATTGGGAGGATCTTAATCATGGCGTGAACATTTCACTACGATGATTTGACGAAGAGGGGGGGTGCCCGGATCACCGGACACCGCCCCTGTCGTGCGCTTCGGTCAGGCCGTCAGTTTCGCCAGCGCCGCGTCGATCCTGGCGAGGGTCTTCTCCTTGCCCAGGATCTCCAGGGACTCGAAGAGCGGCAGGCCGATGGTGCGGCCGGTGACCGCGACGCGGACCGGGGCCTGGGCCTTGCCGAGCTTGAGGCCGTGGGTCTCGCCGGCGGCCAGGACGGCCTCCTTGAGGGACTCGGGCGAGGACCAGTCCGCCGACTCCAGCTTCTCCCTGGCCGTGCGGAGCAGGGCGTCGGAGCCCTCCTTCATGGCCTTCGTCCAGGACGCCTCGTCCTCGACCGGCTCGGCCAGGAAGAGGAAGTCGACGTTGTCCGTGATCTCCGACAGCACCTTCAGGCGGGTCTGCGCGTGCGGGGCGACGGCCTGCCACTTGGCCTCGTCGAAGTCCTCCGGCGCCCAGGGGGCGAACGGGGCCTTCAGCCAGGGGGCGCAGCGCTCCGTGAAGTCCTTCACGTCCAGGAGACGGATGTGGTCGGCGTTGATCGCCTCGCACTTCTTCAGGTCGAAGCGGGCCGGGTTGGGGTTGACGTCCGCGATGTCGAAGGCCGCGACCATCTCGTCCATCGAGAAGACGTCCCGGTCGGCCGCGAGCGACCAGCCCAGCAGGGAAAGGTAGTTGAGCAGTCCCTCGGGCAGGAAGCCGCGCTCCCGGTAGAGGTTGAGGGACGACTGCGGGTCGCGCTTGGAGAGCTTCTTGTTGCCCTCGCCCATCACGTACGGCAAGTGCCCGAAGGACGGCACCGACTTGGCGATGCCGAGGTCGATCAGCGCCTTGTACAGGGCGATCTGACGGGGCGTCGAGGAGAGCAGGTCCTCGCCGCGCAGGACGTGGGTGATCTCCATGAGGGCGTCGTCGACCGGGTTGACGAGCGTGTACAGCGGGGCGCCGTTGGCTCGTACGATCCCGTAGTCCGGGACGTTCTCCGGGGTGAACGTCAGCTCGCCGCGGACCAGGTCGGTGAAGGTGATCGTCTCGTCGGGCATCCGGAAGCGGACGATCGGCGTGCGGCCCTCGGCCTTGTAGGCAGCGACCTGCTCGGCGCTCAGGTCGCGGCAGTGGCCGTCGTAGCCGGACGGCCTGCCTGCGGCGCGGGCGGCGTCGCGGCGGGCGTCCAGCTCCTCGGTGGAGCAGTAGCAGTCGTAGGCGTGGCCGGCGTCCTGGAGCTTCTTGGCGACGTCCTTGTAGATGTCCATGCGCTGCGACTGGCGGTAGGGCGCGTGCGGGCCGCCGATCTCGGGGCCCTCGTCCCAGTCGAAGCCCAACCAGCGCATCGCGTCGAGGAGTTGGCCGTAGGACTCCTCGGAGTCGCGGGCCGCGTCGGTGTCCTCGATGCGGAAGACCAGCGTGCCCTGGTTGTGCTTGGCGAAGGCCCAGTTGAACAGGGCGGTGCGGACCAGGCCGACGTGGGGATTGCCGGTCGGCGAGGGGCAGAAACGGACACGGACTGCTGGGGCGGATGCGCTAGCCACGCTTGACAACCTTGTTGGTGAGAGTGCCGATGCCTTCGATGGTGACGGCGACCTCGTCGCCGACGGTGAGCGGTCCGACGCCTGCCGGGGTGCCCGTGAGGATCACGTCGCCGGGGAGCAGCGTCATGGCCTCGGTGATGTTGACGATCAGGTCCTCGATCGAGTGGATCATCTCGCTGGTGCGGCCGAGCTGGCGCTGCTGGCCGTTGACCGTGAGCTGGATGGTGAGGTCGCTCGGGTCGAGGTCCGTCTCCACCCAGGGGCCGAGCGGGCAGGAGGTGTCGAAGCCCTTGGCGCGGGCCCACTGCTTCTCGCGCTTCTGGACGTCGCGCGCGGTGATGTCGTTGGCGCAGGTGTAGCCGAGGATGACGTCCTTGACGCGCTCGCGCGGGACCTCGCGGCACATCCGGCCGATGACGACGGCCAGTTCGGCCTCGTGGTGGAGGTCCTCGGTGAAGGAGGGGTACTGGATGTCGTCGCCGGAGCCGATCACCGAGGTGGACGGCTTGAAGAAGGCGAAGGGGGCGTCCGGCACCTCGTTGCCCAGTTCCCTGGCGTGCTCGGCGTAGTTGCGGCCGTAGGCGACGACCTTGTTCGGGAGCACCGGCGGCAGCAGCCTGACCTTGCTCAGCGGGACCTTCGTACCGGAGAGTTCGAAGTCCGCGAACGGGATGCCCTTGATGATGTCGAGGACGAGTTCGTCCGGCTTGTCGCCCTCGACCGCGCCGAAGGCGACGTTCCCGTCGATGGAGAATCTGGCGATGCGCACGGGATCCTGGCGCCCCTCACTGAGCTGGCTGGAGTCTGACGCTCCAGGCTAACGCGGTGCGGGGGCGCTGCTTCGCCGATTAAGTCCTCTCCGGCGGATCAGGTCGCGGGAAAGCAGCGGCGTCGATGCGGGGGCCGGTGCGCGCCGTCGCGAGGGGGCAGAGGGCGTCGACACGATGGGCGCCCCCCGCGTGAGGTCGCTCGGGCGCGGGCGGCTGCGCGCCGCCGCCCGCGGTGGCTTCGGTGCGTGCTCCGGGGGCCGGCCGACGGCTTGGGGGGGGCGGGCGGAAGCGCTCGCGGGATTACTCGGCGGCGGCGCCGACCGGGATCTCGGTGAGGATGGTGCGGCGCGGGTTGGCGGTCTGGGCCGGCAGGTCGAGCGAGTGTTCCTGCTGCTCCGGCGTCTGCAGCGCGTCGGCGTCCGACAGGTGCGCCAGCGTCGTGCGCCGCGGGTTGGCAATGTTGCGGAACATCATCGTCGTCTTCACTGTTGTACTCGACCCTCGTCCGTCCTGAGTGGGTGGTTGGCAGATTGTGCCCTCATGTAAAGCGTCAGGCTAAACATCCAATTCCCGGCCGAACGCGCGAAGAGCCCATGATCCGCGTGTGAGTTTGCTCACCACCCTGTGGGCATACCGACCAATTCGGACTGCCAACTCACCTCAACGAAACGGACATTGACCCCCTGAAGCTGCCATTCCGCTCCTGATCATGGCGACTTGGGCACATCCCGCGTCAGGCGGGATGGTGGGGATTTGCCCACTTTGGAGTGAATAGCTTTCTACGTCTCGTGACACTGTCCTCACGGGGTGTCACACAGGTCACAGCCTGGCCTACGGGCCTTGTTGGAGATCCGGCACTGTGCTGGAATTCCACGGACCGCCGCAGAATCAGCCCGGCGCGCAGGGGGCGCAACGCAGCGCCGAGGGCGGCGGAAGGGGGAGCAGCGCCGGTCACTCACGACCACACATGGGGTGCGCGTTCAGGGCGCTCCCCAAGACGCCGACACCGTCCTTCCGTTCGCGCGGGGGACGCCTGGTCCAGAGGTTGCGACGCTAGTGCAGGGACGTTTCAAGAGGGATGGCAGTGCTCCGGCGGAGCCGGAGCCGCATGGCGGGGCTGGCCCCAACACCGGCAGCTCCTCGCCCCAGCACGCCCAGAACCCGGGCCCGGCACCGTCAGGTGAAGGC
Source organism: Streptomyces hokutonensis (assembly GCF_000376565.1). GTDB lineage: Bacteria > Actinomycetota > Actinomycetes > Streptomycetales > Streptomycetaceae > Streptomyces > Streptomyces hokutonensis. The sequence goes on along the minus strand of NZ_BARG01000029.1, from coordinate 92,777 downwards.
GGGGCCCCCGGGCGCCCCGGTGTGTCCGCAGCCCCGACCCCCGCGCCCCCGGTGAAGCCGCCGAGCGGCACGCCCGGACCCGGCTCGCGCGTCGCCCTGCGCAACTGGCGCATCTCCACGCGCCTGGTGTCGCTGCTCGCGCTCCCCGTGGTCGCGGCCACCTCGCTGGGCGCCCTGCGCATCAGCGACTCCATGACCGACATCCAGCAGCTCGACAACATGAAGCTGCTGACGGACATGACCAAGCAGGCCACCGAGCTGGCCACCGCGCTCCAGGAGGAGCGCGACCAGTCGGCCGGTCCCCTGTCGCACGGCGGCAAGGCCACCGACTACGAGGTCAAGGGCTACGAGGAGAAGACCGACCGCGCCCGCGACAACTTCATCAACTCCTCGGAAGAGGTGGACAGCGCCAGCAGGAACGGGAACCTGCAGGGCGTCCGCGAGACCGTGGTCGGCCTCGCCACCGAGCTGGACAACCTCGACAAGATCCGTAAGACGGCGTATCAGTCGCAGGGCAACTCGACGCAGACGGTCGACGCCTACCACCGTCTGATCACCCAGCTGCTCGACCTCTCGCAGGACATGGCGGAGGCGACCAGCAACCCGGAGATGATCCAGCGCACGCGCGCCCTGGCCGCCTTCTCCTCGGCCAAGGAGTTCGCGTCCGTGCAGCGCGCCGTCATCGCGGCGGCCCTGCCCGACAACAACACGACGACCGGCAGGCTCTCCGACAACGACCGGCTGTACGCCGACTCGGCGCTGGAGAGCGAGAAGTCGGACCTCGCGATCTTCCGCAACATCTACGGCGACCAGGGTGCCGAGGAGCTCATCCAGCCGATCGAGGACGGCAACGCCACGATCGACGCCGCGGACAAGTACGCGGAGCGCGCCCTCGCCAACTCCAACGGCCTGGCCTCGCTGGACAAGCGGTCCTACAAGGACTGGGTGGACGACAGCTCGACCAAGATCGAGCAGATGAAGAAGATCGAGCACACGCTCCTCGAGGACATGGAGCAGAAGGCCCGCGAGCTGCGCTCCGCCTCCGAGCGCGAGGCGATCATCTCCGGTGCGCTGATCCTGCTCGTGCTCGGTGTCTCCCTCGTCGGCGCCTTCGTCATCGCCCGCTCCATGATCCGCTCGCTGCGCCGGCTCCAGGAGACCGCCAACAAGGTCGCCCAGGACCGGCTGCCCGAGCTGGTCAAGCAGCTCTCCGAGTCCGACCCGCAGGACGTCGACACGTCCGTGGAGTCGGTCGGTGTGCACTCCCGGGACGAGATCGGCCAGGTGGCCGCGGCCTTCGACGACGTGCACCGCGAGGCAGTCCGCCTCGCCGCCGAGCAGGCCCTCCTGCGGGGCAACGTCAACGCGATGTTCACCAACCTCTCGCGCCGCTCCCAGGGCCTCATCCAGCGTCAGCTCTCGCTCATCTCCGAGCTGGAGTCCCGCGAGGCCGACCCGGACCAGCTGTCCTCGCTCTTCAAGCTCGACCACCTCGCGACCCGCATGCGCCGTAACGGTGAGAACCTTCTCGTTCTCGCCGGTGAAGAGCCCGGCCGCCGCTGGACCCGCCCGGTCCCGCTGGTCGACGTGCTCCGCGCCGCCGCCTCCGAGGTGGAGCAGTACGAGCGCATCGAGCTCTCCTCCGTGCCGACCACCGAAGTGGCCGGCCGCGTGGTCAACGACCTCGTGCACCTCCTCGCAGAGCTGCTCGAGAACGCGACCTCCTTCTCCTCGCCGCAGACCAAGGTCAAGGTCACCGGTCACGCGCTGCCCGACGGCCGCGTCCTGATCGAGATCCATGACACCGGTATCGGCCTCTCCCCCGAGGACCTCGCGGCGATCAACGAGCGGCTCGCCTCGCCGCCCACCGTGGACGTCTCGGTCTCCCGCCGCATGGGCCTGTTCGTGGTCGGCCGGCTGTCGCAGCGCCACGGCATCCGTATCCAGCTGCGTCCGTCCGACTCCGGTGGTACGACCGCGCTGGTCATGCTCCCGGTCGACGTCGCCCAGGGCGGCAAGAAGCCCGCTCCGGGCAAGCCCGGCCAGGCCGCTGTCGGCGCTGCGGCCGCCGCCGCGGGTGCCGGTGCGGCCCGCCGGGGCAACGGTCAGGGCGGCTCCGCCCTCGGCGCGGGCGCTCCGGCGAACGGCGGACTGCTCGGTGCCGGTGCCGCTCCGCGCGGCCAGGTCGGTTCCGGTCAGGGCCCGCGGGCCGCGCTGCCCGGTGCGGGCGGTGGACGTCCGGGTGGTCCCGGTGGTCCGGGTGCTCCCGGCGGCGCGCGTGGACCGCAGGGTCCCTCGGCGCCGCAGGGCCGTCCGGCCGCAGGCTCCGGTGCCGGTCTCTTCGGCCAGGCGCCCGGCGCCCCGCAGGGCCTGCAGGCGGCCGGTACGGGTACCCCGCAGGGCTTCGGCGACGGACGTCAGGACGCCTTCGGCGGGACTCCCCCGCAGCAGCAGAACGGCGCGGTTCCCCCGCAGCGTGCGAACAACGAGCCCGAGCCGCCCCGTGGCGGTGGCCGGCGCCGCGGCCGTCAGCCGCAGCTCCCGCCGCGCGGTGGCGCGCGGGCCGAGCTGCCGGGCGGCAACAACCAGCGCCCCAGCTGGAGCGACGAGAACGCGCAGCCCCCGCTGGGTCGCGGCAACCTCGACGCCCCGCGCGGTCACGACGAGCGCGACGCCGAGCAAACCTCCCGGATGCCGCGCATCGACGACCGTCAGGGCCCCGGCACGCAGGAGATGTCGGCGATCCCCCGCCTCGACGCGCAGGACAGCAGGCAGTTCCCGCGCCCGGGCACCAGCGGACCGCAGGACACGGGTTCCTTCCCCCGGCCGAACCTCAACGGGTCCCAGAACACGGGCCAGTTGCCGCGCCAGGGCGCCAACGGATCACAGGCGGGCGGCCAGTTCCCGCGGCAGGACTTCGAGCCTCCGCGTCCCGGCTCCAACTCGCAGCAGAACGGCGGCCAGTTCGTCCGCTCGGACGTCTTCGGCTCCCCGAACAGCCCGGCCAACAACCCGTCGAACCCGGCCAACACGGGACAGTTCGCCGTCCCGCAGGCCTACGACGGGGGCTCCACCGGCCAGTTCGCGACTCCCGGTTTTGACAACGGGTCCACCGGTCAGCACAATCTGCCGGGCCGTCAGAACCCCGGGAACACCGGGCAGTTCGACCGTCCGCAGGTCAACGGGAACCGCAACGGCGCCGACTTCGGCACCGCGCGGCCGCCCGCCCCGCAGCGTCCCACCCGCCAGGAGCCCGAGGCGTTGCCGCCTGCCACGGGTCCCGGTGACGGCAGGACGCCGCTGTACGACACGCTGGAGACCAACTGGTTCCACGGCCAGCAGGCGGAAGCACAGAGCCAGAGCAACGGTTCCGCGCCCGCCCCGCAGCCGCAGGCACCACAGGCTCCGGCGACACCCCCTCAGCGTCCCACGGGCGGTACCTGGCGCAGCTCGCCGAACGACGATCTCGTTCGGCAGGCGGAGCGCGTACGGCAACCGGCCGCGGGCGGCGTCACCACCTCCGGCCTGCCGCGCCGGGTGCCCAGGGCGAACCTCGTCCCGGGTACGGCTCAGCAGCAACAGCACCAAACCGGTCCGCAGGTCTCGCGTGCGCCTGACGACGTACGCGGCCGGCTGACCAATCTCCGTCGGGGCATCGCACAGGGCCGCCAGGCCGGTACGGGTACCGGCCAGACCGGCAGCTTCCCCAGCCCCACTCACCAGCAGGAGCGTTAGTTGAGCCAGATGAGCCAGGCGGCACAGAACCTCAACTGGTTGATAACCAACTTCGTGGACAACACCCCCGGTGTGTCCCACACCGTCGTCGTATCCGCCGACGGACTCCTTCTGGCCATGTCGGAGGGCTTCCCGCGCGACCGCGCCGATCAACTCGCGGCCGTGGCCTCCGGGTTGACCTCGCTGACGGCCGGGGCCTCCCGGATCTTCGAGGGCGGCGACGTGGCACAGACGGTCGTGGAGATGGAGCGAGGGTTCCTCTTCCTCATGTCCGTCTCGGACGGCTCGTCCCTGGCGGTGCTCGCGCACCCCGAGTGCGACATCGGCCTCGTCGGCTACGAGATGGCACTGCTCGTCGACCGTGCAGGGGCGGTCCTCACGCCGGACCTGCGCGCCGAACTCCAGGGCAGTCTGCTTCACTGACCGGCCCCGGCACCACCCGTCTCACCAAATCACCGTCCGGCCGCCACAATCCCCCCACCGGCCCTGTCAGACGGCTAGCCCGACCGACTTGCTGTCCCGCCCGGAGGATTCATGACCCCGCCCACCGCCTCTCATGATCCGTACGCCGAGCCGTACGGGGACGAGGGCGACCAGCCGCTGGTACGTCCGTACGCGATGACCGGCGGCCGGACCCGGCCGCGCTATCAGCTCGCCATCGAGGCACTGATCAGCACCACGGCCGACCCGGCAGCGCTGATGGGACTGCTCCCTGAGCACCAGCGCATCTGCCACCTGTGCCGTGAGGTCAAGTCGGTCGCGGAGGTGTCGGCACTCCTCGCCATGCCCCTCGGTGTGGCGCGGATCCTCGTCGCGGACCTCGCCGAGGCCGGACTGGTGGCCATCCACCAGCCGGGCGGCGACGAGAACAACGGCGGCGCTCCGGACGTGACGCTGCTCGAAAGGGTGCTCAGTGGACTTCGCAAGCTCTGACGGAGGGCGGGCGACCACCTCCGCGAAGATCGTGGTGGCGGGTGGCTTCGGCGTCGGCAAGACCACGTTCGTGGGTGCCGTCTCCGAGATCAACCCGCTGCGCACGGAGGCCGTCATGACGTCCGCCTCGGCGGGCATCGACGACCTCACCCACACCGGGGACAAGACCACCACCACCGTGGCCATGGACTTCGGCCGTATCACCCTGGACCAGGACCTGATCCTGTACCTCTTCGGTACGCCGGGTCAGGACCGCTTCTGGTTCATGTGGGACGACCTGGTGCGCGGCGCGATCGGCGCCGTCGTCCTGGTCGACACCCGCCGTCTCGCCGACTGCTTCCCCGCGGTCGACTACTTCGAGAACAGCGGGCTGCCCTTCGTCATAGCCCTCAACGGGTTCGACGGCCACCAGCCGTACAACCCGGAGGAGGTGCGCGAGGCCCTGCAGATCGGGCCGGACGCGCCGATCATCACGACCGACGCCCGGCACCGCTCGGACGCCAAGAGTGCGCTGATCACGCTGGTCGAGCACGCACTGATGGCCCGGCTCCGGTAGCTGTTGGCGGGCCTCGACATGCAGTTCTCAAGTCGGCAGCGCCATACGGCAGTTGTCGTAGACACCCCGGAGCCGGCTGTGGCCTTTGACACGGTCGGCCCCGGTGTTCATAACGTTTCGGCAGAGGAATCGGGTGGTACCGCAACGCGTCGCGGTCGTCCGGTGCCACTGCGCTAACAAAGCCCCGTCTTTTGGCGGGGCTCGCTCTTTATGACCGTTTTATCTGGGGCTTACATCACTCGGAATCCGCTGTTCCGACTGTTTGGAATCGCGCAGGCTGACGTGCTGGAATGCCTGAACTGCCCAATAGTCAACGACGTACTGATAGTCAGAGCTCGTTGACGGGCCTGAGACACTGCGGCACGAGGATAGGTGCCGACCGCCGGAAGGTTGTTGGTCGAGTGAGGCGAAGCAAGAACGGTCCCGAGCCGTCGGCCCGGGGCAACTTCACCCCGCCGCCGCGCGGAGCGGCGCCCGCCCCTGTGCCAGGCTCGGAGCCCTCGGCACCACCCCCTCCCAGCGGGGGCCGTTTCTCGCCCCGCAACTGGCGGGTGCCGACCCGGCTGAACGCGATCCTGCTCATACCCGTGGGCGTCGGCCTCATCATGGGCGGCTTCCAGGTCAAGAGCTCGATCGACACCTGGCAGAACGCCGAGGACGCGGAGAAGACGGCCCGCGTGGTGCAGGCCGCGCTGACCTACAGCAACGCGGTCACCAACGAGCGTGACGTGACCGCCACACCGCTGCTGGAGGGCCTGGGCCAGAAGAACGCGACCGTCGTGGCCGCCCGCAAGGCCACGGACGACGCCGCCGACGCCTTCGACAAGGCCGTGCAGAACATGCCGGACTCGCCGGGCCTGGAGCGGCGCCTCAGCCGCTTCCGCAAGGTGGAGCCGACGCTGCAGACGGTTCGCGCCGCCGCCTACACCTCCAAGATGAAGGGCGTCCAGACCGAGGAGAGCTACGTCAACCTGGAGCACCCGCTCCTGGAGTTCTCGAACGAACTGGGCCTCGGCACCGGCAACATCACCAGCTACGGCCGGTCCGTCTACGCCATCGCACTGGCCAAGGGCGCGCTCTCCCTGGAGCGTTCCATCGGCACGCACCTGCTGCTGCACCCGGGCCCCGACGCGAACAGCCTGGCCACCCAGCGCACCGCCCTCACCTCGTACGCCTACCTGGAGGGCATCGCCATCCAGGAGTACCAGGCCGGTGGTACGGACGCGGACATCGCGAAGCTGAACACCGCCCTGGCCAAGGTGCAGACCGACGGCGAGGCCATGGTCAAGCAGGCCGCCGCCCAGGCGAAGGCCGCCGGCAAGACGTACGTGCCGCCGCCGACCGCGATCAAGACGGTCACGGCCATGTCGCAGCTGAACACCACCGACGCCTCGGCGCGCGACGCCCTCGCCCAGCAGGGCATCACCGCGACGAACTGGTGGGCGGGCACGACCCTCAAGTACGAGGCGTACCGCAAGATCGAGGAGGACAAGGCCGACACCGCGGTGAGCGAGGCCTCGGACATCGCGAACAGCGCCAAGCGTGACGCGATCATCACCGGTGCCGCCGTCGTCGTCGCCCTGCTCCTCGCCTTCATCCTCGCCGGCGCGGTCGCCCGCCAGATGAGCCGCGCGATGCGCCAGCTGCGCAACGCCGCCTTCGGCATCGCCGAGCAGCGCCTGCCGATGCTGGTCGACCAGCTCTCGCGCACCGACCCCGGCCGCGTCGACACCCGCGTCCAGCCGATCCCCATCACCACGACGGACGAGATCGGCGAAGTCGCCAGAGCCTTCGACCAGGTCCACCGCGAGGCCGTACGACTCGCCGCCGAGCAGGCCCTCCTGCGAGGCAACATCAACGCGATCTTCACCAACCTCTCGCGCCGCAACCAGTCCCTGATCGAGGGCCAGCTGACCCTCATCACCGACCTGGAGAACAACGAGGCCGACCCGGACCAGCTGGAGAACCTCTTCCGCCTGGACCACCTCGCGACCCGTATGCGCCGCAACGGCGAGAACCTCCTGGTCCTCGCCGGCGAGGAGCCCGGCCGCCGCTGGGACCAGCCGGTCCCGCTGGTCGACGTGCTGCGCGCCGCCTCCTCCGAGGTGGAGCAGTACGAGCGCATCGAGCTGTCGGGCGTCCCCGAGGCCGAGATCCACGGCCGCGCCGTGACCGACCTCGTGCACCTGCTGGCCGAGCTGCTGGAGAACGCCACCACGTTCTCCTCCCCGCAGACCAAGGTCCGCGTCACCGCGACCCGTCTCCCCGACGGCCGCGTGATGATCGAGATCCACGACAAGGGCATCGGCCTCACCGCCGAGGACTTCGCGGACATCAACCACAAGCTGGCCAACCCGCCGACCGTGGACGTCGCGATCTCCCAGCGCATGGGTCTGTTCGTGGTCGGCCGGCTGTCCGACCGGCACGGCATCCGCGTCCAGCTCCGCCCCTCGGGCGAGCAGGCCGGCACCACCTCGCTGGTCATGCTGCCCGACGCGATCACCCACGGTGGCGGTGGCGAACAGCAGCTCCAGCGCGACGAGTTCACCGTCTCGCAGATCATGCCGGAGCAGCCGCAGTACCAGGGTGAGGACTTCAACCACGCCCCGATCCGTACGGCGGCCGAGCTCGGCTTCGACGACACCCGCTACCCCGAGGTGCCGGACGACATCCGCGAGCTCGACCCGGTGGGCCGCTCGCTGATGCGCGAGGAGCGCCGGGCGGCCCTGGAGTCCCAGAAGCCGGGCCAGGAGGCCCTGGAGGCGGGCACCTACCAGGAGTTCACCGAGTTCGAGGAGCCCCAGCAGCAGCCGTACGCCGAGAACGGGCAGCAGGCGTACCAGGAGCAGCCGACGGCGTACAACGGTCAGCCGACGTACGAGGAGCAGCAGCAGACGTCGTACGACGAGCCGCTCCAACCCTCGTACGACGAGCAGTACTTCGCGCCGAACGGCAACGGGACGCAGAACGACACCTTCGCCGACTCCTTCCCGTCCAACGGCGGTTACCCGGAGCCCGGGTATGCGGAGCCGGTGCGGGAGGAGCACGCGTCGGCGCACGCCGCGGCCCCGGAGACGTATCCGGGCTTCGAAGAGCCGTCCTATCAGGACGACTGGCCGCAGCAGGACGGTTACCGCAACGGCTACCCGGACCAGTACGCTCCGGAAGCGGAACCTTCGCAGGCCGCTGACGTGAGTGAGCGGGATCACGTAGGCTTCGACCGTCCGGGACCGGCCCCCTCGGCTGTCCACGCGCTGACCGACGCCGGGCTGCCGCGCCGCGGTTCGGCCGCGAAAGGCACCAACGGTTCGCAGCCCGCGCGCCAGGAGTCGACGGCCACCGCCCCGGAGAGCAGCACCAACATCTTCGGTACGGCGAACGGCACCGCGAACGGGAACGGGAACGGCAGCGCCAACGGCAGCACCGGGACCGTGGACTGGCGCTCGGCGAACGACGAGCGGTGGCAGCAGGCCTCGGCGCTGAAGAAGCCGAAGGCCGGCGGGGTCACCTCCTCCGGCCTGCCGAGGCGGGTGCCCAAGGCCAACCTGGTCGAGGGCACCGCCGAGAGCACCCCTCAGGGCGGCCCCCAGGTCTCCCGCGCTCCCGAGGACATCCGGGGCAGGCTCAGCAACCTGCGCCGCGGGGTCCAGCGGGGACGTAGTGAAGGCAGCGAAACGAACGGTCAGGGCTTCGGCTCTGGCAGCACCTACAACCAGGAGCGTTAGTGTGAGCCCGATGAGCCAGGCGGCGCAGAACCTGAACTGGTTGATCACCAACTTCGTGGACAACACCCCCGGTGTGTCCCACACGGTGGTGGTCTCCGCCGACGGACTCCTTCTGGCGATGTCCGAAGGTTTCCCGCGTGACCGTGCCGACCAGTTGGCGGCCGTCGCGTCGGGTCTGACCTCACTGACCGCCGGTGCCTCGCGCATCTTCGAGGGCGGCAGCGTGAACCAGACGGTTGTGGAGATGGAGCGGGGATTCCTCTTCATCATGTCCGTGTCCGACGGTTCCTCCCTCGCGGTTCTCGCACACCCCGAGGCGGACATCGGCCTCATTGGGTACGAGATGGCCCTTCTGGTGGACCGCGCGGGCACGGTCCTGACCCCGGACCTTCGAGCAGAGCTCCAGGGGAGCCTTCTCAACTAACAGACGGACGGTGCGTTTTGGCGTCCCGAGGCCATAAGGTTTCGGGACGCGGCTCCACATTGATGGGTGCCCGGCACAGTCGGAGGAGGAGAAAGTGGCAACACCCCCAGGCGGTTCGTCTTCGGGCAACTGGTCGTACGGCCCCGGGCAGGGGCAGGGCGACGGTTCCCAGAACCGGTACAACTTCCCCTCCTCGCCCTCCCCGCGTCACCCTCAGTACCCGCAGGGCCCCGGTCCGTCACCGTACGACCAGCCGCCGGCGCCGCGCATCCAGCCCGTGCAGCCGCACCGACGCTCGCCCGAGGCGGCGCCGGCGGGTTCGTCGAGCAATCCCCTGGTGCGTCCGTACGCCATGACCGGCGGCCGGACCCGCCCCCGCTACCAGCTCGCCATCGAGGCGCTGGTGCACACCACCGCGCAGCCGCACCAGATGCAGGGCCAGTTGCCCGAGCATCAGCGGATCTGCAACCTCTGCCGGGAGATCAAGTCGGTGGCCGAGATCTCGGCCCTCCTGACGATCCCTCTCGGTGTGGCCAGGATCCTCGTCGCCGACTTGGCGGAGGCGGGCCTGGTCGCCATTCATCAGCCCGGCGGCGACGAGAACGCCGGCGGCCAGCCAGACGTGACACTGCTCGAAAGGGTGCTCAGTGGACTTCGCAAGCTCTAGCGGCGGTCCTTCCCGCTCCACCACCTCGGCGAAGATCGTGGTGGCGGGTGGCTTCGGCGTGGGCAAGACCACGTTCGTCGGGGCCGTCTCGGAGATCAACCCGCTGCGTACCGAGGCCGTCATGACGTCCGCTTCCGCGGGCATCGACGACCTCACCCACACCGGAGACAAGACGACCACCACGGTCGCCATGGACTTCGGGCGCATCACCCTGGACCAGGACCTGATCCTGTACCTGTTCGGCACCCCCGGTCAGGACCGCTTCTGGTTCATGTGGGACGACCTGGTACGCGGCGCGATCGGCGCGATCGTCCTGGTCGACACCCGCCGTCTCGCCGACTGCTTCCCCGCGGTCGACTACTTCGAGAACTCGGGTCTCCCCTTCGTCATCGCCCTCAACGGCTTCGACGGCCAGCAGCCGTACAACCCCGACGAGGTCCGCGAGGCGCTCCAGATCGGCCCGGACACCCCGATCATCACGACGGACGCGCGGCATCGGGCGGACGCGAAGTCGGCGCTCATCACGCTGGTGGAGCACGCGCTGATGGCGCGGCTGCGGTAGGACCGACGCGACACGGCCCCTGTACCTCCGGAGGGAGGTGCGGGGGCCGTTTCCGTTCACCAGAGCCCGACGGGGTCACGCCGGGCCGCTCTCCGCAGGATGTCCCGGATGGAACCCATCCCGAACTTGCCCTCGGCACTGGAGAGTTCGGCCACTTCCAGCAGAAGCGGCCGGATGTCGACCCGCGCCTCACGGGCCTCTTCGCACAGGCCGTTCAGGGTGACCATCTCGTCCCGGGTGTCGTCGCCGTGGTCCCTGGCGGACAGGTGCAACAGCCGCTGCCGGAAGGCCTCGGGGCTCCGCCCCCTCGGGACGTGCGTGGCCCGGCGGAACGAGCCGCAGCGGTCCAGCAGCGCCCGCACGGCGCTCCGGGTCGGTTCGTCGCCTCGTTCGTAGAGCACGAGCAGCCGGCGCAGCGCCGCCTCGGCCTCCTCGCGGACACCGGCCTCGTCCAGCGGGTCCGGCCCGTCGCGCAGACGGGCCGGCCAGTCGGGGTCGGTGATGTCCACCGGCCTCTGCGCCAACGGCTTCAGCAGCGCGTCGACGAGTTCCACCTCGTCCACCAACTCGCCCGGCACGCCCATGAGTTCCCCCTCCGCCGCCGTCCGGGGGCCCACTGTAGGCATGCAGAGGCCCCGGCCGCCCGGTGACGGAGGTCGGGGCCCTGTGCGTGCTTCGGGGCTCAGTGCCAGCTGTGCGGCGCCCTGAACCCGCCCTCGCGCTCCAGCCGGCGCCAGCCGGCCTTGCGAAGGGGACGGTGGGTCTCAGTGGTCGGGGCTGCCGCCGCGCGAGCCAGCAGGATCGCCGTGATCGCGGCGACTTCCTCGGGCTCGGCGTGGCCCTTCTCGACACGAATGTCAGGCGTGGTCATAGGTCTCAGTCTCCGTGAGAGAGGTTTCCGCTGGGGTGGCGCGGAGGGTCCGCTGGGTTACTGCGGGGGGTTGCCGTGCTTGCGCGAGGGCAGGTCCGCGTGCTTGGTGTGCAGCATCGCGAGCGACTGGATGAGTACCTCGCGGGTCTCGGCGGGGTCGATGACGTCGTCGACGAGTCCGCGCTCCGCCGCGTAGTACGGGTGCATCAGCTCGGACTTGTACTCCTTGACCATCCGCGTCCGCATGGCCTCGGGGTCCTCGGCGTCGGCGATCTGGCGGCGGAAGATGACGTTGGCGGCACCTTCGGCGCCCATCACCGCGATCTCGTTGGTGGGCCAGGCGTAAGTGAGGTCCGCACCGATGGACTGGCTGTCCATGACGATGTAGGCGCCTCCGTACGCCTTGCGCAGGATGAGCGAAATCCTCGGCACGGTGGCGTTGCAGTACGCGTAGAGCAGCTTCGCTCCGTGCCTGATGATTCCGCCGTGTTCCTGGTCGACGCCGGGAAGGAATCCCGGGACGTCCAGAAACGTAACGATCGGAATGTTAAAAGCGTCACACATCTGGACAAAGCGCGCAGCTTTTTCGCTCGCCTCGATGTCCAGGACGCCCGCGAGGGTCTGCGGCTGGTTGGCGACGATGCCGACGACCTGGCCGTCGAGGCGGGCCAGCGCGCAGATGATGTTGCGGGCCCAGCGCTCGTGGATCTCCAGGTAGTCGCCGTCGTCGACGATCTCCTCGATGACCTTGGCCATGTCGTACGGCCGGTTGCCGTCGGCCGGGACCAGGTCCAGCAGGATGTCCGAGCGGCGGTCGGCGGCGTCGGAGGACTCGGCGCGGGGCGGGTTCTCGCGGTTGTTCTGCGGGAGCATCGACAGGAGGTAGCGCACCTCGGCGAGGCAGGTCTCCTCGTCGTCGTAGGCGAAGTGGCAGACGCCGGAAGTCTCCGCGTGGACGTCGGCTCCGCCCAGGCCGTTCTGCGTGATCTCCTCGCCGGTGACCGCCTTGACGACGTCCGGGCCGGTGATGAACATCTGCGAGGTCTCGCGGACCATGAAGACGAAGTCGGTGAGGGCGGGGCTGTAGGCCGCGCCGCCCGCGCACGGGCCGAGCATCACCGAGATCTGCGGGATCACCCCGCTCGCCTTGGTGTTGCGCTGGAAGATGCCGCCGTAACCGGCGAGCGCGCTGACGCCCTCCTGGATACGGGCACCGGCGCCGTCGTTCAACGACACCAGCGGAGCACCCGCCGCGATGGCCATGTCCATGATCTTGTGGATCTTCGTGGCGTGGGCCTCACCCAGCGCGCCGCCGAAGATCCGGAAGTCGTGTGCGTAGACGAAGACCGTACGGCCCTCGACCGTGCCCCAGCCGGTGATGACACCGTCGGTGTACGGCTTCTTGGCCTCCAGGCCGAAGCCGACGGCGCGGTGCCTGCGCAGCTGCTCGACCTCGCGGAAGGACCCGGGGTCGAGGAGCAGGTCGATGCGCTCCCGGCCGGTCAGCTTCCCCTTGGCGTGCTGCGCCTCGGTCGCCTTCTCGCTCGGGCCGGCCAGTGCCAGGGCACGGATCTCGTGCAGTTCGGCCACTCGCCCGCGCGCGTCCGTCGGCTCACCCGGCGCCTCATCCAAAACGGTCATGTACCGACCCTACGAAGCACACCAAGGATTGTGCGCCGTCGACTCTGCACAGTCTCCGGCCCGTTTTCCTGGTACCACCGAACAGAACCTCACCGGCATGCAGCCGTTCCGACTGCTCAAGGGGCGTGCCCGTTGTAGGAGTCACACAAAGGCGACAGCTGAGAGCCACCTCACATTCATATGGGGAGGATGCCATCCCCAGAGTGATTCCCGGAGGGACCCCAGGCGCGATTCCCGCGTTGCCGAGCCCGCCGCGAGAGCGTACTCGTAGTAGTTGGTGAAACACCCTGCGGATGATGTTGAAAATTGAATGGAATAGGTCTACGGTCCTTCGTGTTGGCATCGTTGAACATTCAACAGATTCATCCCCGCACGACCCCCGTCCCCCCTTAGGAGCACGTCATGGGCATCTTCGGCCGCAAGAGCGACGACACCGACACCACCTCGGCGCCCGCCGCCGTCAACCCCGACCTGGCCGCGCTGACCGGCGAGTACACCATCGACCCGTCGCACACCACGCTCGGTTTCGTCGCCCGCCACGCCATGGTCACGAACGTCAAGGGCAAGTTCCTCGACTTCACCGGCACGCTGAACCTGGACGGCTCGGACCCCGCCAAGTCCACCGCCTCCCTGGACGTCAAGATGGAGAGCATCGACACGGGCTCCCCGGACCGCGACGGTCACCTCAAGAGCGCGGACTTCTTCAAGACGGAGGAGTTCCCCACGATGACCTTCCGCTCCACCTCCGCCGAGTCCCTCGGTGGCGACGACTACCGCATCACCGGTGACCTGGAGATCCTCGGCACCACCAAGCCGCTCACCATCGACCTGGAGTTCAACGGCGCCGCGAAGGACCCGTTCGGCAACGAGCGCGTGGGCTTCGAGGGCAAGGCCGAGATCCTGCGCTCCGAGTGGGGCCTCACCTGGAACGCGGCCCTGGAGACCGGTGGCGTCCTCGTCTCCGACAAGATCAAGCTGAACTTCGACATCTCGGCGATCAAGAGCGCCTGACGTCACTCCCCCTTCACCCCGTCGACGATGCCCGTCGGCGGGGTTGATGTGTTCCGGGGGTGTGTCCGAAGGTGCGGCGGAAGACGTCGATGAAGGCACTCGCGGACGACCAACCGCACCGGTGGGCCACGGCGGTGACCGGAGTGTCCTCGGCGAGCAGCACCAGGGCGCGGTACAGGCGGAGTTGGGTGCGCCACTGCGGGAAACTCATCCCGAGGTCGGACTTGAAGAGCCGGGAGAGCGTACGGTCGCTCGCGCCGACCTCCCTGCCGAGCGCGGCCAAAGTGCGGTCGTCGGCCGGGTTTTCGCGCAGGATCTCGCAGACTGCCCGCAGGAGAGGGGCAGTTGGGGTGGGCAGGTGCAGGGGCTGCTGGGGCGAGGCCTTCAGCTGGTCGAGCAACACAGCCCGTAGGCGCCCGCGTTCGGGAGTGTCGTCGTCCGGGGCTTGCGTGTAGGCGAGGATCAACTCCCGTAGCAGCGGCCCCACTTCGAGGACGGTGGGTTGGTCGAGCCCCAGCGGGTTGTCGCTGGCGGGCAGGCCGAGCAGCCGTAGTTCGAGTGCGCCGTGGGCCTGGTGGGCGTGGACGGTGCCGGCCGGTACCCAGATGGCGCGGGTGCCCGGCGCGACCCACGACCCCGCACTGGTCGTCACGGCCAGCACACCGCGCCCCGCGTAGACGATCTGGTGGTCGTCGTGGCGGTGGGCGTCGATGGCGGCGCCGGGGGCCAGCCACTGGGTGCGGGTCGGCGCCACCGGCTCATGGCGGATTTCTGTCATTGTCTGGCAGTTTATCGGAAGCGCGACAGACCGCCCGGCGATGAGCATGGCGACATGTCAAGGAACAAAGCGATCACGCTGCTCGCCGTCGGCCATGCCTGTGTGGACATCTACCAGGGCGCGGTCGCCGCGCTCATCCCCTTCTTCGTCGCCGAGCGCGCCTACAGCTATGCCGCGGTGTCGGGCATCGTGCTCGCCGCGTCCCTGCTCTCCTCGGTGGCGCAACCGGTGTTCGGCCTGCTCACCGACCGACGGGCGATGCCGTGGATCCTGCCGCTGAGCACGGTCCTCGGCGGACTCGGCATCGCGCTGAGCGGCCTGACCGGTTCCTACGGGCTCACCCTGGTGTTCGTGGCCGCGTCCGGTGTCGGGGTCGCCGCGTACCACCCCGAGTCCGCCCGGGTCGCCCGGCTCGTCAGCGGGGGCAGCCACAGTGCGATGGGCTGGTTCTCGGTCGGCGGCAACCTCGGTTTCGCCGCCGCTCCGCTCATGGTCACCGGCGTCGTCGCCACCGGCGGCCTGCGCCTGTCACCGCTGCTCGTACTCCCCGCCCTCGCGGGCAGCACGCTGTGCCTGCCGGTGCTGCGCGCGCTGGAGAGGACCGGGGAACACGGCGCTTCCGGCAAAGCGGTCGAGGTCGGCACCGACGACAAGGCGTCGTTCGTACGCCTTTCCCTCTCCGTGGTCCTCCGCTCCATAGAGTTCATCGGCCTGAGCACCTTCGTCTCCCTCTACGCCCAGCAGCGCATGGGAGGCGGTACGGCGGCCGGGACCGTGGCGTTGTTCGTCCTCTATCTCGGGGGCGCCCTGGGCTCCGTGGTGGGCGGCAGTCTCGCGGGCCGCTGGGACCGGGTTACGGTCGCCCGCTGGTCGTACGTGCTGACGATCCCGGCGATCGCGGGCACGGTGTTCGTCCCCGGGCCCGCGTTCTACGTCTTCGTGGCGCTGGCGTCGCTCGCGCTCTACGTCCCCTTCTCCCTGCATGTCACCCTCGGCCAGGACTACTTGCCCACCCGCGTGGGCACGGCCAGCGGGATCACGCTCGGCCTGACCGTGAGCATCGGCGGCATGGTCACTCCGCTGATCGGCACGATCGCCGACGCGACGTCCTTGCGGACGGCTCTGACCCCGCTGATCGTGCTGCCGGCGTTGAGCTGGCTGTTGTTCCGAGGGCTGCCCGAACCGACGCCCCCGCGGCGGGTGTTGACGGCGCGGGAGGCGACCGGCGCGGCTGCGTGAGCCGACCGGCGCCGCGTCGGGTCAGACCCGCTCCCGCGTCCACGGCGGGCGCACCCGACTGCCGGTGTCGGCACGGACCGTGCGCGCGTCACGGCCGACGTGCCTGTTCATCGCCGACCGCAGCCGGTGCTGGAACGTGAACCCCGGCGCGGGTCCCGACTTCGCCGGCCGGTCCCGCACATCGGCCTTCGTGCACAGCAGGTCCCACACCCGGTCCGGGCAACCCCCGTGCCGCCAGAGGAAGTCGCAGTACGGGATGTGCGCGATCTCCAGGTTCAGCCAGCCGTCCTTCTTGAGCACGCCCTCCCACTCGGACTGGCGGAGCTTCAGATAGCCGTGCCGCCGGCCGGACTTGTCGACGCTGGTGACGCCGAGCACGCGGACGAATTCCGGGGTGTGCTCCAGCACGAGCACCGGACGTTCCTTGAAGTTGTTGTCGTCGTGGGTGAGTTCGGCCGTCCACACATCGCCCACGGCCGGCGGCCAGGACTTCACTCCGGGAGGTGCGGGCGCGGCCGGCGGTCCGGTCCGCAGCCAGGGCACCAGGCGTACGGCAGCTGCCACCGCGCATCCGGCGGACACTCCCACCGTCGACCACCACAGGACGGCGAGCAGCAGCGCCCCCGCGGTGGCGTGGTCCGGGTCGGGGACGAGGGTGCCGCCGGCGCGGTCGATCCAGTAGCCGGTCACGACGGCCAGGAGCGCCTTCCGCAGCGCCGACCACAACAGGACCAGCGGGAAGTAGCCGTGGTCCACCGTGCGCAGCAGACCCAGCACGGCGGCGGCCGTCGCGTAGACCACGGTCAGCCCGGCCATCGCCTGGTTCCCGATCCCCGTGGCCACGAGTTCCATGACGCCCGCCACGACACCGCAGAGGCCCACCGCGCGTGCCGCGACCAGCAGGCGGCGCCCGTCGAGCCGCTGGGGCGCCACCATCCGGACCATCGGGCGGGCCACCAGCACGCACACCCCGAGCATCCCCACGCAGATCCACGTGTTCCTGGTGCCGGTGAAGCCGACCCGGCTCACCGTGAACATCAGCACCCACATCACCCACGAGCCGAGCCCCACCGCGAACGGCGCCCACCCCAGGAACTCGGGTGCCAGCCGCTTGGACCTCAGCCGCGGCAGCTGCACCCCACCGATGAGCGACGCGCTCAGACCCACCAGAAGTACGGCCCCCGCCAGAAACTCCTGCACATTTCCTCCCCCGTTCTCGACGCTGGGAGCAGCATGGGCAGGCGACCGGCGTGCCGGGCGTCGTTTCGTTCTTCCGCGCCCGCACGCCTTCCGGTCTGGTAAAAGGACGGGCTGCGGACTCGCGGCGAGCGTCAGACCACGGCGAGCCGGTCCACCAGTAGCCGGGTCCTTCGCTCGGCGTCGGCCGGAGGCAGGCGGCCCGCTCGGGTCAGGGTGGCCAGGCCGTGCAGGGACGCCCAGAACACCTCGGTGAACAGGCCGGGCTGGACGCCTTCCCCCGCGACCGCGTCGAGGTTTTCCAGCAGGGCGGCGAAGGCGTCCTTCATCGGCGCCGGGGTGTCCTCCTGGGCGAAGGCCAGGCCGCCGTCGAGCTGGAACATCGCGTCGTAGACCGCCGGGTTGCGTTCGGCGAAGTCGAGGTAGGCGCGGGCGAGGGCGGTGGCCCTGGCGTGCGGGCCCTTCGCCGCGGAGGCCGCGGCCCGCAGCTCTACGGCCATCTCGGCGGCGCCCTGGAGGGCTACGGCGCCGATGATCTCGCGCTTGCCGCGGAAGTGGCTGTAGAGGACGGGCTGGCTGTACTCGATGCGCTCCGCGAGGCGGCGGGTCGTGACCGCGTCCCAGCCCTGCTGTTCGGCGAGTTCGCGGGCCGTCGCCAAGATGAGGCGCTCGCGGCCCGCCCGTTCGCGCTCCTTGCGTTCCTGTACCGACATGATTCGATCCTAGCACCGCTAGACATTCGAGCGGCAGTAGGTCTAGCGTTGCCTCATCGGCTAGCAACGCTAGAAAAACGAGGAGAGTCGTGATGCTCACCGCACTTGAGGTCTTCACCACCGTGGTCGTCGGCGTGATGGTCGGGGTGGAGTTCTCCGTCGCCTTCGTCATGAACCGGATCTTCAACGCCCTTCCCGACGACAGCGGCCAGCTCGCCCGCGCCCACGGGGGCCGGATGCTCGGCGCCGTGATGCCGTTCTGGTACATCGGCTCGCTCGTCCTCAGCGCGGTCTGGGCCGTCGCCGGCTGGCACCACTCCGGCGCCGGCCTCGTCGTCACCGCCGCCGCGCTGCTGATCGTGAGCGTGGTCATGTCGATCCTGCTGCTCGTCCCGATCAACAACCGGGGCAAGACCTGGACCCCCGAGAACCGGCCCGCCGACTGGAAGGAGCAGCTGAACCGCTGGGACCGGTACCACTACGTCCGCGTCGCCGTCATCGTCGCCGCGTTCGCCCTGCTGGCCGCGGCCCTCACCTGAGCGCGAACTCGCACCACACGACCGTGCCCGGGTCCCGTTGCCCCACCCCCCACTTGTCCGACAGCACGGCGACCAGCATCAGGCCCCGCCCCGACTCCGCGTCCAATTGCCGGTACGGCGTGCGGATCTTGCGGAGTTCGGTGGTGCCGCTGTCGTGGACCTCGAGACGGAGGACTCCGTCCGGGTGCAGCGACAGGTGTACGGCGAAGCCCCGGCCGGGCGGTACGCCGTGCAGGATCGCGTTGGTCGCCAACTCGCTTACGCAGAGCAGCGCATCGTCCGTCCGGTCCGTGACCGACCAGGACGTGAGCGTCTCCCGGGTGAAGTCGCGGGCCAGGGCGACCGATCTGCGGTCCCGGCGGTAGAACGCCTCGCGGGTGTGGCCTTGTTGGAGTTGTTCATTCACGGGACCACTGTCACAGGGAGTCACTACCGTGGGTCAGTGAGTGAGGTCGTAGTTCGTTTTCCTACGACCCCACTACGACGTCTTCGGGTGTGCGCGGGGGAAAGGGACACGCATGCAATCGGCGAAGAGGCCTAAGAAGGTCGGCACTTGGGAAGCGGTGGGTGGGCTGGTCGCCCATTTCCGGAGGAAGGCGGGGTACACGCAGGAGCGGTTCGCCGAGATCGCGAATCTGCACGTCGATACGATTCGGTCGATCGAGCAGGGGAGGCTTGCGCTCCAGGACTATCGGGCGGTGGAGTTCGATGAACTGCTCGGTACGGGTGGGGCGTTGTTCGCGCTGGTCGACAAGTTGCCGGTGCGGGAGCGGATGCCCGCGTTCGCGCAAGGCCTTGTCGACATCGAGCAGGTGGCCGTCAGCATCCTCTCGTATCAGACACAGATGATTCCGGGTCTGCTCCAGACAGAGGACTACTGCCGAGCCTCCTTCGAAAGCCGCTTCCCGCGATTCGAGGACGAGACAGCGGAGCAGTGGGTGTCCTCTCGTATGGAACGGCAGAAGATCTGGCAGCGCAAGCAGCCGCCGTTCGGTCACTTCATCCTGGAGGAGTCGATCCTGCGCACGGCCCTAGGCGGGCCGGAGGTCATGAGGGAGCAGATCCGCAAGTTGCGTGCGGACTGCGATCTGGTTCACATGGGAATCCAGATCATGCCCATGGGGCAGGTTCCGCACGCGGGACTGGCGGGACCCATGCTGCTGTTGGAGACTCCCGCCCATGAGCACGTGGTCTACCTAGAGGTGCAGCGCGCGAGCTTCCTGATCGACGATCCGGATGAGGTCA
This sequence comes from Streptomyces hokutonensis, assembly GCF_000376565.1. Classification (GTDB taxonomy): domain Bacteria; phylum Actinomycetota; class Actinomycetes; order Streptomycetales; family Streptomycetaceae; genus Streptomyces; species Streptomyces hokutonensis. The sequence goes on along the minus strand of NZ_BARG01000029.1, from coordinate 72,941 downwards.
GCGTCTATCAGCTGAAGTATGGAATGCTGCGGTCACAGGCCCTCTCTCCGCACGAGAGTGCGTGCCTCCTGGACAGACTGCTAGGAGAGTAATGAACACCGCAGCACGGCAGCCCCTCCTCCTGGACGACCTGGCGTGGTTCAAGTCCAGCTACAGCAGCAACGAAGGCGGCGACTGCCTTGAAGTCGCTTACGCATGGCGGAAATCCAGCCATAGCAGCAGCGAGGGCGGCAACTGCATCGAAGTCGCCGCCCACCCCTCCGCCATCCACGTCCGGGACTCCAAGGTGACCGCCGGTCCCATCCTCACCGTCGCCCCCGGCACTTGGGCCGACTTCCTCTCCACCGTCACGCATCCCTCAGCCTGAACCACACTCCCCCGGCCCCCAACAAGCCCACCGCATACGCCGCCAGAACCCCCAGCCCCGGCCACGGAGCGATCGCCAGCGCACCCAGGTTCTTCGTCGCCTGGATGGACAGGCCCGCCGGCATCGGGGCCCAGCGTTGCAGACGGTGTTGCCAGGTCGGGGAGTTGACCAGGTGGGACAGGATCGGGACGACGTAGAGGATGCCGAGTCCGAGCGTGATCGAGCCTGCCGTGTCGCGGAGCAGGGTCGCCAGGGACAGGCCCAGGAGTGTCACCAGGACGAGGATCAGGATCGAGCCCGTCGCCGGTCGGAGCAGGGCGCCGTCCGGCGGGGTCGGGAGGATCAGGCGGGCCAGGCCCAGGGAGGACAGGACCCCGACCGCTCCCGCCACCGCCGTCAGCAGTGACAGGACCGCCGCCTTCGACGTCAGTACCCGCCATCTGCCCGGCATCGCGGTGAGCGTCGTACGGATGGTGCCCGTGCTGTACTCCGCGCCGATCGACAGGGCGCCGAGGACCAGGCAGATGGCCTGGCTCAACTGGACGCCCGACAGGGTCAGTTTGGTCGTGTCCGCGTTGCAGGGTGTCGGGCAGATCCTGGTCGTGACCGACGAGGCCGCCGCCGCGCCGAGCGCCGCCGTGAGGACGACCGTTGCCGCGAGGAGCCACCAAGTGCTGGGCAGGGTACGGAGTTTGGTCCACTCGGCGTGCAGAGAACCCAGCCACCTCACGCGTCCCGCCTCCTTACCGTCCAAGCCGCCAGCAGGAGTGCCGCCAGGGTGTAGGCGACCAGAACCGCCAGGCCGTTGTACGGGGTCAGGGGGTAACAGCCGTTCTCCGGGAGGCAGTTGTGCTGGACCTGGGGGTAGTACTTCTTGCCCTGCTCGATCGCGAAGGCCGCTGCCGGGGTGACTCGTAGGAGCCATTGCGCCGCGGGGAGCGGGAAGGCGAAGGAGAGGATCTGCGGGAGGACCACGAGGACGACGACCGTGGCGATGGTGCCCGCGCTGTTGCGCAGCACCACTCCTATGGACAGGGCGAGGACCGCCACCAGGGACAGGAGTGCCGCGCTGCCCACCACCGCCCGCAGGGACGGGTTCTCCAGGAGGGACAGGTCGGGGAACTCGGGGGGCTTGAAGCCGTTGGAGCGCAGGGTCCGTTGGGCCCAGGTGAAGCCGACTGCCGTGGCCAGCAGGCCTGTTGTGAAGGTGATCGCCGCGATGACCGTGGCCTTCGCCGCCAGTACCTTCAACCGGGACGGGGTCGCCGTGAACGTCGTACGGATCAGGCCCCGTTTGTACTCGGTCGATACGAAGAGCGTGCCCAGGGCGGTCATGAAGAGAAGGCCGACGAATACTCCCTGGAAGCCCATCTGGACCAGGTCGGGGCTGTTCTCCTGGGGGGCGATGTCGCCCTGGCCGGTGAGGGTGTAGGTGCCGGTCGGGGACACCTGGGTGGTGTTCGGCGGCACGTTCCCGGCGTTGGGATCGTCCGCGCCGGCCGCGCCGATGTCCGTGCTGGTCCAGCCCGCGCCGGTCGAGGTGCCCTGGAGCGTGAGGTGGTCGAAGGTGCCGGTGACCGTGGTCCGGCCGGACCGCGCGCTCGTGCCGCCGAAGGAACGCTGCACGACCTCATGATCGGGAGTCCCCAGCAGCAGCCCCACCTGAACCGTCCGCCCGAGCCCCCCAACCCCCACCTCCCCAAGCTGTGTCCATTTCTCACCGTCTACCGACGCATAGCCGGTTAGTTTTCCCCCCAGCCTTTTCAACCGTAGCCACTGCGGAGCCTTGCCCAGATCGCTGCTCGGGCCGGCCGTGTCATGCGTGAAGTCCCACTGCATGCGGACGCCATGGCCCGGGGTCGCCACCACCGCCGCGTACGCCGACCCCTGCTTCAGGCTCGACTTGACGATGATCCCGGCCTTCGCCCAGGGCTCCAGCGCCTCGCCGTCGTTGCTCTTCAGACCGGTGACCCGGACCGTGAGCGTGCCGTCACCGGTCAGCGAACGGTGGGTGAAACGGAACGAATCGTTGACCACCTCGCCACCGGGCCCGAGGACGATCGGCGGCCCGCCTCCCGTGACGGACCCGCTCGCACCCATCTGACTGATCCCGACCACGACCACGGCCGCCATCCCCAGCACCAGCAGCCAGGCCCTGACCGTCCAGAACTTCGTCCACTCCGCCCGCATCAGCCGCCCGAAGCCGGCCCGGGCAGGGTGCAGCGCCGAACGGTACGGCGCGGGCGTCCTCGTCGGCGCCGTCATCGGTTCACCTCGTCCGTCCCGGCGGGCGTCGACGTGAACTCGACCGCGTCCCGGGTGAGTTCCATGTACGCCTCCTCCAACGAGGCCCGATGCGCACCCACTTCGGCGAACGGGACGCGAGACACGGACAGCAACTCCACAACCCGCTCGGCAGGCAGCCCGGTCACGGTCAGCAGGTCACGGTCGACGACGGCCACCGTGCCGCCCTCCCGGGCGAGCAGTTCCATCGCTTCCGTACGACTGCTCGTCCGCAGCCGCACCCGGTCGCCGGAGGCCGCCGCGAGGAGGTCGGCGACCGCGGTATCGGCGATAAGACGGCCCCGGCCGATAACGACCAAGTGGTCGGCCGTGTCTTCGAGTTCGCTCATCAGATGGCTGGAGACGAGGATCGCCCGCCCCTCGGTGGCGAGGTGGCGAAGGAGGGCACGGATCCACTGAATGCCTTCGGGGTCCAGCCCGTTGACCGGTTCGTCGAGCAGCAGGACCGCCGGGTCACCGAGCAACGCGGCCGCTATGCCGAGCCGTTGGCGCATACCGAGCGAGTAGCCCCCCGCCCGCCTCCGGGCCGCCTGCTCCATGCCGACCTGTTCGAGCACCTCGTCCACGCGACGCATCGGCAGCCCGTGCGAGTTGGCCAGCCAGCGCAGATGGTCACGGCCCCGCCGGGCCGGATGCAGCGCGGCGGCGTCCAGCAGCGCGCCGACCTCCAACAGCGGTGTGCGCAGGGCGTGGTAGGGCCGCCCGCCGATCAGCGCCCGCCCCTCGTCGGGGGTGTCCAGGCCGAGCAGAGACCGCATGGTGGTGGACTTGCCCGCACCATTGGGACCGACAAATCCGGTCACCGTACCGGGCTCGACCCTGAAGGAAAGGCCGTCGACCGCCAGGGTCCGACCGAACCGCTTCCGTAAGTCACGGACTTCGATACTCGCGTCACTCATGCTGAGCGAGGCTAGGGGCACGTCCCACACGGCGTCGTCACGCCCTGGAGGTCCCTCACGAGGGGGACGCCGGACGGCCCGGGGGCCGACACAATGACTGGGTGGGCGTGGAGGGTTCGTCGGATGCGGAGGGTCCGGGTGCGGATGGTTCGGCACCACCGGAAAACGCCGTCGTCGTGAGCGCCGCCGCGGCGGGGAGACCTGGTCGGCCAGTGACGGTCCGGGGACCGGGCGGCGACTCCACGCCGGCTCAGAACCCGGACCAGGACTCCACACCGGACCGGAGCCCGGACCGAGACCTCGGGACGGACCGGGGCCCGGACCAGGACTCCGTGCCGGATCGAGACCCGGACCAGAACACCGCGCCGGGTCGGCACCCGGGACGGGACCCCGTGACGGTTCAAAGCCTGGACACGGATCCCGGGACGGATCGGGACGCGGACCGAAACCCCAGGACGCATCACGAGCCGCACCAGGACCCCAGGACGGTTCGGGGACCGGGTCGGGACTTCCCACCGGATCAGGACCCGCACCAGCACTCCGCGCCGGATCGAGACCCGGACCAGGACTCCGCGCCGGGACGGGACCCGGACCAGGGCTCCGCGCCGGGACGGGACCCCGTGACGGTTCAAAGCCTGGACAAGGGTCCCGGAACGGATCGGGACGCGGACCGAAACCCCAGGACGCATCGCGAGCCGCACCAGGACCCCAGGACGGTTCGGGGACCGGGTCGGGACTTCCCGCCGGATCAGGACCCGGACCAGCACTCCGCGCCGGATCGGGACCGGGACCAGGGCTCCGCGCCGGGTCGGGACCCGGGCCGAGACCCCGGGGCGGGTCGGGGAACGAGCCGGGAGCGGCTGGTTGTCGTGGGGCGCGCGGGGGTCGGGGCCGTCTCGCGGCGGGCGGTTTTCGTCGTGCCTGTCGGCCTGGCCGTTCTCGCGGTGTCCGAAGTCCTTCTGCGCAGCCGCGACCTGGCCGGAGGATTCGCCGCGCTGCTGTTGCTCGCGCTCGCCACCACCGTCCCGCTTCCCTTCGTCCTCGGGACCGGGAGCGGGCGGTTCGCCCGGAGTGGTGCGGCCGTCGCGATCAGCGCGGCCTGCGTGCTGTCACTCGTGCCCTTCGGGATGCTCACCGTCGGCGGGGTCGTGGCCCAGCTCGTCTGCGTGTATGTGCTGGGGCGGGCCGGGGCCACCGCGCTGGGCGGGCTGTTCGTCCTGCCGTACGTCGTGATCGCGCTGGCCGGTCACGAGGACCCGACGCGGATCGTCGCCGTCCTCGTGGCGACGCTCGCCTCCGCCGCCGCGGCCACCGGCATCGCCCACCATGTGCGCAGCACCGCCCTCGCCCACAGCGTCACCGAGCAGGCCTTCGCGGACACCCTCCTCGAACACGCCGCCCGGGGCGAACGGGCGCGTATCGCACGGGAGTTGCACGATGTCGTCGCGCACCACATCTCGATGATCGCCGTCCAGGCGGAGACCGCCCGCCTCACCACCCCCGGGCTGCCGCCCGAGGGCGCCACCCGTCTCCTCGCCATCGGCGACACCGCGCGCACCGCGCTGACCGAGATGCGGCGACTGCTCGGCGTCCTGCGCGAAGACGCGCACACGGGCGTCCAGCGGCGGCCACAGCCCGGTCTCCGTCAACTCATGGAACTCGTCGACGAGTCACGGGACGCGGCCGGTTCCCGCACCCGCCTCATCATCAGCGGGCCGGTCACAACGCTCGACCCCGGTATCGAGGTCACCGCGTACCGCATCGTGCAGGAAGCCCTCACCAACGCCCGCCGGCACGCACCCGGCGCCGCCGTGGACGTGGAACTCCGGTACGGGGACAACGACTTGGCGGTGCGCGTCCGCGACAACGGGCCCGGACAGCCCGCCACCCACAACTCCGGCCACGGACTGCTCGGCATGCGCGAGCGCGCCGCCACCGTGGGCGGCACGCTGCGCACCGGACCCGCCCCCGGCGGTGGATTCCTCGTCGAGGCCCGTCTACCCGTCAACCCAGACGACGAGGAGGCACCGGCATGACCATCCGCATCGTCGTCGCCGACGACCACGAACTCGTCCGGGCCGGCTACGCCGGACTCCTCGCCACCCAGGCCGACTTCACCGTCGTCGGCACGGCCCACGACGGCGCCGAGGCGGTACGCGTCTGCCGCGAACAACTCCCCGACGTGGTCCTGATGGACGTACGCATGCCGGTCATGGACGGCATCGAGGCAACGGCGAGGCTCCAGGGCCCGGACGCGCCACGCGTACTCGTCCTGACCACCTTCGACCTCGACGAACACGTCTACGACGCGCTGACCGCCGGGGCGAGCGGCTTCCTGCTCAAGGACGTGACGGCGGAGCGGCTCTTCGACGCGGTACGGGTCGTAGCGGCCGGCGAGGCCCTGCTCGCGCCCGCGATCACCCGCCGTCTCATCTCCGAGTTCGCCCGCCAGCGCCCCCGGACCGCCCCTGTACGCACCGCACTTGACGCCCTCACCCCACGCGAGACCGACGTCCTGCGCCTCCTCGCGGAAGGCCTGTCCAACCCGGAGCTCGCCGCCCGCCTGCACGTCGGCGAGGAGACCGTGAAGACCCACGTCAGCCGCATCCTGTCCAAACTGGGGCTGCGGGACCGTACCCAGGCGGTGGTGACGGCGTACGAGACGGGGCTGGTCGTGCCGCGGAGCGGGTGACGCGGGTCAGCGGGCGCATGCCCGGTGGATATCGTCGTCGATCTGGTCGAACTGGGCGTCGGTGGGTACGAGTCGGGCCTTCGCGTAGCCGCGCGCGTTGCGGACGGTCAGGTAGAGGAGCGGAGTGCCACGCGGCGGGTGGGCCAACTGGCAGGTGCACACGGCGGCTTGGCCGTCCAGCAGGCGCACCTCACCAGGGGCGAGCGTGGTGCCGGCCAGCGTGTCGACGAACAGGGTCAGGTCGTCGTAGCCCTCGTCCGTCGTGACGAGTCGCACGGAGGAGGTCGCGGTGACCCGGAAGGTGATGCCGAAGTACGGGCTGCCGACCACGGGCGGGCTCACATGCAGGATGGTGATGCGGGTGGCGGCGGCCGGGTCCGGTGGCACGGGCGGCGGACGGCTGGCGAGGAGATAGCCGACCAGCGCGGTGAGAACGACCACGGACGTCGAGACCGCGACCGTCACACGCGACCGGCGTGACAGTGCTCTCCAGCGCTGTACGAGCAGGGGCCGGTCGGTGCCGAGGACCTCCACGGTGTTCCGGTCGTCTCCCTCTGGCGGAGTCACCATGACGAGAGCATAGGAGTCGGGTCAAGCCGATCGAAATCGGCCAACCGCCCCTTCTTCAGGCATCACTTGGTCGTACGTCGAGCCGTGCCGCCGGCGCCCTCCTGCGTGCCACCGGCAGCAGCCACCACGCCGACGCCACCGACAGCACCGCGCCGACCGCGATCCCTTCGAGCCGGGTGGGCAGCAGGTGGAGGGCGTCCTGGCCGAAGTAGCCGAGGAGGAGGGACAGGGCGCAGGTCATTCCGGCTGCCCAGTAGGCGTAGTTGAGGGGGCGCAGCCACAACGCGACCGTGAGGACGGCGAACATCAGCGCCACGGAGGTGTCGCCGGTGATGCCGATCGACGCGATGCCCGCCGCCAGCAGGGTGCCGATCGTGGCTCCGGCCAGGCGCTCAACCCCCTTGCGCAGTACGTCCGTTCGGCCCCGATTGCCGCTCGCGGCGACGTACGCGGTGAGGACCACCCAGGGCCAGTGCTCGTCGAAGAACAGCCGCCCCACGACGAAGGCGGCGGCGATCCCGGCCGCCATCTGGAGGGCCATGCGGGTGCTGGGGCGGGGGTGGAGGCGGGAGCGGCTCGGTGGTTGTCCGGGGTCGGGTTCCGCGCGCCAGGGCCGGGGGCCGAACCGGTCCCCCAGCCCCTGCACCAGCCACACCACCCCGCACGCCAGCGCCCCGACCAGAGCCGACCAGCCCCAAGTGACCAGCCCGCTCTGCGCCTTGGGCGGCAGCGCGGGGCCCGGTACGACGAGGAGGGCGACCAGCGGGAGAGCCAGCAGCGTGCCGGCCTTCGTGGCGACGGGGCCGTAGCGGCGGATCCAGATGGCCAGCGCCATGCCCGCCGTGTAGACGGCGGCGCCGAGTGTGTAGTGGGAGGCCAACAGCCTGCCGAGGAAGATCGAGGCTCCGGCCGTGACCGGCAGCAGGACGAGTGCGGTGAGCCTCCGGCGCGTGTCGGCGGTGCGCTGGGTGGAGGACAGGGTGAGGGTCAGGGCGACCGCGAGGACCAGTACGTCCGTGTGCAGTCCTGCGGCGCCCTCCAGCCAGAGGGCGGCGCCCCAGGAGAGCAGCACGGCGGTCATCGTCAGGGCCGCTTCGTACGCGTTGCGTATTAGTTTGGCGGTCACTATCACTACGGTAGCTGGCGTTTCGACCGCTGGATAGTAAGTTTGCGCGTACGATATATCGCATGGATCATCTCTCCGAAGCCGCCCGGATCCGTCGCGGTGTCGTACGGCTCAACCGGCGGTTGCGACAGGAGCGCGGCGACGGCGGGCTCACGCTCAACCAGCTGATCGTGCTCGGGCATCTGCACCGGAACGGGTCGGCGACGCCGGGTGAGGTGGCGGTGGCTGAGCGGCAGCGGCCTCAGTCGCTCACGCGGGCCTTCGGCGAGCTGGAGGCGGAGGGGTTGATCTCGCGTGAGCCGAGTGCGGTGGATCGGCGGCAGTCCGTGCTCACGCTCACGGCAGCCGGGCGGCGGGCGTTGGACCGGGACATGGCCGAGCGGGATGTGTGGCTGGCGGGGGCGCTGGGGTCGTTGAGTGAGACGGAGCGCGGGGTGTTGGAGTTGGCGGGGGCGATTATGGAGCGGCTGGCAGGTCGTTGATTTGTCTGCGGGCCGGTGGGGGCTGGTCGCGCAGTTCCCCGCGCCCCCAAGGGAGTTGCCCTGGCCGGAGCTACCAGCGCAACGCCTCTTAGGGGGTTGCCATGCCTCGCCACAGCAAGTCCGTCAGGTCTGCGATCTGGGCGCCCTGGTCCTCGTTGGGGTCCAGGAGGAGTAGGCCGCCCAAGCCCCGCATCACCGTGCGCGGGTTCAGGTCGGGGCGGACCGTGCCTGCCTCGGCGTTGACCCTCAGGAGGGCTGCCAAAGCGACGGTGACCTCGTCGTAGGCGCGGTTGTAGACCTCGGCGCCGGTTGCCGCGGCGCGGAGGGCGTCGCCCAGGCCGCGTTTTGTCGCCATGTAGTGGGCCAGGTGGTCGGTGACCCAGACGCGGAAGGCCTCCTGGGGCGGGTGGGTCTCGATCAGGGTCGGCACGATCTCGATGAGGTTGCGCACCTCGGCCTCGTAGACCGCGAGGACCAGCGCCTCGGAGGTCGGGAAGTGCCGGTACATCGTGCCGACGCCGACCCCGGCCGCCTTCGCGATGGCGTTGAAGGAGATCTCGCCCGACTCGGCCAGCGCCCGCTCCGCGGTGGCGAGGATGCGTTCGCGGTTGCGTCGGGTGTCCGCCCGGCGCGAGCTGATGGGCTCCGTCGTCATGGTCAGAGGGTACTTTCTTGTGGAGCGGATAATTATCCGGTACGTTCCAAGGGCTGGTGCGGATAATTATCCGCTCGCTGGGCGAGGAGAGGGTCACCATGAACACATCCACCCCTGCGGGGAACTGGATCGACGGCCGGTGGAACTACGGCGGCGAGCTCCACGAGTCCCTCGACCCCTCGACGGGCAGGGCGGTCGGCGCCTTTCACTCCGCCGGCGGCAAAGAGGCGCGGGCCGCGATCACAGCAGCGCGGACGGCGTTCGACACCACCGGTTGGTCGCGGCCGGCCGAGCCCCGGGCACGGGCGCTCGACGAGTTCGCGGACCGCGTCGAGCGTCGTAGGGAAGAGCTCGGGCGCATGCTCTCCCGGGAGACCGGAAGGCTCCTCCGGGAGACCCGGATGGAAGCCGAGATGGCCGCGCGCCTGCTGCGCCTCAACGCGGCCCGGGCGCGGGTCCAGACCGGCGGGCAGGCCCTCGAGCAGGCACCGGAGACGTACTGGCACGCCGTACCGGAACCGGCCGGCGTGGTCGGGATCATCGTGCCGTGGAACGGGCCGATCCTGCTCGCCGTACGCGCGATCGGGCCCGCGCTGGCGGCGGGCTGCACGGCCGTCGTGAAACTGCCCGGACAGACCGCGCTGACCAACGCGCTGCTCGCCGAGACCGTGGCGGAGACCGCCTCCCTGCCGCCCGGGGTGCTCAGCCTCCTCACCGAGACGGGCAACGAGGTCGCGCCGCTCCTCGTCGACTCGCCCGAGGTCGACGTGCTGAGCTACACCGGCAGCACCAGGGTCGGCCGGCTGGTGGCCGCCGGGGCGGCGGCCAGGGTGAAGCGGACGACGCTCGAACTCGGCGGCAAGACACCGCTGTTGATATTCGACGACGTCGACATCGACGCCGTCGTACCGGTCGTGGTCCGGGCCGCCACCGTCATGAACGGCCAGTACTGCGCCACCGGGTCGCGTGTCCTCGTGCACCGGGCCGTGGCCGACGAACTCCGCACCAAGCTCAGCGCCGCGCTGCGTTCGGTGCGGGTCGGACCCGCCGACGACCCGGACACCCGGCTCGGCCCGCTGATCGACAAGGCCGCCGTCGCCCGGGTGGACCGCCTCGTCGAGGAGGCGGCCGCATACGGGAAGGTGCTGGTCCGCGGAGGCATCCCGGACGACCCCGAACTGCGCGACGGCGCCTACTACCGGCCGTCCCTGATCGAGACCGGCGACGTCGACGTACCCCTCGTCCAGGAGGAGGTCTTCGGCCCGGTGCAGACCTTCGAGGTCTTCGAGGACGAGGCCGACGCGATCCGGCGGGCCAACGCCACCGACTTCGGCCTCGCCGCCTCGGTCTTCACCGCCGACGACCTCCGGGCCCGCCGGGTCGGCCGCGAACTGCGCATGGGCGAGGTCTGGTTCAACGCCCACAGCATGACCACCTCGCAACTGGCCGGCACACCGGTCAAGCAGAGCGGCTACGGCAGCTTCGGCGGTTCCGCGGCCCTGGAGCAGTTCCAGGTGATCAAGAGGTACGGCACCCGTCGTCTCGGGTGAGCGCACTGCCGGGGCCGGCGGATGGCCAGAACACACCCCTTGTGCGGACGTTCACAGGGTTCACATAATCCTTCAACAGATTTGACCAGCCCATGTCAGAAATTGGGCATTTCTTTGATGCCCTGGATTGACATGCGCGCGTCATTCCCGCCCCCCACGGAAGGCATCACGTTGAAGAAGCTCCTCACCGCCCTCAAGAGATGCGCGGCCGTCGGCGCCGCCGCCCTCGCGATCGCCGGCCTTCAGCCCGCCTCGGCCGCACAGGCCGCCCCCACGCCCGTCGTCGGCGGAACCACCGCCACGCAGGGCGAGTTCCCGTTCATGATCCGGCTCTCGATGGGCTGTGGCGGTGCGCTCTACACCCAGCAGATCGTGCTCACCGCCGCGCACTGCGTGAGCGGGACCGGGGCCAACACCAGCATCACCGCCACCGCGGGTGTGGTGGACCTGCAGTCCACGACCGGGCGGGTCCAGGTCAAGTCGACGTACGTCTACCGGGCACCCGGTTACAACGGCAACGGCAAGGACTGGGCGCTCATCAAGCTTGCCTCGCCCATCACCACCCTGCCGACGCTGAAGATCGCCACGACCACGCAGTACAACACCGGGACCTTCACCATCGCCGGGTGGGGTTCGGCCAGTGAGGGCGGGGCTCAGCAGCGGTATCTGCGCAAGGCCACCGTGCCGTTCGTCAGTGACGCGACCTGCCGGTCCTACAGCGGGTACAGCGGGCTTGTCGCGAGTGACGAGATCTGCGCCGGGTACGCGGCCGGTGGGGTCGACACCTGTCAGGGCGACTCCGGTGGTCCGATGTTCCGCCGGGACAGCGCCAACGCCTGGATCCAGGTCGGCATCGTCAGCTGGGGCATAGGGTGCGCCCGCGCGAACGCGCCCGGCGTGTACAGCGAGGTGTCCACGTTCGCCTCCGCGATCGCGTCGGCGGCGGCTTCGCTCTGACGTACGTCCTTCTTCTGCGGGTCCGGCGCGCATGTGCGCCGGACCCGTGTTTCTCGCCCCCGCAGCTCGCTCAGAACCCGCCGCCGAAGTCCCCGCCGCCGCCTCCGTCCCCACCCCCGCCGAAGTCCCCTCCCCCGAAGCCGCCGCTGAAGTCGTCGGGGTCGAAGTTCGCGCCGGAGACATCGCCGCCGTCGTAGCCGCCGCTGCCGAAGTCGCCGTAACCGGTGCCGTAGTCGGAGGCGTACGACGGGGTGGCCATCATGCTGCCGAGCAGCGTGCCGACGAGCAGGCCGGGGAGGAGGCCGCCGCCGAAGTAGCCGCCCGCCCAGGGGCCGTAGGCCGGGCCCGCGTCCCAGTAGGGGCGGCGGCCGTAGTCCGTGTCGACCTCGCGGATCATCGGGTCGCGGCCGTCCGCGAGCCGGGCCTGGTCGGCCGCGCAGACCGGGACCTCGCGGGGCGCGCCGCCGGCCGGGGTCCAGGTGGCGTCGGCCACCGAGGGGCCGTGGCGCGGGTCGAAGAAGCAGGGCGCGCGGCGCTCGGGCAGCGGGCGGCCCTCGCGGCGGGCGGCGAGCTGCGCGAGCGAGAAGCGGCCGTCCTCCAGGGCCTGGGTGACGGCCCGGACGTCCTCGGGTTTCGTGGCCGCCGCCATGTACGACTTCGCCTGCTCGTAGGCGTCGAGGGCGCGTTCGTAGTCGGCGCGCATCGCGTCGTCGGCGCCCTGTTCCGCCGGGTGGAAGTCGAGGCGGTCCAGTTCCTCGCCGAACGCGGTGATGTCCTCGTCGACCACCACCCGCAGCTTGTCCAGGGCGGCCCGCTGCTCCTCCAGCCTGCGGCGGCGGGAGCGCCGTACGAGGGTGTACGCCCCCGCGCCACCGGCCACCAGGACCCCGCCCGCGACGATCAGCGCCGTACCGGAGACGCCGTTGTCACTGGAGGAGCCGCCCCAGGACGCGGGTGCCGAGCCGCCCATGTTGGCGAGCGCGCGGTCGGTGAAGTCGGTGAGCTGGGTCTTCGCGTCCTCGCCCTGCACGCTGGCGACCAGGTTCTTCACGGCCGCGTTCGACAGGACCGAGGAGTCCGCGCGGGCGTCGAAACGGTCGCCGAGGCGGATCGCGTAGAGGCCGGTGATGCCGGTGGCGGTGCGCACGTCGGAGAAAAGGTTCGCCGTCGGGTAGCCGGCGGGGAGGACCACGACGAACACCGGTTTGTCGGCCTTCTTGATGCGCTGCGCGAGCGCGTCGGCGGACGGCAACGCGGACGCAGAAGGGTCGACGTAGACGGGCCCCTCGCGCAGGGCGTTGCCGATCGTCGAGACGCCGGTGTCCGCGCCGGCCGGGGACGCCATGGTCAGCGCGGTGAGGAGCAGGGCCACGAGCAGCCCCGGGAGGCTCCGGCTCCGAGCGACAGCCTTCATAATCCGACGCTAGCGGAAGCGCCCTGAAGGGGCGCGGGGAACTGCGCGCCCAGCCACGACGAAGCCGCAGCCGACCGACAGCCCCCGCGCCCCTTCAAGCAGCGCACTCACGCCGCCTTGTACGCCTCCTCCAGCTTCTTCACGGCCGCCGCGTACTTCCCGGTCAGCAGCAGATGGTCCGCGTCGGCGAACGGCTTCGACACCGCCGCCGTGATGTTCTGCCCCACCTTCTGCTGCACGATCAGCCGCGCCTGGGTGACGAGCGCCTTGCCCGTCGCCGCCGAGCGGGCCTTCGCCGCCGCGGCCTCCAGCGCCTTCAGGGTGGACGCGCCACCCGTCGGGGCCTTCGACACGGTCGTCAGGCCCCAGCCGTACGGGAACTGCGGATCGTACGTCGTGTCGCCCACGTTGATCGGCAGCTGGGCCTCCGACTTCGGCCAGGTGACCGGGAGTTGACCGGTGAAGGAGCGCTTGCCGTAGAGGACGTCGGCCACGCCGTCACCCTCCGTGCCGGGCAGCCAGGAGGCCACCAGGGCGTCGATCCTGGGCAGTTGGTCGCCGATCAGCTGCGGGCGCCCGGAGACGATCAGCACCGCGCACTTCATCGCCGCGCACACCTTGTCCACGGCTGCCTGGTCGGCGGGGGTGAGGGTGAGGTCGTTGCCGTTGCCGACATCGCCCACGCCCTCGGCGTACGGGGTCTCGCCGACCACGACCACACCCACGTCGTAGCCGCCGGTCGGGGCGGAGGCGTCCTTGGAGTACGTGACGTCACCGCCGGCGTTCTTCATGCCCTGGAGGATCGTCGTGCCGGTGGTGTTGGTACCGGACGAGCCCTGCCAGGTGATGGTCCAGCCGCCGGTCTGGTTGCCGAGGTCGTCGGCGTTGGAACCGGCGACGTAGACCTTCTGCGACTTCTTCAGCGGCAGGACGCCACCCGCGTTCTTCAGCAGCACCTGCGACTCCGCCGCCGCCTGCCGCGCCACGGCCCGGTGTGAACTGGACCCGATCTGCGCCGCGTTGCTCGTGTCGGCGTACGGCTTCTCGAAGAGGCCGAGCTTGAACTTCTGGGTGAGGATGCGCGATACGGCGTCGTCGATCCGCTTCTCGGTGACGTGGCCCGCCTTCACCTCGGCGATCAGCGTCGAGCTGAAGTCCTTGTAGCTGTACGGGACCATCATCATGTCGACGCCCGCGTTGACCGCCGTGTCGACGTGGGAGGCGTAGTCGCCCGGGAGTTGGTCGATGGCGTTCCAGTCGCTGATGACGAAGCCGTCGAAGCCCATCCGGTTCTTGAGGACGCCGTTGATCATGTCGGCGCGGGCGTGCATCTTCACCGGGCCGAGACCGTCGCCGACGATGTCGAGCGAGGAGTAGGACGGCATGACCGTGCCGATGCCCCGGTCGACGGCCGTCTGGTACGGCGCCAGGTGGATGGCCTCCAGCTGCTGCCGGGTGACGGTGGTGACGCCCTGGTCGATGGTGTAGGTGCCGGTGGTGGAGGAGCCGTAGGCCGTGCCGCCGTCGCCGACGAAGTGCTTGGCGGTGGCGAGGACCTTGTCGTCGTCCTTCAACTGCCTGCCGTTCGCGGCGCCTTGGAGGCCCTGGATCATCGTCTCCATGGACTGCACGAGCGCCGGGTCCTCGCCGAAGGACTCGTAGGAGCGGCCCCAGCGTTCGTCACGGGTGACGCAGAGGCAGGGCGCGAAGTCCCACGGGACGCCGGTCGAGCGGACCTCGCTGGCCGTCACCGCGCCGGTTTTCTCGGCGAGTTGGGGGTCGCGGGTCGCGCCGATGCCGATGTTGTGCGGCATGATCGTGGCGCCGGCCAGGTTGTTGTGGCCGTGGACCGCGTCGACGCCGTAGATCAGCGGGATCTGGAACCGCGTTGCCTGCGCCCGGAGTTGGAACGAGTCGATCATCTTCGCCCAGGCGGCCGCCGTGTTGGGCGTCGGGGTCGAGCCGCCGCCGGAGAGCAGGGAGCCGAGGTCATAGGTGGCGATGTCGGCGCCCGTGCCGATCCCGCCGCGCTCGGCCTGGGTCATCTGCCCGGCCTTCTCCTCCAGCGACATGCGCTTCACCAGGTCGGCGACGCGCTTCTTGATCGGCAACTTGCTGTCCAGGTACGGCAGTCCGTGCGCGTCGATGACGACCTGGGGCGTCTCGGCCGGGGCCTTGGCGCCGGTGACCGTGAGCTTCAGCGGGATCGTCTCGGCGTTCTCGGCGGACTTGTCCTTGAGGGTGCGGACCGTGACGGTCTGCGTGGTGCCGGACGCGGTGCCCGCCGGGAAGGTGAGGGTGCCGGAGACCGGGGTGTAGTCCTTGCCGGAGGTGGCGGTGCCGCCGTCGGACGTGTACGCGACGGTCACCGGGTCGTCGATCGGCGCGGAGCCGGTGGTGGCGACGGTGACCTTGACCGTGGCCGTACCGCCCTCCTTCACCGGGTAGACGGCCGAGTCGGTGGTGACGTTCGCGCGCAGCGACTGGTCGGCCTTGCCGTACAACTCGACGTCGTCCATGGCGAATTGGCTGTGGATGCCGACCGGGAGGGTGACCGCGTAGCCCCACATCTGGGTGAGGCCCAGGACGTGGTCGATGCCGCCGACGGGCTGGTAGTCCGTGCGGTAGACGAAGTCGGTGAACGGGATCTCGATCTGCTTCCAGCCCGTGAAGTCGTCCGTGAAGGACGTCGTCCACAGCTCGGAGGCCTCGCCGTTCGCGCCGCCGTCCTTGATCTCGAAGTTGCTCGACTTGCCCGTGTTCTGGCCGTCCCACCAGAAACGGATGCCCTGATGGGCGGACCAGTCGTGGGCGGGCTCGGTCGCGGCGAAGTCGTGGGTGAAGCCGCCGTAGCCGCTGATGTCGTAGGTGCCGGTGAGTACCTTCGCGCCCTCGGGGGCGTCCGGTCTCGCGGTCAGGGCCAGCTGGGGCGGGTCGTCGTTGTCGCTGCCCCAGGTGAAGATGCCCTCGGCTGGCTGGCTCGCGAAGGGCACCTCGCCCTCGAAGCGGTCGACGGGGGTGGGGGCTGGGTCGGCGGCGGCTGCCGCCTGGGAGACGGCGGCCGGTGACAGCAGCGCGGCGCACAGGGCGGTGGAAACGAGCAGGGCGGTTCTTGGCATGGACCTTCCCTCGGCTCTGGAGCTCTGGTTCACTCTGGGTTCGCACAGTTCACTCATGACTTAGATCACGCCGTGAGTTAACTAACGGCCCGCAGACCCGTCAAGACGTCTCGTCAGGAAGGGCTAACGCATCCATGTCCAGGAGAACCCCCCGCACGGCCCGGCTGCTGCTCGCCGGGCTGCTCTCCGTGGCCGGCTTCACCGCGGCCGTACCACCCGCGCACGCGGCCGGTGAACAGGTCACGGCCTGGCTCACCACCACCGACGACGCCGCCGGACGCCATGTCACGCGCGGCCTCCAGGCCCAGACTCCGTTCGCCTTCTCGTCCGGGACGGGCGGCAGCGGCGAGAACATCACCGTCGACGAGAACACCCGCTACCAGACCTTCACCGGCGGCGGCGCGTCCTTCACGGACACCGCGGCCTGGCTGATGAACAGCAGCGGCGCGCTGTCGGCGGCGACCCGCAACGCGACCATGACCAAGCTGTTCTCGCCGACGGACGGGATCGGGCTGTCGTTCCTGCGCAACCCGATGGGCGCCTCCGACCTCGCCCGGTACGGGTACACGTACGACGACGTGGCCTCCGGCGCGACCGACCCGAACCTCACCTCCTTCTCGATCGCGCACGACCTGGCGGACGTGGTGCCGCTGACCAAGCAGGCGTTGAGCCTCAACCCCTCTCTGACTGTCATGGCCTCGCCATGGACGGCGCCCGCGTGGATGAAGGACAGCGGCTCGCTCAACGGCGGCTGGCTGAAGTCCGAGGACTACGGCGCCTACGCCAACTACTTCGTCAAGTACCTCCAGGCGTACAAGGACCAGGGCGTTCCGGTGTCGTACGTGACGGTCCAGAACGAGCCGACGTGCTGTTCCGGGTACCCGTCGATGAGCTGGAACGCGTCCGGGCTGGCGTACTTCACCAAGAGCGAGCTGCTGCCCAAGCTCAACGCGTCCGGCCTGACCACGAAGGTCCTCGCGCACGACTGGAACTGGGACGTGTACGACTCGTACGCGGCCTCGACCGTGGACGACGCCGCGGTGCGTTCCAACCCGAACTTCGGCGGGATCGCCTGGCACGGCTATGGCGGTGACGTCACCAAGCAGACGACGGTCCACAACCAGTACCCCACCCTCGACGCCTTCGGCACCGAGCACTCCGGCGGCACCTGGATCGCCAACCAGCAGCGCGAGGACATGAACAACATCATCGACTACACCCGCAACTGGGCGAAGTCGGTCACCAAGTGGTCGCTGGCCGTGGACCAGAACATGGGCCCGCACAACGGCGGTTGCGGCACCTGCACGGGTCTCATCACCGTGCACAACGGTGACGGCGCGAGCGGGACCGTCGACTACACGGTCGAGTACTACACGATGGGCCAGCTGACGAAGTTCGTCCGGCCGGGCGCGCAGCGGATCGCTTCGACGGCGTCCACGAACGTGCCGAACGTGGCGTGGCGCAACCCGGACGGTTCGAAGGCGCTCATCGCGTACAACGACGCGTCCACGGCGAAGACCGTCACCATCAACTGGGGTGGCCAGCACGCGACTTACTCCCTCCCCGGCAAGACCTCCGCGACCTTCACCTGGACGGGAACGCAGTCCGGCGGAGGCGCCCAGACCGGTGCGTTCGTGGGCCTGGCGAGCAAGTGCCTTGACGTGGCCGGTGCTTCGACCACCAACGGCACCGCCGTCCAGCTCTACGACTGCAACGGCTCGACCGCCCAGCAGTGGACCGTGGGCACCGACGGCACGGTGCGCGCGCTCGGCAAGTGCCTCGACGTGACGTCGGCTTCGACCGCCGACGGGGCCAAGGTGCAGTTGTACGACTGCAACGGAACCGCCGCGCAACAGTGGTCGTACAACTCCACGACCGGTGATGTGGTGAATACGGCGGCCAACAAGTGCCTTGACGTGACGGGCAATACGTCGACGAACGGGACGCGCGCGCAGATCTGGACCTGCACAGGAGCCGCCAACCAGAAGTGGCACTTGCAGTAGGCAGGGCGGGTCGTGTCCCGCCCTCGACGGGGGGGCGGGACATGAAACGTTTCTTAGTGGCGGTGGGTGCGGTCGCGGGGGGTGTGCTGCTCGGCGGGTGCAGCCCGGCTCAACAGTCGCTCGCGGCCGTCCGGTTGGACGAGGACGGTACGCCGGTCGCCACGGTGCGGCTGTGCGACGGTGACCATGGCAGCCGGGCGGAACTGAGCAGTTGGCCCACCAAGGACGCGGGCACCAGTGAGCCGCTCGACCAGCAGACCGGCTGGCGGCCCGATTTCGGCACGGCGGTGGAGGTCTCCACGGCGACGTTCCCGCTCTTCTCGCCGCCCGCCGCCTGGCACACGGAGGCGACCGGGCCGCAGCGGCTCCAGCCCGGCCGCACCTACGCCCTCGACGTCACCGGCCCCCGCGCGGGCTCGGACCCGTACGACATCGTGGTCTACTTCACCACCGCCGACCTGAACCGGCTGAAACCCGGCCAGGTCTGGGCCGACAGCCGTGCGATGAGCCAGGACGACTTCGACGACCTCGTGGACGACGCGTGCTGACCCGGGGGGCGGTGGCGGTTGCGGGTGTGGTGGCGGGGTGTCTGCTGCTCAGTGGGTGCGCGGCCGTAGATCTGCCGCTGGCCGGGGTGCGGCTCGGGGCGGACGGGGTGCCGCACGCGCTGATCCGGCCGTGCGGGGACGACGACTACCAGTCGCCGTCGCTCGACGGCTGGGCCAAGGGGATCGACGACGGACCGGTCACCACGGGGTGGGACGTGCGGAAGGAGAAGCTGAGCGGGGACGCAGAGTTCCCGCTCTTCTCGCCGCCGGCGGCCTGGCAGGCCCGGCACCGGGGCGAGCAGCGGCTCCTGCCGAAGCACCACTACAGGCTGACCTTCGAGCACTACATCACCGGCGACTCGTACAACGGGTTCGTCGACTTCTCCACCGAACAGATCACCGCCCTCAAGCCCGGCCAGGTCTGGGCCGACGACAAGGCCATGAGTCTCGGCGAGTTCGAGAAGCTCGCCGAGAACTCCTGTTGAGGGCGGGCTACTTGGCGGGCTCGACGCCGGCGCGGAGGAGGCCGTAGGTGTACGCGTCCTCCAACGCCTGCCAGGACGCGGCGATGACGTTCTCCGCGACGCCGACCGTCGACCACTCGCCCGAACCGTCGGACGTGGAGATCAGGACGCGGGTGGTGGACGACGTGCCGTGGACGCCTTCCAGGATGCGGACCTTGTAGTCGACGAGGTCGAGCTTGGCGAGCTGGGGGTAGATCTTCTCCAGGGCGACGCGGAGGGCGCGGTCGAGGGCGTTGACCGGGCCGTTGCCCTCGGCCGTGGCGACGATGCGCTCGCCCTTGGCGTAGAGCTTGACCGTGGCCTCGTTGGCGTGGCTGCCGTCGGGGCGGTCCTCGACGATCGCGCGCCAGGACTCGACCTGGAAGTAGGAGCGGGCCTTGCCCTCCGCCTCGGCGCGGAGGAGGAGCTCGAAGGAGGCGTCGGCCGCCTCGTAGGTGTAGCCCATGAGTTCGCGCTCCTTGACGCGGTCCACGACCCGGCCGACCAGTTCGCGGTCGCCGCTGATGTCGACGCCGAGTTCTTTGCCCTTGAGCTCGATGGAGGCGCGGCCCGCCATGTCGGAGACCAGCATGCGCATGGTGTTGCCGACCTGCTCGGGGTCGATGTGCTGGTACAGGTCCGGGTCGACCTTGATCGCGGAGGCGTGCAGGCCGGCCTTGTGGGCGAAGGCCGATACGCCGACGTAGGGCTGGTGCGTGGAGGGGGTGAGGTTCACGACCTCGGCGATCGCGTGCGAGATGCGGGTCATCTCGCGGAGCTTGCCGTCGGGGAGGACCTTCTTGCCGTACTTCAGCTCCAGGGCGGCGACGACCGGGAAGAGGTTGGCGTTGCCGACGCGCTCGCCGTAGCCGTTCGCCGTGCACTGGACGTGGGTCGCGCCCGCGTCGACGGCGGCGAGGGTGTTGGCGACCGCGCAGCCGGTGTCGTCCTGGGTGTGGATGCCGAGCCGGGCGCCGGTGTCGGCGAGGACGGTGGCGACGACCGCCTGGACCTGCGCCGGGAGCATCCCGCCGTTGGTGTCGCAGAGGATCACGACGGACGCGCCGGCCTCGGAGGCCGCGCGGACGACGGCCTTCGCGTACTCGGGGTTGGCGCGGTAGCCGTCGAAGAAGTGCTCGCAGTCGACGAAGACGCGGCGGCCCTGGGCGACCAGGTGGGAGACGGTGTCGCGGACCATCTCCAGGTTCTCGTCGAGGGTCGTGCGCAGGGCCAGCTCGACATGCCGGTCGTGCGACTTGGCGACCAGGGTGATGACATCGGCGCCGGAGTCCAGGAGCGCCTTGACCTGCGGGTCCTCGGCGGCCTTGGCGCCGGCGCGGCGGGTGGCGCCGAACGCGACCAGCTGCGCGTGCTTGAACTCGATCTCCTGCTGGGCGCGGGCGAAGAACTCGGTGTCCCTCGGGTTGGCGCCCGGCCAGCCGCCCTCGATGAAACCGACGCCGAAGTCGTCCAGGTGCCGGGCGATGGCCAGCTTGTCCGCGACGGTGAGGTTGATGCCCTCCCGCTGCGCGCCGTCACGCAGGGTCGTGTCGAAGACGTGGAACGCATCGTCGAGTGCGCTGGTTTCCGTCATGGTGTCTGGCTCCTGAGGATCTGAATCTCGGTCTGTACCGGAATGACCGGCTCCACCGTCCCTCAATGATCCCTCGCACTGCTTTCCCGGCTGAAGGTGGGCCAGAAAAGCGAAAAACCCCTCGCGGGTGCGAGAGGTCTGCGCGCGGGGCGAGAGACGACGGTGATCGCCCGTACCTGGTCGTACGAGGCGGTCACTGCGGACCGGCGCGCCTGCTGCCAATAATCGTGGCGAACGAGAACACGGGGGCAGTCTGGCACAGCCCCCGTGCCATGCTCACGTTCGTCTCAGGATGCGGTCGATCACTTCAGGTGACGTACGAAGACGTCGGTGGTGTCGTTGGCGTCGCCGCCCGGGATCAGTGTCGGGTCGTAGGTCAGGAACACGACCCGGCGGGCGCCGTCGGCGATCCCGCCCGGGGCGACGGTGGCCGAGGCCGTGCCGCCGGTGCGGTCCGGGGTGACGAGGGTCGTGGTGCCCCTCCTCAGGTCCCGCAGATAGACGGGGTTCTCCGTGCCGTACTGGCTGCCGGGTTCCACCACCTTCGACATGAACGTCACGTACCGGCCGTCGGCGCTCACCGCGGGCTCGCGGGTGTAGACCTCGCCGGTGCCGCCCTGGGTGCCGTGGATGCGGAGGTTCTCGCCGGTGGCGATGTCGTGCACGAACACGTTCCAGCTGACGTCGTTGTCGTCGGGGACTAGGTGCGTGTCCCGGGACTCGAAGACAACAGTGCGGCCGTTTCCGCCGATGGACGGTTTCAGGGACTCCTTCTCGGTCCCCGAGCCGTCGTAGGAGCGGTCGATCTGGGTGTACGCGTGGGTGCGGCGGTCGTACATCCACACGTCGCCCCAGTCGTCGCCGCGCGGGCCGTTCGCGTAGGTGTACTCGTAGACGACGCGCCGGCCGTCGTCGCTGACCGTCGGCGCGAAGGCGTTGCGGGGCTCCCAGGTCGGGCGGGGGTGGCTGATCCGCTCGGTGGTGCCGGCGACACGGTCGCGCAGGAAGACCACGGTGCCCTCGCCGGTCTGGTGGAGCGTGTAGACGGCGTAGCGGCCGTTGGGGCTGACGGAGAACTCGGCGGGCGGTCCGGTGAATCCTTCGGGGATCTCGATGCCGAAGGCTTTCTGCCCGGGCCTGCCCGGGGTGACCAGGTACGCGTCGTCGTTCTGGTGGTAGACGTAGCGGCCGTCGTTCAGGACGGCCACGATGCCGCCGAATCCGGCGAAGCGGGTGGTGTGGGTGCGCAGGTCCCGGATGTACATGCCGCCGTGCGGGACGTTCGGGTCGAGGTCCTCGGCGGCCGAATTGAAGGCGACGTAGCGGCCGTTGCGGCTGATGACGGGCCCGGACGAGGCGCCGTTGCCCGCCTGTCCCCCGGGCGTGACGCTCACCGGCTCGGCGTGCGCGACTCTGGGCGCGGCGCTCGCCACGGGCCCGG
This sequence comes from Streptomyces hokutonensis, assembly GCF_000376565.1. Lineage (GTDB taxonomy): Bacteria > Actinomycetota > Actinomycetes > Streptomycetales > Streptomycetaceae > Streptomyces > Streptomyces hokutonensis. Next base: position 50,717 of record NZ_BARG01000029.1, on the reverse strand, counting down.
CGAGCACCGCGGTGGCGGCGATCAGGGCTGCGGCGAGGGCGGTGCGTGTGGTGGTGTTCAAGTGCGGTTCCCCCGTGAACTATCCATAGCCGTCGGTCAGTTGAGGCGGCCGACGAAGACGTCGGAGACGCCGTTGGTGTCGGCCGGGACGAGGTTGGTGGCCGGGGACGCGAGCGCGGCGGACCTGCCGTCCGCGTCGAGGTCGACCAGGTAGGTGGGAGCGTCGGCGCCCCGGGTCAGCTGTCGGATCGCACCGGTGCGCAGGTCCTTGACGAAGATGTCGGCGACGCCGTCCGTGTCGCCGGGGACGAGGTTCGTGGCGCTCGAACTGAACGCCGCGTACCGGCCGTTGGCGCTCAGGCTCACGCCGTAGCTGGCTCCGTCGCCCTGCGTGCCGTCGGCCGTGATGCTGAGGCGGACAGTGGTCTGCCTGGTCCGGTCGAAGAGGAACACGTCGGTCGTCTTGTTGGTGTCGCCGGGGACGAGGCTGTTGACGTTGGAGGCGAAGGCGACCAGGCGGGTGTCCGCGCTCATGGACGGCCCGAACGAACTGCTCTTGTAGACGAAAGCGGTGGGGATGCTGATCTGCTCGGTGACGCCCTTGACCCGGTCGCGGACATACACGTTCTGGGCATGGGTCCAGTCGTGCGCCGGGTCCAGCTGGGCCGACGTCGTGAACGCCACGTAGCGGCCGTCAGTGCCCAGCGCGGGCTGGAGCGCGTCGCCGTCGCCCTGGGCACCCCCTGTGGTGAACGCGACCAGTTCGTCACGGCCGGTCCTGCGGTCGTGGACGACCACGTCCTCACGGTCGTTGGTGTCGCCGGGCACGGTGTCCGGGGACGCGGTGACGTAGGCGACGTAGCGGCCGTTCCCGCTGATGGTGGGCCCGCTGTTGAGGTGGGGCGTCGGAGTGACCGGCGCGTGGCCGTGGCTGACGCGTTCGGTGCGGCCGGTCCGCAGGTCGCGGAGGTAGACGTCCTCGGCGCCGTTCCGGTCGCCCTTGGTGAGCGCGGCCGTGGTGACGAAGACGAGGTACCTGCCGTCCGCGCTGAACGCCGACCGGTCCACGATCGGTCCCTGCGCGACGCGCACCGTACGGCCGGTGCGCAGATCGCGGACGAAGAGGTCGGTGACGCCGTTCCGGTCGCCCGGGACGAGGTTGGTCGCGGCCGAGGCGAACGCCACATAGCGGCCGTCGGCGCTGATCGCGGGCGTGGTGGAGGCGCCGTCGGCCTGGGTGCCGCGGGCGCCGGTGCTGATCCGGTCGAGGCGGGGCGCGTGCGGTGCCGAGAGCGCCGGGGCGGCGGCGCCCAGCGCGAGGAGCAGCGCGGCCCCCAAGGAGATGCTTGAGGTGCGTGTGGACATGAACATGGTTCCCCCCGAAACCTTGTCTTCCCCCGGTCCCGCACCGGGGACTCACAAGGATGCAAGCGCACCGGGCACCCCGGGTCAATGCGCTCGTCTGCGTACAACCCGGGCGCACCTTCACGCGTCCGCGAGAAGCCCTTCCTCCACCAACTCCCTTACGTGGCCGAGAACTTGTGCCCGGTCCGTGCCGCGGAGGCCGATCGCGACATGGATGGAGAAGCCGTCGAGGAGGGCACGGAGGCGGGTGGCGAAGCGGTCGGGGTCGACGGGGCGGAACTCGCCGCGCGAGACGCCCTCCGCGAGCAGGGCGACGAGGTCGCGGTGCCAGACGCCCTCGATGGCGGCCTGCCGGTCGCGGGCCTCGTCGTCGGCGTTCTGCGACCGGTTCCAGACCTCCAGCCAGAGCGTCCAGTGCGGGTCGCGGTGGCCGTCGGGGACATACAGGTCGATGTACGCGTCGAGGCGTTCACGGGCCGTCCCCGCCGTGCGGGTGAGGAGGCGTCCGCGCTCCGCGCCCAGCCTGCCCTCGCTCCACTCCAGGGTCTGGAGCAGCAGTTCGTCCTTGGAGTGGAAGTAGTAGAGGAGATGGCCGCTGCTCATGCCGACCTCGCGGCCGAGCGCGGCCATGGTGAGCTGTTCCAGACCGCGTTCGGCGATCATGCGCATGGCTGCGGCGAGGACTTCCTCGCGCGGCGGCGCGTTCTTCCGCGCACCGGCCATCGCCCGACTCCCTAGACCCTCGGCTGCTGCTGCGTGATGCAGTGGATGCCTCCACCGCCCGCGAAGATCGTACGGGCGTCCACCGGTGTGACCGTCCGCTCGGGGAAGAGGCGCCGGAAGATGCCCGCCGCGATCTCGTCGCCCGGGTCGTCGAAGGCGCAGAGCACCACCCCGCCGTTGCAGAGGTAGTGGTTGATGTAGGAGTAGTCGACCCAGTGGCCGTCGGCCTCCAGGACGGTCGGGGCCGGGACCTCTACGACCTCCAACGGGCGGCCCTTCGCGTCGGTCTCGGCCCGCAGCAGCGCCAGGTACTCCTGGGAGCGGGCGTGGTCCGGGTGGGCCGGGTCGCGCTGGCTGTGGACCAGCACGGTGCCGGGGCGGGCGAAGGCAGCGACGATGTCGACGTGGCCCTGGGTGCCGTAGACGCCGTAGTCGCCGGTGAGGCCGTGCGGGAGCCAGATGGCCTTTGTGGTGCCGAGGTTGGCGTGGATCTCCGCCTCGACCTGCTCGCGGGTCCAGCCGGGGTTGCGGCCGGCGCCGAGCTGGACCGTCTCGGTGAGCAGGACCGTGCCGTCGCCGTCGACGTGGATCGCGCCGCCCTCGTTGACGAGCGTGCTGCTGAGTGCCGGTACTCCGGCCAGGTCCGCGACATGGCGGGCGATCTTGGCGTCGTGCTCCCAGCGAGCCCACTCCTGGGCGCCCCAGCCGTTGAACGTCCAGTCCACTGCGGCCAGTTGGGAGCCGTCGGTGACGAACGTGGGGCCGATGTCCCGCATCCACGCGTCGTCGAGATCGCGCTCGACCAACTCGACGTCCGGGCCCAGCAGTTCGCGCGCCGAGCCGCCCTGGCCCGGGCCGTGCACCATCGTCACCGGTTCGAAGCGGCGCACGGCACGGGCCACGGACGCCCAGGCGGCGCGGGCCTCCGTCAGCTCCTCGTCGGTGGTGAAGGTGGGGTTGGGTCCCGGCCAGGCCATCCAGGTGCGCTCGTGCGGGGCCCACTCGGGCGGCATGCGATAGGTCATGAGGAACTCCGGGGGGCCTAGAGGAAGTAGAGGCGGTTGAGGGAGACGGACTCGGCCGGTTCGGAGCGGATCGGTTCGCCGTCCAGGGTGACCAGGCCGGTGCGCTGGTCGACGTCGACCGCTCCGGTACGGGAGTTGAGGCGCAGGTCGGCGGGACCGATGCCACGGGTGCCGCGAACTGCCACCCGGCGGCGGCGAGTCGGCATCGAGTCGTTGCCCTGGTCCAGGGCCGCCTGCGCGACGAACGCCACGGAGATGTCGGCGGGTGTGCTGCCGTGCGCGCCGAACTGCGGTCCCAGGACCAGGGGTTCGCAGGTGTCGGTCGCCGCGTTCGGGTCGCCGACCACGCCGTACGCCGGGAACCCGGACTTCAGCACCAGTTGCGGTTTCGCGCCGAAGTACTCGGGCCGCCACAGCACGATGTCGGCGAGCTTGCCGACCTCCAGCGACCCCACCTCGTGGACAAGTCCGTGCGCGATCGCGGGGTTGATGGTCAGCTTGGCGATGTAGCGCAGGACGCGTTCGTTGTCGTGATCGGAGGATGGCGCACCGAACTCGGCCTTCATCTTCCCGGCCATCGCGAACGTACGGCGGACCGTCTCGCCCGCCCGGCCCATGCCCTGCGCGTCGGACGAGGTGATGCCGATCGCGCCCAGGTCGTGCAGCACGTCCTCGGCGCCCATCGTCCCGGCGCGGATGCGGTCGCGGGCCATCGCGGCGTCGCCGGGCAGGTCGGTCTTCAGGTCGTGGACGGAGACGATCATGCCGTAGTGCTCGGCGACCGCGTCCCGGCCGAAGGGGAGGGTGGGGTTGGTGGAGGAGCCGATGACGTTCGGAACTCCCGCCATTTTCAGGACGTTCGGCACGTGTCCGCCGCCGCAGCCCTCGATGTGGAAGGCGTGGATCGTGCGGCCCTCCAGCACCCGCAGGGTGTCCTCGACGGACAGGCACTCGTTCAACCCGTCGCTGTGCAGGGCGACTTGGACGTCGTGCTCCTCGGCGACCCGCAACGCGGTGTCCAGGGCGCGGGTGTGGGCGCCCATGTCCTCGTGCACCTTGAAGCCGGACGCGCCGCCCTCGGCCAGCGCCTCCACCAGGGGGGCCGCGTCGGACGACGAACCCCGGCCCAGGAAGCCGATGTTGACCGGCCAGGCGTCGAAGGCGTTGAAGGCGTGGCGCAGCGCCCAGGGCGAGTTGACGCCGACGCCCCACACCGGGCCGAACTCCTGCCCGATGATCGTGGTGACCCCGGAGGCGAGGGAGGCCTCCATGATGCGCGGCGACAGCAGATGGACGTGTGTGTCGACGGCACCGGCGGTGGCGATGAGCCCCTCGCCGGAGACGATGGACGTACCGGTGCCGACGACGACGTCGACCCCGTCGAGGGTGTCGGGGTTGCCGGCCCGCCCGATCGAGCAGATCCGCCCTTCCCTGATCCCGATGGACACCTTGCGGATGCCCTGCACGGCGTCGATCACGACGACATTGCTGACGACCACGTCGCAGGTCTCGCGCACGGCGGCGGCCTTGAGGTGCAGTCCGTCGCGGGCCGTCTTGCCGAAGCCGGCGAGGAACTCGTCGCCGTAGCGCTGCGCGTCCGACTCGACGCGGATCGTCAGACCCGAGTCGCCGAGGCGGACGCGGTCGCCGGCGCGGGGGCCGTGGGTGGCGGCGTACTCGTACGGGTTCACAGCTCAACTCCCAGGTAGCCGCAGGCGGTTGCCCGGCGCAGGGCCTCTTCCTTCGCGCCCGGCGCGTCCAGCGGGCCGTCGACGAGGCCGGCGAAACCGATGGCGATCCGCTCGCCGCCGATCGGCAGCAGACCGACCTCGGCGCTCTCGCCGGGACCGAAGCGGACGGACGATCCGGCGGGTACGGCGAGCCGCATGCCGTAGGCCTCGGCGCGCGGGAAGTCGAGGCGCGGGTTGGCCTCGAAGAAGTGGAAGTGGGAGGTCACGGAGACGGGGACGGTCGCGGTGTTGGTGACGGTGACCCGGACGACCGCCTCGGGCTCGGCGTGCGCGGGGCCGGGGAGGAGCGCGCCCGGGGCCTCGCCGCCGAGTCCGCCGCCGATGGGGTCGGAGACGACCGCGAGCCGCGAACCGTCGTCGAAGACGGCCTCGACATGGACCTCGGTGACGACGTCCGCGACGCCCGGCAGGACGTCGTCGGGCCCCAGGACCGACCGGGCACGCTCGATCGCGAGAGCGAGCCGGAGACCGTCCCGGGCGGCCTCGCACACGGTGTCCGCGATCAGTGCGGTGGCCTCCGGCACGTTGAGCCGGAGACCGCGCGCCTTGCGGGCGCGGGCCAGCTCGGCGGCGCCGAAGAGCAGCAGGCGGTCGCGTTCCGTCGGGGTCAGTCTCATCTCGCATCCCTCCTTTAGAGCATCACTCTAAACGGAAAATCCCGTTTCCGAAACGCTTGACGCGTCAGCAGCACTCGGTTCACATTGAGCGTCACTCTAAGAATGAGGTGACCCACCATGCCGATAGAACAGCGCGGAGTCGACACCATCCCCGACGAGGAGCGCACCAGCGGTCCGCGTGACCTCGTGTCGATCCTGCTCGGCTCCAACCTCTGCCTGGGCGTGATCATCTTCGGCTGGCTGCCGCCGTCCTTCGGCCTCGGCTGGTGGGCGTCGGTGAGCTCGATCGTCGTAGGCACGGTGGTCGGCACGGTGTTCACCGCCCCGCTGGCGCTGGTCTCCCTGCGCACCGCCACCAACCTGTCGACCTCGTCCGGCGCCCAGTTCGGGGTGCGGGGCCGGCTCGTCGGCTCGGTCGTGGGACTGCTGCTGGCCCTCGGCTACACCGCGCTGACCGTGTGGATCGGCGGCGATGTGATGGTGGGTGTGCTGGGGCGGCTGTTCGGACTGCCGGCGGGCGGGACGTCGTACGCCGTCGTGTACGCGCTGCTCGCCGGGGCGACCGTGGCGGGCGCGGTCTACGGCTACCGGGTGCTGCTCGCGATGTCCCGGGTGCTCTCGGTCGGCATGACCGCGCTGCTGGTCCTCGGCGTGTTCGCGTACGCCCCGCACTTCACCACCGGGGCGCTGCCGGGGGCGGGCGGCTATCTGCTGGGCGGGTTCTGGCCGACGTGGTGTCTGGCGACGGTGGCGGCGGGACTGTCCGGGCCGATCGCGTTCATCACCCTCCTCGGCGACTACACGCGCTACATCTCCCCGGCCCGCCACTCCTCCCGTACGGTCCTGCACGCGACCTGGCTCGGCCTGATCGCCGGTCTCCTCGTCCCCCAGCTCTTCGGCACGTTCACGGCGTTCGGGGCGCGCGCGGCTCTCGACTACGCGGGTCCGCTGGTGTCGGCGTCCCCCACCTGGTACCTGGTCCCGCTCCTCCTCGCCGCCTCGGCGGGCTCGGTCGGCAACGCCGGGCTGATGCTCTACTCCATGGGCCTCGACCTGGACGCGATCCTGCCCCGCGCCTCCCGGGCCCGGGCCACCTGCACGGTCGCGGTCGTCGCCACGGTGTGTGTCTTCGTCGGCCTCCCCCAAACGCTCGGCTTCGCTCGCGCCCGGGGGGACCCCCATCGCCTGGAACGCGCAGTCCGCGATGACGTCCTTCGTGCTCCTGCTGACGGCCATCGGCACCCCATGGGCGGTGATCACCCTCATCGGCTTCGCACGCTGCCGCGGGATGTACGACGCGGACGCCCTCCAGGTCTTCAACCGCCGCTCCCGAGGCGGCATCTACTGGTACCGCGCCGGCTGGAACATCCAGGCCGCGGTCTCCTGGGCGGTGGGCGCGGGGGTCGGCCTGCTCGCCGTGTCCCTGCCGTCGTACGAGGGGCCGTTGCTGTCGCTGACGGGCGGGGTGGACTGCAGTTTCCTGCTGTCGGGGGTGGTGGGCGGCGTGGTGTATCTGAGTCTGTCTCCCCGAACAGCCCCTGGCACGGGCCGCCCGGGCGAGGCCCCGGCCGGGGTCGGCGCTACAGCAGGCGAACGGCGGTGAAGGCGGGGATGCAAATGGCCATCGACCCGGCGAAAGCCAGCGCCGCCGATCTCACGACGGTGGTGGCTCCGTGGCGGTCTTCGACGCCGAGGAGAGCCGCGACCAGCGCCGCGACCACGGACAGCAGCACGGCGACGATCGCGTAGGCGACGGTCACCGCAGGCTGAGGTGAGGCACCCACGGATCACACCTGCCCGAGCCCTGGCAGGAACTCGCTCAAGCCGAACGCCGGCTTCAAGTCCGTGAACCACGTCGCGTTCTCGTCGTAGGCCGCGAAGAACGGGCGGTCCACGAGGGACGGGTCGCGGGCCTGGATCAGATGCAGCACGAAGACCTTCTCTCCGGCCACCTCCGCGATGCCGTCGACGCAGACCTTGCCCGGCATCGCGGACATCACCGGGCCGCGGACCGTGCGGGCGAGGCCGGAGACTCGGGCGTAGGCGTCGCGGAAGATCTGGTGGCCGCGGGCCAGCGGGACGCCGAAGTAGCCCTGGGGGCCGGTGTCGCGTTCCACGAACTGGTAGTACGGCACGGCGCCCAGCGTGGTCGTCTCGTCCCACAGTTCGGCCCAGGCCTCGGCGCTGTCGTTGATGCCGGCCACCAGCGGGCCCTGGCAGCGGATCACGGCGCCCGTGGCCCGTACCCGGCGCATCGCCTCCCGTACTACCGGCGGGCGGAGTTCCTGCGGATGCGTGAAGTGGGCCATGAGCGCCAGGTGACGGCCGCTCGCCACCACCTTCTCGAAGAGGCGCAGCAGGTCGTCGGCATCGCGGTCGGTCGTGAAGCGGTACGGCCAGAACGCGAGGGACTTGGTGCCGATGCGGATCGAGCGGATCGTGTCGATGTCGAGGAGCGGGTCGACGTAACGGCTCAGGACCTCGGTGCTCATGACCAGCGGGTCGCCGCCCGTGATGAGCGTGCTGGTGACCTCGGGGTGGGCGCGGAGGTAGGCGGACGTGGTCGCGATGTCGTCGGTGGCGATGCGGAGTTCGGACTCGCCGACGAACTGGGGCCAGCGGAAGCAGTACGTGCAGTAGGCGTGGCAGGTCTGGCCCTGGCGCGGGAAGACCAGCACCGTCTCGGGGTACTTGTGCTGGAGGCCTTCCAGGCGCTCGCCCTCGTGCACGGGCACGTTGGCGTCGAGCTGGCCCGAGGGGTGCGGGTTGAGCCGCATCCGGATCTCGTGGGCCGTGCGCAGGACTTCGGCCTTCGGCGCCTCCTGGGAGAGGAGGTCGGCCATCTGCTTGAGGTCGGGTTCGGGCAACATCCCGGCCTGCGGGAACGTCAGCCGGAAGATCGGATCGTCGGGCACCGCCGACCAGTCGATCAGCTCGTCGACGACGTAGCCGTTCGTACGGAAGGGCAGAACCGAGGAGACGGCCCTCAGGGCAAGCCGTTCGGTGGCCGACAGGGACACGCGGTTGAGCAGGCCGTCCAGGTCGCGGTGCGTGAGGGCGCGGAAGCGCGGGCGGTGCGTTGATCTCATGTGTGCCGGGGCCCCTATTCCGTGACCAGGACCGTGGGCGGCCTCAGCTCAAAGAACGTAGTCTCGAACGCACCGTACTTGTCCGCGAAGTGCTGCCTCAGCAGCTCATGCAGGTCGCTCTCGTCGTCGACAACGATCAGTTGATGAGCGCCTGGCACGTCCAAGGCCTCGCTGTACGCGGAGAGTTGGTCGGGCGAATGGCGGGCCAGGTATGAGACCAGGTCGTATCCAGGGACATACAGAGCACCCTCGACGAATACGAACCGGCAGCTGAACTCCCGCCGCCCGTCCGCCGCGTCAACCAGGGTCACCGGCATGTGGATAAATCGCTCCACTAGTTTGCCCTGCTGCCACAGCTCGTCGAAGCGTTGCTCCAAGAACGTGCCCAGTGGGGATCGCACCGCGACCTCCAGTTGGACGCCCTCGCCGGAGAGCCGACCGATGGTCAGGAAAGAGACCAGGCAACGGTCGTCCCAGCGGTACAGGGTGCCACCTGGGGACGTCGAACAAAGCCGCACTTCCATGAGCGGGCGGGACAAGTCGTCGAGCCGGCGGGCGAAGTGTTCAAGGGCGCGTATGTTGCTCAGGATCCCGAGCCGAACGACGGAATCCTGCTGACCCAGCTCAAGGCTGCGCCGGATGACGGCGGGCGAGTCGGGGTCGAGGAGCAGGATCTGAACTCGGGCACCATGCGCAGTGGCCTCTTTGACTCCTCGGAAGAAGCGCTCGGCGTACTGGGGGCCGAACAGGTTGGAGAAGGTGTCCAGCACCTTCACGTTCGAGATCGAGCCGTAGACCTGGGCGCTGAACCACTCGTAGTCGAGCCGAGGGTGTTCGCGAACCCGCCCCTCCTGTGCTCGGGCGATCAGCGGGCCGATTACGAAGACAGTGATGACGACACCGACGATGTCGGTGCCCAGGTTGAGGGTGAGGTTCTCGCCGAAGTTGTCCATACGCTTGGCGAGCCACAGCAACAGTCCGGCGCAGGCGGCAAGCAGGAGGAGCACCGTGAGGCTCTGCGGGCGGCGCGGGGTGCGTAGGGCACGTAGCAGCCAGCGCGGTCGCAGTGACGGCGTTCGTCCGTTCACCCGCGCTCCCTCCCCCGGCCGCGCCCGCGCACGACAGGGCGCGCTCCCCCCTCGCGAAATCAGTGGATACCCAAGCGAGGGAGGAGCTACGCGTCGAACCAACTTCCGGCCGTCGACCGGGAGCCCGGCTCAGCCCAGCGGGTGCATCCAGCCGTGCTTGTCCACGGTGTCACCGCGCTGGATGTCGAGCAGCGCGCCGCGCAAGCGCAGCGTGACCTCGCCGGGCTCGCCACCCGACTGCTGCCATTCCGCGCCGGTGCGCTTGACCGTGCCGACCGGGGTGATGACCGCGGCCGTGCCGCAGGCGAAGACCTCGGTCAGCGTGCCGTTCTCCGAGTCGCGCTGCCACTGGTCGATGGAGATGCGGCCCTCTTCCGGCTCGTAGCCGAGGTCGCGGGCGAGGGTGAGGAGGGAGTCGCGGGTGACGCCCTCCAGGATGGAGCCGGTGAGGGTGGGCGTGACGATCCTGTTGCCGTACACGAAGTACAGGTTCATGCCGCCGAGTTCCTCGACCCACTTGCGCTCGACCGCGTCGAGGTAGCAGACCTGGGCGCAGCCCTGCTCCGCGGCCTCGGCCTGGGCGAGGAGGGACGCGGCGTAGTTGCCGCCGGTCTTGGCGTCGCCCATGCCGCCGGGGACGGCGCGGACGTGGTCCTCGGAGACCCAGATGGAGACCGGCTTCACACCGCCGGGGAAGTAGGCACCGGCCGGGGAGGCGATGACCAGGAAGAGGTACTCGTTGGCGGGCTTCACGCCCAGGCCGACCTCGGTCGCGATCATGAACGGCCGCAGGTAGAGGGACTCCTCGCCGCCGTGCGCCGGGACCCAGTCGCGGTCCTGCTGGACCAGCAGGTCACAGGCCTCGATGAACGTCTCGACCGGCAACTCGGGCATGCCGAGGCGGCGGGCGGAGGTCTGGAAGCGGCGGGCGTTCTTCTCGGGGCGGAAGGTGGCGACGGAGCCGTCGGCCTGGCGGTACGCCTTGAGGCCCTCGAAGATCTCCTGCGCGTAGTGCAGGGTCATGTTCGCGGGGTCGAGGGAGAGCGGGCCGTAGGGCACGAGCTGGCCGTCGTGCCAGCCGCGGCCCTCGGTCCACTTGATCGTCACCATGTGATCGGTGAAGTGGCGGCCGAACCCGGGGTTCGCCAGAATCGCGTCGCGCTCGGCGGCGGAAAGTGGCGAGGCCGAGGGCTTGAGCTCGATCGTGGGCGTCGTCATGAGTGGTTGTCCTTCACCGGTTGTGTGTGACGGGCCGCGCTCACGCCCTCGACTGCCAGTGGCCAGTGTTAGGACGTCCGAGCATTCCCTCATTCCGCGGCCCCGCGTTCGATTATCGCGCGAGGGGGACCGTGGACGAAAACGGCGTGAATGCGACCCAGGGATGATGGTGGCACCCGGCGGGGACGTAAGAAAAGCCGCCGGGTGCGGTTGCGACCCGGCGGCTTCGAAATACTGCGTGAGTTTCGAGTGGCGCGGCGGGTCAGCCGGCTACTCGTACGGCGAGCGCGTCGCCGATCTCGGTGGTGCTGCGCGCGGGCTTGCCGGTGCGCTCCGCGAGGTCGGCGGAGACGGCCTCCTCGATGCGCACGGCCTCGGACTCGTAGCCGAGGTGGCGCAGCAGGAGGGCGACGGACAGGACCGTGGCGGTGGGGTCGGCCTTGCCCTGGCCCGCGATGTCGGGCGCGGAGCCGTGCACGGGCTCGAACATCGAGGGGAACTCGCCGGACGGGTTGATGTTCCCGCTCGCGGCGACGCCGATGCCGCCGGAGACGGCCGCGGCGAGGTCGGTGATGATGTCGCCGAAGAGGTTGTCGGTGACGATCACGTCGAACCGGGCCGGGTCGGTGACCAGGTAGATGGTCGCCGCGTCGACGTGGATGTAGTCGGTGGTGACCTCGGGGAACTCGGCCGCGACCTTGTTGAAGACGTTCGTCCACAGGTGGCCCGCGAAGGTCAGCACGTTGTTCTTGTGGACCAGCGTGAGCTTCTTGCGCGGGCGGGCCTGGGCGCGGGCGAACGCGTCCCGGACGACCCGCTCGACACCGAAGGCCGTGTTGACGGAGACCTCGGTGGCGACCTCGTGCTCCGTACCCTTGCGGATCGTGCCGCCGTTGCCCGTGTACGGGCCCTCGGTGCCCTCGCGGACCACGACGAAGTCGATCTCCGGCTCACCGGCGAGCGGGGTCGCCACACCCGGGAGCAGCTTGCTCGGCCGCAGGTTGACGTGGTGGTCGAAGGCGAAGCGGAGCTTCAGCAGGAAGCCGCGCTCAAGGACCCCGGACGGAACACTCGGATCCCCGATCGCGCCCAGCAGGATCGCGTCGTGCGGCTTCAGCGCGGCCAGGTCGGCGTCGGTGAGGGTCTCACCGGTCGCGTGGTAGCGGCGGGCGCCGAAGTCGAACTCCTTGGTCTCCAGCTTCACGTCCTGCGGAAGGACGGCGGAGAGGACCTTGAGACCTTCGGCCACGACTTCCTGACCGATGCCGTCACCGGGGATCACTGCGAGATCGATGCTGCGAGACATGCCCGACACCGTACTCCGCGTCCCATGGGATGACACCGGGTGTCCATGATTCGGACGCGCCTGGGCCACCGGCGTCGGCCGTTCGACGTACGTTCACCCTTACGCTTGGCCCCCGTTGAGCTTCTGGGGGAGTTTCATCGACATGGAGACACCAGACGTCGGCATCCCGGAACACCTCGCGGTCCGGATGAGCATGGCCGAGCAGTACGAGTACCTGCGCACCAAGCTGTCCCGGCGCCGCACGCTGGTGACGGCGGGCATGGTGGCGGGCGGCCTGCTGACGGGCTGCGCCGGCAAGGGCACCACCGACAGCAAGGCCGCGCTCCCCACCCCCGCCACCTCGAAGGTGCCCGGCGCGGTCGTCACCCCCTTCGGCCGCCATCTCGCCTTCGGCACCGACCCGAAGACGGAGATGCGGATCTCCTGGCAGGTGCCGTTCGCGGTCAAAGAGCCTTACGTACGTGTGGGGTTGAAGCCCGACGACCTCAGCCGGAGGATCACGGCGGAGATCCGCGACCTGCACACTCCCGGCCTCACCGGCGTCCGCCCCGCCGTCGAGCAGTACTACGTCCACGCGGCCCTGGACGGCCTCCACCCCGGCACGACGTACCACTACGGCGTCGGCCACGAGGGCTTCGACCCGGCCGCCCCGGCCCACCGCTCGACGATCGGTTCGTTCCGTACGGCGCCGGGGAGCCCGGAGAGGTTCGTGTTCACGGCCTTCGGCGACCAGGGCGTAAGCAACGCGGCAGCGGCCAACGACCACGTGATCCTGCGCGAGAACCCCGCCTTCCACCTGCACGCCGGTGACATCTGCTACGCCGACACCAACGGCCAGGGCAAGACGACGGACGGCTACGACCCGACGTACTGGGACCTCTTCCTCAAGCAGAACGAGGGCGTCTCCCGGACCGTCCCGTGGATGGTGACGACCGGCAACCACGACATGGAGGCCTGGTACTCCCCCGACGGCTACGGCGGCCAGCTCGCCCGCTGGTCCCTCCCGGACAACGGCTTCGACCCCTCGCACGCGCCGGGCGTGTACTCCTTCGTCTACGGCAATGTCGGCGTCGTGGCCCTCGACGCGAACGACGTGTCGTACGAGATCACCGCCAACCTCGGCTACACGGGCGGCAAGCAGACGAAGTGGCTGGACAGCAGACTGCGCGAACTGCGGGCGGCGAAGGGGGTCGACTTCCTCGTCGTCTTCTTCCACCACTGTGCCTACTCGACCTCCGCGCACGCCTCGGACGGCGGGGTGCGGAGCGAGTGGCTGCCGGTGTTCACGAAGCACCAGGTGGACCTCGTGATCAACGGGCACAACCACGTGTACGAGCGGACCGACGCGATCAAGAAGGGCGCGGTCGGCAGGGCGGTACCCATCGGCGCGTCCACCGATCCGACGAAGGACGGGATCGTCTACGTCACGGCGGGCGGCGGCGGCCGGGACCTGTACGGATTCCCCGCGGGCGTCAAGGAGAGCTACGAGGGGCACGTCACCCGGCACGGGACGGTCGACACCATGCAGTGGGCGAAGGGCCAGCACAGCCAGGCGGAGACGGTGGAGTGGTCGCGGGTGCGCTACCGGGGCTTCTCCCTGCTCTCGGTGGAGGCGGAGAGCGGCAGCACGCCGAGGCTCAGGGTGTCGGCGCTGGACCAGAACGGCAGGCGCATCGACCACTTCGAGGTGCGGCGCGGTCGATGAGACCGCGCCGCACCCCGTGCGGGCGCGGCTCCCGGCTAGTGGGTGTTACTGCGGCTCAGTGGCCGGTCTCGCCGCCGTTGTCCCGGCGGTCGAGGGCGCGCTGGAGGGCGGCGGCGGCGTTCTTGCGCTCGGACTCGCTGGTGCGGGTCACGTGGCGGACGCGGCGGCGGACGGTCGTCTCGGCCATGGGGAACCGACTCCTTCGATGATTCCTGGAGTACTGAAGGGGGTTACGAGACGCCGGAAGAGGCGGGGAGCCACGGACCACAGGGGTTGCCTGCGCGGTGTCCGGCTCACGGCCGCCATTCGCTTGGTCGAGCGAGACGTTCGGCTCCTACAAAGCTAGGACAGGACCGCGCATCTGTCTCCACAATTACTCGGACTTCCTACTATCTGAGACGGTGAAACGAGTCACGCGGCGTTGACCTGCGGTTTCCTTCCGGCCCGCAGTTCGCGGACCAGTGCCCTGACGACCGAAGTCGCCGCCAGTTCGGGCGTGGTCACATAGCCGACCTTCCGGGTCGGCCGCTCCGCCCCGAGATCGGTGACCTCGACCGAGGGCGGCGCCCCGGTGAGCGAGAGCCTCGGCATGATGGCCATGCCGAAACCACTGCTCACCATGGAGAGCACCGCCCCGTCGTCCTCGGCGCGCACCGTCGCCGCCGGGATCCAGTCCTGCGCGGCCCACCAGGCACGCGTGTGGGAGGAGCAGTTCTCGGCCCAGTCGACCAGCGGCAGCGAACGCGGCGCCGGGTGACCGACCGGGTGCACCAGCGCGTACGGCTCCTCCAGGAGTACGTCGCCCACCAGCCCCGGCGGGACCGGCGCACCGGTGCCGACGGTCGCGATCCCGAGGTCCGCCCGCCCCTCGGCCACCTCACCGGCGGTGCCGGGCCCGACCTCCCGGACCACCCGCACGGTCGGCTCGATCCCGGGGTGGGAGACGGCGAGGCGCTCCAGCACCGGCGGCAGCAGATACAGGGCCGCGCTGCGGAAGGCGGCGATCCGCAGCGGCCCGCCGACCACGGCCGTCCCCTCATCTCCGCCCCGTGTCTCGGCGACCATGACCTCCAGCATCCGCAGCACCCGCCGGGCGTGCGCAACGGCCCGCGCTCCGGCGGGTGTCGGCCTGGCGCCGTACCGCCCGCGCTCGAACAGCACGACGCCCAGCTTCCGTTCGATGCCGCGCACCGCGTGCGAGACGGCGGACTGGGTGCTACCGAGCCGTACTCCGGCCGCCGAGAACCCTCCCTCGTCGGCCACCGCGACCAGGGTCCTGAGCTCCTGCGGGCCAAGATCGACAGACTGCACTCGACGTCTCCCACCTGCTGCTATGAGGGCGATTCATGGACCGATCCGTTCCATGAGCGCAACCCTCTCCCCGACCCCCGCATTCCTGCCTACGGTCCCTTCCCATGACCGAGACCGACATCGCGCTCACCGTGCACCAGACGTCCCGCCCCACCGGCTTCCCCTCCCCCGCCCACTTCCGTTTCGTGGAGTCGCCCGTCCCGGAGCCGGCCCCGGGCACCGCCCTGGTCGAGAACCTCTACTGGTCCGTCGACCCCTACCACCGCGAAATGATGGACGGCGACTTCGAGTTGAACGCCCCGCTGGAGGGCCGCGCCCTCGGCCGGATCGTCGCCTCCCGTGCCGCGGCGCTGCCCGAGGGCGAGATCGTCTTCCACCGCGCGGGCTGGCGCACCCACTCGGTCCTACGGCCCGAGGAGGTCCGCCGGCTCCCCCACCACGAGGGGGTTCCCCTGTCCGCCTACCTGAGCGTGCTCGGCGGCACCGGCCTGACGGCGTACGTCGGCCTCACCCGGATCGCTCAACTCCGTCAGGGGGACGACGTGTTCGTGTCCGCGGCGGCCGGTGGCGTCGGCACCGCGACCGGACGGTTCGCCAGGCTGCTGGGGGCGGGCCGGCTGATCGGCAGCGCGGGATCGGCGCAGAAGGTGAAGTACCTGACGGAGTACGTGGGTTACGACGCGGCCTTCGACTATCACACAGCTCCCGTGGCCGAACTCCTCGCCGAAGCCGCCCCGGACGGCATCGACCTCTTCGTCGACAACGTCGGCAGCGACCATCTCGGCGCCGCGATCGGCGCGTTGCGCGAACACGGGCGGGTGGTGCGGATCGGCACGATCGGCCAGTACAACACCCCGGACGCGCCGCCCGTGATCTTCAACCACGCCGACGTGGTGGAGAAGAGCCTGCGCGTCGAGGGCTTCCTGGTGCGCAACTACCTCGACGTGCAGGAGGAGTTGTACGAGTTCGCCGTACCCCATCTGCGGGCCGGGACGCTGGCCCTGGACGTGACGGTCGTGGACGGCTTCGAGTCGATCGTGGAGGCGTTCCTGTCGATGCTGCGCGGCGGGAACACGGGCAAGGTCCTGGTGCGGGCGACCGCTTGACGCCTCGTCAGAGCACGTCCCCGTCCCGCCAGTCGAAGAGGAGATCGGCGTCGAGGTCGAGGGGCCCGGCGAGCGCGGGGCGGACGTAGGTGCTGTCCTCCTCCTCGGGCAGATGGACGATGCCGTCCGGGCCGAGGGCGGAGATCTTGCCGCCCCACAGCCGCCAGCCGCGCGCGGTGTAGAGGCGGGCGCCGTCGTCGCTCGCGCCGAGCAGACCGACGTCGTAGGCGTGGTCGACGATCCGCTCCAGCTCGGCCATGATCCGGCCGCCGTGCCCCCGACGCCGGGCGTCGGGCCGTACGCCGACCCCCTCGACGTAGCCGACCCGCAGCCAGCGGCCCTGATAACGCACCCGGCGCATGACGACGGAGCCGTGCGCGACGAGCCCGTCCTCGTCGGCGAGCAGGGCGTGGAGGCCGCCGAGGCCGTGCTCGAAGTCCTGGTCGGTGAGGTCACCGGCGAAGGCGGCGTCCAGCAGCGCGCGGGCGGCGCGGAGGTCGGCCGGGGTGAGGTCGGCCGTGTGGGCGGTGCGCATACGGATGGTCACGGGGTCAGTATCGGAGACACGGGCTCATGGCGCGCAGTCATCGGCGCATCGTCGTTGTCGCTGCGTTGACGTCAAGAGCGCGGTGAGGTCATGGGCGCGTTGTCGTCAAGACCCCGTTGTCGTCATGAGCGCATCGCCGTCGTCACCGCTTCGCGGAACCCGTGCGGGTCCTCGACCCACGGGAGATGCCCGGCGCCCGCCAGGGTCACCCGCCGTACCCGGGGCAGCGCCCGCTCCAGCGAGTCGACGGCCGACCGCGGCCTGATGTCCCGCTCCCCGTCGACGATGAGCACGGGGAGGTCGAGGGCCTCGCAGGCGGCGTACAGGGCGGGGGTGCCGGCGGTCTGTCGCGCCTCGGCGTTCAGGGCCTTGTTGCAGGCGAAGTTGATGGGGAACCACGGGTCGGCCATGCGCTCGGCGTGCTCGACTGCCCGTTTCCGGTCTTCGAACTCGGCGGACCACTGGAGCACGGCCCGTTCACGGCTGTCGCCGGGCAACTCCCGCCAGCGGGCGAGCCGTTGAGGGTCCTCGCCGAGGCGGGCGAGAAGGTTCGCCTCGAAGGCGCCGTGCCAGTCGGCGTCCGGTCCGATGCCGGTTCCGCTGACGTAGACGAGCGCGGCGACCCGGTCCGGGTGGGCGAGGGCGTAGTGCAGGGCGAGCGAGGCGCCCCAGGAGTGGCCGAGCAGCACCGGCCGTTCCAGCGCGAAGTGCCGTCGTACGGCGTCGAGATCGGCCACGAAGCGGGCGGTGGTCCACGGGCCCGCGCACGGCTCGGACCTCCCGCAGCCGCGCTGGTCCCAACGGACCACCGTGGTACGGGAGTCGAACATACGGGCCACGTCCTCGGACATGTCCCACAGTCCGGGTCCGCCGTGGCACAGCACCAGGGGTGGGGTGTCGGGCGTGCCACGGCCGGACCGGGAGGCCCACAGCCGTACTCCGTCGTCCGCCGTAACCGCCGTGTCCTGCATACGGGTTGGGGTCATGACGGGGAGTCTGCCGGGTGCGGGCGCCCTGCGGGTCAGCCCATGTGCGGATACGTGTAGTCCGTCGGTGCGACCAGGGTCTCCTTGATGGCGCGGGTCAGGGTCCAGCGCATCAGGTTCTGCGGGGCGCCGGCCTTGTCGTTGGTGCCGGAGGAGCGGCCGCCGCCGAAGGGCTGCTGGCCGACGACCGCGCCGGTGGACTTGTCGTTGATGTAGAAGTTGCCGGCCGCGTAGCGCAGCTTCTCCATCGTGTAGGCCGCCGCCGCACGGTCGTTGGAGATGACCGAGCCGGTGAGGGCGTAGTCGGACACCGACTCCATCTGGGTCAGCATCTCGTCGTAGTTCTCGTCCTCGTAGACGTGGACCGCAAGGAACGGGCCGAAGTACTCGGTCGTGAACACCTCGTTGGCCGGGTCGCTGCACTCCACGACGGTCGGGCGGACGAAGTAGCCGACCGAGTCGTCGTACGAACCGCCCGCGACGATCGTGCAGTTGGGGTCCGCCTTCGCGCGGTCGATGGCCGCCTTGTTCTTGGCGAAGGCGCGCTCGTCGATGACCGCGCCGATGAAGTTCGACAGGTCGGTGACGTCACCCATGGTCAAGTAGTCGACCTCGGCGGCGAATTCCTCCTTGAAACCGGAGTTCCAGATCGACGCCGGGATGTACGCACGGGAGGTCGCGGAGCACTTCTGCCCCTGGTACTCGAAGGAGCCGCGGGTCAGCGCCGTCTTCAACACCGCGCGGTCCGCGCTCGGGTGGGCGACGACGAAGTCCTTGCCGCCGGTCTCGCCGACCAGGCGCGGGTAGGAGCGGTACTTCTCGATGTTGGTGCCGACCGTCTTCCACAGGTACTGGAAGGTCTTGGTGGACCCGGTGAAGTGGATGGCGGCGAGGTCGCGGTGCTCGAGGGCGACCTTCGACACCTCGATGCCGTCGCCGGTGACGAGGTTGATGACGCCCTTGGGGAGCCCCGCCTCCTCCAGCAACTGCATGAGCAGCACGGCGGAGTGGGTCTGGGTCGGCGAGGGCTTCCACACCACGACGTTGCCCATCAGCGCGGGCGCGGTCGGCAGGTTGCCCGCGATCGCGGTGAAGTTGAAGGGCGTGATCGCGTAGACGAAGCCTTCGAGCGGGCGGTGGTCGAGGCGGTTCCACACGCCCGGGGAGTTCGCCGGGGGCTGCTCGGCGAGCAGGTCGCGGGCGTACTTGACGTTGAAGCGCCAGAAGTCGACGAGCTCGCAGGGACAGTCGATCTCGGCCTGCTGGGCGGTCTTGGACTGACCGAGCATGGTGGAGGCCGCGAGGGTCTCGCGCCAGGGGCCGGAGAGCAGTTCGGCGGCGCGCAGGATGATCGCGGCGCGGTCGTCGAAGGACATCGCGCGCCAGGCGGGCGCGGCGGCGAGGGCCGCGTCGATCGCGTCCTGGGCGTCGTCCTGGGTGGCGTTGGCGTAAGTCCCGATCCGCGCCTTGTGGTTGTGCGGCTGGACGACGTCGAAGCGCTCGCCGCCACCCATCCGCCGCTCGCCGCCGATGGTCATCGGCAGGTCGATCGGGTTCTCGGCCAGCTCCTTGAGCTTGACCTCGAGACGGGCGCGCTCGGGAGAGCCGGGCGCGTAGCCGTGCACCGGCTCGTTGACGGGGGTGGGGACCTGGGTCACAGCGTCCATGGAGTACCTCTTCCGAGTGATTCCCGGGCTTCAGCCGGGGGGAGCTGAAGGGTTTGCGTATGGTGAGCGGCGGTCAGGGCTTGACCGTCACGGGCTCGCTGCGGCGAGTTCGCGAGAAGCCCCTTCGGGGGCGGAGTCACGAGATCCGTAACTCCTTTCCGCGGATCTGGGTCCGGCTCAGCCGGCCGCGGGGCGGCTGCCGTCGCCCTCCGAGCACTCGTCGGAGGCCAACGGCAGCCGCTCACCCCGCACATCAGCCTTTGGTGATCATGCTGCGGGCGAAAAATCGCAGGTTGGCCGGCTTCTCCGCCAGGCGGCGCATGAAGTAGCCGTACCAGTCCGTGCCGTAGGCCGTGTAGACGCGCATGCGGTGGCCCTCGGCGGCGAGCCGCAGATGCTCGTCGCTCCTGATCCCGTACAGCATCTGGAACTCGTACTCGTCGAGCTTGCGGCCGGCGCGCCGGGCCAGTTCCTGCGCGATGGAGATCAGGCGCGGGTCGTGGGACCCGATCATCGGGTAGCCGGAGCCCTCCATCAGGATCCGCAGAATCCGGACGTACGCCTTGTCGATCTCGTGTTTCTGCTGGTAGGCGACCTCGGCGGGCTCCTTGTAGGCGCCCTTCACGAGCCGGACGCGGCTGCCGGCCCCGGCGAGGCGGCGGGCGTCGGACTCGGTGCGGAAGAGATAGGCCTGGATGACGCAGCCGGTCTGCGGGAAGTCCTTCCGCAGCTCCTCGTGGATCGCGAACATCGAGTCGAGGGTGGTGTGGTCCTCGGCGTCGAGCGTGACGGTCGTACCGATGGCGGCGGCGGCCTCGACGACCGGCCGGACGTTGGCGAGGGCGAGTTCGTGACCTCCGTCCAGCGCCTGACCGAACATGGAGAGCTTGATGGACATCTCGGCCCGGGTACCCAGTTCGAGCTCCGCCAGCCGGTCGACCAGCAGGAGGTAGGCGTCACGGGCGGCGGCGGCCTGCTCGGGAGTGGTGATGTCCTCGCCGACGACGTCCATCGTCAGCTCCAGGCCCTTGGCGGTCAGGTCCTGGACGATCGGCACGATCTCGTCGACGGTCTCGCCGGGGATGAAGCGGTCCACGACCTGCTTGGTCACCGGCGCCGCCGAGATCAGCCGACGCATCTGTTCGCTGCGCGAGGCGGCGAGAATCACGGGACCCAGCACGGGGTACCTCCAAGCGGTCGGACATACGGGGAACCACCGTGAAACCTAGGGTTGTCTCCGATCGTCGACCATCGACAGCTGTCACGCATCCGTGCCTCAGATCTCAGACAGATGTATGAAGGCGGCACCGATTCGGCGGGGGAATGCGCGAGAATGCCCGGGTGACATCCGATTCCAGAGGCGACTACCAGGAGCTCGTCGACGAGATCTCCGAACTGCTCGGCGCCCCGGCGACCCTGGAGAACCGCGACTTCGAGCTGATCGCCTTCGGGGCCTACGACGGCGAGGGCGACCTGGACCCGGCAGCCCTGGACCCCGTCCGCACCCGCTCGATCCTCACCCGGCGCTCCACGGCGGCGATCCGCACCTGGTTTGAGGGCTTCGGCATTACGCGGGCGACCGGCCCGGTCCGGATCCCGCCCACCCCCGAGGCGGGTGTCTACCGGGGCCGCATCTGCCTCCCCGTACGCCATCGGGGCGTCGTCCTCGGCTACGTCTGGCTCCTGGCCGACGACCCGGGACCCACCGCCCCGCAGCTGGACGCGGCCATGGAGGTGACGTCCCGCATCGGCGCGCTGCTCGCGGACGAGGCGCAGCACGGGGCGGATCTCAGCCGGGAGCTGCGGGCGGTGCTGACCGCCGAGCGCGGCTGGCAGGGCGACATGGCGATGGCGGCCCTGCGCACGGCCCTCGGCACCCGCGGCGACGGCCCGTACACGCTGGTGTGCGTCGCCCCCTGGCCGTCCGCCGACCCGGACGACGCCCCGTCCGCCCGTACGGTGCCGCACGCGACCGCGTTGTGCACGGTCCCGTGGGGAGCCGCGGAGCAGCAGTGCCTGGCGGTGCTGGTACGGCTGCGGTCGACGGACGCGGGAAGTTCGGCGGAGGCAGCGGCGACCCGTCTTCTGAAGGACGGCCCGCCCGGCGCCCACCGCGCGGCGGGCATCGGCCGGCCCCGCACCGGCCTCACCGACCTCGCCACCGCCTGGCAGGAAGCCACGGCGGCGGCCCGCACCGCCCTCGCCGAACCCCGTTTCGCCCCGGTCGCCGACTGGTCCCGCATCGGCCCGTACCGCCTCCTCACCAGCCTCCCCCCGGACTCCGCCCACGACCCGGCGGTCGGCCCCCTCCTCTCCCCCGCCCACCACGAACTGGCCCGCACCGCCGAGGTGTACCTCGACCGCGCGGGCCAAGCGGGGCGTACGGCAGCCGAGTTGGGCATCCACCGCCAGACGCTCTACTACCGCCTGTCACGGGTGGAACAGCTGACGGGTCTCGACCTGGACGACGGGGAGGACCGGCTGCTGCTGCACATGGTGTTGAAGGGGGCGCGGCTGTAAGGCAGTTGGGGGCTACTGAGCGATGCGAGGCGTCAGCAGGTCCGCCCGACGTAGTACGCCCCCTGGATCTTGCGGGCGGAGCCCAGCCAGGTCGTGCCGGGCCTGACGCATGCCTCGTGGTCGCGTGCCCGGGCGACCTTGACCTTGATGACGACATGCGAGCCGTCCCTGGTGCAGTGGCGGTAGTAGGCGTCGGTACTGGTCTTGTAGAAGCCGCAGGGGGCGGGGGACGCGGGGGTGGCGGCGGCCACCGTGCCGAGCGAGGTGAGCACGAGGGCTGCGGCACCGAGGGCACTGGTCACGACACGACGAACTCGCAAAGGGGACTCCTTGGTCGGCGATCGGTTGGGCGTTCGGACGGTGTGAATACCGGCCCTACGATCGCCGCGCCGGCCGACCGGGTTGATCGAACACCGTGCCATTCACCCGGGGAATCGATTTGTCGATGGACCGATCGAGTGACACTCACTCGAAGAGCGGTACGGTCTCCGCCACGAGCGGATACGGCGCGGCCGTGAGTGACCGGGGCCGGTCCAGTGGCCCGGAATTGGACCTGCCGGGCGACCCGGCCGGAACCTAGTGTCGACGTCATGACGACCGGCCAGACCTCCGGCTCCCCGACTCCGCCGAGGCCCAACTGCCCTCCCGCCGACGCCACTTCGGGCAGGCGCCCCCCGCTCCTGACCCGCCCCCTGGTCCTCCGCTTCGTCAGCATGGTCGGCGCAAGTCTCAGCTTCTTCCTGCTGCTCTCGGTCGTACCGGCGTACGCGGCCGAGCGGGGTGGCGGTGGCGCGGCGGGGCTCGCGACCGGTTCGTTGATGCTGGCGACGGTGCTGGGCGAGCTGGTCACGCCCCGGCTCATGAACCGCTTCGGGTACCGACCGACCCTGATGGCAGGGCTGTTGCTGCTCGGTGCCCCGGCCTTGGTACTGACCGTCTCGGGCGACACCGCGTGGGTCGTCGCGGTGTGCTTCGTGCGCGGGCTCGGTTTCGCGCTGACGATCGTCGCGGGCGGCGCCGTGACCGCGTGGCTGATCCCGGACCAACGCCGGGGCGAGGGGCTCGCGTTGGTGGGCCTGGTGTCCGGTGTGCCGTCACTGGTCGCGCTGCCGCTGGGCCTGTGGCTGGCCGAACACCTGGGGTTCGGGCCAGTCGCCGTCGCCGGGGGCCTCGCGGCACTGGCCGCGATCCCCCTCGTCACCGGCCTGCCCGACCCGACGAGCAGGGCCGACCGCCCCGATGAGCCGATGGGTGTCGTACGAGGCCTGCGAACAGCCGCTCTGCTACGGCCGGTTGTGGTCTTCGCGGCCACCGCGACCGCAGCCGGCATCATCGTCACGTTCCTGCCGCTGGCCGTGCCCACGGCGTCCGCCGGAGTCGTCGCGGTGGCCCTGTTCACGCAGACCGCGGCCTCCACCGCGACGCGCTGGCTGGCGGGCCGCCACGGCGACCGGCACGGCAGCGACCGGCTCGTGCTGCCCGGACTGCTCCTGTCGGCCGCGGGCGTCCTGGTCGTCGCCCCGACCGCGAACCCGGTCGCCGTCGTCGCGGGCACCGCCCTGTTCGGCGCGGGCTTCGGCATCACCCAGAACGCCACGCTGACCCTGATGTACGCCCGCGCCTCCACCGCCTCCTACGGCACGGTCAGCGCCCTGTGGAACCTGGCCTACGACGCCGGAATGGGCGTAGGCGCGGCCGGCTTCGGCGCCACGGCCGACCTGACCGGCTATCCGTGGGCCTTCGCACTGACCGCGCTGCTGATGCTGGTGGCGGTGGCACCGGCGTTGTGGGACCGGCGAACACCCGCCGGATCACGATGACTTCGGCGCCCCGACGAATCCCCGCGCCTACGGGACCGGCGGCGCGGGGCACGACCGCGGCCGGACGACCCACCAGGTCGGCGCGCCTCGCGCAAGCCCTCCGGCACGGGGCGAAGCCCCTCGAAGAGCGCGTCCCCATCAGGCGCGGCCATCGGGCCGATCGTCCGCCGGGCGGCGACACCGGCACTCCGGGCCGACGAACAACCAGCGGATCACCCCACCTTCCGCACACCCTCCAGCAGTTGGCGGAGCCCCTCGGCGAGCCGGTCCACGTCGGGCGCGACCATCGGGCCGAGCATCCGCCGGGCGGCGGCACCAGCACCCGCACCCGCACCCGCACCCGCACCCGCACCAACGAACGACCCGCGCATCACCCCACCTTCCGCGCACCCTCCAGCAGTTGGCGGAGCCCCTCGGTGAGCCGGTCCGCGTCCGGGGCGGTCTTCGGGTCGAAGGTCCACTGCATGATGAGGCCGGACATCACGACCATGTAGAACGAGCCGAGCGTGTCGGCGGTCTCGTCCGACACCTCCTCCTCCGGCACCCCCATGAGCAGCGAGACGAGGCCTCGGCCGCCCTCGCGCTGTGCGAGGGCCAACTGGTCGCGGGCCTCCGGCAGTTGGTTGCCCATCGCCATGATCTCCCCGCTGAGCCGCCACATCGAGCCGGGCTGGCGGAGGGAGGCGACGACGTTCGACCACACCTCCCTGAACCGTTCCAGCGAGCCGGGCGCCCCTTCGAGCCGGTCGCCCCACTCGAAGGACATGTCGTCCACCAGCGAGACGTACGCCTGCGCGAGCAGCGCGTCCTTCGAGCCGTAGTGGTAGCCGATGGACGCGAGGTTCGTCCCCGACTCCTTCACGATGTCGCGCGCCGTGGTGCGCGCGAACCCCTTCTCCAGCAGGCAGCGCTTCGCGCCTTCGAGCAGATCCTCACGGTGTCCCATGCCCGTCACCCTACCGCCGATCCATACAGCCGTCCTATACGTGCGACTTACACATCCGTTCTAGACAAGCGTTTAAGACGCGCGTACATTCACTGCCATGACGAACTCACCGAGCTCGACGAACCCCGCGAGCACCCCCGACTCCCTTGCCGGGCGCCGCGAATGGACCGCCCTCGGCGTCCTGATGCTCCCGCTGCTGCTGGTCTCCATGGACGTCTCCGTCCTCTACTTCGCCATCCCGGCGATCAGCGCGGACCTGGAGCCGAGCGGCACCCAGCAGCTGTGGATCTTCGACATCTACGCCTTCGTCCTGGCCGGCCTGCTGATGACGATGGGCTCGATCGGCGACCGCATCGGCCGCCGCCGGCTCCTCCTGATCGGCGCGGCCGCCTTCGGCACCGCGTCCTTTGTCGCCGCCTACGCGAACAGCGCCGAGACCCTGATCGCCGCCCGCGCGGTCCTCGGCATCGGCGGCGCGACCCTGATGCCCTCGACGATGGCGCTGCTGCGCACGATGTTCACCGACCCCGGCCAGCGCGCGAAGGCGATCGGTCTGTGGTCAGGCGTGATGACCGCCGGTGTCGCGCTCGGCTCGGTGCTGAGCGGTGTCCTGGTCCAGTACTTCTGGTGGGGCTCGGTCTTCCTGATCAACCTCCCCGCGATGGCCCTGCTCCTGCTCATCGGCCCGTTCCTGCTCCCCGAGTCGAAGAACCCGGCCCCCGGCCGCTTCGACTGGCCGAGCGTCCCGCTGTCCCTGGCCGCGGTCCTGCCCGTGATCTACGGCCTCAAGGAGATCCCGTCCGAGGGCTGGCACGTCCAGTACGTCGTCTCGATCACGGTCGGCCTGCTCTTCGCCACGCTCTTCGTCCACCGCCAGCGCACCACCGCCTCCCCGATGATCGACCCGACCCTCTTCCGGGCCCGCGGCTTCGCCCCCTCCGTCCTCCTCAACCTCATCTCCGCCTTCGGGATGATGGGCTCGGCCTTCTTCACCACGCAGTACCTGCAGTCCGTGCTCGGCAAGAGCGCGATGGAGGCGGCCCTGTGGGCGCTGCTCCCCTCGGTGCCGATCGGCGCGGCGGCCCCGCTCGCAACAACCCTTGTACAGAAGGGAGTCGACCGCGCCTACGTCGTCGCGACCGGCTTCGCCCTCGCTTCCGGCGGCTACGGCATGCTCGCCCTCACCGGCACCGACTCCCTCTGGCTCGCCCTGGCCGCCGCCGGAGTCCTCGCCTCCGGGATCGTCATGGTGATGTCCCAGATCATGGACCTCGCGATGGGCAGCGCCCCGGTGGAGAAGGCGGGCGTAGCGTCCTCGCTGATGGAGACGGGCGCGGAGTTCGGCGGCGCGCTCGGCATGGCAGTCCTCGGCTCCATCGGTACGGCCCTCTACCGCCACGGCATCCCGTCCTCGGCCCCCGCCCCGGCCCACGAAACCCTCGGCGGCGCACTGGCCGTCGCCCGACAGCTACCGGGGCACACGGGAGATGCCCTGACAGCGACCGCACGGGAGGCTTTCACCGACGGCATGCACGGAGCGGCGATCGCGGGCGCGGTACTGCTGCTGGGCGCGGCGATCGCGGCGACGCGGACCCTGCGGGGGCTGCGGGTGCAGGCACCGGAGCGGGTGGCGGCGGAGCCGCAGGAAGCACAGGCGTGAGACCCCAACACACAGCAACGCCGGGCGGGTTGAGGATTCTCTCCTCGACCCGCCCGGCGTTCACGTACAAACGCGGTCGGTGCCCTTTCAACGCAGGCCGGCAAAATCCAGCCCGTTGGGGGTCCCCCTCTGGGGGAGTTTGAGGACGAGGCCCCTTCAGGGCCGATCGGGGGTCTGGGGGCGGAGCCCCCAGCACCACCTCAACACCAGACCAGGATCAGACGAGGTTGACCGAACGAGCCGACGTCGCGCCGATCTCCTCGGCCACCTCCGCCAGCACGCCCGCGGCAACCGTGTCGTCGACCGTCAGCACGGCCAGCGCCTCGCCACCCGCGACCGACCGCGACACCTGCATACCGGCGATGTTGATCCCGGACTCACCGAAGATACGGCCGACCGTGCCGACGACACCGGGACGGTCCTCGTACCGCAGCACCACCATGTGGTCGGCGAGCGCGAGGTCGACGTCGTAGTCGCCGACCGCGACGATCTTCTGGAGGTTCTTGGGGCCGGCCAGCGTGCCGGAGACCGCGACCTCCTCGCCGCTGCTCAGCGTGCCGCGCACGGTGACGACGTTGCGGTGGTCGGCGGACTCGGAGCTGGTCGTCAGCCGTACCTCGACGCCGCGCTCCTGCGCGAACAGCGGGGCGTTGACGTACGACACGGTCTCGTCGACGACGTCCTCGAACACGCCCTTGAGAGCGGAGAGTTCGAGCACCTTGACGTCGTGCTGGGTGATCTCGCCGTAGACCTCGACGTCGAGGCGGACCGCGACCTCGCCCGCGAGGGCGGTGAAGATGCGGCCGAGCTTCTCGGCGAGCGGCAGGCCGGGCTTGACGTCCTCGGCGATGACTCCGCCCTGGACGTTGACCGCGTCGGGGACGAGTTCACCGGCGAGCGCGAGGCGCACCGACTTGGCGACCGAGACACCGGCCTTCTCCTGGGCCTCGTCCGTGGAGGCGCCGAGGTGCGGGGTGGAGACGACCTGGTCGAACTCGAAGAGCGGGGAGTCGGTGCAGGGCTCCTTCGCGTACACGTCGAGGCCGGCGCCGGCGACGCGGCCCTCCTTGAGCGCGGAGTACAGCGCCTCCTCGTCGACGATCCCGCCGCGCGCGGCGTTGACGATGCGGACGGTCGGCTTGACCTTGCGCAGCGCCTCGTCGCCGATCAGACCGACCGTCTCCGGGGTCTTGGGCAGGTGCACGGTGATGAAGTCGGAGACTTCGAGCAGCTCGTCGAGCGACAGGATCTTGACGCCCATCTGCGCGGCCCGCGCGGGCTGGATGTAGGGGTCGTAGGCGACGACCTTCATCCCGAACGCGGACATGCGCTGCGCGACGAGCGCGCCGATGCGGCCGAGGCCGACGACGCCGAGGGTCTTCTCGGCCAGCTCGACGCCCGTGTACTTGCTGCGCTTCCACTCGCCGTTCTTCAGCGCGGCGTTGGCCTGCGGGATGTGGCGTGCGGTCGCCAGCAGCAGACCGCAGGCCAGCTCGGCGGCGGTGACGATGTTCGAGGTGGGGGCGTTGACGACCATCACGCCGGCCTTGGTGGCGGCGGAGACGTCCACGTTGTCCAGGCCGACGCCGGCTCGTGCGACGACCTTCAGCTTCCGTGCGGCGGCGACCGCTTCGGCGTCGACCTTGGTGGCCGAACGGATCAGGATCGCGTCCACGTCGGCGATCGCGGGGAGCAGCTCGCCCCGGTCGGCGCCGTTGCAGTGGCGGATCTCGAAGTCCGGGCCGAGGGCGTCCACCGTCGCGGGCGACAGCTCTTCAGCGATGAGTACGACAGGTTTCGAGCTCACGTGAGTCCTCACAAGTCCATTGCGTGCGGACGGCCGTCCCGACGGCCGCAGGCGGTGGAGGTACGGGCCGCGTGGAGACGCACGACGCTGTGGGCCTGACGCGTATGTAGTACGGCAGTGTAGTGGCGCTCCGACAGTCGTCTTACGCCTCTGCGGAAGGATCACCCGTCCGAGGCTGGACGGGTTGGACAAAGGGGCCGGAGCTGTTGCTCCGGCCCCTCGGCCCCGGGGCTTACGCCTCTTCGTCGACCCAGCTCATCAGCTTGCGGAGCTGCTTGCCGGTGGTCTCCAGCAGGGACTCGGCGTCCTTCTGCTTGTACTCGTTGTACTTCTTCAGGCCACCGTGGTACTCGGCCATCCACTCACGCGCGAACGTGCCGTCCTGGATCTCGGCGAGGACCTGCTTCATCGTGGCCTTGGTCTCGTCCGTGATGATCCGCGGGCCGGTGACGTAGTCGCCCCACTCGGCGGTCTCGGAGATCGACCAGCGCATCTTCTCCAGGCCGCCCTCGTACATGAGGTCGACGATGAGCTTCAGCTCGTGCAGGCACTCGAAGTACGCGATCTCGGGCTGGTAGCCGGCCTCGGTCAGCGTCTCGAAACCGGCCTTGACCAGCGCGGCCGTACCACCGCAGAGAACGGCCTGCTCACCGAACAGGTCGGTCTCGGTCTCCTCGGTGAAGGTCGTCTTGATGACGCCGGCGCGGGTGCCGCCGATGCCCTTCGCGTACGACAGCGCGAGCGCGAAGCCGTTGCCGGTCGCGTCCTGCTCGACGGCCGCGATACACGGAACGCCGCGGCCCTCCTCGTACTGGCGGCGCACCAGGTGGCCCGGGCCCTTGGGGGCAACCATGCAGACGTCGACGCCGGCCGGCGGCTTGATGAAGTCGAAGCGGATGTTCAGGCCGTGGCCGAAGAACAGCGCGTCGCCGTCCTTGAGGTTGTCCTTGATGGACTCCTCGTAGACCTGGGCCTGGATCGGGTCCGGCACGAGGATCATGATGACGTCGGCCTCGGCGGCGGCCTCGGAGGGCGTCACCACGCGCAGGCCCTGCTCCTCGGCCTTCGCCTTGGACTTGGAGCCCTCGTGCAGACCGACTCGGACGTCGACACCCGAGTCACGGAGCGACAGCGCGTGGGCGTGGCCCTGGCTGCCGTAGCCGATGACCGCGACCTTGCGGCCCTGGATGATGGACAGGTCGGCGTCGGCGTCGTAGAACAGCTCGGCCACTTTGGGTTCTCTCCTTGGTGTGCAGGTGTTGCGTCCCACCGTATGACGGCGGGCGGAATCGAAGTTCGGGGGTCTCGGAATGCGGGCGGCCGGGGCCGCCCGCACACGGGTCTACGCGGAGCGGTCGAGCGCGCGCAGCGAGCGGTCGGTGATGGAGCGCGCGCCGCGGCCGATGGCGATCGTGCCGGACTGGACCAGCTCCTTGATGCCGTACGGCTCCAGCATCTTGAGCATGGCGGTCAGCTTGTCGCTGGAGCCGGTGGCCTCGATGGTGACGGCCTCCGGGGAGACGTCGACGGTCTTGGCGCGGAAGAGCTGGACGATCTCGACGATCTGGGAGCGCGTCTCGTTGTCGGCGCGCACCTTCACCAGAACGAGTTCGCGCTGAACGGCGGAACCCGGCTCCAGTTCGACGATCTTCAGCACGTTGACGAGCTTGTTGAGCTGCTTGGTGACCTGTTCGAGCGGGAGTGCCTCGATCACGTTCACCACGATCGTGATGCGGGAGATGTCGGGGTGCTCGGTGACTCCGACGGCGAGGGAGTCGATGTTGAAGCCGCGCCGGGAGAACAGGGCGGTGATCCGGGCGAGGACACCTGGCTTGTTCTCCACCAGGACGGAGAGCGTGTGCTTGGACATTTCTCTGTGGTCTCTCTCGCTCAGTCGTCTTCGTTGTCGCCGAAGTCGGGGCGGACGTCCCGGGCGAACATGACCTCGTCGTTCGAGGTGCCGGCGGCGACCATCGGCCACACCATGGCGTCCTCGTGGACGATGAAGTCGATCACGACGGGGCGGTCGTTGATCGAGTTCGCCTCCTCGATGACCTTGTCGAGGTCGTCGGGGGACTCGCAGCGGATCGCGTAACAGCCCATCGCCTCCGACAGCTTGACGAAGTCGGGGATGCGGGTGCCCGCGCTCGGCTGCTTGCCGTCCGCCTCCGGGCCGCTGTGCAGCACGGTGTTGGAGTAGCGCTGGTTGTAGAACAGGGTCTGCCACTGGCGGACCATGCCGAGGGCGCCGTTGTTGATGATGGCGACCTTGATCGGGATGTTGTTCAGGGCGCAGGTGGTGAGTTCCTGGTTGGTCATCTGGAAGCAGCCGTCGCCGTCGATCGCCCAGACCGTCTGCTCGGGGGCCCCGGCCTTGGCGCCCATCGCGGCCGGGACCGCGTAGCCCATGGTTCCGGCGCCGCCGGAGTTGAGCCAGGTCGCGGGCTTCTCGTACTTGATGAACTGCGAGGCCCACATCTGGTGCTGGCCGACGCCCGCCGCGAAGATCGTGTTCTCCGGGGCGAGTTGGCCGATCCGCTCGATGACCTGCTGCGGGGAGAGCGAGCCGTCGTCGGGCTGGTCGTAGCCGAGCGGGTAGGTCTCGCGCCAGCGGTTGAGGTCCTTCCACCAGGCGGTGTAGTCGCCCGTGTGCCCCTCGCTGTGCTCCTTCTGCACGGCCTGGACCAGGTCGGCGATGACCTCGCGGGCGTCCCCGACGATCGGCACGTCGGCGGCGCGGTTCTTGCCGATCTCGGCCGGGTCGATGTCGGCGTGGACGATCTTGGCGTACGGCGCGAAGCTGTCCAGCTTGCCGGTGACGCGGTCGTCGAAGCGGGCTCCGAGGGCGACGATCAGGTCGCTCTTCTGCAGCGCGGTGACGGCGGTGACCGAACCGTGCATGCCCGGCATTCCCACGTGCAGCTCGTGACTGTCGGGGAATGCGCCGCGCGCCATCAGGGTGGTGACGACGGGCGCTCCGGTGAGTTCCGCGAGGACCTTCAGCTCGCCGGTGGCGTGCGCCTTGATGACGCCGCCGCCGACGTAGAGGACGGGCCGCTTCGCGGCGGTGATCAGCTTGGCGGCCTCGCGGATCTGCTTGGCGTGCGGCTTGGTCACCGGGCGGTAGCCGGGCAGGTCCATGACCGGCGGCCAGGAGAAGGTGGTCTTCGCCTGGAGGGCGTCCTTCGCGATGTCGACCAGCACCGGTCCCGGGCGGCCGGTGGAGGCGATGTGGAAGGCCTGCGCGATGACGCGCGGGATGTCCTCGGCCCTGGTGACCAGGAAGTTGTGCTTGGTGACCGGCATCGTGATGCCGACGATGTCCGCCTCCTGGAAGGCGTCCGTACCGATCGCCTTGGACGCGACCTGCCCGGTGATCGCCACGAGCGGCACCGAGTCCATGTGCGCGTCGGCGATCGGCGTCACCAGGTTGGTGGCGCCGGGCCCTGAGGTGGCCATGCAGACGCCGACCTTGCCGGTGGCCTGCGCGTAGCCGGTGGCCGCGTGACCCGCGCCCTGCTCGTGCCGGACCAGGACGTGACGCACCCGCGTCGAGTCCATAAGCGGGTCGTACGCCGGAAGGATCGCACCGCCGGGGATGCCGAATACCGTGTCGGCCCCGACTTCCTCGAGAGAGCGGATGAGGGACTGCGCGCCCGTGACGTGCTCGGGGGCGGACGGCTGTCCTCCGGATCGGGGCCGCGGCTGCGGATGGGCCCCGGTGGCCTGCTCGGTCATCGTCATTCTCTTCTCGATGCTGAGGGTTTTTGCGAGGTTTGTGCGGGGTTCTGCTGCTGCACGACTCGATCCTGTGCAACAAAAAACCCCTCGTGCCGTGAGGCAAGCGAGGGGAGCGCGCCGGGTGCGGTCGCTGGGAGTTCCGGGTCCGTCCGGAGGTCACCAGCTTCAGCCGACGCGCTTTCCAAGTACGAGAATTCGGGTGCGCATGGGACTGACCCTCCCCCCGGCACGCACCGACTGTCAAGTGGGTGGGACGGGAGTCTCATTATGTGAGCGGAGGGCCGTTCCGCCCCCGAAAACGACGGGCACACCACTGGTGTACACCCCCGGGGCGCCGCCCGCGAACGCGGGCTCCGCGGGACCGTGCGGCACCGGATAGTGGCCGCAGGACAGGGCCCGGCGCAGCCGGTACTCGTCGAGCGGTCCGGAGAAGGCCATGCCCTGTCCGTGGGTGCAGCCCATCGCGCGCAGGGCGACCACCTGTTCCGGCAGGTCGACCCCGTCGGCCACGGACTGGAGCCCGAGGTCCCCGGCGATCCGCAGCAGCCCGCTGGTGATCTTGTGGAGCCGCGCGGACTCGACGACGCCCTCGACCAGACTGCGGTCCAGTTTCAGTACGTCGACGGGGAGCCGCCGTAGCGTCGTGATGGTCGCGTAACCACTGCCGAAGCCGTCGAGGGCGATCCGGACGCCGAGCCGCCGCAGGGCGGTCAGCCGGCGCTCCAGCTCGTCCAGGGAGACCCGCGGGTCGGTGTCGGACAGCTCGATGACCAGGGAGCCCGACGGCAGCCCGTGCCGGGTCAGCAGGGCCTCGATCGAGCCGAGCGGCATCGACTTGTCCAGCAGCCGCCGGGCGCTCATCCGCACGGCCACGGACACGGTGGGCCCGACCGCGAGGCGTTCGGCGGCCTGCTCCACGGCCTCCTCCAGCATCCAGCGCCCCAGCTCGGCGGTCTTGTCGCTGTCCTCGGCCACCCGCAGGAACTCGGCCGGCGTGAACAGCACGCCCTGCGACGAACGCCATCGCGCCTGCGTGGAGACCGACGTGATCCGGCCGTCCGTCAGCGACACCACGGGCTGGTGCAGCAGCGCGAACTCGCCGTCGTGCAGCGCGGCCCGCAGCCGGGTGGCCAGCTCCGCCTTCCGTACGACGTCCTGCTGCATCTGCGGGGCGTACAGCTCGACCCGGCCCTTGCCCGCCCCCTTGGCGCGGTACATCGCGAGGTCGGCGTTGCGCAGCAACTCCCCCGCGCCCAGGCCCGGTTCGGCGAAGGCGACGCCGATGGACGCGGCGACACGGACATCGTTGCCGTCGATCAGATACGGCTGGGACAGGGTGATTCTCAGGCGGTCGGCGAGTTCCATGATGTGCCGCTCGCGGGCCGCCCGGTCCCGGGTGCCGTCCCCGACGATCAGGGCCGCGAACTCGTCGCCGCCGAGCCGGGAGGCGGTGTCGCCGTGCCGGACCGCGCCGTCGAGTCTGCGGGCGGCCTGGATGAGGAGCTCGTCCCCCGCCTGGTGGCCGATCGTGTCGTTGACGGCCTTGAAGCCGTCGAGGTCGATGAAGAGGACGGCCGTACCGCGGTCGGTGGAGCGGCGGCCGGACAGGGCCTGCTGGACGCGCCTGGTGAACAGGGCGCGGTTGGGCAGGTCGGTGAGCGGGTCGTGCTCGGCGTTGTGCTGCAACTGCGCCTGGAGGCGCACGCGTTCGGTCACGTCCCGGCTGTTGAAGATCAGGCCGCCGTGATGGCGGTTGACGGTCGACTCGACGTTGAGCCAGCCGCCGTCGCCGGAGCGGAAGCGGCACTCGATACGGGTGTTGGACTCCTCGAAGGGGCTGGCGGCGAGGAAGCGGCGCACCTCGTGCACCACACAGCCGAGGTCCTCGGGGTGGATGAGCGAGGCGAGTTCGTTCCCGACCAGTTCCTCGGCGGCCTTGCCGTAGACACCGGCGGCGGCCGGGGAGACGTAGCGCAGGATGCCGTTCGGGGCGGCGATCATGATGACGTCGCTGGAGCCCTGCACCAGGGAGCGGAAGTGGTTCTCCTTCTGGGCCAGCTCCTGGGTGAGGGTGATGTTGTCGAGCAGCATGATGCCCTGGCGGACCACGAGGGCGAGCACCACGCAGCCCGCGGTGATGAGCACCACGCGGTCGGGGCTGCGGCCGTTGAGGACGTTGTAGAGGATCCCCAGCGTGCAGACGGCGGCGGCGAGATACGGGGTGAGCGCGGCCAGTGAGCCGGCGATGGGCCGGGTGGCCGGATAGCGGCCGTGGTCGCCGCCCGGCGCGGGTGCCGGGTGCTGGACGCCGGAGCGCTGTCCGGGCCGGTGTTCGTGGACCACGCGCGTGTGCCCGTCGTCCTCGGGCTGGGCGTGCCGGGGCGCGGCCCACGGGGCGTAGGCGAGGAGCAGCGAGCCGGCGAACCAGCCCGCGTCGAGCAACTGGCCGGAGTGGTAGTTGTTGTGGAGCAGCGGCGAGGTGAACAGGGCGTCGCACATCACGGTCAGGGCCAGCGCGCCGATCGCGGTGTTCACGGCGGTGCGGTTGACCGAGGAGCGCCGGAAGTGCAGCGCGAGCACCATGCTGACCAGGGCGATGTCGAGCAGCGGGTACGCCAGGGAGAGCGCGGTGTGGGCCACGCTCGGCCCGTCGAACTTGGCGGCCTGGGCCAGCGCGAGGCTCCACGAGAGCGTGAGCAGCGAGCCGCCGATCAGCCAGGCGTCCAGCGCCAGACAGACCCAACCCGCCTTGGTGACGGGCCGTTTGGCCAGCACCAGGAGGCCGACGATGGCGGGCGGCGCGAAGCACAGGAAGAACAGGTCGGCGAAGCTGGGGCTGGGCACGGTGCGCTCCAGGACGACCTCGTACCACCCCCAGACTCCGTTGCCCAGTGCCGCCATCGCCGAGGAGAGCGAGAACAGCAGCCAGGCGGGTCGAAAGCGGATACGACGGCTTCGCGCGTAGAGGAAGCAGGAGACGGCGGCGGTACCGGCCGCCGCGCTGAGTCCGAAGTCGCCCATGATCAGGGCTACTTGGCGCGAGCCCCAGTCGAGCGCGGAACCGACGGCGTATCCCGCGCACACCAGGGCCAGGACGAGTTGCTGGACCAGGCCCCAGCCGCCGGAGGCCGGCGGTCCCGGCTGCCGCGCTCCCGGCGAAGTCCGGTCCCGGAGGGCCGCATTGAGGGTGGTCGTCGCAGACGGTGGCGAACTCACCGGGCCCTCCCGGTCCGTGTCGCTCCCCGGTCCCGCGGGCCCCGGTGCGCTGGATGGGCGTGCCTGCGGCGGCCGTTGTGCCTGCGGTGGTGATGGCTGGGGTGGCTGGGCCGGCCGCCCTGACCGCCGCGGCTGTCGTGACCGCTGTGATTGCCGTGATCGCCGTGGTGGCCGCGTCTGCGCGCGGCGGTGCGCCAGGGTCGCCGCCGGCGGCCCCGCCGCGTCGGATCGCTCGTCCATAGGCCGTGCATCGCCCGTCGCCCCCCTCACAGTCTGAAATGTCCGTCCCCGGCGCCGAACGGTGCGCGGCGCAGCCCCTGCCGGGACGATACACCAGTCTCGTCACTCAGGGACATAGTTCCTCTACGCTCCGTGACGACCAGCGGAGATGCGTGCACGCCCCGCTTCCGGAAGGTTGCGGAGGGTACCGGAAGCGGATTGCGCGCCTGTTGCGGCTACTCGGTTGGTCCTGTCGTAAGGATCACGTTGCGCAGCGGCTCATGGTTCACGAACCGCCCCAACTGGTCCACAACCAGACGCTTCGCACGCGGCAGGAACGCCGACGTGGGCCCACCGACATGCGGACTGATCAGCACCCCGGGCGCCTGCCACAACGGGTGCCCCTGGGGCAGCGGTTCGGGGTCGGTGACGTCCAACGCGGCGGTGATACGGCCGCTTTCCAGCTCCGCGAGCAGCGCCTTGGTGTCCACGACGGGACCGCGGGCCACGTTGACCAGCAGCGCCCCGTCCTTCATCCGGGCCAGGAACTCGGCGTCGACCAGATGACGGGTGGTCTCCGTGAGGGGCGTGGACAGGATGACGACGTCCGCGTCCGGGAGCAGGGCGGGCAGGTCGGTGAACGGATGCACCGGTCCGCGCTCCGTGGTGCGCCCGGAGCGCGCCACGCGCGCCACCCGCGCGAGCTCGAAGGGAGTGAGCCGGTCCTCGATGGCCGCGCCGATGGCGCCGTAGCCGACGATGAGGACGGACCGGTCGGCGAGCGCCGGGTGGAAGTCGCCCTGCCAGCGCTCCTGTTGCTGCGCCCGCACGAACTGCGGGATGCCGCGCAGCGAGGCGAGGGTCAGCGCGAGCGCGAGTTCGGCGGTGCTCGCCTCGTGCACTCCGCGGGCGTTGCACAGCCGCACCCCCGGGACGATCAGGGAGAGGTCCGCGGTCATGTCGTCGATCCCGGCCGTCAGCGTCTGAATGACCTGGAGATTCCGCATGTGTTCGAGAGGCCGTGTCTTCACGGGGTGACGCTTCATGTACGGCACGACGTACAGAACGCAGTCAGCCGGATCACCGGGGAACTCCTGATCGCCCTCCTCACCTCCGTCCCAGAACAGGTAGTCGGGCCCCTCGGGGAGCCCTTCGATCTCCTCCGGCGGGATGGGCAGCCACACGTCGACAGTCATGGGCAGGAGGCTATGTCAGGCACGCGCGCGCGTAGAGGTTAGGTTGGTGGGCCAGGAGAGGGAGGGTCACGAGCAGGTGGAGCGCAGGACGATCGGCGCGGGGGCGCTCTCGATGGGGGCCGTCGGGCTCGGCTGCATGCCGATGAACTGGGCCTACAGCGGGTCGCGGCAGCGGGGCGACGAGTCGGTCAGGGCCGTGCACCGGGCGCTCGATCTGGGCATGACGCTGCTGGACACCGCCGACATGTACGGCCCGTTCACCAACGAGCTTTTGCTGGGGCGGGTGTTGAAGGAACGGCGGCAGGACGCGTTCGTGTCGACCAAGGTCGGCCTGCTGGTCGGCGAACAGCACATCGTGGCCAACGGCCGCCCCGGCTATGTGAAACGCGCCTGCGACGCCTCGCTGCGCCGCCTCCAGACCGAGGTGATCGACCTCTACCAACTGCACCGCGCCGACCCCGAGGTCCCGGTCGAGGAGACCTGGGGCGCGATGGCGGATCTCGTACAGGCGGGAAAAGTAAGGGCGTTGGGGATGTGCGCGGTCGGCGCCCGCTCCGCACGCCGGCCCGGGGCGCGGCTGCATGACGGAACGATCCGCCAACTCCGGCGCGTACAGCAGGTGTTCCCGGTGACGGCCGTACAGGCCGAGCTGTCGGTGTGGTCGACGGAGGCGCTGGACGCGCTGCTGCCGTGGTGCGCGGCGCGCGGGGTCGGCTTTCTGGCCGCGATGCCGCTCGGCAACGGCTTCCTCACCGGCACCCTGACCCCGGGCGAGGGCTTCGAACCGGACGACGTGCGCGCCCGCCACCCCCGGTTCACCGCCGAGATGACCGCCGCGAACCAGCCGATCGTGGCCGGGCTGCGCAGGGTGGCCCGCCGCCACGGCCCCGAGGTCACCCCGGCCCAGGTGGCCCTGGCCTGGGTACTGGCGCAGGGCCCGCACGTGGTGCCGGTACCGGGCACCAAGCAGGAGCGCTGGGTGACGGAGAACGCGGGGGCGGCGGAACTACGCCTCACACCGGAGGACCTCACGGAGGTGGCGGAACTCCCGGCGGCACTGGGCTCCTGGGACTGACCGCCGAATGCGGAAGAGGGCTCGATCCTGCGTCGGTCGTCGATGATCGGGAACCCGTCCGGCGCGAGCGGTGTATGACAAGTAGAACCCGCCCGTCGAAGGGACCTGATCGTGCAACGTCGAGTCGTGCCGGCCGCCCTGGCCGTGACCGCACTCCTGCTGACGGCCGGCTGCTCCTCCGGCGGCGAGGACCCGCGCTACGGGACGCCCACGCCCTCGGGCAGCGCCAGTACGACCACGGGGTCGTCGTCCTCCGGACAGCCCGCCGCGCGGATCCCGCCCGCCAAGGGCACCGTGAAGGTGCTGCGCACGGTCACCGAGGGCCTGAAGACCCCCTGGGGCCTGGCTCCGCTGCCCGACGGGAACCTCCTCGTCTCCTCCCGCGACGACGGCACGATCGCCCTGATCACCGAGAAGACCGGCCGGAAGACCGAGCTGGGCACGGTCTCAGGGGTCTCCCCCGCGGGCGAGGGCGGCCTCCTCGGCATCGCGCTCTCCCCGGACTACGCCTCGGACCGCATGATCTACGCCTACTTCACCTCTGACTCGGACAACCGCATCGTCCGCATGCTGTACGACCCGAAGAAGCCGGCCGGTGAGCAGCTGGGCGCCCCGGACACGATCTTCAAGGGCATCCCCAAGGGCTATATCCACAACGGCGGCCGGATCGCCTTCGGCCCGGACGGCATGCTGTACGCGGGCACGGGCGAGAGCGGTCAGCGGGGTCTGGCGCAGGACAAGAAGTCCCTGGGCGGCAAGATCCTGCGGCTGACCCCGGAGGGCGACCCGGCACCGGGCAACCCGTTCGCGAACTCGCCGGTGTACACCTACGGCCACCGCAATGTGCAGGGCCTCGCCTGGGACTCCAAGCAGCGGCTGTTCGCCTCGGAGTTCGGCCAGGACACCTGGGACGAGCTGAACGCGATCACTCCGGGCGACGACTACGGCTGGCCGAACGCCGAAGGCAAAAGCAGCGACTCCAAGTACCACAACCCGATCACCCAGTGGCACACCGACGACGCCTCCCCCAGCGGTATCGCCTACGCCGAGGGCTCGATATGGATGGCGGGCCTGAAGGGGCAGCGCCTGTGGCGCATCCCGCTGGACGGCACAAAGGCTTCGGCCGCCCCGCAGGCCTTCCTCACCGGCGAGTACGGCCGCCTGCGCACGGTGGTCTCGGCGGGCGGCGGCAAACTGTGGCTGGTGACCAGCAACACGGACGGCCGCGGCACGCCTAAGTCGGGGGACGACCGGATTCTGGAGCTTCAGGTGTCGTAGCGGAGGGGTCGGAGTCGACGTCAGCTGTGGCCTCGGCTCCGGGCAGGCGGACGACGACCTTGCCGGACTCCAGGTCTATCGGCCCGCGTCCGGGGTCGCCGTCGGCGACGTCGACCCTGGTCATCTCCAGCCGGTTGCGCTCGTCCTCGGTGTGCTTGCGGCCCGGTGAGAACAGTTCCTCGAACATGTTGAACACGGCGCCTCCCCTGGCCCGGTCTCCTACAGCGTACGACTCATCCGGCCGAACGCACGGTGAGCGGGTCGGGCGGGAACAGCCCCAGCCGGTGGGCCACGGCCGCCGCCTCGCCCCGGCCGGAGACGCCGAGCTTGCCGAGGATGTTCGAGACGTGGACGCTCGCGGTCTTCGGGGAGATGAAGAGTTCCTCGGCGATCTGCCGGTTGGTGCGGCCGTCGGAGACCAGGCGCAGGACGTCGCGCTCCCGGCTGGTGAGGCCGAGCGCCTCCACGGGGTCGGCGGAGACGGCTCGCGGCGCCGGGACCCTGGTGAGCGTCAGCCGGGCCCGCTGGGCGAGCAGGACGACGGAGTCGGCGAGCGGGCGGGCGCCCAGGTGCTCGGCGACGGCTCCGGACAGCCGGAGGAGTTCGGTGGCGCGGTCGCGCCGGTCGTCACCGCTGCCGCCGTCGGTGTCGGTGCCGGTGTCGCCGCCGGTCCCGGACAGGAGCGCTTCGGCCAGGCGGTGGCGGACGCGGGCGAGGTCGTAGGGGCGGTCGAGGCGCTCGAAGGCGGCGACCGCCTCGGACCAGTCGTCCGGGGTGCAGCGGCCCTCGGCGCGCAGCAGTTCGGCGCGCAGCCAGCGCTCGTGGGCCTGCCAGACGGGGGCGTTGGTGGCGACCCGTTTCGCGGCCTCCCGGATGCGTTCGAGGATCTTGGGGCGGCCGGGGTCGGCGGCGAGCAGACCGATGGCCTGGGCCTCGGCGACGGCGGCGGCCACCAGCAGGGGCCAGGTCTCGAAGTGGGTGCCGGGCCGGAACCCGGAGTCCAGGGCCTGTTCGAGGGTGGCGCGGGCGTCGAGGAGGCGGCCCTCGGCGGCGGCGACCTGGATCTCGATCCGCTCCAGGGGCTGGTGGTGCTGGGGTGCGACGTCATGGATGCCGTAGTGCTCGCGGGCGGCGGCCAGTTGGCGGCGGGCCTCGGCCACCTCGCCCCGGGCGAGCGCGAGTTCGGCCCGAAGACGGGCGTGGAAGCCGCGGGGTTTGGAGCTCTGGCCCACCCGCTCGGCCTTGGTCGCGGCCTCGGCGGCCTCGTCCCAGCGGCCGAGGGTGAAGAGGGATTCGGCGAGGTTGCCCCAGATCCAGGCCTCCTTGTCGAACTGGCCGTACTTCTTGGCGAAGGCGAGTCCGGTCTCCAGGATCGGCACGGCCTCGCGGGAGCGGCCGACGGTTTCCAGGGAGGACGGAAGGTTCACATAACTGCGGCCCGCGACACTGGAGATGCCCTCGGCGACCGTCCGTTCGTTCACCTCGACCAGCTCGGCGAGGCCCGCCTCGACATCGCCGGAGGCGACCATGAGGCCGGCCAGGGTGAGGCGGGCGTCCATCTCGATCTCGCGGGCGCCCACCATGCGCGCGTACTCGACCGCGCGCTCGGCGGCCACATACGCCTCCGGTCCCGGAACGTGCACCATCGACCAGCCGGCGACCTTGGCCAGCACCTCCGCGTGCACCTCGGAGGGCGGCAGACCGCGCACCAGCTCCTGCGCGGAGGCGAGTTCCGACCAGCCGTCGCCGCGGCCCTGGTGCCGGATCAGGACGGACCGCTGCACCCAGAACCAGGCGGCCCGCAGCGGGTCCCCCTCCTCGTTGATGAGATGCAGGGCCCTCTTGGTGATCTTCAGCGCGCGCTCGCGCTCCCCGCTGAGCCGCCCGGCGACGGCTGCCTCCGCCATCAGGTCGAGGTAGTGCAGGGGTGTGGTCTCCGGGTCGCAGCCGCAGGCGGGATACACCTCGGCGTAGTCGACGGGCCGCAGACCGGCGCGTACCTCGTCGGGGACGGTGTCCCACAGCTCCATCGCCCGCTCCAGGAGCCGCAGTTGCTCGGAGTGGGCGTGGCGGCCGCGGGCCGCGACGGAGGCGTCCAGGACGGCGGGGAGGGCCTTGGCGGGGTCGTGGGCGTGGTACCAGTAGCTCGCCAGCCGCGTGACGCGCTGGTCGGCCGGGACGAGCGTCGGGTCGGCCTCCAGGGCTTCGGCGTAGCGGCGGTTGAGGCGGGAGCGCTCGCCGGGCAGCAGGTCGTCGCCGACCGCCTCGCGGACCAGGGAGTGGCGGAAGCGGTAGCCGTCGCCGCCGGGCGCGGCCTGGAGGATGTTGGCGCCGACGGCCGCCCGGAGTGCCTCGATGAGGTCGTCCTCGGCGAGCCTCGCGACGGCGGCGAGCAGGCGGTACTCGACGGTGGAGCCGCCCTCGGCGACGATCCGGGCGACCCGCTGGGCGCTCTCGGGCAGCGACTCGACCCGGACGAGGAGCAGGTCGCGCAGGGAGTCGGTGAGGCCGGTGCGGCAGCCGTCGTCGGCGGCGACGGCGAGTTCCTCGACGAAGAAGGCGTTGCCGTCGGAGCGCCGGAAGATCTCGTCGACCTGGGCCTGGTCGGGCTCGGCGGCGCGGATGCCCGCGATCTGGCGGGCCACCTCCTGCCGGTTGAAGCGGGCGAGCTCGATCCGGCGGACCGTGCGGAGCCGGTCGAGTTCGGCGAGCAGGGGGCGCAGCGGGTGGCGGCGGTGGATGTCGTCGGCGCGGTAGGTGGCGAGGACGAGGAGGCGGCCGGTGCGCAGGGTGCGGAACAGGTAGGCGAGGAGGTGGCGGGTGGAGGCGTCGGCCCAGTGCAGGTCCTCCAGGGCGACGACGACCGTGCGCTCGGCGGCTACTCGCTCCAGGAGGCGCGCGGTGAGTTCGAAGAGGCGGGCCATGCCCTCCTCGTCGCCGCGGCGGGCCCGGTGCGCGGTGGGGGTCTCCGCCAACTCGGGGAGCAGCCGGGCGAGTTCCTCCTCCTGGCCGGCGGCGGCCGTGGACAGTTCGGCGGGCAACTCGCGGCGCAGGGCGCGCAGGGCCGTGGAGAACGGGGCGAAGGGCAGGCCGTCCGCGCCGATCTCGACACAGCCACCGAGCGCGACGACCGCGCCCCGGCGGCAGGCGGCCGTGG
Organism: Streptomyces hokutonensis; assembly: GCF_000376565.1. Lineage (GTDB taxonomy): Bacteria > Actinomycetota > Actinomycetes > Streptomycetales > Streptomycetaceae > Streptomyces > Streptomyces hokutonensis. The sequence goes on along the minus strand of NZ_BARG01000029.1, from coordinate 8,578 downwards.
CGAACTCCTCGACCAGCCTGGTCTTGCCGACGCCGGCCTCGCCGCCCAGCAGCAACGCCTGCGGCTCGCCCGCGGCAGCACGGGCGAGCGCGTCGTTCAGCGTGTCCAGTTCGTCGGCCCGGCCGACGAAGACCGGACTGACGGACCTGGTCTCCACGGTCCCGAGGATGTCACGCGGGTCTGACAACGCGGCACCCGTTTTCGGGAGGGCGGTCGCGGGGAGGAGCACCGCGGCGGGCGCCGTACGGCCGCCCTCCCGTTCCCGGCCGGTCACGAGGCGCGGGCGAACAGGTGCCTGCGCGGGCGTTCGGTATGCACCTCGCTCTCCACGGCCTGCCTGGCCTGCTCGCGGCGGGCGGCGCGGGCGCCGCGGACGGCCTCGCGGGCCAGCCGCTCGTTGGCGGCCTGCCGGCGGAGTTCGGCGGAACGGAGCTGGTGCATCTCGTACTCGTACATCTCAAGTCCCTTGGTAGAGGCGGTTTTTCCGGCTTCGCTCTCTGCGATGCCTCAACCTTCGTCTCCAAGGGGGGTCCGCCACATCGGGAGAGTTCCGCATCTTGCGGGGCCGGGCGGGCCTTAGACATGAGTAAGGGGCCTCAGGTCCTCCGTAAGGTGCTTACGGAGGACCTAAGACCCCTGGTGAACTGCGGTGACTCAGCTCGCGGACGGCATGGCCAGCAGGGCGTCGGTGTACTTGAGGACGGCCAGCAGCAGGCCTACGACGCCGAGCACGACGCCCGCCCAGGCGACCGACTTGATCCAGGTGGCCTGCGGCTTGCCCGGGGTGCCGAACGCGGGCCGGACGAGCGCGCCGACACCCACGAGGGCGGCCACGAGCGCGAAAAGACCGGCCCAGATCGCGGTGGCGTGCCAGGAGGTGCCGTAGACCTCCTTGATCTGGGTGGCCACGCTCGCGGTGGACGCGGTGTGGAGCTGGCCGTTGAGCTGCGCGCGGGCGCCGGCGAGGGTGCCGATCCAGCTTCCGGAGAGCGAGATGAAGCCGAGCGCGGCGGAGACCACGGCGGCGGCACCCTGGCCGACGCCGGTGGAGCTTTCCGGCTCCTCGAGGCCGAGCTTCGCGAGCTCGGCCGCGTACTCCTCCTCGGTGAGGTCGTCCTCGTCCTCGGAGGCCTCGGCCTCAGCCTCGGTGTCCGCAGCTTCCTGCTCGGTCACTTCCTCGTCGGTCTTGGTGACATCGGCCTTCGTCACATCGGTCTTGGTGACGTCGACGGTTTCCGCGTCGCTCTTCACCTCGGGGGCCTCGTTCGCGGCCTCGTCAACAGTCTTGGTACCCATGGTGCGCACGGTAGGGGTGGTTTCTGAGAAGTTCCTTAAAGATCGCTGTGCCGGGCACGCGCGCGTGCCTCGCGCCACTCGGGCGCGAGCACGGACCACACCTCTATGTCGTGCCGTACGCCCCCGTGGGGGTGTGCCGCGCGGAGGATGCCGTCCCTGGTCATGCCCATGCGGCGCGCAACATTCAGGCTCTTCTCATTGCCCGCGGCGGCATGCCATTCGACCCGGTGGACACCGCGCTGCTCGATCGCGAAATCGATGAGGATCCGGATCGCCCGGGTGATCAGCCCGCGCCCGGCGGCGGCGGGTTCCAGCCAGCAGCCGACCTCGCAGTTGCCCTGGTCGGCGTGGAAGTTGAGGAAGAGGACACCGCCGACGAGCTTGCCGTCCAGCCAGATGCCGTGCAGGGACGCGCTGTCGGCGGCGCGCAGGTCGGCGTAGCGCTGGAGCATCTCCCGAGTGGACTCGACGTCGGTCGCCTTCGAGCCGAAGGTGATGAAATGGCCGATGAACTCCCGGCCGCGGTCCAGGTGGGCGAGGAACTCCTCGGCGTGCCACACCTCCAGGGGACGCAGTTCGGCCCCGTCGTCACCCAGGGATATCGCGTACATCCCGCTCCCGCTCCTTCGCCAGTACGTCCGCCACCTCGGCGTCCGTCGCGGCAGCCAGCCTCTCATGGGCGGCGCGGCACTCGGGGGGCTCGATGCTGATGCGGGGCAGAACGCGGTCCAGGCGGCGGGGCAGCCACCAGTTGGCGCCGCCGAGCAGGTGCATGAGGGCCGGCACCAGGAGGGTGCGCAGGACGAACGCGTCCAGGGCGACGGCGGAGGCGAGCGCGATGCCGAACATGGCGATCACGCGGTCGCCGCTGAGCACGAAGGCGAGGAAGACCGAGATCATGATGACGGCGGCCGAGTTGATGACCCGGCTGGTCTCGGCGAGACCGACGCGGACGGCCCGGCGGTTGTCGCCGGTTTCCAGCCATTCTTCGTACATCCGGCTGACCAGGAAGACCTGGTAGTCCATCGAGAGCCCGAAGAGGACCGAGACCATGATCACGGGGAGGAAGGGTTCGATGGGTCCGGCCCGGCCGAGACCGAGGAACTCGCTCCCCCAGCCCCACTGGAAGATCACGACGACGACCCCGAAGGCGGCGGCCACGGCGGCGACGTTCATCGCGGCGGCCTTGAGCGGGATGCCGACGGACCGGAAGGCGAGCAGGAGCAGCACACAGCCGAGCGAGATCACGACCCCGACGAACAGAGGGAGTTTGCCGACGATGACGTCCGCGAAGTCGTCGTAGCTGGCCGTGACGCCACCCACGTGGATGTCGAGCGAGGTGCCCGTCTCGGCCCGGGGCAGTACCTCGGTGCGCAGCCGCTCGACGAGGTCGCTGGTCTTCTGGGACTGCGGTGCCGAGTCCGGTACGACGGTGAAGTAGCCGGTGGCGCCGCCGGCGTCGTAGGTCACCGGGGTCACGGAGGCGATGCCCTCGGTGGTGCGGAGGGTGGCGTCGAGGTTGTCGAGGGCGAGCTTGTCCTCGGCGCCGTCGATCTTGGTGACGAGGGTGAGCGGGCCGTTGACGCCTGGGCCGAAACCGTCCGCCAGGAGGTCGTAGGCCTGGCGGGTGGTCGATGTCTTCGGGTCGTTGCCCTGGTCGGAGGTGCCCAGGTGGAGCGAGAGCGTGGGCAGGGCGAGGACGGTGATGACGACCAGGGCGAGGGCGCCGAGGAGTTTGGGGTGGCGCTCGACGAACGCGGACCAGCGGGCGGCGAGGCCGGTGGGCAGCTCCGGCTGGGGCCCGTGCTCGGCCAGCCGGCGCCGTTCGCGGCGGCTGAGGGCCCGGGGGCCGATGAAGGACAGCAGGGCCGGGAGCAGGGTCACTGAGGCCGCGACGGTGAGCATCACGGTCAACGAGGCGGCTACGGCGACCCCGTTGAGGAAGCCGAGCCGCAGGATCAGCATCCCGAGGAGCGCGATGCACACCGTGGCGCCCGCGAAGACGACCGCGCGCCCGGTGGTGGCGACGGCGTTGGTGACGGCCTCGGTGACGGACAGTCCGCGTTTCAGCCCGCGCCGGTGCCGGGTCACGATGAACAGGGCGTAGTCGATGCCGACGCCGAGCCCGACCAGCATGCCGAGCATGGGCGCGAAGTCGGCGACGGTCATCGCGTGTCCGAGCAGCACGATCGCCGCGTAGGCGGTGCCGACGCTCACCAGGGCGGTGCCGATGGGCAGCAGCGAGGCGGCGAGCGAACCGAAGGCGAGGAACAGCACGAGGGCGGCGACGGCCACCCCGACGATCTCGGCGGTGTGCCCGCTCGACGACTCGGTGAGCCCGATGGCGCTGCCGCCCAGCTCGACCTGGAGCCCGTCGGTCCCGGCGGCCTTCGCGGCGCGGACGACCGCCTGCGCCTGGGACTTGTCGATGTCCTCGGCCTGGTGCGCGAAGGTGACGGTGGCGTAGGCGGTCCGCCCGTCGGCGCTGATCCGGCCGGTGCCCTGACCGTCGTACGGGCTGACCACGGAGGCGACTCCGGGGAGGCTCGCGATCTTGTCCAGGGCGCCGGTCATGGTCTGTTCGACGTCGGCGGCGCGGACGGAGCCGGGCGAGGTGCGCCAGACGACGGTGTCGCTGTCGCCGCCGAGGCCCGGGAAGCTCTCTTTGAGCAGTTGGGTCGCACGGCCCGACTCGGTGCCGGGGGCCTCGTAGTCGTTCGAGTACGCCGAGCCGGTGACGGCAGCGGCAGCGGTGACCCCGCCGAACGCGAGGAGCCACAGCAGGACGGCGGCGAGGCGGTGCCGAACACACCAGCGGGCAAGGGCTGCCACGAACGTGCTCCCGGGGATGGCGAATTGTGGATCTTTGACCGGGAAACATCGTCCGAAAGATGAACAGCCCGCAAAGAACGCATGAGCAATACGCGGCCCACTCTCGCAGCCGAAAGTGATCGTTCATGACGTTCGAGGGCTTCAGCACCGGAGTGGGAGCCAGATCACAGGACAGTAACGACGACTCTGTCACCCCGGAAGGCGCCTCAGTCGAACTGGTCCCCCAGCGCCATCACCATCGCGCCGACGACCAGCAGCCACAACGCCCGTCTGGTACGGCCACGGGAGCCGAGCACCGACGCGAGCGCGCACAGCGCGGCACCCACGGCGTACGCGGCCGGGACGAGCACCGGTTCGGAACCGCCGGCCCGGAGCGCCGCCGCCGCCACACCGGCCAGCGCCAGCACGGCGCCGGTCAGGGCAGCCGTCCAGCGGGCCCGCCGCGCGTCCAGTGCGGGATCGTCGAAGTCCGGTGTCTCGGAATCTCCGCGTCCGTCCATGGCGGGCGAGAGTAGCGCGTCCTCCTGAGAGACCTCGCGCTCCTGAGAGACCTCGTGCACGGCCAACCGACGTCCTCCAGAATCTCGTTGCTCTCCCACAGGAAGCTACGCAGAACCGGAGGGGCCCGTTCACCGAACATCCCCGGGGGACGCATCTCAGCCGATGCGTCCCCCGGGGATGTCGATTTCCTACGGCGTCTCAGCCCTCGCTGACGCCCAGCTGCTCAAGGATGAGCTCCTTGACGCGGGCCGCGTCGGCCTGGCCTCGGGTGGCCTTCATGACCGCGCCGACCAGGGCACCGGCCGCGGCCACCTTGCCGCCGCGGATCTTGTCGGCGATGCCCGGGTTGCCGGCGATGGCCTCCTGGACGGCGGTGGTGAGGGCGCCCTCGTCGGAGACGACCTTCAGACCGCGCTTCTCGACGACCTCGTCCGGAGTGCCCTCGCCGGCGAGAACGCCCTCGATGACCTGGCGGGCCAGCTTGTCGTTCAGCTCACCTGCGGTCACCAGCGCGGTGACCCGGGCGACCTGCTCGGGCGTGATGGGCAGTTCGTCGAGCGCCTTGCCCGACTCGTTGGCGCTGCGCGCCAGTTCGCCCATCCACCACTTGCGGGCGGAGGCCGCGTCGGCACCGGCGTCGATCGTCGCGACGATCGGGTCGATGGCACCGGCGTTGAGGATCGACTGCATGTCGAACGCGGTGATCCCCCACTCCTCGGTCAGCCGGTTGCGGCGGGCCAGCGGCTGCTCGGGCAGCCCGGCGCGGATCTCCTCGACCCACTCGCGCGAGGGGGCGACCGGCACCAGGTCGGGCTCCGGGAAGTACCGGTAGTCCTCCGCCTCCTCCTTCACGCGGCCCGAGGTCGTCGACCCGGTGTCCTCGTGGAAGTGGCGGGTCTCCTGGATGATCGTGCCGCCGGCGTTCAGCACCGCGGCGTGGCGCTGGATCTCGTAGCGGGCTGCACGCTCCACGGAGCGCAGCGAGTTGACGTTCTTGGTCTCACTCCGCGTGCCGAACTTCTCGCGGCCGTGCGGGCGCAGCGACAGGTTCACGTCGCAGCGCATCTGCCCCTGCTCCATGCGCGCCTCGGACACACCGAGGGCCCGGATCAGCTCGCGCAGCTCGGCGACGTAGGCCTTGGCGACCTCGGGAGCGCGCTCGCCCGCACCCTCGATCGGCTTGGTGACGATCTCGATGAGCGGGATGCCGGCGCGGTTGTAGTCGAGCAGCGAGTGCGAGGCGCCGTGGATACGGCCCGTCGCGCCGCCGACGTGCAGCGACTTGCCGGTGTCCTCCTCCATGTGGGCGCGCTCGATCTGCACCCGGAAGGTCTCGCCGTCCTCCAACTGGACGTCCAGATAGCCGTTGAAGGCGATCGGCTCGTCGTACTGGGAGGTCTGGAAGTTCTTCGGCATGTCCGGATAGAAGTAGTTCTTCCGGGCGAAGCGGCACCACTCGGCGATCTCGCAGTTCAGCGCGAGGCCGATCTTGATCGCGGACTCGACGCCGATCGCGTTGACGACCGGGAGCGCGCCGGGCATGCCGAGGCAGGTCGGGCAGGTCTGCGAGTTGGGCTCGGCACCCAGTTCGGTCGAACAGCCGCAGAACATCTTGGTCTTGGTGCCGAGTTCGACATGGACCTCGAGGCCCATGACGGGGTCGTACGACGCGAGAGCGTCCTCGTACGACTCCAGGTCGGTCGTGGTGGTCACGGTGAACTTTCCCTCTCAGCCCAGCAGGACGTCGTCGTCGCCCAGCCGCTTCAGCTCGCGGTACAGGATGGCGAGGCCGGTGACGATCGCGACGGCGGAGACCGTGGCGTCGATCAGACGGAGCGTGTCGTGCTCGGTGCGCGCCTTCTTGATCTGCTTGGCGACACCCAGCGCGCCGAACGCGGTGGTGGCGATGGACACATACGTGCCGGACTTGGACTTCTTGAAGCCCTTGGCCTTCGACAGTGCGTTGCTCACAGCGACGGTGCCTCCTCAAGCAGCGGGTGCCCCCACTTTTCCACGAAGGCGGCCTCGACGGCGGCGCCGACCTTGTAAAGGCGGTCGTCCTTCAGCGCCGGGGCGATGATCTGCAGCCCGACCGGCAGACCGTCCTCCGGTGCGAGACCGCAGGGCAGCGACATGGCCGAGTTGCCCGCCAGGTTGGTCGGGATGGTGCACAGGTCCGCGAGGTACATCGCCATCGGGTCGTCGGCACGCTCACCGATCGGGAAGGCGGTGGTCGGCGTCGTCGGCGACACGATCACGTCGACGCTCTCGAACGACTTCTCGAAGTCGCGGGTGATGAGCGTACGGACCTTCTGCGCGCTGCCGTAGTAGGCGTCGTAGTACCCAGAACTCAGCGCGTACGTCCCGAGCATGATCCGGCGCTTCACCTCGGGGCCGAAGCCCGCCTCACGGGTGAGGGAGGTGACCTCCTCGGCGGAGTGCGTGCCGTCGTCGCCGGTACGGAGGCCGTAGCGCAGACCGTCGAAGCGGGCGAGGTTGCTCGAACACTCACTCGGCGCGATCAGGTAGTACGCCGACAGGGCGAGGTCGAAGGACGGGCAGTCCAACTCGACGATCTCGGCGCCCAGTTCCTTGAGAACCTCTACGGCCTCGTCGAAGCGCTGGATGACACCGGCCTGGTAGCCCTCGCCGCGGAACTGCTTGACGACGCCGACGCGCATGCCGGCGACGCTGCCGTTCCGGGCGGCCTCGACGACCGGCGGGACGGGCGCGTCGATCGAGGTCGAGTCCAGCGGGTCGTGCCCGGCGATGACCTCGTGCAGCAGCGCCGCGTCCAGGACCGTACGGGCGCACGGGCCGCCCTGGTCGAGGGAGCTGGAGAAGGCGACCATGCCGTAGCGGGAGACGGCCCCGTACGTCGGCTTGACGCCGACCGTGCCGGTGACGGCGGCCGGCTGACGGATGGAACCGCCGGTGTCGGTGCCGATGGCCAGGGGCGCCTGGAAGGAGGCGAGGGCGGCGGAGGAACCGCCACCGGAGCCGCCGGGGATCTTGGTGAGGTCCCAGGGGTTGCCGGTGGGCCCGTACGCACTGTTCTCGGTGCTGGATCCCATGGCGAACTCGTCCATGTTGGTCTTGCCGAGGATGACGACGTCGGCGGCCTTCAGCCGCTTGGTGACGGTCGCGTCGTACGGCGGGATCCAGCCCTCGAGGATCTTCGAGCCGACGGTCGTCGGAATGCCCTCGGTGGTGAAGATGTCCTTGAGCGCGAGCGGAACGCCGGCGAGCGGCCCCAACTCCTCGCCCCTGGCCCGCTTCTCGTCGACGGCGCGGGCCTGCGCGAGGGCACCCTCACGGTCGACGTGCAGGAAGGCGTGCACCTTCGCGTCGACCTCCTCGATCCGGGCGAGGTGGGCCTCGGTGACCTCCACGGCCGTGAGCACGCCGGACGCGATGTTCGCGGCGGTCTCGGCGGCGGTGAGCCGAATGATGCTGCTGTGGTCCGTCATGGTGATTAGTCCTCCCCCAGGATCTGCGGCACCTTGAAACGCTGCTGCTCCTGGGCCGGGGCGCCGGAGAGCGCCTGCTCGGGGGTGAGCGAGGGACGGACCTCGTCCGCGCGCATGACGTTCGTCAGCGGCAGCGGGTGAGAGGTCGGCGGTACGTCTTGGTCGGCGACCTCACTGACGCGGGCGACCGCGCCGATGATGTCGTCCAGCTGTCCCGCGAAGTGCTCGAGCTCTTCGGGCTTCAGCTCCAGACGCGCCAGCCGGGCGAGGTGGGCGACCTCCTCGCGCGTGATGCCAGGCATGCAGCGTTCCTCTGGGGTGAGTGTGTGTGGTTTGGGGCCAATCCTATGGGGCGGGGGGCCGTAGCCGTTAAACGGTTTCGACCGCCCGCTTCACAGCAGGCGTGAGGTGAGCTGCCTAGGGGCGCGGGGCTGTGTCGATTTACGGCTCCGCCACGCAGGCGCGCCCACAGCTACCGA
>NZ_BARG01000030.1 GCF_000376565.1 Streptomyces hokutonensis | reverse complement strand
GCCTTCCCGATACACAGCGACTCGGCTTTGTCGCTTACGGCCGGTGGACACGACAGGCAATCGAGTCAACACCTTGGCGGACGCCCGAGGACGCCCTACGTTTCCTCGACATCGGCCAGGACACCGCCTGTTCCGTCACCACCACCGCCTCCGGCAATCTCTCCAGCACGCTCAAACCACTGGACACCACGCGCATTGCCGGCCTACAAGCCCTGCTGGACGGTGCCCAAGACGACTCCAGCTCTGGTGAACCGTCCCTCGCGGACTTGGACATCGCCCTCGGCGCCAACACGCCTCCCGATCCCCGAGCCGGGGTAGGCGATCCGTACCGGATCAGAGCGTTCGCCGAGTGGAAGCATCAGACTCTCTCACCACCTCCCGTCCCCGTCGCTCCCCCGGCCGCGTCCGCAGTACTCATCGCGGGCCAGACGCTCGTACTCCCCGAGGAAGCCTGGCAAGGACTTCGCGTCTCCTTCACCTTCGCCGGCGCAGACGCAGACCTCACTCTGTTCTTGCTCGGGAACGACGGCCGGGTCTGCAGCGACGAGGACTTCGTCTTCTACAACCAGCCCTCTGCCGCCGACGGAGGCGCCCGCCTCCTCGGCAAACAGCAGGAAGGATCACACACGGTGGAACGCGCCACCGTCCACCTTTCCGCGCTACCCGACCGGGTACACCGCGTCGCTGTCGCCATCAACATGGATGTTGACACCGGACTCACCTGCGGGTCCCTCACTCACGCAACCCTGGACCTGGATTGCGTAAGCGGCACCGCGTGGACGTTCAGGCCTCCCGCCGATCCTTCCATCCGAGCGATGGTCATCACCGAGCTCTACAGGCACAGTGTCGACGGCAACCCCGTGTGGAAGCTCCGGGCTCTCGGCCAGGGCTGGGCTGATGGGCTCGACGGCCTCGCTCGGGCTTACGGAGTCGACGTCGAGTGACAATCCCTCGTCACAAGCCGTGTGACCAGGAACGCTAGTTGACACTTTGGGACATCGTAGGCCGCAAGGCGTACCAGAACGTTCTCTCCGAATCAGTTGGTCGTTGGTGTGCCGCACCGGCTCGCCGCGCATGTAACCCTGCTCGTGCGTCTGCACAGTTCGGTGCCAGCGTCAGCGATCTTTCCGGCGGTTCCGGCGGTGGTGCCCGGTGCTCCACCTGTGACGCCGCCTTCCGTCGTTCAGCTGCCAACGCCCAGGGTTGGGCTTGTTGCTGGGCTGTCAGAGGCGTGCGGCATCATCGGCAGATGGCAGCCACACCAGCCCCGCCCCCGGCGATGACACCGCAAGAACTCCAGCAACAGGAACAGACCCTGGAGCTGATCAACAGCGAACTCGCGGCGCGTCTGGCGCGGCAGGCCGAGTCGGGCGCGAAGGTAGACACCAAGGCAATCTTTCTGGTGGGATTCGCTGCTACTGCCGCGCAGTTCCTGGCTTCCCGGAGCTACGAGCCGTTCACCGGCGCCGCGGCCTTCCTGGCGTACGCTGTCGCCATCGGCTTCGGCATTGCGATCTTCAACCTCGCCGAGTACGAGGATCTCAAGCCACGGGAAACCCTGGACACCTACGCACGCTCGACAAAGGGCGCAACTCTGGGGGCACTCGCCGGAACGAGGGTGGGCTTCTTCGAGAAGAACGAGGCAGTGCACCAGCGGAAGACGAAACGCTGGACCGTCGCTCTGGCCGCCGTCGGCGCCGGGATCTGCCTCTCCACTGTCAGTCTCGTGCTGCACACTGACGGCCATGACAGACACACAGAACCAGGGAAACCCGCCCCCGCCTCCTCCGCCACCACCCCCACCCAGCCTCACTGACTCCCTCGCCAACCCGGCTCTTGTGGGTACGGAGAAGAGGAACGAGGACAGGCCCGCGCGTACCAGGGCGACCACCGGGGGACAGACCAGGGAACGGCGCTGACCCGCGCCGCGAGAAGGCGACCTTCTCCGCGCGGCGAGACGGCACGGACCCCGGGCATCTGCGGCCGGGGTCTCTACGTGCGCTGGAGCGTCCAACTGGTTCAACGGCCAGCCGACGGGGCGTCACGCCCACTCCATGCGCAGCTCTCGCACCGCGTCCAACTGGCCCTGGGCGAGCCCGATGACGGATGGCGGGCGCAGTACCTGAATTGCGTGGTGACGGCCCGGTGATTCCGCTTAGCGTGATCTGGCCGGCGATCGCCAGCATGTCGTGAACACATTGGAGTTCCTATGGCCCTGCCCGCACGGCTCACTGCCGCCCTGGGGCGACACCCCGACGACCTCACCGAGGCCGATCTGCAGCGTGCGGTCGAGAACCACATCCCCGAGAGTGTCGACCTCGATTGGAAGAAGGACTTCTATAAGGGCACCGACGCGGGCAAGAAGGAACTCGCCAAGGACGTGTCCGCCATGGCCAACACCGCCGGCGGCATGGTCGTCATCGGCGTCGACGACGGCAATCAGGACCACGCCCACGACTTGGCCCCCTTCGACCCGGTCCAAGGCCACGGCGAGGAATGGATCCGCTCCGTGCTCGCGAACTGGATCCAGCCCGTCGTACCCAACGTCGGCGTACGACCGCTGAAGTCCGAGAGCAAGGTGGGCAAGATCTACTGGGTCCTCACCGTGCCCGCGAGCACCCAGGCCCCGCACGCGGTCGCAGCCCCAGGCAACGACTACCACTTCCGTGTCTACGTCCGGCACGGCACCACGACCCGCACCCTTGCCGAGTCCGAGATCGCCCAGCGCTACCGTGACCGCTTCCAGGCCGCCTCCGACGACATCGACCGTCTCCACCAGGTCACTGACGCGGGCTTCGGCTACCTCTCGGGCTACTTGACCAGCACGGCCCACGGCGGCAGCCCCAAGGTGACCTACTACCCGGGCTGGGTCAGCATGGCCGCCGTTCCGGCCGTCCGCGGCGCCTATCCCGTGACCACACGAGTGGATCGGGACGCGGCGTTCGACCGCTTCGTCAAGCTCGCCGGCGAAGGTGTGACCACCAACGTGCAACCGGCCCGCCCCGTGCTGGTTGGCCGCCGCCAGGTCCGCTTCGAGGGCGTACCGACCGGCCAACTCCACCAGGACGGCAGCTTCTACGCGGCGGTGCCCATCAACCTCCAGAGCGACCACACCAACGACGACGGCCCCAAGCGGCTGTTCCAGCGCGGACTCGAACTCGACGTCGTGGCCCTGGTACAGGCTGCCGCAGCCTGGGCGGCGGAGACCGGATCGGCCGGCGACCTGATGCTGTCCGCCGCACTCCACCGCTTCGACAACAGAGACAAGCCCGTGCACCTGATCGCGTCGGAGCACACCTTCCACCACGGCCCTGCGACGCCGCTCCCAGCAGCTCCTGCGCAGACCACTGGCGATCTCTCCGCCATTGTCACCGACCAGCGAGAGGCCGTTGTCGTGGCCTGCGCACTCGTCTCCGACCTCCTGGCCGACATGGGAGTGCACGAGCCTCACGTCCTGACCCCCGACGGGGAGATCCTGATCAACCGACTCGAGGGCTACCGGCATACGCTGCGGTAATCGCCTACCGACGGCAGCAATGCTCTCCCGCCTCCGGGAACACCGCTCTCACTCTTGGCGTTCTCGCCGTCCGCAGACACAACAAAAGCTGGTGTACCGGCACTGCGAGCCCTTCGATGTCCCCGACGGGACGCCGTCATGCCTCAAACGCTTGGGGCGCGCAGTGCCTTCCGGGCGGCGCGGCCACGCCGCCCATCCCGTACAGTGCGCCGCCAGAGCTCAAGTTCGGCTTGGTAAGCCTCGACTAGCGGCCGGACATGGGGCACGGTCTCGGACTCCGTCTCTTCTCGGACGATCTCGTCGACCGGAATGCTCTGCTCTCGGTCGAGATCACACGCAAGCGCCAGCCGGTCCGCGTACAGGTAGAGCCTCCGACGCAGCCTCAAAGTCGCGCCATCGTGATCGACGTTCATGAATTTGCCGGCACATCCGCCAAGCCGACGGGCTTCGCTGGTACTGCCTAGGCTGCGCAGTTCAAGCACTGTAGGACTGTAGATGTGCTCACCTTGCGTGACTTCACTCCAGACACAGATCGAGGCGAGGCGTGGATCCGCATGGGCCCCGTGCTCAGTAAGGCCAGGGAGTCCCTCCCGCATGACGTTCCAATCGCTCGCTCGCATGCGCCAATTTGCCATTAACCGACGCCTGTTAGCAAAGTTCACGCGGAACACCGCCCCACTCAGATCCTGAGCGACGCGCTCGGCAGCGTCTTCAAAAGACGGCCACAGACCTGCGGCGTCCAGACGGGGCCCAATCCGAAGGAGCGTGCTTTGCGCACTCCCATTGGGCATCCCGAGTAGGGGCGCACACTCGATCCAGCGCTTCCCGGTGAGGAGTTCAGCGAGGCGCAGTGAGGCGGCCCGCCGCAGACAACGCTCGGTCTGCCAGTCCCTCCTCGGCAACGCCTCAACGATTCCAGCGAAGTGCCGCTGGAACCACACGCGGGGCACGTAAGCGGGAATGTCCTCCGCGCGAAATTGGTGTGAGGGGCGGATTTCACGATGGCGGGCGAGAGTCGGGACGCCATGAAGGCGCCGGGCGACCGCTCGTGACAATGTGTTTGAAATGTCCTGCTTCCGCAGGACACTTCCGGCGTAGGGGGGAGAGCGTCGATAGGCCTCGCGCGCAAGCGGATTGACGCGACTGCGGAGAGAAGCAAGTTGGCGATCGCCCAGCAGCGTGTCGGCCGCGAGGAGCAAGGCCCCACACACGTCCGGATCACTCGGAGGTGCCTTGGTCCCGACCAGACTCAGGCTGCGCCTTTCCTTACGATCTGCGCTGATGAGCGCTGCGGCGGGTTCCGCGTGGGTGCCGACGAGATCGACAAGGCAGGAGGAGGGAAGGAGCTCAGCTCCCAGCGGCCACGTCATCTTGATCAGATGCGTCATCGCAATGAGGTCCGGAAAGTACGTCGCATCCGACTCCGCGGCACCGCTCATGCTCGACGCAGCCGGGTCCGGATTCAAGTGGCGCCAGATGCGCTGCTGCAATGACAAGAGACGTTCAAGGTCATCGGTCTGCAGTATTGGGCGAGCGCACATCCCGTCGCCTCGCTGATCGAGCCTGCCGGGGCACGGTGGAATTCCCCTCCAATGAACCGTGTGGCTGCGTTCCGCTCCGGGCCTGTTGCGGCATTCGGCGGGATGTTGTCCGGGCATCCCGGCGTTCTTCACCAGGTCGCGACGCCCACTGGTTGGACCGTTCACGGGAAGCCCGCAATCCGGGCAGAGGTATTCCAGGAGGCGACGGTGGGGCAGGCAAGCGAAGACGATCGGCAGGTGCCATTGCAACCGCCATGCGCCTCCATAGAGGCTCTCCTGCTGACTGCCGTTACCCCGCAGGCAGTCGGGACAGTAGCGGCTCGACTGGTTCACGGCCCAATTAGTGGATGCACTGGCTCCGATGCGCGCCGTGTTCGTGCGCACCCTAGCCAGAGGGCGGTAAACCCGCTTAAAACGGCGCAAAGTGAGCCGCTCAGCCTCCTCATGCGCCAGGTGTGTCACCGAGGCGAAGACGGCCAGGACATCGTCCGGAATAGCCCTGAGGTACAGACTGTTGAGCCGCCCCTGGTCGACAAGACCGCATAGTTCGCCGATCCGCAGAGGGGACCGCTCCAGACGGTACGCCAGACGCAGCACGAATCCGGGCAAGGACTCCTCAGGCAGCGGTGTCAGGCTGCGCGCAAGTCGATCAGTGACCACACCATTCCTCCTGCCGCCATGCCCGACACCGACGCCACTATGGGAGCCCCCCTTGGGAACTTGAGATCGACGGAATCCGTGCGCCGTAACCACAGTGGCCATCTGGAACTCCGCGTAACGAATCAGCCGGCCGTCTGTGGCAACAGGGAAACGGTCAGATTTTCACTCGTACGCGTGAGTTGCGAACGGGCGGCCACTCGGGGCGGGCTGAGCGCCGTACGGTCAATGCGCTTTTGGGCTTACCCATCACGGTGCGGAGGCAGGCACTCTCGGATGAATTCGACAGCTTTGGGGCAGGGCTGGCGCACCGGATCGACACCGTCCCATGGGGGCACGTGGTCGGACGTGTGCGCCCTGGAAGACCTCGCCGTGCTGGATTCCGGTTTCACGGACTACGCACAAGCATTGGACCTGGATGGGGCGTGGCCCGAGCGCTGGAGCACGATGTGGAAGTTCGGCCAGACTCCGGTCACCAGCCCGGTGCGTGACCTGGACAAGGTGGATCTCCGGCGGAGCGTTCCAGTACGCCGTTTCACCTGGCGCACGGACCAGTTCCACCGCCCGGGTCTCGAGTACCTGATGGCGACGGACCGGCACCACGGTTTCGAGAGCCATGAGGAGGAGCGGCTGCTGCTGGTGGCCGACTTCGCCGCCGGCCTGATTGAGGCCCTGTGCCAGCCCTTCCTGCTGCGGTTCTTCTCCGGCGGCAAGGTGATCCGGCACACCCCGGACTTCCTGCTCGTGACGGAGTCTGGGCTCGTCCTGATCGACGTACGTCCGGACGGCCGGATCAAGCGGGAAGACGCGCTGAAGTTCGCCGCGGCGGCGGAGGCGGCATTGTCGGCGGGCTGGCAGTACGGCGTCGTGGTGGGCTGGCGCCAGCACGTATGGACAAACGTGGACGCGCTCTCCGCAGAGCGGCGTCCGCTGCCGGATGTGCTGGGAATCCAAGAGCAATTACAGGAAGTGGCGGCACAAGGCCCCTTGCCGTTCGGCGAGTTGGCGCAGCGCTGCCGCATCCCGGCGATCGCCCGGGCCCATGCGATCCACCTGCTGTGGCACCGTCACCTCGGCGTGGATCTCTCCGGGCCGTTCGGGGACGCGAGCCTGGTGCGGCTCGCTCCTCAGCAGCATCACCGGCAGCTGCCGCAGTGAGCACTTCCCTCGATCCCATGTGGAATCTGTCGACCGGCGCCGAGCTGATCATCAACGGCAGCGCGTGGCGGATCCAGTCCTGCCTGCCGCACCTCGGCCGGGTCACGCTCGTCGACGAGGATGGCGAGACGTGGAAGACCTCGATCAGCGAACTGATGCATCGCCCGGACTGTCGCCCCTCCACGCGAACCCGCACGGACCTGCCCGCCGCGGACCGGGGCCGTCAGCCCAAGTCGATGGACGACCTTACGGAGCATCAGCGCGAGATCGTCATGCTCCGTATGGAGCACTTGCGGGAGGCCGAAACGGGGTTTCGCAGCGGCGATCCGTGTGACGCGTTGCCGCATGAACCACGACCGCAGTACAACCCGGACACCACGACGCTGACCGATCGCCGCCACGCCAAGGAGAACGAACTTCGCAAGACCGCGGCCGAAGCTCCCGCCCAAGCGAAAGCGAACGGGCTGCACCGGGTGAGTGTGCGCACGCTGATCCGCTGGGACACTGCGCGGGCGAAATACGGCCCGATCGGCGTCGCGGACGACCGCTGGCTGCGCGAGGCGACCGGGCACACGATCACCCCCGAAGTGCGCGAGGCGTTGTTCGCGGTGTACGCGGAGTCGACGACTCGCCGCTCGAAGCTGACCATGCGGGACAAACAGCGTCTCATCCACCAGTACGTGCGCGAGGTTTTCGAGGCCCCGGATACCAAGCCCAAAGACGGCGATGCAACAGGAGGCACGGAGGGTAAAGCTACAGATGCTGAACCCGCTGAGAAGCCGCGCGTGCAGATCCCCAACTACGACACCCTACGGGCCATCTGGAAGGAGTGGTTCGGCTCCAACGGTGCGCGGCAGCGCTACGCACGCTCGGCGGCGAAGGCCCAGCAGTACGCGACAGGACGGCACGTCGTGGTGCACCGCCCCGGCCAGGTGGTGGCCCTGGACAGCACGGTGCTGCCGGTGAAAGTACTGGACAACGTGTTCGGCGACCCGGTGTCCGTACATCTGACGCTGGCATTGGACGTCTACACCCGCTCGATCGTGGCGTTCCGGCTCAGTCTTGTCTCCGACAAGTCGATCGACGTCGCGATGGTGCTGCGGGACATGATGATGCCGCTGCCGATGCGCCCGGAGTGGGGCAAGAATGTGGAGTGGGCCTACCCCGGCGTCCCCAACATGGTGGTCGCGGAGTTCGCCGGGTACGAGGTCGCCGGGCTGCCGTTCTTCCCTCCCGAGACGGTCACCACCGACCACGGCTCCGTCTACCGCAACCACCACCTCGTCGAGGTGCAGCGGGTCATCAAGGCGAACATCAAGCCCAGCCGCGTTCTGCGTCCGACCGACAAGCACTCCGTGGAGCGGACGTTCGGCGCCATCAGGTCGCTGCTGTTCGCCCTCCTGCTCGGCTACCAGGGCACGGACGTCGCCGACCGGGGCGTGGACCCTGAGGCCGACGCCTGCCTGACCGTGACGGAGATGGAACACGTTATCGCCACCTGGGTTGTCGAGACCTGGCAGAACCGGCGCTTCGGCTCGTACGCCCCGAGCTGGGACCCGCGTGGCGATCACAGCCCCAACAGCCTGTTCACGGCGGCCATGTCCCAGGGCGGCTTCGCCCTTCGGATTCCGCCCGCCGAGCTGTACTATCAGCTCCTGCCGCGGCACAAGCTCATGATCCACGGCAGGCGCGGGGTGAAGGTCAAGAACCTCTGGTACGACGGCCCCGCCCTGGATCCCTACCGCGGCAAGCTCTCCCACCGCGGCGGGACGGACAAGAACAAATACGTCGTCCACCGCGACCCACGTGACCCATGCTTCGTCTTCTTCCAGGACCCCAATACGCACGACTGGCACACACTGCGCTGGACCGGACTGCCCGAAGAAGGCGAGGTTCCCGCGTTCAGCGACGCCCGCGTCCGTGAAGCCATGCGAGAACTACGCAAGACAGGCCTTGCCCCGAAGTCGGACACCGAACTCCTCCCGGTGCTCCTGGAGTTGATCGGTGGCAACATCCCGGTCGAGAAGTGGCCGACACAGCTCTCCAAGAGGAAGCGCACCGAGCACGCGCGCGAAGTCGCCCAGCGGGCCGCGGCGGCCGCCGACCGCCCCGCAGACGCGACCGAGAGGAAGTCGCCGCAACCCGCCCCCGTTCCCTCTGCGCGGGCAGGTTTCTCTGACAGCAAGGTCGTCCCCCTGCGCCCGAAGGACCGCGCTCAGCAAGTACACGACGCGGTGAACAGCGAACGTCGGCGCCGTCGCGAGGCAGCGGTCCCCGACGAGCTGCCCACGTCCCCCGATCTGTCCGAACGGCTGCGCTCGTCGAGCTTGATGGCGCTGCTGGACGACGACTTTGACGATGACGACTCCACCATCACGGCCGGCGAGGCCGAGGAAGAGGCCAGTCAGTGACCTCGAAGCAGAACCCGCTGTCGTTCCTTCCCGGCCCGGCGGTGGACCGCACCACCTTCGAAGGCTGGAACCGATGGTGCGAGACCCGCGACGCCTTCGTCCCTGCGCCGATCCTCACCGCTGAGCAGTACAAACGCCTCACGAAGCGCCAGAAACGCATCCACGATCTGCATCGCCTCGCGACGCACAGCTCCCTGCCGATCCAGGCCACCCCCATGAGCGAACGCGTCGCCCACGCCGTCCTCGCCCGCGTCGAGGACGGCGCCTTCAGCCACAAGGCCGGAACCCGCGGCGGCATCATGGTCAACGGCGACGGCGCCCAGGGCAAGACCGAGACCATCTGCGAGGCCCTGGCCATCTTCCAGGAAGAGTGGCTGGCCCTGAACAACTACGCGAACCCCGACGCCATGCCCGGCACCCGCGACCTGGTCGCCCCCGTCGCCTACGTACGCTGCCCCGTCAAGGCCACCCCCATCTCCACCTGCCAGCGCATCCTCGACTTCTACGGCGAGGACTACAAGGGCATGCGACTGGAAGACCTCGTGCGCACCGTCAAGACCGCAGTCGTCGAGCACGCCACGAAGGCCCTCGTGATCGACGACATCACCCGCCTCAAGCTGCATCGCGAAGCCGACCAGGACGTCCTCGACCTGATCCGCGAAATGATGAGCATGCCCGTCACCCTCATCCTCGTCGGCGTCGGCATCCCCACCTCGGGCCTGCTGCGCGAAGGCCGCCGCGACCCCAAGACCCAGGAGTGGATCTACGAGCCGGTCAAGGACGCCGGCCGCAGCCCCAACGCCCACGCCGCAAGCCAGCACGAACGCCGCTTCCAGGTCGTCGACCTCGACCCGTTCAGGTACAAGACACCAGCGCAGATGGAGGCCTGGATGGTCCATCTCCGCCGCTTGGAGGGCGAGTTGCGCCTGCTGAGCGACACCACCGGCATGCTCACCGAGGGCGACATGCCCGAGTACCTGTTCAACCGCACCAAGGGCGTCGTCGGCATCCTGGAGAAGCTCATCCAGCACGGCTGCCGCCGCGCCATGGAGGACAAGAGCGAGCGCCTGACCAAGGGGCTGCTCAACCAGTTCACGGTCACCCCGGACGACATGCCCGACCTCGACGCCGGGTCAGGCGAACAGCCCCACATCCCGCCCCACGAGCCGACGCAGAAGAAGAACTCCCAAGGCCGCAACACCGTGTTCGACGACGACGGCCCGGCCCAGAAAGACGCCGGATGAGCGAGGTACGGCGTCGTGTGCTGGCCCGCTCCATGGACCCGCTGCCGGAGGAGTCCCTGCCGGGGTATCTCCTCCGGCTCGCCTACCGGCTCGGCCGCTCCCCAGGGCGCATCGCCGAGCTGTGCGGGATCAGCGACGGTCGCCAGCGTCGCCTCGTCGCCGACCACCTGCTCGAACTGCCCGCAGACACGGCCACCGCGTTCGCGCAGGAGAGTGGCCTGTCGGAAGCCGAAGTACGAGGCCTCGCGCTGATGCGGTACGCGAGGACCTATCCGGCGCTACGGGTGAAGCGAGGAGCTGAATCCCCTCAGACGGGTCGGAAGGGATACTTCGGCAGCGTCAGCCACTTCTATTCGGCGTCCTGGAGCGTGAACTTCTCCAGCCGCTACTGCCCCGACTGTCTCGTCGGCGACAGCAGTGCGGTCCAAGTCGCGTACGGCGGCGCGTGGAGTCTGCGCTGGCACCTGCCGGTCGTCTTCGCTTGCTCGCAGCACCAACGGCTCCTAGACGTACGGTGCCCCTCCTGCCGCAAGCCGATCAACCAGTCCTACGCGGGCCGCGCCACATTGATCACCCAGCCCTCGAACAGTGTTCGCCTGCATCCTGTCCAGTGCCGCAACACTGTCCCCGGATCGGGCGATCGCGTCTCTCGCGTACGCCTCTGCGGCGCGCGCCTCGACCAGCCGACCGACCACGACGTGCAGACGCAGGTTTCCCCTGCGGACCACGCGCACCTCATCGAGCTGCAGCGCCAGCTCGATCAGCTCCTGTTCCCCGCAGCAGCTTCCGTGGATGAGGAGCAACCTCGTGGCTGGACCATCCAAGAGCTCATCCCCATCGCCCAGTTACTCACCCTGAGCTGGCCCGCTGGGAGAAATCTCGCCCCATCGGACGGGCTCGCTTCGCTCATCGACGAGTACGCGGCCCCCATTCACGCGCACCTCCTCAAGGCGCCCGCCCGGCGCAACGCTCAGCTCCGGCTCCTGTGGTCCGCACCGCAGGACAGTGCTCAATGCGGGGCGCTGCTCCTGAGCGCGAAGGCCCTGTTGGACGAGGCTCCCGACGAGGCCGCATTGCGGGAACGCGTCCGCCCCCTGGCGCAGTTCGCCTTCGAGAACGCACCCGCGAGCGCGTGCCGGTCCTTCTTCAGCCGGCCGGACTTCTCACCAGGCCTGGCGCGGGCCATGGCCCGCCGCGTGCACGGCTTCTACGCCGCCGGCCCCCTGGAGTACGCCACCCTGCGGGTTCCCTCTCGCGCCTGCCGCTTCACCGTCGAAGAGGTACCCTCCCATCTCCCGACGTCCTGGTACGACAAGTACTTCGGCGACTTCGCCGCCCACGTTCCCCTGGCCAACCTGTACACGGTGCGCCACCTGCGGCGCGCGGCCTCCCTGAAACTCGCCGAAATGGCTGCCGGTGGATCATGGCGGAACTGTGCCGAAGCCCTCGACATCCCTGTCGGTCAAGCCCACAGCGCACTCGTCAAGCTCCGCCACCAGTTCGGCGACAGCGGTTTATGGACACGCTTCGAGGACGTCACCGAAGCGCTCGCCCACCACCTAGACGTCCTTCCCGAGCGCATCAACTACGCCCGGCGCCGCCGCGCCCTGGCTGAATGGCAGATGCCAGACGAGGACTGGACCGCGCTCTGCTCCGACGTGCGGCAGGCGGACCGGTTCACCGCCCAGTACGGCACAACTCTCGGCACCGTGCTGGCATGGACCGAAGCCACCCAGGCCGACTATCACCTGTGCCCACTGCTGGACAGAATGCGCAGCGGCCCTACCGGCATCGCCCGGCTGATCGACGAACTCTCCGCTTTCTTCACGCCGGCCAACCACCGCGGCGGCCGCCTCGAACTGCGTCACCGCATCGCACGCTACGCCGCGCGGCTCGGGGAGGAAGATGGGGATCGGGGAGGCTTGCCGGTCGCCGTCGCCCAGCGCAACTCGCGATGGGCATGAGCGCTGCCCCGGCGTTGCCCACACCTCCCGGCCGCCCTTCAAGTCGGTGACGTCTGCGCTCAGGCCGGCAACCCCAGCAGTCGACGGCGTGCCGTCACCAGCCCTCTCCACCGTTGCCGCGTCCTCCGCTGTCCATCCACCCACCGCGGCCCAGGGGCGGCCACGGGCAGCGGCAGGTCGCCCATGAAGTACGCGATGTCGACGTAGTACGCGTAACCGCCTCGGCGGGTGAGCCCTCTCAACTGATCGATCGCAAGCTGGAGCCCCGCGTCATCGCCGAGTACCGCGTGGTGAAAGCACAGGGCCAGTTGGAGTTTGGCGGCCGCGTAGGCGATCCCCGAGACATCGATCTCCGCACGCAGCACCGCACCCCGATCGAGGACGTCAGCGCCCCGTCCGGCATCGCGTACGAGACCGGCGATGCGGGCGGTGATCTCGTTGGAGCGCAGGCTGAGGGACTCCAGCATCCGTTCGGCCAGGTCGAGTTCATCATCCGCGCGCGCAGGGTCGGCCAGGGCCGCGGCGAAGGCGAGGTGGGCCTGCGCTACGGCTGTCTCGCCCACGACCCCGTGCTGTTCCGCTTCGTCGCGTCCGGCCCGGTAGGCCGCGACCGCACGGTCGATATCGCCCTGTACCCACCACACGTCGCCCATGACCCGGTGGTGCCGTCCTTCCCATCCGAGTTCCCCGGCGGCCTCCAGGGCGGCAGGGAAGTCTCCGGCCAAGCGGCTCAGATGCGCCAGGCCGCGCCGCGCGGCCGGCGCCAACCGCCCTTGACCCGCGACGACGTGTCTCATGCCGTCACGTGAGGCGTCGGTCAGACCGAGATCGCGTTGCGCCTTGGAGCGGTAGTACAGGGCGAGATCCGCGAGTTCGTCGGGCAGCAGTCCCGACGTGAGGACCGCCGACAGCCGACTGACCGTACGTTCACGGTGCTCGTGCTGGCGACGTGCGACCGCGCTGAGCGTGTCCACCAGGGCGGCGGCCGGCGTGCCCGCGCCAACTCCCAGGGCGTCATCAGCATCCGGCAGGACGAGTGGTTCCCAGATGGAGTCGGCTACGTACTGGAAGGCGGCGTCGATGAGCCAATCGAGCTCCAGCTGGAACTCGCGGGCGAGCCAAAGGCCTTGTCGAAGGCAGCCGAGCAGCAGCGCGCGGTCCCGTCGCGGGCCGTGGCGCCATTCGTCGGCCAGAGCTGTGAAAGCACGCTGAGCGGCGCGCTGCCAGTCCCGCTGCGACCAGCGGTCGTCACCGGTGTCGGATGCGTTGCGGATGGCGGCGCGTATGACGTCGTGCAGGTGGAAGGGCCACCGCTCGTTGACGGTCTCCCGCACGAAGGGCCGCTCGACCAGACGGAGGACGGGAGCGTCGTACTCCAGGCCGGAGGCCTTGGCGGCGAGCGGGACGGAGAAGGCGTTGAACAGGCTGACCGACCGCAGCACATGCCGCTCGTCGAGGGTGAGGTCGCTCAGGGTGCGGGTGATCAGTGCCGGGAAGTCGTGGTCGAAGTCGGCGAGTTGGGGCTGTGCGCCGCCCCGGCGCAGTTCGAGGTAGCGCATGACCGCTAGGTCCAGGTACAGCGGCAGGCCGTGGGAGCGTTCGGCGATGACCCGGCGTATCGGCATGTCGATCAACGGCTGTCGGTCCTTCACGAGGCGACGGGCGAGGTAGTCCTCGCAGTCTTCGGGAGAGAAGTCGCCGATCAGGATCTGGCGGGACGCCGGTTCAGTCACGTTGATGCTTGTGCGGGCCTGTGAGGCGACGGGCGGTTGCAGGCCAGGCCAGGCTCCCGGCCCGGCCCAGTCGAGTTGGCCGGCGAGCGCTTCGTCGCCCCACTGCAGCCGGTTGCGTCCGGTGACGATGAAGAACGCGTTCGGCATGAGCCAGACGAGCCGCTGGAGCAGCCGTTCTACGTCGCGGTGTGTGCGGTCACCGATGTCCTCGAACGTGTCGAGCAGGACCACGGGCAACGTCCGCTTAGCCGTCGGGAGTTGTGCGAGGTCCCAGGCGAGGAGGTGCGGGTAGAAGCTGAGGGCGTCCGGACCGGGCTCGGCTTCGAGGAGGTCGGCGAGGCGCGTGCAGCCGGCGAGGGCGCGTACGGCCTGCCGCCGCTCGCGCAGCGCCCTGACTAGGGCGCCGGTGCCGTGCCCCATAGCGCTGCCGACCGTGCCGGGCAGCAGGAGGGCCTGGGCGACGTCGCTGAGCACGGACTGCATGTGCTGCGGCAGCGCGGCCGCGGCGCTGAACCGGCCGAGGAGTCCGCCGCGGCGCAGGTGTTCCTCGATCGGCTCGCCGGGGTGGTTGTGCTCCCAGTAGCGGCGCAGGGCGAGATCGAAGGCGGGCATCGGTCGCCCCATGACGGTGAGCGCGAGCCGGACGGAGAGGATGACACGCTCGAAGTCGGTGTTCGCCGAGCGGGCGAGGTCGATGCGCACCGGGATCACGCGGTGCCGGTGCAGGTACGCCGGCGGCGCCCACTGCGGCGGCCGGTCGTCCCCTCGCGCCAGGACGGCCTCGATCTTGCGCGAGAGCGTCGACTTCCCGATCCCGCCGACTCCATGGAACACGAGGACGTTGCGGCGGGGGCTTTCCAAGTCCTCCGCGTCGAAACCCGGCGCGCTGACCCGGCTCAGGTGCTCCGCCAGGCATTCTGTGACCGTCTGCCACTGCGCCTGGCGGTTCGTGAACGCCTCGCTCGCGGAGATGCTCCGGTCGTTCGAACTGAACAGGGTCCGAAGGTCCCGGTCGTCCACATGTCCCCCTCTTGACGATCAAGTCGCGTCAATCTACGTCTACTTGGGCCGGGGACGGCAAGGTACGCGATCCGGCCACGTGTCCGCCTGAGAGAGTCCGGGGTGCCGGTAGCGTCGTCGACGACGGGCGCGGGTAGGCCTCGTATCACTTCGGAGGGGAGCACTGGTGGTCGACCGGATCTGGCTGGATGTCCCGTACGCGGAGAAGGACCAGGCGAAGGCGGCTGGAGCCCGGTGGGATCCGGCCGCCAAACGCTGGTACGCGCCCCGCCGGGGTATGGCGGCGCTCGACGCGTGGGCTGCCGCTCCGGACGTGCCGGACTTGCTGCCCGGCGAAGACCGCACGCTGGGGCAGGGCTTGTTTGTTGACCTGGTGCCCTCCAGCTGCTGGTTCACCAATGTGCGGTCTTGCGTGACGCCGAGGGACTGGGAGCGGCTTCGGCGGATGATCACTAGCCGGGCCGGGAGGCGGTGCGAGGCATGCGGCGCCACCGAAGACCGCACCGCCCAGCGGTGGCTGGAGGCGCATGAGCGGTGGGTGTACGACGACGCGGCCCGGATCCAGCGCCTGAAGCGGCTGATCTGCCTGTGCACGGACTGCCACACCGTCACCCACTACGGATACGCTCAGGTCCGCGGCTTGGAGTCGAAGGCCTTCGCCCACCTGGTCAAGGTGACGAAGATGGACGGCGTGTCCGCCCGCCGCCACATCGACGCCGCGTTCACGCAGTGGCGGCGCCGCTCCGCCGTCACATGGCAGCTGGACCTGAGCATCCTCACGGACGCGGGCATCACCCTGAAGCGACCGCCCGCCGCAGCTGACCGGCCCGGTGTCGCCGCGGCCCAACTCGCCGCAGAGCGAGGCGTCCCCCGCCCCTCTGCCTCCGCCTCGCTCCCCACTACCCCAGCGGTGCCCTCGCGCCCCACCCCGAACGTGCCTCGCCCGCGTGACGACTCAACGTCGCTGCTCCGCCGCATGTTCGGCCGGGGGCGCTGATCACCTGCGACCGCCCGTCAGGCAGGGACCGCCGGCTCCCCTCCGCAAGCCGCAGCACGTTCCGACTCCTCGTGGCTCGGGTCAACGACCAGCGGCTTGACGTCGGCTTCGTCGCCTACGAGGCGGGGCGGCTGCGCGTTACCGAACCGCCGCCATCGCAGTCCGACCATGTCGGTGAACTCCAGTCCGAACACCAGCTAAGCATCCGCAGCAAGGGCGGGGTGTCCGGGAAGGACAGGCTGAGCTGCGGACTGCTGCTCCTTCGATCCGGGTGCTCAGCACGGTCCGAGGTGCCACACAACTCATACCGGATCGCCGTCAACGGGCCGTCGTCGGCCGTGCAGAAGACCCAGCGCTGCGGATCGACGATCGGGCCTTCAGCATCGTTGATCACCATCAGGCCCACGTGCAGGCGCCCACTGAAGTTCCGATGCCCTGCCCCGCGGCCAGCTCCGACCGCGTCGGTGCCCTTCGGATCGTAGAAGGACGCCTCCTTCCCCACAGCCCTGGCACGCTCTCTCGGCGGCACCCACGCACAACGAAGACCCCCGGGGCGGACACCATCCGGGGGCCTTCAGTTCAGTGGCGGATCAGGATCAGACGTGCTCGACGACCGGCGGCTGCGCCGAGGAACCCTCAGCGTCCGGCCCCGTCCCCCGCAGCGCGACCTCTTTCACGAACACCGCCGCCACCAGCGCGACCACGGCCACCACGGCCCCGAGCAGGAACGCCGAGTGCGTGCCGGCGGACACCGCGTGCTGGTACGCCTCCCGCGCCGCCTCCGGCAGCTTCGCCAGGCTCGCCGCGTCCAGCTGCGCGGACTGCTCGGTCACCTTGGATCCCAGCGACCCGGCCCGCTCGGCCATGACGTCCTGGACCCGGTTGTTGAACAGCGCGCCCATGATCGCGACACCGAAGGAGGAGCCGAGCGTACGGAAGAGGGTGCTGGACGAGGACGCGACGCCCATGTCCTTCATCTCGACGCTGTTCTGCGCGACCAGCATGGTGACCTGCATCAGGCAGCCCATGCCGAGACCGACGATCGCCATGAAAACACCGGAGGTGACCCGTGAGGTGCCGGTGTCCATCGTGGACAGCAGGTACAGTCCGACGACCATCAGGACGCTGCCGACGAGTGGGAAGACCTTGTACTTGCCGGTGTTCGTCGTGATGCGCCCGGCCAGCATCGAGGTCACCAGCATCGCGAGGAGCATCGGCAGGAGCAGTAGCCCGGAGTTGGTCGCGGAGGCGCCCTGGACGGACTGCTGGTAGAGCGGCAGGTAGAGCGTGGCCCCGAACATCACGAAACCGGTGATGAAGCCGATGATCGCCATCAGCGTGAAGTTGCGGCTGCGGAAGATGTGCAGCGGCAGCACGGGCTCCGCGGCCTTGGTCTGCCAGAACACGAACCCGATCAGCGAGGCGACGCCGACGGCGATCAGCTCCATGATCCGCGCGGACGTCCAGGCGTACTCCGTGCCGCCCCAGGTGGTGACGAGCACGATCGCGGTGATACCGACGGTCAGCAGCACGACACCGAGGTAGTCGATCCCAGCCTTGGCCCGCTTCTTCGGCAGCTGCAGCACGACGGCGATCAGCCCCAGCGCGACGACGCCGAGCGGCAGGTTGATGTAGAACGTCCAGCGCCAGCCCCAGTTGTCGGTGATGGTGCCGCCGACCAGCGGTCCGCCGATCATCGCCAGCGCCATGACACCGGCCATCATGCCCTGGTACCGGCCGCGCTCCCGCGGCGGAATCAGGTCACCGATGATCGCCATGACGCCGACCATCAGACCACCGGCACCGAGGCCCTGCACGGCCCGGAACCCGATCAGCTCCCCCATGTTCTGCGCCATGCCGCTCAGCGCGGAGCCGATCAGGAAGATCACGATCGACGACATGAAGACGCCCTTGCGGCCGTACATGTCACCGAGCTTGCCCCAGATCGGGGTGGCCGCCGCAGTGGCCAGCGTGTACGCCGTCACCACCCATGACAGGTGCTCGGTGCCGCCCAGCTCACCCACGATCGTCGGCATGGCAGTACCGATGATCATGTTGTCGAGCATCGCGAGCATCATCGCGATCATGAGCGCGAAGAGCACGAGCCGAGTGCTCCTGGGCTGTTTCGCCGTCCCGGCGCCGTCGACGGTGTCGACGGTTAGCGTGTCCGCCATTGTTCCCTCTTTCCCAGGACTGCGGCCCTGACCAGCCACGTTCCTGCCGAATCAGTCTCCACGAGCTACTTACTTGCCGCCCGGCAAGTTGGCTACACTTGGAAGGTAGCCCCGGAACTAGCCGGGCGTCAAGTAAGTTATCTAGTCGGGCGGCAAGTAAGTTCGCAGGAGACGCGAGGAGCGCGAGAATGGTCGGCACCATGGACGACACCAAGCGGCAGCAACGCGGCAACACGCGCCAGCGCATCCAGGACGTGGCCCTCGAGCTGTTTGCCGAGCAGGGCTACGAGAAGACATCGCTGCGGGAGATCGCGGAGCGCCTGGACGTCACGAAGGCGGCGCTCTACTACCACTTCAAGACCAAGGAACAGATCCTCGTCAGCGTGTACGAGGATCTGACTCGACCGATCGTCGAACTGATCGATTGGGGCCGACAGCAGCCGCAGTCATTGGAGACGAAGCAGGAGATCCTCCGCCGCTACCACGACGCCCTGGTCGAGGCCGCGCCCTTCTTCCGCTTCATGCAGGAGAACCAGGCGACGGTGAAGGAACTGCGTATCGGCGAGATGTTCCGCACACGCATGCTGGGGCTGCGCGACATCCTCCTCGACCCCGACGCCGCCCTCGTCGACCAGGTCCGCTGCGTCAGCGCGGTGTTCACGATGCACGCCGGCATGTTCGCCCTCTCCGACCTAGCGGGCACGGACGAGGAGAAGCGGAGAGCGGTCCTGGAGGTCGCGACCGGCCTGATCACCGACGCGCATCAGGGAACGGATACGCCCTAGGTATGTGAGGGCTCGACGTTGGTGACGGACGATGGCCGGCCGTCTCAGCCCTCACCCGAGCAGCACGCCCGAGAAGACGAGGCACTTGAAGTACCGTCCCGCAGGCAGCGGACAGCGTGGCTCGCGGCAGGCCACTGCGTCCTCAACCTGCCGCCACCACTAGCCTGTTCACCGCCCTTCAGGCATCCACACACGCATGGCTTGCGTGTGCCCGACATGGCCAACGGCGCGCTACTGCCGTACGTGGCGAAGCGCGATGCGGACACGGCCGTCATCGCCTGGAACAAGCCCGACGACGCCACCGGTTTCACCCTCTACCGGACCTCAGACGCAGACACAGCGACCACCAATCCCCATGAGGACGCGGCGGGTTGGGACGACGTCCTCGCCGACACCCGGCTCCGCAGCTAGACGGAGGACGACCTGCGGCATGGCAGACGCTGGTTCAAGGTCGCCGCCTCGCTCGCGAGCGGTGGCAGCAGCCTCAGTGAGGAGGTGGCGATCGTCGGCGGCGAAAGCCTCGGGTACAGCTGACTCTGTCGGTGCGTCTCGGGAAGGCGTTTCCGCGCTGCAACCTGGCGGTCCGGGCGCCGAACCGCCTCGCTGCGGAGGTCAAGGCAATCGAGCGTCCGTGTCGCCGGTCACCGACACATCGACGGCGGGCAGCGGGCGGGCGGCGTCCTGGGCGGGCCGAGTCGAGCAGTGCGAAGGCGGTCTCGTGATCCACGGGCCGCCGTCAGTACGCACGGCATCGTCGACGCGCTCGCCACGACGAATCTGAAGTGCTGAGCGGACCGGGTGCACCAGAGCGCCGGCCGCCCTGTCCGGGGGGTCGTTCCGAGAGGCGCCGACTCGGGTGGCAGCGTCGACACAACAGCACCCACGCCAAGATCCGCTGCAGCGCCACCGGGATCACCGACATGGTGCAGGCTCGTGAGGCTGGAGAACACTCACTCAACCCGTCGACCACATCGAACTGTTGCCTGCCAAACGCCTGACGATCGGCGTCTACGGCATCCGCATCAACCGCCTCACCTACAACAGGTGAACCTGGAGCGACGGGTCGATGCGCGAACCCTGCTGTCCGCATCATGGACAAGGTATGTCATATTTTGGGATGACGAGAGTAGGGTGCCGTACATGTCTCGCATTCTCGATCTCGCAGTGATCCCCGGTGACGGCATCGGCCAGGAGGTCGTGGCCGAAGGTCTCAAGGTCCTCTCCGCCGTCCTTCCGCAGGATGTGAAGCTGGAGACGAAGGAGTACGACTTCGGCGCCCGGCGCTACCACGCCACCGGTGAGACCCTCACCGACGCCGACGCGGACGCGCTCAAGCAGCACGACGCGATCCTCCTCGGCGCCATCGGCGACCCGTCGGTCCCCTCCGGTGTCCTGGAGCGCGGCTTCCTGCTGAAGCTCCGCTTCCTCTTCGACCACCACGTCAACCTGCGGCCGAGCAAGCTGCTGCCGGGTGTCGAGACGCCCCTCAAGGGCGAGCCCGCCATCGACTTCGTCGTGGTCCGCGAGGGCACCGAGGGCCCGTACACCGGCAACGGCGGCACCATCCGCAAGGGCACCCCGCACGAGGTCGCCACCGAGGTCTCCGTGAACACGGCCTTCGGTGTCGAGCGTGTCGTGCGTGACGCCTTCGCCCGCGCCCAGGCCCGTCCGCGCAAGAAGCTCACGCTGGTCCACAAGAACAACGTGCTGTCCTTCGCGGGCCACCTGTGGACGAACATCTTCAACCAGGTGGCCACGGAGTTCCCCGAGGTCACCACCGACTACATCCACGTCGACGCGGCGACCATCTACCTGGTCACCGACCCGGCCCGGTTCGACGTGATCGTCACCGACAACCTCTTCGGCGACATCATCACCGACCTCGCCGCGGCCGTCTCCGGCGGCATCGGCGTCGCGGCGAGCGGCAACATCAACCCCTCCCGCGAGTTCCCGTCGATGTTCGAGCCGGTCCACGGCTCCGCGCCCGACATCGCCGGTCAGGGCAAGGCCGACCCCACCGCCACGGTCCTGTCCGTCGCGCTCCTGCTGCGTCACCTCGGCTACGAGGCCGAGGCCGCCCGCATCGAGGACGCCGTCTCGGCCGACCTCGGCGAGCGCGCCGGCAAGCCCGCCCGCTCCACCTCGGAGATCGGCGACGCGCTGGCCGTACGAGTAGCCGGCTGACCCGCGGCTGCCAGCAACACCTCGAAGCCGCCGGGTCGCAGACGCACCCGGCGGCTTCCGTATGCCCCCCGTCGGCTGACACATCGGCGACCGGCCGCCTGCACTTCGGCTACTTCCGCCGCAGCTCCCGCGAGATGATCGAACGCGGAGCCGCGAACCGGCAGATGGCTAGGCAGGTCAGCCGGCGGACGCGGCGGTCGGTGGCCGCCCGGTGCGGATCGGTCCGTCGGTGCGTCGGCTGTACTGCGAGAACCCGCGATGCGTGAAGACGACGTTCGTCGAGTAGGTCGACGGACCCACGGTGCGCTACCAGCGCAGGGCTGCAGGCGACGGTGATTGCCGTGGTCACCGTCCTTGTAGCTACGGCCGGCTCCCGGCTCCTGCACCGGCTGCATCAGAGCCTGAGCTGGGCCAGCCTGCTTGGCTGCGTGATGAGCACCGCTCCCGCCGTTACGGCGCGATCATGGTCGACGTGGAGAGCCGGCTACCCGTTGGGCCTGGGACACACGCGGCGGTGCGCTAATCACCGACTGGCTGCGCGCGCACCCACAGATCCGTCCTGTGTCCCAGGACGGCTCGTCGGTCCACCGCGGTGCGACATATCGCCGCCTCTCAACAAGCGGCACCCCGCGCGGCTCGACGACTTGATCCACCGGGTCCGCACCTGCGGCGGTCCCCAACTGGGCAGCCTTACCACCTAGTTGCTCGACGACCTCGACGCGGCGACCGCGGCCGCAGGTGGCGGGACGCGTCGGCATTCGCCGCCTGCGCAATGCCTCCTGGCCCATGGGCGATCAACGCCCACGAAAATCCTGTACGCGCCGCGAACTACGCCCTACTGCGAACGGCTCTGGAGGAGCTCGCCGCGCAGACGACGAGCAGCTTGCGCCGTGGGTGACCAGAACCGTAGAGAAGCTGGCAGCCCTTGTGCTGCAAGTCCGGCACGGCTTCGTGATCCGCCGCAGGTACACGTGCTGCGGCATGCGTGGGTCCAGCACTACTGGGACGACGCGGACGGGCAGTTGGGCTGGCGCGGCCCGCCCGCTATACGACGCGAGCGGCCCCGCGATGCCACGATCTCCGAGACTGTCCCCGCCCGCGGCGTGCGGCGCTGCCGCTGTCCCATGCTGGCGAAGATGCGTATCGGAGATCACCAACAGCATCGGAAAGTGCCGAAGAGCCAGATCCAAGTCTCCGTTGACACCCGCGGGGTCGGCTGAGTCGCCCCCTGTCCACTCGGCAGCGAGGAACTCGACGCGGCCAGGGCAGGCAGTGTGAGATCAGTCGACAAGGTCGAGGGCAGCCTGGACGACGCTGTCGGTATCGATGCCGTGGTAGCGATACACCTCGTCCAGGGCGCCGGACTGGCCGAAATGTGTCACGCCCAGTGCGGTGAGGGACACCCTGTTGACGGTGGCCAGGAAAGCGAGGGTGTGTGGATGGCCGTCGAGGAGAGTGACCAGCGGCGTTGCACGGTCCGCGGGCAAGACCTGGTCGAGGATCCATGTCGGGTCATCCGACAGACCGCGACGCCCCTGGACCGCCCGGAACAGCAGATCTGGGCTGGTGACGCAGATGACGTCGGCGCTGTGACCGAGGGCGGTGAGCCGATGGGCGGCTGCCAGAGCTTCGGGGATCATCGCGCCCATCGCGGCGATGGTGACCGTCGGGTTCTGCGTACGCCGCAGCGGGTAAGCCCCCGCGACCACCTGACGCCGTCGTCGCTCGCGGGCCGCCACGTCGGTGGGCACTGCTGCCAGGGTCTGGTCGACGGATCGGGTGGACAGCCGCAGATACGCCGAGCTACCGCCCTCCTTGCCGAGGTTGCCGAGCGCGGCGAGCAGGGTCCACTCTGTGTCCTGGGCGAAGGCCGGCTCGTAGGACACACATCCTGGCTGCTCGATACCCAGGGACGGCGTGGTGATCGACTGGTGTGCGCCACCCTCCGGCGCCAGCGTGACCCCGGACGGCGTACCGACAAGGATCGACTGGCCGCCCGCGTAGATCCCGAACGACCAGGGTTCCAGGGCCCGGTTGACGAACGGGTCGTACACCACTCCGATGGGCAGCAGTGGCTGCCCCCACCTCGACCACGTCGCTCCCAGCTCCCCCAGCACACCGACCAGGTTGGTCTCCGCGATGCCCAGCTCCACGTGCTGCCCGGTGGGCTTCTCCCGCCAGTGCAGAATCGTCTCGGCATCGTCCGCGAACCAATCTGTGTGTTCGGTGTAGGACCACACACCGACCTTGTTCAGCCAACCGCCCAGATTGGTCGATGAACTGACGTCGGGCGCGACCGTCACGATCCGCCCGGCCGCCTCAGGCGCCCTGCGGGTCAGATCCAGCAGCGTACGACCCAGCGCCTGCTGCGTGTTGCCGTTGCCCGTTGGCGCCGGACGCCCGAGGTCCGACGGGATTTCAGGCGAAGCGTGATGCGGGATGATCGGGCGTCGTAGCCGCGCTGCCGCCGCCGCGCACAGCTGTGCCTCCGTCGACCCTGCGGGGAAGCCCGCCCACGGGTCGTCCAGGTTGCTCCCCAGCCGATTCGCCAGCTCCTCCATCTGCTCACCTGACAGCAGCGAGGAGTGGTTCTGCGGGTGGCCCTCGACCGGCAGCGCGTAGCCCTTCACCGTATAGGCGAAGACCACTGTCGGCCGGGAGTCGTCGATCGCCCCATATGCCCCGAGCAGCGCTTCCAGGTCGTGCCCGCCCAGGTTGCGCAGCGCGGACAGCAGCGTGGTGTCGTCCAGGTCGGCGATCAGTTTGGCGATCGGGTCGGCCGTGGACCCGGTCCCCGGCAGCCTTTCGCGCAGCTCACCAGCGCTGCACCGCAGCAGCCGCTGGTACTCCGGGTTGCCCATGGCGTCGATGCGGGTGCGCAGCGCATCGCCGCCGGGCCGCGCGAACAACTCCTCCAGCAACCGCCCGTACTTCAGCGTGAGCACCTGCCAGCCGGCCGCCGCGAACATGCCCTGCAGCTTTTCCGCCGACATCCCGGGCACGACCCGGTCCAGAGACTGCCGGTTGAGGTCGACGATCCACACGACCTCGCCCAGGTACGGAACCATCGGATCCTGCACGGCCTCCCAGATCGCGCCCTCGTCCAGCTCGGCGTCCCCGAGGAGCGAGTACTGCCGACCTGAGCCGGCCCCGCCGAAGTGGTCCTCCACATACCGGCGGGCGATGCCGCCCCAAATCGGGGCCGTGGCGCCGATGCCGACCGAGCCTGTCGAATAGTCCACCGGATCGGGGTCCTTCGACCGCGACGGATACGACTGCAACCCGCCGAACGACCGCAGCGTGGGCAGATATGACACGTCCAGCTCGCCCAGCAGGTAGTTGATCGCGTGCAGCACCGGCGAGGCATGCGGCTTCACCGACACCCTGTCCTCAGCGGCCAGCTCGTGGAACCACAGCGCCGTCATGATCGACGTCATCGAGGCACTGGACGCCTGGTGCCCGCCCACCTTCAGCCCGGTGGGGTTCGGACGGACCCGGTTGGCGTGGTCGATGATGGCCGTGGACAGCCACAGCACCCGACGTTCAACGGCCGCCAGTGCCTCCAGATCCATCCTGATCGCATGAGTCGTCATGACCACGGTCCTCCTTCCAGAAACGTTTGTATGGTCTGCAGCTGCATGGTCTGCGGCGTCTCGTCAGCGGGCAGAGCGGGCGGCGTCCGTGCTGCACCAGGTGACATGGTTGTCGGGCCGAACCGCGACGCCACTGGCGCAGCCGACTTCGCTGACGGCTGACCGCCTGCACGGCACCATCACGCCAGGCTCCCTTGCGGGCCGGAGGCCTTGGCTTTGGACGCCGCGGCGCGTGCCGGTTCCGGGATCAGTGCCGACGCGGCGAGCCCCACACCCCACATAGCGGCGATCACTGCGTAGCTCACCGTCCGCGAGCCGTCCGTGGCATCACGGAGCGCTCCGATCAGAAGTGCGCCGAGGAACTGGCCGATCGCTCCGAAGCTGTTCCCCACCGCCAGGGCCCCGGCGGCCGCTGCCGGGGGAAGTGCCGCGCCCGGGATCGACGCCAGGACGCCTCCGGTGCTGATGACCGCGCCGCCCGCTACTGCGAGCACCGTCATATGAGCCCAGAGGGTGTCGGGCAGCTGGGTGCCGACGAGCAGGGCCGTTGTTGCCATGCCGAACCCCATGAGCATCGGGGTTCTCCGGTTGTCGTGGGCGTCGCTCCACCGTGCGGCCAGCACCACGGCGATCGCCCCGACCAGCGAGGGCAGAGCGGCCATCGTCCCGACCTCAAGGGGTGTCGCGTGCGGAGAGAGGTCCTCGATGATGGTGGGCAGCCACAGGATCAGTCCCACCGATCCGCCGGTGCCGGCGAAGTACAGCGCCGCGAGCACCCAGACGAGACGCTGCCGGACCAGCAGGGCGAGGCGCATCCGGTCCTCGCCGGCCTTGACCGCCTCCTCCGCGGCAACGCGTTCGGTGACTGCCGCGCCCTCGGAACGCTTCAGCCAGCGGGCCCGGTCGGGGGTGTCCGCCGCGACGAAGAGCCACACGAACGCCCACACCAGCGGGGGCAGGCCCTCGATCAGGAAGACCGTGCGCCAGTTCAGGTGTTCCAGCAGCAGCCCGGTGAGCGGGGCGCCCAGCACCTGGGTAATCGGCAGTACCAGCAGGAACCAGGCCGCTGACCGGGCCCGCTCGGCGGACACGAAGTATCTGCTGAGCAGGAGGATGACGAGGGGGATCAGCGGCCCCTCGGCGAGTCCGAGCAGGAACCGCATGGCGACCAGCTGGGGCATGTTCTGCACCAGGCCGGTGCCCGTCGCGGCGAGGCCCCAGAGGATCATGCACCAGAACACGACCCTGCGCGGCCCGAAGCGGTGGGCCGCCCGTACGGCGGGTAGCTGAAGGAGCATGTAGCCGATGAAGGCCGCCCCCTGCGCGAGCCCGGTCGCGGTGTCTGACATGGGAATGTCGTCGTCGACGTGCGGGAACAGCTGTGCGGTGTTGGTGCGGTCGAGGTAGTGCAGCCCGTAGGTCACGAAGACGATGGGAATGAGGATCGTCCAGCGTGTCCGTGGCAGGGGGACGGGGGTGCGGGCGGAAAGGGACATGACCTACTCCTGGGGAGAGAGGAGCTTGCGCCGCTGTGGATGCAGGTGCGGGACGTGTGCGCTGTGCACGGTGAAGAAGCCCTGTCCGGCACGGAAGAACGAAGCTGAGGGGCGGTCGGGCAAGTGCCTTTCGCGTTCGAGGGAGATGGACGGCTGAGGCCTGGCGCGAGTGGGTGTCCGCGGGCAGATATCGGCGATGGTCGTTGGGCGTCCGGGGGTTCTGGCACGCGCGCGGGCCGGTGGTTGGGTCGCCCTTCGGATGGCGAGTGCAGGCGGGTGTGGGAGGCCCGGTGGGGAGGTCGTATACCTGCCCGATGCGGTGGCGGGCCCTTCAGGGCCTGCCGGGCAGGCGTTGCACGACGACCACCGGGCTCTCCCTGATTCGGGAGGAACTGGCCACCCTCATGGGCCGTCCCTCCCGGTCCTGGCCGCCCTTTACCGGGCCTGCTCCCGGTAGAGACCGATCTTGTCCATGAGGGGCTTGTCGCTGAAGTTGAACAGCACCGCCTCCTGGGCCTGGGAGGTGTTGGCGTGCCGGTGCCAGGCCCAGGTGGGGACGGCGAACGTGTCGCCCTTGGTCCACGCGAATTCGGTGCCGTCGATGACGGTCACGCCCTGGCCCTCGATGACGTGGTAGACGGTCGAGGAGGTGTGCCGGTGCTCCTCGGCTCGCAGCCCGGGACGCAGCAGGTTGACGCCGCACGACATGGTGGGTCCGACTGAGCCGCCGGTCGTGGGGTTGCGGAACTCCAGGGAGACCCCGTCGAAGGGGTCGCCGTCCTCGCCGCGCAGGGCGTCGAGCGCGCGGCGGGTGTCGGCCCACTTGTAGTTGAACAGCGGGGAGTCCATTCCCTCCCAGCGCGTCCAGGTCGGCAGGAGCTGGCCGACCCCGTAGCGCCTGATCGAGTCGCCGGTGCTCACGACCGGCTGCGCGCCCTCGGCCAGCTCCTCGTAGAAGATGCCTTCCAGCGACCTCGTGAGCGGCAGATCCAGCCCGTCCAGCCAGATCACGGGCTCGTCCCCGTCGTTGCGGTGGTCGTGCCAGCGCCAGCCGGAGGTGAGCACCACGTCGCCGGGTTCGAGCTCGCACATCTCGCCGTCGACGGTGGTCGACGCGCCGCGGCCCTCCAGGATCAGTCGGAGCGCGTTGATGGTGTGCCGGTGCGCGTCCGCGACCTCGCCGGGCAGCACCATCTGGATCGACGCGGTGAGCGTGTGCGTGGTCCCGATCTTCGGCTCCATGCCGGGGTTGATCAGGTTGAGCACCCGGCGGTCCGCCCCGTCCGCCCCCACCGGGAGCAGCTCGGCTGCCCTCAGCATGGCCGGACGGATGTCCGCCCACCGCCACAGATAGGGCTCCATGGCCGAAGAGGGCTCCGCCGGCATGAATCCCGGCTGGGTGATGAAGACCGGGCTCGCGTGGAAGGCGTGCACCTCGTCGACGAAGGCGGTGCGCTCCGCGGCCTGGGTCTCGGGTGTGGCTTCGGTGATACTCATCGGCTTTCGCTTTCTTTCTCGGCTTCGTTCCCGACTGCTTTCTCGACGGCGATCACATGTAGCCCCGGGAGCGGTAGAACCGCTCGGCGCCGGGGTGCAGCGGGAGCTCGGCGTTCTGCCAGGTCTTCGCCAGGTCGACGGGCTCGCTCAGGCCCTTGTGGGCGCCCTGGGACTCGAAGAGGGTCTCCATCTGGGGCAGTTGCTGCTCCAGGCCCTGCAACGCCAGTAAGACGAGTTCGTCGTCGACGTCTGCGCGGCAGTAGAGCATCCAGCCCGCGAAGTCGATCGTCGGGACGTCACTCCCGATGCCCGGCAGCCGTCCCGCGGGGAGCACGGTCCGGCGGGCGCCGTACTTCGCCTCCAGGGACGACAGCACCTCGTCCTCGACCGGCAGGAAGGTCATGGGCACGGCCTCCGCCAGCTCCAGCCACGACTTCGACATGATGCCCTCGTCGAAGACCGCGTCGAGCTTTCCGTCCGCGAGCAGGGCCGCGCGACCCGTCAGACCGCCGTCGGTGACTTCGAGGAAGTTCAGCTGCCGTTCGCCGGAGGAGACGGTGCCTCCCCAGCCCTCGATGTCCTCGACGCTCACCCCGTACTCGTCGTACAGCAGGTCCATCACCCAGCCCAGCGGGTGGCCCAGGTGCGTCGGCCCGGTCGAGATGCGCAACGGGATCTTCTCCTCGAAGATCTGCCGCAGCGAGGTGATCCCCAGATCCGCACGGACCGCCAGGGCGAGCTGGTCGAAGTGGGGGAAGACGCAGACCGCGCGCAGGTTGAGCGGCCTGTCGGTCAGCCCGAAGGCGGTGACACCGTCCGCCGCGGCCTTGGCCAGCCAGGGCGGCGACGTCATGCCGAAGTCGTAGGTGCCGTCGTCCACCAGCTGCATCCCGCGCATACACGATTTGCCGGTGTCGATGGTGTGGATCGAGACCGACGAACCCTCGGGCAACGGGCTGTTGTAGCCAGTGAGGCCGAGCCCGATCATGCTCCCGACCCTCAGCCAGTTGGCGCCCGAGGTGAGCAGCCGTACCTCGATAGGAGAACTCATCAATGATCATCCCCTTAAGTCGTTAGTCAGTACACTACTATGAGCCGCAGCGCGTGGCTACAGCCCGCCACACGTGTTTCGGGTAACGAGAGGGTGTGCACCCCATGCCGACGCCAGAATCCGCCTCTGCGCACAAAGACCGTCGCGTCGCGGCCGGCCACGACCTGGAGTCCGTGGCCGCCCACTGCGCCCGGCGAGGGTTCAACCCCGAGGTGGTCGCCGATCGCGAAGAGGCACTGCAGAGGATTCGTGAACTGATCCCGGCCGGCTCGGACGTCACCAACGGCAGCTCGGTGACACTCCGCGAGATCGGTCTCATGGCCGAACTGGAGTCCTCTCGGCACTGGCGCTGGCGCCGGGCCGAGATCTACGCCACGAAGGAGCCCGAGAAGCGCGTGGAGCTACGTCGTTGGGCAACTACCGCCGATTACATGGTGGGCAGCGTGAACGCGCTGGCCGCTACCGGTGAGGCCGTCTGTCTCGACGCGGGCGGCACCCGCGTCGGCGGCTACGCCTACGGCGCGGGAAAGGTCATATGGGTGGTCGGCCGCAACAAGATCACCCCCACACTGGCCGAGGCCATCGACCGTGTGCGCACACACGTCTTTCCGCTGGAGGACCAGCGCATGCGCAGAGACATGGGCCAGCCGGCCTTCGCCGGAAAGCTCCTGCTGGTCGAACACGAACCGCTGCCCGACCGGATCAAGCTGATCCTCGTGGACGAGGACCTCGGCTACTGACGGCCTCCCCGCGCCGAACACCCCCACTCCGCCGGCGTGCGCCTCTCGAAGGGCCCTGCGGGGGCGTACCTGGACCGGTGCGCCCCCGCAGGGCCCTTCAACCCGTCGGATCACCGCGTCACTGTCCGGTGCTGAACGTGTCCGCCAGGCCGGAGGACGAGTGCTCCGCCGAATCGGACTCCAGTGCGGCCAGGATTTCGGCCTGCCTGGCTCGGTACCGGGCCACGTTGGCGAGCTTG
Organism: Streptomyces hokutonensis; assembly: GCF_000376565.1. GTDB lineage: Bacteria > Actinomycetota > Actinomycetes > Streptomycetales > Streptomycetaceae > Streptomyces > Streptomyces hokutonensis. The sequence continues at coordinate 160,338 of NZ_BARG01000030.1, read as the reverse complement.
ACGTCCTCGTAGCCGCGAACCATGTCCGGCAGTTCGGCGAGTTCACGGACGAGCGGGTCGCCGGGCGCGATCCGCACCGCGCGGCTGATCGCCTCGCGGTATTCGGCGATGAGTGCGCGTTCCGTGCGGCGGACGGGGTGGTGGCCGAAGGGGTCCAGCCACTTGCCGCGGACCGTGCGCAGGGCGCGCAGCGCGCGGAACGCCGGGCGGAACCACGGGCCGAGCTTGATCTTTCTGTCGATGCCGAGCGCACGCAGGATGGGCGGGTGGAGGTGGTAGGTCGCTCGGGAGCCGACACCGAACTGCGCGTCGATCTCGGCCTGCAGACGCGGATCCAGGCTGAGCCGTGCGACCTCGTACTCGTCCTTGTAGGCCATGAGTTTGTACAGGTTCCGGGCGACCGCTTCGGCGACGTCGGGCGCCTCGCGGCGTATCTGTTCGACGAAGCGGGCGTACTGCGCGGCGTAGGCCTCGCTCTGGTACGCGACCAGGTCGGGAATCCGCAGGTCGAGCAGCCGCGCGAGTTCGCTACCGGGTTCAGCTGCGACCAGGGACCGAAGGCCCGGGGAACCGGCGGGCTCGGCGGCTTCGTTGGCCGGCGGCGTGGCGGACAGTTCCGCCAGCAGGCCTGCGGGATCGGCGACGGCCTGGCGGCCGCGCCGGAACGCCTGGAGATTGGCGGCCACCGCCGTGCCGTTGAGCTCGATGGCGCGCTCGATGCTCGCGGCCGTGATGCCGACGGCCCCGGCCTGGTAGGCGGCGCCCAGCTGGAGGATGTTGGCGAACTGGTCGTCGTCGAAGAACGCTTCGGCCAGTCCGCGCGCGTCGAGGTAGTACTGGTGCCGGGTCGCGGCGTCGATGGCGGTTCTGAGGGACGACGCGCTCGGGAACGAGACGTTCGGGTCGACGATCATGCTCCCGGTGGGGACCTCGGTGGTGGACACCACGGCGGTCGTCCGGGCCGCGTGGGCCACACGCAGGTTTTCCGGGTCGGCACCGACGAGGGAGTCGCAGACGAGGTAGAGGTCGCATTCGCCGGCCGCGAGTTTCGCCGCCTGCTCGACGGACGCCGAGGTGATCTTGAGGTCGGAGACGACGGCGCCGCCCTTCTGGGCCAGCCCCGTCTGGTCGAGGGTCCGAACCTGTCGGCCGTCCAGGAACGCGGCGGTGGCCAGGATCTGCGTGGTGGTGACCACGCCGGTGCCGCCGACGCCGGTGATCCGCACGGTGAAGTCGCCCGTGACGGCGGGGTCGGTGAAGGCGTCCGCCGCCAGCTCGGCGAAGACCCGGTGTGCGCGTCGGCCGGTGGGCGTCACCGTCATGAACGACGGACAGTCGCCGGCGAGGCAGGCGTGGTCGACGTTGCACGACGACTGGTGGATCGCGGTCTTGCGGCCGAACTCGGTCTCCACCGGCTGCACGGACAGACAGTTGGACTTGACGCCACAGTCACCGCAACCCTCGCAGACACGCTCGTTGATGAAGACCTTGGCGGTGGGGGCAGGTTCGAGGCCCCGGCGCCACTTGCGGCGCTTCTCCGTCGCGCACTCCTGCTCATGGATGAGCACGGTGACGCCCGGGACCTTCGCCAACTCCTCCTGGGTACTCAGCAGTTCGTCCCGGTGGCGGACCTCGACCCCCTTGACGGCCCTGATACGGCGGGGCGCGTCGCTGGTGATGACCACCTTCGCCGCGCCTTCGAGGAGCAGCAGTTCAGCGACCTTGTGCACCGGCAGACCGCCCACCGCGTCCTGTCCCCCGGTCATGGCGACCGCGGAGTTGTACAGGAGCTTGTAGGTGATGTTCACCCCGGCGGCGACGGCCGCCCGCACAGCCAGGCTGCCGGAGTGGGTGAAGGTGCCGTCGCCGATGTTCTGCACGAAGTGCTCGGCGTCGACGAAGGGCGCCATCCCGATCCACTGGGTGCCCTCGCCACCCATCTGGGTCAGCCCGATCACGTCGCCGACGGCTTCGGGTTCCATGAACAACGCCATGGTGTGGCAGCCGATACCGGCACCGACGACCGTCCCCTCGGGGACCTTGGTCGAGGAGTTGTGCGGACAGCCCGAGCAGAAGTAGGGGGTTCGGCTCAGCAGCGGGAGATCTATACGGCCTCGGGGGGCGGGGGCCGGGGCGAGCTCGGCGTAGTGCGCGAGCCGGGAGCGCAGGCCCCTGGCGACCTTGTCCGGGTCCAGCTCGCCGGACTCTTCGAAGAACTCCTTCCCCCGCACCACGGGGGCGTCATGACGGCCGTAGAGGACCTCCTTGACCGCGGACTCGATGAACGCCCGCTTCTCCTCGACCACCACGATCTCGTCCAGGCCGGCGGCGAACTCCCGGACGATCTGGGGTTCCAGTGGGTAGACCGCGCCGAGCTTCAGCAGCCGGATCCCGAACCGGCCGAGATCCTCCTCGCCGAGCCCGAGGCTGCTCAGGGCCTGCCGGACGTCCAGGTAGGTCTTGCCCGCCGCCACGATGCCCACCCGGGCACCGCTGCCGCTGCCGCTGATCCTGTTGAGCCCGCTCGCCCGGATGTACTCCATCGCGAGCGGCAGCCTGGTCCGGAACAGGCTCTCCTCCAGGCCGGCCAGCTCCTTGCCGAGCAGTCGGGCACTGGGCTGATGACGGTAGGCGGAGTCGGGCAGCTCCGGCGGCGCCCACTCGCTGCTGACCAGGGCCGTTCCGGCCGTGTCGGCCACGTTGGTGACCAGCTTCATCGAGGACCACAGGCCGCTCGCCCTGGAAAGCTCCACCGCGTGCAGGCCGAAGTCGACGATGTCCTGGACATCGGCGGGGTAGAGCACGGGGACCGCGAGATCGGCCAGGGCACGTTCCGACGCGCATGGGACGGTGGAGGACTTGGCGTTCGGATCGTCACCCACGAGGGCCACCGCGCCTCCGCGCGGATCCGCGCCGACCAGGTTGGCGTGGCGCAGGGCGTCGGTCGCCCGGTCCAGGCCCGGGGCCTTGCCGTACCAGAGCCCGGTCACACCATCGGTGCGCGCGCCGAGTCGTGCCGTCAGCTGGCTGCCCATCACCGAGGTCAGGCCCAGTTCCTCGTTCAGGCCGGGCTGATGCACGACCCGGTACTCGTCGAGAAGGCGACCGCGCCGCGCCAGCTCCAGGTCGAAGCCGCCCAGCGGGGACCCCTCATAGCCGGAGACGAACGCGGAGGTCTCCCTCCCCTTACGGCGATCATGCCGGGCCCGGTCGAGCAGGACGCGGACGAGAGCCTGGATGCCGGTGAGATAGACCTCTCCGTCTTCTTGCAGGTAACGATCTTCGAGTGTGAACGTGACCACTGCGGAACTTCCTCACGGGCGATGGCGAGCATGCTCGGCGCGCGCAGCGCCATCTGCTCGGCGGGGGTGTGGCCGAGGCGCGGCCGGAACGCGGCAGCCTCGTGGGCCAGATGCTTGTCTCTTGCCTGATCAGGCCAGGAAATGCGCGCGGCTGAGCAGGTTGGGCGAAAAGCCGCCGCGGTGCGGCAGCGCGCCGACGGTGGGCGGGGCTGCATGCACTTGCGGCCCCGCGGCTGAGCCGCATATCGGCACTGCGAGCGGAGCGCTCAGGCGGCCGCGTCGCCTTACGGCGCGAGTTCGGTGGTGAAATACGAGCTGAGGCGCGCATGGTTGGAGCGGTAGTTGCCGATGAAGGAGGCGATGCGCCAGCCGTCCGGAGTCCGGCGGCAGGTTCCCTGCCCCAGCACCCCGGAGACTTCGAAGCCGCCGTCCGGCCAGGCGTTGGTCTGAGTGCCCGACATCATCACCTGGGCGGAGTCCCCGTCGAGGTTCACCACGACGTTGGTCCACTGGTGCTGGCCCGTGATACCGGCCGCCTCACGCCAGTTGGTCTTCCTGCTGAGTCCGGTGTTCTCGCCCTGGTCCCAGTTGACGAAGACCGGAACACCGTCAATATGGGTCGCCAGACTGCAGTCGGACGTGATCATCGAAGGAACCGCGTCCCAGTCCCAGCGATCGATATGCGCGTGGAACCGGAGGACCAGCTCGGTCACTTCGGCGCGGTCGAGAAATGCGGAAAACCGTTCCCGCAGGTCCGCGGGCAGTTGGCCGACACCGTCGGAGGTAGTCAACGGTTTGCTCCTTCCGGGCAGAGATGTTCGCACCGAGCATGGAGCGCCGACGTGGTGGTAGGCACCGCCGACAGCGCCCATCACCACGTCGATGCGTAGTTACCCTACAAACGACTACTCTTCAAACGCAAGGGGATGATGCCGGACAAGGCCTGCTTCAGGAGCCCGCGCGCGGTCCTTTCCGGCGAGCCGTTGCCTGCCGTCCGGCCGTGTCGCCGCCGCGGCGGGGTCCGGCCGGCCGCAGCGGTTCCCGGGACGGTTCGACGGTGAAGGCCGACTGGTTCAGGCGCTGCAAAAGGGCCGCGGCACGTCCCGGCGTCCTGAAACGCTGGACCTCGGGATCAGTGGTGAGCACCTCCCGCGCCTCCCGCTCGACACCCAGCTTGCCGAGCACCAACTGCATGCTCAGCTCGTAGCGGACGAGTTCGGTGGCCACCAGCACGATCGCCGGATCGTCCGCGAAGACGCCCCAGGCCTCGTCCTCCACCAGGCCACCGATGACGACCTGCTCGTTGTCCATACCGACGATCAACAACCGACAGCCCAGACTGGCCAGCGCCTCCTCATCGTTCGTCGTCCGGTGCAACACCGTGTAACCGACCGGCTCCTCCGGCTCAACCAGACTGGAGTACACGGTCTCGACCCGGATTCCGTTGCCGGCCGCCCGCCGCAACATCGGTGCGAGTTCCGCGTACTCGGCCGGCCACGCGAACAGCAGCAGACTCTGCTGCGCCGCACCGATCAGATCCTCACACCGCTCGATCAACTGCTTACGGCCGCCCAGCGGATGCGTCAGATGCGTGGTCTGCTGCGTGGTCACATGCCGCAGCGAACGCTCCAGGCTGTCCAGCGAGGCCTCGGTCTCCCGGCGGACCCTGCTCAACAGCATGTTCGCCGGCATGGGTACGTAGGCGGTCGCGCCGCCCTCGCCCTTGACCTCGTACGCCGCGTTCCTCGCCGTGAGCTTGCCGAGAATCTCATACACCGTGCTGCGCGGGACTCCGGAGCGCTTGGCCACCTCATACCCGTTCAGCGCCTCACCCGCCGAGATCAGCGCGATATACGCCTTGGCCTCGTAACCGGACATACCAACGAACTGAAGCTGCGAGATGAGATCGTCCACACCGAACATCGTAGTCGTTAGCAAACACACGTCCAGCGCCATCGGCTCGGCCGGCTCGGTCAGCAACCCGGGGAAACCGCCCGGAGCAGATTTGAGACCGGGAATCCACGGATCGCCCTGCCGAACAGATGTATCCCGGCCGGGGCCGGCGCGATCCACAGCACAAACGCGTCGCTCTTCTGCCGTCGCTGCAGTTTCCCCTCGCGAGGCCAGTGGCGACCTCCGACCCCGCACACCGCCGGCTCCAGGCGGCACGGCCGAGAAGGTGGGGAGCTCACCCCACCGCCCGTCGGCGTGCATCAATCTGCCGCAGCCGCCTCGCCGCCGCCCTCACCACACCGCAATGAAGCGCAGCACTGGTCAGAGGGTGCGGCCGAACAGGTCCAGCAGGCCCGCCCAGTGGCGTTCGTCCGCCTCCTTGTTGTAGAGGGGTAGGAGGTCGCTTGAGCAGAAGCCGTGTTGGGCGTCGGCGTACATTTCGCTGCGGTGGCGGACGCCGGCCGCGGAGAGGACCGCGTTGAAGCGCTCGACCTCTTCGGGCGGGTTGATCGTGTCCTTGTCGCCGTTGGCGAAGAAGACCTCGCCCTTGATGTGCTCGGCAGCCAGGTGGGGGCTGTCCGGCGCGTCGGTGATCAGGTGGGAGCCGTGGATGATGGCCGCGGCGGCGACCCGGTCCGGGTAGGAACCCGCCGTACGCAGGCACAGCATGCCCCCGTTGCAGTAACCCGTGATGCCCACAGAGCCGCCGGTGGTGAACTCACTGACCTCCAGCCAGTCGAGCCAGGCGAGCGCGTCACGCATCGCGTCCTTCGGAGTCAGCGACTGTGCCACCGGCACGGCTCTGCCGACGACGTCCCAGAGGATGTCGTCGGTGACGACGTCGGGCATCTCCACGACGGGTGCCGGGCTGCTGCGGTAGAAGACGTTGGGTACCAGGACCGTGTAGCCGGCCGCCGCCAGGCGGTCCGCCATCTTCTGCATGCTTGGGCGCACGCCCATGATGTCCGTGTAGAAGAGGACGGCCGGGTGCGGGGCGTCGTCGTCGGGGCGCGCGAGGTACGCATCGGCGCCTCCGTCCTGGGTGGGCAGGATCAGGGTCGTTCCACGGACTGCGACTGGGGTCACGGCTAACTCCATTTTGTGCGAGAGCGGCCTGGTCGCGGTGGTGTCACTTCTGAGGGATGAACACCGGCGCAGCAGTAGCGGCGAAGACCGTCATCCGATGCTTGTGCCGCCTGGCGCGCGGGGCCTTGTGCCTCTGTGGGCGGTGAAAGTCACCGATTCGGCGCGCCGGTCACACCTGCTGTACAGGCAATACCAGACCTTAAGCGGACAGCCGTCCGCCAGGACTGACCGTATGGGACAGCCATCCCTCTGGCAAGGGGGAGTGAGCAGCCGATGTCGATGCCGTCCATCGAGAGAGGCATACCGACCAGTCCAGTCCCATGCGGTTCGCGGGATGGGGCTCCAACTCGCCTGGCACCCGGAAGGCGGGCCCTTGGTACTGCTCGGCGTCCGCCATGCACGGCGGAAGCAAGCGGACAGACGCCTGTCCGCTCGGCAGGGCTGACCACTCGGCCGTCGACCTCCGGATCATCAGCCCCGCCCGGGCGCCCCCGCGCGCAACCCGTCCATGACGATGTCCAGAAGCCGCGCACTCTGGGTTTGCCAGTCCCCGCGGAAATCGATCTGCCAGATGCCGGCGATGGCCAGGATGAAGTCGTCGGCGGTCACCCCCGGTCGAATGGTGCCCGCCTCATGGTTGGCGGCGAGCAGAGCTTCGAGCGCCTCGACCACCAGGGCGTAGCCCGGCTGGGCCGGGCCGGCCGTCGTGCCGACGATCTGCCGCATCGCGTCCGACAGGCCGACCTTGGCGATGCCGAAGCGGGCGAGCTGGTCCATCCATTCACGCAGGGCCTGATCGGGCGCCCGGGTCTTGAGCAGTTCCGTCGCGGTGTCGGTGAGCACCTGCACCTCGTGGCGGTAGATCTCGAGGACGAGTGCTTCACGGTTGGGGAAGTTGCGATAGAACGTGCCCTGCCCGACCCCCGCCTTCTTCGCGATCAGGCTCAACGGGACTTCCACGTCGCGGGACAACTCGGCCAGCGCCACCTTCAGGATCCGTTCCCGGTTGCGCTGCGCGTCCGGGCGCTGAGGCCCGTCGCTCCTGGATCGCACTTCCCTCTCCTTCCGGGACTCACGCACCAACCCTTGATAGCCGGACAGCTGTCCGCTATGTTCTCGACTTGCGGACACCAGTCCGCCTGATGTTCACCATAGCGTCGGCCGCAGCGGAGCCGAATGACGGACGGCGTGCGACCGGTGTTCGGTCCCGCCGTCGAGGCACATCGAATGGACGCCCCCGCTCCTGGCGCCCGTCACGGTCAACGGCGTCGGCGGGTTCGGAAAACGCGGGCGCGGTGGCACTCCCCAAAGGTGTCTGTCACCCCCGACACCCTCTCCCCTCCCGTACTGATCGGGTCCTGTCCAGGGAGTAACCAAGTGCTTGATATTTCCCGAGAATTGGGTCGCTGGCTCGAAGAGGGCCGGGAGTTCGCGGTGGCGACCGTCGTCGGCGTCAGCGGCAGCGCGCCGCGCGGGCTCGGGGCCGCCCTCGCTGTGGACCGTAACGGCACGGCCATCGGATCTGTCTCCGGAGGCTGCGTCGAAGCAGCGGTCTACGACCTGTGCCGACAGGCCCTCGCCAGCGGCACAAGCCTCGTTGAACGGTTCGGGTACAGCGACGACGACGCCTTCGCCGTCGGACTCACCTGCGGCGGCATCCTCGACATCCTCATCACACCCGTCACCGCCACCACACCGGCCCGGGCCGTCCTCGAATCCGCCCTGAGCGCCATGAACCACGGTGAACCAGCAGCCCTCGCCCGGATCACCCGCGGCCCGGCCGACCTCCTCGGCGCGCCCCTGCTCGTCCACGCCGACGGCACCTACGAAGGCTCGTACGCAGACGACCGCCCCGAACTGGAGCAGGCCGCCGCCGCTCAGGCACACGCCCTTCTCCAGGCCGGGCGCACCGGCACGGTCGAACTCTCCGAAGACGGCTCCCACTGCCCCGGCGGCATCACCCTGCTCGTCGAGACACACGCCCCGCCACCCCGCATGATCGTGTTCGGCGCCATCGACTTCGCCGCCGCACTCGTCCGCGCCGGCAAGTTCCTCGGCTACCACGTCACCGTGTGCGACGCCCGCCCCGTCTTCACCACCCGAGCCCGCTTCCCCGAGGCCGACGAGATCGTCGTCGACTGGCCCCACCGCTACCTGCGACACACCGAGACCGATGCCCGCACCGCCCTGTGCGTCCTCACCCACGACGCCAAATTCGACATCCCCCTCCTCCAGCAGGCCCTGCGCATGCCCGCCGCCTACATCGGCGCCATGGGCTCCCGCCGCACCCACACCGACCGCGAGCGCAGACTCCTCGAAGCCGGCCTGACCGAACAGGAACTGGCCCGGCTCCGCTCACCCATCGGCCTCGACCTCGGCGCCCACACCCCTGAAGAGACCGCCCTGTCCATCGCCGCCGAAATCATCGCCACCCGACACGGCGCCACCGGTGTTCCCCTCACCCACACCCAGACCCCCATCCACCACACCCCGGCACAGCCCGTGGCCGTGGACGCAGCCTGACGCCGAACCTCACCGGCCCAGCGCGCACCGAACCAAGCGCACATCAGCCGGTCACCTTGTGGCCGGGTGTGAGGTGGTGGTCGGGTCCCGCTGGGGCTCCGAGATCGTGAGGGTGCTCATGCCGCGCTCCCTAGGGTGTCGATGCCGATCGTGGTCGTGGTGCCGTAGTACTCCACCGCATCCCTGGTCACGTCCTTGAACGCCTCTTCCGGCGGCATCGTCCGCTGACCCGGCTCGAACAGCGGAATTCCGCGCCACGGCGCTTGATCCTCTGCAGCACGCCGCGGGACACGACCCTGTGGTGTCCGGCGAGTTGAGTCTCAGGAGGCCCTGGTCTCGATGTCGATCGCCACAAGTTCGGCGGTTCACCTGGTCGGCGTTTCCCCTTTGGCGCCGAGTCCACTGTCGAGGCTGTGCGCGTGACCCACGTCTCTGGACAGCCTGGGTTAACAATCACTAACCTCCCCGATGTTAATTAACGTTAACTAACACGCAGGACCGTGCTTCGATTCTCTTCGAGCGGGCCGCGCGAGGAGACACCATGAACGCCCATGCCACAGCGCGCCGGCTCACAACCGAGGCCGATCCGTTCTCGGAGGCGTTCCGGCGCAACCAGGCCAGTCATGCCGCAGAGGTCGCGGGGCTGCGGGCGCGGCTGGCCGAGACCGCCGAGGGCGGCGGCCGACGAGCCAGGGAAAGGCATGTCGCGCGTGGCAAGCTGCTGCCGCGCGACCGTGTGGAGAACCTGCTCGATCCCGGGTCACCGTTCCTGGAACTGGCGCCGCTGGCGGCGTGGGAGCTGTACGGCGGGGACGCGCCGGCCGCCGGAGTGGTCGCCGGGATCGGCCGCGTGGCCGGGCGCGAGTGCGTCGTCGTCGCCAACGACGCCACCGTCAAGGGCGGCACGTACTACCCGATGACGGTCAAGAAGCACCTTCGGGCCCAGGAAGTGGCGCTGGAGAACCGGCTGCCGTGCATCTACCTGGTGGACTCCGGCGGCGCCTACCTGCCCCGGCAGGACGAGGTCTTCCCCGACCGGGAGCACTTCGGGCGCATCTTCTACAACCAGGCGAACCTGTCGGCCCGCGGCATCCCGCAGATCTCGGCGGTGATGGGATCCTGCACGGCCGGCGGCGCGTACGTCCCGGCAATGAGCGACGAGACGGTCATCGTCCGCAACCAAGGAACGATCTTCCTGGGCGGTCCGCCGCTGGTGAAGGCCGCCACCGGAGAGGTGGTCACCGCGGAGGAACTGGGCGGCGGTGAGGTGCATGCCCGCGTCTCCGGCGTCGTGGACCATCTGGCCGAGGACGACGCGCACGCCCTGCGCATCGTCCGGGACATCGTGGCCACGTTCGGCCCGCGAGCGCCGCGCCCATGGGACGTCGCCCCCGTCGAGGAGCCTGTCGTGGACCCCGCCGAGCTCTACGGCGTCGTACCGGCGGACAACCGCACCCCGTTCGACATCCGGGAGGTCATCGCCCGCATCACCGACGGCTCGCGCTTCGCCGAGTTCAAGGCCGAGTACGGCCAGACCCTGGTCACCGGCTTCGCCCGCATCCACGGCCACCCGGTGGGCATCGTGGCGAACAACGGCATCCTCTTCGCCGAGTCCGCCCAGAAGGGCGCCCACTTCATCGAGCTGTGCGACCAGCGCGGCATACCCCTGCTGTTCCTGCAGAACATCAGCGGCTTCATGGTAGGCCGCGCCTACGAGAACGGCGGCATCGCCAAGCACGGCGCGAAGATGGTCACCGCGGTGGCCACCACCCGGGTGCCCAAGCTGACGGTCGTCGTCGGCGGATCGCACGGCGCGGGCAACTACTCGATGTGCGGCCGCGCCTACTCCCCCCGCTTCCTGTGGATGTGGCCGAACGCCAAGATCTCCGTCATGGGCGGCGAACAGGCCGCCACCGTCCTGGCGACAGTCAAGCGGGACCAGTTGGAGGCCCGCGGCGAGGAGTGGTCCGCCGAGGCCGAGGCGGAGTTCAGGCGCCCCATCCGCGAGCAGTACGAGCAGCAGGGCAGCGCCTACTACTCCACCGCGCGGCTGTGGGACGACGGGATCATCGACCCCCTCGACACCCGTCAGGTGCTCGGCCTGGCCCTGACCGCGTGCGCCAACGCCCCTCTGGCCGAACCGCAGTTCGGCGTCTTCCGCATGTGACCTCCCTCCCTCAGATCCGAGGAGTCTCCAGGTGTTCGACACCGTCCTGATCGCCAACCGTGGGGAAATCGCGGTACGGGTCATCCGCACGCTGCGTCGGCTCGGCATCCGCGCAGTCGCCGTCCACAGCACAGCGGACGCGAGGGCCCGGCACGTACTAGAAGCCGACACGGCGGTGGCCCTGCGCCCCGGCGGGCCCGCCGACGGCTACCTCGACATCCAGCAGATCGTGGACGCCGCCCGTCGTACCGGCGCGCAGGCGATCCACCCCGGCTACGGATTCCTCTCCGAGAACGCCGAATTCGCCAGGGCGGTCACCGACGCCGGACTCGCCTTCATCGGCCCGCCGACGGCCGCGATCGAGCTGATGGGCGACAAGATCCGCGCCAAGGACACCGTTCGCGCGTACGGGGTTCCCGTGGTGCCAGGCAGCAGCGGCAGCGGGCTGACGGACGACCAGCTCGCCGAGGCGGCCGCCGAGGTCGGCCTGCCGGTGCTGCTCAAGCCGTCGGCGGGCGGCGGCGGCAAGGGCATGCGGCTGGTCCGCGATACGGCCGCCCTGCTGGAGGAGATCGCCACTGCCCGGCGTACGGCGCGCGGCGCCTTCGGGGACGACACCCTGCTGGTGGAGCGCTGGATCGACCGTCCGCGCCACATCGAGATCCAGGTGCTGGCCGACGCGCACGGAACCGTGGTGCACCTGGGCGAGCGTGAGTGCAGCCTCCAACGCCGCCATCAGAAGATCGTCGAGGAGGCCCCCTCAGTGCTGCTCGACGAGGCCACTCGGGCGGCGATGGGCGCGGCGGCGGTCGAGGCCGCTCGCTCCTGCGGCTACGTCGGCGCGGGCACGGTGGAGTTCATCGTCTCCAGCGACCGCCCGGACGAGTACTTCTTCATGGAGATGAACACCCGGCTCCAGGTCGAGCACCCGGTGACCGAACTGGTGACCGGCCTGGACCTGGTCGAGTGGCAGGTGCGCATAGCCGCCGGCGAACCGCTGCCCTTCGGTCAGGAGCAGATCGGATTCGACGGCCATGCCATCGAGGTCCGGCTCTACGCCGAGGACGCCGAACGGGACTTCCTGCCCAGCGGCGGCCGGGTGCTGACTCTGCGGGAACCGGCGGGCGAGGGGGTGCGCGTCGACTCGGGGCTCGTCGAGGGTTACGAGGTCGGCAGCGCGTACGACCCCATGCTCGCCAAGGTCATCGCGCACGGCCCGGACCGGGCCACCGCGCTGCGCAGGCTGCGCGCCGCCCTCGACGACACCCGGGTGCACGGAGTGACCATCAACGCCGGATTCCTGCGTCGGCTGCTCGATGACGACGATGTGGTCGCCGGACGTGTGGACACCGGGTTGGTCGAGGCCCGGCTCGACTCACTGGTGCATGCTCCGGTGCCACCCGAGGTTCCACTGGCCGCGGCGCTCGCCGTCCAGCTTTCGATGGAGTCTGCCTCGGATCCGCAGGCGTGGGTGGATCCCTTCTCCGTGCCGTCCGGCTGGCGGATCGGCGGCCCGGCCTGGATCACGCACCGGTTCCTGGACGGCGACCGTGAGCCCATCGAGATTCGCGTCCGCCGTGCTCCCCGTGGACCGGCTGCTTATGAGGTGTCCTTCGAGGGCGACGCGGCTGCGCCGGCCGACCTGCGCACCAGCGGGACCGGCAAGGTGCTCCTGACCTGGGGCAGGGAGACGCGGGGGCTCGACCACACGGTGGAGACGACCCCGACCGGAGAGGTCGTGCACTGGCTCTCCCTCGGCGCCGACACCTGGCGGCTCCGGACCTTCGATCCGGTCGCCGCGGCCGGCGCCGCCGCCGGAGGGATCGCGGGCGGCGCACTCGCCGCCCCCATGCCCGGCACGGTCACACTCGTGAAGGCAGCCGTCGGAGACACCGTCACCGCGGGCCAGGTCGTCCTCGTCGTCGAGGCCATGAAGATGGAGCACGCCCTGACCGCGCCCTTCGACGGCACGGTCACCGAGCTGCGCGCCGCACCGGGCGCCACCGTGGCCCTGGACGAGGTCCTCGCGGTCATCGAACCCGCGAATCCACCGGCATGAGACCCACCGGCGAAGTTCGCCCACGGCCGGCACACCCACCCCCGGCGAACGCCCCGGCCGTCCGGCCCCCAGATGCTCCACCCACACCGTCATGACACAGAGGACGACATGGTGAACCACCGACTCACTGATGAGCACGAACAACTTCGCAGTACTGTCGCGGAGTTCGCCCGCGACGTGATCGCCCCCGTGATCGGCGACCACTACGAACGGCATGAATTCCCGTACAAGATCGTCCAGGAGATGGGCAAGCTCGGCCTGTTCGGGCTGCCGTTCCCTGAGGAGTACGGCGGCATGGGCGGCGACTACTTCGCCCTCGGCCTGGTCCTGGAGGAACTCGCCCGCGTCGACTCCTCCGTGGCCATCACTCTGGAGGCGGGCGTCTCGCTCGGTGCCATGCCCATCCACCTCTTCGGGACCCCTGAGCAGAAGGCCGAGTGGCTGCCCCGGCTCTGCGCCGGCGAGATCCTCGGCGCCTTCGGCCTCACCGAACCGGGCGGCGGCTCGGACGCCGGGGCGACCCGTACGACCGCCCGTCTGGACGAGAACACGCGTGAATGGGTCATCAACGGCAGCAAGTGCTTCATCACCAACTCCGGCACCGACATCACCGGACTGATCACCGTCACCGCGGTCACCGGCACCACAGAGAGTGGAGCCAAGGAGATCAGCGCGATCATCGTCCCCGCGGGCACCCCGGGCCTGACGGTGGCGGCACCGTACTCCAAGGTCGGCTGGAACTCCTCCGACACCCGGGAGCTGTCCTTCGCCGACGTCCGTGTTCCGGCGCAGAACCTGCTGGGCCAACGCGGCTGCGGCTACGCCCAGTTCCTGCGCATTCTCGACGAGGGCCGGATCGCCATCGCCGCGCTCGCCACCGGCCTGGCGCAGGGCTGCGTTGACGAGTCGCTGAAGTACGCCCGTGAGCGGGAGGCGTTCGGCCGTCCCATCGGCGCCAACCAGGCCATCCAGTTCAAGATCGCCGACATGGAGATGCGCGCACACACCGCGCGGCTGTCCTGGTACCACGCCGCCTCCAAGCTGGTCTCCGGTGAGCCCTTCAAGAAGGAGGCCGCGCTCGCCAAGCTCTACAGCTCCGAGATCGCCGTCGACAACGCCCGCGACGCCACCCAGATCCACGGCGGCTACGGCTTCATGAACGAGTACGCCGTCGCCCGTTTCTGGCGCGACTCCAAGATCCTGGAGATCGGCGAAGGGACCAGCGAGATCCAGCGGCTGCTCATCGCCCGGCAGCTCGGCCTCACCGAGTTGGAGGGGGCACGCTGATGGACAAGGTCATCGCATCGGCGTCCGAGGCGGTCGCGGCGGTTTTCGACGGTGCGTCGCTGGCCGTCGGTGGCTTCGGGCTCTGTGGCATTCCCTCGGCGCTGATCCAGGCACTGTTCGAGCAGGGCGCGAGGGACCTGGTGGTCGTATCGAACAACTGCGGAGTCGACGACTGGGGCTTGGGGCTGCTGCTCGAAGCCGGCCGCATCACTCGCGCCACCTCCTCCTACGTCGGCGAGAACAAGGAGTTCGCCCGCCAGTACCTCGCCGGCGAGATCGAACTGGAACTGGTCCCGCAGGGCACGCTCGCCGAGCGACTGCGTGCCGGCGGCTGCGGCATACCGGCGTTCTTCACCCCGGCCGGCGTCGGCACCCAGATCGCCGAAGGCGGGCTGCCCTGGCGCTACGACGGTGCGGGCGGCGTGACCGCGGCCTCCCCACCGAAAGAGGTGCGCGAATTCCACGGGACGGAATACGTGCTGGAGGAGGCGATCACCACCGACTTCGCCCTCGTCCGCGCTGTCCGCGGGGACCGGCACGGCAACCTCGTCTTCGCCCGGTCGGCCCGGAACTTCAACCCCCTTGCGGCGATGGCGGGACGGGTGACCGTCGCTGAGGTCGAGGAGCTCGTCGAGCCAGGCGAGCTCGACCCGGACACCGTCCATCTGCCGGGCGTCTTCGTGCAGTCGGTGGTTCCCCTCACCGCGGCCGAAGTGGACGAGAAGCGGATCGAAAAGGTGATCGTGCACCAGACGACGGGAGGGTGGGAGTAATGGCCTGGTCCAGGAACGAGATGGCCGCCCGGGCGGCCGCCGAGCTGACCGACGGATCGTATGTGAACCTCGGCATCGGACTGCCGACGCTGGTGCCCAACCATCTGCCGCCCGGCGTTCACGTGGTCCTGCAATCGGAGAACGGCATCCTGGGCGTCGGCCCGTATCCCACGGCCGACCGGGTCGATCCTGACCTGATCAACGCCGGCAAGGAGACCGTGACCGTACTGCCGGGCGCCTCCTTCTTCGACTCCGCCCTGTCCTTCGGCATGATCAGGGGCGGGCACATCGACGCGGCGATCCTCGGGGCCATGCAGGTCTCCGCCGTCGGCGACCTCGCCAACTGGACCATCCCCGGCAAGATGATCAAGGGCATGGGCGGGGCGATGGATCTCGTGCACGGCGCACGGAAGGTCGTCGTGCTGATGGAGCATTCGGCCAAGGACGGCACGCCGAAGGTCGTCCGGGAGTGCACGCTTCCCCTGACCGGCAAGCGGTGCGTGCAGCGCATCATCACCGACCTGGGAGTCATCGACGTCACCGAACACGGGCTGGTCCTCGCCGAGACCGCCCCTGGCGTCTCCGTCGAGGAGATCCGGAGCAGGACCGAGGCCGACCTGACGGTGAGGGAGCCGGTGACGATGTGACCAGGGCAGACATGACAGCGGGCCCGAGGCCCGGACCGACAGCACTTCCCAGCCTCTTCGGCGCCCGATTCACGCGCGATCCGCACCCTGTCCTGGAGGAACTGCGCCGCACAGCACCTGTCCACCACGACCCCGACACCGGTCTGTGGCTGGTGAGCCGGTACACGGATGTGCGACAGATCCTGCTGGACCCGGTGACGTATCTGCCAGACAACGCCCAGCACGCCGTCGCCCTGCTCTCCACGCCCGCGCTGAGGGCCCTCGCCCGGGCCCGCTTCTCGCTGCCGCCCGCTCTCGCCAACAACGGTGGTCCCAGCCATGCCGGACTGCGCCGTCTGGTCACCCGGTTCTTCAACGCCGACCGTGTGGCCGCGGCGGTACCGCTGGTCGAGGAGACGGCACGGGAGACGCTGGCCCGTCTACGGGATCGATACACGTCAGGTGCCCCCTGCGACCTCGCCACGGAGTACGCGAAGGTGCTGCCGTGCCGGGTGATGATGCGCCTGCTCGGCATCGCGGACGTGCCCGCCGCCACGCTGGTCGAGTGGAGCGACGCCGCGCTGGAGTTGTTCTACGGCCGACCGTCGGACGAACGGCAGGTCCACTTGGCCGAGTTGGTCGGTGACTTCCACCGATGGCTGACGGACCAGGTGGCCGGGGCAGCGCCGGCGGACGGCCTGGTCGGCGCGCTGCGCCGGCACCGCCTGCCGAGTGGCGAGCCGCTGGACGCCCCGACCGCCGTAGCCGTGTGCTTCTTCGTCTTCATCGCCGGCCAGTCCACCACCGGCCAGCTCATCTCCACGGTGCTGCGCCGGGCCTTGGAGGACCACCAGGTCTGGGCACGGGCCGCCACGGACCACGACTTCGCACAGGCGTGGGTCGAGGAGGTACTGCGCCGTGAACCTCCCGTCACCACTTGGCGAAGGGTTGCCGCACGGGAAGTCGAACTGTCCGGCGTGCGCGTGCCCGCGGGTGCACAGCTCCTGCTGATGCTGATGGGCACAGGTTCGGATCCCGAGATCTTCGACGAGCCGGACCGGATGTGCCCGTACCGGGCGAACATCCGCCACCACCTGTCCTTCGGCGCGGGCCGGCACCGCTGCCCAGGAGCGTCGCTGGCCCGCACCGAGCCGGCGGTAGCGCTCCGCACGGCCGCCGAGCTGATACCGGACGCGGTCCTCGCCGAGGAGACGGACCCGCCGATGCTCGGGCTCCTCTCCTTCCGCGCACCACTGCGCGTGCTGGTACGCCGCCCCTGACCCCGCCGTCGCCAGGCCCGAGCAGACTGGCTGTGGAGACGGGAGCAGGGCAGGGGGCGGGGGCGGGAACCCCAGAGCACCCGGATTCGATCATGTCGACTCCCAGGACAGCTCGGGTCAGGGCGGCCGACAGCGCCCGTCCGGCCAGTAGGGCCGCGACGTAGAGCTGAAGCCGACAAAGCCCTCACTGACATGACGAACCAACCCTATCCTGGTGTAATCACCACATTGGTGTGGGCATGGTTCCCGAGAACGGATGAGTGACCATGGGCGGTACTGCGTCACACCGGCTGAGGCCCGGGCCGATCGGGAGCCGACGTTGTCCTGGCTGAGTACGGCCGTGTCGGACGAACACGGCGTTCTCACGGAGTGGAGCACCGGCGCCGAGCGGCTGCTCGGATACTCCTCCGCAGAAGTCGTGGGGCACTCCGCAACCAACCTGCTCTCCGGGCGGTTGCCCGGAGAGGCCAGGCAAGCTCTGAGAACGCGCTCGTCGTGGAGCAGCGAGATCGAGCTGCGACACCGGAACGGCAGTAGCGTCACCGTGGAACTTCTGGCCGTTCCCACGACCGGGGATGACGGAACCCAAAGGTGGTCCCTGGTGGCTGCTCCGGGAGTCAAGCGCTGTCGACGTGAGGCCGAAGTCCTCACTGAGTGGGCATTCGAACAGTCGGTTTTCTCCACCGCGATATACGACGCGGATGGTCGGCTACTTCGGATCAGTGACGCCGGTGCCAGAGTGATCGGCGTCAGGGAGGACGAGGTACGCGGGCTGCGTCTGACGGAATTCCTACCGGGTCCCCCCTATACCGAGGTCGAGGAGCTGATCTTCACTGCGCTGAGGGCCGGTGAGCCGGGGAAGAAGCAGATATTTGTGCGGGCACCGGGTGAATCCCGCCCCCATGCGTGGACCGTCTTCGTGTGGCCGCTCAAGGGGGCATCCGGTCCGGTACAGGGCGTGTGGGTCTGCTCGCTCGACATCACCAACGAGTACCAGGCGCGGGAGAGGCTCGCCCTGTTGGACAGGGCCGGCGCTCGGATCGGGACCACGCTGAACGTGGAACATACCGCCCGGGAGCTGGCCGAGGTCACCGTTCCAGAGTTCGCCGATGTCGCCTGTATCGATCTTCTGGAATCGGTGCTCCGCAGCGAGGAGCCGGCCGACGGCCTGCTTCCCGGTGACGTGACGCTGCGGCGGGTCGCGTGTGAGACCGGCCTTGAAGGTGCCGCCCCATCTGTCGTGACGCCAGGGCAGGTGCAGGCCTGCGCGGATGCCTCCCCTTCGCGTCGTTGCCTGGCTTCCGGCGCTCCTGTCCTGGTGAGACCGGGGGATGCAGATTTCGACGGCTGGGTCGCGCAACTCCCACCTTCGGTCGCGCAGGGCATCGACTCGTTGATGGCGGTGCCGCTGCACGCCCGCGGGCACCCCCTCGGCGTGGCCGTCTTCGCACGCCGGGGACGGCCGGACCCCTTCGCTGAGGACGACCTGCTCCTCGCCGGGGAACTGGTGGCCAGAGCGGCGGTCTGCGTGGACAACGCACGCCGTTACACACACGAGCGGGCAACAGCGGTCGCCCTCCAACGGAGTCTGCTGCCACACCGAATGCCCAGCCACGCAGCAGTGGAAGCCGCCAGTCGATATCTGCCCGCAGACTCCCGGGTCGGCGTCGGGGGTGACTGGTTCGACGTCATTCCCCTGTCCGGCGCCCGAGTCGCCCTGGTTGTCGGGGACGTCGTGGGGCACGGTATCCATGCTTCCGCGTCCATGGCGGGGTTGCGCACCGCGGTTCGTACGCTTGCCGACGTCGACCTCTCCCCCGACGAACTCCTCACCCAGCTGGACGACCTGGTCATCAGCCGGTCCGCAGACGCCGAGCTCGACAAAGGGGGCGACGTCTCAAGCGAGATCGGCGCCACCTGCCTATACACGGTGTATGACCCGATTTCCCGCCGCTGCAGCCTCGCCCGCGCCGGTCACCTGCAGCCGGCGGTCGTCAGCCCGGACGGCTCGGTCGACTTCCTCGACGTGCCCACCGGTCCCCCGCTGGGCCTGGGCGGTCTGCCGTTCGAGACCACCGAGCTGGAACTGCCGGAAGGAAGTCTGCTCGTCCTGTTCACCGACGGCTTGATCGAATCCTACGATCGAGACATCGATCTGGGACTCAACAGGCTGCGCCACGTCCTGGCAGGATCCACCGAGTCGCTGGAGACGATCTGTGACAACGTGCTGGACAACATGCTCATCGAGCGCCCCGTCGACGACGTCGCACTGCTCATCGCCCGCACCCGTGCCCTCAGCGCCGACCGGGTGGCCGTCTGGGAACTGCCCGCCGACCCTGCTGCCGTCGGCAAGGTCCGCAAGCAAGCAGCCGCCCAGCTGGTCGCATGGGGACTGGAAGAGGCTGTTTTCGTCATCGAGCTGGTCGTCAGTGAACTGGTCACCAACGCCATCCGGTACGGTTACGCGCCCATCGTGCTGCGGCTGATTCACGACCAGGCCCTCATATGCGAGGTGTCCGACGCCAGCACCACCTCCCCGCACCTGCGCCGGGCGCGCACCTTCGACGAGGGAGGACGCGGCCTGTTCCTGGTCGCCCAGCTCTCCCAGCGCTGGGGCACCCGCCACACCACAACAGGCAAGACGATCTGGGCCGAGTGCGCCTTGGAGGGCTCCCCCACGTAGGGCGGGGCTGGCGCCGACCACCTGGGTGGGGGTTCACGGTCTCGAGCAATCAATGCGATGAGTGCGGATCGTTCGGAACGGCCTGGTGTACGGCCATGGGTCTGTGTTGCGAGTAAGACGTCGTCGGGGGCGGAGGAAGGCCGCATCCGTCCCTACAGGGAGGCCCGGCTCGACGTGGGCCGGGCTCGACGAATCCGGCCAGCTCCGAAACGGCTTCAAAGCCATTTATAGAAGGGGGAGGTGGGGGAAGAGTGCACGCTGACTGTCGGGGGCGGGGGAGACGAAGACGCCCTCTGCTTCGACGAGGTTCTGGGCAGGGCGCGTTTCGGTGGCGATCGATCCGTGGACGTAGGTCTTTCGGTTCTCGGTGCGGGTGATGCGGGCCTGGGCGCGCAGGGGTGTGTCGAGCGGGACGGGCTGCAGGTAGCGGGTTGTGAGGGCCACGGTCATGGACGGGCGGGCGCTGTGCAGGCAGACCAGGCCCATGAGTTCGTCGAGGAGCATGGCGCTCATGCCGCCATGTGCGTAGCCCGGCGGGCCCTCGTGGACGAGGGAGAGGGTGCAGTGGCCGGTGACGGTATCGGCGGTGGTTTCCACGCGCATGGGGGGAGCGAGGGGGTTGCCCTCGCCGGAGACGGGGTTGTAGAAGCGTCGGCCGGTTGCGAAGTCGTCGATGGCGGGGACGCTCGCCCGCAGGCGCCGGGGGGTGGCCAGCTGATCGGTGAGGCGTCGGGCGGCCTCGGCGACAAGGTGCAGCGTCTCGGTGGGGGCTTCGGCGCCGACTGCGGCGTCGCCAAGGGCGCGGAGTTCGTCGCCGAGCGCCGTGACCGCGCGTTGACGCTGCTGCAGATCGTCTTCCAGGGCAGTGGGGCCTGTGCCGCGCTGGGCCGGCTGCGGGGTGTCGGGGTTCATCGACTCTCGTTCTGTGCGGGGATCGGTGCGGCGCGGCCCGGTACGCGCCTGTGGGCGGAAGCTCGACTCGCCGGCGGCGGGTCCGTGCCCAGCTTGGCACCGGGCTGATGTGCCGGTGTCACAGGCACAGCAGCCGGGGGTGTCACCTGGCGCGGGTGTTCTCGACCCCGCCGTGGACGTGAAGCCTGTCGGCCTGGTGCCGACCGTGCTCTCAATTGTCCAAGAGGAAGATCGGCTTGTGGCCGGCGTGGTCGGAGGTCAGGATGTCGGGGATCTCGTCCCATTGATAGATCCCGCTGGTGACCAGTTCAGGGTGGAGCTTCCCGGCGGCCACGGCTTCCAGCGTGGGTGTCATATTGGGCCGGGCGTGTCCCTTGCCGTTGTGGAAGTGGACTCCGCGCTGGTACAGGGCCAGCAGGGGCAGCTGGACCTCGTCGAAGTAGATGCCGACGCTGTTGACGTAGCCCTCTGGCATGACCGACAGCAGGGCCTTGCGAAGTCGTTCGGGGTTGCAGCTGGCGTCCACGGCGAGATGGAAGTCCTTCTCTCGCTTGCCGTTGACGTCGTGGACCTCGGCGCCGAGCTGCTCGGCGACCTTCATCCGGACTGGGTCGTCGTCGTAGTACACGGTGCGGGCGCCGGCGCAGTGGACCGCGACGTCGACGCAGTACAGGCCGATGGAGCCGGTCCCGCCGAAGACCGCGATCTTCGGGTCGGTGATTCCGGCGACGGTCGGCATCACCGTCTCCCAGCCGAGGGCGAGGTTGTCGCCGATCGAGGCGAGGTGCACGGGGTCGATTCCGGCGGGCAGCTTGGCCAGGTTGAAGTCGGCGTAGGGGACGCGGATGAGTTCGTCGAAGGTCCCGCCCCAGGCCCCGTTCACGGGGAGCCCGTACTGGGCGTCACCGTGGAGGAGGCAGCGGGCGGTGTGGCCGAGCTTGCACTGTGCGCATGTGCCGCAGGCGATGTGCCAGGCGACGCCGACGACGTCGCCGACCGCGATGTCCGTGCAGTCGGGGCCGACCTCGACCACCGTGCCCACGCACTCGTGGCCGAGCGGGAACGGGCCGAATCCGGAGAACGGCGTCTTGTCTCCGATGACATGGTGGTCGAGGTCGCACGTCGTGGCCGCGAGCGGACGCACGAGGGCGTCCGCGCCCTCGACGAGGGTGGGGGCGTCGATCTCGTCGAAGCGCAGTTGCCCGGGGGCGACGAACATCAGGCTCTTCATAGGAAAACTCCTCGGTTGCGTGGGGGATCCAGGGCCGCACGGTGTGTCCGTCGGCCCGGTCCCGCGTGCGGTCAGATGGCGCCGGACTCCGGGGCGCCGACAGGGATCGCCTCCAGGAAGAGCGCGTCCGGGGGGCCGGCCAGTGCCTGCGCCAGGGCGACGCCGATCTCGCGCATCGCGGCGCCCTTCATGTGCGCGCCCAGTGCCTCCTGCGAGGCCCATTTCTCGATCATGACGAACTCGCCGGTGGTTCCCGCCTTGCGATGCAGCGCGTACTGCAGGCACCCGGGTTCGGCAAGCACCGCGGGTATGGCCGCCTTGAACGTCTTCTCGACCAGCTCTTCCTGGCCCGGCTTCGCGACCATCGTCGCCACCAGGACCACCGGCTCGGCCATGGGGTACACCTCTCTCGATATAACACTCGTCATAATCATGGCAGAAGTTGCGGGCCGCTGGTCACAGCGGCTGGTTGGATCTCAGTTCCTTGCGCAGGATCTTGCCCGCCGATGACTTGGGGATCGCGGCGACGAACTCGACGGCCCGCACCTTCTTGTAGGGCGCGACCTGCGCGGCGACGAACTCCATCACCCGCGCGGCGCTCAACGCGGGATCCGCAGCGACGACGAACGCCTTCGGTGTCTCCTCGCCCTCGGCGTCGGCCACGCCGATCACCGCGGCGTCGGTGATCTCCGGGTGGGTCAGCAGCAGCGCCTCCAGCTCGGCCGGCGCGACCTGGTAACCCTTGTACTTGATGAGCTCCTTGATGCGGTCGACGATGTACACGCATCCGGTGGCATCGACTCTCGCCAGATCCCCGGTGTGCAGGAACCCCTCGGCGTCGAGCGTCTCGGCGGTGGCCTGCGGATTGCCCAGGTAGCCCGCCATCACGTTCGGCCCGCGCACCCACAGCTCCCCGGGCTCGCTCAACCCGTCGGCGGGCACACCGATCTCGGCGCCGGTCGCGGGGGCGACGAGCTTGTTGACCGTGTTGGGCAACGGCCAGCCGGCAGCCTCGATCGGCGCGCGGCACCCAGCGACCCCCGCCCCGCCGTCGGCCACCGGCACGAGGTGGCTGACCGGGCTCAGCTCGGTCATGCCGTACCCCTGCACGACCGGCACCGACAACCGCCGGGCCACCGCCGCGCCCAACTCCTCGTCCAGCGGGGCCGCACCGCTGACGATCGCCCGCAGCGAGCTCAGGTCGTAGGAGTCGACCATCGGATGCTTGGCCAGGGCCACCGCGATCGGCGGCGCGATGAACAGGTAGGTGACCCGGTGGCGCTGGACGGCCTCCAAGAACGCCGACAGGTCGAACCGGGCCATGGTCACGACGCGGCCGCGTGCGGCCAGTGTCGAGTTCAGCAGCACCGACATGCCGTAGATGTGGAAGAACGGCAGGACCGCGAGCACCACGTCGTCGGAACGCAGGTCCAGGACCGGCGTGAGCTGCGCGATGTTGGCCGCCAGGTTGCGATGGGTCAGCATCACCCCCTTCGGTAGGCCGGTGGTGCCGGAGCTGTAGGGCAGTACGGCCACTCGCTCGGCCGGGTCGAACCGGTCAGGCGCGGGCGCCGGGCCGGACACGGGCGGGCGTTCGGCGTCCAGAATCAGGGTCGCGCCCGGGTGTAGCCCAGCCGCGCCCACCGCTTCGCCGGCCTTCGCGGCCAGGGACGTCACCGTCACCAGCGTCCGCGCCCCGGAGGCGGTCAGCTGCTTGGCGATCTCAGCCACAGTCGACAGCACGTTCACTGTGGTCACGGTGGCGCCGGCCCGCAGGATCCCGTGGAACGCAACCGCGAACGCCGGCACGTTCGGACACAGCAGCGCCACCGTGTCGGCGGGGCGGACGCCACGCGCCGCCAGCTCGGCGGCGAACTCGTCGACGCTCGTACGCAAGGACCCGTACGTCAGCATGTCACCGGACTCCGCGGAGACCAGCGCGACTCGGTCCAGGTCGGCGGGGCCCAGACCTGCGAACAGGTAGGCGTGCAGCCCCCGTTCAGGCAGCACCACATCGGCATGGGGACTTACGAAAGTCATCGGCGCACCTTCAATCCAGGGCCGCGAAAGCGGCCTTGACGTACTGGGTCGTGCGGTCGCTGCCGAGCAGCCCGGTGCCCATGTGGTTCATGACGTACGAGATCGCGGCCCGGCGTTCGGTGTCGATCACGACCACCGATCCGCCCCATCCGGTCCAGAAGCAGATCCGTCCTTCCGGGAGATACGGCACCGCCGGGGACGGCAGCCCGAACCCGATGCCGAAGCGCAGATGCATCCCGAGCACCAGGTCCGGTCCGTTGGTCTGCTGGCGGAAGATCAGGTCGATGGTCTGTGGCGACAGCAGGCGTACGTCGTCGAGCGTGCCGCCGCAGGCGATGACGGAGTGGATCCTGGCGAGCGACCGGGCGTTGCCGTGGCCGCTCGCCGCGCCGATCTCGGAGCGACGCCACTCGGGGCGCCATGACTCCTCGGCACCGCCGAGAGGGCCGGTGAAGGTCTTCATCGCCACACCGTTCGGATCGGCGCCGGCGAGATCGCTCGACCGGAACGGCGGCGGTACGACATCGGCGACCCTGCCGAACTCGGAGTCCGGCAGACCGATGTGGAAGTCGGCGCCGAGCGGGCCGGCGATCTCCTCGGCGACGAACCCGCCCAGAGTGCGCCCGTCGATCCGTCGGACCAACTCGCCCACCAGATGGCCGTAGTTGAGCAGGTGGTAACCGGACGCCGTGCCCGGGGGCCACCACGGCGCCTGCGCGGCCAGCCGGGCCGTCGACGCCGGCACATCGAGGACGTCCGCGACGGTCACAGGCCGGTCCCACCCCGAGACACCGGAGGTGTGCGACAGCAGGTGCCGGACCAGCACACCTGCCTTGCCGCGCGCGGCGAACTCCGGCCAGTACCGGGCCACCGGGGCATCGACGTCGAGCAGTCCCCGCTCCACCAGCAGCAGCGCCGCCAGGGAGGTGACCGTCTTCGTGCACGACCACACATTGGTGATCGTGTCGCGCCGCCACGGCGCCGTACGGTCCTGATCGGCCCATCCGCCCCACAGGTCGACCACCGACTCCCCGTCGACCATGACCGCGATCGAGGCGCCGAGTTCGTCGCCCGCGTCGAGGTTCCCGGACAGCCGCGCAGCCAGCTCCGCGAAACGCTCGTCGCACACTCCGTCCAGATCCGCCACGGTCAGCCTCCCAGCCGGACGTCATCGCCGACCGGGCGCACCGACGCGCGAGGCACGCCGTGCAGCTCGCGGCGGAGGTTCGCGCGCGCGATGTCGGCGGTGTCGAGCAGATAGGTCTGGTGCATCCGCCACGGGGTGCGGTGGCCCTGCCGGGGGAAGCTCTGGACGCCCCTTTGGACATAGCCGGACGCCAGCTCGATCATGGGCTGCTCCCGGACACCGGGCTCCGCGGGAGGGGTGACCGCGGCGAGGTCCGCGCGGCGCATGTGGTTGAGGACCCGGCACACCAGCCGCGCGGTGAGGTCCGCCCGCATCGTCCAGGACAGATTGACGTAGCCGAAGCACAGTGCGAGGTTCGGCACGTCGTTGAGCATGGCTCCGCGCCACAACATGTGACCCGCGGGGTCGACCGGTCGGCCCTCCACGCTCACGGCGATGTGGCCGAGCGCCAGCATGCGCAGTCCGGTCGCCGTCACGACGACGTCGGCCGGCAGGACCCGGCCCGATCGCAGGCGGATCCCCTCGGGGACGAAGCTGTCGATGTGATCGGTGACCACCTCGACGTCCTCGCGCCGGATCGCCTTGAACAGGTCCGCGTCGGCCGTGATGCATACCCTCTGGTCCCACGGCGCATAGGAAGGGGTGAAGTGCTCACGTGCCGCCTCCGGGCCGATCCGCCGGGCGGCGGCCTGGGTCAGCAGCGCCCGCGCCCGGTCCGGAAAGCGCCGGCAGTAGTGGTAGAAGCCGTTGGAGTAGGCGGCGTTGCGCGCCCGGATGACCCGGTGCGCCAGCCCGGCGGGCAGGAACCGCCGGATCCTGGCGGCGACGCGGTCGCGACGCGGCAGCACGCTGATCCAGGTCGGCGTGCGCTGGAGCATCGTCACCTTCGCCGCGTCGCGCGCCATCGCGGGCACGACCGTGATCGCGGTGGCGCCGCTGCCGATCACTACGACGTTCTTGCCGGCGTGGTCGAGCCCGTCGGGCCAGAACTGCGGGTGCACGACCGTACCCGCGAAGGACTCGACACCGGGAAACTGCGGTTCATGGCCGCGCTCGTAGTCGTAATAGCCGGTGCACAGGTAGAGGAAGGAGCACGTCACCGTCGACCGGACCGGCCCGTCCTCACCGCCGCGCTCGACGGTCACCGTCCAATGCGCCGTCTCCCCCGACCAGTCGGCCGCGACCACCTTCGTGTTGCAGTGCAGGTGCCGGTCGATGCCGAAGCGCCGCACGGTTCGGCGCAGGTAGTCGAGGATCTCTGGCCCGTCGGCCATGGAGTTCTCACCGGTCCACGGCTGGAACGGAAAACTCAGCGTGAAGATGTCGGAGTCGGCCCGGACGCCGGGGTACCGGAACAGATCCCACGTCCCGCCCAGGGACTCACGGGCCTCCAGCAGGGCGTACGACCGATCCGGACACTGCGACCGCACTCGGTACGCGGCGTCGATGCCGGAGATCCCGGCGCCGACGATCAGCACGTCCACGTGGCCGGGCAGCGGAGCGGGATGCGCGGAACTCGTCATGGCACCCGAGTATGGGAGCGCCCGCCACCGGATACTTAACTCTGTGCGACAAGTATTTACCTTTGCGCGACACCCGGTGGCTGGTGGGTGTCCCTGGCGTCACGGCGGACCTGCGTCGGTGTCCTGCCGAACCACCGGCGTGACGCGCGCGTGAGCGCCGCCTGCCCCGCGAGATCGACCAATGACGCGATCTGGGAGAACGGCATGCCCGTCGTCGTCAGCAACCTGTGCGCGGCGTGCTTGCGTACGTCGTCGACGATGCCCTGGAACGAGGTGCCCTCATCCGCCAGCCGCCGCTGCAGCATCCGGGGGTGCATGTGCAGCCACGTCGCGACCAGGTCGATCCGCACGGGAAACGTGCCCAGCGCGCGGCCGACCGCCGACCGCACCGAGGCGGCGACCCCCTCGCGCGGGTCCACGTAGTGCGACTCCAGGTACTCGACGACCATGTGCCGCAGTTCGGGATTGACCGGCGCGGACATCGGCTGGTCGAACAGCTTCGCCGGCACCCGCAGCAGGGCCTGGTCCGTGTTGAACCGCACCGGCGCGCCGAAGAACTCGGTGTACACCGACTCGTTCGCCAGCGGCGGGTGGGGCAGGTAGACCCCGAGCAGCTCGTATCCGCCGCTCATCGTGATGAGATTGCGGTGCAGCAGCCCCAGACCCGCATCCATCGACTGCGGCTCGAAGGGAACATCCGGATGCACCAGCCGGTACTCGACCGCGCCCACTCCCGCGTAGTGCTCGGGGTCGGGCCCACGAGACAGCCGCAGGCCCTGGTTGTGCACGAACAGGAAGCGTGACGCACAGTCGAGGCCGTCTCCGACCGTGTCGCAGTTGCCGACGGCCACGGCCAGCGGCCCGAGCATCGACATGTCCTGGGATGCCGCCAGGCGCAGACCGAAATCAGGACAGTTCAGCCTCGCGGTGGCGCTCCGCAGAATCCGCCCGGCCGTGACCGCCGGCAGCAACCCGTGATCGGAGTCCAGATCACCGGGGCGCACACCGAACTCGGCCAGCAGCCCTGCCCCGTCGCCTCCGAGATCGTCGACCAGCCGGTCGATGCCTCTGATCGCGGCAGCCCGGATCTGGATTCGCATGCGCTCGAAGGTATCGGCCGGCCGACACAACGGCGGCCCGGTGTCCGGCGACGGGGGACGCCTCGCCGACGAGCGTCCCCGAGAACTTGTTACCACCTGCCCACTCCCGCCTGGCATCACGTTGCCGCCGATACTCGGATTCGGGGCAGCCTGCGATCACTGCCCCGCGCTAGAATATGACAGTCGTTATAGTCGCGGGGAGGGGCACAGGCTTATGGCCAAAGATCCGGAACACGGCCCGGCGCGGGTCAAGATCGTGGCCGGAGCCGCCGACATGATCAGCCGACGCGGCCTGAGCGCCACGAGCATCCGGGAGATGGCCAAGCACGCCAAGGCGCCGCTCGGCTCGACGTACCACTACTTCCCGGGCGGCAAGCGGCAGTTGGCCACCGAAGCGGTCCGCTACACGGGTGAGCGGATCGCCCGCACTCTGCGCAAGGAACTCGCGGCAGGCCCGGCCGCAGGACTGCGCGCCTTCCTGGCCCTGTGGCGCAAGATCGTCGTCGACACCGACTTCCACGCCGGATGCCCCGTCCTGGCAGTGGCCATAGAGGAACCCCCCACTGACGAGGTGCCACCCGCCCTGGTGGCCGCGGCCGAGGTCTTCGACCAGTGGGAGAGCCTGCTCGCCGAGTCCCTGCACGAACACGGCGCCGACGCCGAACAGGCCGTGCAGGTCGCCACGCTCATCGTCGCGGCCGTCGAGGGCACCGTGGCCCTGTGCCGCGCCAAGCGCAGCACCGAACCCCTGGACCGCACGGCAACGCAACTCCAGACCCTCATCGCCGCCACGATCAAGGACTGAGGGGCCGTCGGCCGCCTCCCCGAGGCACGGCCGGGCACACCACCCGGCGAACGTGTTGCGCCTGGCCGGACGCTTCTCATGCGCCGAGCACGGCGCGGACGGCGGCAGCCTTCTCCTCGGTGAACACGCCGCCGTCGAGGAGGGAGAGGATGGACAAGACGCCGCCGCGCGAGCCCCAGCCGCCCTCGTCGATCACGCGGAAGTTTCCCCCACCAGCTCGGCAACGGTTCCGCCACACCACAGGCGTCGGCCATCGCGGCCAGGACGCGCTTGATGACCTCGCCGCGGGCCTCCTGCCGCCAGTCTCCGTCCATGACCGTCACGTCGATCACCATCGCGTCGGCGCCCGGACCGGCATCCGCCAGTGGGTTCACAGGCTTGTGACGGGTTGCCAGGTGAGGGCCGCTCACGGGCACTCCCACCCAGGCAGGGCCGACGCCTCGCCGACTCGACATCCAGACGACCGCAACCCTGCTGCCGATCGCCGGCGTCCGGCAGGGCAAACCGCAGCGAGGCCGAGCGTTCTGCTTCCACAGAAAGATCGAGCTCCTCGACGGCAGCCCTACGGACGCGCCGGGCACACCCTGCGCTGTCGGCGGATTCTGCTCAGACAGCTGCCGGATCGAGACGACCAGCGGTTACGGAAGCTTGGGAGCCCAAGGAGAAAGAACCGCTCATTCGGCCCGTGCCGCCTCTCCGTCGGATCGCCGCCCTTGCCGTGAAACTCGGGACAGCATGGCGGTGGACCAATTGCCGGACCGCAAGAGCTGCTGACGGACGCCGACCGGCAGGGCTTCGGCTCACCCCTTGGGGCCGACGACTCCCAGCTCCATCTCACCGATCTTCTCGATGTACGCGTGCAGCCGGTCGCCGGGGTTGATGGCGCCGACGCCCGGAGGGGAGCCGGTGGTCAGGAGGTCACCCGGGTGAAGGGTCATGACGCTGGAGGCGTAGGCGATCATCTGGTCGATCGGCACCTTCATCGTGCTGGTGTTCACCGACTGCCGGCTGAGGCCGTTGACATTCAGCGTGATGTCGAGCTGCTGGGGGTCGCCGATCTCGTCGGCGGTGACGAGCCACGGGCCGACGGGGCAGAAGGTGTCGTAGGACTTGCGGCGGGTGCGGTCGCCGTCACCGCGGACGGTGACGTCGATGAGGATGGTGTAGCCGAGGACGTGGTCGAGGGCTTGTGAGGCGTCGACGTTCCGTGCGGTCTTGCCGATCACCAGCGCGAGTTCGCACTCATGGTGGATGGCATTGGGCAGGTCGGGCAGCTCGATGTCACTGCCCGGCCCGATGATGCTGCTGGGCGCCTTCAGGAAGACATCGAAGGCGAGGAACCAGGCCGCGGATGCGCGTTGGGCGTCAGTGAGGATGGGGTCCATTTCCGCGAGATGTTCGTCGTAGTTCGCCGCGGCACACACGATCTTCGACGGATTCAACACGGGGGCGTCGAGGCGGACTTGTTCGATCGGGATGCGCGGGCCGGTCGCGGCCACCCGCTCCAGCGGTTCCCGGAGCTTTTCGAAATCGGCGCACAGGCGCAGCCAGTGATTCTGTGCGTAACCCGAGTCGAAGCCCGGCGCCACGGAAGTCACATCCACAATCTCGGAGTCTTCGACGACGCCGATTCGGCCGCCGTCGAACAGTGCAAGTTTCACAGGGTCTCCCGTCGTAGGTATCACCGTGGCCATTACACATGGCCGTGAATCGACTAACGACTATAGAGTCCCGCGAGGTCCAGGTCGAGGGCCCCCATCGCGTGACCATGCTCATTCGTCGGACATCGACCACAGCCCTGAAACCCACACCGCGCTTCGAGTCCGGCGCGCACGCCGTCGACGGAGGGCGCGTACCGCCACGAGGGGAAGCGACCCGCTCGTCACGTCAGTGATGGCCATCCAGGTCGGATGCCGAGGATGGCTCGACGAAGTGACGGTTTCCATCGACTGTCCTGGTCATGGAAAAAACGGATCACTGTCCGCCACCTGGGCACATGGATCGCTCACCCCTGCTCACCCTGCCCGCCCTACAGAGGCTTACATCCTCGAATGATGCATTCATCCCGATTTCCCGCCGCGCAGCACTTCCCGTCTCCTCGATGGGAAGGTAGTGTCCAGGCCAGCGGACAGTCGTCCGCTTGTGGGTGTCGATGAGGCGTGTCCGACTCGCGACCACGCACCACGCGACACCCTCGGTCTTGCCTTGCCGGGTAGTCGTTCGTATCCTAACTACGCACTGCTTGTCACATGTCCACGTGGAGGCCGCATGTCTGACGGTCGTTCGTTGTCCGGGCTGAAGGTGGTTGAGCTCGGGCACCTGATAGCAGGTCCCGTCTGCGGTCGCATGTTTGCCGATCACGGCGCGGACGTGATCAAGGTCGAGCCGCCGAACGGCGATCCGATGCGGCACTGGGGTCGGCTCTACAACGGGGTGGGACTGCACTGGTCCTATGTCGGCAGGGGCAAGAGTTCCGTTGTCATCAACCTGGCCACGGCAGAGGGCCAGGAGCAGCTGAAGCGACTCCTCGGCGATGCGGACGTCGTCATCGAGAACTTCCGCCCGGGGACCCTGGAGAAATGGGGTCTGGGCTGGGACGTGCTCCACGAGCTGAACCCCGCCCTGATCCTCATCCGGATCTCGGGGTTCGGGCAGACCGGCCCCTACAAACACCGTCCGGGCTTCGGCCTGATCGGTGAGGCGATGAGCGGCTTCCGGTACATGACCGCCGAACCCGGCCGGCCTCCCGTGCGGGTGGGCATCTCGATCGCCGACACGATGGCCGGCATCTACGGATTCGTCGGGGCGCAACTCGCCCTTCGGGTGCGGGACCGGACGGGCGCAGGCCAGATGGTCGACGTCGCGCTCTACGAGGCCATGTGGAGCCTGATGGAGTCGATCGCGGCGGAGTACGAGCTGATGGGCGTCGTCCGGGAACCGCAGGGATCCATCCTGCCGGGCATCGCGCCGTCGAACGTCTACCAGACATCCGACGGTGTATGGCTCGCGATCGGGGCCAACCAGGATGCGGTCTTCGAGCGATTCGCCCGCGCGGCCGGTCACGAGGAGTGGCTCCTTCCCGACTCCTACGCCACGCACAACGAACGGGCGCTTCGGCAGACCGAGCTCGATCAGGAAGTCGCCGAATGGGCGAGGTCACTCGACTCGCAAAAGGCGCTTTTGCTGCTGGATGAGGCCGGGGTTCCGGCGAGCCGTATCTACAACGCGGCCGATATCCACAGCGATGAACATTTCCGCGCCCGCGACATGATTCTGCGCGTCGCCGATCCCTCCCTTGACAGCGAAGAGGTGCCTATGCCGGGCATCGTTCCCAAACTCTCCGCCACTCCGGGAGCGGTGGAACGCGGCGCACCGAGACTCGGTGAGCACAACCATCTGCTCGACTGAGCACGTTCCCTTCGGCAATTCCAAGGGATTGGCAAAGACTCTGGTCGTTCACCGCACGGCCAGAAGACCGAAGAACACATTCAGTGAAGCAATGAAACGCAATGGAGCGTGAGCCGTGACCACAGAGATCAGCAAGGCATTCCTGGACCACGGAATCCGGTTCGACATTCCGAAGAACTCGGTCGGCCTCACAGGCCTGGACCACGTCGGAGTGGCGGTCCGCGACCCGCACAAGGCCGGCAAGTTCGTCGAGCAGGTCCTCGGCGGTGTCGAGGTCTACCGGGCAGGCTGGGACGCCGAGGACATCAGGCTGGGGCGCCCGCAGCACATCTTCTACCACGTCGGAACGACGCTGCTCGAGATCGCCAAGCCGAAGGACGACAAGTCCTACCCGGACCTCACCACGCTGGAACCCCAGCCGCACTGGGCGTTCGGCACGACCGCCGAGGGCCTGCTCCAGTTCGCCGACCACCTCAAGGACCAGGGCGTCCCGTTCGACGGCCCGCGCAGCCACCGCGGCATGTCGGCGGTCTCCATCTACTTCCGTGACCTCGACGGCAACAACCTCGAGGTCACGACGTGGGAGGAGGTCCCCGAGGACAAGGTCACCCCCATGGGTGGCCCCTTCGGGTTCCCGAACTGGCCGGAGCTCCTCCACAACTGGACCCCGCGCGACTAGGAGTCGGACATGCCTGAGCCGGTTGTCTCGATTCGCGAGGTCGCGCCACGCGACGGACTGCAGCTCGAGAAGCCACTCGACCGCGCCGACAAGGCGCGGGTGCTGGAGTCTCTCGTCGCGACCGGGGCCAAGCGCATCGAGGCCACCGCGTTCGTCTCGCCCCGGGCCGTTCCGAGCATGGCCGACGCGGAGTATGTCGCCGAACTCGTGACGCAGTGGCCCGGGATCGAGTGGTCGGCGCTGGTGGCCTCCGTCAGTGGTGCGGAGAGGGCGATCAGGGCCGGGTTCCGCACCATCGAGTACGTCGTCTCGGTGGCGGACGGGCACAGCCAGGCCAACGTGCGCCGTTCCACGGCCGAGTCGCTGGACCTCGTGGGTCGGATCACGGAACTCGTCCATGAGGCCGAAGGCCGTTGCGAGGTCATCCTCGCGACGGCCTGGGACTGCCCCTTCGACGGCAGGACCAGCGCCGGCCGCACGGTCGAACTGGCCGCCGGCGCGGTGGCCGCCGGCGCCGACGTCATCGGGCTGGGGGACACGGTCGGGACGGTCGTCCCGGGGCGGGTCACGAGCACGATCGACGCCGTACGGACTGCTGTCCCCGGGACACCTCTGGCGGTCCACATGCACAACACCCGAGGGACGGGCCTGGCCAGTGCCTGGGCGGCGATCGAGGCGGGCGTGTCCATGATCGACGCATCAGCCGGCGGTTTCGGCGGCTGCCCCTTCGCGCCGGGAGCGACCGGAAACATCGCCACCGAGGAACTGGTCTACCTCCTCGAAGACAGCGGCATGTCGACGGGCCTCGATCTCGACGCGGTCATGCGGTCGGCGCGCCTGCTCGAAGCCGTACTCGGTCACCCCGGAGAGAGTCAACTGCTGCGGGCAGGCGGCAGGTTGCAGACGCGGCCACCGATGCCTGCCAGTTAGGACGCTCCGCCTCACTCGGCTCACCATCGGTGGCCGCCCTGGCCGGAGTCGGCCCGCTCGCGCTCACCCCCTCCGGCGCGGCGGGCCGACTCCCAGACATCACCCTCGACGCTCTCGGTGCGTGCCCTTTCCACTGCCGCTGGCATCCAGGTCCGCACCATCCCCCGGGAGCGAGGACCTCTTCGAAGTTCGGCCCCATAGGGAGAAGTGATGACGCAGGACAGACACTTTGATCACGTCGTCGTGGGCGGCGGCGCAGCGGGCAGCGTGGTGGCAACGCGTCTCAGCGAGCGCGACGGAGCTCGTGTCCTGCTCCTGGAGGCCGGCCCCCTGGACACCACTCCCGCGGGTCACCTGATTCCGCCTCTGGGTGTGTTCCAGCTGCAGCGCGGTGAGTTCGACTGGTGCGACGAGACCGTTCCGCAGCCAGAACTCCACGGCCGGAAGGTTCCGATCTCCTCGGGGCGCGTCCTGGGCGGCGGCGGGGCGATCAACTTTCTGTCCTGGTGCCGCGGCACACGCGGGGACTACGACGGCTGGGCGGAACGCGGCATGAAGGGCTGGGGATGGGATGACCTTCTGCCCAGCTTCCGCCGCGCCGAGGACAACGAACTCGGCGACTCCGAGGCGCACGCCCGGGGCGGGCCCATCGCGGTGACCACCCCGCGTGACGTCAACCCCATGTCGCTGGCCTTCGTCACGGCCTGCCTGGAGTTCGGGCTCGACATCAACCGCGATTTCAACAGCGGCGACCTGGACGGCGCAGGCCTCGTCTACAGCAGTATCCGAAACGGCGAGCGCAGCAACGCACGCGACTACCTAGTCCCGGCCATGGACCGGGCCCAGCTCACGGTGCAGGTCGGTGCGGTGGTCCGGCGGGTGCTGCTCAACAGGCAGCGCGTCGTGGGTGTGCAGTATCTGGATCGCGCCGGTCGGCACCGGACCGTGTCGACGGCGTCGGTGGTGCTGTGCGCGGGGGCCCTGCGCTCTCCGCAGATCCTCATGCTGTCCGGGATCGGTCCGGCGCAGCACCTTGCCGATCTCGGCATCGAGGTGGCGGCAGACGTCCAGGGAGTCGGCGCCAACCTGCACGACCATCCGACAGTGCCGGTCACCTGGCCGGTCGTGCGGGGCCGTACCTGGAACGACGCACAGACCGAGGAGAACATCGCCACGTACGCCGAGCGCAGGCGCGGGCCGCTCGCGGTTCTGGCGGAGGTTGCGGCCTACCTTCGGTGCGGGGAGGTCTCCGGTGCACCGGACATCCAGGTGCTGCCCGCGGCGGTCGACTTCTCCGGCGGCAGTGAACGCTGGCTCACGTGCATGGTGAGCCTGCTGTCCCCGGTCAGCCGTGGGCAGTTGCGCCTGCGGTCCGTCGACCCGTCGGCGAAGCCTCTGATCGATCCGCGGTATCTGACCGAGTCGTCCGACCGGCAGACGCTGGTGGAGGGGATCCGCCGGCTCATGGAGATCGCGGCCGCGCCCGTGTTCCGCGTCTATGTCGGGGAACAGCCGCGCGATCTGGCTTCCGCGGCGGACTCCGGCGCGGTGCTCGACTTCGTCCGCCGAACCATGGTGTCCATCAACCACCCCGTCGGCACCTGCCGGGCAGGCACAGACAGCCTCTCTGTCGTCGACCCCGAGCTACGGGTGCACGGCGTCGACGGTCTGCGTGTCATCGACGCCTCCGTCATGCCCGACATCACCCGAGCCCCGACGCACGCGGCGGCGGTCGTGATCGGCGAACGGGGCAGCGAGCTCATGGCCCAGCACGCGTGACGGGCCCGCCCGTCGCGCCATTTGCACACCACTCAGCACAGCACGACTTCCCAGAAAGAAGGCCACGGAATGCCGAACCAGACCCCCGCGACGAGCAGCCTCGCACAGGACGTACGCCCCGGGCCCGACTCCTCCCTGACCGCGGACGACGTGCTGCGGGCGGCGGAGGACCTGGTGCCGCTGCTGCGTGAAGGAGCCGCTGCGACCGACGACTCCCGACGGATTTCCGGCGACACCTACCGGCGGCTGGAGGACGCCGGTTTCCTCCACATCCTCAAGCCCAAGAAGTACGAGGGGCTGGAGCTCACCGATCACGAGCACGCGATGGTGACTTTGACGCTGGCCCGCGGCTGTGCCTCCACCGCCTGGGTCTTCTCGGTCCTGAGTGCCGGCAACATCGCCCTGCTCGCCTTCCCCGAGGAGGTGCAGGACGAGGTCTGGGGGCCGGACCCGTACGCGACGCTCGCCGGAAACATCAACTTGAACCCGAAGGCCAAGGTGGAGCGGGTACAGGGCGGCTACCGGCTGAGCGGCCAGTGGGGGTTCTGCAGTGGCTCGGACTTCTCGAAGTGGCTGATGTTCAACGCGCCCGCGGGCGAGAACGGTGAGGGGCACATGTTCCTCGTCGACCAGAAGGAAGCCGTGGTGATCGACGACTGGTTCCCGACGGGCTTGCGGGGAACGGGCAGCCGCTCGATGGCGATCGAGGACGTGTTCGTGCCCGACCGCCGGATCCTGCCGATGCGTGAGATCCGCCCGCTGCTGGAGCAGCGGCGCGCACTGCACCCGACGTTCGACTCACTGTGGTCGTCCTGGCCCGCGGCTGGCCGGTTCCCGTTCGCGGCGGTCGCCGTCGGCGCCGCCCTGGGCGCGGCGGACCACTTCGCGGAGACGGCCGCGTCGGCGACCCGAGTCGCCAGCGCCGTGGGCGGCGTCGCCAAGCTCGCCGACCAGGAATACGTCGCGACCGAGTTCGCGGAGGCCGCGGGCGAGCTGGACATGGCGAGGACACTCGTCGACCAGCGCAGCCTGGAGGCTTCGCGGCGGGCCGCCGCCCACCAGCCCCCGACCCCCACGGAGCTGATGCGCGACACCCGCGACAACGCGCTCGTCACCCGTATCGCCCTCCGCAACGTCCAGCGGATCGCCTCCCTCGTCGGCGCCAAGGGCGGCAACCCCGCGCACCCGGTCTCCCTCGCCAAGCGGGACGTCGAGATGGCCTCGCACCACGTGACCCTCAACTGGCGCCGGGCCGCTATCGACTACATGGCCACCGCCGCGCAGGGCTGACCAGCCCCGCCCGGCACACCTCTTCACGATCAGCGAAACCGAAGGTAGCGACATGAACGCCCATTCCCCCCGCAGCGACGACCTGAGCGGCCACGGCGTGGCAGTGGCCGAGCCGAGCCCCGTACTGACCGCGGACGCCTTCAAGTTGGCGTTCCGCCTCTACCCGGGCGGGGTGTCGCTCATCACGGCCGACGCTGGCACCGGCCCCGTGGCACTGACCGCGACGTCGGTGTCACCGGTCAGCGCCGAGCCGCCCCTCATCATGTTCTCTCTCTCAGCCCTGTCCTCCAGCACACCCACCATCAGGGACGCCGACACGGTCGTCATCCACCTCCTCAACGCCGGCACCCTCGACCTGGCGCAGCTGGGAGCCACCAGCGGCATCGACCGGTTCGCCGACACGACGCGCTGGGCGCGGCTCGCGACCGGCGAAGCCGTCTTCACCGAGGCGCCGGTGTGGATCCGCGCCCGCGTCCACAGCCGTATGGAAGCCGGCGGCTCGACGGTGATCGTGGCCGAGGCCCTCGAATCCAGCGTCCGGTCGGAGTCGTTCGACGCGTTGGCCTCCAGCGACGGGCTCGTGTACGTCAACCGGGCCTGGCACCGCATCGGTTCGCACTCCCAGATCGACTGAACGCGGCACCCTGCTGAAGGAGTCGGGTATGCGCAAGCCACACCGTCGGATCAGGAACAAGCTGGAGGCGGGCGACCGGGCCTTCGGCATCAGGCTCCAGCTGCCGAGCCCGGACATCGCGGAGATCGCCGGGTACGCCGGTGCCGACTTCGTCTGGCTCGACGCCGAGCACGGCACGATGGACCTCGGGGACATCGGTGGGATCGTGCGCGCCGCCGATGCGTCCGGCATCGACGCGATCGTGCGCGTTCCCGACCACTCGGCGAGCTTCATCCAGCGCGTACTGGACACCGGCGCCGCCGGGATCATCGCGCCGCACGTCCGTACCGTTG
Source organism: Streptomyces hokutonensis (assembly GCF_000376565.1). Lineage (GTDB taxonomy): Bacteria > Actinomycetota > Actinomycetes > Streptomycetales > Streptomycetaceae > Streptomyces > Streptomyces hokutonensis. Next base: position 122,789 of record NZ_BARG01000030.1, on the reverse strand, counting down.
GGGAGGCGGCCGCGATCGCCAAGGCGACGCGGTTCGGCCCGGCCGGCACCCGGGGAGCGTGCGCGTCCACCCGTGCGTTCGGTCATCACAGCCCGGACTGGACCGCCGATCGCCGGCGCGCCGACGAGGACGTCCTCGCCTTCGGGGTCGTCGAGGACGCCGAAGGCATGGACAACGTCGAGGCCATCGCCCGCGAGTCCGGCCTGGACGGGCTGCTGTTCGGCGCGTTCGATCTCGCCCAGGACCTGGGCCGCGAAGGCGACGTGACCCATCCCGACATCGACAAGCTGCACCAGCGCTTCCTCGCCGCCGTGCGGGCGGCAGGCACGGAGTACCTCGCCGTCCCCGGCTGGGGCTCCGGCGGCATCACCGCGCTCGCCGAACACGCCCGGCTGTTCAGCCTGTCCGGAGACAGGGCGGCGCTCGCCACCGCGTTCCGCACCGCACTTACCGAGGGAGAAGGGGCGCTTATGGCCTAAGCGCACTGCTCGTCTCTACGCGCCCACGAGAACGAGCACGGATATGAGCCGAAGGGCGCACCCGATGTGGAGCCGCCATGTCGTACATCTCGGTTTTCGTCATCTTTCAACCGGTCGCGTTTACCGGCTTCTGTCCTGACGTGAGAGAGAGCAGCGCATGACATCAACAACCAGCATGATCACGTTGAAGGTCAACGGTGAAAAACACGTCTTGCCCGTTGACCATCGCACGACCCTGCTCGACGCGCTGCGCGAGCGGTTGGACCTGACCGGGACCAAGAAGGGGTGCGACCAGGGTCAGTGCGGGGCGTGCACCGTCCTGCTCGACGGGCGGCGGGTGGTGTCCTGCCTGCAGCTCGCGATGGCGGCCGAGGACCGTGAGATCACCACGATCGAGGGGCTCGCGGAGGATGACCGGCTGCACCCGGTGCAGCAGGCGTTCCTCGATCTGGACGGATACCAGTGCGGTTACTGCACTCCGGGACAGATCTGCTCGGCTGTCGCGGTGCTCGCCGAGCATGCGGCGGGCTGGCCGAGCGCGGTGACCGGAGATGTGCGGCCGGAGGCGGGACAGCCGGAACTGACGGCGGAGGAAATACGGGAGCGAATGAGCGGCAACCTGTGCCGCTGCGGTGCGTACGTGGCGATCGTCGAGGCTGTCGCACGCGCGGCTGACGCCCCCGGCAAGGCATCTGCCGTGACAGCCCGGCCCGAGGGGGCGAGACGGTGAAGGAATTCCAGTACCAGCGCGCGGGAGATGTCCCGGGCGCTGTCGCGCTGCTCGCCGCCGACCCGGAAGCTCGCTTCCTGGGCGGTGGCACCAACCTCGTCGATCTCATGAAGTGCGGTGTCGAACGCCCCGCCCGGCTTGTCGACATCCGGCGGCTGCCCCTCGACCGGATCGAACCGTCCCGGGAAGGCGGGCTGCGGATCGGTGCGACTGTGACCAACAGCGATCTGGCTGCTCATGCTGAGGTCCGTAGCCGTTACCCGGCACTGGCACAGGCGGTGCTGGCCGGTGCCTCCGGGCAACTGCGCAACATGGCCACGGTCGGTGGCAACCTGCTCCAGCGCACGCGGTGCCCCTACTTCGCGGACCTGGCCAAGCCCTGCAACAAGCGTGCCCCGGGCAGCGGGTGTCCCGCCATCACGGGTGAACACCACAACCACGCGATCCTGGGCGCTTCAGACCATTGTGTCGCCACGCATCCCTCGGACATGGGTGTCGCGTTGACCGCTTTCGATGCGATCGTCCAGTACGAGACGGCCGAAGGGCCGGGCGAATTGCCGCTCACCGAGTTCTATCTCCCGGTCGGCGACAGCCCGCATCGGGAGACGGCTCTGCCACCAGGGGCACTGATCACCGGCGTGACGCTCCCGCCCGCCCGGGTGGCCGCCAACTCCCGTTACCGCAAGGTGCGCGAGCGGGCCTCGTACGCCTTCGCGATCGGCTCGATCGCCGCCGCGCTCGACGTTCGGGACGGCATCGTCCACGACGTGCGCCTGGCCTTCGGAGCAGTGGCATCGCGGCCGTGGCGTGCCCGGGCGGCCGAGCGGCTGCTGGTGGGCCGCCCGGCGGACGCCGAGGCCTTCGCCGCGGCAGCCGACGCCGAACTCGCCGCGGCGAGGCCGCTGGCCGGCAACGCGTACAAGGTGACGCTGATCCGCAACCTCGTGGTCTCCGAGCTCACCACCCTGGTCCAGGAGGGAACCCGATGACCGTCACCGCAGGAAAGGAAGCCACCCGCTCCGTCGGTACCGGGCTGACCCGTGTCGAAGGCCGGGAAAAGGTCACCGGAGCGGCCCGCTACGCGGCCGAAGTCCCCTTCCCCGACCTGGCCCACGGCTGGCTGGTGCTGTCCACCGCCGCTCGTGGCCGCATCCGTTCGGTGGAGACCGCTCCCGTTCTCGCAATGCCGGGTGTGCTGGAGGTCCTGCATCACGGTAACGCCCTGCCGGTGGACGCCGGCTTCGTCATTCCGCTCCTGGGCACCCCTCCGGACTCCCTCGTCGCTCTGTTCCAGGACGACCGGATTCCCTGCGCGGGCTGGCCGGCAGCACTGGTCGTCGCCGAGACCTCCGAACAGGCCAGGGAAGCCGCCGAAGCCCTCGTGGTGCACTACGAGACCGAGCCCCACGACATCCTGCTCTCCGGCGATCGCCCGGATGCCGTCGCGCTGGACAGCCAGGTGACCGGGCCGGGAGTGACGCTGAAGGGAGACCTGGAGGCCGAACTCGCGGCGTCGAGCTTCGTCGTGGACGCGCAGTACACCACTCCGCAGGAGCACCACAACCCGATGGAGCCGCACGCGGCCGTGGCCCGCTGGCACGAGGGCACCCTTGAGGTCGTCGACGCCAACCAGGGCAGCGGCTACATCGCACAGCTCCTCGCGCAGCTGTTCTCCCTCGACCCGGCCACCGTGCGGGTACGCGCCGAGCACGTCGGCGGCGGCTTCGGCGGCAAGGGGCAAATCAGCGTGCACCAGGTCGCCGCCGTGATGGCCGCGACCAAGCTGGAACGCCCCGTCCGCGTGGTCCTCACCCGCCGCCAGGTGTTCGCGCTGACGGGCTACCGCAGCGCCACCGTCCAGCGGGTCCGGCTCGGCGCCGACGCCGACGGGCGACTGCGGGCACTGAGCCACCGCTGCCTCGCCATGACCTCGACCACGTACGACTTCGCCGAGCCCACCACCGCCGTGGCCCGGGTGATGTACGACGCGGACGCTCACCACACCTCCAACGAGATCGTCCGGCTCGACGTGCCGACCCCCTCGTTCATGCGCTCACCAGGCGAGACACCCGGGGCGTTCGCCCTGGAGTGCGCCATGGACGAACTCGCGGAGAAGAGCGGCATCGACCCGATCGAGCTGCGTATCCGCAACGAGCCCGAACGCGGCCCGGTGTCCGGGCTGCCGTTCAGCAGCCGCAATGTGGTCGCCTGCTTCCAAGAGGGAGCGCGCCGGTTCGGGTGGAGCGAGCGCGACCCCCGTCCCGGCATACGCCGCGACGGGCGCTGGCTGATCGGCACGGGCACCGCGGCGGCCACCCACCTCGTGATGTCCGTGCCGTCCACGGCAGCCGTGACCGCGGAACCGGACGGGACCTTCACCGTCCGCATCGGGGCGTCCGACATCGGCACCGGCGCCCGGACCACGCTCACGATGATCGCCGCCGAGGCCCTCGACGTCGTACCGGACCGGGTACGGATCCATATCGGGGACAGCTCGCTTCCCCCGGCGGTCATCGCGCTCGGTTCGACCGGGACGCGGTCCTGGGGCTGGGCGATCAAGATCGCGGTCGACGAGCTGCGGAACATGCTCATCCCCGGTATGACCATCCCGCCCGAGGGAATCACGGCCAGGTCGGACACCACCGCCGCCGTCGTCGGCCTCATGCAGAACGCGCCGAAGGAACGGCACACGTACGGAGCCCACTTCGCCGAGGCCGCGGTGGACACCACCACAGGCGAAGTGCGGGTGCGGCGCATGCTCGGCGTCTTCGCCGCCGGCCCGATCGTCAACCCCCTGACGGCCCGCTCCCAGCTCACCGGCGGCATGATCTGGGGCATCTCCATGGCCCTGCACGAAGAGGCGGTCCTGGACGAGGTCACGGGTGGGATCGTCGGAGCGGACCTCGCCAGCTATCACATCGCCGCACACGCCGACGTGCCCAAGGTGGAAGCGACGTGGGTGGAAGAACCGCCAGACCCTGACGACCCGGTCGGGCTCAAGGGCATCGGCGAACTCGGGAACGTGGGACCGGCCGCGGCGATCGCCAACGCCGTCTGGCACGCGACCGGTGTACGCCACCGTCACCTGCCCATCCGCCCCGACCGAGTGCTGTCCGCGCTCAGCGACACCGTACGAGGAAAGGCGACACGATGAACACCTCTGAGCAGTCTCCTGGTAAGGCGACGGACAACGCGCCTCCTCTCGTGTACGACTCGGATGTTGTGGTCGTCGGGGGAGGAATCGCCGGTCTTGCAGCAGCCTTTCGCCTTCATCAGCAGGGCTGGAGTGTGACTGTTCTCGAAGCGGCGGAGTCGGTCGGCGGAAGGATGTCCAGCATCGAGCGCGACGGATTCGTGCTCAACCGAGGGGCGACGATTCTGCCGGCATCCTTCACCAACATCCTTCAGTTGACCGAGGACTCCGGCCTCGGGAAACCGTTCAAGCCACTCGCTGTTACCGTGGGCATGCCGCGGGACGGACGTATGCGTTTTCTCGTCCGCCGGGGTGGTCTGGGTGGAGTCCTCGACCTTGTCGGGACCGATCTACTCTCGTTCCGCAGCAAAATGTTGATGCCTCGTCTCGCCGTGGACGTGCTGCGCTGGCGCCGCCGATTGGCAGGTGACAAGACCTACCAGGCGGCAGCAAGACTCGACAACGAGACCGTTGCCTCGTACGCGCTTCGCAGACTCAACCAAGAGATTCTCGACTACGTGCTGGATCCTTTCCTCCGCGCCCTCTACCTCGGGGAAACGGCCGACATGTCAGTCGTTGACCTCTTTCTCTCGCTGAGCAAGCTCGGCGGCGGGCCACTGGAATATCCGAGCGGCATCAATTTCCTGCCCGAACGGCTGGCATCCTTCGTCGATGTGCGCACCGGAGCCGTCGCCCGGGACGTCCGGCATGTCTCCGGCGGCGTTCGCACCGTATGGCGGGACAGCGATGGTGAGCACACGCTCACCACCCGCGGCGCCGTTCTCGCCATGAACGGACAGGACCTGCTGCCGGTCTACCGCGACCTGTCCGACCGGCAGCGCGAACTGATCGGCTCCGTGCGCCACAAGAGCGTGCTCAAGGGAATCTTCGCCCTGCGCCGCCTGCCGGCGGATGTGCCGACCCTCATTCCCGTGCCCCGCGCCGCCGGCCTGGGCCTGGCCATCACCGTGGTCGACTCCCACTCGATGCCCGATTCCGTTCCGCCGGGCAAGGCCGTGATCTCCGGTCACTGGGTGAGCGAACACAGCAAGGAAGTACTTGAACGCCCTGACGAAGAGTTGCTTCCCGAAATGATTCGGGAGATGGAGACGGTCATTCCTGGGCTTTCCGCGGAGTTGGAGTTCGCCCATATCGTACGGTGGGGATTCGCGACGAACTCAAGATACCGCGGGTTCTACGACACGGTGGCAAACATTCGCCGCACTCTGGCTCCGGACGATGCCATTCAGCTCGCCGGCGAGTACCTCGCGCTCTCCGGGACCGCCAACTCTGTTGAGAATGGCGAACGTGCGGCAGCCAACCTTGATGAACGCCTGCATTCGCTGTACGGATCACCGAAGAACCCTTCGAATCTGTAAATCGGTCTGGACCTGAAACAGAACGCGACGTCGGTAAGAGTGATCAAACGTGCCGAGTCGAAAGCCGTTCACAGATTGACTATGCGTCAGGAGCGGCTGTTTCCCATCGGCAGGAGAAGACAGACATGACAAAGATGACCTTCCCCGAGTGGGCCCCGCAGCGGACCGGGTTCCCGACGAGCGACCGGGCCGCGCAGATCAGATTTCTGCTGCGTTTCGCGATTCTCGCGCCGTCGGGCCACAACGCCCAGCCGTGGAGATACGAGATCGATCACGAGTCCGGGTCACTGCTCATCAACCTCGAGTGGTCGCGGGTCCTGCGGGTGTCGGACCCGAACGACCGCATCACCTTCATGGCCCTGGGCACAACGGCCCGCAACTTCGTCCGTGCGGCCGAATGCTATGGGCTTACTGCGGACGCGCAGATCGTCGGGGAGGGCACCGAGTCATACGTGAGGGTTACGCTCACCGACGCCCGGGATGACGCCGAGCCGTCGACCGACTGGATCGATGCCATCACGCGCAGGATCTCCAACCGATCCAACTTCTACAAAGAGGAACTGAGCGAGCCGCTGAAGGCCCGGCTCACGGACTTCGAGGTCGCGGGCGTCGAAGTCCGCACCTACACCTCGGCGGACGACAAGCGGGCCCTCGCGCACCTCACCTCGATCAGCTCAAAGAAGCTCATCAACTCGAAGACCTTCCGCGGCGAGCTCGCTCAGCACGTCCACCCGAACACGACGACGAAGCGCACGGGGATGCCGGCGTCGGGGCAGGGGATTCCTGGGCCCATTTCGCCTCTCGCGCCGTTCGTCGTGCGCCACGCGAAGATCGGAACCTGGTTCTCGATCAAGGACCGCAAACAGCTCACCGACGCGCCGATGATTGTCGTCCTCATCACCCCGGGCGACGCTCCGCACGACTGGATCCGGGCCGGCATGGCACACGAGGAGCTGTTCCTGAGGACGACATCCGAGCGGCTCGCGCTCGACACCTTCGCAGCCGCGACGTGCGACGACGACTCGCGGGCGAGGCTGGCAAAGCGTCTGGAGGTGGACGGCTACCCCCAGATCCTGGTCAGGACCGGACGTGCGAAGAAGCAGAACAGGCCCCACACCCCGCGGCTCCGCATCGATGACGTCTTCACAGAGGCTCCCGCCGTGTAGAGAGCCGGCGAGTCTGCTCAGCCAAACTCAGACACAGCCATCGGGTACCTCTCTGTGCTGCGTGGGTGACCGTTGCAGGGGCGGCGATCGCCGCCCCTGCATGGCGCATCAACTGGGCCGGGTGGCGGCGAGGTCGTTGAGGGCGCCGTTCACGACGTACCAGGAGACATTGAGGGTGTCGCGGTCGGGTGTGTGGGCTTCGCGGAATTCGCGGTGGGGGTGGACGAAGTTGCGGTAGTCCCGCAGGGCGTGGCTGAAGTTCGTCACGTCCGCGTCGATCCAGCGTGCCTTGTAGCAGATGTCGATCAGTTCTCCGAGGTTGATGTTGTTGGGGCCTTTCCTGCCGAGCAGGGTGGCGTCGCGTTCCTGGACCGCGGTGAGCAGGACGCCTTCGAGGAGGCTGCCGAGCATGATGACGGCGGCGACGTGGGCGCCGTTGGCGAAGCAGGTGCGTGCCTCGTCCAGGCGGCGTTGGAGCAGTGTGGCCATGCGCTCGTCGGCGATGATGTCGGCCATGGTGGCCTTGAGTTCGACCGGGGCGTGCTGGCCGGGGTGGGCGAGTGCGGGGTCGCAGGGCACGAGGCGTGGTCGGCCGCCGGGGTTCTCGAGACGGAGACCTTCGTGGACGAGGAAGGTGTTGACGGCCGCGAGGACCTTGGGGAGCTGGTCGGGTTCGTCGTAGTACTCGCGGGCGTCGGCCAGGCGGAGCAGAACCTTCTCCAGTTCGCTGGGCTGTGTGCGGCGTTCCAGGAGGCGGTCGAGCGTCCACTCGGCGCGGGATTCCCCGTCGATATCCGGTACGTCGCGCCAGCCGGCGTTCTGCAGGAAGTGGGCGATCTCGAAGGCTCTGCGGTAGAAGAGGTGGTCGTCGCCGCAGATGACGCGGGCGAGTTCCTTGAGGGTGTTGGTGTCGAGCGGGGCCGACATGGCCCCCTGGGTCTGTGTCATGCGGAGACCTCCAGGCCGTCGTCGCCGTCCGTGTGGTTGTCGTCCATGCCTGTCGCGTCCTGCTCGCTGGAGGTGTCCGCTTCGTCGGCCTCGGTGTCGTCGGTTGCGTCCGGAAGGGCGAGTGGCGTCCACGGAGCGCTGGTCGTGGGTGCGGCCGGGGTGGAGGAGTAGTCGGCCGGGCGGATGTCCAGGCGGTCGAGTTCGTCCCACAGGCCGTTCAGTGCCTCTTCCGGGTCGAAGCGGAACTCGCTCTCCCGTACGCGCCAGAAGCGCCAGCCCACCCGGCGCAGTTCGCGGTCACGCTGGTGGTCGCGGTCGATCTGCTCGCGTGTGGTGTGGTGGAAGTACTCCCCGTCGCACTCCACGGCGAGTCGTCCTCGGGCGCCGACGACGACCAGGTCGATGCTCTTCGTACCGGCGGGGTACTGGGGCAGGACGTGGTAGCCGCGTTCCTTGATCTGCAGATAGACCTGCTGCTCGAACAGGGACTGGAACGGCTGGGTGGGCACGTCGGGGCGGACCGGGCCGATGTCATGGGCCAAGGCCAGTGCCGCGGGCGGGTTGTCCATGTAGGTGAGGAGGTTGAGCCGCAGGTCGTTCGTCCTGAGGCGGTCGTGCGGCACGGAGTGGAAGAGCCACATCTGGTCCTGGGCCCGGCTGGCGGCGACGTTGTAGGCCTGCTGTTCGGGGCGGGAACCGCCGGCGATACGCGGTGGATCGGTGACGACCATCGACAGCAGGATGACGTGCCGTTCGTCGCCCTGGAACGATGCGGCGTTGCCGACCCGGATGCGGTGGTGCTCGCGGGCGGTCGGCGAGATCCGCTTCTCGATCAGGTTCTGCAGGAATTTGGTCTGCCCGAAGCCCTGCAACACGATCACGCCAATGGTCTTGTCCTGGTAGACCGCATCGGCCGTCATCCGTTCCAGGGTCTCGACGATGGCTTCGGCTTCCTTGGGGTTGTGGATGCGGCCTTCCCTGCCGACGGTCGCGGCGTCCTCGACGAAGGTGGTGCGCAGGGGTTCGAGGCGTTCGCCGCCGTACTGGCGCAGGGGCAGCAGCTTGTTGTCGTAGAAGGTGCTGGACGACCAGTTGATGATCTCCGGGACGCAGCGGAAGTGCTCGTCGAGCCGGATCACCTCGGGGAAGAAGGTGGTCAGCAGGCCGTAGAGGTTGGTGTGGGGCATGTACAGCTCGCGCAGGCCGGTGGGCATGTCGGGCAGGTGGGCCGCGAGTTTGTCGCGGATCGCCTGGTGGCGGCCCTTGCCAGAGAGCGGAGGGGCGCACTGTTTGTCGTCGCCGACGACAATCACCCGCGGAGCCAGCCACAGCAGGAACAGGGCGTCCATGCCGGCCTGGCTCGCCTCGTCGACGATCACGACGTCGAACGAGTGGCGCTGGGCCTGGATCATCTCGGCGACCTGAGCGATCGGCATGACCCAGGCGGGCACCGCGCCCTGCGCCACGGTCATCCGTTCGCGGGCGGCGGCCCGGAAGTGCCCGGCACTTCGTCCCTTGCCGCGTCCGACGGACGCCATGTGGGTGCGGTATGCCTGAAGGGCCGACTTCTGTTCCTGTGTCATGTTCTGGCGGCAGTGCAACCGGCCCCAGGCCGCGGCGAGTTCACCGGTCACCTCCTCCAGGCGTGTTTCCTGTTCGGTCAGCTGGGCATCGAGCTTGTGTTCCAGGCCGGGCGTACGTCGTACGGTGATGAACTGGGCGGCCTTGCCCCAGGCCCAGGCGCGTTCCAGCGCCGCCAGGCGGTGATCCCACGCGGGATCGTGGGCCTCGTCCAGCAGACGACCTGCCAGGAGCGGGTGCGCGGCGCGCAGGGTGTTGAGGAGCTGGGCGCACTGCCGTCGGTTCGCGTCCTGCCGGTGCGCCAATTCCAAGGCCTCGACAGCCTTGGCGTAGGCGTCGAGGTCCTGGTCGCGCAGGGCCGTGACGAGCGCCCGGGCCTCTTCTGATGGATGCTCGCCAGCCGGCGTGGCGCTCAGGTCCGCGTCCCAGCGGGCGAGTTGGGCGAGCGCGTCGTCGGCGGCGCGGCGCCCGGACAGCGCGGTCATCGCGAGCACCAGGTCCTGCCACGTCTCCCGGGTGGTGAGCAGCAGGCGCACACCTTGCCGGACCAGGAGCGCGTCGACGTTCTCGCGCGCCCGGGCGAATGCGGCGATGTGCTGCAACTGGGCCGTGCGGCCGTCGAGTTCGGCGAGCTGCACCTCGATGTCGGCGTTGGGGAGCGGGGCTCCGGCCTGCTGCCAGCGCACGGCCACCGCGTCCAGCGCGATATGGGCGCGCAACCGGGCCAGAACGTGGTCGAGGTCCTCGACCGTGCGTGGGGCGCGGCCGTCGATGGTGCACAGGGTGAGGATCTCGTGGGCGTTCTTCTGCGCGCGCGAGGCCAGAGGCTGCATCCGTTCGCGCACGGGGCGGCCGCCCTTGGCCTCCAGATGATCGCGTAACGCCTGGCCAGTGGTGACCATGCGCCCGGCTTGGTCAGCGTCCAGGTCCTGCGGCAGGCGGATGGGCCGCAGCCCGGACGCTTCCATGGAGCGCCGGGCTGCGGAGATCTCCGTGGTGGTGGCGGCGACGCGGTCCCACAGGGCGAGGTCGGTGCGAGCCAGGCGCTGGGTGAGTGCGCGGGTGATCCAGGAGTCGTTGCCCCAGCGGGTGGTGTCAGCGGTGAGACCGAGGTGGTGCAGGGAGGTGGCGGCACTCTCCAGGAGGAGAGTGACCTCGTCGGTGATCTCAGGGGCGAGCGTGGCGAGTTCATTGCGCAGCTTCACCGTCTGCGGCGTAAGCCCCTCGTCGGTGAGGCGGCTTGCGGCGAACGTGTTTGCCACCTCGTGCGCGGAAGGCACCTGCTCCAGCGCGGGCAGCGCGCCGCCGGACCGCGGTTCGCCCGCGCCGTCGCGCAGCAACAGCATTAGTTCCTGAGCCTGTTCGGCGGTGAGGGGCGGTGCGGTCGTGGCGCCCTCGGGCAGTGCTCCGATCCAGCCGTTCGCCTCTGCCTGGTCCTGGACCCGTTGCACGATCTGGGCGAGTGTCCCGTCGTAGCCGGGGGCGACAGCGCGGTGCCGGTACTCCTCCTCCCGCAGTGAGAGCACCTGTTCGGTGAGGGTGTTGATCCGGCCGCGGGTGTCCAGGCGCAACCTGCTGAGCCGCTCGATCTCGCCGTGCAGCGTCTCGGTGTCGGCGCCGGCCACCTGTTCGGTGAGCGCGGTGACGGTGCGGTCCAGCTCACTCGTGCCGTCCTGACGGGTGGAACTCAGCAGCAGCACGCACAGGTCACGAACGGCAGGCGGCAGCTTGTCGCGCAGCACCGTCAAGGGCTGGTCCCTCGCGCTGGTCACCAGGACGCGCTGGCCCTGCGCGAGCAGGGCAGACAACAGGTTGGCGATCGTGTGCGTCTTGCCCGTGCCCGGCGGACCCTGCACTACGACTCCGGTCTCCTTCTCCAGGCGCCGTAGCACGCTGCGTTGCTGTTCGTTCGTCTTGCCGGGGAAGAGCGGGTCGTCCCCGAACAACGGGGCCCGGTCCATCCCGCGACCGTCCCACGCCGCACGCTCGGCCGGGTCGGGGTTCATCACCATCTGGGCGAGCCCGAGCGGCGCGTGTCCCTCGGCCACGATGGCGTCGGCGATCTGGCTGTACACGCGCAGCAGAGCGTTGAGGTTCCGGGGCCGCAGCACCAGGGCCGGGGCATACGTCAGGCGTGCTGCGGGCTCCGGCGCCTGCGGCGGTTGCCAGCGTGCGCTGAAGGCGATGCGCTGCTCGGTGGCCCGCTCCTGCCACTGCGACAGCAGCTCCAGCGCGTCAGGGTGCAACGGGTGCGTCGACCGTGCGGCGATCTCCTCCGCCAGAGCCGCGCCCCGCTCCCGTACCCAGCCGTCACCGGTGTCCAGAAAGTCCTGGTCCTCCAGACGCAGAGCGCCCTCCGCGGACAGCCGCACGGTCACCCGTGCCGTACGGCGGTCCACGGATGTCTCGAGCCGCTGGGTGAGCAGATGCCGGTGCACCGTGTCCGCGTCCGGCTGGCTCCACGTCAACAGGCCGACCGCAAGCACGAGTTCGGTCCGGTCGTCCTCCAGGGCCAGCCGCTGGTGCCAGGCGTAGACCTTGTCGTACAGCGCGCGCAGCGGACGCTCGCGCCGCTCCCGCTCGGCCCACTTGCGCCACCGGTCCAGCCAGGGCCCGTACGCCCGCTGCACCTCGCCGGCCTCGTCGCGCGACACGGTGGCGCCGTCGTCCTCCGCCGTGGCGCCGCTGAGGGCCGGCAGGTGACTGCGCCCCGGTCCGTGCTCGGCCAATGGCGGGTCGATCCCGTCCGCGTCCATGCACAGCAGCGGGTCGACCCATCCGTCGAGTACCTCAGGCAACTCTGGCGGCGTGGACTGCGATACGTGGTCCAGCCGAAGGATCATTCCGTCGTCGCGCGGCGTGGGCCTGCTCACCTGCTCAGGCAGGTCGGCCAGCCACAGCCGCTCCCGCTCCCGGCTCCGGTCGTCGCGCTGCCGTTGATGGCTGCTGTGCACCATGTCCCGCAGGAAGTTCACAAGGCCGGTGGTCTGTGCGACGACATCGGGGTGGGCGGCGTGGCGTCGTTCAGCGTTCACTCTTCTCCTCCCGGTCGCTGACGAACGTTCCAGGATGAGGGGCGCCCCGGCGTGCGATGACGCGCTTCGATGAAGATGGCCTGATCGCCTCCACGGAAGGGATGTGGGCGGCAAAGAGCAGGCGTGCCACATCAGTTCGAGAAGGTGGTTGCGGCACCAGGTTGAAGCGCTTCGATCGTGGCGAGCAGGGTGTATCGCCTGTGTGCCGCCGCCGGGACTCTCGTTCAAGGCGCTTGGCGTGAAATCGGCTGATTCCCGGAACAGTGGGCACAGGACGCCCGCCCGTCCGACGGCGGTCATGACAAGGGGCTCTGATCAATAGTTCCGGCGGCGATATGGGTGCGCGGCTGGCTGAACGAACTGTTCACAGCCGAGTACTTCACTGACCGGTTATCCCGGCCGACGGGCGGCTTGACCTGTCGCCGGCCCGTCTCACGATGGTCTCGGTGCTGCTGCGCAGTACGCGGAGAACCCCACCGGCCGGCAGGCCGCCGAGTCCGTGCGATGCCGACTGGACCGGAAGTACCGCCTCAGCCTGAAGCTGGATGCCCCGGGCTCCGACTGCTCGCTGCTCGGCGACTTCCGGCGACCGCATGGCCGAGGGGGACCGCGCCGCCCCGGCTGCTTGCCGTGATAGTTGACCGCCTCGCGTCCGCGGACCTGCTCAAGCGGCACGCTCGGCTACGTACCGATGCACTCACTTGCTCGCCGCGGTCCGTCGACTCAACCGCGGCGAACTGGTCGCCGAAATCCTGCGGTTGACCCCGGGTGAACTCGCGGCGTAAGCCGAGGCCTGGTTTGCCGAGCTCATCACGCCACGGTGGGCCGACCGCGACGGCCTGCCGGTCCGCTTCGACCGGCTGCCTCGAATGGGGTGGACCCTCACCCCGCAGCACCGCTCCCCCGTGGCCTGAGCGCGTCACAGACGAGGTCGAGCAGGCGATCGACCTGCTCCCTGGGGGCGTCGGCCGCGATGGCGAAAAAGACGCCGACGAGCATCGCGGTGACGTCGTCGGGGTCGACGTCCGGCCGGAGGACGCCGGCCGCGGCGCCCCGCTCCAGGAACTCGGCGATCGCCGCGGTGACGCGCTCCCGCGAGGGAGGTGCGATACGTCCGGCAGCGAACCCTGCCCGCAGTGTTTCCATCATCCCGTGCTTGGTGGCAACAAAGGTGGCATAGCGGCCCATCCAGGCCCGGAACGCGACATCGGCAGGGTGCTGTGCCAGCAGGGCGGAGACACTCGCCGTGACGTCTGCCAATTCGCTTGCGTAGACGGCGTCAACGAGGCTTTCGCGGGTGGGGAAGTGGCGGTACAGGGTCCCGATCCCGACTCCGGCCTGGCGGGCGATCGCCTCCAGCGCGACGGGACCGTCGGCCGCCGCGAAGGCGGCCTGGGCGGTGGCGATGAGCTTTTCGCGGTTGCGCTGCGCATCGCGGCGGGTCGGCCGACCGCCGACATCGGACGTTCCGCCCGACTTGCGGGCCGGTGACGCTTCGGGCGGACTCAAAACGGAGGCTCCTCCGGTAGTGCTACGGTGAACGTAACGGAGACTCCTCCGCTTTCGTCATTTTCCCATGAGAGCAGGTAGCCATGACGTCCGCAGGCACCCCCTCCTCCGAAGCCGCTCCTGCCGGAGCCTCGCGCCCCGGTGGCATTGGTTCGCTGGCCGGTCGTACCGTGTCGCGCGTCGGGTATGGCGCGATGCAGCTGGCGCGTCTACAGGGCGACCGCAGCGCCGCCGTCACCCTCGTCCGCCAGGCGATCGACCTCGGCGTCGACCACGTGGACACTGCCCAGTTCTACGGCAACGGCTTTGTCAACGACGTACTCCGCGAAGCGCTTCACGGTCAGGACGACGTCCTGACCGTGAGCAAGGTCGGCGCCACCGCCGACCCCGACGGCCCGGTGCCGGTGCGTCTGGCGCAGCGGCCCGAGGAGCTGCGGGCCGAGATCGAGACCGAGCTCGCCACGCTCCAGCGGGAGCAGATCCCGGTGGTGAACCTCCGTCGCGTGGATGGGGGTCACACGGGGGTCCCCGTCCCGGACGACCAGATCGTCGACCTCGACGACCAGCTCGCGGAAATGATCGCGTTGCGCGAGGAGGGCAAGATAGGTGCGATCGGGCTGAGCAGCGTGACGCTGGACGTTCTGCGCCGCGGCCTGCCCGCGGGCATCGTCTGTGTGCAGAACCCCTACAGCCTCGTGTCGCGCGAGGACGAAGACATGGCCCAGTTCTGCGCGGACGAGGAGATCGCCTGGGTGCCGTACTTCCCCCTCGGCGGCGCGTTCCCGGGTCGACCGAAGGTGACCGACGAGCCGGCTGTGCTCGCCGCGGCCGAGAAGCTGGGGTGCGCCCCGGCGCAGGTCGGCCTGGCCTGGCTGCTGCACCGATCCCCCAACGTACTGCTCATCCCGGGCACCACCGACACCAGCCATCTCGTAGCGAACCTGGCGGCGGGCGCGATCACCCTGGACGAGGAGACTCTCGCCGCCCTCGACGCGATCCCGACACGCCCGGCCGCCGCGCCGGGCCACTGACGCAGCACCGGTTCCACCACGCCACCGCCACTCGATCCGCCGCCGGCCATTCCGGTCGGACACCAAGAGGGACCGCGCTCAGGACGAGCCGTCGAGCAGGCGCTTGGGGTGCATGCCGTCGACCATCCCGAGGAAGGGCGGATGGATGCTGTAGCCGAGCATCCGGCGGATGTCCTCGGTCACCGCTCGCACAGTGTCCCTGGTGGTGGAAAGGGTGAACGCCTCCTGCGGCCTGAGCCATGGCTCACAGTACTGGGCCGTGACGGCCAGTCGAGCGCGGTCGGAGGCGTTGGCGCCGCCTCCGTGCCACAGAGTGCCGACGAAGAAGACGCATGAGCCGGGTGACATAACGGCCTTCACTCGGGCGTCGCCGTCCTCCGGCCGACGGTCACCCCAGAGCTGGCTTCCCGGCAGGACCACGGTGGCTCCGTTGTCCTCCGTGAAGGCGTCGATCGCCCATACCGTGGCCGCGCTCAGCGGCGGCCGGGGACGGGGAATGGGGTACATGCCGTCGTCGGGGTGCAGAAGTTGGGGGTTCTCCCCGGGGAGGATATTGATGACCTGGAGCTGTGAGAGCAGGTAGTTCGGCATGAGCAGCCGGTCCAGAAGGGCCAGCACGCGCGGATGGTCGACCAGCCGGTCACAGGCCCGGGTCTTGTCGAGGACGCTGTAGAGGCGCTGCGTCAGCCGGCCCTCGAAGGTGTTACGGCCGGTCCTGTCCAGCAGAGGCGTCACGGCCGCCCGGATGTCCTGGCACTCCGCTTCGGTGAGCAAGTTGTCCAGGATGACGTATCCGTCCCGTCGCAGGGCGGCGAAGTCGGCATCGACCACGGCTTCAGGGACTGCGGTTCCACTGCTTTCCGTCGCCTTGTGCCGCCGAGCCAGGTCGGCGTGCAGGCCGTCGAGCGAGTCGATGGTGCCCACAGGGCTGTGGCCGGGTTCGGGCAGGTGGGGCGAGTGAGACATGGTGTCGTGCTCCTCGATGGGGAGGGCGGCTCAGCCGGGTCCACAAGCCCCAGGGGGCTGACCCGTTACGCCTGACGGTTGTAGTTGTCATGAACCAAACATGTCCTGCAGCCCGCACCGAGTGCGCCCGCCCGAGGTCACACCCCCAGGGCCATCTACGCCCGGTCCGAGCTCATGCGCATGATCTCGATGTCGACCCTGCCGAGCCTGCGTTCCTCGACCATTCCGTCTCGGCGGGTTCACGGCACCGAGCAAAGCGGACAACTGTCCACTACCAGGAACGATACCCGGCCCCCCGCTTGAACGGCAAGCGCGCCCCACGCGAGAAGCTCAATTCCTTCACTCTTGCCAACCGGACAGTCGTCCGGTACGTTCTCCCCAGCTACCGGACGACTGTCCGCTTAGCTTCATCCGTGACGTCCAGGCCAGCGGACGGCGCCCCAAGGCAGCGCCGCCGCAAGCGACGTCCCCCTCCCCCGCCAACGTCCCCAGACAACGGAGTTCCACCATGCATCTGCCTCGCCGAACCGTCCTGACGGGGGCAGCCGCCGCGGCCGCCGCCCTCTCGTCATCACCGGCGATCGCGGCACCCTCCAGGAGTCGGCACACCGGCCCGGCGCACCTGTCGAACACCCGCATCCTGCTGCGCAACGGTCATGTGATCGACACCGAGCCTCAGCCGGTCGCCCACGCCGGTACCGACGTCCTGATCGAGAGAGGCCGGATCACCGCCGTCGGCCGCAACCTCCGCGCGGGCGGCGCCACCGTCATCGACGCCACCGACCGGATCGTGCTTCCGGGCTTCGTCGACACCCACCGCCACGTGTGGCTGTCGGCGCTGCGCACCTCGACCGTGGGCCTCGACCTCAACGCCTACCTCGGCGTCCTGGGCCAGTACGGCCCGCGGCTGCGCCCCCAGGACATGTACAACGCGACCCTGGCCGGCCTGCTGGAGAGCCTCAACTCCGGGGTCACCACCCAGCTCGACTACAACCACGGCCTGTACTCGCCCGACCATGCCGACGCGGCCCTCGACGCAATGCAGGCGGCAGGTCTGCGCGCGGTGTTCGCCTACGGCGCCCCGATCGGACCGGCCGCCGACCTCGCGGATGTCCGCAGGGTCCGCACCAAGCGCCTGTCTGACGACAAGGCACTCGTCACCATGGCCTACGGTCCGCTCGGCCCTTCCTTCACACCGATCCAGACGGTGATCGAGGAATGGCGTATGGCGGACGAACTGGGCCTCCCCCTGACCTTCCACGTCAGCGCCGGCCCCGTCACGCAGACGCCCATCGCCGCACTGAAGGAGCGCGGTCTGCTGCGCCCCAACACGCTCTACGTGCACGGCAATTCGCTCTCCGACAGCGAGATCAAGCTGATCAGCGACTCGGGCGGCAAGGCCGCCGCCGCGCCCAGCTCCGAGGCCGGGATGCGCGTCGGCGCGCCCGTCTCCAGCCGCTTCCAGCGCCTCGGTGTCACCGCTGGCCTCGGCGTCGACGCGGTGTCCTCCGTCCCCGGCGACATGTTCTCCCTCATGCGGGCGGCGCTGCTCGCCAGCCAGGTCACCGACGACGCCCCGCTGACCGCCAAGGACGTCCTGCGGATGGCCACGATCGACGGCGCCTCCGCGCTGGGGCTCGACGACCGGATCGGTTCGCTGCGCCCCGGCAAGCAGGCCGATGTCGTCCTGCTCCGCCTGGAGGACCTCGACATGCTCACCGCCGAACGCGATCCGATCGCGGCCGTGGTCCAGTCGGCGAACCCGCAGAACGTGGACACGGTCATCGTCGCGGGACGGGTGATGAAGTCCGCGGGTCGGCTGCTCCACGCCGACCTCCGCCGCACCGCCCGGGCCCTGCGCTCCACGGCGGCCACGATCAGCGGCAACTGACCCTGCCTCCGACTGTTGGCCGCCCCCGAAACGGGACGTCGATCGCCGGCGTCGACGCTCTGATGCCCCTCCGCATCAGAGCGCGGGCCGGTCGCTCTGCGAGCCCGAAGCCGTGATGTTCCCCCCCACGACCTCGGGCTCGGGCCTGCCCGGCGTGTCAGGCGTTCTTCTCGGAGACCCCGGCAGAGTCGAAGGTGGCCATGTCACGCAGGGCACGGACCGCCGCCTGGACGAGGGGCAAGGCCAACAAGGCGCCGGTGCCTTCGCCGAGCCTCAGCCCCAAGTCGACCAGGGGATGCAGGTGGAGATGCCGCAGGGCGATGGCGTGCCCCGGCTCGACCGAGCGGTGTCCCGCCACACAGACGTCCAGGGCGGCCGGAGACAATGCCGCCGCGACCAGCGCCGCCGCCGCGGCGATCACACCGTCCAGGATCACCGGGACCCGGTGCGCGGCGGCGGCCAGTACGAACCCGGCGAGCGCGGCGTGTTCCAGACCGCCGACCGCCGACACCACGCCGATGGGGTCGCGAGGGTCCGGCTGATGCCGTGCGAGAGCCGTGCTCACCACCTGTGCCTTGCGCCGACGGGTCGGCTCGTCGACGCCCGCTCCATGGCCGGTGACCTCGTCCGGGTCGGCACCGGTGAAGGCGGCGATGAGCGCCGCGGACGCCGTGGTGTTGGCGATGCCCATGTCGCCGGTCAGCAGGCAACGGCTGCCACGGTCCACGAGTTCGTCGGCGACGCCGATGCCGACCTCGATGGCGCGGACGGCCTCCTGTCTGGTCATCGCGGGCCCAAGGGTCATGTCCGCGGTCCCACCCCGGATCCTGCGGTGCAGCAGTCCGTCCGACGCGCCCTCCCCATCTGGCACCGGAGTCGCCACGCCCACGTCCACCACGACCACCTCGGCTCCGAACTGCGCGGCGAAAGCGTTCACGGCACCGCCCGAGGCCAGGAAGTTGTTGACCATCTGAGCCGTCACCTCCTGCGGCCAGGCGCTGACGCCCTGGGCGTGGACACCGTGGTCGGCGGCGAAGACGGCGACTGCGGCGGGCTCGGGCATCGGCGGCGGGCAGACGCCGGCCAGGCCCGACAGTCGTATCGACACGTCCTCCAGGAATCCCAGCGACCCGGGCGGCTTGGACAGCCTGTTCTGCCGGTCACGGGCCGCGGCGAGGGCGCCGGGGTCCGCGGGGGTAATGGCGGCCAGTGTGCTGTCGAGCAGCAGGCCTTCGGCCAGGGACGACGAAGAGACCGGCTCGAAGCCGGGTGCGGGCATCACGAAGGAACACCTTCCGATGTCGGCGGTTTTCCACGCCACCGTGACGGACCGTGCCTGGGCGGGAGGTGCCTGGCCGCGGGACGGGCGGAATATCCTGGCTCCCGGATCTCGGTACGCGGCCGTACGACCTGGTGTCCGACGCCGACTCCCGGCCTTCCCAGCGGTCGGCTCACGCCGGTTGCCAGTGGCCATGCGCGGGAGGCGGCTCCCCGGTTACAGTGGCGGGCCCGCCCCGGAGTTGGGCCGTTCCGCCCGCACCGGAGTTCCTCCGCATCCGTCCCGCGCATCGTGCCATACGCCTGCTGCCGGTCAGCAGGCGGGGACCGGCCAACAACAGGTCCTGGATCTCCTCCGCGTCCCAGACGTCGGCAGGGTCAAATTGCGGCTCGGAGCCGGCGCCGATCGTCTGCTCGGCCCAGACGGTCTTTTGGTGGAACCGGCTGCCTCCGCGTCTGGCGAGTCGGGCCACCAGGAACAGGTCTCGCCCTCCGCGGTGACAGCGACCTCACTCGCCGCACGTCCTACGACACCTTCTGCCCCGTTGGCCCCTGGCTCGTCACCGCCGATGGCGTCAGCGAGTTCCAGCGACGGTGAACACCGGCACGATGAAGGTCCCGATCGACCAGATGATCACCTACGCCTCCAGCGTGATGCCCCTGCGACCAGGTGACCTGTCACGACCGATGCCCCCTCCGGGCGGCGCCCCCAGCGGCTGACCGGGGCTGCTGCGGGCTCACCACGTAACACGCGACCGGTGCGCGACCAGGCCCTGCGGACCGTCTCCGTTCCCCTCCTGGAGCGTTTCCGCTTCGGAGGGATCGACCGGTGTCTGCTCATGAGCCAGCAGGGGCAGCGAAAGCCGAAAGGTCGCCCCCTGGCCGGGGACGGATTCGACCTCAATCGTGCCTGCGTGAGCGGTGGCCAGAGAGTGCGCGATGGAGAGACCGAGACCGGCGCCCCCGGTGGCACGGGTGCGGGAGGTGTCGGCGCGGTAGAAGCGCTCGAAGATGCGGGCTCGCTGGCCCGGGGTCAGCCCCGGCCCCTCGTCGGCCACTTCCAGGACCGCGTGGTCGGCGATGACGCCCACGCCGATGCGGATGGGCGTACCGGCCGGTGTGTGGGAGACGGCGTTGCCGACCAAGTTGGTCACCACCTGGCGCAGCCGAGCCTCATCGGCGAGGGCCGGCGCGGAGGCCGGTGGGGTGTCGCCTGCCGGACCGGTGAGCGTGACGGTCCGCGCCGCGTCCAGGGCACGTACGTCGTGCAGGGCGTCCGCCGCGAGCGTGCGCAGGTCGGTGGGGGCTAGGTCGAGGTTCGACGCGTCGCCCGGCGCGCGACCGGCCGTGGGTTGCCCCGTGGCTTTGAGCGCGTCTTCGTCGAGACGAGCCAGCAGAAGCATGTCCTCGACAAGGCGGGTGAGGCGCTCGGACTCACGCGCGATGCGGGCCATCGTGGCGTCGATGTCCTCTCGGTCCGCGAGGGCACCCATGCCGTGGAGGTCGGTGAGGCCCTTGATGCCGGCGAGCGGCGTGCGCAACTCGTGGCTGGCGTCGGCTACGAAGCGGCCCATCCGGGCCTCGGACTCGGCACGGGCAGCGAACGCGGCCTCCAACTGGCCGAGCATGCCGTTCAGCGCCGTGGCAAGACGTCCCAGCTCCGTGT
The DNA here is from genome assembly GCF_000376565.1 of Streptomyces hokutonensis. Taxonomy (GTDB): domain Bacteria; phylum Actinomycetota; class Actinomycetes; order Streptomycetales; family Streptomycetaceae; genus Streptomyces; species Streptomyces hokutonensis. The sequence continues at coordinate 101,937 of NZ_BARG01000030.1, read as the reverse complement.
TCGGACCAGCCAGTTCGGGAACCCGGCGGGAGAGGTCACCGCCGGCGATCTCGGCTGCCGTCTGCTCGACACGGGACAGCGGCCGCAGCCCGGACCGCACGGCGAACCAACCCGCTACGGCCAGGACCGCGAGCAGAGCGAGCCCGGTGGTGCGGTAGTTCTCCCACATACGACCCACCGTGCCGTCCACCTGCTCCATCGACGTCGCCACGACCACGCTGCCGGAGCCGGAGGCCGACGTCACCGTGCCTCCCGGCAGCACGGCACGCGTCACCCTCGGCACCGCGATCACTCGCCAACGTGTGTCCCCCTCCGTACTGCCGACGGTGAAGGGGCGGCCACCGCGGGCGGCGACTGCGGCCACGTCCAGACGCGAAAGAGCCGGGCCCCGCGCCTCTCCGGCCCGGTGCTGTGACCCGACGGAGTCGATGCTGTTCTCGATGGCGCCGTCCGCCGCGACATAGGTGATGACCGGGTTGCCCAGGATGTCGGCGCGGAACTCGCTCACCCGCGCCGGCGGATCCCGGTCCGCTCCGTTCTGCGCCATCGTGGGCGGCAGGACAGCGAACACCTGGGCGGTCGCACGGAGTTGGGAATCGACGCGATCCTCCATGTACCCGCGCAACGCATTGCCGGTGACCAGAGAGAACGCCGTGAACCCAGCCGTCAGCAGGGCGACGGCCAGCACCAACACCCGATTGCGCAGGGATGCTCGCGCCCACAAGACACGCACGCGCCGGTGCCGGGTCATGACCTGGGGCCGCGCAGTACGTAGCCGACACCGTGCACGGTGTGGATGAGTTTGGGACCACCGTTGTCGATCTTGCGGCGCAGATAGCTGATGTAGGTGTCGACGATGCCGGTGTCGCCGTTGAAGTCGTAGTCCCACACCCTCTGGAGGATCTGCGGTTTGGCGACCGTGCGCCCAGCGTTGCTCATCAGGTGATGCAGCAGACGGAACTCCGTGGGTGACAAGCGCAGCGGCTCGCCCCCGCGTGCCACCTGGACCGCGTCGGGGTCGAGTTCCAGGTCGGCCACGCGCAGCAGGCCGGTAGGGGCGCCGCTGGTGCGTCGTAGCACGGCCCGGATGCGGGCGATCAGCTCCTGGAGGTCGAACGGCTTGGTCACGTAGTCGTCACCGCCCAGCACGAGTCCCTCGACCTTGTCCCGGGTCGCGTCACGAGCAGTGAGAAACATGACTGGGATGTGCGCGGTACGGGTTCCCGCGGCCGGGCGGTGCCGCTCGCGCAGTCGCCGGATCACTTCGAAGCCGTCCAGATCGGGCAGCATCACGTCCAGCAGCACCAGATCCGGCGCGACCTCGTGCGCACGGTCCAGGGCCTCCTGGCCCGTCCCGGCCGCAGCGACGGTGAAACCGGCGTACCGCAGGGCCGCGCACAACAGTTCTCGGACGGTGGGCTCATCATCCACGATCAACAGGTTCACGCCCGTGTCCATCACCGCCGGGTCGCTTCCAACTCCGGTACCGGGCAGGACGGAGCGCTCAACAGATGTCAAAAGATGCCTCCAGGCGAGCGGGAACAGGCTCCCGGCTCTGCCGGACTGGAACGTGCGACGGAAGTCACGGGACCCACGGCGGCCGGAATGCTGCCGGGCAGGATACGAAGGGGGCTGTTGTCACCGCGTAAAGCCCGGCGTCAGCGCACGCCACGGCCACGCACTGTGGACAGCAGGGCTCCGGTGAATCCGGCGACGCTGCCGACGAGACGGCCACCGCGCACCACGGACAGCAGGCTTCCGGCGAACCCCGCTGCCGCACCGATGAGGAGCCCGAAGCCGACCGTCGTCAGCACACTGCCGCTCAACTCGGCCCGCATGCCTCCCATTTCGCTGCCGAACATGCTGATGCCGAAGTTTCCGGACGCCCCGACCTCCCAGGTCGCCAGGCCCAGGACCACGGCGGTGACCACACCGAGCCGCTCGGCCATGACGAAGTGCCCGGCCAGCGGGCCCCGGTAGGGGAGCATTGGCCGCTTTCGGCGGGAGTGGGTCGTCCGAGCTGCCCGGCAGGCACAGGCGACCAGGATGAGGCCGGTCACCGTGAGAGCCACAAGCCACAGCGGCCAGCCGGCCACCGACAAGGACCTCAGATGTTCGACGCGGTCGGGTTGTTGTGTGTCCCCCATCCCGCCGGTGTCGGCCATTCCCCCCATGAGAGCGGCCATCGGATTGCTGCCGTCGCTCTGCACCTGGTGCATCGCGGCCGTCCACGAGGAACCGACGCCCAAGGTCAGGAACACCACCAGGGCATTCGGGGCGACCAACAAGGCGGCGCCCGCTGCCGAGCCCGCCCGGCCCCCGACCACCGCCCCGACGAATGCCACGGTCACCGTCGGCAGGGCGGCCAGGACGAGAACCGCGCGGACGACAGCCGAGAGGCTCCGCCCCCAGTCGGTGCGCAGCTTGTCGAGCGCACCGCCCAACGGCAGCCGCCCCCGGCGGCTGATCAAGCACCCTGTGCCGATCACGACGGCCACCCACAGCAACGCGCCCAGGCCTGCCAGCCCTGCATTCACCTCGTACGCCATCGACTGCGCCCCCGCACCGCCACCGCCCATGAGACCACCCATGCCTTCCGCGGACTGGTCTTCTCCTGGCCTCATCCCGGACATCGCCCCCTCGGGCAGGGTGGCCGATCCGTGACCGAGGCCCGCCACGATCATGAACGTGACCATGGCCGCGGCAGCCGCTCCAGCTGTCCGGACGGCCACTTCGCCGCCGGTGAACCGTCGTTGTCGCCCTTGACGCAGCCGTCGGGAGAAGGCGAGCCAGAGGACGACGGCACCGGTCATCGTCACGCCAAGCGGCACCACATGGGCCGCACCGGTCATCGACGCTCCCATTCCACCGCCGCCGAACATGGAGGTCAGCGCGTCCGTCGAGCCGGAGTCGGCGGAGGGATCCGGGCCCACGGTGACCGGGCCCCCGACGGCCATGGCCGTCACGGTCATTGTCAGACGCCACAGCGATCCGAAGGAACTCGCGCCGAGCAATGCGAGCGCGAGTACGGACACGGTCGCCATCGCGACCAGTGCGCACAAGGCGGCAGCCGCTCCTTCCGCCGCGTTCTGCCACGGACCGATCAACCCCACTGGCACGGTGCGCCGCTGGGACTGCCGCTTGCCGCCCGGCTGCGGGCCGTTGCCTGGCCTCTGACCGTCTCGAGGCCGCGGACTGTTCCGCGACCGTGGACTTGCAACAGTCCGACTCTGAACACGGGGCGTGGTGGCAGCCATGCGGGAAACTCTCCGCTCGCTCACAGGGGAGCACGCGGCGCCGACGGGGGAATTACGACGCCGCGTGCCATGGGGACTCGCACACCTTGGCGGTCCCGGCTACGACGCCCCCGAGAGGTTCTGGGAGATTTCTGAGAGTCGGCGGGAGAGCGTCCCAGGTCACGCAGTACGCACCGACGGAGTCTCCGGCCTCCTCTCAGAAAGTTCCCAGAAGGGCCTGCCACCTTCGACTCGATTGCACTACAGGAGTCGGCGTGCAAGGCTTGCATTTATGAAGGAAAGTGCAATCACGTTGAGGCGGAAGTGGGTCGCGGCACGCATCACTGCTTGCGCCCAGGCGCTCGCCGAGGAGCGCGGCATCGACGGATTCACGATGGACGATGTCGCCGAGTGCGCCGGGGTGTCGAGACGGACGCTGTTCAATTACGTGCCCGGGAAGCTGGACGCGATCCTCGGTGTGCCGCCCGATCCGGACCCTGCGCTGTTCTCCGAGTTCCTGGCCGGCGGGCCGACCGGCCGGCTCGGGGACGACGTCAGGGCGATCGTGGGCGCGCTGCTGGAAAGCAAGGACAGCGAGCCGGGTGACGTGGAACGCGTCCGACGGCTGATCGCCTCGGACGTCCGGTTGCACAAGGCGATGCACGAACGGTTCGGCAAGGTCACCACGTTCTTCGCCGAAGCGATCCTGACCCGCGAGGGCCCGGACGCCGATCCGCTCCGGGGGCGAGCGGTCGCCACGGTGACGTTGGCGCTGTTCGACCTGGCGCTCCACAACTTCGTCGCCGACCCGAAGACGAGCCTGGTCGACCACTACATGCGGGCCTTCGACAGCGCAGCGACCCTCTTCGACTGATCACCCGCCCCATTTCCTCGACACTCCCAGTCACTTGGAGCCGGCATGGCAAGCACCACCGTCCAACAGCCGGAAAAACTCGATCGCAGTGTCATCGTCACCGGGCTCGTCGTCGTGTCCGGAATGATCATGGTGGTCCTCGACTCCACGATCGTGAACGTGGCCCTGGACACGTTGAGCACAAAGCTCGACGCGCCGCTGTCCACCACCCAGTGGGTGATCACCGGCTATCTGCTCGCGGTGGGGCTGGTCATCCCACTCACCGGCTGGGCCATGGACCGGTTCGGAGCGAAGGCGACATGGATCACCTCCGTGACGCTCTTCGTAGCGGGTTCGGCCCTCTGCGCGATCTCCTGGTCGATCGAGAGCCTGATCGCGTTCCGGGTGATGCAGGGACTCGGCGGCGGAATGCTGCTGCCCGGTGGACAGGCGATCATCACCAGGGCCGCAGGTCCGCAACGCCTGGGACGCGCGATGAGCATCCTGGGCGTACCCATGCTGTTGGGGCCGGTGTTCGGTCCCGTGATCGGCGGTCTGCTCGTCGAGTACACGAGCTGGCAGTGGATCTTCCTGGTCAACGTCCCCGTCGGTGTCCTCGCCGTCGCACTCGCGGTATGGAAGCTGCCCGCCGGCGGCGCCCTGACCGAGCCCGGCCGCCTCGACCTGCGCGGCCTCGTGCTGCTTTCCGGCACCCTCGCCTCCCTGCTCTACGGGCTCTCCCAGGCCAGCTCGCACGGCGGCTTCGGCGAATGGAGCGTGCTCGGGTGGCTCATCGGCGGCGCCGCCGGCCTGGTCCTGTACACCTGGCACAGCCTGAGCAGGGGAGCCGCGTCAATCATCGATGTCCGCCTGCTGGCGGACCGGCTGTTCGCCAGCGGTACCGTGGCGATCTTCCTGGTCGCCATCGGGATGTTCGGCGGCATGCTGCTGCTTCCGCTGTACTACCAGACCGTCCGCCGCGAAGGCGCGCTGAACGCCGGCCTGCTGCTCGCCCCGCAGGGCCTCGGCGCGATCGTGGCGATGGTGATCGGGGGCAGGCTCACCGACCGGATCGGCGCAGGCTATGTGGTGCCCGTCGGCATCGTGCTCGCGCTGCTCGGCACCTTCCCGTTCACGCAGGTGGGCGTCGACACCTCGTACGCCTGGCTGAGCGCAGCGCTGTTCGTGCGCGGCATGGGGCTCGGGTCGGTGATGATGCCGACGATCGCCGCCGCTTACACGAAGCTCAGCAAGGACGCGGTCTCGCGGGCGGCGCCGACACTGTCCGCCATCCAGCAGGTCGGCGCGTCGCTCGGCAGCGCCCTGCTGGTGACGGCACTGACGCAGCAGTTCACCGACCGACTCACCTCGCAGGGTGTCCAGGCGTCCGGCGGCGGGGCCGACCAGATCAGCTCGGTTCCGCCGGAGCAGATGTCGGTTGTCGGGCCGCTCCTGGCCGACTCGTTCGGTTTCGCGTTCTGGGTCGCCTTCGCGCTCACGGCGGTGATCATCATCCCCGCGATGTTCCTGCCCCGCCACGCGGCCCGCGACCGGAAGGAGACACCAACGGCTCCCGGCGTCTAGATCCGGTCGAGCACTCCTCCGCGTGGGCCGACGACGATGACGTTGTCGCCATGGCGGGTGGAGGGCCGGGCCCTGCGCCGGAGGTGCCGCCGGTGATCAGGATGGCTTCGCGGACATGACGGCGGCAGCGCGTGCCGGTTCCAGGATCAGCACCGCCGCGGCTAGACCCACGGCCCACATGCCGGCGATCCCGGCACAACTCACCGCCCGCGAGCGAGGCCAGAACGCCTCCGGTGCTGATGACCGCGCCTCCCTCCGCGTAAGCATGCCTGACCGAAGCACGGCCGGAACGCGGCCACCTCGTCGGTGCGATGTGTGGAGATATCTGTCTCGTGTCCGGTCAGGCAGCCGGCGGAGCGCTCGGGCGGTCGCGTCGCCGTGCGGCGCGGGCTCGGTGATGAGGTACGAGCTCAGGCTCGCGTCGTTGGAGCGGTAGGTGCCGATGAAAGAGGCGATGCCCCAGCCGTTGTTCTGGCCCCGGTCCCAGTTGAGGAAACCGGAACACCGTCGCCAGACTGCAGTTGGACGTGATCATCGAAGGAACCACGTCCCAGTCTCAACGATCGATGGGCGCGTGGAACCGCAGGGCGGGCTCGGTCACTTCGGGCACGGTCGCGGAGTGCGGAGAATCGTTGCACCAGTGCATAGTTAGGCTACAAACGACGAACGCGGGCACAGGATGTCCGGCCTTGGGCCGGGGGCCGTCCGCTTCGGGAACGTTCAGAGGGGGGTTCAGGAGCCTGTGCGCGGACCCTTCCGGCGAGCCGTTGCCTGCCGTCCGGCCGTGTCGCCGCCGCGGCGGGGTCCGGCCGGCCGCAGCGGTTCTCGGGACGGTTCGACGGTGAAGGCCGACTGGTTCAGGCGCTGCAGCAGGGCCGCGGCGCGTCCCGGCGTCCTAAAGCGCTGCACCTCGGGATCGGTGGTGAGCACCTCCCGCGCCTCCCGCTCGACCCCGAGCTTGGACAGCACCAGCTGCATGCTCAGCTCGTAGCGGACCAGTTCGGTCGCGACCAGCACGATGGCCGGATCGTCCGCGAACACCCCCCAGGCCTCGTCCTCCACCAGACCACCGATGACAACCTGCTCGTTGTCCATCCCGACGATCAACAACCGGCAGCCCAGACTGGCGAGCGCCTCCACGTCGTTCGTCGTCCGGTGCAACACCGTGTAACCGACCGGCTCCTCCGGCTCGACCAGACTGGAGTACACCGTCTCCACCCGGACGCCGTTGCCGGCCGCCTGCCGCAGCAACGGCACCAGCTCCGCATACTCGTCCGGCCACGCGAACAGCAGCAGACTCTGCTGCGCCGCACCGATCAGATCCTCACACCGCTCGATCAACTGCTTACGGCCACCCAGCGGATGCGTCAGATGCGTCGTCTGCTGCGTCGTCACATGCCGCAGCGAACGCTCCAGACCATCCAGCGAAGCCTCCGTCTCCCGACGGATCCGACTCAGCAACATGTTCGGAGGCATCGGCACATACGCCGTCGCACCGCCCTCGCCCTTGACCTCGTACGCCGCGTTCCGGGCCGTGAGCTTGCCGAGAATCTCATACACCGTGCTGCGCGGGACTCCGGAGCGCTTGGCCACCTCATACCCGTTCAGCGCCTCACCCGCCGAGATCAGCGCGATATACGCCTTAGCCTCGTAACCCGACATACCAACGAACTGAAGCTGCGAGATGAGATCGTCCACACCGAACATCGTAGTCGTTGGCCAACACACGTCCAGCGTCATCGGCCCGGCCTGCTCGGTCAGTAGCCCGGGAAAACCGCCCGGAGCAGACCAAGATCAGCGGCGCCGGCCGACTCCACCCCAGCGGGGGAATTCCGGGGTGTGAGCCGACCGGCGACCAGCCGCACCCATGCCTCAGCGGGCAGGGTGAGTGTGCCGTCGGGCCGGTCGGGTACGTCGAAGTCCACGCTGACCGGCGCCTGGAGGCGCAGCGCGAACGTGGACGCGGGATCGGTCGTGTTGACCTGGATCACCGCTCGCAGGCCCTTCAGCCCTTCTGTCTCGCTGATCCAGGGGAGCAGGTTCGGCTTGCCGTGCAGCAGTATGGCGGTGGCCGCCGGATCCAGCGTGGCATGCTCGTCGAAGGCGACGCGCACGTCCCACGAGTGCAGGGTGAACTCACTCAGACGCAGCCGCGCGGTGCCCGCCACCACGTCGAACGGCTCGGTCAGGAAGCCCAGGTCCACGCGGAGCCGCGCGCGGGTGCCGACGTCCAGGGACTCATAGAGCGCCACGAGGGATTCGTTCGCCCGCAGGAAGGAACGGGCGCGCACCTGCCGGGACATGGCGTTCCACCGGTCCCACACCGCGAAGTTGAAGCCGTCTCCGAGGCCGACGCAGCCGTCGAGGGCGGCCAGGATCACGGATCGCGCGATCTCGGCGCCGCTCCCCAAGTGTCCGAGAACCTGCGAGACGTCCCAGTCGGACGCGCCCGAGCGCCGGGACAGATCGTCTTCGTCGAACCCGCGGACCACTGCGGCAAGGCTGTCGTGCCCGACGCGCAGGGCGTTGATGACCACGTCGACGTCGCTCACTTCCCAGTGCTCCGTTCGCTCGACCGGCTCCACTTTAACCGAACAATGTTCCCTTAACAACAGGTCTGGTGTTCTGTTAACGCAGGTCGTGACAGGATGCACGCATGTCCGAGTTTCTGCGCGCCAGGCGGCCTGAGCACAAAGAACAGCGTCGGCAGGCCATCCTCGACGCGGCGCGGAGGCTGGCTGTCGATTCCGGCGTCCACAACGTCACGCTCAGCGGTGTCGCCGCGGAGGTCGGGCTGGCCAAGTCCAACATGAGCCGGTACTTCGGTACTCGCGAGGAGATGTATCTGGAGCTGGCCTCGGAGTGCTGGCGCGACTGGGGCCGGGCCGTCGTCGAACGGCTCTCGACCGGTGACGCCGTCGTCGCGACGCTCACCGAGACCCTGCAAGCCCGGCCTATGTTCTGCGACCTGCTCGGCCACACGGCGACCAGCCTCGAACACAACGTCTCCGTCCCGGCGGCGAGTGGCCACAAGCGCGCCATGATCGTCGTCATCGACGAACTCGGCGACGCGATCGCCGCGGCCGACCGGCGCCTGACCGAGAAGGAGGGCCGTGATCTGGTCATGGCGGCGGCCGGGCTCGCCGGCGCCGTCTACGCGGCAGCCAACCCGCCCTCCTCGCTGGCCGAGGCGTACGAGCGCAACCCCGAACTCGCGGCGGCGCGGCTGGAGTTCGAGCCGACCCTGCGGCGGCTCCTGGGGGCGATTGCCGCAGGGCTGCCCGCTCTGCGGCCACACACGGCCTCCAGCGCGCCGAGTTGACCGGGACACAGACAGGGCGCACATCGCTGCCACTCCCCTCCTCGGGTCTCACATCTTCCGGAACACGGCCTGACGCTGACGAGATCTCATGTCAGGGCGCTCATGCCTCGGCCCGAGAACGAACCGGGGCATGAGCAGCCCCACGATGCGGACAAAGATCAGCGGGAGACCGGCTCGGGCTGCCGGTCCTCCTCGACCGTCTCCGCCGGGCCTTCGACGGACAGGTGCGGGAGGCGCTTGTCGAGCCAGCCGGGAATCCACCAGTTGGCCTTGCCGAGCAGGTACATCGTCGCCGGGACCAGGACCGTGCGCAGGACGAACGCGTCGATCGCCACGGCGGCGGCCAAGCCGATCCCGAACTCGGCGACGATCCGCTCACCGCCGAAGGAGAAGGCGATGAACACGCAGAACATGATGGTGGCCGCGGCGGTGATGACACGCCCCGTCTCCGCGATGCCCACCGAGACGGCCCGCTTGTTGTCGCGGGTGTGGATCCACTCCTCGTGCATCCGGCTGACGAGGAACACCTGGTAGTCCATCGACAGACCGAACAGCACCGACAGCATGATCACCGGCAGGAACGCCTCCACGGGTCCGGCCGCACCCCAGCCGAGGCGCTCCGAACCCCAGCCGTACTGGAAGAACGCGACGATCACGCCGAAGGAGGCGGCGGTGGCGAGGATGTTCATCACGGCGGCGACGAGCGGCACCATCAGACTGCGGAACGCCAGGAGCAGCAACAGGCAGCCGAGCGCGACGATCACCGTGAGGAACAGCGGGAGCTTGCCGGTCAGCACCTCGGCGAAATCGTCGAAGATCGCCGTCTGGCCGCCCACGTAGACCTGGAGCGTCGTGCCCTTCTCGGCGGCCGGGATCACATCGTCGCGGAGGTGGTTGATGAGGTCCGCGGTGTCCTCGGACTGCGGGGACGTTGTCGGGAAGACCTGGACGATGCCGACCTTGGCATCGGCCCCCGCCGGGAGCAGGGTCACGTCGGCGACGCCCTTGGTGTCGGAGACCTGCGTGGCCAGGCTCTCCAGAGCCTGCCGGTCGCCGGAGCCCGGCGTCTCCGCGACGAGCTGGAGCGGACCGTTGAACCCGGGGCCGAAGCCGTCGGCCAGGAGGTCGTATGCCTTGCGGGTGGTGGTGTCTTCGGGGTTGTTACCGGCGTCCGAGGAGCCCAGCCGCAGTGAGAGCACCGGCAGGGCGAGCACGGTGACCACCGCCAAAGAGATCACCGAAAGGACCACCCGGCGCCGTTCGGCGATCACGGCCCAGCGAGCCCACATGCCCGGCCGGTTTTCGCGGAGATCGGTCTGCGTGCGGCGTTCCTTACGGCTCAGCACCCGCATGCCGATGAAGCCGAGCAGCGCGGGCAACAGGGTGACCGCGGCGAGAACGGTGAAGACCACGGCCGTCGCCGACGCCACCGCCATGCCGTTGAGGAAGTCCACGCCGAGCACGAACAGGCCGAACAGGGCGACCACGACGGTACCGCCGGCGAACAGCACCGCGCGGCCGGAGGTGTCGATGGCCTTGATGACCGACGCCTCCATGTCCATGCCGGACTTCAGGTTGGAGCGGTGCCGGGTGACGATGAACAGCGCGTAGTCGATGCCGACGCCGAGACCGATAAGCGCGCCCAGGATGGGGCCGACCTCGCCGATGTTCATGACGTGGGTGAGCAGGGTGACGGTCATGAGGCCGACGCCGACCCCGGCGATCGCCGTGGCGATCGGCAGCAGCATCGCGAACAGCGAGCCGAACGCCACGAACAGCACGATCGCGGCGGCGACCACACCGACGAGCTCGCTCAGGCTCTGCTCGGACTCCTCGACCTGCCCGATCGGATCGCCGCCGAGCTCCACCTTCAGCCCGTCGACGCGCGCCTTCTCGGCCGTGTCGACGAACTTCTCCAGATTGGCCTTGTCCAGGTCCATGGCCTGCTTGGTGAAGTTCACGGCGGCGTAGGCGATGTGCCCGTCGTCGCTGATCTGCTTCGCGCCCTGCTTGCTGTACGGGCTGGTGATCGCGGCCACTTGCGGGATGTCGGCCAGTTGGTCGAGGGTGGCGGTCATCCGGTCCTTGACGGCGGCGTCCTCGACGTCACCGTCCGACTCCCACACGACCGTCGCGGTGGCGCCGGACTGGGCCGGCATTGTCTCCTGCAGCAGTTCGAGCGCCTTGGACGACTCGGTACCGGGCAGGGAGAAGCTGTCGCTGGCCTTGGTACCGGCGGCAGTCGACGCCAGGCCCACACCGGCTAGCAACGCCACCCAGAGGAGCACAACGACGAACCGGTGGCGGTAGCACCAGCGGGCAAGGGCGGACAAGGGAACTCCTCACGAGCGAGGCGGACACGATGCCTCCAGCGTCATCCGCGCGAGCCACCCGACCCGTCCGTCTGACGGATGGTTTCCGCCCTACCGCGATCGCGGTACCGCCCTACACCACGGGCGGAGAGCCAGCCCGGACCAGGCCCGTCTCGTAGGCGAGCATGACCAGTTGGGCCCGGTCATGCACACCGAGCTTGGCCTGCGTGCGGTTCACATGGGTCTTGGCGGTGGACGGGCTGATCCCCAGCCGTCCGGCGATCTGGTCGTTGCCGAGCCCGGCCGCCACCAGGACGAGGGTCTCCCGCTCCCGATCAGTGAGCACCCCAAGCCGCTCGGCGGCGGCACCGGTGTCCTGCGCGGGCCCGCGCAGGAACCGGGCGATCAACGCCCGCGTCGCAACCGGGGACAGCAGTTCCTCCCCCCGCGCCACCAAGCGGATCGCCTGCTGAAGCTCCGCCGGCTCCACGCCCTTGCCGAGGAACCCGCTTGCCCCGCTGCGCAACGCGGCAAACACGTACTCGTCGACCTCGAACGTGGTCAGCACCAGGACCCGGACGTGCGGCAGCGCGGAGGTGATCTGCCGGGTGGCGGTGAGGCCGTCCGCGCCGGGCATCCGGATGTCCATCAGCACGACGTCGGCCCCGGCGGCGAGCCGGACCGCCTCCCTTCCGTCGGACGCCTCGCCCACCACCTCCATGTCGGGCGTGGAGTTCACCAGGACCTTGAAGCCGGCCCTGACCAGCTCTTGATCGTCGGCCAGCAAGATTTTGATCGTCATGTTCCCGCCCCTTCGTGCGGCAGGAGGACGCGCACCTCGAACCAGCCGTCGGCCGTGCGCGCCGTGAACGTTCCGCCAAGGGCATGCGCGCGTTCCCGCATGCCGAGCAGCCCATGGCCGCCTTCCCCGCGTTCCAGGGCGTCCAGCCCGGTGGAGAGTCCCGAACGCGCCGCGGGATCCGACCGGTTGCGGACGTGGATCCGCAACGCGGACGGCAGATAGTGGAGTTCCAGCTCGGCGAAGGGTTGACAGGCGTACTTGCTCGCGTTCGTCAGCGCCTCCTGGACGACCCGGTACGCGGTGAGCCCCACCGCCGCAGGCAGGTCGACGGGCGGTCCGGTGACCTTCTGGTCGACGATCAGGCCAGCGGCTGCGAACCCCGCGATGAGGTCGGGCAGCGCGTCCACCCCGGGGGACGGCTCCACGGCCGCCTCGTCGGGGGCGTCCGGCCGCCGCAGCAGCCCGATCGAGGTGCGGACCTCCGTCAGGGAGGACCGGGCGGCCCGCCGGATGTGCGCGAGGGACTCCCTGGCCTGCCGGGGGTCCGTCTCCAGTACGTGGTCCACGACCGCCGCCTGCACGTTGATGAGGGCTATGTGGTGGGCCAGGACGTCGTGCAGCTCCCGGGCGATACGCAGCCGCTCGTCGATGACCCGGCGGTGCGCCTCCTCCTCCCGCGTCTGCTCGGCCCGCCGCGCCCGCTCCTCGACGGCGGCGATGTAGGCGCGCCGGTTGCGGACCGCGAAGCCGACCGCAGCGGCCGAGGCGCTCAACGCGATCAGCGCGATGCTCTCCGGGCCCAGCCATCCGCCGTGACCGAACACCACGCTCACGCCGGCCAGCAGGACCGCGACGACGGTGACCGCCGCCACCGCCTCGCGCCGCGGCCGGTGCAGTGCGCAGGTGTACATCGCGATCATCGTGGCCGGCATCAGCGGGCTCTTGTGCGGGCTGGACGCCAGGTAGACGGCCGTTCCCGAGGCCGTCGCGAGGAGCACCGCCCACGGCAGGCGCCGCCGGAAGACCAGGGACGCGCAGATCACGGCCCCGAAGAACGCGCCCCGGGCGGTCCACGGCCCGGTGCTGCTGTTCCCGTCCATGACCGGCACCAGCATCGAGATGCCGTACACCGCTACGGCCAACAGCACGTCCATGGCCGGTGGGCGCCCGGGACCGCTGGTTGCTGAAGTCACCTCTCGCCTCCCGAGCCGGGGTCAGCCTTGGCCGTAGGAGGGCATCTCTATGCCGCGTGCGCGCAGGGAGTCGCCCACCTTGGCCAGAAGCCTGAGCAGTTCGCTGCGTTCTTCGGACGTGAAGTCGTCGAAGAGTGCCGCGGCGGCTGCTTGCGAGGGGGCGAGTTCCTGCTCGACCACCTGTCGACCGGCCGGGGTGAGCTCGACCAGCCTGATTCGGCGATCACGGGGATGGGTGACCCGGCGGACGAGTCCTTCCTTCTCCAGTCCGTCGACCAGGACGGTCATGTTTCTGGGGGACAGGCCCAGGGGTTCGCCGAGCTCGCTCATTCCGGCCGGTTCGCTCTTGAGCGTCAGGCCGAGGAGCAGGATGGCGCGGGGCACCGTCATCGCGCCGATGGCCGCGGGCATGTTGACCTGTACCCACCGCCGCAGGCCCTTGCGGAGACCCGCGAACGCCGCGAGCAGCTGTTGGCCGGTCACAGAGGAGACGATCCCGCCGGGTGTCCCTGAGTCGTAAGTCGAAGTCGACACGGGACTCCTTATCAATTGACAGTATCTCCTTGGTTACATTAACAATGGTGTCAGAGGTGGTGCAGTTCCGGCAACCGGCAGTGAGTCGCCACCGTCGAGCCGCGCTCCAGGCCGCGCCGACAGAACCCCCACAGACCAGAACGGGACAACCAGCCATGAACCAAGTCACACCGCAGCGCGTTGTCGTCATGACCGGCGCCACCGCCGGGCTCGGCGCCCATGCGGTGCAGCGCATCGCTGCCCAGCCCAATACGCGGGTCATCATCGGTGCCCGCGGAAGCGGCACGGCACCGCGTGGCGCCGAGGTCATCCCGCTCGATCTGGCCTCGCTCGCGAGCGTCCGGGCATTCGCCGCCGCGGTGATCCAGGAGCTCGGTGAAGCCCGGATCGACATCCTGGTCCTGAATGCCGGCCGGCAGGCGGTCGGTGACGACCAGCGAAGCGCGGACGGCTTCGAGCTGACGTTCGCCGTCAACCACCTGGCCCACTATCTGCTGGCCCGACTCCTGATGCCGCACATGGCCAACTATGGCCGCCTGGTGATCACCACGAGTGACACGCATGACCCGAAGGTCACCCCTATCGGGCCCAAGACCCTTGAGCCCCAAGAGCTGGCGCACCCGAGCAAGAGCATCGGCGTGCGCGCCTATTCCTCGTCCAAGCTGTGCAACATGCTCACCGCGTTGTCCTTCGCGTCGCTGGACGAGGTGAAGGCCCGCGGCATCAGTGTGGTCGCCTTCAATCCCGGTCTGACCGGGGGCACCTCGCTCGGCCGCGAGGCCTCACGTGCCCGGCGGGTGCTCCTTACGGTCCTGATGCGCACCATCTTCCGCGTGGCCGGTCTCTTCAAGCCCGAATACGTCATGGGCACAGCCGAACGCTCCGGTGAAATGCTGGCGGAGGTCGCTCTCGGTACCGTCGCTCCACCGCCCGGACGGATCTACGTCTCCCTGGTCAAGGGCGACCCGACGTTCCCCGACCCCTCGGAACTGGCACGCAGCCGAGACGCCCAGGACATGCTGTGGCGCGAGAGCGCGGCGATGGTCGGCATCGCGTAGAAGCCGCCGAGGAGCGACGCGCGGAACACCGGGGCGTCGCAGCGCAAGACGTGGAACGCAAGAGAGGTCTGCTGCACTGTGGGAATCCTGTTCGTCCTGCTCATCCCGGTGGTCGTGGGGGTGATGGGCGGCCTGCACTGGTATGTCTGGCGCCGCGTCGTCCGAGACACGACCATGCCCGGCACAGTGGGGCGGCGGCTGGGCACCGCGGTGCTCGTCGCGGCCCCCGTCATCATGCTGGCGGCCTTCGTCGGCTCGCGGGTCGGGCTGCCGTTCCCCGTGGTGCAGGTCCTTTCATGGCCCGCATATCTCTGGGTCGCAGTCGCGCTCTACCTGCTCCTGGGCGTGCTCGCGGGTGAGGTGGTCCGGCCCGCGCTGACCTGGTGGCTGCGGCGCCGGGCCGGGCGGGCACCGCTTCCCGAGCGGAACGCCGAGCCGGTCAAAGTGCCTGATGACGCGACTGCTCCGACGCCACTCTCCGCACCTGCGGCCGACATCGGCGGCGAGGCCTCCGCAGACCTGTCACGGCGGATGTTCGCGGCCCGGCTGGTCGGCGGAGCGGCGGCCGCGGTGGCACTCGGCACCGTCGGCTACGGCACCTACGGAGTACTGCGCGGACCGCGGGTGAAGCGGGTGACGGTACCGCTGGCGAAGCTGCCCAGGTCGGCGCACGGCTTCCGGATCGCGGTGGTCAGCGACATTCATCTGGGCCCGATCCTCGGGCGCGGGTTCTCCGAGCGGGTCGTGGAGATCGTGAACTCGACTCAGCCCGACCTGATCGCCGTGGTCGGCGACCTGGTGGACGGGTCCGTGGCGGACCTGGGAACTGCCGTGGAGCCGATCTCCGGGTTCCGGGCTCGTCACGGGACGTTCTTCGTGACCGGCAACCACGAGTACTTCTCCGGCGCGGAGGAGTGGAAGGCCCATGTGCAGGAACTGGGACTCAAGCTGCTGGCGAACCAGCGGGTGGAGCTCCCGGCCTTCGATCTCGCCGGAGTGAACGACGTGACCGGTGAGGACCACCACGACGCCCCCGACCTCGCAGCCGCGCTGCGAGACCGGGACCCGTCACGGACGTCGGTTCTGCTGGCCCACCAGCCGGTGTTCATCGACGAGGCCGTACGGCACGGAGTCGACCTGCAGCTGTCGGGCCACACCCACGGCGGTCAGTTGTGGCCGATGAACTACGTGGCGGAGCTGGCGAACCCGACGGTGGCGGGGCTGGAGCGGTACGGCGACACACAGTTGTACGTGTCCCGCGGCGCCGGTGCCTGGGGCCCGCCGACCCGGGTCGGGGCGCCCTCAGACGTGACGGTGGTGGAACTGGCGTCGCTCCAGGCCTGAGACGGGTCCGGTCGGCGGGTTCGGTGCGACGACGCTATCTGCGCCATTCGGAAGCCAGGTGCGTCCCGGCCAACGCAACGACCAGTCCCCCACCCAGCGCCACCGCCAGCAGCGCCCCTCGCCCGGCACGCCACGGGATCACCTCCCCGTCGCGTCCGGGGCGGCGGCGCACTTCCGCGCCGATGAGGCGCGGAATGCGCCACACGTAAGCGAGGACATGCACCGTCATCACGGCGAGCCACGAAACGAAGCCAACTCTGTGCAGCATGAGCACGACATCCGAACCACTGCCGGGACCGAGCAGAGCCAACGCCACCCCGGTGCCCAGGACTACGACGCTCGTAATCACGACCAGCGGGCCCACGACCCGCAACAGCAGCGTCGGCGGCCCCTTGCGACGGTATGGGGACGATCCCGTGTAGTAGCGATAGAACCGGTAGCTGGTCGAACCGATCTTGAGGAAGACCGGGCCGATCAGCAGCAGCCCGACGAAGAAGTGCAGGGCGAGAAGTCGCCCAAGCAGGGGGATGGTGACGCCCTCGACGGCGAACAGCACCAGCAGCATCGCCCCGGTCGCGGCGGTCAGCCGCTCGTTCCCCTCCGGGCCGCCGGGCATCGCCCCCTGCCGATCGGCTCTGTCGTCCACCTGCATGTGGCGTCCGAGGGCGCGAGGTCTCATGGTTCTCTCCAACCCAACTCTCCCGAAGTATCAAGCACTTGGTGCTGCCAGGAGAACGCGGTCCGGTCGGATCGGCAGATGGCGGTGACGCACGCCGGTCGCGTGCCAGACCGCGTTGGCGATCGCCGCGGCGGCGCCCACGTTGCCGATCTCACCGATGCCCTTGACCCCGACCGGGTCGCCCGGGTCCGGGTCGTCCACCCAGTCCGCCTCGACGGCCGGAACATCGGCGTGCGCGGAGATGTGATAGCCCGCGAAGTCCGCACCCACCAGGCTGCCCGTGGCCTCGTCCAGGGCCGCCTCCTCGTGCAGGGCCATGGAGATGCCCCAGGTCATGCCTCCGATGAGCTGGCTGCGGGCGGTGAGCGGGTTGATGATCTGGCCCGCCGCGAACATGCCGAGCATGCGCCGCACACGCACCTCGCCGGTGGCGGGGTCGACTGCCACCTCGGCGAACTGCGCACCGTACGTGTGCCGTTCCTTGTCGTCGTGGTGGAGAGCACCGGCCTCCGCGAAGGTGTTGGCCATCACCGTGACGCCTTCCGGTGGAACGGCGGCGCCCTGGGACAACTGCTCCCGGAGTTGGGCGACCGCCTTCCTGATGGCAAACACCCAGGAACGGGTGCCTGCCGAGGCGGCCGCGACCATCGCGAACCCGAAGGCGGTGTCCCCGATCTCGACACGGACACGCTCGGGCGCCACCTCGAGCGCGTCGGCGGCCGCGAGGGTGAGCGCGGTGCGTGCTCCGGTCCCGAGGTCCGACGCCGCGATCCGCACCGTGAAGGTTGCGTCCGCGTTCGCGGTCACGGAGGCCGAGGACGGCATGACGTGCATGGGGTACGTGGCCGCGGCCGTGCCGGTCCCCAGCAGCCAGCGGCCTTCGCGGCGTACGCCGGGACGCGGATCACGTTCGGCCCAGCCGAACCTGCGGGCGCCTTCACGGAAGCAGGCAACCACGTTGCGGGCGCTGTACTCCCTCCCGGAGATCGGCCCACGCTCGGGCTCGTTGCGCAAGCGCAGTTCGATCGGGTCGATGCCGCACTTCTCGGCGAGTTCGTCCATCGCGCACTCCAGCGCGAACGAGCCCGGCGCCTCTCCCGGCGCCCGCATGAACCCGGGCGTCGGCACGTCCAGCCGCACCGCCAGGTTGGCCGTGTGGTGCGCGTCGGCGTCGTACATCATCCGGGTCATCATCGTGCTCGCCTCGACGTACTCGTACGTGGTCGAGGTCTGGCACAGGGAGCGGTGCTCCACCGCCCGCAGCTTCCCCTCGGGATTCGCACCGAGCCGGATCCGCTGGATCGTGGCGCTGCGATAACCGGTGAGGGAGAACATCTGGCGCCGGGTCAGCACCACACGGACCGGCCGGTCCAGGATGCGCGCGGCCATCGCGGCGGCCACATGGTGCGTCCGGGCCTGCGACTTGCTGCCGAACGCGCCGCCCACGTGCTCGGTCCGCACCCGGACAGCGGTCGGTTCGAGCGAGAAGACCTGCGCGAGAGCACCGGCCACGAACGGGCTGCCCTGGTTCGAGTCGAGGACTTCGAGCCGCTCCCCCTCCCAACGGGCCGTCACCGCGTGGGGCTCCATGGGATTGTGGTGCCCCTGCCCAGTGGTGTACTCGGCCTCGACGACGACGTCGGACGCGGCCAGCTCGGCGGCCAGGTCCCCCTTCTCCTCCGTCGCCGGCCTCAGCGGGCCGACCAGCGGGTAGACGCCAGGGTGGTCGTAGGAGAGGTCTACGTCATGCGACTCCTGGTCGTAGTCGACCTTGAGTGCCTCGGCGGCCTCCCTGGCCTGCTCGGACGTCTCAGCGACGACCAGTGCCACCGGCCATCCCGCGTAGGGCACCCGGTCGTGCTGGAAGACACCGAGCGTCGCGTCCGGGGGGCCCAGCTGCGGATCGACCCAGCTGATGTCGACCGGAAGGGCGTTGCCGTGATGCAGGACGGCGAGCACACCCGGCATGTCTAGGACGGGAGCCGTGTCGAGGGAGCGGACGCGGCCCCGGGCGATGGTGGACAGCACCAGCCAGCCGTGGGCGAGGCCTGGGAAGGGAACCTCCCCGGCGTAGCGGGCGGCCCCGGTGACCTTGTCCCGGCCCTCCACCCGGACATACGGGAGTCCGATGACTTTGCCGTGCGCCCCTGTTGTCGTGCTCATCGGGCGACCTCCTGGACCATCTCAGTCAGCACAGCCGCCACGAGGTTGTGCATCAGCCTCACCTTGTAGGCGTTGTGCGCAAGCGGCCTGGCCGCCGCGAGTTCGGCGTCGGCGGCCGCAGCGAAACTCACCGCCTCGGCCGGCGCCCCGGTCAGCATCTGCTCGGCGACGCGGGCCCGCCACGGCCGGGACGCCACCGCCCCGAAGGCCAGACGCACATCCCGTACGACGCCGTCCTGGATGTCGAGCGCGGCGGCGATCGAGCCGATCGCGAAGGCGTACGAGGCCCGCTCACGCACCTTGCGGTAGCGGGAGTTGGCCGCGACTGGGGTGGGCGGCAGGGTGACGCCGGTGATCAGCGCACCCGGCGGCAGTGCGGTCTCCCGGTGTGGGGTGTCGCTTACCGGCAGATAGAAGTCGGCGAGCGGCAGCTCTCCCGGCCCGTCGACCGTTTCGTACGAGACGACGGCGTCGAAGGCGGTCAGCGCCACGCCCATGTCGGAGGGGTGGGTGGCCACGCAGTGCTGGGAGGTACCCAGGATCGCGTGGTTGTGGTGCTCACCCTCGATGGCGGGACAACCGCTCCCGGGGACACGCTTGTTGCAGGCTTTGGTCACGTCGGTGAAGTAGCCACAGCGGGTGCGCTGGAGGAGGTTGCCGCCGACGGTGGCCATGTTGCGCAGCTGTCCTGAGGCGCCGGCCAGCACAGCCTGGGCCAACGCCGGGTAGCGGCGCCGGACTTCGGGGTGGACGGCGAGGTCCGTGTTGGTGACGGTGGCGCCGATGCGCAGGCCGCCGTCCTCGGTCGTCTCGATCCGGTTCAGGGGCAGTTCGCGTACGTCGACGAGCCGCGCCGGCCGCTCGACACCCGTCTTCATCAGGTCGACAAGGTTGGTGCCGCCGCCGAGGAACCGCGCCTCAGGATCGGCGTCGAGCAGTGCCACTGCGACGGAGACATCTGCCGCCTTCTGGTAGCCGAACTCCCTCATGCCGCTGTCGCCTCCTCGGTCCCGGCCTGCTCCGCGACGGTCGCCGCGGCCTGGGCGACGGCTTCGACGATGGCCACGTAGGCACCGCAGCGGCACAGGTTGCCGCTCATCCGCTCCCGGATCTCCTCCGCGCTCAGCGGCGCCGGCTGGGCCTCGGGTCGCACGTCATCCGTGACCGCGCTGGGCCAGCCGGCCGCGTGTTCCTCAATCACCGCGACGGCCGAGCAGATCTGCCCGGGGGTGCAGTAGCCGCACTGGTAACCGTCCAGGTCGAGGAACGCCTGCTGCACGGGGTGCAGTCGGCCGTCCTCGGACAGACCTTCGATCGTGGTGATCTCGCGGCCCTCGGCGGCCACCGCGAGTTGGAGGCAGGACACCGCCCGACGGCCGTCAAGCAGCACGGTGCACGCACCGCACTGCCCCTGGTCACAGCCCTTCTTGCTGCCGGTCAGATCGAGTCGCTCGCGCAGTGCGTCCAGCAGGGTCGTGCGATGGTCCACGGACAGCGTGTGTTTCTCGCCGTTGATGTTCAGGGTGACGGAACTGGACGTCGCTGGGGCCATGATCAGCCTTCCTGTAGCGCGCTCACGCGCCTTCGTTCATCCGTCGTCAAGCTATCTGAACACCGTACTCTTAACAAGAGGACAGTGTTCACTTAACTCCGCACGGGCGAAGCCCGGCCCCCCCGGGTCACTTCTTCGCGGCATCCAGCGCCGACTGGAGGGACTGCTGGTACCCCTGGCTCGTGTACGTGGCCCCGGACACCACGTCGATGTCCGCGCTCTGCGCGGAGAGCGCCTCCTGCTCCAGCTGCGCGACGGCGTAGTCGTTGAGCTGCTCCTCCAGCGGGTCGGCCTTGGGATACTCGACGGCCGCGACCTTGGTGATCTTGCCGTTCCGCAGCGTGACGCGGACCTGGACCGGACCGAACACTGTCTGAACCGAGTCACCGGTGACGGTCTTGGTCGCACGGGTGCCCATACCCGGGGACGCACTCGACCCGCCCGAATCGCCCGCCACGCTGTCACTGCTGGACGGAGCGGGCGCGGGCGCGGCCACGGTGATCTCCGGGGACGAATGCGGCTTCAGCGACAGCAGCAGCACCATCCCGGACACGGTGACGGCACTCGCCAGCACGATCCGGCGCAGCGGGCTCTTCCTCTTCAACGGGTGCATGACGACCTCACAGCTCGAACGACTCGTGATGGATCCGACGGGCCGGAACCCCTGCCGCACACAGCACTTCGTACATGTCCTCGGCGAACCCGGACGGCCCGCACAGGTACACGTCGTGGTCGACAAGCTCGGGCACCATGTTGTGCAGCGCGCCGGGCGTGAGGCGGGGCCGTTTGCCGTCCGCGCCGTTGAGTGCGTAGAGCACCTTGGCGCCGCGCCACCGGGCTATGGACTCCAACTCCTGCGCAAGGGCCAGGTCCTCGGCCGAGTGCGCCCGGTACAGCAGCGTCACCTCACCCGGCAGCGTCTCGAACAGGGCGCGCAGCGGGGTGATGCCCACTCCGGCCCCGATCAGCAGCGTCATGCCGGAGGTCTGCCGGTCGGCGGTCAGCGCGCCGTATGGGCCCGCCGCCCATACCCGGGTGCCCGGTCGCAGACGTGACACGGACGCGCTGTGGTTTCCGAGCGCCTTGACCGTGATGCGCAGCCGGTCGTGGCGGGGTGGCGCGGACAGCGAATACGGCGTCGACGTCCACCACATGCCGCTCGCGAGGAACCGCCACCGGAAGAACTGCCCGGGCTCGACACCGAGCTTCTCCAGGCGCCGGCCCCGGACGACGACGGACCACACATCCGGCGTTTCCCGTTGCACCGACTCCACCCGCAGCATGTGGCGCAGGTTGAGCCACACCGGGGTGAGGACCCGGAACCACACCACCAGCGCCAGGACACTCAGGTACAGAGCGAACCAGGCGGCCTTGGCGACCGGGCTCCCGATGAACTCAGCGCCGAGCTCGATCTGATGGCCGAAGGAGAGGAAGACCGACCCGTACGTCAGCAGATGCAGGTAGTACCAGAACTCGTAACTGACCCTGCGACGGACGGCGCGCGCCGAGACGACGCCGACGGCGAACAGGACGATCGTGCCGAGGGTGGCCGGGAGGACCCTAGGAAAGTGGAAGACGATGGTGGTCGTCTCACGCAGGAACGACGTCTGAGTGCGGGCCGCGTACCCGGCGATGATCAGCACGACGTGCGCGACCAGCAGACAGATCGTGTACCGCCCGGCCATCGCGTGCCAACGGGCCACCCGGTCCGAACCGATCCGCCGCTCGAGCAGCGGCACCCGGGCCATCAAGCCGACGAGCACCGCGCAGGAGTAGCCGCACAGCAGCCCCGCGATCCGCCCAGCCTCGGTCAGCCAGCCCGCGGCACCCACCACCGAGGTGGCGCTCTGCCACCACAGGGCGACCACGGCAGCCGCGCCGGCCCACAGCACAACCAGCAGCGGGATCGCCGGGGAACGACGTCCGGCGACCGGCGAGAAAGGAGGCGCCTGCTCCTCGTACACCGTGGTCATGATCTTTTCCTTTCGGGCGCGTCGACGCCGGAACGCGCAGGCGCAACTTCCGAGGCGGATGAGTGGGGCTCTGCCGGCCGCGGCATCGATCGCGACCCGACGGTGACGGCTCACTGCCGGTTGCCGGCACGGCGCCACCCTTGAGATCATTGTGAACGTAACCTCGGAGATAGTATCAATTGGTAAGGAAACAGTTGTCAAGATCTACTCATGAGTCAGGAACGCCCGGCAGATCCGGCTCGTCCGCGACCGGCCACCAACTGCTCGCCGGATTCGCGGGCCTACGCAAGGGCCTGCGGCAGTGGATGCAGATGAACATGCCCGCGGCCACCGGCACGATGACGGTGCCCCGCGCCACCCTGCTCCTCGGCCTGACCCTCAAGAGCGAACCGGCCGGCATGAGCGAACTCGGCGAACCCCTGGGCTTGTCCCCCAGAAACATGACCGTCCTGGTCGACGGGCTGGAGAAGGAAGGGCTCGTCCGCCGGGTCGCCCACCCCGACGACCGCCGGATCAAGTTGGTCGAACTGACCCCGGCCGGAAAAGACGTGGTCGAGCAGGAACTCGCCCCCTCACAGGCGGCCGCCGCGGCTCTCTTCGACGACTTCACCCCCGAAGAGCGAGGTGAACTACTCAGACTGCTGACAAAGGTGGGCGACTCCCTGCGCGCACGCGGCATCGACATGCCCTCCCGCGACCAGGGCTGACGCCACCTTGCCAAGCGGACTGCTGTCCACTACGGTCGAATACTAGTGGACAGCTGTCCGCTTAGCCTGTATTGCCGCATCCCAGTTGTTCACCGTTCAGAGGTGACGGCGCCACGGCCAGGCTCCACTCCCTCTGAATGGAGATCCCCATGACTGGAGTCCACGCGACGACCCTGAATCTGCCCACCCAGGGCGGAGTCGCCGACGCGTACCTCGCGCGCCCCGACGACGACGCCCCGCACCCGGCCGTCCTCTTCTACACGGACATCATGGGCGTGCGCCCGAGCATGAAGGGGATGGCGGACCGCCTGGCGGCGGCCGGCTACACGGTCCTGGTACCCAACGTCTTCCACCGCAGCAGCCCGGCACCTGTCGTGGAGATGCCCGAGGCCGTCACCGAAGACATCCTCTGGGACGTCGTCGGCAAGGCCGTGCCGGTGGCACAGGCGCTGACCCCGAGCGATGCGATGCGCGACGCCCAGATCTGGCTCGACTGCCTCCAGGCCAGCGAGTTCACCACCGACGGCCCAGTGGGCATCACGGGGTACTGCAATGGGGGCATGCTGTCCCTGCGCACGGCAGGCTCCTACCCGGACCGGGTCGCCGCCGCGGCCATCATCCACGGCTCCCACCTGATCACCGACGCGCCGGACAGCCCCCACCTGGCTGCCGAGCACATCAAGGGCGAGGTCTTCTTCGCCAACGGCGACAAAGACACGATCAACCCACCCGAGGAGGTCGAGCGCTTCAACGCGATCCTCTCCGCCGCCGGCGTCCGCCACCGCAGCGAGATGTACGCCGATGCCCAGCACGGCTTCTCCGCGCCCGACCTCCTGCCCCTCTACGACAGGGCGGCGGACGAGCGTCACTGGGCGGGCCTGCTCGACCTGTTCGGCCGCACCCTCTGACAGGCACAGACACCGCATCGACAGCGACGCCGCGTCCCGCACAGTGCGGGACGCGGCGTCGACTGGTACTTGCCGTACGAATGTCAGCGACGGGTGAGTCCCCCGTCTACGGCGATGATCTGGCTCGTGATGAACGCCGCCTCGTCGGAGGCGAGGAACGCCACCGTGTTGGCCACGTCCTCGGGCGTCTCCTGCCGCTTCAGGGCTTGCAACTGCATGTGATGCTCGAACACCTGCTCAGGAAGCCTGGAGAGCGTGAAGGGGGTCCGGACCACACTGGGAGCCACCGCGTTGACCGTGATGTTGTACTGCGCGAGGTCCGCCGCCATCGAGTAGGTGAGCCCGTTGATGGCGCCCTTGGAGGAGAGGTACGAGATAAAGCGCGGAGTGTTCTCCCAGTAGGCCGTGGTCGTCATATTGATCACCCGGCCGGCGCTGGATTCCTTGAGCTGGTCGAGGAACGCCTTGCACGTCAGGAAAATGCCTCCGGCGTTCACCGTCATGATCTTGAGCCAGCTGTCGAAGGTCGCGTTGTCGAAGTCGACCAGTTCCACGAGGGCCGCGTTGTTCGAGACGATGTCGACCGAGCCCAGAGCGTCCCGCACCCGCCCGGCGAAGGCGTTCATCTGCGCTTCGTCGGTGATGTCGACCTGCGCGCTGAAGAACTTCTGCCCCGTTGCTTCGACGAGTTCCCTGGTCTCGTCCGCCGGGTTGATGTCGGCGACCGCGATGTCGGCGCCTTCGGACGCCAGCTTCTTCGCGATCGCCTGACCGATTCCACTGGCGCCGCCGGTCACCACGGCGATCCTGCCTGCCAACTTTCCAGCCATGATGCAACTCCTCGGATTGAGATGAATCAGAAAATGACCCTCCACTGCCTGTCGAGCGAGCAGCGCGATACCCGCGCGCACCAGGTCGGGTATGACAGCTGTCTTGGAGCGGAGGGCCAGTTGGCCCGGCTGGACCGGTCGGCATCGCCGACCGGTCGTCGGGTCGTTCTTGGACGGGCCGCGGTCAGCTGCCGTTGACGACGGCCGCCGCGGCCCGCAGGGCCCGGGCCGCCCGGGGGAGGTCACCGTTGACCAGCCGACCCTCGGACTTCACCACCTGTCCGGCGACGAGGACCGTGTCCACGTTCTGGGGGTGGGCGGCGGTGACCACGGCCGCGATCGGATCACGGTCGGCGGTGAGGAGGCTGAGGTCGTCCAGTCGGAGCAGGATGACGTCGGCCTGCTTGCCGGGACGCAGCGAGCCGATCCGGTCGGCCAGCCCGAGCGCGGTGGCACCGTCCAGTGTGGCCATCCGCAGCACGTCCTTGACGCTCAGCCGCTGGTCGGCGTCGTCGGCGAGCTGGCTGGCGATCAGCGCGGCCCGCATGACGGAGAACATGTCGCCGGGCGCGGAGGTCACAGCGTCGGCGCCGAGCCCGGTGGTGACGCCGGCGCGGCGGTAGCGGCCCGTGACAGGCCGGCCGATGCTCAGCATCGCCTCCGTGCTCGGCGTGACCGAGGCGGTACCACCGGAGTCGGCAATCAGCTTCAGCTCGTCGTCGTCGAGCGAGTTGCCGTGCACGTAGAGGGCCTTGACGTCCAGCAGACCCTGCTCGCGCAGAACGGAGACCGGTTGCGTGGCGACGGGACCGGCGCTGACGTGGAACGTGACCGGCAGACCCAGCTCGGCCGCCAGACGCCAGTCCTCGGCCACCACCTCGGCCGGCGTGTACGACGGCCCGAGCGGGGCGAGCGCCATGGTGACGAGCGCGTCGTCGTCACCCAGCCGCTCTGCACGGATCCGGCGGGCATCGGCGTAGTTCCCGGCTCCGGTGAGAGGGAAGCCATAGCCGAAGACGGCGCGCAGCCCTGCCGCCCGCAAGCTGTCGACAGCCGCGTCGGCATGCTCGGGGGTGTGCAGCGCGTGCGAGAAGTCCATCAGGGTGGTGATGCCGGAGTCGAGGCTCTCCAGCGCGCCGACCAGGGTCGCGGCGTGGATGTCCTGCGGCCCCAGTCGCGCACCGAGCTGCCCCATGACACCGAGGTAACCCATGAGGTCCATGTCCACGGCCGCGCTGCGGAGCGCCGACTGCCACACGTGCCGGTGGGTGTCGACGAACCCGGGGAGAACGATCCGGTCGGTGGCGTCGATGACGGTGGCGCCTTCCGCGGGCAGGTCAGGGCCTACGGCGGTGATCCGGCCGTTCTCGATCAGGACGTCCG
Organism: Streptomyces hokutonensis; assembly: GCF_000376565.1. Lineage (GTDB taxonomy): Bacteria > Actinomycetota > Actinomycetes > Streptomycetales > Streptomycetaceae > Streptomyces > Streptomyces hokutonensis. Next base: position 75,504 of record NZ_BARG01000030.1, on the reverse strand, counting down.
TGTGGGAGTGGACGACCGGTTCGGGCTCCGTGTCGATGACGTGGCCGTTGCGGAGCACGATGCGGGGGTCGGTCATGGTGTTGCCAATCTCTTCGACTCGAGAACGGGGCTGAAAGGCAGCGGTGAGCCGCGCGCCTCGACTCGATGGACGGGGGGTGCCGGCGTCGGCGAGCGATCACCCGCCACACCGGGCCGGAGTGTCCGCCGTGGTGGCCGGGACGGCCTCACAAGGTGCTCGCCGGGGCCGAGGCCGCTGATGCGGCCAACCTAAGCGGACTATTGTCCGCTAGGGAGCAACGTAGCGGACAGGTGTCCGGTTGGCAAGCGGTCCGAACCTCATCGTTCGCCATGAAGCCATGCACAGCGCTTCGCGCTGGACCGTTGGAGTGACAGCAGAGCGGACGCGCGCCCCACCACTGAACCCCTGGAGCACACCCCGCGACAGCCGCCTCGACGCAGCGTGCGGTTGCTAACCGGATAGCTGTCCGGTACGTTTAGAAGGCGCAACGGACAGTTGTCCGCTTAGGCTCCGCACACACCTCACGAAAGGTTCCACGCCATGAATCTGCTCATCCTCGGAGCGACCGGGCCCACTGGCCGCCACGTCGTCGATCTGGCCCTCGCGGGTGGCGACACCGTCACCGTCCTCGCGCGCAGGCCGGAGGCGTTGGAGGACCTGGCGGGCCAGGTCACCGTCGTCGCCGGAGACGCCACCTCGCAGCGCGATGTCGCCAAGGCCATGGCCGGGCAGGATGTCGTCGTCTCGGCTCTCGGCCGGAGCACGTCCGTGCGCGCCGACGACCTGTTCACGCGTGCCGCGACGGCCGTGACAGGCGCGGCCAGGGAAATGGGCATTTCCCGCCTGGTGTGGCTGTCCTCGTTCGGCGTAGGTGACACCTACCGGTCGGCGAGCCCCATGCAGAAGGTCATGTACAGCACGTTCCTGCGGAACATCTACGCCAACAAGGAGCTCTCCGAGAAGGAGATCCGCTCCAGCGGCCTGGACTGGACACTGGTCTACCCGACCATGCTGACCAAGAACCCCGCCAAGGGCACCTACCTCGTCGGCGACCGTCTCCCCATGAAGGGCAACCCGACGATCAGCCGCGCGGACGTCGCCGACTTCATGTACAAGGCGGCCCACAGCCCCGAGTGGATCCACCGCGACGCCGTCATCACCGACTGACGACGGGTCAAGCATCACCACGCACGCACGACTTCCGCCGCCACATTCCGTGGCGGCGTTCCGAACGGACCGACGATGAACCCTGTTTCCCCCACCTTCCTGCTCGGCGGTGACCTGCCGATCAACCGCATCGGCTTCGGAGCCATGCGACTGTCCACCAACGGCTTCACCGGTCCGGCCCGCGACCCCGAAGCCGGCCGCGCGGTCCTGCGCCGCGCCGTCGAGCTCGGCGTCAACCACATCGACACCGCCTCCTTCTACCGCAGTGACGACGGCACCGTCAGTGCCAACGCCCTGATCCACGAGGCGCTGCAGCCCTACCCGGCCGATCTGGTCCTGGCCACCAAGGTCGGCCCGTCGGACACCCCCGAGGGCGGACTGCACCAGACCACCGACCCCGCCGCCCTGCGCCCGATGATCGAGGCGAACCTCAAGACCCTCGGCGTCGACCGCCTCGACCTCGTCTACCTGCGCATCGGCACGATGGAACCGCCCCACGGCGAGTCCCTCGCCGCACGCTTCGAGACACTCGCCGCGATGCGCGAGGAGGGCCTTATCCGCCATCTCGGCCTCAGCAACGTCGACACGGAGCACCTCGCCGAGGCCCGCGCGATCGCGCCGGTCGCCGCCGTGCAGAACCACTTCCACGCCGGCAAGCGCGACGACGCCGAGCTCCTGGCGGCCTGCGAAGAGGCGAACATCGCCTTCGTGCCGTTCTTCCCGCTCGGCGGTGGCACGAGCGACGTCGACGCCGACCGTCTGGCACGGGTCGCCGAGCGCCATGGCGCCACGGTCCGCCAGATCGCCTTGGCCTGGCTGCTCGCCTCCTCCCCCGTCACCCTCGCCATCCCCGGCACGGGGTCTCCCGTCCACCTGGCGGAGAACATAGCCGCCGGGTCGATCGCCCTCACGCCGGAGGACCTCTCCGACCTCGAGTGACGCGGGAACCACTTCAGAAAGGCACACGTGAGCCCGACCAGCTCCATCCCCACATTGCCTGCCTACGACGACTTCGCGGACGGCTTCCGAGGCTCTGTCCTGCGCAGCAGGGACGACGGTTTCGAGGATGCCAGGGTCGTCTTCAACGGCCGTACCGCCGACACGACCCCCGCGCTGATCGCCCGCTGCACCGACAAGGACGACGTCGCCGCAGCCCTGCGGTACGCCTCAGCGCGCGACCTTCCTGTCGCGGTGCGCGGCGGCGGCCACGGCGCCGACGGCCACGCCATGCCGGGCGGCGCACTCGTCCTGGACCTGTCCGGCATGCGGGAGACCAGCGTTGATCCGCAAACCCGTACCGTGCGGGCCCAGGCCGGTGTCGTACTCGGCGAACTCGACGCAGCCACCCAGGAACACGGCCTGGTGGTGCCGTCCGGCACGGTCACCACGACCGGCATCGCGGGACTCACCCTCGGCGGCGGTATCGGCCACCTGATGCGCCGCTTCGGGGCCACCGTCGACAGCCTGCTGGCCTGCGAGATGATCACCGTCGACGGCCGGAAGGTCCGCGCGGACGAGAAGGAGAACCCGGACCTGTTCTGGGCCCTGCGCGGAGGCGGCGGCAACTTCGGCGTCGTCACCGCCTTCGAGTACCGCGCGCACCCCCTGGGCCCCGGCGTCGTCTCCGGCCAGATCGTCTTCCCCGGCGAACAGGCCGCCGCCGTACTGTCGAAGCTGCACGCCTTGATGGCCGACGCACCCCGCGAACTCGGCCTCGGGACCACGCTCACCGTCGCGCCCCCGTTGCCGGAGCTGACCGAGGCGACGCACGGCAAACCGGTCCTGATCCTCATCCCCTGTTACACCGGGCCGCTCCAGAACGCGGAGGAAGTCATCGAGCGGCTTTCCATGCTCGGCACGCCCGTCCTCAACACCGTGGGGCCCACCACCTGGCTCGCAACGAACAGCATGCTGGACGCAATCGTCCCGTACGGCCGGCGCACGACGATCCGGGGCGGCTACCTCGCCACACTCGACCAACCTGTGGTCGACGCACTGCTCGAGCGGCTGGCCGACGTGCCGGACACACCGGGCACGATGAGCACGATCAACGTCTGGTCGCTGGGCGGCGCGATCTCCGAGGACGTCGGCGAGGACGCCACCGCCTTCTCTCGTACCGGGGCCTCCTGGCTGTGGGAGTGCGCCCCGGTGTGGACGGAGCGGGACCACGACGCGCAGTTCGACAAGTGGGCCGACGCGACTGTGTCAGCGCTGCGCCCGTACACGCTTCCCAACGCCTACACCAACCTCACCCAGGACATGGGCGAGGCCTGGCGACGGGGGGTGTTCGGCAGTGAGGCCAAGTACCGGCGACTCGCCGAGATCAAGGCCGTATGGGATCCGCGGAACCTGCTTCGCCACAACAAGAACATCGCTCCTGCCACCGTCGAGTAGGTCCGGGAGCCCTCGACCGCCGTCAGTCGGTGATCACCGCGTCACGCCGGATCCACTCACTGCCGTGCACCGCCTGGTACATGAAGGCAGCGACGTCGGCACGGCTGATCATCCGGGCGCCCTTCATCTTGATCCGGTCGTCGACGCGGTAAGTGCCCTTGGCGGGGCGGTTGTTCAGCCCGGTCGGGAAGACCAGCGTCCAGTCCAGGCCGCTGGCTCGGATGCGGTCGTCGGCGATCTTCTTGTTCGCGTAGACCCGGCGCAGCAGTGTGCGGTACATGGTCTTCTGCACAGGGGTCGCCCAGTCGAAAGTCTCCCCCACGCCGAAGGACGACATCCACACCAGGCGGGAGACCCCCTGCTCCTTGGCCGCGCCGACGACAGCTGCGGACGCGCGGTCGAAGAGGCCGTCAGGGTTCAGTGATTTGCCCTGGCCCAGTGCGGAGATGATGGCGTCCTGTCCCAGGGCGGCTGCCGCGACATCGCGTTGCGAGGTGGCGTCTCCCATGACGACGGTGATCCGGTCCGCCAGATCGCCGAGGGCCGCTGGGTTGCGTACGAGGGCCGTGACCGAGTCACCAGATCGCAGGGCGAGGTCGACGAGTTGGCGACCGGTGGGACCGGTCGCGCCGAGGATGAGCAAGTTCATGGTGGGGGAATCCTCCACGCGCGACAGAGATAAGCGGACAGGTGTCCGATACGAAACCGTATCGGACACCTGTCCGCTTCGCAAGCTCGGTCACACAGGAGCCGACCTTCGGGCCATCAGCCAGGCCCGGGCGCCCCCGCACACAGCCCGTCCATGACGAGATCCAGAAGCCGCGCACTCTGGGCCTGCCAGTCCCCGCTGGAGTCGATCTGCCAGATGCCGGCGATGGCCAGGATGAAGTCGTCGGCCGTCAGCCCCGGACGGAGGGTGCCCACCTCGTGATTGGCGGCGAGCAGCGCCTCGATCGCCTCGACCACGAGCGCGTAGCCCGGCTGGGCCGGGCCGGCCGACGTTCCGACGATCTGCCGCATCGCGTCCGACAGGCCGACCTTGGCGACGGCGAAGCGGGCGAGCTGCTCCATCCACTCACGCAGCGCTTCGTCCGGAGCCCGGGTCTTGAGCAGTTCCGCCGCCGCGTCGGTGAGCACCATCACCTCGTGACGGTAGACCTCCAGGACGAGCGCTTCACGGTTGGGGAAGTTGCGATAGAACGTGCCCTGCCCGACCCCCGCCTTCTTGGCGATCAGGCTCAGCGGGACGTCCTCGGCGCGCGACAGCTCGGCAAGCGCCACCTCCAGGATTCGCTCCCGATTGCGCTGCGCGTCCGAGCGCTGAGGCCCGTCGTTCCTGGAGTCCACTTCCCCTCCTCCGGGGCTCATGCCCACAACCCTTGCTAACCGGATAACTGTCCGCTACGTTCTGACTTAGCGGACACCAGTCCGCTTATATCCACCATAACGCCCTCCACGTGCGCATCAGTGGGCGAGACCCCCGCAGGTCCGCATTGTCCTCCACTCTCCTCGCTGGCGCGGTCTGGCGTGCCCTGACGCATCCAGGCGCCCTCCCGTACTGATCGGGCCCTGTCCACGGAGTAACCAAGTGCTTGATATTTCCCGAGAATTGGGTCGCTGGCTCGAAGAGGGCCGGGAGTTCGCGGTGGCGACCGTCGTCGGCGTCAGCGGCAGCGCGCCGCGCGGGCTCGGGGCGGCCCTCGCCGTGGACAGCGACGGGACGGCCGTCGGATCGGTGTCCGGCGGGTGCGTCGAGGCGGCGGTGTACGACCTGTGCAGACAGGCGCTCCAGGACGGCAGGAGCCGCATCGAGCGGTTCGGGTACAGCGACGAGGACGCCTTCGCCATCGGATTGACCTGCGGCGGCACCATCGACATCCTCGTCACACCCGTCACCACCGACGCGCCGACCAGGGCTGTGCTCGGCTCCGCCGTGAGCGCCATCAGCCGCGGCGAACCCGTGGCCCTCGCCCGGATCGTCCGCGGCCCGGCCGACCTCCTCGGCGCAAGCCTGCTCGTCCACGCCGACGGCACCCACGAGAGCTCGCACACAGACGACCGCCCCGAGTTGGCACGCGCAGCCGCCACCCAAGCGCAGGGGCTGCTGCGGGCTGGGCGCACCGGCACGGTCGAACTCTCCGAAGACGGATCCCTCTGTCCCGGCGGCCTGACCCTGCTCGTCGAGACACACGCCCCGCCACCCCGCATGATCGTGTTCGGCGCCATCGACTTCGCCGCCGCACTCGTCCGCGCCGGCAAGTTCCTCGGCTACCACGTCACCGTCTGCGACGCCCGCCCCGTCTTCGCCACCCGCGCCCGCTTCCCCGAGGCCGACGAGATCGTCGTCGACTGGCCCCACCGCTACCTGCGCAACACCCAGACCGACACCCGCACCGCCCTGTGCGTCCTCACCCACGACGCCAAATTCGACATCCCCCTCCTCCAGCAGGCCCTGCGCATGCCGGTCGCCTACATCGGCGCCATGGGCTCCCGCCGCACCCACACCGACCGCGAGCGCAGGCTGCGTGAAGCCGGCCTGACCGAGCGCGAGTTGGCCCGGCTCCGCTCACCCATCGGCCTCGACCTCGGCGCCCGCACGCCCGAGGAGACCGCCCTCTCCATCGCCGCCGAGATCATCGCCGCGCGACACGGCGGCACCGGTGTCCCCCTCGCCGGCACCCAGACCCCCATCCACCGCACCCCGGCACCGCCCGCGGCCGTGGATGCAGCCTGAATCCCCGAAATCACCGCACTTCACCACACCCCACTGGAGACAGTCATGAAGTCCCGCAGACTCAGCCGCCGCGTCACTCTCGTCGGTGTCGGTGTCCTCACCACGGCCGCACTGACCGTAGGCACCACCGCGTTCGCCAACGCGGACACCGACACCGCACCCAGGTCGTCCACCACGGTCGCCACGCCGTCCGGTCACACCGCCAAGGAGACCCGCAACAAGCGGATCGTGCTCGGCTTCGTGGACCTCGGTATCAACCAGAAGCAGCCTCAGGAGGCCGCCGACCGCTACCTGGGCGACCTCGTCCAGCACAACCCCAACGTCGCCGACGGCAAGGAGGGGTGGGTCACCTGGGCGACGGGGTTCGTAAAGGCGGTGCCGAACGTGAACGTGGACTTCAAGCGGGTCCTCGTCGACGGTGACTTCGTGACGCTGCACACGCACATCACGGTCTCCCCGACCGACCGCGGCACCGCGGCGATCGACATCTTCCGGGTGCAGAACGGCAAGATCGTCGAGCACTGGGACGCCTCGACGCAGGTGCCCGAGACCTCGGCCAACGACAACGGCATGTTCTGACACACGCCACGTCCACCGCGTCCCGCCGGCCGCTCGGTCGGCGGGACGCGGTGCCGCTCAGCCGGACTTGGGGCGGGCGAGTCCCAGGTCGTAGGCGAAGATCACCGCCTGGATGCGGTCGCGGGCGCCGATCTTGGACAGGATGCTGCGGACGTGGCTCTTGACCGTTGACTCGGCCACGACGAAGTGGGCGGCGATCTCGCCGTTGGTCCAGCCCTTGCCGATGGCGACGAGGATCTCGCGCTCCCGGTCGGTGAGACCGTTCAACCTCGCTTCCTGGGCCGGGCCGTCGACCGGTTCCGGGACGTGCTGGGCGTACTCGTCCAGGAGACGGCGGGTGAGCGCGGGCGCGATCACAGCATCCCCGGCGGCTACGGCCCGGATACCGGCCAGAAGTTCCTCGGGGCGCACGTCCTTCAGCAGGAACCCGCTGGCGCCCGCGCGCAGAGCGGCGTGGACGTACTCGTCGAGGTCGAAGGTGGTCAGGACGAGGATGCGGGAGCGGTCCCCGGCGGCGACGATACGGCGGGTCGCCTCGATGCCATCCATGCCGGGCATGCGGATGTCCATGAGGACGACGTCGGGGCGCAGTTCGGCCGTGAGGCGGACCGCTTCGGTGCCGTGCGCGGCCTCGCCCAGCACGGTGGTCTCGGGGGCGGATTCCAGCAGCAGGCGGAAGGCGTAGCGCTGGAGCGGCTGGTCGTCGACGATGAGCACCGTGGTCACCGGTCACCTCCCTGGGGCGTGAGGTCGAGGGTGACCTCCACACTCCAGCCTCCCTCCCCCGACGGTCCCGCGCTCACGATCCCGCCGTAGAGTGCCGCTCTCTCCCGCATGCCCACCAGGCCGTGTCCTTCCTCGTTGCGCGGTGTCGCCGGGCCGCCCGGCGCGCCGGTGTCCTGGACGCGGATCTCCAGTCGCGTGTCCTCGACGGCGATCGACAGATTCACCCAGGTCTCGGCGCCGGCGTGCTTGAGCGCGTTGGTGAGGGCTTCCTGGACGATGCGATACGCCGTCAGCTGCACCCCTTGGTCCAGGGCGTCCAGGTCACCGCTGGTCCGATAGACGACCCTGGGGCCTGCGGCCCGAACGCCGGCACACAGCATCTCGATGTCCGTCATGCCGGGCTGCGGGCTGAGCGGAGGCCCGGACGACGGGCTGTTCGCAGCCTCGCGCAGCACGCCGAGCGTCCTGCGCAGCTCGCCGAGGGCCTGGCGGCCGGTGTCGCCGATCAGGTGCAGCGCTTCCTTGCCGCGTTCCGGAGCGGTGTTCGCGGCGTACGCGCCCGCGTCGGCGAGGCTGACGATGACGGCCAGGTTGTGGCCGACGATGTCGTGCATCTCCCGGGCCACCCGGGCGCGTTCGGTGGCGGTCGCCAGCCTGCTGCGCTGGTCGCGCTCGATCTCCAGCCGGGCCGCCCGCTCCCGCAACCCGGCGAGCTGGGCCCGGCGGAACCGGATCACGAGGCCGAGCGCGAGGGCCGCAGTCGCCGTGCTGAACAGGAAGAACAGCGCGTCCCAGACGGGCACGGACGCCGACACCCGGACCGCGGCCAGCGTCATCGCCCCCGCCGTGACGGCGCCGGCCCACGGCAGCTGCGAAAGTCTGCCGTGCAGGGCCAGGCTGTACAGGGCGACGAAGAGGGCGATGTCCGCGCGCAGTCCGGCACCGAGCGCCCACTGGAGCACGAACACGGCCGCGATGACCCCGAAGGCAGTCAGCGGTCTCCGTCGCCGCCACAGCAGGGGCAGTACCAGCCCGGCCTGCAGCGCCAGCGTCGCCGCCAGGGGCAGCTCGGTGAGCGTGAGACGAATCTTGCGCGGACCGTCGTCCCCGCTCCCCGCGGGCAGTACGTCCGGCAGACAGAACATCACGACGGCCACGACGACCACGGCGGTGTCCAGCACCCAGGGACGGGCACGGTCCGCGTTCCGCAACCGCTGGGCGCCGCGGTTCAGCCGGGCGACCAGGGGTCCCATACCGCCGGTGTCGTCGATGCTCACGAAGGTCACCTGTCTGCTGTCCAGGCGGTCAGACGTCGTTGCGCTTGAGCCGGTAGGCCGCGCCCGCCAGCGTGAGCGCCGTCCAGCCGAGGAAGACCACCAGTCCCGCCCCGGGGGACAGGGTGGTGGAGTCGTGTGTCAGGGCGAACATGGACTCGCCGGCGTTGCTCGGCAGGTAGGGGCTGATGTTGTCCTCCCAGGAGCTGGGCAGCAGCGAGGTCAGCCCGGGAAGCAGGACGAACACTCCGACCAGCACCGAGATGCCGCCCGCCACCGACCGCAGCAGCGCGCCGAGGCCCACACTGATCACCCCGATCAGACCGAGGTAGAGGCCCGCGCCCAGCAGCGACCGCAGGACGCCCGCGTCCGACAGGCTCTGCGCCGCCTCGGTGCCGGAGACGATCTGGCTGCCGACGAGGAAGGCCACGAACGCGCCGGCCGAGGCGACCACCGCCGCCACCAGCCCGTACAGCGCCGCCTTGGACCACAGCACCGGCAGCCGGCGCGGCACCGCCGCCAGCGTGGACCGGATCATTCCGGTCGAGTACTCCCCTGCCATCACGAGCACTCCGAGGACTCCGAGGGCCAGTTGCGCGAAGGGGACACCGAACAGGGACAAGTCCACGGCCTTGGACGTGTCGAAGTCGCTGTCCAGGTTTCCGGCGTTGAACTGCCAGGAAATGATCAGTCCGAACACGAGCAGGAACATCAGGCCGAGCGTCAGCGTGATCCATGTCGAGCGCAGGGACCAGAGCTTGGCCCACTCCGAGCGCAGCACGCGCCATCCGGTCACCCTGTAGGCGGGGCGGGGCGATTCGGCCGGGCTGAGCCGGGGCTCGGGGGTAGCGGTAAGGGAACTCATGCCACCCTCCCAAGGGTGTCGATGCCGGTCGTGGTGCCGTGGTACTCCACCGCATCCCTGGTCAGGTCCATGAACGCCTCTTCCAACGAGACCGTTCGCTGGCTCAGTTCGAACAGCGCGATGCCGTGCTCCGCCGCCTTCAGCCCGATCTCGCGGGCGCTGATCCCGGTGACGTGCAGTTCCTCGGTGCCGACCTGGCCGGTGATGTCGACGCCGGGTCCCGCCAGCACGTCCCGCAATCGCGCGGGGTCCTGGGTCGCCACCCGCACGGTGTCGCCGCCCGCCTCGCGGACGAGGTCCCGCACGGTCGTGTCGGCCAGCAGCCGCCCGCGCCCCACGATGATCAGGTGGTCCGCCACCAGTGCCATCTCACTCATCAGATGCGAGGAGACGAACACCGTCCGCCCCTCCTGCGCGAGCCCGGTCAGCAGATTGCGGATCCACAACACGCCCTCCGGATCGAGGCCGTTGACCGGCTCGTCCAGCATCACGATCTGCGGATCACCGAGCAGCGCCGCCGCGATGCCCAGCCGCTGGCCCATGCCTAGGGAGAAGGCCCCGGCCCGCTTCTTCGCCACGCTGCCGAGCCCGGCGAGGTCGATGACCTCGTCGACACGGCCGCGCGGGATGCCGTGCGTCAGCGCGAGCGCGTTGAGATGGTTGTAGGCCGAGCGGCCCGGGTGGATCGACTTCGCCTCCAGGAGCGCGCCGACCTCCTGGAGCGGGGCCCGGTGCTGGGCGTAGCGCCGGCCGTTCACCGTCACGGAGCCGCTCGTCGGGGCGTCCAGTCCGACGATCATGCGCATCGTGGTCGACTTCCCCGCGCCGTTGGGGCCCAGGAAACCGGTCACGGTCCCCGGCTTCACGGTGAAGTCCAGCCGGTCCACCGCGGTCTTCTCCCCATACCGTTTGGTCAGTACCTGTGCCTCGATCATCAGCGTGCCTTCCCTCGGCCACGGACGCCTGTCGGGCGCCTCACCAGCAACGCTAGGAGCGGGTGGGCCCCGATCCGGTCCCCCCGCGGGCGGGACCGCGGGGCGGGCGTCGTACCCCGGTACGAGACGGGTGTGCGACTCAGGTCCGGTGGTGCCGCCGTGGCAGCTCCCCCGCACGGACGATCACAGCAGCTTGTCCAGGGTGAGGGGCAGGTCGCGGATCCGCTTGCCGGTGGCGTGGTGAACGGCGTTCGCGATCGCGGCGGCGACCCCGGTGGGACCGACCTCTCCGATGCCGGTCAGGCCCAGGGGCATGGTCGGGTCGGGCTCGTCGAGGCACATGACCTCGATCTGCGGGATGTCGGCCTGGACGGGGAGGTGGTACTCCGCGAGGCTCGGGTTCATGATCCGCCCGTTGCGGGGGTCCACGAGGGTCTCCTCGCCCAAGGCCATGCCGATCCCCGCGATGATGCCGCCGCGGAGCTGACTGGTGGCCGTCTTCGTGTTGATCACGCGGCCGAAGTCGAACACGCCGGTCCAGCGCGCGACCCGCACCTCGCCGGTGTCCTGGTCGATCCGTACCTCGCAGAAGTGGGCTCCGTAGGCGGCCTTCATCCAGCGCCGCTGTTCGCGCAGGAACCTCGTGAAGAACTTCACCTGACCGGTCACCTTCCCGACCCGGGTGTCCGAACCGATCGCCACCTCAAGGGACGGCAGGCCCGCCCTGGCCAGCGTCTCCCCGTGGCTCTGGCCGGTGGTGCCGTGTCTGCGGGCCAGACTGCGCAGCCGCTTCTTGAGCTTCTCGCAGCCCTCCAGGAGACTGTTGGCGACGGTGGCGGTCTGGACCGAGCCGATCGCCGCGGCGCTGCTCGGCAGATCCGAGTCGCCGTATTCGACTCGTACGTTCTCGAACGGGACGCCGAGCGCGTCGGCGGCGATCTGCGCCTGTACCGTCGCGGCGCCCACGCCGATCTCCTGGAAAGCGCAGCGGACCACCACACTGCCGTCGACGGACAGCCGGACCGTGACGTTGGCCGCCATCTGCTGGGCCGGATGGAAGGCCGTGGCCACGCCCATGCCGACCAGCCAACGGCCGTCCCGCATCGACCCCGGCTCCGGGGTGCGCTCGCTCCAGCCGAACTGCTCGGCGCCCAGCGCGTAGGCCTCCGGCAGCCACCGGCGGGAGAACGCCTTGCCGTCGACGGGATTGGTCGCGGGCTCGTTGAGCATGCGGAACCGGATCGGGTCCATGCCGACCTGGTAGGCTAGTTCGTCTATCGCCGACTCCAGTGCGAAACTCCCGATCCCCTCGCTGGGCGTGCGCATCGGCGACGGCGGGATGAGGTCCATCTCGACCAGGTGCTGCTGGAGCAACATGGTCGGGGTGGCGTAAAGGTGTCGCGACGGGCTGGTCAGCGTCTCCGGGAGACCGCCCACCCGGCTGGTGCGGGCGACGGTGGTGTGGATGAGCGAGGTCAGCCTGCCGTCCTCGCCGGCGCCGAGCGCGACCCGCTGCGTGGCGGCTCCCCGCGCGCCGACGGTGTGGTAAACCGCTTCCCTGGTGAGCATCATGCGCACCGGCCGGTCGATGGCGCGCGCGGCCAGGGCTGTGAGAATCGTGCCGGCCCAGACCACGCTCTTGCCGCCGAAGCCGCCGCCCACGTACGTCGAGACGACCCGCACGTTCGCCGGTTGGACGTCGAACCGCAGCGCGAGGTGGGTGCGCAGCCAGTCGATGCTCTGCGTGCTGTCGTGCACGGTGAGCCGGTTGCCGTCCCACACCGCCGTCGTGGCGTGCGGTTCGATCGCGTTGTGGTTGTGGGGCGGGGTGGTGAACCGCAGGTCGACCTTGACCGGTGACGCCGCGAACGCCGCCTCGGCGTCCCCCTTCTTCGCCCCGCTCGGCAGCACCATGTTGGCCTTCTGGGGCTGGGCATTGCCTTCTTCGGCGGCGAAGTCCACGGCGGACGGACGTTCTTCGTACGCGACGCGGACCAAGGCGGCGGCCTCGTGTGCCGCCTCCAGGGTCTCGGCCACGACGAGCGCCACCGGCTGGCCGTCCCAGAAGATCTCGTCGGTCTTAAGGTAGTTGACTTGGGTGCCGGCCGCGAACGTGGCGAAGTTGAATGGATTGAACGGCTGCGGCGGCTTCAACTCGGGCGCGTTCTCGTGGGTGAGGACGGTGATCACGCCACGTACGGCGGTCGCGGCGGCGGTGTCGATCGAGGTGATCCGACCGCGACTGATCGTCGCGGGGACGAGCGTGGCGTACGCGAGATCCGGATAGGCGACCTCGGCGGAATAGACGGCGGCTCCGGTGGTCTTGGCGGGGCCGTCGACGCGGTCGATCGGCCTGCCGACGACGGGGTCGCCCGCCCCGGCGCGGGGCAGAGTCTCGGTCATGCGGCGCTCCCCTCCGTGAGAAGCCGGCGCAAGGTCGCCACGAGGGTGCGTCGCGCCAGGTCGATCTTGAAGTCGTTGTCACCCTGCCCGACCGCTGAGGCGAGTGCGGCGTCGGCTGCCCGGCCGAAGGACTCCTCGGTGGCCGGAGCCCCGAGCAGTGCCTCCTCGGCCTCGTGTGCCCGCCAGGGCTTGGGGGCGACGCCGCCGAGCGCCAGCCGTACGGCACTGACGCGCCCATCCCGGACCTCCATCGCCGCGGCCACCGAGACCAGGGCGAACGCGTACGAGGCCCGGTCGCGCACCTTGCGGTATCGGGACATCGCCGCGACCGGCACGCCGGGCACCTCGACGGCGGTGATCAGTTCGTCCGGGGCGAGTTCGGTCTCGATGTGCGGGGTGCTGCCAGGAAGACGGTGGAAGTCGGCCAGCGGAATCCGCCGGGTCCCGTGCTCGCTGCGCACCTCGACGACCGCGTCCAGGGCTACCAGCGCCACGGCCATGTCCGACGGGTGGGTGGCGATGCAGTGCTCGCTGGCGCCGAGGATCGCGTGGCCGCGGGTGAAGCCGCCGATCGCGGTGCAGCCGCTGCCCTGTTCGCGCTTGTTGCATGGTGACGCGCTGTCGTAGAAGTAGAGGCAGCGTGTGCGCTGCATCAGGTTTCCGCCGACCGTCGCCATGTTCCGCAGCTGTGCCGAGGCGCCGTGCAGGATCGCCTGGGACAGCATCGGATAACGGGTCCTGATCACGGGATGCGCGGCGAGTTCGCTGTTGCGCACCAGCGCGCCGATCCGGATGCCGCTGTCCGGCAGCTCCTCGATCCCGTTCAGCGGAAGGCGTGTGATGTCCACAAGCACGTCCGGACGCTCAACGTTCTCCCGCATGAGATCGACGAGATTGGTGCCGCCGCCCAAGAACTTGGCGTTGGGTTCGGCCGCGATGGCCCGGACCGCGTCTTCGACGTCGGACACGGCCACATAGGAGAAGGACTTCATCGGGCCACTTCCCCGATCGCGGCCACGATGCCGTTGTACGCGCCGCACCGGCACAGGTTCCCGCTCATCCGTTCCCGGATCTCCGCGTCGGACAGCTCACCGTCGCTCTCGGACAGGTGCTCGGTCGCGGCACTCGGCGCTCCGCCCTTGTGCTCGGCCAGCATCCCGATCGCGGAACAGATCTGGCCCGGCGTGCAGTAGCCGCACTGGAATCCGTCGTGCCGGACGAACGCCTCCTGCAGCGGATGGTCGACGCCCTCGATGGTGGTGATCTCGCGATCGTCGTACTGCACGGCCAGCGCGAGGCAGGAGTTGATCCGCACCCCGTCCAGCAGCACAGTGCAGGCGCCGCACGCCCCCTGGTCACACCCCTTCTTCGTACCGGTCAAGCCGACGTTCTCGCGGAGGACGTCGAGCAGGGAGGTGCGGTGGTCGACGCACAGCTGGTGCTTCTCGCCGTTGATGTGCAAAGAGATGACGCTGGATGCCGTCGAAGGGGTCAGACCCATGGTCATCCTCCTTTCCCGCCGGTCACCCATGCCACCGGCCATTCACACCGGCGCCGTCGGCCGGTTACAGTGAAACTAAGCGGACAACCGTCCGGTACCGAGGGAAAGTAGCGGACTGCTGTCCGGTTATCAAGTGCAGGGTCGGGTACGCCCGGGAGGAGGACGAGTGGAACCGAAGAGCGGGGCGCCTCAGCGCTCGGACGCACAACGCAATCGAGAGCGCATCCTCGCGGCGGCGTTGACCGAGCTGTCCTTGTTCGCGGACGCACCACTCAGCCTGATCGCCAAAAGAGCGGGAGTCGGGCAGGGGACGCTGTACAGACACTTCCCCAGCCGCGAAGCGCTCGTTCTCGAAGTCCACCAGCGCGAGGTGCAGCACCTCGCCGAAAGCGCGCCCCAGCTTCTGCTCAACGGAAGCCCCGATGAGGCCCTGCGCGAGTGGATGAGCCGTCTCGCATACTTCGCCACGGCCAGGGCCGGCCTGGCCGACGCGCTGCGCCAGGCCATCAGCGCGACGGGAGGCCCGGCGAAACCCGGATACTCCGTGGTCGTCGATGCGATCGAACTCCTCATCAAGGCCAACCACGAGGCCGGCACGATCCGCCCGAACATGACCACCGACGACTTCATCCTCGCCATTGCCGGCGTCTGGCAGATCAACGGCCGCGAGGACTGGCGGACCCGGTCCTGCCGCCTTCTGGACCTCGTGATGGATGGCCTGCGCGCGGGGGCACCCGGGCCGCGGTGAGGGTCCGCGGACCTGGGCACGTCGATGCCTGCGGCCTCGTCGGACGACGCGCCCCCGCAAACGCCGTAGCCCACCGATGGGCTCTTGGCCCCGAGGACGCAGGCGCGAGCTTCTCGTCACCACCAGCCGGGACAGGACGCTCGGCTCGTCCCGCCCCAGCCGCGGCAAGAAGCACTCAGCCTGGACCTCCCGAAGGCCGCGCACAGGCCGCGATCATGACGTACGACGCCAGCCTCGGCCGGGCCGGGCCACAGCCGCGCCCAGCAGGACGAAGCCGAAGAAGATCGTCGACCGAGCCGGTCAGTCCATTCCTCGGCGGCCCGGGGTCCAGAAGGGTTTGACCACGATGTCGCGGCGCGACCAACCGCGGTCGTTGAGCAGGTGGCGTTTGACGGCTTGGCAGGTCTTCGCCTCACCGGCGATGTAGGCGACGGTTCCCGGTATGAGCCCTTGCAGGGACGCGACGGCCTCCACCAGCCGTTCCGAGTCGAAAGCAGAGGCCGTGCCACGCTCGACCCACTCCACGTCGCCCTCGATCGGAAGCCGGTCGGCGGGATCGCCCGCCTCCACCACAACCCGGCCCCGCCCGCCCAAGGACCGCACCATCGCACCGAAGGCCACCGAGGCGGTCTCCTCGCCGACGAACAGGTGGTCCGGCGCACCCTCCCGCACGGTGAACCTGCCTTCAGGCGCCTTGAACATCACCGGAGCCCCCGGCTCGACCTCCTTGGCCCACCGCGCGCCGGGGCCCTCACCGTGCTCGAACACCCGGAGTTCCAGCGCGTCGCCGTCGTAGTCCCAGACGGTGTAGGTGCGCAGCAGGTCGCGCGGGGACCGCAAGGACAGCTCCCCCACCTGCACCCGCACATGGTGACCCGGCTTCCATTCGAGTCCACCCACCCCTTCCAGCCGGACGCGCCGCCATCGGCCCCCGACACTCTCGGCCGCGGTGGCGGTTCCCCGCACCAGCAGTCGCTCCAATACCCACTCGCTGCGTCCCATCACAAACCTCTCTCGTCATATCGGTGGACAAGGTCACGCGGCTTTCCGGGCGCCGGGCGAATGACCGCGCCGAGCGGCACGTTCCCAGACACTCACGAATTGCACTATCAACCATAGCGTGCAAAACTTGCACTCATGACCAAAAGTGCAAGCTCCCTGAATCGGAAGCGGACCGCCGCCCGGATCACGCAATGTGCGCAGAGCCTGGCCGAGGAGCGCGGGATCGACGGGTTCACGATGGACGACGTCGCCGAATGCGCCGGCGTCTCGCGGCGGACCCTGTTCAACTACGCTGCGGGAAAGCTGGACGCCGTCCTCGGAGCCCCACCGACCCCCGACCCGTCGAGGCTCGTAGAGTTCCGGGCCGGCGGCCCCACCGGCCGCCTCTCCGACGACATCAAGGCAGTCGTCGCGGCAGTCCTGGACAGCAAGGACGCCTCGGCCGAGGAAGCGGAACGGGTCCGGCGGCTGATCGCCTCGGACCCCCGGCTCCACAGAGCGATGCAGGACAAGTTCGCCAACTTCGCTACATTCCTCGCCGACGCACTGATGGAGCGCGAAGGTCCGGACTTCGACCCGCTGCGAGCGCGGGTCGCCGCCACGGTGACGTTGTCGCTCTTCGACGTCGCACTCGAGGCGTACGTCGCCGACCCGAGCACCACACTCGCCGACCACTACCTGGCCGCCTTCGACGGCGCGGCCGCTCTCTTCCACTGATCTCTCGGGCACGCGCTGTCACCGGCCGCCTCGCGCGCCCGGAAATTGCTGCCCGAGACACCCGAAAGCAACTCCTCACGAAAGGCATGACATGTCCCACAACTCTTCGCTCAACAGCCCTCGCGTCGTGGTGATGACCGGCGCCACCTCCCGCATCGGTGCCGCCGCACTCCAGCACATCGCAGGTGAGCCCGACACCCAGGTCATCGTGGGAGCACGCGGTTCCGGCGCACCGTCCCCGCCGGTGTCGAGACGATCCCGCTGGATCTCACCTACCTCGGCAGCGTCCGCGAGTTCGCCGACGCCGTGACGCGACGGCTCGGAGGCAGGGCCATCGACGCGTTGGTCCTCAACGCCGGCACCCAGTCCAGGAATCTGGACGGGCGGACGGCCGACGGCTTCGAGACCACCTTCGGCGTCAACCACTTGGCCCACTACCTGCTCGCGCCCCAACTCGCCGACAAGGCACGGCTGATCCTGACCACCAGCGACACCCACGATCCGGCGATCACACCCCTGGCGCCCAAGAGCCTCGACCCGCAGGCCCTCGCCCACCCGCCCAAGGCCGGACTCGGAGCCGGCATGCGCGCCTACGCCGCCTCAAAGCTGTGCAACCTGCGCACGGCCCGCTCTCTCGCCGACATCCCTGAGCTCGATACTCGCGGGATCACGGTGCTGGGGTACAACCCGGGCTTCACCGGCGGCACCAATCTCGGCGATGCGAGCCCGGGAGCGCGGCGGGTCATGAGCGCCGTGGTGTTCCCTGTCTTCTCCGTGATCGGCCGGTTCAAGCCCGCCTACGCCATGGGCAGGCCCGAGCGGGCCGGCCAGGTGCTCGCCGAACTCGCGACCAAAACCATCACGCCCCCGGCGGGCCGTACGTACGTCTCCTTGGTGAAGGGCGAGGTCACCTACCCGGACCCCTCGGAGCTCGCCCTCAACAACAGTGTCCGCGACGGCCTCTGGGAGCAGAGCGCCACCATGGTCGGGCTCGCACAGACCTGAGAGGTGCGTGCGTGCGCCCCCTGCGGCTACGAGCTGAAATCCCGACTGCGGAGACGCGACCCCGCCGCGTCAGAAACTGCCAGGACACTGCCAGGCCCGGAGAATCGGCTGTACAGAAGGCCGTTCCCACGATCCCAGCACGGGGGGTCTGGCTCTAGGTAAGAGCAGCGAGCGAGCAGCGCGGATTCGCGCCTGCCTGCACAACCACGAGCCTGCATCGTCACCCCCAGGTGACGGATCACGGGCGTACAAACTGCGCATGAACCGACGGCCCTCGGCCGAAAAGGTTCACCCGCCGCCGACACCGCGAGCTCCTGATCGACGGGACTCCAGGCAGGTCAGCACGGCCTGCAGGTCCAGCGCACCTCATCGGTTGCTGGATCAAGCTGCCAGCGATCAAGTGCGCCCACCCGAGCGAGTTGGTCAAGCAGGGTGGCCGCCGCAACGGAGGAGATGCCTGCAGTCCGGGTGAGGTGAATGATCTCGATGCTGCCCCGGCCGTGATCATCGGTGCATGCGGCAATTTGCAGAGCCACCAGGCGGGCGACGGCCCTCTGTCGCCGTACGGCCGGACGGCATGTCTGACGCAGCGCCCAGTCGGCGGCTTGAGCGCGGGCGCGCCGGCCGGGGACCTGGGTGAGCACCGAGGGGTCGAGCAGGTCGAAGCGGCGGAACCGCTGCGCCGAAGGATCGGGACGCAGCCAGGCGGCTTGTTCCAACTCGTGCCAGATGACGTGCAGATGCCCCAAGCGCATGCTGCGCATGAGCCCGTCCGCGAGCGCGACGCTCCCCTCGCCGTCGACACGAAGCGCGCACTGTAGCGCGATCAAGCGAGCGGCGGCACTGGTACAAGCCGGGAGGGCGGCCGCGAGGTAAGCGAGCATTTCCCGCACTCGGGTGGCCGACGGCAGTCCCGGACTCGTCGCGGCTCGCTGTGGCCGGACGCAGCCATCGCCTTCCCCGGGTACGGCCATGTCCGTGGCGGTGTCGGGGACCACTGCCGCGTAGGGAATTGCCCGGGCGCACGCGGTACAAGCGTCGGCCAGGCGCCAGTTGCGTCCGGCCCGGTCGCGGGCGAGCACAAGCCGGATGGGGCCGGCGCAGCCTCGATGCCGGGGATGCCAGCGGCATTCCCGCTGCCGACACTGGCACGTACGAAGATGTCCGGCGAGCGCGTCACCTCGCGCATGGGCCGCGAGATGCCGTAGGGCGTCGGACTTCGCCGCGGACGCCTGCAGCGAGACGGCCCTGGGCGCACAGCGCGGACACACGAGCAGCGGGCCGCCCGCCCGCGGCCGAAGCTCCACGGTCCACACCCGGGGGACCGCTGTGTGCAGGGAGAGCCTCATCGCTCTCGCTCTCCTCCTGTCCAAGGACTTGACATTGCGGGGCACGCGAAGGCCAGGCGCACCACTGCATCGCAGCGGCTCGCCCCCGGCAAACATCACCCCTTCCCTAGCAAATAGTGCAGAAGTCTGCACTGACGGGGCAGGGGTCTGCACCGTCGGATGGTGGGGTGACGATCTTCCCGCCCGACCCGAACCTCGACGCCTTGCGTGTCCAGCTCGCGCGGTTGAGGAGCGAGCGCGGGTGGACCTTCGACGAACTCGCCGACCGCAGCGGCCTCGCCCGGCGCACCCTCATCGACCTTGAGCACGGCCGTACCACCGGAAAGATCACCACATGGCACGCCTTGGCTCACGCCTTCGGCCTGCCCATCGATCAGTTGCTGGAACCGCTCTGCGAGGGCCACGAACCACCCAGCACCGTGGGCTCCTGACCGGCCGCTTCGCGAGAGAAGACCCGCCCGGTGATTCACCCGAACGGAAACCTGATATCGAACATGCGCGCCACTAGTCGCACGCCTGCCGTATCCGGTGAGCCATTCGCATGACCTGAGGCGGCCGCAGTGCCATGGTGCGGCGTGCAGCCTGGCACGTTGCTCGCCATGCAACCGCACGACTTCGCCCACCGCTGGGACAGCGCCGCCCCCGCAGTCCCTCGTCGCCGCCTGCGCGTCGCCACCTCCAGCCCCAGCCGTCTCCTGCGCCAGGGACAGAGCCGTAGGTGCCGAGAGTGCGGCAATCGCGTCGACTGGTATCCGCGCGCTGATCACCGGCCGATCGGACTGCATCCCTACGAGCTGCCCACCTGCCCGGTCCCCATCGCCTGTCACTGGCATCTGAGCGGCGGCATCGCCTACCGTGGCGCCGACTCCGCGTGGTGCCGCATCCCGCACGCCGCCGTCTGCCCACGGCGCGCTCCGGACAGCAACCTCACTCCCACCCTTACGGAACTACGGCGCCGCCTGGCCGTGCTCACCCGCCGCCGGATCGACGCGGGACTCTTCACCCCGCCACCCCCTGTCACATGCCCGACCACGGCGCAGCCGGATGAGCGGCCGGTGTTGCCGATCGTGGAGATCCTGCGCATCCGCTACCTCGCCGAGCAGCCCCTTGAGGAGCTGCGGTGCGTGTCCCAAACTCGCCGTGGCCACCGCTGCCCCCACCCGGTCCTGGACCCAGCCGCCCCGGGCGGCGTCTGGAGCTCGGCCGCCATCTCTTCGGGAACAGGTCAACTCGCTCTGCCGACGGACCATTTGGTCCTATACGACCTGAATGGCGTGCCGTATGCGGAGCAGCTGCGGTGGCGAACACAGCGCTGCCCCGCCCACATGGCGGCGAATACCGCCCCCGACCTCGCACTGGCCGGATGGCAGGTCTTCGACCCGCTCACCCACCACACCCACATCCGCACCAGTCTCCCCGACTCGCCCCCGTCTCTCCGGGGCCCTGAGGCCGACTCGACTGGGCCGCTCCCGTCTCCCACCCGCCGACGCACAACGTGCCGTGGACGAGGACGAAACCGTTGAACCCCACTGACGAGCAAACTGCCGCCGCGGACGCCTTCCACGCCGGCGACCACGTGGCACTGCAGGCCGGCGCGGGCACCGGCAAGACCAGCACGCTCGCGCTGCTCGCCCGCTCCACCCAGCGCCGCGGCCGCTACCTCGCCTACAACCGCGCCATCGCCCACGACGCCCGCGCCCGCTTTCCCTCCACCGTCACTTGCAAGACGGCCCACGCCCTCGCTTATGCCGCCGTCGGCCACCGCTACACGCGCCGCCTGAACGCTCCACGGCGCCCCGCCTGGCAGACCGGTCACGCCCTCGGCCTCTCCGAACCCCTCCAGATCGGCCACCGCAAGGTGTCCCAACGGACCCTCTCCAACGCCGCTTTGCGCACCGTCTCCCGCTTCTGTCACACCTCTGACCTCACGATCAGCCACCGGCACGTCCCGCGGCTCCGGGGACTCGATGACGACGATCTGCACTCCGAACTCGCCGAGCACCTCCTGCCGTTCGCCCGAAGGGCATGGATGGACCTGCAGCACTTCGACGACGGAGCCGTCCGTTTCGACCATGACCACTACCTCAAGATCTGGGCGCTCACCCGACCCCGGATCGAAACCGACTTCCTTCTCCTGGACGAGGCCCAGGACACCAACCCCGTCGTCGAACAGGTCTTCCTGGCTCAGCGCGACCACGCCCAGCTCGTCATGGTCGGCGACTCCGCCCAAGCCATCTATCACTGGCGCGGCGCCAAGGACGTCATGGCCGGATTCGAGGGCACTCAGCTCACCCTCACGCAGTCCTTCCGGTTCGGTCCCCGTCTCGCCGCCGAGGCGAACCGCTGGCTCGCCTTCGCCAACGCCCCACTACGCCTGACGGGAACCGACACCGTCCCCACCGAACTCGGACCCGTCCTCCGACCTGATGCCGTGCTGTGCCGCACTAACGTCGGGGCCATGACCCACGTCATGCGACTCATGGCGTCGGGCGGCAGGGTTGCCCTCGCCGGAGGCGGCCAGAGCCTGCAGTCCCTGGCGCAGGCAGCACGCGACCTCAAGGAGGGCCGCCGCACGCACCACCCCGAACTCCTGCTCTTCACTACTTGGGGCGAGCTCCAGGACTACGCCGCGTACGACCCCAGCGGCCGAGACCTGCAGCCTTTCGTCGACCTCGTCGACACCCACGGTCCCGATGCCATCCTGGCGGCGGTGGCCCGCCTCGCCCCGGAGGAGACCGCGGAGGTGACGGTGTCCACCGCGCACAAAGCCAAAGGCCGGGAATGGGGGTCGGTGACGATCGCCGACGACTTCGAACCCCCAGCTCCCGACGATCCTGGCGACGAGCAGTCGGACACACGTCAGATCGACGAGAGCGAGGCACGCCTGGCCTATGTCGCCGTGACCCGAACATGCCAGCGCCTCGACCTCGGAGGGCTGTCCTGGGTCACCAATCAGACGGCCGTGACAACTCGACAGGAAACTGGCTGACGTCCACCATCCGGACCCCGACGAACATCCGACGCCCTGAAACACTCCGGACCGAGTGAATTGAGAGCATTGCGATCACGCTCGCCCCCGCCCTGCACTACGCTCCGCGAGGATCCACACCCACAGCGATGAGGTTGCCATCGTGACCGACATACGCGACGGGCATCGCCGACTCGCCCGAAGCCTCGCCCCGTTACCGGAGGAGTCCCTGCCTGGCTTCCTCCTACGCCTGTCCCACCGGTTGGGTTGCTCGCCCACCCGCATCGCAGAGTTGGGCGGGTTGAGCAGTTATAGGCGGCACGTTCCTGCTCGCTACCTCTTGGACCTGCCGGAAGATCTGACACTGCAATTCGCCTGGGTGGCTCGGCTCAGCACCCATGAGGTCAAGTCGCTCACGCTGCAGCACTTCGCGGCGGCTCATCCCGTATTGCGCTCCCATCCGCATTCGGCGTCTCGTGCCAACGCGTTGACCTCCGTGGACTGGGGCATGAACGCGGCGAGCCGGTATTGCCCCGCATGTCTGCGCGGTGACGGCAGTTCCATTCAGCGGGAATTCGGCGGAGCTTGGAAACTGAGATGGCACCTGCCGTTCTCCTTCGCCTGCACCAGGCACGATCGCCTGCTCTCCGATACATGCCCCGACTGCCGTCAGCCGCTCAATGGCCTTGCCGACCGGCGTTTGAGCTTGGTCCAACGACCTCGAGTCCCTGGCGCACATCCAGCCGCGTGCCGCCATGCGGCCGTCGCTGGGGGCAACATCTACCGCGGCCGCTTCCCCACCTTCTGCGGAACTCGCCTGGACGCCAGCACCGAACCCGCCCTACCAAGCCTCACCTCGACCGAACGAGCGCTCTTAATCGATCTACAGCAACGGCTGGACGCCGACCTCCACTCCGACGGCAGCGCAGCCATCCCGGACCTGGTGCTCGTCACCCACCTCATCAAGTTGAGCTGGCCGCTCGGCACCTCACTACTTCCGACCGCCCCTCTCACCGAACTGCTGGACAGGCACCTCTCGCCCATCACTCAACTGCTCCACGAACAACCCGGCCCCGCCCCTGCCGGTTCCAAGAAGCTCACGGGAGTACGAACACCACCCACCGACCCCGGCGAATGCGCCGCACTCCTGCTGGCGGCCGACGCAGCCCTTGCCAACCGCGATCTGTCCTCGCTACGCGAGCGCCTCCGCCCACTGGCACAGGAGGCGCGCCAGCGCGCTCCGGGCTACATCGGCAATGTCGTCCGGGCCAGCGAGCACGTCTCGCCGGACCTGCTGCGGGCCATCGCGTGGCGCGCACACGGATATCAGCGACACTCAAGGCTGCGGCAACAAAAAGCGAGCCACCGCTACACGATCGAAGAGATCCCCTCGTTTTTGCCCAAGGAATGGTTCGACACCAACTTCGCGGAGTTGATGCATCGAATGAACACCCCCGATGCCCGGCTCGCCTATTCCTTGAGACGGGCTTCATCCCTACAGCTCGCCCAGTTCATCACCGGAGAAACGTGGCCATGTTGTGCACCGCAGATCGGAATTCCACCCGGCTACGCCGCAAAACTCCTCGCTTCCACTGGAAAACGACTCGACAGAGCAGGCCTCTGGCTGGAGTTCGAAAACCGCGTCAGAGCCGTCGCCTGTCAACTGGATGCCAGCGGAACTCGAGTCAACTATGCCCGCAGGCGGCAGAGGATGGCCGACTGGCATCTCCCCGATCAACACTGGGATGCCATCTGCCGCGGCGTTCCGCGCTTCCGGTCCGCGCACTACGGACATAACCCAGGTGTTGGAGAAGTCCTCGTGTGGTGCAATGTCACCCAGGGTGAACGCGCCCTCAGCCCTTTGGTACGGGCGCTCCGCGAGGACAACAAGTCCATGGCCGAGAACGTCGTCGCCCGAGCAGGGGTCTTCCACGGTCAGCTACACACACCTCGTCGACTCTTGCGCCTCCGTCTCGACCGTTACGCCTCCTTGCTGTCCCAGGCTTGCGACCTGCAGAAACCCTTGGACATCGACATCGACGAGATCGCCGCTACTCCTGCCATATCGATGCCTCAGGTATCCCAGGGTCCGACGCCGCTCCCCTGAACTCTCTACGCGACGCATGCGAGATAAACCTGCGACCATCGCACGGCGCTTCCGCTCGACATAGCCGTCGCAGCCGCGGAAGGAACGGCCATCCGCGCCTCAAACTCTGCAGCCTCGCCCCGACATAACAGCAGTTCAAAGCCCAGTCAGCAGCATCACTGAGAGATCTGCAGCGCCGCCGACGAACGTTGACCTCAGTGCCAACTATCCCTCTTTTGTGCCAACTAAAAATCCTCGTCACAGGGCAGGACGCGCCCCCCCTACAACCCCACGATCTTGTTCCACTCCTTCGCGAACTCCACCCGTTCCGTCGACGTGATGTCGCGGGCGATGGCGAGGTGCTTGCGCATGGTCGCGTCCGGGAAGATCAGGGGGTTTTCGGCGAGGGCCGCGGTGTCCTTGTCCTTGGAGGACGCGAGGACGTCCTGGGCGGCGGGGACGGGGCAGACGTAGTTGACCCAGGCGGCGAGTTCGGCGGCGACCTCGGGGTCGTAGTAGTAGTCGACCAGCTTTTCGGCGTTGATCTTGTGGCGGGCCAGGTCGGGGATCATCAGGGAGTCCGCCCAGAGCTCGGCGCCCTCCTCGGGGACGACGAAGCGGATGTCCGGGTTGTCGGCCTGGAGCTGGATCACGTCGCCGGAGTACGCCTGACAGGCCAGGACGTCGCCGCTGACCAGGTCCTTGGTGTAGTCGTTGCCGGTGAAGCGGCGGATCTGCTTCCTGCTGATCTGGGTCTGGACCTGGTCGCACACCTTGTGGAAGTCGGCGGCGGTCCACTTGGTGATGTCGACGCCGTTGCCCTGCATCAGCAGCGCGAACGCCTCGTCGAGCCCGGAGAGCAGCGTGACCCGGCCCTTGAGGTCGCTCGCCCACAGGTCGGAGACGTGCCGGATCTCGCGGCCGAGCTTGCGGTGGTTGTACGCGATGCCGGTGATGCCCGACTGCCACGGCACCGTGTAGCGGCGGCCCGGGTCGAAGGCCGGCGAGCTGAGCTGCGGGTCGAGGTACTTCGCCACGTTGGGCTGCGCCGCCCGGTCCATCCGCTGGACCCAGCCGAGGCGGACGAACCGCGCGCACATCCAGTCGCTCATGACGATCAGGTCGCGGCCGGTCTGCTGGTGGTTCATCAGGGCCGGGCTGATCTTGCCGAAGAACTCGTCGTTGTCGTTGATCTCCTCGATGTAGTCGACGGAGATCCCGGTGCGCTTCTCGAAGGCGTCGAGCGTGGGCCGCCTGGTCTCGTCGTTGTCATCGGTGTCGATGTACAGCGGCCAGTTCGCCCAGGTCAGCCGCTTGTCCGTGGCTGACAGATCGGCACCGGCACGGTCGCCCGCCTTCACATAGGCGGCGGGCACACCGCATCCGGCGAGGGCGCCGAGCGCGGCGGCGGAGCCGACCCCGCGCAGCAGGGAGCGGCGGGAGGGCGCGTACGGCTTCGGAGTCTTGGGCACCCGCGCAGCATGACGCGCCGACCTGGGTCCGATCAATGGACGCTGCGTCCAGCGGCTCCCCGCGGACCCGACACCTTGTCGATCGGTTGTCTGTGAAGTAACCGCCAGTTCACACGGCCGGTGCGGCGTGCGCCGGGCTCGGGTGCTCCGCCGGGGCGTACGGCGGGACGTACGGCGGCAGGCTCACCTCCACCACAAGCCCGCCCTGCGGCCGGGTCCGCGCCCGTACCCGTCCGCCGTGCGCGGCGACGACCGCCGCCACGATGGACATCCCGAGACCGAGCCCTTCCCGCCTGCCGTCCCGCTTCCCGACGCGTTCCGCGCCCAGTCTCCGGAACGGCTGGAACAGTCCCGCGGCCTGGTCGGCCGCAATCACCGGCCCGCTGTTCTCGATCCGCAGCCCGGGCCGCCCCCGCGCGTCCAGCCCGGTCCACACGCTCACCCAACTCCCCTCCCCCGCCGGGAGGTTGTGCCGTACGGCGTTGTCGGTGAGGTTGACGACCAGCCGCTCGACGAGCTGCGGATCACCGAGGACGGGAGCGGATTCGAGCCGGGCCCGCACGGACAGCTCCACACCTCGCAACCGCTCCGCCACGACCGTGGCGAGATCCACGAACTCCCTTGTCTCGAGCCCGCGTTGACTGCGCGCCAGCGTCAACAGCGCGTCGATCAGCCGCTCCTGCTCCTGCCCGGCCGCCCGCACCCGGGCCAGCGCCGCGCGCAGCACCGGCGCCGGTGCGTCTACGTCGGCGAGGGTGACGTCCACGATGGTCTGCTGGAGCGTGAGCGGGGTGCGCAGTTCGTGCGAGGCGTTGGCGACGAACTGCTTCTGCGCCTCGAACGCGCCCTCCAGCCTTGCCAGTACGGCGTCGAAGGTGTCCGCCACCGCCTTCAACTCGTCGTCCGGGCCGGGTACCGCGAGCCGTTCGTGCAGGTTGTCGGCGGAGATCCGGCGCGCCGAGGCCGTCATCGCGCGCAGCGGCGACAGCACCCGGCCGGCCATCAGCCAGCCCAGCGCGAGCGAGGCCAGCGCCATCACCGCGAGCGCGACACAGGCCTCGACGAGCAGTTGGTGCCGCTGGTCCGCGCGAACGGCGGCGACCACTGCGGTGACGGTCGGCCCGGCGTCCGCACCGGGTACCCCGCTCACCAGCCGGGGCCCCTCGAAGGTGGTGGCGGCCTGCCCAGCACTGTTGTGCGCGTACAGGAGATAGGTGAACGCCAGCAACAGCGCCCCGGCCACCACGAACAGCGAGCTGTAGAGCAGGGTCAGCCGCCACCGAACCGTCCGCGGCCCACGCAGCCGCATCCCCCGCACGACCGCCCGGGCCCCCACCGAACCCGACAGCCGGCCACCCACCCGTGGTGCCGTCTGCCCCCTCGCGCTCATCCTCATCCTCATCGGATCCGATACCCCGCCCGTTCCACCGTCTCCACCAGCGGCGGCTCCCCCAGCTTCCGGCGCAGTCTGCTGACGGTCACCTTCACGGTCTGGCTGAAGGGGTCGGCGGCTTCGTCCCAGGCCCGCTCCAGGAGTTCCTCGGTGGACACGACCGTCCCCTGCGCGCCGAGCAGGAGTTCCAGTACGGCGAACTCCTTGGGGCTGAGGGGCAGTTGGCAGCCGGCCCGGGTGGCTTCCCGGCGGGCCGGGTCGAGCCGGAGTTCGCCGCGGACCAGGACCGGCGGCAGCGCGGGCTGCGCACGGCGGGCCAACGCCCTTATCCGGGCGACGAGTTCGGTGAACGCGAACGGCTTGGGCAGATAGTCGTCGGCCCCGAGACCGAGCCCCGCGACCCGGTCGGCAACCGTCCCGGACGCGGTGAGCATCAGCACCCGCGCCCGGTTGTCCCCCGCCGCGAGCGTCCGGCACACCTGGTCGCCGTGGACCCCGGGCAGATCGCGGTCGAGCACGACGACGTCGTAGCCGTTGATCTCCGCGCGCTCCAGGGCCGTAGGACCGTCGAAGGCGAGGTCGACCGCCATGCCCTCGCGGCGCAGGCCCGCCGCCACGGTCTCGGCGAGTTCTTCGTGGTCCTCGACCACCAGCACACGCATGGCCGTCAGTGTGACGGGCGGGCGGTTACACGGGTATAAGGGCGGCCGTTCCCGTGGTGTAACCGCCGGGGCGGTTGTGTGGGCCACGTCCAGCGACACCCGCACACCGCAACCGCACACCAGCAGGAGGAACCATGCGCGCTCTGGCGACCAGGCCGCAGCGGATCGCCCTCGGGATCGCCGTACTGTCGGCCGCCGCGCTCGGCACGACGGCGGCACAGGCTTCCGGCACGACAACCACCGCACCCCGTACGACCGTTGTGTCCGGCTCCGGCTCCGGCTCCGGCTTCGAATTCGGCTCCGGCTCCGGCTCCGGCGTGACCACCGCGAAGGGCTCGGGCGGCGGCAAACACTTCGCGTCTCCCCGCCACGTGGCCTTCGCGGTCGCCTACCACCCGACCTCGAAGGCGCCGGGCGATCTCAACACCGCGAACAAGCACTTCGCCCGCTGCATGCGCGGGCAGGGCCAGACCGTCTTCCCCGGCTTCCACGCGGCCAAGGACTCGGCGGGGCACGTCAGCCTTCAAGTGACGGTCGCCAAGGGGGACTTCGACCCGACGACGGCCGGCTACAAGAAGGCCGTCACCACCTGTGCACCCGTCCTGGAGAAGGCCGGCCTCACCTTCCCGAACCCGGCCGACCTGCCGCCCCTGCCGACCCCCGGCAAGGCAGGCACGCCGGGCAAGCCCGGAAAGGTCACCTCCGAACTGCCCTCCCTCACCCGCGCCTTCGAGAACTCCTGACCATCCGGAGGGGGGAACGGCGCGGCCCCGGACGGATCAACTCCCGTCCGGGGCCACGCACTTACGCTCGTAACACCTACTCGCCCAGCGAGGTCATCACGTGCTTGATCCGCGTGTAGTCCTCGAAGCCGTAGGCCGAGAGGTCCTTGCCGTAGCCGGACTTCTTGAAGCCGCCGTGCGGCATCTCCGCGACCAGCGGGATGTGGGTGTTGATCCACACGCAGCCGAAGTCCAGCGCCTTCGACAGCCGCATCGCCCGCGCGTGGTCCTTCGTCCACACCGAGGACGCGAGGGCGTAGTCGACGCCGTTCGCCCACTCGATCGCCTGCGCCTCGTCCGTGAACGACTGGACGGTGATGACGGGCCCGAAGACCTCGTTCTGGATGATCTCGTCGTCCTGCTTGAGGCCGGAGACGACGGTCGGGGCGTAGAAGTATCCGACCTCGCCGACCCGGTGACCGCCCGACTCCACCTTCGCGTGCGCGGGCAGCCGCTCGATGAAGCCGGTCACCTGCTTGAGCTGGTTCGGGTTGTTGAGCGGCCCGTACAGCACGTCCTCGTCGTCCGGCTGCCCGGTCTTCGTCTCGGCCGCCGCCTTGGCGAGCGCGGCCACGAACTCGTCGTGGATGCCCTCCTGTACGAGCACGCGCGTGGCCGCCGTACAGTCCTGCCCGGCGTTGAAGAAGCCCGCGACCGAGATGTCCTCGACGGCCTTGGCGATGTCGGTGTCCTCGAAGACGACGACGGGGGCCTTGCCGCCCAGTTCCAGGTGGACCCGCTTGAGGTCCTTGGACGCGGACTCGGCGACCGACATGCCGGCGCGTACGGAGCCGGTGATGGAGGCCATCGCCGGGGTGTGGTGCTCGACCATCAGGCGGCCGGTGTCGCGGTCGCCGGTGACGACGTTGAAGACGCCCTTGGGGAGGATCGAGCCGATGATCTCGGCGATCAGGACGGTGGAGGCGGGGGTGGTGTCCGAGGGCTTCAACACCACCGTGTTACCGGCCGCCAGCGCCGGCGCGAACTTCCACACGGCCATCATCATCGGGTAGTTCCACGGCGCGACCTGCGCGCAGACGCCGATCGGCTCGCGCCGGATGATCGAGGTCATGCCCTCCATGTACTCGCCGGCCGAACGGCCCTCGAGCATCCGGGCCGCGCCCGCGAAGAAGCGGATCTGGTCGACCATCGGCGGGATTTCCTCGGAGCGGGTCAGCCCGATCGGCTTGCCGGTGTTCTCCACCTCGGCCGCGATCAGTTCCTCGGCCCGCTCCTCGAACGCGTCCGCGATCTTCAGCAGGGCCCGCTGGCGCGCCGCGGGAGTCTCGTCCCGCCAGGCCGGGAAGGCCGCCGCGGCGGCCGCCATCGCGGCGTCCACGTCCGCCGCTCCGGACAGCGGGGCGGTGGCGTACGCCTCGCCGGTCGCCGGGTTGACCACCTCGGTGGTCCGTCCGTCGGCGGCGTCCCGGAACTCACCGTCGATGTAATTGCGCAGACGACGCAGCTCGGTGCTCACTGCCGGCCCTCCAAGTTCAGGTGTCCAATCACTGAGACACCCACACTAATCGCCCGGCCCACGTTTTCAACACCCCCGGTCGCGCCAAGACTACGAAATCCGCAAGTCTCGACCTTGTAAACAACGAATTTCATCGAAGCGGCCTTGCGGAACGGTCGAGACGTCGTGCACAGTGAAGCCGTGGCCAGTCGTAGCGCAGAACACAGGGACTCCCGCGAGTCCAGGAACGGGACTCCGCATCTGGATTCCGTCTCCCTCGCCATCATCGAACAGCTCCAGGAGGACGGCCGCCGACCGTACGCCGCGATCGGCAAGGCCGTCGGCCTCTCCGAGGCGGCCGTGCGCCAGCGCGTCCAGAAGCTGCTCGACCAGGGCGTGATGCAGATCGTCGCCGTCACGGACCCGCTCACCGTGGGCTTCCGCAGACAGGCGATGGTCGGTGTCAACGTCGAGGGCGATGTCGAGAACGTGGCGGACGCGCTGACGGCCATGCCGGAAGTGGAGTACGTGGTGATGACCGCGGGCTCGTACGACCTCCTCGCCGAGATCGTCTGCGAGGACGACGACCACCTGCTGGACGTCATCAACAAACGCATTCGGGCGCTGCCCGGAGTGCGCTCCACCGAGAGCTTCGTTTATCTGAAGCTCAAGAAGCAGACCTACATGTGGGGAACCCGATAACCGTGAGCAAGGACCTCAGCCGCACCGCGTACGACCACCTGTGGATGCACTTCACCCGCATGTCCTCGTACGAGAACGCGCCCGTTCCCACGATCGTCCGTGGTGAGGGCACCTACATCTACGACGACAAGGGCAAGCGCTACCTCGACGGTCTCGCGGGTCTGTTCGTGGTCCAGGCCGGTCACGGCCGCGCCGAGCTGGCCGAGACCGCCGCCAAGCAGGCGCAGGAGCTGGCGTTCTTCCCCATCTGGTCGTACGCCCACCCCAAGGCCGTGGAGCTGGCGGAGCGTCTCGCGCACTACGCGCCCGGCGACCTGAACAAGGTCTTCTTCACCACCGGCGGCGGCGAGGCGGTCGAGACCGCCTGGAAGCTCGCCAAGCAGTACTTCAAGCTCCAGGGCAAGCCCACCAAGTACAAGGTCATCTCCCGCGCGGTCGCCTACCACGGCACCCCGCAGGGCGCCCTGTCCATCACCGGACTCCCGGCCCTGAAGGCCCCGTTCGAGCCGCTCGTCCCGGGCGCGCACAAGGTCCCGAACACCAACATCTACCGCGCCCCGCTCTTCGGCGACGACCCGGAGGCCTTCGGCCGCTGGGCCGCCGACCAGATCGAGCAGCAGATCCTGTTCGAGGGCCCGGAGACGGTCGCCGCGGTCTTCCTGGAGCCGGTGCAGAACGCCGGCGGCTGCTTCCCGCCCCCGCCCGGCTACTTCCGGCGCGTGCGCGAGATCTGCGACCAGTACGACGTACTCCTGGTCTCCGACGAGGTCATCTGCGCCTTCGGCCGCCTCGGAACGATGTTCGCCTGCGACAAGTTCGACTACGTGCCGGACATGATCACCTGCGCCAAGGGCATGACCTCGGGCTACTCCCCGATCGGCGCCTGCATCATCTCCGACCGCCTGGCCGAGCCGTTCTACAAGGGCGACAACACCTTCCTGCACGGCTAC
Source organism: Streptomyces hokutonensis (assembly GCF_000376565.1). GTDB lineage: Bacteria > Actinomycetota > Actinomycetes > Streptomycetales > Streptomycetaceae > Streptomyces > Streptomyces hokutonensis. The sequence goes on along the minus strand of NZ_BARG01000030.1, from coordinate 43,615 downwards.
ACCTTCGGCGGCCACCCGGTCTCCGCCGCGGTCGGCCTCGCCAACCTCGACATCTTCGAGCGCGAGGGCCTCAACCAGCACGTCCTCGACAACGAGGCCAACTTCCTCCAGACCCTCCAGAAGCTGCACGACCTCCCGATCGTCGGCGACGTCCGCGGCAACGGCTTCTTCTACGGCATCGAGCTCGTCAAGGACAAGGCCACCAAGGAGACCTTCACGGACGAGGAGTCGGAGCGCGTGCTCTACGGCTTCGTCTCCAAGAAGCTCTTCGAGTACGGCCTGTACTGCCGCGCCGACGACCGCGGTGACCCAGTGATCCAGCTGTCGCCGCCGCTGATCTCCGACCAGTCGACCTTCGACGAGATCGAGGGCATCGTCCGCCAGGTGCTGACGGAGGCCTGGACGAAGCTCTGACCCCAGGTTCAGATCTTCCTTCTGGATGATCAACACCGGCCCCGGCGCCGCCGTTCGAGTGAGAAACGGCGGCCCGGGGCCGTGTGCTGTCCGGGCTCCCGCCGACCGCTCCTTAGCGTGCCAGTGACCGATCGGCCCCCTCTTCGTTCCCCCGGACGGGGGATGCGATACGGGAAAACGGATCTGAACGAGGTGTACGCGCATGGTGGCCCCGCCGGACAACGACGTGCTCTGGGCACGTGCCCTGCACTTCCAGCACCACGACGGAACGCCCGCGCTCAGCGGGGTCTCGCTCGGCGTCCGGGAGGGCGAGATCCTCGCCGTCAACGGCCCGCGCGGCAGCGGCAAGACGACCCTGCTGCGCTGCCTCTCCGGTCTTGAGCGCCCGAACCGCGGCGAGGTCTGGTTCAACAGCGTGCCCGTGCACACCATGGGCCCGATGACCCGCGAGCGGCTGCGCCGCGACCGCTTCGGCTGGATCGACCCGGCGCCCGTGCTCGTCCCGGAGCTGAACGTCTGGGAGAACGCGGCCCTCCCCCTCATGCTGCGCGGCACCAGCCGCCGTCGCGCCAAGACCGCCGCCCTGGAGTGGCTGGACCGCCTCGACATCGGCGAGCACGCCCGCAAGCGCCCCCACGAACTGCGCCAGGCCGAACGCCAGCGCGTCTCGATCGCCCGCGCGCTGGCCCCGGCGCCGACGGTCCTGTTCGCCGACGAGCCGACCGCCCCGCTGCACCGCGCGGACCGCGCCCACGTCCTGCGCACGCTCACCACCGCGGCCCGCTCGCACGGCATCACGGTCGTCCTCGCGACCCACGAGGCGGAGACGGCGGCCCTCGCGGACCGCACGGTGTCGCTCCTCGACGGCCGCCGCGTGAACACGGTCCACCTTCCCCCGGTCACCGAAGCGGAAGGCCGGGCCGAGTGCTCGCTCTCCGTCTGACCCGCGGCTCGCACCCCGCCGTCCAACTCCGCCGCCTGCTGGTCGCGGTGGCCTCGGCGGGCACGGGCTTCCTCCTCCTGTGCACCCTCGGCTACGCGATGGGCCACCCCGACTCCCCCGCCGCCGCGGCCCTCCGCCTCGGCTGGTGCGCGACCCCGCTGGCCGCCACCGTCTACTTCGCGGTGGCCGTCGCCCGCACCGACCCGGCGACGAAACCCCGCCCCGGCCTCTCCGCGATCGGCCTCGGCCCCGGGCGCCTGATGGCCATCTCGGCGACCACGACCGCGCTGGCCTGCACCCTCGGCTCCATGCTGGCCCTCCTCTTCTTCCTCCACCTCCGCGGCGACCTGACCGGCATGCCCTTCGACGGAGCGGCGGCGGAGTTCCTCGCCTCGGACCAGCCCCTGCCGCTCCCGGCAGCACTGACCCTCCTCGCCCTCGTACCGGTGACCGCCTCCGTCTCCGTGGCACTCGTCCTGCGCCCCCGGGACCTCCGCCCCGCCTCGGAGAAGGGCCCGGCGAGGTCGTACGGCCGCTTCGGCGTGCAGGGCCGCCCGGACCGCCGCGAGACCTTCGGGGCGTACGGCCGTTTCGGCGCGCATCTGCGTGCGGGGGCGCGTGGCAGCGAGCCGGCCGAACAGCTCGCGCAGACGGAGCAGTCGGAAGGCGCGGACACCACTACTCACGACCCCTCGCGCCCCCCGGCTCCCAGGGAAGCCCCCCGAGGTCTCCCCTGGGGCATCGCCGTACTGGCCGCCGGACTCGCGGTGGAGGCGTACGCGAACCGGACGCGGGACGGCGGCGGGCTGTCGCTCCCCGGCGGGCTCGCCGACGGGCCCGCGAGTGTCCTGGCCGGCTGGGTGCTGACCGCGATCGGGCTGGCGCTGGCCGGCCCCGGGCTCACGCACCTGTGCGGCCGGCTGCTCCAGTCCGTCAGCCCCGGCGCGCTGCGGCTGCTGGCCGGACGCGTGCTGATGGAGGAGGCGACCCGGATCGGGCGCCCTCTGGGCGTGGTGTGCGCGGTGGCGTCCGGCGGCTTCGCGATGACGGCGCTCTACGACGCGGACGCCCCGGCCTTCGGCCCCCTGACCACCCTGGGTCTGCTCCTGGTCACCGGCTGCACGGTGGCGACCCTGCTCACCGCCGCGCTGGAGGCCAAGCACGCCCGCGCCGACACCACGGCCGCGCTGCTGCGCCTCGGCGCCCCCGCCACCATGCTGCGCAGCGCGGCGGCCCTGCGCGCGGGCGCGCTGCTGGCCCTGTTCCTCCCGCTGACCCTGTTCGTGGCCGAGCTGGCGGCGCTGCCGCTGGCCGGCCGATGAGTTTCGTACGCACGGCCGGTCTACCCACCGAACAGCACGCACGCCCGATGGGAGAGACCTCGCATGTACCAGCAGATGATCTTCGTGAACCTGGCCGTGAACGACGTAGACGCGTCGAGGAAGTTCTTCACGGAGCTCGGCTACTCGATCAACCCCCAGTTCAGCACCGACGAATGCGCGTGTGTCGTGATCAGCGACACGATCATCGCGATGCTCCTCAGCAAGCAGCGGTACAGCGACTTCACCAAGAAGGAGATCGCCGACTCGACGACGACCAGCGAGGTACTGCTGTGTCTGAGCGCCGAGAGCCGCGAGAAGGTCGACGAACTCGTCGACAAGGCGTTCGCCGCCGGCGCCACCGGCAGCACGGACGCCATCGACCAGGGCTTCATGTACGGCCGCTCCTTCGACGACCCCGACGGCCACTCCTGGGAGGTCGTGTGGATGGACCCGGCGGCGGTCCAGGGCTGACCGTGCCGGTGCCTAGCATGGGCCCGTGCAGACGAGCCCGGCCCATGCGGCCCCCCACGACGAACGCGAGATCGAGACGGTCGAGGACTTCGACGCGACCGTCTCCGCCCGCGGCACCCTCGCCGGATACCGCGTCCAGGCCGTCGATCTGACGGACCGTACGAAGGAGTTGCTCACCACCGACACCGCGGGCGCCGTCTTCCTCGGCTGCCCGATGCGCGACGAGGCCGCGGCGAAGATCCGCGCCGACGGCGCCCTCGTCTTCCCGCCGGTCCCGCACCTCCCCTTCGACCCCTACCGCGGCCGTCTCTACACGCCCGCCGAGCTGTTCGCCTCGCTCGACCAGGGGTACGAGCGGACTCCGGACGCGCTCGCGTACGCCTGGTTCCAGCGGACCAAGGCGGACGGCGACATATACGCGTCGATGCTGCGCGCCGTCCACGACGACTCGATCTCCGACGCCCTCGACGAACTCCTGCGCGGGGCGCGGGTGGTGGGCGTGATGGGCGGCCACGCGATGGCGCGCGGGACGGCGGCCTACGGCGGTGCCGCACGCCTGGGCCGGGAGCTGAGCCGCGCCGGGTTCACCGTGGCGACGGGCGGCGGGCCCGGCGCGATGGAGGCGGCGAACCTGGGCGCGTACGCGGCGCCGTACGAGGACGCGATGCTGGAGGAGGCGTGCGAACTCCTGGGCGCGTCCCCGTCGTTCAGCCCCTCGATCACCGACTGGGCCCACGTCGCTTTCCAGGTCCGCACCCGCTGGCCCAAGGGCAACCACTCGATCGGCATCCCGACCTGGTTCTACGGCCACGAGCCGCCGAACGCCTTCGCCTCGCACATCGCCAAGTACTTCGCCAACGCCACCCGCGAGGACGGCCTGTTGGCCCGCTCCAACGCGGGCGTGGTGTTCCTGCCGGGCGCGGCCGGGACCGTACAGGAGATCTTCGACAACGCGACGCCGAACTACTACGAGTCGCGCGGCGAGCCCACGCCGATGGTTCTGGTGGACCGGGAGCACTGGACGGAGCGGCTGCCGACCTGGCCGCTGCTGCGTGCACTTGCCCGGGAACGGTCGATGGAGAGCCGTATCGCCCTCGTTGACCGGATCGAGGAGGCTCCGGAGGCGCTGAAACGTCTCGCTCATTAAAGTACAGGTAAAGCCAACTGCCGCACACCGCATATGCATTGACACTGCTTACGCAGCACTTATAGACCAGTGAGACTCCTGGGGGTGGTGGTGCCTCACCTCGAACGCTGCCTCATCTCCCCCTAAACCCCCCGCAGTTGCACATCCCGTGAAGGGCAAACGTGTCCATATCTCGACGTTCCGTACGCATCCTCGGTGTCGCGTCCGCCTCGGCCGCACTCGCGCTCGGATTCGCGGGCAACGCGCTCGCCTGCAACATCAGCGAGTTCTCCGCCTCAGCCAGCTGTGACGGCGACAAGGGTGTCATCACCGTCACCGACAAGGACGCCTCGGCCACCGAGGCGACCATCACGGTGTTCCTGGAGAACAACGGCTCGGACGCCAAGCAGGTCGGCGAGGCGCAGACCGTCAAGGGCTCGGCCACCGGCGAGACCGTCACCTTCTCCGAGGACTGGCAGCCGAACGCGACGTACCGTGTCCGCGTCACGGCCACCAACGGCCTCAACAAGGACATCAAGCCGAACCTGACCACCCCGTCCAAGGCCTGCGCCACGGAGTCGCCCACCCCGACTCCGACCGAGGCTTCCCCGACCCCGTCGGAGACCGCCTCGACCCCGGCCGAGTCCGACACCCCGACCCCGTCGGCCTCGGAGAGCAGCAGCACCGCCCCCGCCACGACGACGGACAACGCGCCGTCTCCGGCGGCCGGTAGCTCGAACCTCGCCGAGACCGGTGCCAACTCCAACACCGGCATGATCGCCGGTATCGCGGGCGCGTTCGTCGTCGCGGGCGGCGGAGCCGTCTACTACGGCATGCGCCGCCGCGGTGCGACCAACGGCCGCTGATCCACCCGCTGTTGCTGTTGTGGCCCGTCCGGTTCGTGGGGACGGGCCACACGCATGTCCGCTAGCCGTCGAGTACGACGGTCTCGGCCGCGTCGAACTCCACCCCGACCGTCTCCCCTACCTCCGGCGCCTCCCGCAGCGCAACCGCCGCCTCGAGACGCGGAGCGCCCTCCGGCTGCAGCTGTACGGCGACATGGGTGCCCCTGAAGGTGCGGGCGGCGACCGTGCAGCGCAGGCCCTCCTCGGCGGGCAACAGGCGTACGCCCGCGGGACGTACGAGGAGCGTGCGGGTGCCCTGGGGGGCGTCCTCGGGGACCGGCACCTTGCCCCAGGGCGTGTCGGCGGCCTCTCCGGCGACCGTGGCACTCACCACGTTGTCGAAGCCGAGGAAACGGGCCACGAACTCGTCGGCGGGGCGCTGCCAGACCTCGAGTGGCGTACCGGACTGGGCGATCCGCCCGTCCCGCATCACCACGACCCGGTCGGCCAGCGCGAACGCCTCGCCCTGGTCGTGCGTGACCGCGAGCACGGTCGTGCCCAACGCCCCGAACAGCTCCCGGAGTTCGACGACCAGCCGCTCCCGCAGTGACCGGTCGAGCTGGCCGAGTGGTTCGTCGAGCATGAGGAGCCGGGGGCGGGGCGCGAGGGCGCGGGCGAGCGCGACTCGCTGCTGCTCACCGCCGGACAGCCCCGCGACGGCACGGCGGGCGGCACCCGGCAGTCCGACGAGGTCGAGCAACTCCCCTACCTGGTCCTTCTGTCGCCCCTTCGACGCCCCGTGCATCCGCAGCCCGAAGGCCACGTTGCCGGCCACGTCCCGCTGCGGGAACAGCTGATGGTCCTGGAACATCAGGCCCACCCCGCGTTTGTGCGCGGGCACCCCGGTCTGGTCGCGTCCGTCGAGCAACACCCGCCCGGAGTCCAGGGGTTGCAGCCCGGCGACCGCCCGCAGCAGCGTCGACTTGCCGCTGCCGCTCGGACCGAGCACACACACGATCTCGTGCTCGGCGACTCCGAGATCGACGGCGTCCAGCACCGGACACCCGCCGAACCGTACGGTCGCGTCCGCGAGACTGAGCAGCATGTTCGGCGGCATCTAGAACTCCCCCGTCCGGTCCGTGCGCAGCCGCTCGAGGACCAGCAGGGCCACCGCGCACACCACCATCAGAATCGTCGAAAGGGCCATCGCCTGGCCGTAGTTGAGATCACCGGGCCGGGACAGCAGCCGGGCCACCGCGACCGGCAGCGTCGGGTTGTCGGGCCGCGCGATGAACACGGTCGCCCCGAACTCCCCCAGCGACACCGCGAACGCGAACCCCGCGGCGATCAGCAACGCCCGCCGTACGAGGGGCAGATCGACCTCGCGCCACACCCGCCAGGGCGAGGCCCCGAGCACGGCCGCCGCCTCCCGCAGCCGCCCGTCCACCGCCCGCAGCACGGGCAGCATGGTCCGTACGACGAAGGGGACGCCCACCAGCGCCTGCGCGAGCGGCACCAGGATCCATGAACTCCGCAGATCCACCGGGGGTTTGTCGAGCGAGATCAGGAACCCGAAGCCGACGGTCACCGCCGACACCCCGAGCGGCAGCATCAGCAGGGCGTCGAAACCCCGGACCAAGCGGCCCGCGTCGCGCCGGGTCAGAGCCGCGGCGGCGAGCCCCCCAATGACCACGGCGATCGCGGTGGCGGCGACGGCGTACTCCAGCGAGTTGCCGATCGCGGCGATCGGCGGGACCAGGAAGGTGCCGCCGTCGTCGTGGGTCAGCGCCCGGTAGTAGCCGAAGTCCGGTGAGTCCAGCGACCGTTGGACCAGCACGGCGAGCGGCAGCACGAGCAGGAGCAGGACGGAGACCAGGACACCGGCCAGCAGGGACCACTGGCCGGCTCCGCGCGGGCGGCGTGCGGTCACCGCCGGGTCCACGAGCCGCAGGGCCGTCTCCCGTCGCCGTACCGTCCAGGCGTGGACGGCGAGGATCGCGCCCACCGCGACGAACTGGACGATCGTGAGCACGGCGGCCGTGGAGAGGTCGAAGACTTCCGAAGTCTGGCGGTAGATCTCCACTTCGAGGGTCGAGAAGGTCGGGCCGCCGAGGATCTGCACCACGCCGAAGGACGTGAACGTGAAGAGGAAGACCATCAGCGCGGCGGCGGCCACGGCGGGCGCGAGCGCGGGCAGCGTCACCTTCCGCCAGGCCCGCAGCCGGGAGGCGCCGAGCATCCGCGCGGCCTCCTCCTGACGCGGGTCGAGCTGGGCCCAGAGGCCGCCCACCGTCCGTACGACGACCGCGTAGTTGAAGAAGACGTGCGCGAGCAGGATGGCCCACACGGTGGTGTCCAGCCGTACGCCCCACAGGTCGTCGAGGAGTCCGCCCCGGCCGACGAGCGCGAGGAAGGCCGTACCGACGACGACCGTGGGCAGCACGAAGGGGACCGTCACGACGGCCCGCAGCACGTGCCTTCCCGGGAAGTCGAAGCGCGCGAAGACATACGCGCCGGGGAGCGCGATCAGCAGCGTGAGCGCGGTCGAGGCGAGCGCCTGCCAGGTGGTGAACCACAGGACGTGCCGGATGTCGGACTGCGCCAGCACGTCACCGATCCGGCCCAACTGCCAGGCGCCGTCCACCTTGAGCCCGCGCCCGACGATCGCGGCGACCGGGTAGGCGAAGAACACCGCGAAGAACGCGACGGGCAGGACCATGAGGCCGAGCCGTGTCGCGTTCCCGCTGCGGGAGGACTTCCGCGGGACTACTTCAGTACGAGCGAGGTCCACGACTTGACCCACTGGTCCCGGTCGGCGGCGATCTTCGTGGGGGCCATGGTCTCGGGGTCCTTGGCCTGCGGACCGTACTTCGTGAACTCGGCCGGCACGGTCGCGCCCTCGATGACCGGGTAGACGAACATGTTGAGCGGCATGTCCTCCTGAAACTCCTTGGTCAGCAGGAAGTCGATGAAGGCCTTGCCGCCCTTGGTGTTCTTCGCGTTGCTGAGCAGTCCCGCGTACTCGGTCTGCCGGAAACAGGTGCCGTACGACACCCCGGTGGGCGCGGTGGTCGGCTTCGGGTCGCCGTAGATGACCTCGGCGGGCGGCGAGGAGGCGTACGAGACGACGAGGGGCCGGTCGCCGCCCGCCTTCTTGCCGCCGGCCGAACCGGAGAACTCCTGGTCGTAGGCCTGCTCCCAGCCGTCGACGACCTTCACGCCGTTCGCCTTGAGCTTCTTCCAGTACGACTGCCAGCCGTCGTCCCCGAACTGCGCGGCGCTGCCCAGCAGGAAGCCGAGGCCGGGCGAGGAGGTCGCTGCGTTCTCGGTGACCAGGAGGTTCTTGTACTCGGGCTTGACCAGGTCGGCGAACGAGGTCGGCGGGGTCAGCTTGTGCTTGCTGAACCAGGCCTTGTCGTAGTTGACGCAGATGTCGCCGGTGTCGATGGGCGTGACCCGGTGCTTGGTCCCGTCGACGCGGTACGCGGGCTTGACGGTGGCGGAGCCCTTCGCGTCGTAGGACTGGAAGAGGCCGTTGTCGAGCGCGCGGGAGAGCAGGGTGTTGTCGACGCCGAAGAAGACGTCGCCCTGGGGGTTGTCCTTGGTCAGGATCGCCTTGTTGACGGCCTGCCCGGCGTCGCCGTCCTTCAGGACCTTGACGGTGTAGCCGGACTGCTTCTCGAAGTCCTTGAGGACGCTCTTCGAGACGGCCCACGAGTCGTGGCTGACGAGCGTGACGGTCTTGTCGGATCCGGAGCCGCTGCTCCCGTCCGACCCCGACCCGCACGCGGACAGCGTGACCAGGCCGAGGCCCACGAGGACAGCACAGTACTTCTTGGTGTTCACGGTGATGACCGAACTTCCTACCCAGAATGACCTGGGCGAGGTTCAGAGGGTCTGCGGCCCGATTGCCGCACTCTCAGCGCTGCGCGCTCCCCTGTCGGATATGAAGATGTACGTACAGGTCGTACGGGTGAAGGTTACCTCTCGGTGGCCGCGAGCTGGCCACACGCTCCGTCGATCTCCTGGCCACGGGTGTCCCGGACGGTGACCGGCACCCCATGGGCCGCGATGGCCTCGACGAACGCCTTCTCGTCCTCGGGGCGGGAGGCGGTCCACTTGGAGCCCGGCGTCGGGTTCAGCGGGATCAGGTTGACGTGCACCGGCTTGCCCTTGAGGAGGCGGCCGAGGCGGTCACCGCGCCACGCCTGGTCGTTGATGTCCCGGATCAGCGCGTACTCGATGGACAGCCGGCGCCCCGACTTCGCCGCGTACTCCCAGCCCGCGTCGAGCACCTCGCGCACCTTCCACCGGGTGTTCACGGGGACCAGGGTGTCGCGCAGCTCGTCGTCGGGCGCGTGCAGCGAGATCGCGAGCCGGCACTTGAAGCCCTCGTCCGCGAAGCGGTGGATCGCCGGGACGAGTCCGACCGTCGAGACGGTGATCCCGCGCTGCGAGAGGCCGAGACCGTCCGGCTCCGGGTCGGTGAGGGCACGGATGGACTGGACGACCCGCTTGTAGTTGGCGAGGGGCTCGCCCATGCCCATGAAGACGATGTTGGACAGCCGCGCGGGACCGCCGGGGATCTCGCCGTCGCGCAGCGCGCGCATGCCGTCCACGATCTGGTGCACGATCTCACCGGTAGACAGATTGCGGTCGAGGCCGGCCTGTCCGGTGGCGCAGAACGGGCAGTTCATGCCACACCCCGCCTGCGAACTGATGCACATGGTCACCCGGTCCGGGTACCGCATCAGCACCGACTCGACGAGCGTCCCGTCGAACAGCCGCCACAGCGTCTTGCGGGTGGTCTCCTGGTCGGTCGACAGATGCCGTACGACCGTCATCAGCTCAGGAAGCAGCGCCTCCTGCAGCTTGGCGCGCGAACCGGCGGGGATGTCGGTCCACTCCGCCGGGTCGTGCGCGAGGCGCGCGAAGTAGTGCTGCGAGAGCTGCTTGGCGCGAAAGGGCTTCTCCCCGATCGCGGCGACGGCTTCCTTGCGCTCGGCGGGCGTGAGATCGGCAAGGTGCCGCGACGGCTTCTGGGCTCCGCGGGGGGCGACGAATGTGAGTTCTCCGGGCTTAGGCATGGCTGTACCAGTGTCGCAGATCGTTTACCGTGATCCGTTACGGTGATCCGCTTCAGCCGATCTCAGCCGATGTGCTCCAGGTGCTCCTTCAGGAGCTTCTCGTTGTGGGGCAGCTCGCGGCGGACCTGGGGGCGGACGACGAGCGGCAGCAGGACCTTGCCGATGCCGTGCCCCTCGAAGTCGAGGTCCATGGTCACCCGGGTACGGCGTCCTTCGTCGAGCGGTGCGATCTCGCCACGGAAGTTTCCCCTGATGGGGCCGTCGATCCCGCGCACGGTCCAGGCGTGCGGCGGCTGGAACTCGGTGCACTCCATGGTCATCGCCATGTCGCGGCGACCCACGTGCCGGGTGACGCGGACCCGGGAGCCGAGGCCGAAGGGCCGGTCGTCGAGCTGCTGCGCGGACACCGCGCTCTCCTGCCACTCGGGCATGTGGGCCGGGTCGATGACGTACGCCCAGGCGTCCTCGGGACGGCAGTCCACGTCGAACTCTTCATGGAAGGCGGACATGACGCCCTCCTTCATTCAGGGCGGTCCCCCTTTTGCGAGGGCTTACACCGAAATCGTACGACCGGGCGCCCCCGTCCTGTACAGGTCAGGGGCGCCCGGAATGCCGTAGGACGGGACGACCTCAGGCCGAACCCACGAACAGCACGAACAGCAGCCATACGACCGGAGCCGTCGGCAGCAAGGAGTCCAAGCGGTCCATGATGCCGCCGTGGCCCGGCAGCAGCGTGCCCATGTCCTTGATGCCGAGGTCGCGCTTGATCATGGACTCGCCGAGGTCGCCCAGCGTGGCGCTGGCCGCGACCGCGAGGCCCAGCAGCAGCCCCTGCCACCAGCTGCCGTCGTCGATCAGGAACTGCATGCACAGCGCGCCCGCCACCATCGCGAAGGACACCGCCCCGAAGAGGCCCTCGCGGGTCTTTCCGGGGCTGATGCGCGGGGCGAGCTTGTGGGTGCCGAAGCGCCAGCCGACGGCGTAGGCGCCCGTGTCGCTGACGACTGTCAGCAGCAGGAACGTCATGACCCGCCAGGCGCCGTCGTCCGCGGTGAGCATCAGGGCGACGAACGTGGCCAGGAACGGCACGTAGAACGCCGCGAAGACACCCGCCGTGACGTCCTTGAGGTAGCCCTCCGGCGGTTCCGTCATCCGCCATACGAGGACGGCGAGCGCCGTGAGCGCCATGGCGACCCAGGCGCCCTCTGCACCCCGGACGTAACCGGCGACGACCATCGCCGCGCCACCGACCGCGAGGGGCACGAGGGGCGCCTTGATGCCCTTGCGCTCCTGCAGCCGCGAGGTCAGCTCCCACAGACCGACGACCACGGCGACCGCTATCACGCCGACGAACACGGCCTTGACGACGAACAGGGACGCGATGATCACCGCTCCGAGTCCGACGCCGACCCCTATGGCCGCACCCAGGTCCCGGCCCGCGCTCTTCTTCTGCGGGGCGGGCGCCGGTGGCGGGGCGTCGGGCATGGGCTCCGGATTCTGCGGCACCGCCCCGTAGGGCTGCGCCTGCGGCGTGTCAGAGGGCTGCGTCCGCGGGTCGTACGACGGCGACTGCCGTGCGTCGTACGGCGGTTGCTGCGTCTCGTCGCGGAACAAGGGGCCGCTCAGCCGAGCGGCCCCCCGGTCGTCATCCTGGTGTCCGCCGTATGCGGGCTCGTCGGGCACGATGGGCATGGGGCGAGTCTGCTGCGCCTCAGGCGCATCGTACGTGGGACCCGCCGGGGCAGCCCCCTGGACAGGCCCCTGGTCGGACGGCCCCCAGTACCCGGCTTGTGGCGGTGCCCCCCAGGAAGAGTCGTTCATCAGACCTCGAGCAGCTCCGCTTCCTTGTGCTTGAGGAGTTCGTCCACCTGGGCGACGTACTTCGCCGTGGTGTCGTCGAGCTCCTTCTCCGCGCGACGGCCCTCGTCCTCGCCGACCTCGCCGTCCTTGACGAACTTGTCGATCGTCTCCTTGGCCTTGCGGCGGATGGACCGGATCGAGATCTTGGAGTCCTCGGCCTTGGTCTTGGCGACCTTGATGTACTCCTTGCGGCGCTCCCCGGTGAGCTCGGGGAACGTCACCCGGATGATGTTGCCGTCGTTGCTCGGGTTGACGCCGAGGTCCGAGTCGCGGATCGCCTGTTCGATGTTGCGCAGTGCGCTCTTGTCGAACGGGGTCACCACGGCCATGCGCGGCTCCGGCACGGAGAACGAGGCCAGCTGGTTGATCGGCGTCAGCGCCCCGTAATAGTCCGCCACGATCTTGTTGAACATCGCCGGGTGCGCACGGCCGGTGCGAATCGCGGCGAAGTCCTCCTTGGCGACCACGACGGCCTTCTCCATCTTCTCCTCGGCCTCGAGGAGGGTCTCTTCGATCACCACTTGCTCCTGCGTGTCTTGAGTAGGCCCGGCTGCTGTGCTGTGTCGGCGTCGGCGGCCGGCTGCGTCGCGTCTTCTTCCTGCACGGTTCCCGACCGGCAGGACATTGTCCATCCCCCGGTCAGGGTCATCAGCCCTGGCTGCCTTGGTCACCCACAAGCGTGCCGATCTTCTCACCCTTGACGGCGCGGGCGATATTGCCCTCGGCGATCAGCTCGAAGACCAGGATCGGAAGCTTGTTGTCGCGGCACAGGGTGATGGCGGTCATGTCGGCGACCTTGAGGTCCTGGGTGATGACCTCGCCGTAGCTCAGCGAGTCGAACTTGACGGCCGCGGGGTTGGTCTTCGGGTCGGAGTCGTAGACCCCGTCCACGCCGTTCTTGCCCATCAGCAGCGCCTCGGCGTTGATCTCCAGGGCGCGCTGGGCGGCGGTGGTGTCGGTGGAGAAGTACGGCATTCCCATACCGGCGCCGAAGATGACCACACGGCCCTTCTCCAGGTGGCGCACGGCGCGCAGCGGGATGTACGGCTCGGCGACCTGGCCCATGGTGATGGCGGTCTGGACGCGGCTGTCGATGCCCTCCTTCTCCAGGAAGTCCTGGAGGGCGAGGCAGTTCATCACGGTGCCGAGCATGCCCATGTAGTCGGAGCGGGCCCGATCCATGCCGCGCTGCTGGAGTTCGGCGCCGCGGAAGAAGTTGCCGCCGCCGATGACGACGGCGACCTCCGCGCCGTCCCGTACGACGGCCGCGATCTCACGGGCGATCTTGTGCACCACGTCGGGGTCGACGCCCAGGCCACCGCCTCCGGAGAAGGCTTCTCCGGACAGCTTCAGCAGAAACCGGCCGCGTACTTTGCCGTCGTCGCTCTTCTGGGGCTTGGTGGTCATGACGTTCTCGCCTCTTTTACGTGGTCGCACATACGAAGAAGGCCACTGCCGGTGGGGTGTCTGTCGCATCCCATGCTCGGCAATGGCCTCCTCGTCAGATCTGCTGTCGTCCGCCACGCGCGCGTGCGCGACGGCGTACCGGCTCGACTGCTGACGACCCTAGCGGGATTCCGCGGGGCGCCGCGCGTCGATCGCGGTACGGACTCAGATGCCGACCTTGATGCGCGTGAAGCGCTTCAGGGTGACACCCGCCTCGTCCAGAACCTTCTGGACGGACTTCTTGGGGTCGAGCGCGTACGGCTGACCGAGCAGCGTCGCGTCCTTGAAGAAGCCGTTGACGCGACCCTCGACGATCTTGGCGATCGCGGCCTCGGGCTTGCCCTCGGCGCGGGTGGTCTCCTCGGCGATACGGCGCTCGGACTCGACGACCTCGGCCGGCACGTCCTCCTTGGCCAGGTACTTCGGCGCGAAGGCGGCGATGTGCTGGGCGACACCGCGGGCGACCTCGGCGTTCGGCTTGTCCAGCTCGACGAGGACACCGATCTGCGGGGGCAGGTCGGGCATCGTGCGGTGCATGTACGCGGAGACGTAACCGTCGGCGTACTGGGCGAAGCGGTCCAGGACGATCTTCTCGCCCAGGTTCGCGTTGGCCTCGTCGACGAACGCCTGAACCGTCTTGCCGGGCTCGATCTCGGACGCGAGGAGCGCCTCGATGTCGGCCGGGGCGGTGGCGGCGACGTGCTGGGCGATCTGGTTGGCGACGGCCTGGAACTTCTCGCCCTTGGCGACGAAGTCCGTCTCGCACTTCAGCTCGACCAGGACACCGGAGGTGTTGTCGTCGGCGATGACGGAGACCACGGCGCCGTTCTCGGCGGAGCGGCCCTCGCGCTTGGCGACGCCCTTCTGGCCCTTGATCCGGAGCGCCTCGACGGCCTTCTCGACGTTGCCGTCGGCCTCGTCCAGCGCCTTCTTGCAGTCCATCATGCCGGCGCCGGTGAGCTCACGGAGCTTCTTGACGTCGGCGGCGGTGTAGTTCGCCATGATCTGAAAATCTCTTCTCGGAGTTCGAAGTCTCGAAGTCGGCGGCGGCCGCGTGGTGAGCGGGCTTCCGCCAAAGATCTACGGGCTACGAAGATCTAGGGGCTGTGAGTGAACGGCGGGTGGCGCGGTCGGCACCACCCGCCGTCACTTCAGCTCAGCCCTTTGGCCCGGAAGGTCAGGCCGTCGGGTCAGGCCTGCTCGGCGTCGGCGGCCGGCGCGGCCTCGGCGGCGGGGGCCTCGACCTCGGCAGCGGCCTCCTCGACGGCGACCGGAGCCTCGGCCTGCTCGGCGTCGGCGACCTTCTCCGTCTCGGCGGAGGTCTGGACCTCGGCGTCGGCGGCGGGGGCCTCGTCGGCCTTCTTCTCGCCCTCGAGCAGGTCGCGCTCCCACGCGGCGAGCGGCTCGCCGGCGGCCTTGTCACCCTTGGCCTCGGCGGCGACACCGGAGCGGCTGATGAGGCCCTCGGCGACGGCGTCGGCGATCACGCGGGTGAGCAGGGTGACGGAGCGGATCGCGTCGTCGTTGCCCGGGATCTTGTAGTCGACCTCGTCGGGGTCGCAGTTCGTGTCGAGGATGGCGACGACCGGAATGTTGAGCTTCCGGGCCTCACCGACCGCGATGTGCTCCTTCTTGGTGTCCACGATCCAGACGGCGCTGGGAACCTTGGACATCTCGCGGATACCACCGAGGGTCTTCTCCAGCTTGGCCTTCTCGCGCGAGAGCACGAGAAGCTCCTTCTTGGTGAGACCGGACGCGGCGACGTCCTCGAAGTCGATCTGCTCGAGCTCCTTGAGGCGCTGCAGACGCTTGTAGACGGTGGAGAAGTTGGTGAGCATGCCGCCCAGCCAGCGCTGGTTGACGTAGGGCATGCCGACGCGGGTGGCCTGCTCGGCGATGGCCTCCTGCGCCTGCTTCTTCGTGCCGACGAACATGACCGTGCCGCCGTGGGCGACGGTCTCCTTGACGAACTCGTAGGCGCGGTCGATGTACGACAGCGACTGGAGCAGGTCGATGATGTAGATGCCGTTGCGCTCGGTGAAGATGAAGCGCTTCATCTTCGGGTTCCAGCGACGGGTCTGGTGACCGAAGTGGACGCCGCTTTCCAGCAGCTCCCGCATCGTGACGACGGCCATGGCCGTTCTCCTTGATTTTCTCGGTTGTGCCGCGGGTGCCGGGACGGCACTCGCGCCTGACGCCCACGTGCGCGTGCCCAGAGGACCGAGGAGCGCTGACACCGGATTTCGTCTCTCGACGGAGGACCAGATGTCGGGGCGTGCGAAGTCGACCCGGTGACCCGGATCGCCAAAGGAAGTGTACGGGACCCGCGAGGTACCGGGTGACGCCGTTGTCCACAGGCATCCGCCGGTCCACAGGTCCCGGCCATGATCGACACGGGTACGGCACGGTTTGTGCCATGCGAACACGACGAAACCGGCACACAGCGCTGGGCTTGGTACTGGCCCTCTTCCTGACCCTGCTGACCTGCGCGGCCCGGGCGGCCGACGCCCCTCCGCCGACGCCCGGGGCCCCACCCGTGTCGGTCCCGGCCCTGGCCCGCACCTGGCCCGTCGGTTCCCACCCCGTGGTCCTACGAGGCTGGGAGCCCCCGGCGACGCTCTACGCCCGGGGCCACCGGGGCGTGGACCTGGCGACCCCGGCCGGCGCTCAGGTACGGGCGGTGGCGGCGGGCCGGGTGTCCTTCGCGGGCCGGGTGGCGGGGAGAGGGGTGGTCGCGGTGGAACTGACGGGCACGGACCTGCGCACGACCTACGAACCGGTGACCGCGTCGGTGAAGAAAGGGGACGAGGTGGAGGCGGGCGGGGTGGTGGGGACGGTGGAACTCACGGGCTCGCACTGCGGCGCGACTTCGTGCGTGCACTGGGGCTTGCTGAGAGGGGAGGCGTACTTGGACCCACTGGGGCTACTGCCACCGTGGCTGCTGAATCGGGGGCCATCACGCTTGTTGCCGGTGCTCAGCTCTTAGGGGCGAGCCCGTCCCTCTTGCCTCGGGTCCTGGCTTTTAGGGGCGCGGGGAACTGCGCGACCAGCCCCCACCGGGCCCGCAGACGAAATTCAACCCTCAACACCCCGCAAAGCCATACTCACCGCAGCCTCAGTAATCACCGAGGGATCCTCCGCAGCCCCGAGCTCGATCCGCCGCACAGCCGCATCGACAACCCCCTGAAGCAACATCGCCGCCAACCGCGGCTCCGCATGCCCCATCTCCGCCAGCGCCTCGACGATCATCGCGACCAGCCCACCATGCGCGGCCCGGATCTTCTCCCGCGCCCCGGCGTCCAGTTCACTCGCGGAGATGGCGACCACGGCTCGATGCCGCCTGTCCCCGACCAGGGCCAGCTGCTGCCGCACATACGCCTCGACCTTGCCCTCGGCGGAGCCGGCCCGCTGCATCGCCGCCGACACGTCCGCCGCCCAGACAGGGAAGTCGACCTCGCAGAGTTCCTCCACGACGGCGGCCCGCGAGCGGAAGTACTCGTACACGGAGGACCGCGCGAGACCCGTCCGCTCGGCCAGGGCCGGGAAGGTCAGCGCCTCCGTCCCGCCCTCGGACAGCAGTGAACGAGCCGCGTCCAGCAGGGCGGCTCGCTGCATCGACCGGTGCTCGGCCACGGAGGCCGCTCGAATCCTTGGCACGTCAACCACTCTACGGACGGTCCACCCCCGGCGGGAGTGACCGGGGCCATGCAGGCACGATTCTGCGAGGTCGAGAAGGCAGTGCGGCTTTCGCTCAACGGCCGAAACTGGCCAGCTTGGCGCGCAGCTGCAGCACGGACTTGGTGTGGATCTGGCTGACCCGACTCTCGGTCACCCCGAGCACATTGCCGATCTCGGCGAGGGTCAGCCCCTCGTAGTAGTACAGCGTGACGACGGTCTTCTCCCGCTCGGGCAAGGTGTTGATCGCCCGCGCCAGGAACCGCCGCAGCTCCCGCCCCTCCGCCACCTCCACCGGGTTGTCGGCGGCGGTGTCCTCCAGGGTGTCCATGAGGCTGAGCCGGTCGCCGCCCTCGCCGCCGGCGTGCAGCAGCTCCTCCAGCGCCACCACGTTCGCCAGCGACAACTGGCTGAAGACGGCGTGGAGTTCGTCCACCGCGATGCCCATCTCGGCGGCCACCTCGCCCTCGCTGGGGGTGCGCCTGAGCCGCGCCTCCAGCGTGGCGTACGCCCGCTCCACGTTCCGCGCCTTCTGCCGCACCGAGCGCGGGATCCAGTCGAGCGCGCGCAACTCGTCGATCATCGCGCCCCGGATGCGGGTGATCGCGTACGTCTCGAACTTGATCTCCCGCTCGATGTCGAACTTCTCGATGGCGTCGATCAGTCCGAACACCCCCGACGACACGAAGTCCGCCTGCTCGACGTTGGGCGGCAGCCCGACGCTCACCCGTCCCGCGACGTATTTCACGAGCGGCGAGTAGTGCAGGATCAGCTGCTCGCGCAGCCGCTCGTCGCCCGTCGTCTTGTACGACCGCCACAGCTCGTCGAGCGTCGAGGGAGCGGGCGGCCGGACGCTGCCACCGTCACGGGCGGCTGGGGGGATCGCCGCCCGGTCGGACCCGGAGGTGTGCTGGGGCATTCGTCGCCTTGTGCCGTTCTGCTGTGAAGTGGGGATGCCTGGGTGAGCTGTCGGAGTGATGGGGAGTTACCAGTCTGTTTGCCGGTCTGTGCCGGAATCCCCGTGAGCGTAGCGTGACTGGAGTGTCGCGGTGTGCGAAGGGAAGCGCTCGGACCGGCCACGGACGCGTTCGACAGGGTGCCGGAACGGGTCACTCCAGTCGCTCTGCGTGATCATCGGAATGCGCCAACTGCGGGAATTCCCAAGGGTGTCGGGGTTCCCCCGGACGGCCGAACACACTCGGTCAGCGGCGCCCCCGATCCGGCCGGACCGAGATCATCGCCTGGCGTGTCAACTTCCAGCCGTCGCCGTGTCGTTCGACGTAACCAAGTGCTCGGAGTTCGTACAGTCTCGCGACCGCGTCGTCCTCCGTGGTCTGCGCGCCCCGGGCGATCTCCCGCACCGCTGCGGCCCTGTTGCCGGGGAGGGCGGCGAGGATGCGGCGGGCGGCCGGTTCCAACAGGTCGCGCGGGAGCACCGGTCCGCGGCGGTCCGGGGCCAGTTCGCCCATGTCACCGACCAGTTCGACGACTTCGGCGGCGTCGGTGACCAGCACCGCGTCCCCGCGCAGGAGTTCGTGCACACCCGCGGACAGTCCGCTGGTGGCCGGGCCGGGCACCCCCATGGTGTGGCGCCCCAGCCGCTGAGCCGCCCGGGCCGTGACGAGCGATCCGCTGCGATACGCGGCCTCGACCACCACGGTGCCCCTGGTGAGCGCCGCGATCACCCGGTTCCGGAGGATGAACCTGCTCGGTGTCGGATGCTCGCCGGGCGGCAACTCGCCCACCACCAGCCCCTGTTCGGCGATCCTGCCGATCAACTGGGCGTGGCCGCGCGGGTAAGGCTGGTCCACTCCGCAGGCGAGCACGGCGACGGTGGCACCGCCCGCGCCGAGGGCGCCGCGATGTGCGGCACCGTCGACGCCGTAGGCACCCCCGGACACGACGATCCAGCCGTCCTGGGCGAGGTCGGCGGCGAGGGTGGCCGCCATGTGTGCGCCGTACTCGGTGCAGGCGCGGGCGCCGACGACGGCGACGGACTTGAGCGCCCACACCCGCAGGCTGGGCCGCCCGCGCACCCACAGTCCGATGGGCCGCGCGTCCCCGAGGTCGTCGAGCTGGGCGGGCCACTCGGTGTCGCCGGGGCACACGAACCGCACCCCGGCCTCCTCCGCGGCCTCCAGATCCCGCCTCGGCTCGACCGACTCGGCCCGTGTGCACAGCCCGGCCCACCGCTTGTCGGTGACCCCGACGAGCTGCGGCCCCCCGTCCCGCAGCCGCCGGGCCACTTCCACGGCACCCAGCTCCCGAATCCACCGACCGGCCACCTCGTCGCCGGGCTCGACTACCCGGGCGAGGAAGACGCGAGCGAGGAGTTCGTAGCCCGTCTCGTCGCTCGCGGTCATGCCAGTGCCCCGATGGACATCGACGCGCCTCGTGAAACGCCTGTGCGCAGTTGCAGGGCGAGGAGCACGTCCGTGTCGTCGGGCCGGTCGTGACCCTTGAGGTCCGCGACCGTCCAGGCCACGCGCAGGACCCGGTCGATCCCCCGCGCGGTCAACGCGCCCCGCTCCAGACTGCGTTCGGCCTCGTCCATCGCCCCGCGCACGGCGTGCCAGCGGCTGCGCAGTTCACGGCCGGGCACCTCGCTGTTGGTGCGCCACGGAGTGTCCGCGAGGCGTGCCAGGGTCCGCTCCCTGGCCGCCCGTACCCGGTCGGCGACCGTCGCGGTGCTCTCTCCTCGCGCGCCGCGCATGCTGAGCTCTTCCCGCGTGACGCGGTCCACCGTGACCCGCAGGTCCACCCGGTCGAGCAGTGGGCCGGAGACCCGGGCCTGATAGCGGCGGATCGACGTGGGCGGGCAGTCGCAGAGGTCGTCCCTGAGGGAGTAGCGGCCGCAGGGACACGGATTGGCCGCGAGCACCATCTGGAACCTCGCCGGGAACCGCACCACACCCGCACTGCGGGCGATGACCACATACCCCGACTCCAGTGGCTGCCGCAGCGCGTCGAGGGCCTGGCCGCTGAACTCCGGAGTCTCGTCGAGAAAGAGAATTCCCCGGTGCGACAGGGAGACGGCTCCGGGCCTCGCCATATGGGATCCGCCCCCGACGAGGGCCTGCATCGTGGCCGAGTGGTGCGGGGCGCAGTAGGGGGCGATGTCGATCAGGGGTTTCCCCGGCGGCAGCAGACCCGCCACCGAGTGGACCGCCGTGACCTCCAGCGAGTCCTGCCGGCTGAGCCGGGGCAGGATCGCGGGCAGCCGCTCCGCCAGCATGGTCTTGCCCGCGCCCGGGGGGCCTTCGAGGAAGAGATGGTGTCCGCCGGCCGCGGAGATCTCCACCGCTGTGCGCGCCGCGTCCTGTCCGACGACGTCGGCGAGGTCGTGGCCGGGGTCGTGATGTGCCGCTCCCACGCTGTGCATCCCCGTGGCCGCCCCGGTGCCCGGCACGCGCAGGCCGGCGAGGAGCGGATCGGGCCGGCCCACCAGGTCGTCCGGTTCCTCGTCGGGGACGGGCTCGTCCGCGAGTACGGCGATCAGCTGCCGCAGGCTGCGGACGCCCAGCACGGACACCCCGGGCACGAGGGACGCCTCGGCGGCGGCGCACTCCGGCACCACCACCTGCTCATACCCCGCGTCCGCCGCCGCCAGCACCGCCGGCAGGATCCCGCGGACCGGGCGGACCCTCCCGTCGAGGCCCAGTTCGCCGATCATCACGATGTCGGCGAGCACCCGTGGATCGACCCGTTCCGCCGCGCCGAGTACCGCGGCTGCGACGGCCAGGTCGAAGCCGCTGCCGCTCTTGGGTACGGACGCCGGGCTCAGGCCCACCGTCAGTTTCTTCTGCGGCCACGCGGCGCCCGAGTTGACGACCGCGGCGCGCACCCGGTCCTTGCTCTCCGTCAGGCTCTTGTCGGGCAGTCCCACCAGGGTGAACGCGGCGACGCCGGGTTCGAGGTCGGCCTGGACCTCGACGACCACGCCTTCGACGCCCACCAGCGCCACCGAGCACGTACGAGCGAACGCCATCTCAGAGCACCCCCCGCGCGTGCTCGACGACCGCTGCGCCGCAACGGGGCACGAGCACGCCCACCAGGTCGATGCGGACACCGCCCGGTGGTGCCCCTCCGTGGGCGTGGATCCAGCATTCGGCGAGGCCGCGCAGGCGCTCCGCCTTCTCGGGGGTCACCGCGGCCATCGGGTGCTCGTAGGCACCGGCCCGCCGTGTCTTGACCTCGCAGACGACCAGGACGTCGCCGTCCCGCGCCACGATGTCGATCTCACCGGTCCTGCCCCAGCGCCAGTTGCGCTCCAGGACCGTCATACCGGCCGCGACCAGCCGTCGCGCGGCGAGCGTCTCGCCGTACTTGCCGAGTGCACTGCGTGCGTTCATGTCGGCACCACCTCCGCGCCAACCGTCACGCAGAACGGCCCACCGAGTGGATCTTGGTGGACCGTTCAGTGCTTGTGGAGAACTCCGTCACCCACACGAGCGACGGGTGCTCCGCGAAGAGCCGCCGTCAGCCGCCCGGCAGCTCCAGATCGCTCTTGTTCAGCTCCTCGATGTTCACGTCCTTGAATGTGAGGACCCTGACCTGCTTGACGAAGCGAGCCGGTCGATACATGTCCCACACCCAGGCATCCGCCATGGACACCTCGAAGAAAACCTCGCCCTGGACCGAGTGCACCTGCATCTCGTAGTCGTTGGTGAGGTAGAAGCGCCGTTCGGTCTCGATCACGTATTTGAACAGACCGACGACATCGCGGTACTCCCGGTAGAGCTTCAGCTCCATCTCGGTCTCGTACTTTTCGAGGTCCTCGGCGCTCATGGCATGTTCCCCTTCAGCCGTGCGATCCCACCATTGTGCGCCAGTCCCGTGCGTCCCTAGACGATTTCCGTGTCAAGGGTCACCGGCCCGGCCGGGGGCCCTTCGTCGATCAGCCTGCGGAGCAGCTCGGCGAGTCTGGTCGGATACACCGTCTCATGCGCCCGCTCCAGTTCCCGGCACGTCCACCAACGTGCTCCGGAGACGCTGCGCCGCTCCAGCTCGGTGAGGGCCGTGGCGCCAGGCACCCCGTCGGCCGTGGCGGGCGTCCTGGCCAGGTAGTACCACTCGTCCTGGTCCCAGCGGCGTCCCGCGAACGGGAAGGAGCACGTCCGGGTCCACAGCACCGGGCCGAGCTCCACCCGGGTGATCCCGGTCTCCTCCGCGAGCTCCCGCAGCGCGGCCTCCTCGTGGGTCTCGTCGCCCTCCAGGCCGCCGCCCGGCGTGAACCACCAGTCGTCGGCCGGATCCTCCGGCTCGTGGCCGTGCAGCAGCAGGATGCGGTCCTGCGGGTCGAGGAGGACCACCCGGGCGACCCTGCGCAGCCCGCCCTCGTACGAGTCGCCGTAGGCGCCCTCCTCGGTGGCCTCAGCGGGCACCGGCGGGCTCCGTACGGGTCCGGGAGCGGCGGCCGGCCAGCCGCTTGGCCACGGGGCCGTAGGCGCCGCCGCCGAGGACGAGCACCGCGCCCGCGACGATGAGGGCGACGACCGTGCGCAGCGGGCCCGGCTGGGAGAGGCCGCCGAGTTCCTCGAAGCCCGTGGGGCGGTCCAGCATGCCCTTCATGGGCCAGACGACGGCGTCCACGCGGGCGTTCACGGCGCTGCTCGCGACGGTGCCGCTGGCGACGTCCGTGAGGTGGGCGCTGGAGTCCAGGGAGCCCTGGCGCTCGTCGCCGAGCAGGAACAGACGGCCCTTGGGGACCTTCACCGTCGGGATCGTCTTGTCCTCAACCGCGCCGCCCTTGAGGTAGCCCTCGTCGATCTGCTTGCCGTTGACGACCAGCTTGCCGTTCGTGCAGCAGGAGACGGTGTCCCCGCCGACCGCGACGACGCGCTTGACCACGGGCGCGTTCGTCACCCAGGTCTTGTCGGTGAAGACGACGACGTCACCCCGGCGTACTTCGCTGCCGTCGATGCGCTGCGCCAGCACCCGGTCGCCCATGTCGATGGTCGGCGTCATGGAGCTGGTGGGCACCGTGTACGGCCGGTAGACCACCGCTCCCCAGCCGAACCCACCGAGGAACAGCACAAGGCCCAGTGCGACGGCCAGCCCGGACAACCGCTGTCCGGTCCGGCTGCCCACCGGGCCCTTGCCAGTGCCACCGCCGGTACGCGGGGCCGTACGTGTTGCGCTCTCGCCACCCATGGGTCCGCACCCTACCCGGCGGTACCGAGGGTGGTCAGCCCTTCCTCCGGGACCAAGGTCACAAGCTCTACATGGCCTTTACCAGGCCTTGGCGGACCGCCTGCGGCGCCACAGGGCCAGCGGCAGCACGCCGACGAGGGCGAGGCCCTCCGGTGCGGCCGTCAGCAGGCGGGAGGCCGAGGCCCGGGTGTTGATGCCGGTCTGGTCGAAGGTGTCCGGGATCGGCAGCGTGCCCCAGCGGTTGATGGGCCAGGCCTTGACGATCGCGCGGCCGACGACCTCCTTCACCGGGACCATGCCGTGGTTCTTGTCGGACTGGTTGTAGCGCGAGTCCCGCGAGTTCTGCCGGTGGTCGCCCATCACCCAGATGTCACCCTTGGGGACCTTGACGGTGAACTGACCGCCCTGGTCGTCGTTGGTGCACGGGGTGTTGCCCGGGTAGACGTACGGCTCGTTCAGCGCCTTGCCGTTGACCATCAGCGGGCCGGTGCCGCTGCAGGAGACCGTGTCGCCGCCGACGCCGATGACCCGCTTGATCAGGTCCTTCTCCTGGGCGGACGGCATCAGGCCGATCCAGCTGAGCACCGTCTGCAGGGCGTTGGGGTTGGCCGTCGGCTCGCCCGCCAGCCAGTCGGCCGGGTCGTGGAAGACGACGACCTCACCGCGCTCGGGCTCGGAGCCGAACCACGGGGTGAGCTTGTCGACCAGGACCCGGTCACCCTGCTGGAGGGTGTTCTGCATCGAGTCGGAGGGGATCGAGAACGCCTGCACCAGGAACGTCTTGATCAGCAGCGCCAGGACGAGCGCGATGACGATGAGGATCGGCAGCTCCTTCCAGAAGGAGCGCTGCTTCTTCGCCTGGGGGGGCGAGTCGCCCGACCCCACCACCTCGGTCCGGGCCGTGTCGCCCGGCGCCGTACCGTCCTCGTCCGCTCCGGCGTCACTCCCGGAGGTCACGGCGCTGTCCGCGGCCGGGACGGGTGCTTCCACGGGATGTCCCTGGTGCTCCTCGCCGTCGTGTCCGGACCGTGCGCCAACCGCCACATCCCCCACGCCAACTCCTCACTCTGTGCCGCCGCCTGCCCCATCCTCGGCGCAGGCCCACCACTCCCATAACGAGCGGGAGTTCCGCAGGGCTCGGGAGTTGGACCGATCCGTTCGGATCGACCGGGGCAACCCTATGCGACAGTTCGGGACCGGCGGTCGTCCCCGACACGGAGTTGGAAACCGATGCGAAGGTTTTAGGTTCGTTCAGGCTGGTCCAGTGGCCCATGGGCCAGGCGATCACCTTGGCCCGCCCCACCACCGAGGAGAGCGCGACCGTGCCGCCGTAACTGGTGTTCTGGTGTGCCCGGGAGTCGGCCGAGTTGCCGCGGTGGTCGCCCATCACCCACAGCCGGCCCTTGGGGACGGTGATGTCGAACGGCGTCTCGGACGGCGCGTTCCCGGGGTACAGGTAGTCGGCCTCGGTCAGGGGCACCCCGTTGACGGTCACCCGCCCTTCCGAGTCGCAGCACTTGACGTGGTCGCCGCCGACGCCGATGACCCGCTTGATGAGGTCCTTCTCGTTGTCGGACGGCAGCAGGCCGATGAACTGGAGCCCTTCCTTGACCTGCTTGACCACCACGGGGTCGTTCTTCTTGGTGGTCTGCTCGTCCGCGAGCCAGCCTCCCGGGTCGTGGAAGACGACGACGTCGCCGCGCTTGGGCTCGGAGCCGAACCACGGCGTGAACTTGTCGACCAGGACCCGGTCCCCGATACGGATCGTCTGCTCCATGGAGCCCGACGGGATCACGAACGCCTGGACGAGGAAGGTCTTCAGAACGAGGGCTATGAGGACCGCGACGCCCACCAGGAGCGGTATCTCCCGGACCGCGCCGCGCCTGCGCCGCCGCTTGACCTTGCGCTGGAGCTTGCGCCGCTCGGCCCGGCTGCGGCCGGCGCCGCCCGCCGGGGCGAGCGCGCCCGCGCGCCGGAAGCCGGTGGGCAGCAGGTTCTCGTTCCCGAAGTTGCCGCCCGGCGCCGCGCCGCGCGGTTTGCCGCGGTTACCCATGGGCGCCGTCCACGGCGGGTACGCGCGCGTAGGCGCCGGGTCGGACGAGGTGGGTCCAGTGCCCGGCGGGCCAGACGACCCAATCGGCTCGTCCGATGACGTCACCAACGGGAATCATGCCTCCGCCCGGGTCGCCCAGGTGATCCCGGGAGTCGCTTGAGTCGCTGCGGTGGTCACCGAGGACGAAGAGGGTGCCGGAGGGCACCACGACGTCGAACGGAACGCTGGACGGGGTGTCCCCGGGGTACAGGAACGCCGACTCGTCGACCGACCGCCCGTTCACCTGGAGTCTCCCCTCCTTGTCGCAGCAGACCACGTGGTCACCCCCCACACCCACAACGCGCTTGATGTAGTCGGCGTCCCCGAAATAGCCGGTGCCGTCGAACACAACGATGTCGCCGCGCCGCGGATGGGCACCGAAACGGTACGCCAACTTATTTACGAGAACGCGGTCGCCGATCCTCAATGCGGATTCCATGGATCCGCTGGGAATCTGGAAAGGCTGGACCAAGAAGGTGTTGAGCAGCAGCAGAAACACCAGGCAGACCAGGGCAGTCAGGGTGATCCTGCCGCCGGGCAGCCACTCGACGGCACGGGACAGCAACGCGAAACGCGACCGTCCCTCCGGTCCTCCTGCGTCCGAGGGGTCCTCGGAGTCGGAAGGGCGGGAGGAGCGGTCGCGCTCCGTCGGCTGTGCTTCGGTGTCCATCGGAGCCAGATGCTATCCGGCCCCGATATGAACCCCGTAGAGGCGACTAGTTGTCGCGCTTCTCCTTGATCTTCGCGGCCTTGCCGCGCAGGTCACGGAGGTAGTACAGCTTCGCGCGACGGACGTCGCCACGGGTCACGAGCTCGATCTTCTCGACGATCGGGGTGTGCACCGGGAAGGTGCGCTCCACGCCGACGGAGAACGAGACCTTGCGGACCGTGAAGGTCTCGCGGACACCAGAACCCTGGCGGCGGATGACTACGCCCTTGAACTGCTGCACACGGGAGCGGTTGCCCTCGATGACGCGGACGTGGACGTTGACGGTGTCACCCGGGCGGAAGGCCGGGATGTCGGTGCGCAGCGAGGCGCCGTCGACGATGTCGAGCAGGTGGGACATTTCGTCTGCTTTCTTCATCGATGCCACAGGTCACCGACGGGAGATAGGTGAAGTGAAGGATGTTGTCCGTGTCGGGGCGGGCGTCGTGTCCCCCTGTGGCAGGGGCGCACGCCGGACGACGCACAACAGCGACCTATTCTTCCACGCCGTCCGGCCTGCGCCAAAATCGGCCGTACGGCTCCCCCGCCGGGTCCGGGGCCCAGCCCAGGATCGAGAGCATCTCGCGGTCCTTCTTGTCGAAGGCCTTGGGCTCGCAGCGCTCGATCAGGTCGGGCCGGTGGGCGGCCGTGCGCTTCAGCGCCTCGTCGCGCCGCCAGCGGGCGATCTTGCCGTGGTGGCCGCTGAGCAGCACGTCCGGGATCTCCCGGCCGCGCCAGGCGGGCGGCTTGGTGTAGATCGGCCCCTCCAGGAGGTTGGCCATGGCCCCGGGCGCGAAGGAGTCGTCGCGGTGGGACTCGGCGTTGCCCAGGACACCCGGCAGCAGCCGCGCCACGGCCTCGGTGACGACCAGGACGGCCGCCTCGCCGCCGGCGAGCACGTAGTCGCCGATGGACACCTCGTAGACGGGCATACGGGTCGCGTACTCGTCGATGACCCGTCGGTCGATGCCTTCGTAGCGGGCGGGTGTGAAGACCAGCCAGGGGCGCTCGGAGAGCTCCACGGCGAGTTCCTGGGTGAAGGGCCGGCCGCTGGGCGTGGGCACGATGAGGGCGGGCGCGCCGGAGCCCGTCTCGTAGCCGTCGGCCAGGACGGAGTCCAGGGCGTCGCCCCAGGGCTCGGTCTTCATGACCATGCCGGGGCCGCCGCCGTAGGGGGTGTCGTCGACCGTGTTGTGGCGGTCGTACGTCCAGGAGCGCAGATCATGCACGTGCACATTCAGCTGTCCACGCGCGCGTGCCTTGCCGACGAGGGAGACGTTCAGCGGTTCGAGGTACTCGGGGAAGATCGTGACGACGTCGAGCCGCATTACGCCTCCTCCTCCTTGGAGGACACGATTTCCGCCTGGTCGTCGATCAGTCCGGGCGGCGGGTCGATGACCGCGCGCTGCTCCTCCAGGTCGATCTCCAGGACGATCGACTCGACGAAGGGGATCATCACCTCGCTGCCGTCGGGGCGCTCGACGATGAAGAGGTCCTGGGAGGGCAGGTGGGAGATCTCGGTGATCCGGCCGACCTCGGTGCCGTCCTTGGTGACGACGTCCAGGTCCATCAGCTGGTGGTCGTAGTACTCGTCCTCTTCCTCCGGCAGCTCCTCCGGGTCGACCTCGGCGATCAGGAGGGTGTTGCGCAGGGCCTCGGCGCCGGTGCGGTCGCTCACGCCCTCGAAGCGCAGGAGGAGCCGGCCGCTGTGGACCCGGCCGGTCTCGATGGTCAGGGGACCGGTGGCGGCGGGTTCCGTGGCCAGGACGGCTCCGGGGGCGAGCCTGAGTTCCGGCTCGTCGGTGCGTACCTCGACGGTGACCTCGCCCTTGATGCCGTGGGCGCGGCCGATGCGAGCGACTACCAGCTGCACTGTGCTTGCTCTCCTGTAGTACGACGAGTACGACGACTGGTACCAGGACCAGTACGACAACGGGCCGGGGACGGCCCGCAGGCCCTCCCCGGCCCGAGCCGGTTTGCGAAAAACGTCAGCGGACGTGGTCCACGTCGACGAGGTCGACGCGGACGCCTCGGCCGCCGATTGCGCCCACGACGGTGCGCAGAGCGCGAGCGGTGCGGCCGTTGCGGCCGATCACCTTGCCGAGGTCGTCGGGGTGCACCCGGACCTCCAGCACGCGCCCGCGACGCAGGTCGCGCGAGGCGACCTGCACATCGTCAGGGTTGTCGACGATGCCCTTCACGAGGTGCTCGAGAGCCTCCTCGAGCATGCTCAGGCCTCGGTCGACTCGGACTCGGCCGGGGCCTCGTCCTTCTTTTCGGCCTTCTTCTTCTGGGTGATGGCCTCACCCTTGCTCGCGTCGTCGCCACCGAGGGCGTCGAACACGGGGCGGGCGGCCTTCGGCTCGGCCACGAGCAGCGGAGCCGGGGCCGGCAGGCCCTTGAACTTCTGCCAGTCGCCGGTGAGCTTCAGGATGGCGAGGACGGGCTCGGTCGGCTGCGCGCCGACACCCAGCCAGTACTGCGCGCGGTCCGTGTCGACCTCGATGCGCGAGGGGTTCTGCACCGGGTGGTACAGACCGATCTCCTCGATGGCCCGGCCGTCACGGCGGGTACGGGAGTCGGCGACGACGATGCGGTAGTGAGGCGAACGGATCTTGCCCAGACGCTTCAGCTTGATCTTGACTGCCACGGGAGTGGGTTCTCCTGGTTTTGACGTGGTTGGGCACGGCAGATGGCCGCGTGGGGTTGCGGTACCCGAGTGCCCGATGGACGCGTCAGCCGGAGGCGAGAGGGTTCCTGTGCGGCTGTCGAGTACAGCTAGCCATTGTGCCACACCCTGGCGGTTCGCCCGACCGGGGAGCATGCCCCCGCATGCCCCCGCCCATGCGGAAGCGACACCCGGCGCCGGGAGGTGACCGGCGCGGGTGTACGCAACCCGGCCTGCGGGGTGCGGCTGCCACGAGCAGCCGCGCCCTCAGGCCGCGCCCACGACCTCCGGAATGCGGAAGGGCTTGCCGCAGCCCCCGCACACGATCGGCGCCTGGGCCAGCACCGACGGGACGACCCGTACGTTACGACCGCAGTCGCACACCGCCTTGACGCGGACCCCGCCACCGGACGAGCCGTGCCGGGCGGCCGGGCCGCGGAAGGTGCGGGAGGTGTCCGCGGAGGTGGCGACGGTGTGCGCCTTCAGCGCGCGCTGGAGACGCTCCATCGTCGGCCGGTAACGCCGCTTGGCCTCGGGGTTGAGCTGGACCAGCGAGAAACCGCTGCTGGGATGCGGTTCGTCGGGGTGGTCCAGGCCCAGCTCCTCGGCGATCGCGAGGAATCTCCGGTTGTGGTAGCGGCCGGCACGGGACGTGTCGCGCACGCCGCGCGCGGCGGCGATGCCATGGACTGCCTCATGGAGCAGTCGCTCGAAGGAGAGCTCGTGTCCGCAGGCGGACGACGACTCTCCGATCAGGGACTCGGGCGCGGCCAGATCGGGCAGTTCGGGG
The DNA here is from genome assembly GCF_000376565.1 of Streptomyces hokutonensis. Classification (GTDB taxonomy): domain Bacteria; phylum Actinomycetota; class Actinomycetes; order Streptomycetales; family Streptomycetaceae; genus Streptomyces; species Streptomyces hokutonensis. Next base: position 14,017 of record NZ_BARG01000030.1, on the reverse strand, counting down.
TGGTACCGCTGAATGTCGGCCCACGCCTCTGCCAGCTCTGCGGCGAGAACAGGTGGTGTCTGTGTCGTGCTCACGTAATGACAACGAGCCGGAGTGCCCCTGTGTTCCGATTCCGGGGCATCCCAAATAATTTGCACGTACCCGTCAGTTGCCGCTGATGCGTCCTGACGAGGGCGGGTGCGCTGATCTGCGGAGAAGCCTCACAGCTCATACCAAGCTGGTGCGTAGTCCTACGTACGACCCGGCGCGTAGACGGTGTCCGCGCGCCGGGGGAGCTGTCGTCCGCCGTTGCGCAAGAGGCCTTTCGGTCGCTCTGCCGCCGGAGGACGCCGCCTCAGTAGGCGCGCGCGACGACCGCGACGTTACCGGGTGCCTTGTCGGCGTCCGGTACCGACCCGTCCTCGGCGACGAGACACCGTACGGTGACCGCGTGCTCGGCCAGTTCGGCCTCGCCCTCCTCGCCCAGTGTCGCCCACGGGATGCGCGCCCAGCCGCCGGCGGTGGCGGCCTCGACGGCCTCCGCGATCGTGGACACCTCGGAGGTGCGGGACTCGCGCCGCTCGCGGGACTGCTTCAGCAGCAGCGCCTGGTCCTCCTCGAGGATGACGGGAAGCCTCTCTACGAGGGAGTCGATCGCCACCGGCTCCTTGCCTCCCGGGATCCGCCGGGCCAGCATCGCGGTGCCGTTCTCCAGGTCACGGGGCCCGATCTCGATCCGTACGGGTACGCCCTTGAGCTCCCAGTCGACGGCCCGGCGCCCGAAGGGGACGTCCGTACGGACGTCGACCCGTACGCGCACGCCCACCGCCTTCAGCCGGTCCCCGAGCTCGCGGACCTTGGCCAGAACCGCCTCGTCGCCCTTGATCGCGAGCACGACGGCCTGGATGTGTGCGAGACGCGGCGGTACCCGGAGGCCGTCGTCGTCACCGTGCATCATCACCAGGGCGCCGATCATGCGGGTGGTGGAGCCCCAGGAGGTCTGCCAGACCAGTTCCTGCTTGCCCTCCTTGGACAGGTACTGGGTGTTGAAGGCCTTGGCGAAGTTCTGGCCCAGCTCGTGACTGGTCGCCATCTGCAGCGCCTTGCCGTCGCCCATCATCCCTTCGAGGGTGAGGGTGTTGATCGCGCCCGCGAACCGTTCCTTGACCGTCTTGCGTCCCGGTACGACGTCCATCGCGAGGACGTTGACCATGAAGTCCTCGTAGACCTCGCGGTGGATGTGCGCGGCGAAGTCCCGCGCCTCCTCGTAGGTCGCGTGCGCCGTGTGGCCCTCCTGCCACAGGAACTCGCTCGTGCGGAGGAAGAGCCGGGGGCGCAGCTCCCAACGGACCACGTTCGCCCACTGGTTGATCAGCAGGGGCAGGTCGCGGTAGCTCTGCACCCACTTCGAGAAGTACTCGTTGATGATCATCTCGGAGGTGGGCCGGACGACCGCGGGCTCCTCCAGCTCCTTGCCGCCGCCGTGCGTGACCACGGCCAGCTCGGGCGCGAAGCCCTCGACGTGGTCGGCCTCGCGGGCGAGGTAGGACTGCGGGATCAGCAGCGGGAAGTACGCGTTCTCGGTGCCCGTCTCCTTGATGCGGGCGTCCATCTCGGCCTGCATCCGCTCCCAGAGGCCGTACCCGTACGGTCGGATGACCATGGAGCCGCGCACCGGGCCGTTGTCGGCCAGCTCGGCCTTGCTGATCAGATCCTGGTACCAGCGGGGGAAATCTTCCGCCCGCGGTGTGAGTACGGGTGCCTTCGCCATGGCGCGATGGTACGGGCCCACGTTGCCGTCATGTGAATTCTCGCCACTCCCACAGAGAAGCCACAAGCCGGGCCCCACAAACCCTGGACGCCGTAGCGAGCGCGGAGTTTGCTGGCATACGGGGGAAGTGCGGGCGCACATCACGGGGGCCTCGGAAACGGGCACGGCCACAACTCTCGGCGGATTGGGGCGCTTTCGATGACACCTACGCTCGTGCGGCACTACCTGCCTCATGCGGGGCCCGCGCCCCGTGTGGACCTGGGTGCACGCGCGCGTGACTGGTCCGAGATCCAGGAGCGGATGCTGGTACCGCTCTACGAAGCCGTCTACGAGCGACTCGAAGTGGGGCCCGGCACCCGGCTGCTCGGCCTCGGCTGCGGCTCCGGGCTCGCCCTGCTGATGGCTGCCTCCAGAGGCGCGTCGGTCACCGGTGTCGAGCGCTCCTCCCCCGAACGGCTGGCCCTCGCCCGGGAGCGGCTGCTGCCGGACGTGTGGTCCCCACGCACGCGTGCGCACACCCGGCTCGTCTACGGCTCCCCCAGGGACGCGGCCGACGCGGAGACGCCCGCGTACACCCTGGTGACCGCCTTCGAGCCCATCGGGTGTCTCGCGGGCGACGCGGAGGGACTCGGCGAACTGCTCGCGTCCGCCACGCCGTTGACCGAGCACGGGGCGCCCGTGGTGCTGGCCGGCTGGGGTCCGCCGGAGCGCTGCGCCACGTCGTCCGTGCTGCGGGTGGCCGGCCGGATGGCAGATCCGCTGCGCAGCGCGGGCAGTTGGCGACCGGCTCTGCGCGACGACCTGGAGGAGGTCGCCCAGCGCGCCGGTCTGCGGCCGGACGGCTCCGGGCGGGTGTCGTGCCCCTTCGGGTACGCCGATGTGGAGAGCGCCGTACGAGGACTGCTGTCGACGGGGCTCTTCGACGCGGCGATCACCGCGACGGACCAGGTGCAGGTGGAGAAGGAGTTGGCGGAAGCGTTGCATCCGTATCGGCGGCAGGACGGAACGGTGTGGATGCCGAACGTCTTCCGGTATGTGATCGCGCGTACGACCTGAGGACTGGAGGACTAGGGCCCTAGGAGTCCTCCTTGAAGAGGCGCGTGACGCCTGCGATGCGGTACGCGTCCGTCTCCTCCAGGGTCTCGTTCTCCAGGAGGGCCGCCGCGAGGTCGTCCAACTGGCCGCGGTGGTCGCGGAGTTTGCGGCAGGCCTCGTCGTAGCACTCGTCGACGATGCGGCGCATCTCGTGGTCGATCACGTCGAGGGTCCCCGGGGCCGCTGCGAGGCCGTAGGCCTGCTGGGCGTCGTTCGGGAGGGCGGAGAGGCGGCCGACGCGCTCGCTCATGCCCCAGCGGGCGACCATCCCGCGCGCGATGTTGGTGACCTGTTCGAGGTCGTTCTCGGCGCCGGTGGTGATCACGCCGTAGACGACCTGTTCCGCGGCCATGCCACCGAGGGCGCCGATGATCCGGCCGCGCAGGTACTCCTCGGTGTACGCGTACTTGTCGGCGTCCGGGGTGGAGAGCGTCACGCCGAGTGCCCTCCCGCGCGGGACGATGGTGATCTTGCGGACCGGGTCGGCGCCGGGCTGGAGCATGCCCAGGAGAGCGTGGCCGCTCTCGTGGTAGGCGGTGCGGCGGCGTTCCTCCTCGGGCATCACCAGCGGGCGTTCGGCGCCCAGTTGGACCTTCTCCAGGGCCTCCGAGAGGTCGGACTGGGTGACCTCGCTCTGCTTGCGCTTGACGGCGAGGAGGGCGGCCTCGTTGGCGAGGTTGGCGAGTTCGGCGCCGGTCATGCCCGGGGTGGTACGGGCGACCTGGGCGAGGTTCACGTCCTTCGCGAGCGGGATCTCGCGGGTGTGGATCTCCAGGATCGCCTCGCGGCCGCCCCGGTCGGGCGGTGAGACCACGACCACCCGGTCGAAGCGGCCGGGGCGGGTCAGGGCCGGGTCCAGGACGTCGGCGCGGTTGGTGGCCGCGATGACGATGACGCCCTCGGAGCCGGAGAAGCCGTCCATCTCGGTGAGGATCTGGTTCAGGGTCTGCTCGCGCTCGTCGTGACCGCCCATGCCGCTGCCGCCGCCGCGGGCCCGGCCGATGGTGTCGATCTCGTCGATGAAGATGATCGAGGGGGCCACCTTGCGGGCCTCCGCGAAGAGTTCACGCACGCGTGAGGCGCCGACACCGACGATCATCTCGATGAACTCGGAGGCCGAGGCCGAGAAGAACGGCACCCCCGCCTCCCCCGCGACCGCCCGCGCGAGCAGCGTCTTGCCGGTGCCGGGCGGACCCGCGAGCAGCACGCCCCGGGGCATCTTGGCGCCCATCTTCCGGTACTCGTCGGGGTTCTTGAGGAAGTCGACGACGTCGTTCAGCTCGCCCTCGACCTCGTCGATGCCGGCCACGTCCTCGAACGTCGTGCGGGGCTTGCCCGCCTCCAGCTCGACCGGTTTCGGCGGGGCCTTGCGGCCGAGCATCCCGCCCGCGCCGCCGAGCCCCGAGCTCATCCGCCGCGCGATGAAGATCCACAGGACGACCAGGAGCAGCATCGGCGCCAGCGCGATCAGCAGATTGGCCAGAAAACTACGGTGTTGTACGACCGGTTCCGCCGTGACCGTGACGTTGTGCTTGGTCAGGTCCTCCCAGAGCTGGTCGTCCGCGAAGGTCGGCCGCTCGGTGTCGAACTTGGTGTACTTGCCGCCGCCGTCCGGGTTGTCCTGGCCCTTCTTCAGCTGGCCCTGGATCGCGTTGCCCTTGGCGTAGATCTTGGTGACGTTGCCCGCGTCGACCTGCTTGCTGAACTCCGTGTACGAGATCGTCGGCTCGTCGCCCTCGTTGAAGAAAGACAGGATCAGGTTGGCGATCAGGTACACGACCAGCGCGGTGAGGATCAGGCTCCACCAGCCGCCGCGCATCTTCTTCCCGCCCGGCGACGGCTTCGGGGGCTCGTCGGGGGTGCCCTCCGTGCGCCAGGGCTGATCGGGCGACTTGCGCGGCGGCGCGGGGTTGGTCATACCGGCAAGTTACGACACGGGCCAGGCGTCGGCACGCCCGGCATGCGCCGAGGGCGCCCTTCCGGAGAGGGGCGCCCTCGGTGACGTAGCGAACAGGCCGTCAGCCCATGAACTTCTTGAACTCGTCCGGGAGCTCGAAGTCCTTGCCGCCCTGCTCGGGCAGTCCGAACGCGTTGCCGCCCTGGGCCGCGCCGGCCTCGCGGCGCCTGGCCTCTTCCAGCTCCTGCTGCTTGCGCTTCATCGGGTTGCCGGAACGCTGCTTGCCCTTGGCCTGCTTGGGCTGCTTCTTCGTGCGGCCGGGGCCGCCGCCCATGCCCGGCATCCCCGGCATGCCGGGCATCCCGCCGCCCTGCGCCATGCGGGACATCATCTTGCGGGCCTCGAAGAACCGCTCGACCAGACCCTTCACGGCGCTGACCTCGACGCCGGAGCCCTTGGCGATACGGGCGCGGCGCGAGCCGTTGATGATGGTCGGCTCGGCGCGCTCGGCCGGGGTCATCGACTTGATGATGGCGGCCGTACGGTCGACGTCGCGCTCGTCCAGGTTGTTGATCTGGTCCTTGATCTGCCCCATGCCGGGCAGCATGCCGAGCAGCTTGCTGATGCTGCCCATCTTCCGGACCTGTTCCATCTGGGACAGGAAGTCGTCGAGGGTGAAGTCCTGGCCCTTCTTGGACGCCAGCTTCGAGGCCATCTTCTCGGCCTCTTCTTGGCTGAACGTCTTCTCCGCCTGCTCGATCAGGGTGAGCAGGTCACCCATGTCGAGGATGCGCGAGGCCATCCGGTCCGGGTGGAAGGCGTCGAAGTCGTCCAGCTTCTCGCCGTTCGACGCGAACATGATCGGCTTGCCGGTGACCGAGGCGATCGACAGGGCGGCGCCACCGCGGGCGTCGCCGTCGAGCTTGGAGAGCACCACGCCGTCGAAGCCGACGCCGTCGCGGAACGACTCGGCGGTGTTGACCGCGTCCTGACCGATCATCGCGTCGACGACGAACAGGATCTCGTCCGGCGAGACGGCGTCGCGGATGTCCGCGGCCTGCTGCATCAGTTCCTGGTCGATACCCAGGCGGCCCGCGGTGTCCACGATCACGATGTCGTGGACCTTGGACTTGGCGAACTCGATGGAGTCCTTGGCGACCTTGACCGGGTCACCGACGCCGTTGCCCGGCTCGGGCGCGTAGACCGCGACACCGGCGCGCTCGGCGACGACGCTCAGCTGGTTCACCGCGTTCGGGCGCTGGAGGTCGGCGGCGACGAGCAGCGGCGAGTGCCCCTGGTCCTTGAGCCACTTGCCGAGCTTGCCCGCGAGGGTCGTCTTACCGGCACCCTGCAGACCCGCGAGCATGATCACGGTCGGCGGGTTCTTGGCGAACCGAAGCCGCCGGGTCTCGCCGCCGAGGATCGTCACGAGTTCCTCGTTGACGATCTTCAGGACCTGCTGGGCCGGGTTCAGCGCCTTGTTGACATCGGCGCCGAGGGCTCGCTCCTTGACGTTCTTGATGAACGTACGGACTACGGGCAGGGCTACGTCGGCTTCGAGGAGGGCGATGCGGATTTCGCGCGCCGTGGCGTCGATGTCCGCTTCGCTCAAGCGCCCCTTGCCGCGCAAGTTCTTGAAGGTCGCTGAAAGGCGATCGGAGAGAGTATCGAACACGGCGGAGTCGGTCCTCGGAGTCGGGGGCAGTGTGGGCGTCTTCCAGGGTATCCGGCCGCGCAAGACAATCGTCCCCGCCTGCTGGGTTCAACGGGCGGGGACGGGCAAAACCCCACGCCGGCGGGGAGCACGCGGCCTCGGAGAGCCGCCCATCGCCGCGCAGCGGACCACCCCCGCCGCTGCGATGAGCGCATCAGGTCAACGCGTGGCACGACCGCACGGTCACGCCCGCAACGTCTCCTCCAGTTTGCGCGCGACCGCCGTAGCCTCCTCCGCCGGCAGGGGCGAGCCCTCCGCCCCGGTCACATAGAAGGCGTCCACCGCGTTCGAGCCCAGCGTGCTGACGTGCATGCTCCGGACCCGCACCTTCGCCTCGTCCAGTGCCCGGCCGATCCGGTGCAGCAGCCCGGGTGCGTCGTGTGCGCGCACCTCGATGACCGTCGCGTGCCGGGAGGCGGCCGGGGCGACCGTCACGCGGGCCGCCGGTGCCACGACACCCCGGCGGCGCGGATACGCGGCGTCCCGCTCCGCCAAGCGGCCCGCGATGTCCAACGACCCGTCCAGGGCCCGTACGAGATCGGCGCGCAGCCGGGCCGCCTGGGGCAGGGAGCCGTACTCGGCGGCGACCCGCCAGTTCAGCAGCAGCACCGAGCCCTCCACGCCGTCCGGCAGGTCGAGCGCGCGCAGTTCCGCCGTGCGGACCGTCAGGCGGTGCATCGCCAGGACGCCGGCCACCGCCGGGAGCACGCCCGGCTGGTCCGGTACGGCGATCAGGAGCTCCACGCCGAGCGGTTCGGGGTCGCCGGAGGGCTCGTCCTCGGACGGGGGTTCGGTCTGGGCGCGGAGCGCCAGCACAGGCCCGCCGGTCGCCACGGCCTCGATCGCGAGGCGCTCCTGTTCCGCCGTGGCCGCGCCCGCCTCGGGCTCGTCGGGGGCGTCGCCGGAGAGGACGGCGGCGACCCGCTTCACCAGGTCGGTGACGAGGGAGGACCGCCAGGAGGACCAGGCGGCCGGTCCGGTGGCCAGCGCGTCCGCCTCGGTCAGCGCGTGCAGCAGCTCAAGCGTGCTCGTCGTACCGACCGCCTCGGCGACCGAGCGGACCGTCGCCGGGTCCTCCAGGTCGCGCCGGGTGGCCGTGTCGATGAGGAGGAGGTGATGCCGTACGAGAGTCGCGAGCACGGCCACGTCCGCGCGGTCGAAGCCGATGCGGGCCGCTACGTCCTTGGCGATGATCTCGCCGGCCACCGAGTGGTCGCCGGGCCAGCCCTTGCCGATGTCGTGCAGCAGCGCGGCGACCAGCAGGAGGTCGGGGCGGCTGACGCGGCGGGCGAACTCCGAGGCGCGGACGGCGGTTTCGATGAGGTGCCGGTCGACGGTCCAGATGTGCACGGCGTTGCGCTGCGGACGGCAGCGGACCCGCTCCCAGTCGGGGAGAAGACGGGTGATCAGGCCCTCCGCCTCCAGCGCCTCCCACACATCCACCGTGGGCTGCCCGGAGCCGAGCAGCGTCACGAGCTGTTCGCGCGCCTCGGCGGGCCACGGCGTGGGCAGCGGGCGCGCGGTGGTCGCCATGCGCCGTACGGCGTGCAGGGAGAGCGGGAGCCCGGCCTGCGCGGCGGCAGCGGCGGCGCGCAGCGGGAGGACGGGGTCGCGTTCGGGGCGGGCGGCGCGGGCGAGCACCACCTCGCCGTCCTGCTCCACGACGCCCTCGGCGAGCGGGGAGCGCTCGGTGGCCGGCTTGGCGCCCCCGCCGAGCATGGCGCGCAGCCTCGGCCGCACGGCCCGCGACCGCAGCACGCGCCCCACCTCGCGCCAGGTGACGTCACTGGCGTACGACACGACGCGTGCCGCTTCGTAGACCTGGCGCAGCAGGGTGTCCGCGTCGAGGAGGCCGAGCTCGGCGGCGACCTGGTCCTGTTCCTGGAGCGCGAGCCGGTCGGTGGCACGGCCGGTGGTGAGGTGCAGGGCGTCGCGGACGTCGAGGAGGCGGCGGCGGGCGTCGGCGAGGCCCTCGCGCGGGGCGTCGGCGAGCCAGGAGGCCGCTACGGCGCGCAGCGCGGTGGCGTCGCGGAGGCCGCCGCGGGCCTCCTTGAGGTCGGGTTCGAGGAGGTACTGCAACTCGCCCTGGCGCTCGGCGCGTTCGGCGCAGAGTTCCTGGAGTTCGGGGAGGCGCTTGGGCGCCTGGTTGCGCCAGTCGGCGAGGACGGCCGTGCGCAGGGAGGCGGTCAGGCCGAGGTCGCCGGCGATGTGGCGGGCGTCGAGGAGGCCGAGCTGGACCTTGAGGTCCTCGCCCGCGGTCTTGCGGGCCTCGGCGGGGGTGCGCACGGAGTGGTCGAGGGCGAGGCCCAGGTCCCAGACCGGGTACCAGATGCGGTCCGCGAGCGCGGCGACCGCGCCGGAGTCACTGCCGTCGTGCAGGAGGAGCAGGTCGAGGTCGCTGCGCGGGGAGAGTTCACCGCGGCCGTAGCCGCCGACGGCTACCAGGGAGACGCCCTTGAGTGCTTCGCTGCCGGCGGCGAAGAGGCCGGTCAGCCAGTCGTCGGTCAGTTCGGCGAGGGCGGCACGGCGCGGCGGCCCGGACCGCGCCCCCTCAGTGAGGAGGCGCAGCCGGGCCGCCGCGTAGCCGCTGGGTCCGGAGTCCTCTGCATCCTTGCGCACGTCCGTACTCGTCACCCAGCGACTCCTGTTCTGTTTCTTTTTAGAGCGCGTCCGGTCCGCGCTCGCCGGTCCTGACCCGGACGGCCGTCTCGACCGGGAGGGACCAGACCTTGCCGTCACCGATCTTGCCGGTTCGGGCCGCCTTGACGATGACGTCGATCAGCTGCTCGGCGTCGTCGTCCTCGGCCAGCACCTCGATGCGGATCTTGGGGACCAGGTCGACCGTGTACTCGGCGCCCCGGTAGACCTCGGTGTGTCCCCGCTGACGACCGTAGCCGCTCGCCTCGGTGACCGTCAGACCGTGGACCCCGAAGGCCTGGAGGGCTTCCTTGATCTCGTCGAGCCGGTGGGGCTTCACAACGGCGGTGATGAGCTTCATGCGTCCACCTTCTTCGTCTCCGTCGCAGCGGTGAGGGTGCCGCCGCTGAGGCCGCCGCCGGCGCCGCTGAAGTCGTATGCGGTCTCCGCGTGCTCGGCCTGGTCGATGCCGGAGACCTCTTCGTCCTCGGTGACCCGCATACCGATGGTCTTGTCGATGAGGAAGGCGAGGACCGCGGAGGCGACCAGGGAGTAGCCGAGGACCGCGCCGACACCGGCGAACTGCTTCCACAGCTGGGTGAAGGAGTGGTCGCCGTAGAAGACGCCGGTCGCGGTGGACTGGCCCTTGCCGGTGGCGAAGAAGCCGATGAGCAGGGAGCCGAGGATACCGCCGACCATGTGGACGCCGACGACGTCGAGGGAGTCGTCGATGTTGAACTTGTACTTCAGGCCGACGGCCGCGGCACAGCCGACACCGGCGATGGCGCCGACGGCGATCGCGCCGAGCGGGGAGACCGCACCACCGGACGGGGTGATGGCGACCAGACCGGCGACGGCACCCGAGGCCGCGCCCAGCGTGGTGAACGCGCCGTGGCGGATCTTCTCGTAGGCGAGCCAGGCGAGCATGGCGGCGGCGGTGGCGACCTGGGTGTTGACGAACATCAGCGCGCCGACGCCGTCGTCGTTGCCGAGCCACGAACCGGCGTTGAAGCCGAACCAGCCGAACCACAGGAGACCGGCACCGAGCATGACCAGCGGAAGGCTGTGCGGACGCATGGGGTCACGCTTGAAGCCGACGCGCCTGCCGATGACCAGGATGACGCCGAGGGCGCCGGCACCGGCGTTGATGTGGACCGCGGTACCACCGGCGAAGTCGATCACGCCGAGCTTGAAGGCCCAGCCGTCGGCGCCCCACACCCAGTGGGCGACGGGGACGTAGACGACGGTCAGCCACAGGGCGACGAAGAGCGACCAGGCCGAGAACTTCACGCGGTCGGCGATGGCACCGCTTATCAGGGCCGGGGTGATGACGGCGAACATCATCTGGAAGACCATGAAGACGAAGATCGGGATGGTGTAGCCGGGCCAGAGGTCCGTCAGTCCGACGTCGCTCATGCCCAGCCAGTGGGAGTCGTAGCCGATGAAGCCGTTACTCGAACCGAAGGCGAGCGAGAAGCCGTAGAGAACCCACAGGATGGTGACGATCCCGATGCTGATGAAGCTCATCATCAGCATGTTCAGGGTGCTCTTGACGCGGACCATGCCTCCGTAGAAGAAGGCGAGTCCCGGTGTCATGAGCAGCACCAGGGCAGAACAGATCAGCATGAAGCCTGTGTTCGCGGAGGACAGTTTGGGTGCCTCAGCGGCAAGCGTGATGGCGGCTGATGCCATCGGCGTCTCCTCGTCGGTTGTACGGCCCCGTGCGGGCGAAGCCTGGATGCGGTCCGGTCAAGGCGGGGGGTCCGGTTATGCGCCATGAGATTGGCGCAGCGCGGTTTCCGTCGAAGCCCCACGTTGTTTCGCCGGAGTGACGAAGGCGCCGCGCGTGTTACGCGTCGATGAACTGCCGGATCTCCGGTCGGGCGATCGTTATCGTCGCGCAACCTTCCCCGACGGCGGGAAACCGGCCGCGGCCGGAGTTGCGGCGGCCCGGCGCGGGGGCGCCGGGGCATGGGGTCCGGGCCCCTTCGGCGCTCTCCCGCGGCCCGTTCGGGAGCCTCCTGGCGGGGTCGGCGATTGCGGCCGGAGATCCGGCGCCGCGCACCGCCGCGCGGACGGTCTTTCGAATACGAGTCAGGAAGGGCCGGCCGGTCCTTCGACCACCCGGCCCGCAACTGCCGTACCGGCGCCGCCCGGTCGGCGGCCGGACATGAAACCGGCCGCGGTCGGCCTTCCGATGACCTGGCATGGGGGAGCCGAGTCGGGCGGTTCGGGAAGGCCGGCCGCGGCCGGGGTACTGGGTTTTCAGACCGCCTCTGCGGTCTCCGGGAGCTCGATGGCGAGCCGGTCGGTGAGGTCTATGACCTCGGCCAGCTCACCGAAGTCGCGGACCGCCGTGTCGATGGTCTTTCGGATACGAGTGTTGACGCGCTCGGAGCGCACCTTCTTGGCGACGGTCATCGCCTCGGCCGCGAGCACCGCGCTCCGCTCCGGCTCCCGCTGCAACAGGTGCACGGTGGCCATGCCGATGAGATTGAGCGCGTACGACCGCTTGTGGTCGTCGTCCTTGGCGAAGAGGTCCACCGCCCGCTGCATGACGGGCTCGGCCAGCGAGGCGTAGGCGGGGCTGCGGCCGGCGACGTAGGCGAGGTCGCGATAGGAGTGCGAGTTCTCGCCGTACAGCTCGGCCTCGGAGAAGAAGCGGATCCAGTCCGGGTCCGGGTCGTCCCAGTCGTGTACGTCGGCGAAGGTGTCCTCGGCCATCCGGACGGCCCGCTTGCACTTCCCGGGCTGCCCCATGTTCGCGTAGGCGCGGGCCTCCATCGCATACAGCATCGACTGGGTGCGCGGGCTCGCGCAGTCCCGGCTGCCGTACTGCGCGAGGTGGATCAGCTCCAGCGCGTCGTCGGGCCGGCCCAGGTGGATCATCTGGCGGCTCATGCTGGACAGCACGTACGACCCGAGCGGCTTGTCGCCCGCCTCCTTCGCGGCGTGCAGCGCGAGCACGAAGTACTTCTGCGCGGTGGGCTGAAGCCCCACGTCGTACGACATCCAGCCCGCCAGCTCGGCGAGTTCGGCGGCGACCTTGAACAACTTGCGGTTGGTGGCGTCGGGTTGGGGCTCCTGGAGGAGGTCGGTCACCTCGTGCAGCTGTCCCACGACCGCCTTGCGGCGCAGGCCGCCGCCGCACTGGGCGTCCCACTTGCGGAACATCGCCGTGGTGGACTCCAGGAGCTCCAACTCCGGCTTGGAGAGCCGCCCGATGTGCCGGGAGGAACCCGTCGGCTCGGGCTCCGGCGGGAGGGCGGAGGGGCCGGGGACCAGCCAGCGCTGCATGGGCTCGATGAGGGACGGCCCCGCGGACAGGGCCAGCGAGGTTCCGAGGAAGCCGCGCCGCGCCAGCATGAGGTCGCTGCGCGAGAACTCGCTGAGCAGGGCCACCGTCTGCGGGGCCGTCCAGGGCAGGTCGACGCCGGACACGGACGGTGCCTGGCGGGCGGCGCGCAGACCCAGGTCCTCGACCGAGACGACACAGCCGAAGCGCTCGGAGAACAGCTCGGAGAGGATCCTCGGGATCGGCTCGCGCGGGTTCTCGCCGTCCAGCCAGCGGCGTACGCGGGAGGTGTCCGTGGAGATGTGGTTGGCGCCCAACTGGCGCGCCCGGCGGTTCACTTGGCGTGCCAGCTCGCCCTTGGACCAGCCGCTGCGCACGAACCACGAGCCGAGCAGCTCATTGGGGCGCTTGTCCGTACTGGCCGCGGTCGTCCCGCTTCCGCCGTTGCCGCCCACTGGAACGCCCCCATCCCTGGAACCACTTGTCGCCGCTGTGCGCCAAGCCCTATCAGAATGCCGGTAAATACGGCTTCCCGTCCCGCACTTGTCACCCTTCGAACGAGATGACGAGTTGCCTCCGGCATACCCACGAGTGCATGTGCCCCGAGGGCTTGTGCACACAAAGTAATCCTACGATCACCCGTCCAGCCACGGCGATCCCGGAAACGCCACCATTCGCCACCCCTTCGAATGAACCTACGGTTGCCCGCGCACGATTCACTTGACATAGGACGGCCGGAGGTGGGCGCAGCGGTGCACGCAGGGGCGCGTGCCGCCAAGCACACCACCCGGGATGCTCCTGGGCGCCGCCTGGACCCAGCGGCACCGGGTAGGCGTGGACGCAGAGTGACGATCCGCATCCGTCTCGTAACCACCGGTGCGTTGGACCCGTTGGAGGGGGCATGGGCTTCACGATCGGCAGCAGCCGGGGTATCCGCGACATCCGGTCCGGCACGCGCCGCCGCGGCCGCACCTCGGAGTGCACGGCCGTGGCCGAGTTCACCGGGCTGTGGGGCTGGGACGTGGTCGCGGGCGCGCGGGCCGCGGGCGGCGCGTGCTCCTGCGGCGACACCAAGTGCCCCGCGCCGGGCGCACATCCCCTGGCCTTCGCACCCGAGGTACGGGCCGGCGCGACCCTCGACGAAGTCACCGAGGCCTGGGCCGAGTTGCCCGGTGCGTCGGTGATGCTGCCGGTGGGCCGCGCCTTCGACGTCATCGAGGTCGCCGAGCCCGCAGGCCGCCGCGCACTCGCCCGCCTGGAGCGCATGGGCCTCCCCCTCGGCCCGGTGGCGGCGACCCCCGACCACCGCGCCCACTTCTTCGTGGCCCCCGGCGCGGCCGCCGAACTCCCCTCCCTCCTCTACCGCATGGGCTGGGACGACCCCACGTCCCTGGACCTACGCGGCCTGGGCCCCGGCACCCACATCACCGCCCCGCCTTCCGACCGAGGAGGCCTGGGCCCGGTCCACTGGCTCCGCTCCCCCGCCCTCGACTCGGCGACGAGGCCCCCGGCGGCCCGCTTGCTGCTGGGCACACTGGCGTACGTGGCACACAGGTCGCGCGCATAAAAGTGCCCTTCCTCAACGACGAGTCGAGGAAGGGCACTTCTCTGAACGGGGCTGACTACAAC
>NZ_BARG01000031.1 GCF_000376565.1 Streptomyces hokutonensis | reverse complement strand
AGCCCCGCGCCCCTTCAGGGCGCCTGTCGAACCGGTGACAATTGCGCTGCGACGCTGTCCAACAGCATCTCCAAGGCCGTTGGATACGCGCTCTCGACCATGCGCGTTGCCAGCAGCGGGGCCGCCTCGGCGATGCGGGGGTGGGTGGTGCGGGGCAGGCGGGCGTACGTCGAGCGCCACATCGCCTCGTCTGCGCGGAGCGAGGCGCTCGGCAGGGCCAGGGACGCCGCGTCGAGGGCGGCGAAGGCCAGGGTCTGGTCGATGAACGCATGGTAGATCCGGACGGTGTCCGGGAGCGGGAGGCCGGCCGTGCGCAGGACGTCGAGCACCGCCTCGTCGGCGGCCAGTTCGTTGGCGCGGCCGGTGACGCGGCTCGCCGTGAGCTGGGCGGCCTGCGGGTGGGCGACGTACGCGGCGTGGATGCGCAGGCCGATCGCGCGCAGGTCGGCCCGCCACTCCCCCGTCGGCTCCCAGCCGCGCAGTGCCTGCCCGACCAGGGCGTCACCGATGGCCAGGGTCAGTTCGTCCATGCCCCGGAAGTAGCGGTAGAGCGTGCTGGGGTCGGCGTCCAGGGCGAGGCCGAGGCGGCGGGCGGTCAGGCCCGCGCTGCCGTGTTCGCGGAGCATGCGCAGAGCCGTGTCGACGATCAGCTGCTCGGACAGGACGGTGCCGCTCCTGGTCGGACGGCGCCGTCGCCGTTTCTCCTCCGGCACCACCGGTTTCGGCATCGCGGCCTCCCTGTGCGCCCTTATGCCAACGCCATTGACCTTATCCCGACGACCGGCGTTGTATCACCGGTGAGACAACGGCACTGAAGGAGTCCTTGCCATGCGTGTACTGCTCGTGGGAGCCGGTGGTGTGGGTGGTGCGATCACCCGGATCGCGGCCCGGCGTCCGTTCTTCGACGCGATGGTGGTCGCCGACTACGACCTGTCCCGGGCGGAGGCCGCGGTCGCCGCGCTCGGGGACGCCGGCGCCCGGTTCCGTGCCGAGCGGCTGGACGCGAACGACGAGGAGGCCGTCGTCGCGGCGCTGCGCGCGCACGACTGCGACGTGCTGCTGAACGCGACCGACCCGCGCTTCGTCCTCCCCCTGTTCCGTGCGGCGCGGGCCGCCGGTGCGAACTACCTCGACATGGCGATGTCGTTGTCACGGCCGCATCCGGACCGGCCGTACGAGGAGTGCGGGGTCAAGCTCGGGGACGCGCAGTTCGAGGACGCGGCCGAGTGGGAGAAGGCGGGCGCGCTGGCACTCGTCGGGATGGGGGTGGAGCCGGGTCTCTCCGACGTGTTCGCGCGGTACGCCGCCGACGAACTCTTCGACGGGATCGAGGAGATCGGCATCCGCGACGGCGCCAACCTCACCGTCGACGGCTACGACTTCGCGCCCTCCTTCTCCATCTGGACCACGATCGAGGAGTGCCTGAACCCGCCGGTCGTCTACGAGGCAGACCGCGGCTGGTTCACCACGGAACCGTTCAGCGAACCCGAGGTGTTCGACTTCCCCGAGGGCATCGGCCCGGTGGAGTGCGTGAACGTGGAGCACGAGGAGGTGCTGCTGGTGCCGCGCTGGGTCGACGCGAAGCGGGTCACCTTCAAGTACGGGCTGGGCAACGAGTTCATCGGGACCCTGAAGACCCTCCACCTGCTGGGACTCGACCGCACCGAGCCGGTCACCGTGTCGAGCGCTTCGGGGCCCGTCGCCGTATCGCCGAGGGATGTCGTCGCCGCCTGTCTGCCCGACCCCGCGACGCTGGGCGACCGTATGCACGGCAAGACCTGCGCGGGCACCTGGGTGCGCGGCACGAAGGACGGGGTGCCGCGCGAGGTGTACCTCTACCACGTGGTCGACAACCAGTGGTCGATGGCGGAGTACGGCTCCCAGGCCGTGGTGTGGCAGACCGCGATCAACCCGGTGATCGCCCTGGAGCTGCTGGCCACGGGCGCGTGGACCGGCGCGGGAGTGCTGGGCCCGGAGGCGTTCCCGGCCGGCCCGTTCCTGGACCTGCTGACGGCGTACGGCTCGCCGTGGGGTCTGCGGGAGCAGTGACCCCGCTCAACTCCCCTCCGGCGAGGGCGAGTCGGGAAGCCGCAGGGTGAACGTGGAGCCGGTGCCGGGTGTGCTCGCCGCCTCGACCGTGCCGTCGTGGGCGGCGGCCAGGTCACGGACGATGGACAGGCCGAGGCCACTGCCCCCGGTGCGGCGGCTGCGGGACTGGTCGGCGCGCCAGAACCGCTCGAAGACGTGCGGGAGGTCCTCGGGCGCGATACCGGTGCCGGTGTCGGTGACGGTCAGGACGGCCCGGTCGCCCTCGCGCCACGCGGTGAGGGTCACCGTGCCGTCGACCGGTGTGTGGCGCAGCGCGTTGGACACGAGGTTGCCGAGCACCTGGCGCATGCGGACCGGGTCCGCGTCCAGCCAGAGGGTGCGGTCCGCCTTGGTGAGCAGGGCGACCCCGGCCGTGTCGGCGGTGACCCGGTACGCGGCGGCGACCTGGTCGAAGAGGTCCTCGACGCGCACGGGTTCGCGGTGCAGCCGCAGGGTTCCGGCGTCGGCGGCGGCGAGGTCCTGGAGGTCGTCGATGACGCGTTGGAGGACCATCGCCTCCTCGTGCAGCGAGCCGAGGAGCGCCGGGTCGGGTTCGACGAAGCCGTCCCGGGTGACCTCCAGCCAGCCCCGGATGTTGGTGAGCGGGCTGCGCAGTTCATGGGCGATGTCGCTGACCATGGCCTTGCGCTGGGCCTCCATGCGTTCGCGGCGATCGGCGAGGTCGTTGAAGGCCTCGGCCAGGATGCCGGTCTCGTCCCGGGTCCGCACCGGCACCCGGACGTGCAGCTCCGGCGGCTGCTGGGCCGCCTCGGTCAGCACGCGCAGGGGCCGTACCAGCCGGGTGGCGACCACGGCCGTCACCAGGACGGTGAGTGCCAGCACGGCCGCTGCCGCGCCGACGACCTTGGTCTTGTTCGCCGGGGAGACGTCGAAGCGGGGCGCGGTGGTGTCGCCGCCGCCCAGGAACAGTTCGGCCACCGGCGCGACGTAGGGCTCGAGTTGGGCGCGGCGGGCGCTGTCGGTGCAGGCCTCCGCCTTGCGGATGTCGGCCTTGTCGCCCAGCTTGGTGTACGCGCCCGTGATGTAGCGGGAGCCGAGGCTCTTGTCGAAGACGTCGACGCCGAAGTAGGGGACCGCGAACTTCAGGCCTTGCTTCTGATAGCAGGGCTGGGCGCGCAGGATCAGGTCCTTCAGCGCCTTGCTCTCGGTGGCGGTCGGGGTGTTGAGCTTCCCGTCGGCGCATGTCTCGGGCACATAGCCGTTGGCGTCGTTGCCGTCCCCGTCGGTGAGGACGGGGCGGCCGCTCGGCGTCATCGTGATGGTCGTGTCGATCCCGGCCTGGGCGAAGCACCGATGCCGGTCCTCGGCGAGCAACTCCAGGCGGGCGCGTTCCTTCGCGGGCAGCCGGTAGGGTCCTACGACCCGGGGATCGATGCCGCTGAGCTGTGCGCCGGGCTGCGTGTAGGTGTCGGTGTGCAGCGGGTCGATGTTCGCGGCGGCGCGGGGCGGCAGTGAGGTGCCGTGCGCCGCGGAGTCGGCGATGAGGGTGCGGTCGGTGGCGGTGAGGGCGATACGACGGCCCATCTTCTTCGACAGGGCGACGAGTGTGGGCCGCACGCCATTCCACTCGGGGTGGGTCGCGGCGTATCCGCTGAGCTGCGCGAGGATGCGCGTGTCGTCGGCGAGGTCCTGGCCCTGTTCCTCCCGGATGGCCCGGGTGGTGGTCTCCACCGCGAGCCAGGCCGTCGCCCCGACCGAACAGAGGGCGATCAGCACGGTGGCGACGAGCAGCCGGACCAACAGCCGCTTGCGCAGCGGTATCCGGGGCCTCACGCGCGACCGCCGCGCAGCTTGTAGCCGACGCCGAACACGGTCAGCAGCCGGGCCGGTTTGCGTGGGTCGGCCTCTATCTTCCGGCGCAGGTTCATGATGTGGACGTCGACGGCCCGTTCCGTGGACGCCCGGTCCAGGCCCCTGGTGTACTGCAGCAACTGCCGCCGGGAGAAGACCCGTTCGGGCTCGGCGGTCATCGCGAGCAGGATCTCGAACTCGGCCGGTGTGCAGTCCACCGGCGCCCCGTCGCAGCGCACCTCGTGCCGTGCGGGATCTACGGAGAGACCCGCCGCCCGTACGACGGTGTCCTCCTGTCTGCTCTCGGCGGTACGGCCGCTGCGCCGCAGGACCGTGCGGATGCGGGCCATCAGTTCGCGGGGGCTGTAGGGCTTGGTCATGTAGTCGTCGGCGCCGAGTTCCAGGCCGAGCAGGACGTCGTCCTCGGTGGAGCGGGCGGTGAGCATCAGGATGGGGATGTCGTCCTCGCGCAGCACCCGGCACACCCCGAAGCCGTCGATCACGGGCAGCATGAGGTCGAGCACCACGAGGTCGGGCCGCAGTGTCCGGGCCGCGGTGATGGCGGCGCCCCCGTCGTGGACCACGGTCGCGGTGTGGCCCTCGGTCAGCAGGGAGCGTCGTATCAGCTCGGCCTGCATCTCGTCGTCCTCGGCGACCAGCACATGTGCGCACATTGGGCGGATCCTAGGCGGTCAGCGCGAGAGGGACGCGGCGTCGCCCATGACGACCACGGGATGCCTGGCCGGGTCCAGGGTGCGCAGCAGTTCCTTCATGTGGTCCTCGGCGATGCTGACGCAGCCGTGGGTGGGGCCGCCGTGGTCGACGTGGATCCAGATGCCGCCGCCCCGCGAGGCGCCGAGGGGGCGGGTCCAGTCGAGGGGTGAAGTGCCGGGCTGCCGGTTGTAGTTGATGGCGATCACGTAGTCGAAGGACCCGGCCAGCGGTTCGCCCTCGAAGCCGGTGCCTGGCGAGACGAAGCCCGAGCCCTGGTCGTACGACAGCTTGGTGCCGGGGTCCTTGAGCAGTCCGCCCGCGTCCGTGAGCGAGTACACACCGATCGGTGAGCGCAGGTCACCGGCCATGTGGTGGTTCGACCAGCCTCTGAGCGCGTTGTGCGCGGCCCAGCTCGCGGTCCGCTGCCAGCCGTCGTCGGTGCGCTCGTAGAGGGCGAGGGTGGAGACGGAGGAGTTCGCGCCGCGGCCGGTCACCAGGACGACCTGCTCGGTGCCGGCGGGTATTCGGGCGAGCGTCTTGGGCCCCACGCCCGGGAGTTGGCGGGGTGCGGCCTCGGCGGATATCGCCGAGGAGGGCGAGGCCGGGGGCGTGGAGGCGGGAGCGGGAGTGGCGGACGGGTGGTCCGTCGCCGCCACCGCACCGCCGCCGCATCCCGTGAGAAGCAGGGACACGGCGACGAGTGCGACCGGGGACATACGAGTGATCATGAGTCGACGATGACCGACACATGTGAGGAACTCGTCAGCTCCTACGGCTTGGCCGGCTTGCCTTTCGTGTAGAGCCAGGTGTGGAACAGAACGTCCAGCTTCTTCCCCGACTTCTGTTCCGCAAGGCTGATGAACTGTGCGGTGGTGCCGTGCCCGTAGCGGTGTCCGCCCGCCCAGGCCCGCAGGATCGCGAGGAAGGTCTTGTCGCCGACGGCCAGGCGCAGTTCGTGCAGTGCCATGGCCCCGCGGGCGTACACGGGTGTGCCGAAGATGTTGGCGCCGCTGCCCGGGTCGCCGGGCGGGAACGCCCACAGGTCGTCGGTCGCCGCGCGGGCGTACAGCGCGTCGAAGGTCTGCTGGGCGGTCTTCCCGCCGTGCTGCTCGCTGTAGAGCCACTCCGCGTAGGTGGCGAAGCCCTCGTTGAGCCAGATGTCCTTCCAGGAGGTCAGCGAGACGGAGTCGCCGAACCACTGGTGGGCGTTCTCGTGCACGAGGGTGCTGAGGTCCGGCGCCGAGTCGTAGATCGGCCGCCCCTGCGTCTCCAGGGCGTAGCCGACGTCCGGGGCGTGGTCGACGATCGACCCTGCCGAGCGGAACGGGTACGGGCCGAACAGCTTGCTCTCCCACTCCAGGACGGAGGGCAGCTTCTTCAGCACGGGCGCGGCGGCGGTGGCCTCGCGGGGGTCGACGGCGTTGTACACCTTGACCCCGTCGCGGGTGGTGTACTGCTCGACCTTGAACTTCCCGACCGTCGCGGTGGCGAGATAGGCGGCCATCGGCTCGGGTGCGTGCCAACGGAAGGTGGTCTTCCCGTGCGCCGTCTTCTGGCTCTGGAGAACGCCGTTGGCGACCGCGGTGCGTCCCTGAGGGACGGTGATCGTGAAGTCGTACGACGACTTGTCCTTGGGGTGGCTGTTCGCCGGGAACCACGTCATCGCGCCCTGCGGCTCGCCCGCCACGAAGGCGCCGTCGTCGGTGGCGATCCAGCCGTCCGCCGAGCCGTCCGGGTCGGTGACCTGCTTGGGGACTCCGTTGTAGGTGACGGCGATCTGGAACTCCTGCCCCTTGCGCAGGGCCTTGCGCGGGGTGACGACGAGTTCCTGTCCGTCGCGGCGGAAGGCGGCCTTGACGTGGTCGACGGTCAGGCCGGTGATCGTCAGGCCCTTGAAGTCGAGGTCGAAGCGGGTGAGCTTCTCGGTGGCGCGGGCGGTGAGGACCGCCTTGCCGTCGAGGTGGCGGCTCGCCGGGTCGTAACGGAGCGTCAGGCCGTAGTGGGCGACGTGGTAGCCGCCGTTGCCGGAGAGCGGGAAGTACGGGTCGCCCACGCCTGACGAGCCGATCGTGGTGGCTCCGTCCGGCGCCGCGGCGGCGAGCAGGGCCGCGACGGCGACGGGGACGGTGGCCACGACGGCGCTGCGGCGGAGGACGGCGGTGCGTCTTGTGGACGGCTGCCGGGGGTGCGTCACATGCGCTCCTACAGAGTGAGGGGTGATCATTCGTCTCAGAGACTAGGCCGACCGTCCCCTCGGAATCCCTCATGTGCGGGTCAAGTTACGCCGCGTCGCCCCCGCGCCGGGTGTGTCCCCGGACGTAGGCTCGCGGGCACCACCGCCACCCGAGGGAGCCCGCCCGTGACCGTACGCGTGCGCCGTGTCTACGATCCGCCCGAGCCGGAGGACGGCGTCCGCGTCCTGGTCGACCGGTTGTGGCCGCGAGGCCTGTCCAAGGACGCGGCCCGCGTCGACGAGTGGCCCAAGGCCCTGACCCCGTCGAACGAACTGCGCCGCTGGTACCACGCGGGCGAGGGGTCCTACGACGAGTTCGCCGGCCGGTACGAGGCGGAGCTCGCCGAGCCGGAGGCGGCCCAACTCCTGCACACCTTGCGGAACTTGGTCCGTATGGGACCGGTGACCCTGCTGACGGCGGTCAAGTCGCCGCAGGAGAGTCACGCGTCGGTGCTGGCCCGCCTCCTCGACAGCTGAGGCGACGGGCCGTGGCGTCCGGTCAGGCGGTCTGCTTGGCCGCCGCGCGGCCCGCGGCGCGGCCGGAGAAGAGGCAGCCGCCGAGGAAGGTGCCTTCGAGTGCGTTGTAGCCGTGCACGCCACCGCCGCCGAAGCCGGCCACCTCGCCCGCCGCGTAGAGTCCGCCGATCGGCTTTCCGTCGGCGCCCAACGCCTGTGAGTCCAGGTCGGTCTGGATCCCGCCGAGGGTCTTGCGGGTCAGGACGTGCAGCTTGACGCCGATGAGGGGGCCGGCGGCCGGGTCGAGGATGCGGTGCGGGGTGGCCACGCGGCCCAGGCGGTCGCCGATGTAGCGGCGGGCGTTGCGGATGCCCTGGATCTGGGAGTCCTTGCTGTACGGGTTGGCCATCTGGAGGTCGCGGGCCTCGATCTGGCGGCGCACCACGGCCGCGTCGAGCAGCGGTTTGTCGGTCAACTGGTTCATTTTCTCGACCAGTTGCTCCAGGTTGCCGGCGGTCACGAAGTCCGCGCCCTTGCGCAGGAAGGCGTCCACCGGACCGGGCGCGCCCTTGCCGAGGAGGCGGTCGCGCAGCACGGCCTTCTTGTCCTTGGCGGTGATGTCGGGGTTCTGCTCGGAGCCCGAGAGCGCGAACTCCTTCTCGATGATCTTCTGCGTGAGGATGAACCAGGAGTGGTCGTGGTCCGCCAAGTCCGCTGTGGTGCGCAGGTACTTGAGGGTGTTGAGGGTGTCGTAGCCCGGCAGGCACGGGTCGGGCAGGCGGCGGCCGAGGGCGTCGAACCACAGGGAGGACGGGCCGGGCAGGATGCGGATGCCGTGTCCTGGCCAGACCGGGTTCCAGTTCTGCAGGCCCTCGGTGTAGTGCCACATGCGGTCGCGGTTGACCAGTCGTACGCCCGCCTCGGCGCTGATGTCGAGCATCCGGCCGTCGACGTAGGCGGGGACGCCGGTGACCATCTCGGCGGGCGGGGTGCCGAGGCGCTCGGGCCAGTACTGGCGGACGATGTCGTGGTTGGCGCCGATGCCGCCGGTGGTGACGACGACGGCCTGCGCGGTGAGTTCGAACGCGCCGATCGCCTCGCGGCTGGAGGAGACTCCGCGCGCCGAGTCGTCCTCGGCGAGGACGGTGCCGCGCACGCCGCGTGCCTCGCCCTCCGCGACGACCAACTCGTCGACCTGGTGGCGGTAGTAGAAGGTGAGCAGTCCGTCGCGGGCGGCCTGCTTCGCGTAGTTCACGAAGGGTTCTACGACCCCTGTGCCGGTGCCCCAGGTGACGTGGAAGCGCGGGACGGAGTTGCCGTGTCCGTGGGCGCGCAGGTCGCCGCGTTCCGCCCAGCCGACGGTGGGCAGCAGCTTGATGCCGTGGCCGTCGAGCCAGGTCCGCTTCTCGCCGGCCGCGAACTCGACGTAGGCGCGCGCCCAGCGCACCGCCCAGGAGTCCTCGTCGTCGACGCGGTCGAAGCCGGCGCTGCCCTGCCAGTCGTTCCAGGCGAGGTCGAAGGAGTCCTTGATGCCGAGGCGGCGCTGCTCTGGCGAGTCGACGAGGAACAGCCCGCCGAAGGACCAGAAAGCCTGCCCGCCGAGGTTGGCGGCGTTCTCCTGGTCGACGAGCGCGACCCGGCGTCCCCGGCTGGTCAGTTCATGGGCCGCGACCAGACCGGCCAGCCCGGCTCCGACGACGATGACGTCCGCATCCATGGCGACCGTTGCCTTTCTCATTCGGGGGCGCGGCTGCCGTCGGTCAGCAGCGCGGTGAGGAGTTGCTTGAGCCAGACGCGGGCGTGCTCGACGTCCTTGTCCAGCAGGAGTTGAGTGGTGACGCCGTCGTACGCGGCGACCACGGCGTACGCCGCCGCGTCCAGGTCGCCGAGCACGGCGGGGAGTTCGGCGAGGCCCCGGGCGCGGGCCAGGCGGTGCGCGATCGCCCCGCGCAGCCGGGCCCGGTGTCCGAGCAGAGTCTGCGCCACGGCGGGGTCGCGGGCCGCGTGCACCAGGAAGTCGGTCTTCACCAGGAGCCAGTCCAGGTCGAGGAGCAGCACGTCGGTGACGCGGTCCACGGCGGCCGGGACGTCGAGGTCGGGGCCGTCGAGGGCGAGCGCGCCGGCCACCTGCTCGGCGATCAGGTCGGCGCGCTCCTGGTAGAGCGCGAAGAACAGCCCGTCCAGGCTGTCGAAGTTCGAGTAGAAGGCACCCCTGCTGTAGCCGGCGGCCTCGCAGACCTCCTCGATGGAGACCCGGCCGAAGCCTTTCGCGGCGAACACGGCGAACGCGGCGTCCAGCAGATTGGCGCGCGTACGCACCCGGCGCCTGGTCACCCGCTTGGCCGTCGCCTCCGCCACCATGCCCGGACCTCCGCGTCCCGATGTTCGATACGCGAATGTATCCGATACACCGGTGTATCGAAAGAGCCGCATTCAAATGGGAACAGATATTCGAATAAGGAGTACGCTGGTCCCATGACCGCGCACCACCTCCAGGGCTCCCTCTTCGACCAGGCCGACCGGCTCCGCCTCGGCCCCCTCCACGGGATCCGCCGGACCACGCTGGGTCTCGGCGCCTGGATCGACGTGCTGCCCGGGTGGCTGAGCGGCGCCGACGCCCTGTTCGAGGAGCTGGCCGGCGGGGTGCCGTGGCGCGCCGAGCGGCGTCAGATGTACGACCAGGTCGTGGCCGTACCCCGGCTGCTGGCCTTCTACGGCGAGGACGACGCGCTGCCGCACCCGGTGCTGACCGAGGCCCGGGACGCGCTCTCGGCGTACTACGCGCGGGAGTTGGGCGAACCGTTCACCACATCAGGGCTGTGCTACTACCGGGACGGCCGGGACAGCGTGGCCTGGCACGGCGACCGGATCGGGCGGGGTGCCCGCGTGGACACGATGGTGGCGATCCTCTCCGTGGGCGCGCCCCGCGACCTGCTGCTGCGTCCGCTGCGCGGTGGTGCGTCGGTGCGGCACGCGCTGGGGCACGGCGATCTGATCGTGATGGGCGGCTCCTGTCAGCGGACCTGGGAACACTGCGTCCCCAAGACCACCCGAGCCGCGGGACCGCGCATCAGCGTGCAGTTCCGCCCGGACGGCGTGCGCTGAGGCGGAGAGGCGGCCGCTTCGGACGCGCGCGGGGGCCGCCTCCGGCGGACGGTGCCGGAGGCGGCTTCCCCCGCGCGCGCAAGGACTGTACGCGTCTGGTTGGCTGGATCCCGAATGACTGGCCGGATCCGAACAGCACCACCAGGCAAGGAACGATCATGCGGGCAGAAGTACGCCAAGTCGCCGACGCCGTCTACCTCGTGCACGGCAGCAACACCAACTGGGTGATCCTCACCGACGGCGACACCGCCACGCTGGTGGACACCGGGTATCCCGGGGACCGCGGGCTCGTGCTCGACTCCCTTGAACAGGTGGGGAGTTCGGCGAAGGCGGTCTCGGCGGTGCTCCTCACCCACGCCCACAACGACCACCTCGGCTCGGCCGAGTACCTGCACAGCACCCACGGCACGCCCGTCTACGCGCACGAGGCCGAAGTGCCGCACGCCCGCCGGGAGTTCCTGCAGCAGGTGACCCTGGGCGACGTGCTGAAGAACGCCTGGCGTCCCGGCGTACTGCCGTGGGCGGTGCACACGATCCGCTCCGGAGGCATGGAGCAGCATCCGGTCGCCGAGGCCGAGGCCTTCCCGGCCGGGGGCGGTCCGCTCGATCTGCCCGGCCGGCCCGTCCCCGTGCACACCCCCGGCCACACGGGCGGGCACTGCGTGTTCCATCTCCCGGACAGCGGGATCGTGATCTCCGGGGACGCCCTGGTCAGCGGCCATCCGACCTCGCGGATCAAGGGCCCGCAGCTGCTGCCCGGCATGTTCCACCACGAGCGCGACCGTGCCGTCACCTCGCTGGACGTCCTCGAAGCGCTCGACGCGGACACCCTGCTTCCCGGCCACGGTCCTCTGCACTCCGGTCCGATCCGTGAGGCGACGCAGCGCGCCCGCGAACTCGCGCTCTAGGGTCGTCCCATGGCACTGCAGATCAACGCGACCAACCCCGAGCATCCGGTGCTCCTGCTGGAACTGCCCTGGGACGTTCCGCTGGAGGAGTGGCCCGACGAATACCTGGTGCCGCTGCCGCGCGGCATCTCCCGCCACGTGGTGCGCTACGCGCGCGCCGGCAGCGAGGTCATAGCCGTCAAGGAGCTGGCGGAACGGCCCGCGCTGCGCGAGTACGAGCTGCTGCGCGACCTGGACCGGCTCGGCATCCCCGCCGTCGACCCCCTCGCCGTGGTCACCGGACGCGCCGACACGGCCGGCGAGCCGCTGGAACCGGTGCTGATCACCCGCCACTTGGGCGGCTCGATGCCGTACCGCTCGATGTTCGAGACGACGCTGCGGCCGGCCACCATGCACCGGCTGATGGACGCGCTGGCCGTGCTGCTGGTGCGGCTGCACCTGGCCGGGTTCGCGTGGGGCGACTGCTCGCTGTCCAACACGCTGTTCCGGCGGGACGCGGGCGCCTACGCCGCGTATCTCGTGGACGCGGAGACCGGCGACCTGCACGCGCGGCTCAGCGACGGGCAGCGGGAGTACGACCTCGATCTCGCCCGCGTCAACATCAGCGGGGAGCTGCTCGACCTGGAGGCGTCCGGGGCGCTGCACCCGTCCGTGGACCCGATCGAGTTCGGCATGGAGATCTGCGCCCGCTACCAGGGTCTGTGGGAGGAGCTGACGCGGGTCTCGGTGTACCCGGCGGGCAAGTACCACTTCATCGAGCGCCGGATCCGGCGCCTCAACGAACTCGGCTTCGACGTGGCCGAGATGCAGATCGAGCACTCCTCGAACGGCGACACCGTCACCTTCGTGCCGAAGGTCGTCGACGCGGGCCACCACCAGCGCCAACTACTGCGGCTGACCGGTCTGGACGCCGAGGAGAACCAGGCGCGGCGGCTGCTCAACGACCTCGAGTCCTGGATGGCCACCCAGGACGACTACGCCCCGGGCGATCCCCTCGCCGCCCGGCCCGAGGTGCTCGCGCACCGGTGGGTGCGGGACGTGTTCCGGCCCACCGTGCGGGCCGTACCGCTGGAGCTGCGCGGGTCGATGGACTCGGCCGAGATCTACCACGAGCTGCTCGAACACCGCTGGTACCTGGCCGAGCGGGCGCAGCACGACATCGACCTGGACACGGTGGTCGAGGACTACATCACCAACATCCTGCCGAAGGTGCGCGAGACCCTGGAGCCGGCCTCGGCGGAGTAGCGGGGTCAGTCCGTGCCGGGCGGGCCCGTGGTGCCCCGGACCACGAGACGCGGTGCGACGACCTGTTCGCCGTCCGGTACGGCCTCGCCGTCGAGGCGGGCGATGGCGCGGCCGACGGCGAGTTCCGCGAGGCGGGGGATGTCCTGGGCGACCGTGGTGAGGTCGATGTGGGCGAGCCGCGACAGGCTGGTGTCGTCGAAGCCGACCACGGAGATCTCGCCGGGGACGGCGACACCGGCCCGCAGGAAGGTGTCGAGGACCCCCGTGGCACAGCGGTCGTTGAAGGCGAGGACCGCGCTGGGCCGGGTCTTCTCCGCGAGCAGGGTTCTGGCGGCGCGCGCGCCGTCGTCCTCGGTGAGTCCGCCGGGCAGGACCTGGATGTGTTCGTCGAGGCCGTGGCGGTGCATCGCGGTGCGGTAGCCGCGGCGGCGGTCGGCGGCGCCGGGCGCCCGGCCGCCGTCGATGTGGGCGACGGCCCGGTGGCCGAGCGCGACGAGGTGGTCGACGGCCTGGCGGGCGCCCTCGCCGTCGGCGGTGCGGACGACGTCCACGGCCGGCGGGGCGGGCCGCAGCCGCCGGGCCACCGAGACGACCGGGACCTGTGTCGCGAGGTGCGCGAGGCGGGTGGCCGGGACCTCGGGGCCGAGCAGGACCAGCGCCTCGCAGCGGTCGGCGAGCAGCGCCTCCACGGCCTGCCGCTCGCCGCGCGTGGGCGCCACCGCGCTGAGCGCCACCTGATAGCCGGCGGGCTCGGCGGCTGCGTAGATGCCCTCCACCAGGTCGGTGTGGAAGGGATGGCGCAGCCCGAACTGCACACCGAGCAGGCGTGAGCGGTTGCTGCGCAGCACCCTGGCCCGGGTGTCGGGGCGGTAGCCGATCTCCTCGGCAGCCTTGAGCACCCGCTCGCGGGAGGCGGCGCTCGCGCCGTAGGCCCCGCGCATCACGATCGAGACCAGCGCGACGGAGACTCCCGCCCGGGCCGCGACATGGGCCAGGGTGGGCCGCTTGCCGTCGGGGACCTCGGGAGTGGCCGGCACGGGAGTCCTTACGGTCGAGGGGTACGGTCGCGGGTCGTCGCCTGCCGGGATCCTAACTGCTCGAGAGGGTTCTGCAACGTTCTAGAAGCAACCCGGGCAAAGCCTTGACACACCGATCCGGCAGTGGCGTACTACTGCCATCTAGAACGTTCTAGATGCGCGGCTGGAAGGGCGAGCGATCATGTACACGTTGGCGGTCTGTGCCGAGATGGTCTTCCGGGACCTGCCGATCCACGAGCGGGCCCGGCGCATCCACGAAGCCGGTTTCGAGGTCGAGATCTGGGACTGGACCCGGCACGACCTGGACGCGCTCACGCGGACCCCGGCCGAGTTCTCGTCGATGACGGGCTACATCCGGGGCAGCCTCACCGACGAGGCCGGCGCCGCCGAACTCCTGCGCACCGCCGAGGAGTCGGTCAAGGCCGCGGATCAACTGGGCTGCACGCGGCTCAACTTGCACGGCACGGGCCTGAACTCCGAGGGCCTGCCGGTGGTTCCGGTGCGCGGCGAACCCACGGGCCCGATGTGGATCGCCGCCCACCGCACCCTGACCCGCCTCGCCGAGCTGGGCGAGAGCGCCGGGGTCACCTTCACACTGGAGAACCTCAACTCCGCCGTCGACCACCCGGGCGTCCCGTTCGCCACGGCCGCCGACACCCTGGCCCTGGTCAAGGCGGTGGACCGCCCCGGCCTGCGGATGAACCTGGACCTGTACCACGCGCAGATCGGCGAGGGGAACCTCATCGAACTCGTCCGCAAGGCACACCGGTTGGACCTGATCGGCGAGATCCAGGTCGCGGACGTCCCCGGCCGCCAGGAGCCCGGCACCGGCGAGATCAACTACCCGGCCATCGCCCGCGCCCTCGCCGACATCGGCTACGACGGCACGGTCGCGATGGAGGCCTGGGCCTCGGACGCCGACAGCGAACGCGCCCTGGACCGCTTCCGCAAGGCGTTCACGGTCTGAGCCGGCACCGCCCCCGCACCGCGTTCACGATCTGCCCCGCCACCGCTTCCCACGGCCTCACGGAGGACCCGCATGACCACCCAACTCCCCCTCTCCGTCGGCCTCGTGGGCGCGGGCCGCATGGGCTCCTTCCATGCCGAGACCCTCGCCCGCCGGCTGCCCGGCGTCCGCCTCGCCGCCGTCGCCGACCCGGCTCCGGGCGGCGCACGGCGCCTGGCCGACCGGCTCGACTGCCCCACCGCGTACACCGGGATCGGCGACCTGTTCGCGGACCCGGCGGTCGACGCGGTGGTGATCGCGACACCGGCCCGCACCCACGCCGACCTGGTCGAGGCGGCGGCACGCGCGGGCAAGGCGGTCTACTGCGAGAAGCCGATGGCGACCACCCTCGCCGACGCCGACCGCGCCATCGCTGCGGCCGCAGAGGCGGGCGTACCACTCCAGGTCGGCTTCAACCGCCGCTACGACGCCGGGTTCCGGGCCGCGCACGACAAGGTGGCCGCGGGCGCCATCGGCACCCCGCAGCTCCTGCGCTCGCTCACCCGCGACCCCAAGCTGGCCGACCCCTCCCCCATCCCGCCGTGGACGATCTTCCTCGAAACCCTCATCCACGACTTCGACACCCTGCGCTACCTCAACCCGGGCTCCGAACCGGTCGAGGTCTTCGCCATGGCCGACGCCCTGGTCCGCCCCGACTTCAAGGACCGCGGCCTGCTCGACACGGCCGTGGTCACGATCCGCTTCGACAACGGCGCCCTCGCCACCGCGGAGGCCAACTTCCAGGCGGTGTACGGCTATGACGTGCGCGGCGAGGTCTTCGGCTCGGCGGGCATGCTGACGATGGGCGACATCCGGCGCACCCATCTGACGTCCTACGGCGCCGACGGCATCGCGGCCGAGACGATCGCCTACGACCAGGATCTGTTCCACGAGGCCTACGCCGCCGAGCTGGCCGACTTCGCCGACAGTGTCCGCACAGGGCGTACCCCGTCGGCCACCGGCGCCGACGCCCGCGCCGCGCTGACGATCGCGCTGGCGGCCATCAGGTCGGTGGAGAAGGGCGTACCGGTACGCATCGAGGACATCTGAGGTCAAGGAGTGGGCACCACGGCCACCGGGCACTCCGCGTGGTGCAGCACCCCGTGCGCGACCGAGCCGATCCGCGCGCCCACCGCCGTCCGGTGGGCGCGCCGCCCGACGACCATCAGCTGCGCCGGCCCGGCCACCGACAGCAGCACCTGCCCCGCGCTGCCCATCTCGATGTGCTCGACGACGGGCACGTCGGGGAAGCGCTCCCGCCATGGCTCCAGCGCCTCGGCGAGGGCCTTCTTCTCGTACGGCTCCAGCCCGCCGGCCTCGTCGAGGAGCTTCATGGAGCCCGGGCTGTAGGCGAACACGGGCGGGAGGGTCCACGCCCGCACGGCCCGTACGGTGGCGCCGCGTGCCGCCGCCGTCGCGAAGGCGAAGCCGAGCGCGGCGGCGCTGTCCTCGGGGTCTCCCTGCTGGCCCACGACGATCTCGCGCCCGCCGGCCTCCCCGGACGCCTCGTCCCCGGCGCGCACGAGCACGACGGGCCGTA
Source organism: Streptomyces hokutonensis (assembly GCF_000376565.1). Lineage (GTDB taxonomy): Bacteria > Actinomycetota > Actinomycetes > Streptomycetales > Streptomycetaceae > Streptomyces > Streptomyces hokutonensis. The sequence continues at coordinate 342,050 of NZ_BARG01000031.1, read as the reverse complement.
CGGCGTCGGCGATCACCTGCTGTCCGACCGACCCGAGCAGGAAGCCGACGACGGGCCCGTGCCCGCGCGAGCCGAGCACCAGTAGTTCGGACTCGGCAGCGGCGGCGGTCAGGGTGTCGACGGGGTCGCCCTCCAGGACGCCGGTGGTCACGTCCAGGCCGGGGTGGCGTTCGGCGAGTGTCCGGGCCGCCTCGGCGGCCGCGTCCCGCACCCAGCGGTCCTGGGTCTCCCGGTCCCCCGTGTCGAGGGCGTGGTGCTCCTCGTACCGCCACACATGTGTCACGCGCAGCGCCAGCCCCCGCCGTACGGCCTCCCGGCCCGCCCAGGCGAGCGCGGCGAGACTCTCCGCCGATCCGTCGACCCCTGCCGTGATCGGACGTGTCATTCCGTGGCCTCTCTGTGGTGCGGTCACCTGTGTCGGGCCCAGTCTTCACTACCCTGCGCGCATGACCTTGGAGTGGGAGCAAGTGGTCGTGGACGCGGCCGAGCCCGTCGCGCTGGGACGCTGGTGGGCCGAGGCGCTCGGCTGGGTGGTGGTGGGCGAGGCCCCGGACGAGTTCGAGATCCGCCCGGAACCGGACCGCCTGCCCGGGCTGCTGTTCGTGCCGGTGCCCGAGCGCAAGACCATCAAGAACCGGCTGCATCTGGACTTCAGGCCCGACGACCAGGAGGCCGAGGTGATCCGGCTGCTGGCCCTGGGGGCGCGGACCGTGGACATCGGGCAGGGCGAGCAGTCGTGGGTGGTGCTGGCGGACCCGGAGGGGAACGAGTTCTGCGTGTTGCGCTCCCGGAGCCACTGAGCCGCCGGTCTCGGGCGTAGCGGAGCGCACCGGGGCGATCGAACATACGATGATGGGGAGCCGGCGCGGTGACAACGGCGCCGCCGTGCCGTGAAGCCGACCACTCGGGGTGGGAGACGTATGGCACAGGCCGCCGAATCCGCGCGGACCGTCATCATGACCGTGGACGACGATCCGGGAGTTTCCCGTGCGGTCGCCCGTGACCTGCGGCGGCGCTACGGCGAGTCGTACCGGATCGTGCGTGCGGAGTCGGGCGAGTCCGCGCTCGACGCGCTGCGCGAGCTGAAGCTGCGCGGGGATCTCGTCGCGGTGATGCTTGCCGACTACCGCATGCCGCAGATGAACGGCATCGAGTTCCTGGAGCAGGCCCTCGACATCTATCCGGGCGCCCGTCGGGTGCTGCTGACCGCGTACGCGGACACGGACGCGGCGATCGACGCGATCAACGTCGTGGACCTCGACCACTATCTGCTGAAGCCCTGGGACCCGCCCGAGGAGAAGCTGTACCCGGTCCTGGACGACCTCCTGGAGGCGTGGCGGAACAGCGACTACCGGCCCGTGCCCGCCACCAAGGTGGTCGGACACCGCTGGTCGGCGCGCTCCTCGGACGTGCGGGAGTTCCTGGCCCGCAACCAGGTGCCGTACCGCTGGTACTCGGCGGACAGCCCGGAGGGGCTGCGGCTCCTGTCGGCCGCCGGGGAGGACGGGCAGCGGCTGCCGCTCGTCGTCACCGCCGACGGGTCGGTGCTGGTCGAACCCGAGGCACCCGAGCTGGCCGCGGAGGTGGGGCTCGCGACCACGCCGACGGCCGACTTCTACGACCTCGTCGTCATCGGCGGCGGTCCGGCCGGGCTGGGCGCGGCCGTCTACGGGGCCTCGGAGGGGCTGCGGACCGTCCTCGTGGAGCGGTCGGCGACCGGCGGGCAGGCCGGGCAGAGTTCGCGGATCGAGAACTACCTCGGCTTCCCGGACGGCGTGTCCGGGGCCCAACTCACTGATCGGGCAAGGCGACAGGCCACCAAGTTCGGCGCCGAGATCCTCACGGCGCGCGAGGTCACGGGGCTGGAGGCCAACGGGTCGGCTCGGGTGGTGCACTTCGCGGACGGTTCGGCCGTCGCCGCGCACGCCGTGATCCTGGCGACCGGTGTCTCGTACCGGCAGCTGGAGGCACCCGGCACGCCCGATCTGACGGGCTGCGGGGTCTACTACGGCTCGGCGCTGACCGAGGCCGCCTCCTGCCAGGGACACGACGTGTACATCGTCGGCGGCGCCAACTCGGCGGGCCAGGCGGCGATGTATCTGGCCCGGGGCGCCAAGTCGGTGACCCTGCTGGTGCGTGGGCCCTCGCTGGCCGCGTCGATGTCGTACTACCTGATCCAGCAGATCAACGAGGCGGAGAACATCTCCGTGCGCACCGGCACCGTCGTCGACGCGGCGCACGGTTCCGACCATCTGGAGCAGCTCACCCTGCGCGACACCGACACCGGGGCGACCGAACTCGTCGACGCGCAGTGGATGTTCGTGTTCATCGGCGCGGCCCCGCTGACCGACTGGCTCGACGGTGCGGTGCTGCGCGACGAGCGCGGGTTCATCCTGGCCGGGCCCGACCTCAGCGCGGACGGAAAGCCGCCCGCGGGCTGGGAGTTGGACCGGTCGCCGTACCACTTGGAGACCAACATTCCCGGCGTGTTCGTGGCGGGCGACGCGCGCGCCGAGTCCGCGAAACGCGTCGCGTCCGCCGTCGGAGAGGGAGCCATGGCCGTGATGCTCGTCCACCGCTACCTGGAGCAGTCATGAGCGGAAAGGTGCTGCCCTGCAGCCCGCAGGAGATCGGCACGCTGTTCCTGTTCGAGAAGCTGACGCCGGAGCAGCTCGGCAGGCTGTGCTGCGACGGCCAGGTGGAGCAGTTCGAGGCCGGGCCCGTCTACACCGAGGGCGACCCCGCCACCTGCTTCTACGTCATGATCGAGGGCACCGTGGTGCTCTCGCGCCGCGTCGGCGAGGACGACGTGGAGGTCGCCCGCACCTCGCAACGCGGCGTCTACACGGGCGCGATGCAGGCCTACATCGGGGACCGGGTGCAGCAGGTCTACCTCAACTCGATGCGGGTGACGGAGCCGACGCGGTTCTTCGTGCTGCCCGCCGAGACCTTCGCGGCCATCATGAGCGAGTGGTTCCCGATGGCCGTCCATCTGCTGGAGGGGCTCTTCTTCGGCCAGAAGAGCAGCCAGTTGGCGATCAGCCAGCGTGAACGGCTGCTGGCACTGGGCTCGTTGTCGGCCGGGCTCACGCACGAGCTCAACAACCCCGCCGCCGCCGCCGTCCGGGCCACCTCGACGCTGCGCGAGCGGGTGGCGAAGATGCGGCACAAGCTGCGCGTCATCTCTTCCGGGCCCTATTCGCGGGAGGACCTCGCCAACCTCATCGACATCCAGGAGCGCACGGCCGAACGGGTCGCCAAGGCACAGACGTTGAGCCCGCTGGAGGCCTCTGACCGCGAGGACGAACTCACGGACTGGCTCGACGACCACGGTGTCACGGAGTCCTGGCAGATCGCGCCGACGTTCGTACAGGCCGGCCTCGACGTCGAGTGGCTCGACCAGGTCGCGGCGGCCGTGGACGAGGAGATCCTGCCGGGCGCGATCGGCTGGCTCAACTACACGGTAGAGACAGAGCTGTTGATGACGGAGATCGAGGACTCCACGACCCGCATCTCCAACCTCGTGGGCGCCGCCAAGCAGTACTCGCAGCTGGACCGCGCCCCCTACCAGGTCGCCGATGTGCACGAACTCCTCGACAGCACCCTGCTGATGCTCGGTGGAAAGGTCGGCGACCGCATCAAGGTCGTCAAGGAGTACGACCGTACGCTCCCGAAGATCCCGGCCTATCCGGCGGAGCTCAACCAGGTGTGGACGAACCTGATCGACAACGCGGTCTCCGCCATGAACAGCACGGGCGGTGAAGGCACGTTGACAGTGCGGACGGCGCTGGTGCGCGACCAGCTGATGGTGGAGTTCCGTGACACGGGGCCGGGTGTTCCGGCGGAGATCCGCAGCCGTATCTTCGATCCGTTCTTCACCACCAAGCCGGTGGGCGAGGGCACGGGCCTCGGTCTGGACATTTCCTGGCGGATCGTCGTCAACAAGCACCACGGCACGCTCCAGGTGGAGTCGGTACCGGGCGACACCCGCTTCCAGGTCCTGCTCCCCCTCACCGCCACGGACAACGAGACGCCCGAGGAGTCCGCATGAACGACATCACCGGAATCGACACCAGTGTGCCGCCGAGCGGCGCGGGCTGCGTGGAGTGCGACGCCGCCCAGGGCTGGTGGTTCCACCTCCGGCGGTGCGCGCAGTGCGGTCACGTGGGCTGTTGCGACGACTCCCCCGCCAAGCACGCCACGGCCCACTACCAGTCCACGGGCCACCCGTTCATCCAGAGCTACGAGCCGGGCGAGGACTGGTTCTGGAACTTCAGCACCTCCGAGCTGTACGACTCCGGCCCCGAGCTCGCCGCCCCGGTGAGCCACCCGAAGGACCAGCCGGTGCCGGGACCGGCGGGACGCGTCCCGGCGAACTGGGCCGAGACACTGCGCTGACCAAGACCGCCGGGCGGGAGCTGCCTTCCGCCCGGTGGCCAGGTGCGTTGTCAGTGGCGCGTGCCAGGATGGGGGCGTGTCGCAATCCGTAGCAGCAGCGCCGCTCATCGGCCGGGACGAGGAGGTCGCCCGCCTCGCCGGTGTACTGGAGCGTGCCCGCGCGGGCACGGCGGGAGCGGTACTGATCGCCGGGGACGCGGGCGTCGGCAAGACCCGGGTCCTGGACGAGCTCGCCGGTCGGGCCGCCGACGCCGGGATGACGGTCCTCACCGGGCACTGCGTCGACCTCGGTGACGTGGGTCTGCCCTATCTGCCGTTCACCGAGATCCTCGGAGCGCTCGCCGGCGACGACCGTTTCGCCGCCGCCCTGGCCGCGCATCCGGCGGTCGACCGGCTGCTCGGCGCGGGCACGGACGCGGCCCGGGACGCGGGCGGCAGACTGCGCCTCTTCGAGGGCATCGCCGGACTGCTCGCCGACCTCTCCGACATCGCTCCCCTGCTGCTGGTCCTGGAGGACCTGCACTGGGCCGACCAGTCCTCCCGCGACCTGCTCCGCTTCCTCCTCAGCCGGGGCATCCTCCAGCGCCCGGCGGGCGGCGCGCCCACCCACCGCCTCGCGGTCTTCGCGTCGTACCGCGCGGACGACCTCCACCGCCGCCATCCCCTACGGCCCCTGCTCGCCGAGTTGGTGCGGCTGCCCGCCGTGGAGCGCCTGGAGCTGCGGCCCATGGGGGACGCGGAGGTCGCCCGGCTGGTGCGCGCGCTGCGCACGGGCCCGGTGCCGGACGGCACGGTCCGCCGGATCGTCGAGCGCGCCGAGGGAAACGCCTTCTACGCCGAGGAGTTGCTCGCGGCCACCGACATGGAGGCGGGCGGTGTGCCGAGCGGTCTGGCCGACGTCCTGCTGATCCGCTTCGAGCAACTCTCCGACACCGCCCAGCAGGTGCTGCGCACCGCCGCCGTCGCCGGGCGCCGCGTCGAGTACGACCTGCTGCGGGACGCGGTCCAATTCCCGGAGGACGAGCTGGAGTCGGCGCTGCGGGAGGCCGTCGAGCGGCAGCTCCTGGTCCCCGGGCACGGCGACACGTACTCCTTCCGGCACGCCCTCGCCCGCGAGGCGGTGTACGCGGATCTGCTGCCCGGCGAGCGCTCCCGGCTGCACGGCTCGTTCGCCCGTCTCCTCGCCGGGCGCGGCCACCCCGCCGAGAGCGCGGCCGAGCGCGCCCACCACTACCGCGAGAGCCACGACCTGGCCGAGGCCCTGGCCGCCTCCCTGGAGGCCGCCGACCACGCCCAGCGCGTGGGCGCGCCCGCCGAGGAGCTACGGCATCTCGAGACCGCCCTCGACCTGTGGCGGTCGGTCGACCCGGCGGCCCGGCCCGCCGGCGAGGGCATCGACAGCGTGACCCTCACCCTGCGCGCCTCGGCCGCGGCGGCGCACGCCGGGGACACGCACCGCGCGGTCTCCCTCACCCGGTCCGCACTCGCCGGGATCGGCCAGGACACGGACGCCGAGCTGGCCGCCCGGGTCCGCTACACGCTGGCCGGCAACCTCATGGACGTCGACAGCCTCACCGCCGCGTTCGCCTACAGCAGCGAGGCCCTCGCGATGATCCCCGCCGAACCGCCCTCGCCGACCTGGGTGTGGGCGGCGGCCACCCATGTGCTGACGGCACGGCAGGTCGGTGAGGACGAGATCGCGCTGCGCGTCGCCCGGCAGGCCCTGCGCACCGCCGAGGAACTCCAACTGGTCGACGCCCGGGCCGATCTACTGATCTCGCTGGCCACGCTCGAAAAAGGCGGCCGGCGCACGAAGGAGGGCCGCGAGCGGCTCGCCCAGGCCCGCGAGCTGGCCCGGCAGGCCGGGCACGCGCCCGTGGAGATGCGCGCCCTGTTCCATCTGGCCATCGGCAACTTCGAGTCAGGGCACCTGGAGGAGTCCCTGCCCTGGCTCACCGAGGGACTGGACCGGGCCCGTCGCGCCGGGCTGCTGTCCTCACCGTACCCGCTGGAGATGCGCTACCTCCAACTCCTGGTGCTGTACACACTCGGCCGCTGGGACGAGTGCGAGAAGGCCGCCACGAACGATGCGAAGGTGTTGCCGCGAATGGGCGGCTTCACCATGGGACCGGCACTGTATGTGGCGCTGGCGCGCGGCGACTTGAAGGCCGCCGACCGGGCGCGCGCCCTGCTGGAGGGGCCGTTCGACTGGATGGCGGCCATGGTGGCGGGCATCGTACTGACCGACGCGGGCGGCTCGCGGGACGAACCCGAGGCGGCCGTGGAGGCGATGCGCTCTACGGTCGCGGCGCTCACCGACGATTCCGGCCGGCGTCCCGATCTCACGGTCCGGCTCGCCGCCCTCGCCCTCGCCCCGGTCGCCGACCGGGCCGCCGCGCTGCGGCTGACGGGTGACGAGGCGGGGGTGCGCCGCTGGACCGAGACCGCGACGGAACTCGTCGAGCTGGCGCGGGCCGTGGCACAGGAGGGCGACGGCCACCGGCCGCAGGGGCCGGAGGGAATGGCCTGGCTGGCGCGCGCCGAGGCGGAGTGGACGCGGGCGATCGCGGGACCGGACGCTGCGGCCTGGGAGAAGGCGGTGACCGCGTTCGACTACGGCGATGTCTACGAACGGGCGCGCTGCCAATTCCGGTTCGCCGAAGCCCTGTTGGCCGCCGACCGGCGCGAGGAGGCCGCCACCCAGGCCCGTGCGGCCCGGGAGACGGCCGCCCGGCTCGGTGCCGCGCCCCTGCTCGCCCGGCTGGACACCCTCGTCCGCCGTGGCCGCCTCGGCGACCCGGTGGCGGACGGCGGGGAGCGCCCCTCTCCGCTGACGGCCCGCGAGCAGGACGTGCTGCGGCTGCTCGCGCTGGGCCGCAGCAACCGCCAGATCGGCGAGGAGCTGTTCATCACCGGCAAGACGGCGAGCGTCCATGTCTCCAACATCCTCGCGAAGCTGAGCGCCGCGAGCCGTACGGAGGCGGTGGCGATCGCCTACCGGCAGGGTCTGATCACCCCGGAGGCGACGGCGTCCGGCTGAGGTTCACCGCCCGCAGTCGAGACCGGCGAGGTCGACCGCGTCGGCCATGGCCTGCATCCCCTTGTCATTGGGGTGCAGATGGTCGCCGCTGTCGAAGAAGGGCAGCATCCTTTCCTGGTCGTAGGGGCTGCGCAGGATGTGGTCGAAGTCGGTGACGGCGTCGAACTCCCCGCTGTCCTTGATGAATTGGTTCACCTCCTGGCGTACCGCCTCACCCGCCGGGTCCCATTCGGACCAGCCCTCGTACGGTCCGACCGTGGCGCCGACGACACACTTCCCGGCGGCGTGCGCACGGGCGATGATCTCGCGGTAGCCGGCGATCAGGTCCTCGGCGGTGACGCCGCTGTGGGCCTTGATGTCGTTGACCCCTTCGAACAGGAACACCGTGCGGACCCCGGGCTGCGACAGGACGTCCCGCTGCAGCCGGTTGAGGGCGTTCTGCCCGGCACCGTCCGCGAGCACCTTGTTGCCGGAGATCCCTTCGTTCGCCACTCCCTTGACGGCCGTGCCCGCGCGCTGGAGCCGTCGGGCCAGATAGTCGGGCCAGCGCCGGTTCTGGTCCGTCGTGGTCGCCCAGCCGTCCGTGATGGAGTCGCCGAGGGCGACCACGGCCCCGGTGTCCGTGCCCGCCCGTACGGTGACGGCGTCGAGGTAGTACCAGGAGCCGATGGTGTCGGTCCAGGCGGTACCGCTCTCCTCGGACGTGTGGTCGCCCTGGGTCGCGTACGACGTCTGCATGGCGAGTCCGTGACCGGTGGCGGGGCCCGCCGCGTCCGGGCTGTGGATGCTGACCACCAGGTTGGTGGCGGCGGGCAGTGTGCCGGTCAGTGGGTCGCTGTAGGCGGTCGCCCCGGCGGGGACGGTGACCGACCGTCCGCCGCCGAAGGTGAGCCGCCGGTTGGAACGGGGCACCAGTGCGGCGCCCTCCTTCTGCACGCCCGCGTAGACGCTGTCGAAGGTCACCGGCCGGTCGCCGAAGGCGTTGGAGAGCCGGATCCGCAACTCGCCGCCCGCGACACTGGTGTGCACGATCAGGCGGTAACTGCGGCCGGCCACTCCGTCGCCCATGCGGTCGGCGCTGGCTCCCCAGGTGACGACGGTGTGCGAGCTGGCCGGGGCCGTCGCCGACGTCGGGACGGTGAGCCCAGCGCCCGAGGCCGCGGTCGGCACGGTGAGCTCCGCGCCAGAGGCCGCCTCAGGGGCGAAAGGCCCGGACCGTGCCTGTGCGGGCACGGTCTGGAGAGCCACGGCCATCATCAGGAGAGCCAGCCCACGGCTTAACCGTGCCCGTCGGGCCGTCACCGCGCGAAGTCCCGCAGCGTGACCGACTCGCCCGGTGTCAGCCGCACCGTCCGGGTGGTGGTGCCGAAGGCCACTGTCGTGGTCCGGCCGTTGATGCTGCGGATCTTCACCTCGGTCGGCTTCCCGTTCTTCCAGTGGAGGTCCACGACGAAGCCGCCGCGGGCGCCGACACCGGTGACGGACCCGGACGCGGCCCACGCGTCGGGGAGGGCGGGGAGGAGTTCCAGATGCCCGGGCCGGGAGTAGAGGAGCATCTCGATCATCGCGGCGGGGGTGCCGAAGTTGGCCTCGATCTGGAAGATGCCGCGGCCCACCTCGACCTGGTAGATGTCGAAGAGGTTGGAGGCGGTGCCGTTGCTGCCGTCGGTGGACGGGCGGAGGTTGTTCACCACCAACTGGTAGGCCTTGTCGGCGTTCTTGAGCCGTGACCAGCACAGGCTGCGCCAGGCGTTGGCCCAGCCGAAGCTGTCCATGCCGCGGGCGGTGAGCAGCGCGGTGGCGCCGTCGACGATGTCCTTCGGGGTGGAGCCGTCGGGGCGGATGCGGTCACCGGGGAAGAGTCCGATGAGCGGGGACAGGTGCCGGTGGGTGGTCTCGCCGAGGTTGTCTGGGGACATCCACTCCTCCAGCCAGCCCGTCTTGGGGCTGACCACCGGGAGGTACAGCTTCTTGCGGAGTCCCGCGATCGTGCCCGCGTAGCCGGTGTCCTTCTTCAACTCGGCTGCCGCGACGCAGTAGTTGCCGAACAGCGCCCACACCAGTTCCTGGGCGTAGGTGATGCCCTTCGCGTCGAGCGGACCCTGCTCGGGCGACCAGTCGCTGTCGGCGATCAGCACCTCCTTCGAGCTGCCGGGCAGGGTCGTGGTCAGCAGCCGCGCCTCCCAGAACTCGACGGCACCCTTGAGGAGCGGGTAGATCTTCGCGAGGTGGGCGCGTGAGCCGGTGAACTCGTAGTGCTCCCAGAGGGTGTTGCTCAGCCAGGCGTTGCCGGCCGGGTGCCACCACCAACCTCCGCCGCCGTAAGGATTGGTGGAGATCGCGACGGTCCAACCGGCGTTCTTCCCGCTGGAGTTGCGGTAGCGGTTGCGGGAGTCGTTGAAGAGTCTGCGGGTGACGTCGGTCCAGTCGGGGAGCTGAGCGACGCAGTAGTCGGTGAACGCGTCGAAGCACTGGGACAGTCCGGCACGGTCTGCCATCCAGTAGTTCATTTGGATGTTGATGTCGGTGTGGTAGTCGCCCATCCAGTCGGGGTCGTTGCCGTCGAGCCAGTTCCCCTGGAGGCCCATCGGCAGACTCCCCCGGGAGCCGGCGATCATCAGGTAGCGGCCGAACTGGAGGTAGGAGGCTTCGAGTTCGGGGTCCGGCTCGCCGTCGCGGGCGCGAGCCTGGATGCGCTCCCAGGTGTCCAGGGCGCGCTGGTCGGCGGACGAGGTGCCGAGCGAGATGCCCAGCTGTCCGAACAGCGCGCTGTGGTCGGCGACATGGGTGTGGAGCAGGGTGGCCGCCGTGTGCTTGGCGGCTGCGGCGACCTTGGTGCGGGCCAGCTTCTGCGGGTCGAGGGACGGATCGCGGTAGTGGGCCGCCGCGTTGGGCGCGTAGTTGGTACCGCCGCTCAGCACGACGGTGACGTCCTTGCAGCCGGAGAAGGCGACGCGCGAGCCGTTCACCGTGACGCTGCCGCCGGTGCCGTACGCCGTGACGGCGGCGCCGTAGCGCAGGCCGTTGGCCAGGGTGCCGCCGAACGAGCGGGCGTCCGCGGCCGGTTCGCCGTGCGTGCCCGCCAGGTCGACGGTGCCGGTGTAGCGTCCGCCGCCGTTCTGGGTGAAGTGCAGGACGATCACGTCGTCGGGGCGGCTGGCGAACAGCTGGCGCTGGTACGTCACTCCGGAGCGGACGTACGAGGTGGTCGCCACGCCCTGTTCCAGGTCGAGGGTGCGGCGGTAGCCGGAGACCGCGCCCAGGTCGTGGTCGGGGATGTCGACGGTGAGCCGGGCCAGCAGGGTGAGGGAGCCGAAGTCGGCGCGGCCGTAGGGGAATTGGCCGTCCGAGTCGAGGGTGTCGTTGAGGCCGCCGGTCCACATGGTGGCGTCGGTGACGAGGAGGACCTCGTGGCCGGGGTCGTTGCTGGCCAGCGCGCCGAGGCGGCCGTTGCCGACGGGGAGGCCCTGCACGATCATCGAGCTGTCGTCGGCGGGGGCCTGCCACCACAGGGTGTTGCGTGAAGTGCCGCCGCTGTAGGTGGAGTTGGCGGGTCGCTCGGGTGCGGCCGAGGCGGTGAAGGCGGGCAGGCCCGCGAGGGCGCCGGTGGCCGCGGCGAGGGCGAGCAGATTGCGTCTGGGCAGGTCGGGCAGTGCACTGGACATGATGGGTCTCCGCAAAGGTCGGCTCAGGAGGAGGACTTGGGCACGTCGATCCGGTCGATGTCCGGTGCGTAGCTCGAACCGCTGTCGAAGGTGATGGTGTTGGCGCCCGCCTTCAGCGTCACCGGCACGCTGACCGATCCGACGGTCCCCCAGTCGCCGGTGGACGGGAACTTGTGGCTGGTGGCGCCGTTGCCGTTCGCGGAGATCGCGACCGAGCGGGAGTCGCCGCTGACGTAGGCGATCTTCACCTGGTAGGTGCCGGCCTTGGCGGCGACGACGTTGTTGATCGTGAGCTTGCCGCCGAGGTAGAGGTTGCCGACCTTGTGGGCGCCCGAACAGGCCGAGCAGTCCGCGATGTTGGCGTTGCCGCTGAGGGTGTTGGTGGTGGCCTCGGCCTCGTAGGCGGTCGAGGTGACGGCGCTGCCGTGCGGGGTGACGGTGAAGAGGCGGGAGCCGTGGGCGGGCAGGGCCTGGGTCACCTTGTTGGTGTAGGAGCCGAGGTCCTCGTGGTTCCAGAGGTCACGGACATCGGCCTTGCCGGTGAAGCCGAGGGTCGTCCAGTTCGCGGAGACGGCGGCGGGGGCGCTGGCGAGGTTGAACAGGGCGACGGTGTAAGTGCCGTTGGGGTTCTTGGCGGCCCATACCTGCTGGGCGTCGGACGGGGTGACGGGGCGGGCGGGCGGCGCGTCGCTCTGGTCCACGGCGATGACCTCACGGTTGGTGAGGAGGGAGAGGCCGTAGTCGTCGAGCCGGGTGAGGTCGTCGCCGGTGAACAGGGGGGACTTGGCGACGGCCCAGAGGGTGGCGTAGCTCTGGCGTTCCGCCTTGGTCAGGCCGTCCATCGCGCCGTTGCCGACGTCGAGGGAGTCGAGGTCGTTCCAGCCGCCGGGGCCCGCCCTGTCGGTCCAGGCGGGGGCGTCGTCCCAGCGGTCGTCGACCGAGTTCTCCCAGCTGACAAGGGTGTTGCAGTAGCACTCGACGTCGGTGTCGATGCGCCAGCCGTTGGAGTACTTCTTCCAGTCGGCGGCGTGCCCGTAGTCGAGGGACCAGGAAAGCTCCAGGTGGATGGGGCGTCCGGTGGCGGTGATGGCCTTGTTCCAGGCGGCCACGTCGGCAACGTTGTCGTATTGATCACCGCTCTTGCCCGAACCGGGGCCGACACCGTCCAGCTTGAGGAAGTCGTAGCCCCATCCTGCGATCAACTGGGCCTGGGAGTCGATGTACTTCTGGGCGCAGGGCCGCGAGAAGTCGATCTTGTACGCGCTGTCCCAGCCGTTGGTGGTGCGCAGGTCGCTGTAGACGATGTCGGCGGTGGTGCAGCCGTCGGCGTTCCAGATGGGCGTCTTCCCGTCGCCGTAGGCCCCCTTCTCCAGACCCGCGGGCAGATAGATGCCGGCCTTGAGGCCCTTGGAGTGGATGCGGTCGGCGACTGCCTTCATGCCGCTGGGAAAGCGGACCGGGTCGGCCTTCTGGCGGCCGTACTCGTCGAATCCGGACTTCCAGGTCTTGTCCATCCACCAGCCGGCGTCGATGTTGACGTGGTCGTAGCCGTACTTCTTCAGCTTGCTGGCGAGCGCGTCCGTCTGCTTGTTGACGTTCGCCTCGGTGAGGTAGCTGTAGTCGCCGTCCGGGTTGAGGCCGGGGTACTTGGACGACTGCATGCTCCAACTCGACCAGCCCATATAGGGCTTGGCCGCTACGGCAGGCGCGGTGTCCGCGTGCGCGGTGGGGAGGTGGGTGGCGAAGCCGGCGGTGAGGGCCAGGACCACCATGGCTCTCAGGGCGCGAACGGGCGTGAGGGAGTACATCGTTGGGCTCCTCGTGCGGGTCGGAGGGGGATCGTGCGGGCTAGTCGGCGGCTCGGATGAAGGACTGGATCGCGGTGGCGGCGGCCCCGCGCGCCCACTCGTCGAAGGGCAGCGGGCGGGTGCGTACGTCGCAGCGGGCGGCGGAGCCGAAGGCGGCCTCCGCGAAGGAGTCACGGATCTGCTCGGCGAACAGGTCGTAGGCGGCGAGGCCCTCACCGGAGATGATCACGCGTTCGGGGCCGAGCAGATTGGCCACGGTCGCGATGCCCCGGCCGATCGCGTCCCCGGCCCGCGCGTAGACCTCGCGCGCTCCGGCGTCGCCCCGGTGCGCGAGGGCCACGGCCTCTAAGGTGTCGGCGACCTGAACCCCCGTCACCTCGCGGACGCGGGCCACGATCGCGGCGTCCCCGGCGATCGCCTCGACGCAGCCGCGGTTGCCGCAGTGGCAGCGGGGCCCGGCGGGATCGACGACGACATGGCCGATCTCGCCCGCGACGCCGTGGGCGCCGGCGACGACCCGGCCGTGCACGACCAGTCCGCAGCCGATGCCCGCGCCGACGGTCACCACGGCGAAGTCCGTGAGTCCGGCGCCGGCGCCGAACCACTGCTCGGCGACGGTCAGCGCGCGCACGTCGTTGTCGACGGTGACCGGCAAGCCCGTTGTCATGGCGGCCAGTTCGGCGAGCGGCACGTCACGCCACTCCAGGAACGGCGAGTAGCGGACGACCCCTTCGCCGCGGTCCACGTCGCCGGAGACCGCGAGACCGAGGCCGACCACCTGGATGCCCAACTCGTCGGCCTCGGTGCGGAGTTCCTGGGCCAGGTCCGAGATCGAGGCCAACACCGCCCTGGGGTCGCGGTCGGTCAGCGGCACATGGCGGGCGACCCGGATACGGCAGCACAGGTCGGTGAGGACGCCGATGATCTCGTCGCCGGTCACCTTGACCCCGATGAACAGCGCGCGCCCGCCGTCGACCCGTACGAGGTTCGCGGGCCGCCCCAGCGCCGGGGGCGCGTCCTCGTCGGCGCCCTCCGTCAGATACCCCGCACCGATCAGCGGCCGGACCGCCTTGGTCACGGCCGCCGCCGAAAGACCGGCCCGGCGGGCCACCTCGAGCCGGGTGAGGGGGCCGTGGGACAGCACGGTCGTGAACACCTGTGAGGCGGCCGGCGTGTGGGCCGGGAACGACTCGGTGTGGGGGATCGAGCGCATGGCCGGAACCTAGATGCCTTCTTTTCCGTCGTCAATGAAAGAAGCAGGATTCGTCCGGTCCAAGTTGACGGCAGGTCTAACGGAGCCGTCCGCGGCCGGAGTCCCGTTGTCAGTGCCGGGCGGCACAATCGCCGTATGACGACGATCGATTGGTCCGAGCTGACCCACGCCTACGGCAGCGCCGAGGACATCCCCGGCCTGTTCGCGCGCCTCGGCGGTTCCGAGGACGACGCGGTGTGGCAGGAGTTGTGGGGTTCCCTGTGTCACCAGGGGTCGGTGTACGACGCGAGCTGGGCGGCGATGCCCGTGCTCGTCGACATCGCGCTGGAGCGGGCACCGGGCGGGGCGGTACAGGCGGTCACCATGGCCGGACTGATCACCACGGACCCGGACGAGGACTGCCACAAACGCTATGCGCGGGAGATAGGCCAACTGCTCGACGTCGCACGCCGGTTGCGCGCCGACCCGACGCAGGACGCGCACACCTTCGTCTATCTGCAGATGGCCGTGCTCGCCTTCGAGGGCGGCAGTGTGTGGGCCGAGGCTTTGGAGGGTGTGAACAGCGAGGAGTACGACCTCGAATGCCCCGAGTGCGAGGAGGGCCTGTACGTCGCGTTCGGTTCGTACGGCATCTTCACCTCGGCCGGCGACTACGTGACCGGCACGGGCAAGGAGGAGAACACCGAGGGGCGGACGGAGTTGATACCGGCCGCGCCCGACGCGCTCGACGGCATCGGTGCGCGACTGCACGGCGAGGCGGTCGAGTTCGGGCAGACGGAGGTCGCGACGGCCTTGACGTATGTGTTCGGGAAGGCGAGCTGCCCTTCCTGCGAGGCCGTGTTCACGGTGTCCGAGGAGGTCGAGAAGCAGTGGATCTGAGGCCGGACCTCCGGGTGCCCCGCTCGTGGCGGGACACCCGGAGGGTCATCAGCGCCTGGCCGCGGGGGTGTTGGCGACCGTTACGTTCACGGCGGCCCAGGCCTGGTCGACGGTCTGGTACGCCGTGCTGTTCGCGCCGTAGAGGTCCGCCGCCGCCTTCAGCATGGCAAGGCGCGCGTCGTGGAAGTCGGTGGTGGACACCATGTAGCGGGTCAGCGCGCGGTAGAAGATCGCCGTGGCCTTGGCGCGGCCGATGCCGGTGACGGTCGACCCGTCGTAGGTGGGCGAGTCGTAGGCGAAGCCGCCGATCGTCTTGCGTCCGCTGCCTTCGGCGAGCAGGTAGTACGCGTGCGAGGAGACACCGGAACCGGCGTGCACCTCGGCGTCGTAGGTCTGCGGTGACCAGTAGTCGATGGTGCCTTCGAGCTTGTCGAGGGAGGGGTGGTCGAGGCGGCGCAGGAACTTCTGGGCGAGGCCGAGCTTCTCGCCGATGAGGTAGTTCGGCGGGTTCTTCGCGTTGTTGGCGCTGAACTCGACGTTGGAGCCGAAGATGTCCGCGAGGGACTCGTTCAGGGAGCCCGCCTCGCCGTACTGGTTGCCGTCCGCGTCGACGCGGGTCGGCTCCAGCTCGGCGGTGGCGTCCACGACTCCGTGGGTCAGCTCGTGCCCCGTGACGTCGAGGACGACGAGCGGCTTCTTGAACATGTCGCCGTCACCGTCGCCGTAGAGCATGCAGTCGCAGGTCGAGTCCCAGAAGGCGTTGGCCACCTTCTTGCCGAAGTGGACCATGCCGCGGGCGGCCTTGCCGTCGTTGGCTATGCCCTTGCGGCCGAAGGTCTTCTTGTAGAAGTCGAGGGTCTTGGTGATGCCGTACTGGGCGTCGACGGCGGCGCTGTCGCGATGCGAGACGGTGCCGTTGCCCCACTTGTCGGTGGTGCTGGTGAACGCCTTGCCGCGCGCGAAGCTCTCCAGTTCCTGCCCCTTGGCGTCGCGGGTCTCGGTGCCCCAGCGGGTGGGGTCCTTGAGGAGGTAACTGGTGCGTGCCGTCTGGGTGGTGGTCAGCGGCACCTTGCCGACGAAGAGGGAGGTGCCGGTGCCCGAGGCGGTGACCGGGTAGTGGGCCGCGCGGGCCGCGCCGGCCGCGGTGAGCGCGGTCGCCCGGGTGGCGGTGCCGGTGGCGGGGTTCAGGGTCTCGCCGCGCTCGCGCAGGGTGTCGAGCAGTTCGGGTGAGAGGAACTCGTCGCTGTCGGGGGTGTTGCTGCGGACCTTGCCCGTCACGGCGTCGATGACGACGGTGCGGGTGCCGGTGGCCTCGGTGGTGTCGCTGTCGCTGACGGGAACCTGGTAGGCGAGGGCGGCCCGGCCGTCGCGGGCGTCGACCACGAGGTGGGCGGTGCCCGCGTCGCCCTTGGTGACCGCGGCCGCCTTCGTCTCGGCCTCCGCCGCAGTCAGTTCGGGGCGGGTGGTGGCGGGTTCGACGCTGTGGTCGGCCGCCCTGGTGACGCCGGTGTAGGCCAGTTGGCGGGACAGGTGGACGACGAGGTCGCCGCCGAGGACCGGCATGCCCCGGTGCGTGCGGATGAACCGGACATGGCGTGCGCCCTCGGGGTCGATCATCACGTCCTTGGCCCGGAGTCCGTCGCCGGGGACGACTCCGGTCGCCGTCGCGTGCGCGAAGGCGGCAGCACGCGCGGCGGTGACGACGGACGCGGCGGTCGTGCCGGTGGCCGCCACCGCGCGGTCCGTCCCCGTGGCCGGTCCCGCGAACGCCGTTCCGGCCAGCCCCGTGGCGGCTGTCGTCACGGCGACGGCGACGGCCAGGCCGCGTATGTGGGGTCCACGCATGAGTGAGGGCTCCTCGCTTCGAGACGGTTGGGATCGCCAACCGCCTTGAGACCGGGCGCGGTTGAGAGCGCCCAGGGGGCTGGTCGGGCCCCGAGGCGAAACCCTTATGGATCAGTCATGTGCATGTAAAGCCGAAATGAACGGTTTTCGTGACTTTCACGGCAATACTTTGCAAATCCGCGTCGCCCAGTGATCAGCGAGTGACCAACTGTGCGTCAGCTGTGGAGATGTGACGGGCCGCGAGAAGGTTGCCTCGCGCGACTGTGACCGATCTCGCACACAAGAGAAACGGGAGAGAACCGGATGGTCTCAAGAACGGTGCTCAGGGCCACTGCGTCGGCAGCGGCACTGCTGACGCTCACAGCGGTACCGGCGCATGCCGCGACCCACGGGTCGGACACCACGAGAGCCGGCAGCACGGCCGCGCTTCCGGCCCCCGACATGGCGGGCCTGCGTGCCGTGCTGCGCACCCTGACGACACAGGGCGCACCCGGGGCGATCGCCCGGATCGACGACCGCGGAACCGTCCGCACGGCCGCCGCGGGCATCGGCGACCGCACGACACGCCGGGCCATCGACAACGCCGACCGCTTCCGCATCGGCAGCGTCACCAAGTCGTTCTCCGCCGTCGTCCTGCTCCAACTCGTCGATGCGCACAAGCTCGACCTGGACGCCTCGGTCGACCGCTATCTGCCCGGCCTGCTCCCCGACAAGCGGATCACCGTGCGCCATCTGCTGAGCCACCGCAGCGGTCTGTACGACTACACCAACTCCATGTTCGCCAGCTCGGTCTCCGGCTTCGAGGCCGTACGCGACAAGGTCTTCACCTACCGGCAGTTGGTGCGGCTGTCCCTGAAGCATCCGCGCACCAACGCGCCGGGCGCCGCCTACTCGTACTCGAACACCAACTTCGTGGTCGCCGGGATGCTCATCGAGAAGCTGACCGGCCACTCCGTGGGAACCGCGTACCGCGACCGCATCATCAAGCCGCTCAAGCTGCGCGACACCCTCTACGTCCACCCGGACACGAAGATCCCGGGCCGCCACGCCCGCGGCTACCTCACCCAGGACCGCGCGGGCGCGAAACCGGTAGACGCGACCGACCAGACGGTGTCCTGGGCGCAGAGCGCGGGCGCGCTCATCTCCACCACCCACGACCTGAACACCTTCTTCTCCGCCCTCCTCTCCGGCAGGCTCACCTCCGCCGCCGCGCTCGCACAGATGGAGCGGTGGACTCCGGTCAACAGCACGACGCGCTACGGCCTCGGGCTGCGGCGGCGCGATCTGTCCTGCGGTGTCTCCGTGTACGGCCACACGGGCGCGGTCCAGGGTTTCTACACCTACTCCTTCACCTCGAAGGACGGCCGCCGCAGTCTCACCGCGCTGGCCAACACCTCCAACAACGGCACGGTGCTGAACACGCTGGCGGGCACCCTGGAGTCCGCGTTCTGCGGCAAGCGCACGAGGACGCTCGAGGGTTCACCGCTGACCGGCCGGGGGTCGTACGTCACCGAACGGCACACGGCCTACGAGGACATCGCGCCGGAGATCGCCCGGGACTGAACGCGCCGCGCGGTGGGTGCCGGGCGGCCTCGCGCACCGGCACCCACCGCGCCCTGCGGGAACCCTCCTGCCGTGACGGGACGTTGAGTGGAGGACGAACTCCCCCACCGGGCACTTCCCCGGGCACGAACAGCGAGGGCGGTGCCATGAACGAGCTGGTGCCGGGCGGCAATCTGCCCCTACCGGGCGGTGCCATGACCTTGCGGGTGCCCGGCCCGTTCGACGTGTCGGCGTTGATCACGGACGAGAGCGGCAAGGTCGGCGGTGACGCGGACTTCGTGTTCTACAACCAGCCGACCGTGACCGGAGCCCGCCTCCAGGGAGACACCCTGACCGTCGACCCGGCCCGGCTCCGCGCCGGCGCCGCCCGGGTCACCGTCGTCGTCAGCCCCGCCGACCCCGGCACACCGCTGGGCCGGCTGCCCGTACCCACCCTCCATGTCGCGGACGCGGGCAGCCGTCCGCTCGCCCGCTTCACCCCGGCCCGCCCCCAGCGGGAGACCGTCCTGCTCCTCGCCGAGCTCTACCGACGCGGCACGGGCTGGAAGCTGCGCGCACTGGGACAGGGGTACGCCGACGGACTCGCGGGCATCGCACGGGACTTCGGCGTGGACATCGTCGAGGACACGGCTCCCGCTCCCACCCCTGTCGGCGCCGCACGAGGTGGGGGCTCCCCCAACTCCCCGGTGCCCGACCCGACCGGCTTCCTCGCCCTCGTCAACTCGTCCCGCGCCCAAGCCGGTTCACCGCCCGTCACGTTCGACCCACGGCTCGCCTCGGCCGCGCAGGCCCACGTCACCGACATGGCCGCCGCCGGGCACCTCGGCACGGAGAGCCGGGACGGCACCTCCGTGTACCAGCGGGTGATCCGTACCGGGTACGCCTATCTCACCGTCGGCGAGCACCTGGTCTCCGGTCCGCGCACCCCCGCCGAGTTCGTCGACTACTGCCTCCGCACCGAGCAGGCCCGCCGGACACTGCTCGAACGCGTCTTCACGCACGCGGGCCTCGCCCAGGCCGTCGATCCCCGCTCGGGCGACATCTACTGGACGGCGCTGTGGGCGAGGCCGCTCACCGAACGCAATCTGGCCGGGACGGCGGACAAGGTCGTGGAGCTGACCAACGCGGAGCGGGCCGGGGCCGGGCTGCGGCCCCTCGCCGTGGACCCGCTGCTCGCCGCCGCCGCGCAGGCGCACAGCACGGACATGGTGGCCCGGGCCTTCTATTCGCACACCTCCCCCGACGGCTCCCAGCCCTGGGACCGGGCCGCCGCCGCGGGCTCGCGCAGGCGCACGATCGGCGAGAACATCGCGTGCGGTCAGCGCTCCCCCGCCGAGGTCGTGGAGGGCTGGATGAACAGCCCCGGCCATCGCGCCAACATCCTCAAGCCGGACTTCACCCACATAGGCATCGGCTTCGCGGGCGGTGGACAGATGGGGACGTACTGGACGCAACTCTTCGGCGCCTGACCACACGGCAGGGTCAACCCCTCCACGATCTTGGCGGAATGAGATCTTCCGGGCCAGGATGCCCGCATGAAGGGTGATCTGTTTTCCAGTGAGCACATGGTGCAGCCGGCCACCGCGCCGGGCATGACCGTGGAGAATGCCAAGTGCATCAAGTACGCGGTCAACGGCGAGATGCTCGCCCGCCAGGGGGCGATGATCGCCTACCGCGGCAACCTCCAGTTCGAGCGCAAGGGCCAGGGCGTGGGCGGCATGCTCAAGCGCGCGGTCACCGGTGAGGGCCTGCCGCTGATGGCGGTGCGCGGCCAGGGAGAGGCATGGTTCGCGCACGAGGCGCAGAACTGCTTCGTGGTCGAGATCGACCCCGGCGACGAGTTCACCGTCAACGGCCGCAACGTCCTGTGTTTCGACGCCTCGTTGTCGTACGCGATCAAGACGGTGAAGGGGTCCGGCATCGCGGGCGGCGGCCTGTTCAACAGCGTCTTCACCGGGCAGGGCAGGCTGGGTCTGGTCTGCGAGGGCAACCCGCTGGTCATACCCGTCTCGCCGCAGTACCCGGTGTTCGTCGACACGGACGCGGTGGTCGGCTGGTCGGCCAACCTCCAGACCTCGCTGCACCGTTCGCAGTCCATCGGGTCGATGCTGCGGGGCGGCTCGGGCGAGGCCGTCCAACTCATGCTCCAGGGCGAGGGGTTCGTCGTCGTACGGCCCAGCGAGGTGACTCCGCAGAAGGCGCAGCAGCACTGAGGTCCGGCGAGTGATCTGCGCCGCACAGGCAACCTCGCCGACCGCGTCGACGTCTTGATCCGCAACAGCAGATGACGCCCTGGCCCCCACGGCCAGGGCTGATTTTCGACGCTCTATACACGCCATGTATACACACAGTGTCTACATGTGGTGTATACGGACCGAAAGGCATCGATGTACGGCAAGGCATTCGCTCCGGAGTACCAGGGCGCCCTCACCACCCTGTCCGTGAACTCCTCTCTGGTCGACGTACTGGCCGCCGGCACCGAGCAGTTGGCGGCGGCCGAGCGCTCGGGGCAGCGCGGCGAGGCGGCCCGCTCGGGGCTCGCGGTCGCCGAGGCGCACCGGCGGCTCGGGCAGGTTCGGGAGGCCGACGGGGCGTGGAAGGCGAGTTACCGCGCGGCCCGCGAGGCCGGGGACACGGCCGCGATGGCCTGGGCCCTGTGGAGCGGCGGCACCCTGGCCCGCCAGCGCGGCGCCTTCCCGCTGGCCCGGCGGCTGCTCGGGCTCGCGGCCGAACTCGGCGAGCGCGGCGGCGACATCGTCGTACGGGGATACTCACTGGCGGGGCTCGCCGAGACCGGCCGCATCCAGGGCGACTACGAGGCCGTGGCGCGGCTGCACGAACAGTTGCTGGCCGAGGCCCGCAAGCGCGGCGAGGCCCGGCACACGGTGTGGGCGCTGGAGGGCATCGCACAGATCCATCGCAACAGGGGTTCCTACGACACGGCGTACGCGATGTTCGAGGAGGCGGCCGCGATCGCGGCGGGAGCCGACGACCGGCGCGGGCACGCCTGGGCGCTGCGCGGACTCGCCGACATCGTCTCGGTGCGTGACCGGGACCCCGAGCGGGCACTCGGCCTGCTGTCCGAGGCCGAGGAGAGCTGTCGTGCCATGAATCTGTCCAGCGCGCTCGCGTACAACCACAAGATGCGCGGCAACGTCCTGTACCGCGCCGGGCGTTACGCCGAGGCGCGGGACCTCTACGAGCAGGCGCTCGGCGAGTTCCGCGCGATGAGCGAACCGCGCGGCGAGGCACTCTCACGGCTCGGCCTGGCCAAGTCACTGGCCCGCCTGGGCCGCGACAGTGCCGAGACGGCGGCCGAACTGGCTGACCTGGCACGGGTGTTGGAGGCCATAGGGCTGCGGCACGCGCGCGAGATGGTGGCCCGGGCGCAGGACGAGCTGGGCATCACGGTGGAGGTCGCACGGTGACGGCGCTCCCCTCGGTCGTAGCGGCACCGACCGCACCCCAAGTCCTCGACCGCTGTCGCGAGTTGGTGCACCCCGCGCTGAAGGAGGCGGTCGGGCGGCTGCATCCGTGGCTGGGCGAGATGGCGGCCTACTCGTTCGGCTGGTGCGAGGTGGGCGGTACGCCCGTCGTCGCGCCGGGCGGCAAGGGCCTGCGGCAGGCCCTCGCCGTCCTCGGCGCGGAAGCCGCCGGTGCGCCCGGGCGGGCCGGGATCGCCGCCGCCGTGGCAGTGGAGCTGGTGCACACCTTCTCACTGCTGCACGACGACATCATGGACGGCGACGAGACCCGGCGCCGCCGCCGCACGGTGTGGAAGGCATACGGCACGGGACCGGCCGTTCTCGCGGGCGACGCCCTGTTCGCGCTGGCCGTGGAGACGCTCGCCGCAGTCCCGGACGGCGCGGACGGTTTGCGCCTGCTGTCCACGGCGCTCGGCGACCTGGTGCACGGACAGGCGGACGACCTGCTGTTCGCGGCACGCCCCTGGACGGGTCCACAGCGGGTGCGTCCCGACGAGTACCGGGCGATGGCCGAGGGCAAGACCGGTGCGCTGCTGGGTTGTTCGGCCGCGCTCGGTGCCGTACTCGGCGGGGCGCCCCCCGCGACGGTCGCCGCGCTGGACCGGGCGGGACGGCATCTGGGCATCGCCTTCCAGCTGGTCGACGACGTCCTGGGGATCTGGGGCGACCCGGCCGTGACCGGCAAGCCCGTGCACGGCGATCTGCGGGAGCGCAAGAAGACCTTCCCGGTGCTGACCGCGCTCTCCGCCCCCGGCGCCCGGTACCTCGCCACACTGCTGGAATCGGGTGCCGAACCCGTCGTGACCGCCGGGCTGATCGAGGAGGCCGGTGGCCGTACGGCGACGCTGGCGGAGGCCCGCCGGCACATCGCCGCCGCGGAGACGGCTCTCGCCGGTGTTCCCCTGGCGGCCGGGCCGGTGGACGAGCTGCAGTCCCTGCTGGAGTTCCTGGTGCGCCGCGAGCTCTGAATCGTGTTGACCTGCGGGTCCCTCCCGAGTCAGGGTCGGAGGCGGCGCGGGGCACCTGTCCCCGAGCCGGAAGGATGACTGCCTTGATCGGCATCTCGGACATCGAAGCCGCCGCCGAGCGGATCGCCGGACACGTCGTACGCACCCCGACCGTGGAGAGTCCGGGCCTCTCGGAGCTGCTCGGTGTCCCGGTCACGACGAAGCTGGAGCTGTTGCAGCGCACGGGTTCCTTCAAGGCGCGCGGTGCCACGGCCAAGCTGCTCTCGCTCGGCGAGGAGGAGTTGGCGGCCGGGGTGGTGGCGGTCAGCGGCGGCAACCACGGGATCGCGCTCGCGGTCATGGCGGCGGCGCTGGACGTGAAGGCCACGGTGGTGATGCCGCGTTCGGCGCCGGCGCGGTCCGTGGCGCTGGTGGAGGCGGCGGGCGCGTCGCTGCGGCTGACCGACGACATGCCGAGCGCGTTCGCGCTGGTGAACCGGTTGCGGGACGAGGGACTGACCCTCGTCCACCCGTTCGACGACCCGGTGGTGATCGCCGGACAGGGCACCGTGGGGCTGGAGTTCGCGGAGGACGCCGGTGAACTCACCGACGTCCTGGTCAGCATCGGCGGCGGTGGACTGATCGCCGGGGTCGCCGCCGCCCTGCACGCGCGGCGGCCCGGGATCCGGGTCTGGGGTGTGGAGACCGAGGGCGCCGAGGCCATGTCCGCAGCGCTCGCGGCCGGCGGCCCGGTGCCGGTCGCGCCGTCCTCGATCGTGACCACGCTCAGCGCGCCGGCCGTGTCGCAGCTGACGTACGACCATGTGTCGGCCCTGGTCACCGAGGTGTTGACCGTCTCCGACCAGGACGCCGTACGGGGCTGTCTCGACCTCGCCGAGCACGGCAAGGTGTGGACCGAGCCGGCCGCGGGCTGTCTGCTGCCCGCCGCCCGGCAGGTCCTCGACCGGGTCGGCGACGGCGCGCGGCTCGGGCTGGTGGTGTGCGGGGGCAACGCGACGGCCGGGGAGATCGCGGACTGGTCGGAGCGCTTCGGGCTGCGCTGACCTGCCGCTGACGGCATGGGCGATGCCGACTTCCCGTGCGAGGGACCCCGTTCCGGACCCCGCGCGGGAAGGCTTGTCGCACATCTAGCCGTACCGACTAGTCGGTACTACGCTCCGCCGGACGGAAAGGCCCCCAGCTTCCCGCCGCTCACCCTGTCCCCAGCAGCTCCAAAGGGAGTCGTATGTCTTCCGCTTCCGCACCCTTTGACACGAGTAACCCGGGTACCGACGCGCCCGGCGCCGGCTCCCGTGGCGCGCTCGCCCGGCTGTACCGCCGCGATCTGCCGGCGTATCCGGCCACCGGGCGACGCATGTCGTATCTGGCGATCGTGGTGGTCACGACCGTCGTGCTCTACTACATGCTCTACATCCAGTACGCGGTGGCGACGTCGATCATCACGCACTTCGACATGACCTACCGCTACTTCGTGTGGGTCTCGGTCATCGGTAACGCCTTCGGGGCCTTCGCCTCCCTCGTGGCCGGCCTCGCGGACCGCTGGGGACGGGCGAACCTCGTGGTCTACGGACTGCTGATCGCAGCGCTCCTGGTCTTCATCGGACTGCCCAACGCGTCCGACAAGACGGCGTACTTGGTGCTGTTCGCCGTCGTCAGCGTCATCGAGGGCATCGTGCTGGTCGCGACCCCGGCGCTGATACGGGACTTCTCACCGCAGCTCGGCCGCGCCACCGCGATGGGCTACTGGACGATGGGCCCGGTCATCGGCAGCCTGGTCGTCACCTCGGTGACCAGCAGCACCCTCGACTCCGCCACCTGGCAGGACGAGCTGCGGTACTCCGGGGCGGCCGGGCTGGTCGTGTTCGTCGTCGCCCTGTTCGCCCTGCGCGAGCTGTCGCCCGGGCTGCGCGACCAGATCATGGTGAGCCTGCGGGACCGGGCCCTGGTCGAGGCCCGCGCCAAGGGACTGGACACCGAGGCGGTACGGCGCGGCGAGTGGCGCCAGATGCTGCGCCTGGACATCCTCGGCTCCGCCTTCGCGATCGCGGTCTTCCTGCTCCTCTACTACGCCGCCGTCGGCAACTTCGTCGTCTACTTCTCGACCACCTTCGGCTACAGCGAGCAGCGCACCAACGGCCTGGCCAACTGGTACTGGGCCGCGAACGCCCTCGCGCTGATCGTGGCCGGCCTGCTCTCGGACCGGCTGCTGGTGCGCAAGCCCTTCATGATCGTCGGCGGGATCGGCGCCGTGGTGGCGACCGCGTTCTTCGCCTCCCTGGCCACCCACCCGACGACCGGCTACTACACCTTCGCCTGGCTGTTCGTCGCGATCGGTGTCTTCAGCGGAATCGCCTACGCCCCCTGGATGGCGAGCTTCACCGAGACCGTGGAGAAGCGCAATCCGG
Source organism: Streptomyces hokutonensis (assembly GCF_000376565.1). Classification (GTDB taxonomy): domain Bacteria; phylum Actinomycetota; class Actinomycetes; order Streptomycetales; family Streptomycetaceae; genus Streptomyces; species Streptomyces hokutonensis. Next base: position 316,781 of record NZ_BARG01000031.1, on the reverse strand, counting down.
CCGCGACCGCCGCGGGCCTCGCGGTCTGGGGCTGGACGGTACGGATCGTGGTCGCCGTGTCGGCGGCGTTCATCCCGGTACTCGTCACCTCGGTCACCCCGCTGGTCGAACACGGCGCCGAGGTCGCGGTCGCACAGAAGCAGGCCGCCCCGGCGCTGGCCATCGTCGGCGCGCACCCCCAGCTCTTCGCCGAACTGGGCAAGTACACGCCGACCACCACACCCCCCGCCCTGGCCGCCCAGGCGGTCAAGGAGGTCGGCCCCGCCGACCTGGCCGTCGTACAGAAGGCCCAGCCGCAGCTCAAGGTGCTCAAGGAGTACGGCCCGAAGGTGCAGAAGGCCGCGAAGGACGGTCCCGGCGAGTGGCGCACCTGGTGGTGGATCTGCGTGGGCGGCCAACTCCTCTTCCTGCCCTTCGTGTTCGTGATGGCCGGCCGCTGGAGCCCGAAGAAGGCGCGCGAGGATGCGCAGGCCCACCAGGACGCCGTCGACCGCGAACTGGCGGCGCTCGCGGTGAGCGAGGCCTGACCGGAGCACGGCCCGGAGCCGCGGCGTGAGTGTGACGGCTCCGCCGCGGCCCGCATGTCCGGCACAACGCTAGGCAGCGCTTCTGTTGGTGCCGTAGTCCGGCAAGGTGACGCCGACCGTCTTGAGCTGGGTGTACTCGTAGAGGGCAGCGACGCCCTTCTCCCGGCCGATGCCGCTCGTCTTGTAGCCGCCGAACGGTGTCTCGACGCCCATCACCCCACCGTTGACGGCGACTTGGCCGGCCTCGATGCGATGGGCGAGGGCCATTCCCCGGGCGGCGTCCCCGCTCCACACGGCGGCGGCCAGGCCGTACTCGGTGGCGTTGGCCAGGGTGACGGCCTCGTCCTCGGTGTCGAACGGCATGGCGACCAGCACCGGTCCGAAGACCTCCTCCCGGGCCACTTGCATGTCGGGCTTGACGTCGGTGAGGACGGTCGGCTGGACATAGAGCCCCCGCTCGGGCACCCCGTCCTCGTACTTGTGCCCGCCGACGGCGGCGCGGGCGCCCTCCTGCCGTGCGGTGGCCAGCATGGCGAGCACCTTGTCGAACTGGGGGGACGTGACGATCGGGCCGAAGTCCTCACCGGGCCGCTTGCCGTCCAGGATCGCGCCGATACGACGTACCAGCTCGTCCTGCACGCCGCGCTCGACCAGCAGCCGGGTGGTCGCGGAGCAGACCTGTCCGGAGTTGATGAGGACGGCCATCGCCGCGGCCCGCGCGGCGGCGTCGAGGTCGGCGTCGGCGAAGACCAGGATCGGGCTCTTGCCGCCCAGTTCGAGGCCCACCGGAATGACGCGCTCGGCGGCGATCCGCCCGATCGCCCGGCCGGTGGCGACCGAGCCGGTGAAGCCGATGCGGCGCACGAGGGGGTGCGAGACCAGCGGGACGCCGACGGTGGACCCGAGTCCGGTGACGATGTTGAGGACGCCGTCGGGCAGCCCGGCCTCCGCGGCGATCCGGCCCAGCTCCAGGGAGGTCGTCGAGGTGAATTCGCTCGGCTTGAGCACGACCGTGTTGCCGGCCGCCAGCGCAGGTGCGATGCCGCGGGAGCCCTGGTTGAGAGGGCCGTTCCATGGAGTGATGACGGCGACGACGCCGTAGGGCTCGTGCCGGGTGTACGTCAGGTTCCGCGGGCCCTGGTCGATCGTGTCGCCGGCGAGGGTGCGCACGATGGAGCCGTAGTACTCGAAGTAGTCGGCGGCGATGAGCAGTTCCATCCGGGCGGGCACGGGCAGTTTGCCGCCCTCGGCGCATTCCAGCTCGACGAGCCGGTCGATGTTCCCGCGTAGGCCGGCCGCGATGGAGGTGAGGACCCGGGAACGTTCCGTGGTGGTCGTACGCCCCCAGGCGGGCTGGGCCCGGTGCGCGGCGGTGACGGCCCGCTCGACGTCCTCGGCGGAGCCGTCGGCGATGCGGGACACGAGTTCGCCGTCGTGGGGACTGGTGGAGTCGAGGTGGCGGCCCGAGACGGGTGGCACCGGGTGGCCGTCGATCCAGTGCTCGAACTGCGGGACGGTGGTGCTCATGACGTTCTCCGTTCTCCGTTCTTGTGGCGTCCTACTTCCAGACGCCGAACTGCTCGACGTACGCCTCGCCCGTCACCGGTCGCCCCTGGTAGGCACCGCGCACCGCTGAGTCGGCCTCGTTGATTCCCGGCGTGAACGGCTGGTCGGCCTGGATCTCCTGGAGCACGGGCCTGGCCCTCACGACCAGTTGGGTGTTCAGGGCGGGGATCGTGACAGTCCACTTGCCGGCGTAGCGCTGGCCGGTCGTGGGGCTGGTCTCGAAGTGGGTGGCCTGCGGAGCGAGCGGGTTGACGGGGACGACGCGGTGTGTGCCGTCGGGACTGAGCACGGTGGCCCAGTGCTTCTCTCCCTTGTCGTCGAACAGGTCCCACAGGTTGAGGACTTGACCGTTGTCGAGCCGCACGGCCATCCAGGTCCACTTGTGCAGCGTGTCCCAGTTCCAGTTGCCCCACTGGCGGTCGAGCCAGGACGTGCCCGTGACGTGCTTGGTCGCGCCGTCCAGCGTGAGGGTGCCCGTGGTCTGCAGGTCGGGGAGCGAGTAGTAGTAACTGGTGTCGTCCAGGAAGGGAAACAGGCCGGTCCCGTTGTTGTAGAGAGTGGGTCCTACGGCCTTCAGCTTGAGGTCCAACGTCCCTTTGCCCTCGGGCAGTTCCGCCTGCAGGTGCATGGCGTCGAGCGGGCCGGACAGTGACGCGTTCGGCATCCGCACATCGAGTTCGCTCGCGGACGTGCTGAACTGGTCGGGTTTGAAGGCCTTCTGCTCCGAGGTGTACGCCCCGCTCTCCTCGTCCGTGATGGAGATCTGGGTGGTGCCCCTGCGGGTGAGCTGCACCTCGTAGCCGTACTTGTGCCCGCCGGCCCGGATGTGGCCGACGGTGTACCACCATTCCTGCGTGGCGTTCGGGTGTGCCGCCTGGTCGGCGGGCATGTGGACGAAGGTGGGGAAGCCGGGGTCGGCGCTCGGACCGGGCCCCGGCACCTCCCGCGAAACGGTGTGCTCGTGGCCGCTGGTAGCGTTGGCCGCCGCCGGAATTCCGACGGAGGCTGCGACGCCGACTCCTGCGAGAGCGACCGCCAACGCCCTGCGTCCGTGCACCCGGTTCATGGTGCGCATCGGATGTCTCCTCTCAACTCTCGCCGTGATGGCTGGCAACAACTAGTGCGTGCGCGAAAGGGAGTTGCGTGCCCGCCCGCGCACGATCTCGGCCAGACGGGCGGCCTGCTCGTCCACGGCCTGGGGGCCGTTGCCGGTCAGCAGGGAGTGCTCGGCGTCCCAGACCACCTTGGCGGCCGAGGGGTTGAGAGTGAGGCTGACGTCGTAACCGGCCTCTTTGAGGGCCACGTCGACGTAGTAGGTCAGGCGCGTGCGCTCGCCGGGCACCTTCGGATACCCGGACGCGAGCATCACCTTCTCGCCGTACTTGGGGACCGTGGTGATCCGTGCGCCCTTGAAGGCGTGGTCGGGATCGGTCGTGACTTTCCCGTCGGCGTCGACCCGGTACCGCGCCGAGGTCAGGCCCACCGGGGCGTGGCAGATGAGGGAGATCGGGACGTCGACCTCGCGGAGTGTGTTGAGCAACTCGCCCATCCACGGGTTGTTGTTGAAGTCGACCATCGGGGCGTGTCCGCCGGGCATATGCACAAAGGCCATGTCCGCGAGCGAGAAGTCGGAGGCGGGGTCGCGGTGCCGTTCGATGAGCTGTTGGATGGACAGGTACTCGCGCTGCGGCGATGTCTCGAAGTCGGCGACGACATCGGCCCGGACGGAGATGGCCTCTGCGTCCGTCTTGGGGAGCGGCTCGGAGACCGGGATGCGGCCCAGGAGCCGGCGGGCGAGGGCGAGTTCGCTCTCGCGGCGCTTGAGGAGGTCCGGGTTCTTCTCGCGCAGCTTCTCGGGGCCGAACCGCTCGACTCCGGTCTGAATGGTGGTGCGGGCGGTGGCGGGGCCGAGGCCTGCGGCGGCGTGGAAGTTGAGAGCCAGTCCGTTGACGTCCAACTGCGGCAGCTCGCCGTCCGGCGTGGCCAGGATGAAGTCGTAGTCCTTCTCGAACTCCGCCATGACGGCGGCGAGTTCGACGAGGAAGAACCCGGTCGGTATCCCGGGGTGGGCGGCGGGCACGCTCAGCGGGAGCCGACGTGCCGACGACAGGACGATGAGCGCCTTGGGGCGGGGGCTGGTGGTTTCGGGCATGGTCTTGCCTTCTCTTCGGAGTTGGTTTCAGGTCGGGGGTTTCAGGCCCGTACCCCTGACGAGCGTTTGATGAGCGCGTCGAAAGTGCGGTCCGGCAGCAGCCTGTTGAGGAGGATGAGGGGGCCTGCTCCGAATCCGACGCGGTAGCGGGTGCGCGGGCGACGGGCGGTCGCCGCCGTGGTCACGGCCTTGCCGATGACGGTGGCGGGTGAGGTCATGCGGGCGCCGGGCCGCGAGCTGCGCTCAAGGGACTTGGCCATCGCGTCGGCCTGTTCGGCGTACGGCCCCTGGCCGGAGGTCGCCCGCAGCTTGCCGGCCGCGATCGCGCCCCACTCGGTCCGGATGGATCCGGGCTCGATGAGTACGACGTCGATGCCGAACCGCTTGGCCTCCAGGCGCAGCGCGTCACTGAGGCCTTCGACCGCGTACTTGCTGGCGTGGTACCAGGCCCCCATGGGCGTGGCGAACCGGCCGCCCATGGAGCTGATGTTCACGATGGTGCCGCCGCGCCGGGCGCGCATGTGCGGAAGGACCAGCTGGGTCAGCCGCGCCAGGCCGAACACGTTCACCTCGATCTGTGCGCGGGCCTCCTCCATGGATACGTCCTCCAGGGCGCCGTACGAGCCGTAGCCGGCGTTGTTGACGAGGACGTCGATGCGTCCCTCGGCCGCGATGATCTCGGCGACCGCCTTCTCGGCCGAGGTCTCGCTGGTGACGTCGAGTGCGAGCGTTCGTACGCCCGACGCCGCCAGGCCGCTCATCCGCTCGGTGCGTCGGGCCGCGCCGTAGACGACGAAGCCGGCCTCCTGAAGCTGTCGGGCGGCGGACTCGCCGATGCCCGAGGAGGCACCGGTGACCAGGGCTACCTTCTTCGTCATTGCTGACTCCCGCTCTCAGAACTCGTAGGACCCGACGTTCGACCGACCCGACGCCACTTAACAGACCGGCGGGCTCTTCGAGCATAAGAGACCTACGGTCTCTACGCAAGGGACCGGAGGTCTGTAACATATGTCCATGAATACGTTCCAGCGCGCCAGAACCGAGGAGCAGCGCGAAGTCCGCCGCCGGACCATCCTGGAAACCGCGGCGACCATGCTCAGCGAGATGCCGGTGTCCGCCCTGAGCCTCAATGAGCTGAGCCGCCGCGTGGGCCTGGCAAAGTCCAATGTCATGCGCTACTTCGAGTCGCGGGAGGCCGTCCTCCTGGAACTCCTTGAGAGCCTGACCCGGGATTTCCTGACCGAGGTGGTCGATCAGCTGCCGGCCTGCGTCGACCGCACGGCTTCCCCGACCGCGCGAGCCGAGTCGGTGGCATCGGGGCTGGCCTCGTCCTTCGCGTCCCGGAGGATGCTCTGCGAACTGCTCAGCGCCCAGGCCGGCATCCTTGAGCACAACGTCTCCGCCGAGGCTGCCGCGAGGTACAAGCGGGGGGCCCACGAAGGACTCGCCGGTCTGGCGGCCATGCTGCGGGAGATCCTGCCCGAGCTCGGCGACCGGGAGGTCGCCGAAGCGGCCAGCATGACGATCGTTCTCGTCGGAGCACTGTGGACGCACAGCCATCCGGCGACGGCCGTACGCGACGCGTACGCCAACGATCCGAGTCTCGTATTCCTCCGCACGCCCTTCGCCGCGACCCTTGAGCGTTCCATCACGGTCTACCTGATCGGCCTGCTGACCAGTTCCGACCGCTGATCTGAACTCCCGGGAACAGCCAGGTAGCCGCCGGAAGTCCCCGCGCGCATGCCTCTCCCCCGGCAGGGCAAGAGGCCCTGGTCAGGGCGCCAACGGCGGGAAAGTTGCTCGTTACCGGTGGTTACCACCAGGTCGGGGCGGGCGTATTCCCGTCGGCATTTCCCCGCCCGCCCGCCGCCGCGATTGAATAAAAGGCAAGAACCACCGGGGAATTGGGATTCCTTTGAACCGCGCCATCACAACCGCCGTACTTCTGGGAAAGGTGAGACCCAGGGGTTCAGCGAGGGATGGCCATGGTCGAGACGCACGTCTCCGTACACGAGTCAGTCGCCGGCAGATACCGACCCATGGAGGTCGCGCATCGGGAGACGAACCGGCTCACGTGGTACGGCGAGGACATGGCCGCCGAACGCCCGTGCCTCCTCACGCAGGTGACGCTGCCCGCCGCGCTGGACGAGGAGAGCGCGCGCCGGACCACCGCCGCGATCATGCGCACCTCCGAGATCATGGTGCTGCTCGCTCCCACCCGGGTCGCCCAGGTCATGGACGCCGTCGAGGACGCCGGCACGCTGTGGACCGTCACCGACTGGATCGACGGCACACCGCTCGGCCAACTCCTCGCCCAGCAGGGCACGTTCCACTATGTACGGGCGGCCCGCATCGGCCTCGAACTGCTCGACATCCTGGAGGCCGCGCACAACGAGGGCATCACGCACGGCGAACTCAGCCCCGGCCAGGTGTTCGTGCGGGACCGGGGCACCGTCGTCCTCACCGGCTTCGGACTCGCCGGCGCCACCCTCGTCCCCCGGCTCACCGCACCCTCATACGCCTCCCCCGAACAGGCCCGCGACGAGCGCATCGGACCGGCCGCCGACCTGTGGGCGCTGGGTGCGATCCTCTACACGCTGGTCGAGGGGCACCCGCCGTTCCGTGATCGGGGCCGCCCCGAGGCGACCCTGAAGGGTGTGGACCGGCTCCCGATGCGCGGCCCGTCGCGCGCCGGGCCGCTGGCGCAGGTCATCCAGGGGCTGCTGCGCAAGAACTCCCGCGAGCGGATGACCCGCCCCGTGGTCCGCGAGGCCCTCACCCGGATCCTCCACGACGACCCGTACGCGGACCGCGAGCCCGTCCCGCTGCCCCGGCTGCGGCGGGCCTACGACACCTTCCGCGGCGCGGGCACCACCTGGAGCGGGCGCGGCATGGCCGTCGGGACCGCGCTGGCCGTCGGCACCGTCACGGTCGCCGTCCTCGCCGCCACCCACCAACTCCCCGGCACCGAGACCTCGTCGGCCACCTCCCCCTCCTCGCCCCTCCCGTCCGCCTCGGCCTCCGCGAGCACTCCCGGCGAGAACGTCGACGGACACAACTACAGCCCCTCCGCCACGCCTTCACCGACGGCCCCCACCTCCCCCGCGGCCTCCGCCTCGCCCTCGGTCACCGCGTCCCCGTCCCCCTCCCCCACCGCCTCCGTGCTGCCCGCCGGTTTCCGGGTGTTCAAGGCGCCGGAGGGGTTCTCCGTCGCGCTCCCCAAGGGCTGGAAGGTGGTGGACACCCAGAAGGACGGCGACATCGCCTATCGCGTCACCTTCGGCGCCTCGGGCGACCCGCGCACCCTGGCCGTGACCTACAGCACGCAGGCGGGCCCGGACCCGGTCGCCATCTGGCGCGACGACGTACTGCCGGGGCTGAAGCAGACCGAGGGCTTCCAGCAGATCGGCGACATCAGGGCCACGACGTACCAGGGCGACAAGGCGGCCGACCTGGAGTGGTTCTCCGGCACCGGCGACGCCAGGGTGCGTACGCTCGGGCGCGGGTTCCTGCTCGGCGGCGGGCGCAGTTTCTCGCTACGGTGGACGACGCCCGCCGACGAGTGGAACGACGCGGCCAACCGTCAGGCGCTGGGGACCTTCTTCAAGACCTTCAAGCGGTCGGCGAACTGACGGCGACGCGAGGGCCGGGCACTCAAACCAGCGGCAATGGGTGGATATAGGCTGCCTGTTCGCACCGTGCCTCATCTCAAGCCCAGGAGAGTCCGCCTTGACCGTAGTGATCGACCAGGCCGAGACGTCCTTCACCGCCCTCGACGACGCCGGCCTCGTCGCCCGGGACGCCCAGGAGTTCGGAGCCTACGCCCGCACCGGCGGCTGGGCCTTCGGCCTGAAGGTGGCGCGCAGCGTACGGCCCGGCGGGCAGAGCGCGGACGAGACGCCGAAGGTCTCCGCGAAGGAGTTCGCCGAACTCGCCGACTGCTCCCCCGAGCGCGTCATGCGCTACTACAAGGCCTGGGACCGGGCCGCGGACGACGGTCTCGTACCGCAGTTCGAGGAGCTGGCCCCCGGCCAGGAGGTCGAACTCCCGGACGCCGACGTGTGGTTGAACTACTACGTCTCCCGCTCCTCCGCCACCTCCGAGCGCGGCACCGCCATCTCCGAGGCCGCCGAGGCCGAAGGCATCCGCCCCACCAAGGCCCTGGAGGTCGCGGAGAACCCCACCGCGCTGCGCGCCGCGATCCTCGCCGACCCGTCCACCGCCCGGGCGGCCCGTCAGGCGCTGCTCGACCGGGTGCGCGAAGACCCCGAGCTGCAGGCCGAGTTGGCCCGTGACGTGGTCCGTACCGACGACCTGAAGAAGGCCGTCGCGACGGAGAGCCGCTCGGCGGACCGGATCGGCTACGTCCGCCAGATCGCCGAGTCGGGCCAGATCAAGACCCCCGCAGGACAGACCGTCGACGCGCCCCTCGACGTACGCCAGGAGGCGGAGCGGCACCTGTCGCTGCTCGACGAGCTCGAGGAGGGCGAGGACACCGGCGAGTGGGCCACCGAGGCCTACGACACCATGAAGAACCTGGTCGTCGAGACGGTGGAGGCCGACCCCGAACTGCGCGTCCAGGAGCGGCGGACGAAGTTCTACAGCAGCCTCCAGAAGGCCACGAAGGTGTTCGAGGAGCTGACCTTCGACGACGCCCAGGACTTCTACGAGGACGACATGGTCAAGCGTCTGGAGGAACTCCAGCAGGCCATCGACAGCTGCCTCACCGCGCTGCGCAAGAGCACCACTCCGGCTGAGTAGCCGTACTCATGTAGCGGCTTCGGCCTTCGGACACGATGGGGCTCCCCACGACAAGGGAGCCCCATCGTGTCCGTTCCAGCTTCCGCGCCGCGGCGCCGGCTGCCCGCCGCCATGGTCGCGCTGGTGATCGTCGGCATGGCCGTCTCCGCCTGGCATCCGCACGACCGCACGACCTGGTTCCTGGAGACCGTGTGGGTCTTCGTTGGACTCCCGGTGATCGTCCTGACCTGGCGCCGCTTCCCCTTCACCGGCCTCCTGTGCTGTCTGCTCGCCGCGCACGCGCTGGTTCTCGCCGTGGGCGGCCACTACACGTACGCGCAGGTGCCGGTCGGCGACTGGGTCCGGGACACGTTCGGGCTCAGCCGGAATCCCTACGACCGTTTCGGCCACCTCATGCAGGGCTTCGTACCGGCGGTCCTGGTACGGGAGTTGCTCACCCGCACCTCGCCGCTGCGCGGCAGCCGCTGGCTGGCGCCGCTGACCGTGTGCGCGTGCCTCGCCTTCAGCGCGCTCTTCGAGCTGTTCGAGTGGGCGGCGGCCGTGATCGGCGGACACGGCGCGGACGCCTTTCTGGCGACCCAGGGGGATGTGTGGGACACGCAGTGGGACATGTTCTGCGCGCTGATCGGGGCCACGGTCTCGGTGCTGGTGCTCAGCCGCGTCCACGACCGGCAGATGGCGCGGCTCGGGGTCATCGGCCCGGTCGAGTCGTATCGCGCTGTCTCGCCCACAGTGGCAATACGAACCAGCACAGCAGGTACCAGGTGACCACCCCGGCGACCAGCCAGGGCACATACGCGTCGTGGGTCGCAACCCTGAGAACCAGCAGCAGCGCGGCCGTCATCGTGGCGAGCAGCAGGACGAGCCCGACGAAGGTCAGCCGGGACGCCCAGCGCACCGCCTGGGGTTTCACGCTCCGGCCCGAGACCAGGCGGTGCAGGGACACCGGGCCGATCAGCGCTCCGGTGGCGGTGGCACCGAGGACGACGGTCACGACGTAGAGGACCTGGTTCGCGTGCTCCAGCTGGGCGTACTTCGGGGTGAAGACGACGGTGAGGAGGAACCCGAACAGGATCTGTACGCCGGTCTGCGCGACCCGGACCTCCTGGATGAGCTCGCCCCACATCCGGTCCGCTCTCTCGTCCTCGGACTCGTCGCGCCCCGTCCGCCGATCTTCCTCCTGAGTCATGCGGTCCGTGTAACCGGACCGCAGACCCTTCAAACGGAACTGCGGCCTACCAGCGGCCCTCCACCTGGTCCTTGATCCGGCGGTCGTAGAGGTCCCGGATCGAGGTGAGCGTGTCCTCGGACAGGGCGGGCAGCCTGGCCGCCGCCGCGTTGGCGCGGGCCTGTTCGGGTGAGCGCGCGCCGGGGATCACCGACGTGACACCGGGCTGGTCGATGATCCAGCGCAGGGCCAGCTGGGCCGGGGTGTATCCCTCCGGGGCGAGGGCGGAGAACTCGGCGGCGGCCTCGACGCCCGTCGCGTAGTCGACGCCGGAGAAGGTCTCGCCCTGGTCGAAGGCCTCGCCGTGGCGGTTGTAGGTGCGGTGGTCGTTCTCGGGGAAGACCGTGTCCTTGGTGTACTTCCCGGACAGCAGGCCGGAGGCGAGAGGCACGCGCGCGATGATGCCGACGCCCGCCTCCTGGGCGGCCGGGAGCACCTGGAGCAGGGGTTTCATGCGGAACGCGTTGAGGATGATCTGCACGCTGGTCACGTTCGGCCGGGCGATCGCGGTGAGGGCCTCCTCGCAGGTCTCGACGCTGACGCCGTACCGCGCGATGCGCTCCTCGGCGACCAGGGTGTCGAGGGCGTCGAACACCTCGTCCGAGGAGTAGACCGGCGTCGGCGGGCAGTGCAGCTGTACCAGGTCGATGCGGTCGACGCCGAGGTTGCGGCGCGAACGGTCGTTCCACGCGCGGAAGTTCTCGAGGACGTAGTTCTCGGGGATCTGGTCGACGCGGCGGCCCATCTTGGTCGCGACCAGGACATGCAGATCGGGCCGGCCGCTCAGGAAGGCGGCGATGGTCTGCTCGCTGCGCCCGTCGCCGTACACGTCGGCCGTGTCGAAGAAGGTCACCCCCGACTCCGCCGCCGCCTCCAGCACGGCGAGGGCCTCCTTGTCGTCGACGTCTCCCCAGTCGGCGCCCAGCTGCCAGGTGCCGAGCCCGACGACGGATGCCTGCTGCTGCGACCTGCCGATTACACGTTCGTCCATGCCGTCAGTCTGTCATCCGGCACCGACATGCGCGGAACGGGCTCCTCCGGGCCGCGACCTGTGAATCTTTCACTCACACGGGTGAACCAGTTCGACAGGCTGCCTACTCGTGTCAACTCCCACCTAGCGTGTGCGCGTGACCGATCATGTGGCGAACAACCTCCAGTCGGGGAACGGCAGTTCCGCTCCCTGGACCCGTCGTGGCTTCCTCCTCTCTGCGGCCGCGCTGGCCGCCGTACCCGTCCTCCTGACGGCCGATCCGGCTCTCGCCGCGGCCGAGCTGCCGGACTTCCCGGCCGAGGTCGACCTCTACCGCTCGGCGTACCGGAACTGGGTCGGCGAGATCACCGCCGACGGGTTGTGGGCGTGCGCGCCGACCGACGCCGGCCAGGTGGTGTCCGTCGTCAACTGGGCCTGGCAGCACGGCTGGCGGGTCCGCGCCCGCGGCTCCTCGCACGGCTGGTCACCGCTGACGATCGAGTCCGGTACGGCGTCGGACGCGCCGGTGCTGCTGGTCGACACCGCCCCGCACCTCACCGGCCTCACCCTGGACTCCGCCTCGGCCGTCCGGGCCGGCACCGGGGTCACCCTGGAGGCGCTGCTCACCTATCTGGAGGGGCACGGTCTCGGTCTCACCGCGGCGCCCGCACCCGGCGATCTGACGCTCGGCGGCGCCCTGGCGATCGACGCGCACGGCACGGCCGTACCGGCTGACGGCGAGGAGCGGACGGCCGGGCACACGTTCGGGTCGCTCAGCAATCTGGTGCTGTCGCTGACGGCGGTGGTGTGGGACTCGGACACCGGCGCGTACGTCCTGCGGACCTACACCCGCGACGAGGCGGACTGCGCGGCGCTGCTCACCCATCTGGGGCGTTCACTGGTCACCGAGGTCGTGCTGCGGGTGGGGGCGAACGCGAATCTGCGGTGCCTGAGCCGTACGGACATCCCGGCCACCGAGCTCTTCGCGGCGCCCGGGTCCGACGGGCGTACCTTCGCGAGTTTCCTGGACGAGGCCGGGCGGGCCGAGGCGATCTGGTTCGCGTTCACCGAGTTCCCCTGGCTGAAGGTGTGGAGCGTCGCACCGACCCGGCCGTTGACCTCGCGGCGCGTGACGTCGCCGTACAACTATCCGTTCTCCGACAACGTGCCGACGGTGGTCGCGGATCTCGTCGGGCGGATCCTGTCCGACGGCGCGTGGTATCTGGCGCCGGTGCTCGGCAACGCCCAACTCGACGTGGCTGCAGTGGGGTTGACGGCGACGCTGTCGGCGGACATCTGGGGGCCGTCGAAGAACACACTGCTCTACGTCAGGCCGACGACACTGCGGGAGACCGCCAACGGGTACGCGGTGCTCACCGCACGCGCCCAAGTGCAGCGGGTGGTGCACGAGTTCACCGAGTTCTACCGGGAGCGGCTCGCCGCGTACGCCGCGCTCGGCCGGTTCCCCGTCAACGGCACCGTCGAGATCAGAGTCACCGGCCTCGACCACCCCGCCGACTCCGAACTCACCGGCGCCCGCGCCCCGTTGCTCTCCGCGCTGCGCCCGAGCGCCGAGCACCCCGAGTGGGACACGGCCGTCTGGCTGGACGTCCTGACACTGCCCGGCACGCCGTACGCGGAGGAGTTCCTGCGGGAGTTGGAGCAGTTCCTGTTCCGCTCGTTCGACGGCACCCGGGTCGAGTGGTCGAAGGGCTGGGCCTACACCGACGAGGCCGCGTGGAGCGACGAGGAGGTGCTGGGGACGGCGGTCCCGGGTTCGTTCGGGGAGTCGGTGTGGGGGCAGGCGGCCGGGACCTTCGACCGGCTCGATCCACACGGGGTGTTCGGGAATGCCTTCCTGGACCGGCTGTTCGGCTAGCACTGACTAGGCTGTGTCGGAGATCTTGACACAGGGAGAGTTGTGACCAGCTGGCCGACCGCGCTGACGAAGGCGGGCATCACCGATCCGCGACTGCGGCACGCCTACGACATCCAGCGCGGGATCGTCCGCAGGTTCGCGCTGCACGAGTACGTGGCGGTACGGCTGTTGCTGCCGGCGGAGCTGCATCCGCCGGTCGTCGCCGCGGTGGCCTATATGCACACGACCGACGAACTGATCGACACCGGTGACGTGGACGCGCGGGAGGCAGCCCTCTCCGCCTGGGACGCCGGGACCTCGGCGGCCCTGGAGAGCGCCGAACCACCCGAGCAGGACGGCCTGTTGGCGCTCTGGGACACCGTTCGCCGTCACCCGGACATGGCGGCCCGGGTGCGGGCCTTCCTCGACGGCGCTCCCGTCGACGCGAGTTGGACCGGCTTCGAGACGGAGGCCGACTTCCAGGCGTACGTGGACAGTTACTCGCTGCCCGCCCTGATGCTGACCGCGTCGCTGCTCGCGCCGGCCGACCCCGAGACGTACAAGTCGTTCGTCCAGGGGTGCCGGGATCTGATCGAGGGCTGGCAGCGCAGCGACTTCCTCGCCGACCTCCGGGAGGACGCCGAGAACGACCGCATCGGCATCCCACGGGACGAACTCGCCCGGCACGGGCTGAAGTTCGAGGATCTGCGGAGCAGGCCGGAAGCGTGCGTGCCCGCGCTGGACCAGGTGGTCCGGGCGCAGGCCGACCTCGCCGGGACCACGCTCGTGGACTGCCGTGCGCTTCCCGCGCTGGTCGCGGCGGAACACCGGCCGTTCCTCGACGCCTTGCTCGCCGTCCAGGAACTGCGACTGGGCGCGGTACGACGCGCAGGGGGCAGGGTCCTGCTGCGCGACACGGGACCGTCGGTGTTCGCCACGCTGGGTGTCCTGGCCCGGCAGTACCGCAGGGCTCGCCGGTACGCCTAGGAGTCCAAGTGGGCCTGCACAGTGGGTCCGTAGCGGTCCACGATGACGTCCGTCGCGGTCTCGCGCAGCCGGGTGCCGCGTGCGATGCCGTACATCACGCCGAGGCCGAGGACGGTGGAGACGGCCAGTTCGGCGCGCAGGCCGGCGTCGGGGTCGGGGAGCCGTTCGGCGAGGCGGTCGACCACCTGGGCGCGGAAGTTGACGCGCAGGATGTCGCCGTGGTCGCCCTGGAGGGGCGCGAACGCGATGCGCAGCAGCGGGTCGGCGCCCCGCTCGCGCTGGCTGACCAGGACGTGCCGGACCATGTGGCGGCCGAGTTCGTCGAGCGGGGCGTCGAGCAGGGCCTCCGCGTCCGACTCGAAGGACATCACGCGGGCGAAGAGGGCTTCCTTGTTGCCGAAGTACTTGAGGATCAACGGGGCGCTGACACCGGCGCGTTCGGCCACGGCCTTGAGGGTGATGTCGGCGTGCGCGTTCCGGGCGAGAAGGTAGCGGGCCGCCCTGAGGATGGCCGCCTTGGTCGCCTCGGCGTCCCGGCGTGCGGGCGGGGACGGGGACGCGGCGGGTGGGGTGCTCACGGCCCTCATGCTCCCTCCAGCGCCTCGTCCCGCGCGCCCCGGGTACGGCCGTCCGTGCCCCGCGCCTTGTCGGGCGTGGCGTCGCCGGGGATGGTGAGCGCCGTCGCGCAGGCGATCAGGGCGACCACGGCGGCGATGCCGAACGCCATCAGGTATCCGTGCAGCGTGGGCAGCGGGCGTCCGCCGATCAGGCTGGTGTGGTGCACGAGTACGGCGGCCACCACGGCGCTGGAGACGGCCTGGCCGATGGTGCGCATCAGGACGTTGACGCCGTTGGCGGACGCGGTCTGGCCGGCCGGCACGGCGCGCAGGATGAGGGTGGGCAACGCCGAGTAGGCGAAGGTGGTGCCGGTGGCCACGACGGTCGCGCCGAGGATGATCGTCCACAGGTCGTGGCTGTCGGCGATGCGCACCACATAGCCGAGCGCGATGATCGCGGCCCCGATGGCGAGCGTGATCCGCGGGCCGCGGGCCGCGGAGATCCGGGCCGAGAGGGGTGAGAGCAGCAGCATCGTGATGCCGCCGGGCAGCAGGCACAGTCCTGTCTCGACGATCGACAGTCCGAGCCCGTACCCGGTGGCCTTGGGCGCCTGCACCAGTTGGGCGGTGACCAGGGAGTTGGCGTAGAACGCGAAGCCGGTCAGCAGGGCCGCGACATGGGACAGGCCCACCCGGGGCCGCGACACCAACCGCAGGTCCACCAGCGGCAGTTGGGTGCGCAGCTGCTGCCACCACCAGAGCGCGAGTACGACGACCGCGCCGAGGAACAGCCCCAGGATCCGCGGGCTGCCCCATCCCCACTGGCCGCCCTGGGACACGCCGAGGAGCAGGCACACCAGCCCGGCGGCGAGTCCGAGCGCGCCGAGCACGTCGAAGCGGCCGGGTTCCCGCACGGGCGACTCGCGCACCGCCCACCAGACCGCCGAGACGCCGATCGCGCCGAGGGTGGCGGTCGCCCAGAACATGACGTGCCAGTTGGAGTACTGCACGATCAGTGCGGCGAGGGGCAGTCCGAGCGCGGCGCCGATGCCGACGGTGGAACTCATCAACGCGACCGCGCTGCCCCGGCGTTCCGGCGGCAGTTCGTCCCGCAGGATGCTGATCGACAGGGGTACGACGGCGGAGGCGGCGCCCTGGAGGGCGCGGGCCGTGATGAGCACGCGGATGTCGGAGGACAGGGCGCACATGACCGAGCCGACGGTCATCAGGCTCAGTGCGCCCGTCAGGACCCTTCGCTTGCCGTACATGTCGCCGGCCCGGCCGAGTACGGGGGTGAGGACGGCGCCGGAGAGCAGGGTCGCCGTGACCATCCAGGAGACGGCGCCCGCGGAGGAGTGGGTCAGCCGGGGCAGGGACGGCAGCAGGGGGACGACCACGGTCTGCATGACCGCCATCAGGATCCCGCCGAAGGCCAGCACCGGGACCGTGAGCCGGTCCCGCAAGGGGGTCCGCCCGGTGGTGCCGGACGGGTCGGGTATCGGTACGGGCTGACCCATGGGCACTCCAGCGGACACGTAAAGAAGGTGAATGGCTATTCACCCTATCCGGTGAATAGCCATTCACCCAATGCGCTCGGGAGGCCAGGTGCCCCTGCTTGCGGGAGCCGGGCACCCTACTTGCGGGAGGCGAGCGCCCGCGCGTGGACGGTGCGCGCCAGCCTGGGGCCGAGCCAGCGCTTGAACCGGCGCAGCGCCTCCAGTCGTCCGGCCGCCTTGTCGAGGCCGTAGTAGACCTGCGGCGGGACGTACGGCAGCAGCGGCGAGTGGCGCTGGCCGAGCAGGGCGAACATGCGGTGCGGGGGCAGGTGGATGTAGCGCTGGAGGTTCTCGTACCACTGGGCGCTGTAGCGGGCCGCGCTCTGGATGGACAACAGGGCGGACTTACGGCGCTGTTCGTAGGCGGCGAGGGCCTGGGGCAGTTCGGTGTGGTCGCGCAGGGCGTCGGCGAGCGCGATGGCGTCCTCCAGGGCGAGGGTGGTGCCGGCGCCGATGGAGTAGTGGGTGGTGTGGGCGGCGTCGCCGAGCAGGACGAGGTTGTCGCGGTGCCAGGTGCGGTTGGTGAGGGTGCGGAAGTTGAGCCACTGGGCGCTGCCGTCGGCGGAGGCGCGGCCGATCAGGGAGTGGCCGTCGAGGAGGTCGGCGAAGAGTTTCTCCAGGAGGGCGAGTCCGTCGGCCTCGGCGGCGGTGTCGAGGCCGAGGCCGGTCCAGGTCTCGGGGGCGCACTCGATGACGCAGGTGCTGCCCTCGGGGCCGAACGCGTAGCCGTAGCACCAGATCCAGCCGTGGTCGGTCTCCACGAAGGCGAAGGTGAAGGAGCCGAAGACCTTGCTGGTGCCGAGCCAGATGTACTGGTTGCGGCCTGGCTTGAGTTCGGCGCCGAAGTGGTCGGCGTGGCGGGTGCGCAGCGCGCTGTTGACGCCGTCGGCGGCCACGATCAGATCCGCGTCGGGCAGGTCGTCGGCGGTGACGTCGTGGTCGAACTCCAGCCGTACACCCAGGGATCTGGCCCGTTCGGCGAGGATCTTGAGGAGGCGGTGGCGGCCGATGCCGTGGCCCTCGTCGCCGGGCTGGGTGGTCGTGAGGTCCCGGACGCGGGCGACGCCGTCACTCCAGCGCACGGAGTGCTCGTCGACGGCCTGCGCCGACTCGGGGTCGTACTCCCGGAGTTGGCCGAGCAGTCCGCGCCAGTACGTGACGCCCCAGCCGTAGGTCGAGCCCTCGGGGTTGCGCTCGTAGACGGTGATGTCGTGGGACGGGTCCTGCCGCTTCAGCAGGATCGAGAGATACAGGCCGGCGGGCCCGCCTCCGACACAGGCGACCTTCACGCGCACACCCCTGGGTTTTACTCAAAGTGGTCAAGTGGATCCGCAGAGTAGCAGGATGGGGCGGCACGGAATGCGCGTCACCCCGCACGAGACCAAGGGGACAACCAGGACGGCTCAGACGTCCTTGTCCAGATGGCGGCGCAGTTCCGCCGTGAGCGCCGGGATCTCGCGGCGGAAGGCCGCTTCGTCGAGGCCGTCGTCGGCCACCACGGCGAGCAGCGCGCGGTCTCCTACGGCCGTCACGATGACGTGGCCCGTGCTGCCCCGCGCGGTGATCTCGCGGAGATGGCCCGCGCCGCCGTGATCGGCTAGCCGGTTGCCGAGTGCGAGGCCCGCCGCCGCCAGGGCGGCCATGGACTCGGGGTGGGTCTTGTTCGCGTCGCTGGCCACGACGAGCCCGTCACTGGTGGCCAGGGTGGATTCGGTGACTCCCATTACGTTGTCCCGCAGGGCGATGAGGAGGTCGGTCACGGGGTCGCTCATGGCGTCTTCTTCCTGTTGCGTGCAGGCGGTGGGACAACGAGGCGGGAGGGGGCCGGGTCGCGGTTTCAGCCGGAATCGGCACGAACGGGCTGAGCGGGACGGGTCGTTCAGTCGTGGGGCCGAAGCTCCGGTGCGGAGTTCCGCCCGGGTTCACGGCGCGGGAGCGGTACGGAACGGGGCGCGGCGGACGCCCCGGCGAGGGGCGCGGAGGGCGCGCCGCGGGCCGCCGTGCTGGGCCTGTTCTCCGCCGAGGGCAGGTGCGGTTGGACGAGTCCGCGGTCCAGCAGATGACGTAGGTCCATCATCACGGCGAAGAGACCGCGGCCGAGGGCGAAGGCGATGTCCCTCGCCGTGCCGCGGCCGTCCGCGTGGGCCAGGACCTCCTGGTGCCGGGCGGGAAGCCCGGCGGCGGTCCCTGGGAGGCCCGCGGCGGACACCGACCGGACGCGGGTGCGGGCGAGGGCGGCGACCGAACCGGGTTCCCCGGCGAGGAGGTTGATCCGCCGGGACACCTCGTCGAGGAGTCGCTCGGGGGTGACTCCGGCGTTGCGGTGGAGCGCCGGTACGGGATCGGCCACCTCCCAGCTGTCGGGTACGGCGAGGGACAGCGCGAAGGCCGCGTCGAACAGGGCGCCCAGGCTGATGACTTCGAGTTCGCCGGCGCCGACGAGCCCGCGCGCCACGAGTTCGGCGGCGAGGTGTTCGTGGGTGGTGTCGGAGGCCCGGACCGCCGACCACGCCTCCTCGCTGATCCGGCCCGATCTGAGCAGGAGGCCCTCGATGCCGGGTGCGCCGGGCGTCTCCATGGCCACCACCAGCCCGTCGCGGACGTGGATGGAGCCGCCCGGGGTGCCGGTGACGAGCACGGTGCAGGAGCGGGCCCGGTCCCGGAGGGCCGACAACAGGGCGGGAACGTTGCGGGAGTCGGCGAGCGGTTCCTCGGTGCCGGACTGCGTCATGCCAGCAACTCGTCGGCGTGCCGGTGCAGTTCGCGCAGCGCCCAGGTGAGGTTGGTGCGCTCGCGGTCGACGGTCGCGCACAGCAGCAGGGGGTCGCCCCGCCGTGCGAGTTGGAGCGTCACGAGATGGCGGGTGGAGGTGGTCACGACGACGCTCTCCAACTCCCCCGACGCACCGGCCCGGTTGAGGCGGGTGCGGGCGATCTCCGCTATTTCGCAGGAATCCCGACCGCCACTCACCTCACCCGACTCCGCATAGGTGAGACCGGTGACGGCATCGAGCAGCATGGCTCCGCTGATACCGGGCGCGGTCAGGACACGGTCCAGCGCGGTGTCGAGCGATGACAAAGGCCCCCCCTTCAGTCACTCTGGCGAGCAGACTACTTTATTTGCCAACTATCGCAACACTGACCAAAGATGGTGTTGTCTGTTACCCGCACGGTTCGCATTGAGACCGTTTTCATGGCGAGACCCACCGTCTCGCCGGCTCGTGAGGGAAACGAGGCACCACGTGAACATTGAGGCGACGCTCAAGGAAGCGATGACTATCGACGGGGCCCTGGGGGTGTCCCTTGTCGACTACGAGAGCGGCATGACGCTGGGGGCGTTGGGCGGCGGTCCGCATCTGGACCTGGAGGTCGCGGGGGCGGGCAACACCGAGGTCGTACGGGCGAAGCAGCGCACGCTGAAGTCCATCAACGTGGACGACCGGATCGAGGACATCCTGATCACCCTCGGAAAGCAGTACCACCTGATCAGGCCGCTGGCGGGCGCGCACGGCTCGCTCTTCCTGTATCTGGCGCTGGATCGTGAGCGCAGCAATCTCGCACTGGCACGGCACAACTTGAAGCGCCTTGAGGCGAGTTTGGAGATATGAGGGCGTCGCGGCATATGACAAACGAGTAGTCGCGACTTCGGGCGGTCTCGGCGCGGCCATATCCGCCGAGACCGGTCCGGCTATTAGGTCCGACCTTTGCGAGACCGAATTCCCGGACCGCGCACGACCGTTAAAGCGGAGAGACTGAAATTGTCTAGTCCACTTTGCCGGTACTGCACTCCGGGTGACCCCAGCCCTGGGCGTTCTTGCTGATCGGCTCGCCGGCCGCATAGGCGCGTCCGCACAGGCAACGGCCGGGGAACTTCGCCTTGATGGTGCGGGAGGACGAACTCGCGCTCTTCCGGGCCGACTTGGCACCGGCCGGACGGGCGGACTTCTTCGGGGTGTCGGGAGAGGGGGGCGGCTCCGGGGAGCCGAGGTCGCTGCCCGCGGGTTCCTGGACGACGGCGGCCTGGCTCGCGGCGCGGTCGGCGAAGTCGTTCAGCGGGTCGCCGTCGACCTGGTGGGCGGGGACGTAGCGGAACTCGACCGAGCGGCCGTCGAGCAGTTCGTCGATGCGGACGACCAGTTCCTGGTTGGCGACCGGCTTGCCGCCGGAGGTCTTCCAGCCGTTGCGCTTCCAGCCCGGCAGCCAGGTGGTGACCGCCTTCATGGCGTACTGCGAGTCCATCCGGATCTCCAGCGGTACGTCCGGTGCGGTCGCCGTCAACAGGCGCTCCAGCGCGGTGAGTTCGGCGACGTTGTTGGTGGCCCTGCCGAGCGGTCCGGCCTCCCAGCGGGCCGGGCTCTCCGCGTCGTCCGACACGACCCAGGCCCAGGCAGCGGGCCCCGGATTTCCCTTCGAAGCCCCGTCGCACGCGGCCACCACACGTTCACGCATGCGCCCGATCATGCCACGACCGCACCACGCGCTCTCCGCCGACCCGGTCCGGCCGCGCGCCCCGTCCGGGGATCGGGCCGCTCGGCCCTCTACGCTGCGCGCATGACCTCGCGACACGAGCAGTGGGCCCGGCTGCGCGACCTGTTGTGGCTGCCTCCGCGCCCCCACGGGGAACAGCCGCGCGAGCGGGTGGTCGGCCCGCTCGAACTCTTCTACGACCTCGTCGTGGTCGTTCTCGTCGCCCAGGCCGCCCACCATCTGGCCGGGGAACTCGACTGGCACGGCCTCGGCCTGTTCGCCGCGGTGTTCGCGCTGGTGTGGATCGCCTGGCTCAACGGCAGCCTGCACCACGAGCTGCACGGGCACGAGGACGCCCGCGGCCGGAGCATGTTCCTGCTGCAGATCCTGGTACTGGTGCCGCTGGGCGCGTTCATCCCGGAGGCGGGTGACACGCGCGGTGCCGCGTTCGCCGTGGACGCGGGGGTGCTGTTCGCGCTCCTGGCGCTGCTGTGGCTGCTGGCCTCGCGGGGCGACACTCCCGAATTCCGGCGCCCCAGCGCGCTGTTCGTGACGGGGACGGCCTTCTGCGCGGTCGTCCTGGCCGCGAGCGCCGCGCTGCCCGCCGACGCCCGGGTGCTGACGTGGGGCGCGCTGGCCGTCGTCTATCTGCTGGGGTTCGTGTTCGTGCTCGCCAGGGCCATTCCGGAACGGGTGGTCGGGTTCAGCGTGACCGACGCGCTCGCCGAGCGGTTCGGACTGTTCATCATCATCGTGCTCGGCGAGAACGTGACCGGCGTCGTCGACGGACTGTCCCACGAGCCGACCGGCGCGCTCACTCTCGCCGTCGGACTGGTCGCCGTCGTGGTCGGCTTCGGCGGCTGGTGGACGTACTTCGACTTCGCCGGGCACCGGCTGCCGCGGCCCACGCGGGCGAGCGCCCTCCAGTGGATGATGATCCATCTGCCGCTGACGGCCGCGGTGGCCGCGATGGGCGCCGCGATGGTGGGCCTGGTCGAGCACGCCCACGACGGCCGGACCCCGGCCGCCACGGCCTGGGTGCTCTGCGGGGGTACGGCCGTCGTGCTCTGCGCGACGATGGTGCTCGCGTCGTCCCTGCGGGTCTGGAGCGAGGACCTGGGCCTCTACCGGCCGCTGGCCCGGACCTGCGTCGCCATGGCCGTCGTGTGCGTGGCGCTCGGCGCGTTGCGTCCGGCTCCGCTGCTCCTGGGTCTGGCTCTCGTGGTCGTGCTCGGGGTGCCCTGGGGACTGGCCGTGGCGCACCGCGTGGCCCACGAAGGGGAACGGGCGGTGTGACCGCGCACGGGTGTCAGGGCGTCGAGGGGCGGGTCTCGGTCCAGTCGACCATCAGCCGGCGCTCGGCGAAGTACCAGTCGCCGTCCAGCTTGGTGAACTCGTCGAGGTAGCGGATGGACGCGATCATGAGCGAGCGCTGCCCGGACTCGTCGACCGAGACATGGTGGGCCAGGCAGTAGCTCTCGCCACTCGCCCGGTCCCCGTCCAGGGTGATGGTGCTCTGGCCGTTGAAGTGCGTGGTGGCCCGGTAGACGTTCAGGTTGTCGAAGACCGGGGCCAGCGACTCGCGGCCGTGCAGCTCCTGCGTCGGCTCCGCCGCGGTGGCGTCCATGAACACAAGGAAGCGGGTGTCCTCGGTGAACAGGGCCATCTGCCCCTTTGCGTCCCGCCGGTCCGCGCAGTGCGCGTAGGCGTCGACCAGCTCACGGACGGCCAGCCGGTCGGCGGCCTCCTGGGGTGAGATCGCGGTGTGCGAGGCCATGACCGTTCCTTTCGCCGCACTATTTGACATGTGTATAAAATCACTCGTCATGGCAGAGTGCAACGTGAACCCGAGGAGGGCGGAGCGCTGAACCAGCGGATCGATCCCCGCGTCACCCGCACGACGCGGGCCTTCGAGGAGGCCGTCGTGGAGCTCGCCGCGCAGCGGTCCGTCTCCCGGATCTCCGTCGCGGAACTGGCCGAACGCGCCGGGGTCACGCGCGCCACGTTCTACAACCGCTACAGCTCCCCGCTGGACCTGCTCATCCAGGTGCTCCAGGCCGATCTGGACCGCGGCCACCGCCGCGAGGCCGAGGCCCGCGCGCAGGGCGGGCACTCGGCCCCCGAACTGCTCCGGCTGGCCACCGCCGAGGTCGCCGACCACGTCGAGCGGCATCTGCCGATCTACCGGCGCGCCCTCACGGATCCGGCGGACAGCGGTGTGTACGAGGCGCTCGTTCGCCATTTCGGCGACTACACGCTGTCCTTCATGGCCGACGGCGACCACCCGGGGCTTCCCGAGGCCAACCGCCGGGTCGTCGCGCAGTTCCTGGCCCACGGCTTCGCGGGTGCCATCAAGGCATGGCTGGAGGACCCGGCGGTCACCAAGGACGACATGGTCGACGCGGCCGTGGCCTGCGCCCCCGCCTGGTGGACGGCCTAGGGCCGCTGACCCGCGGCCCGCCCGGTCAGACGTCCGTCATCTGCGGCATGTCTCCCTGGGTGGTGGTCATGTCGATCACCGAGAACGAGGCGCCCTGCGGGTCGCTGAGGGCCGCGAACCGTCCGAAGGGGCTGTCCATGGGGCCGAAGCGGAGGATCCCGCCGAGCTTGGTGGCCTTGGCGACGGCGTCGTCGCAGTTGTCCACGGCGAAGTAGACGTTGACGTACGACGGCACCTCGGGCGGGAACTCGTCGCCCATCGCCATCCGTCCGATGACCGTGTCCTCGCCGATGTTGTAGACGCGGTAGTCGACGCCCGGGTCCTCCATGCTCTTCGCCGAGTACGGGAAGACCGCCGGGAAGAATCCGTCCGCCTTCGCGGGCTCGCGGGTGAAGATCTCGGCCCAGGCGTACGCGCCGGCCACGCCCGATGCCTCGAAGCCCTCGTGGGTGCCGCCCTGCCAGACGCCAAACACGGCGCCGCTGGGCTCACGGGCCAGGCACATCGTGCCGAACTCGCCGACCTGCATCGGCTCCATCAGCACCTCGCCGCCGTTCTCCCGGATCTTCGCCGCGGTCGCAGCGGCGTCCGGTGAGGCGAGGTAGAGGCACCACTGCGACTGCCCCTCCTGGCCGGGCATCGGCGGTACGACGGCGGCCACGGCCTTTCCGTCGACGTAGGCCTGCGTGTAGTTGCCGTACTCCGACGACGCCTCGCCGAAGGTCCAGCCGAGGACGTCGCCGTAGAAACTCTTGGCTCCCTCGACGTCGCCGAACATCGCGTCGGCCCAACAGGGGGTTCCTTCAGGTTGTACGGCCATGGCTGCGGCCCTCTCCGATAGGTCGGGTTGGCTGGATCTGGTTGTCCGAATTCTCACGCTAGTCACCAGGGGTGCGGGGCGCGCGTCGAACGCCGGAATCGCCTGGCACCGCGCCCGCGCGCCCCGCGCGCCGGGGTGCGGGCACGAACCCTCGCCCTCCCCGACCCGACCGGCGGGTTTACGACCTCCGGAACGCGAAGCCGCCCCCTTCGCGCGGTTACCGGTGCTGGGCAGGACTGTTTGGCTTGTAAACCGACGACGCGCTCACCCCTGTTCACCTCCCGGGAGGGAATGTGTCCACTCCGGAAAGCGTCAACGGACCGGCCACCGACGACTCCGCCCCCGAGCCGCCCGGCAACGGACAGCTCACCAGCCTCAGCACGGTCGCGGCCCGGCAACTCGCCACGACCACCAAGTCCGAACCGCAGATGCAGGCCATCACCTCGCGCTGGCTGCTGAAGATGCTGCCCTGGGTGGACGTCAGGGGCGGCGCCTACCGGGTCAACCGGCGGCTCCAGCTCAGCGTCGGCCGCGGCCGGGTGCGGTTCGAGCAGAACGGCGCCGACGACGTGAAGGTCATCCCCGAGACGCTCACCGAACTGCCCGTGCTGCGCGGGTACTCAGACACGGAGGTCCTGAAGGAGATCGCCACCCGGTTCCGGGTCCGGGACGTACGCGCGGGCCAGGTCCTCTTCGAGGCCGGACAGCCCGTCACCGAGGCCTACTTGGTCGCCCACGGCCGCTTCACCCGCTACGCGGCGGGACCCTACGACGAGGAGGAGATCCTCGGAGTCGTCACCGACGGCGACCAGATGGGGGACGAGGCCATAGGACAGTCCGACCCGCTGTGGCTGAGTTCCGTGCGCGCCGAGACCGCGGGCGTGCTGCTGGTTCTGCCCTGGGACGTCGTGTCCGAATTCACCGACCGCGTACCGTCGTTGGCCGCCCATCTGGAGGCCTACGCCGAGCGGCAGCGGCTGCCGATGAACCGCAAGGGCGAGGCCGATGTGCCGGTGCAGGCCGGCCATGTGGGCGAGCCGACGCTGCCCGGCGGCTTCGTCGACTACGAACTCGCCCCGCGCGAGTACGAGTTGTCCCTCACCCAGACCGTGCTGCGGGTGCACACCAGGGTCGCCGACCTCTACAACGATCCGATGGACCAGACCCAGCAGCAACTGCGGCTCACCATCGAGGAGATCCGCGAGCGGCAGGAGTGGGAGCTGGTCAACAACCGGGACTTCGGGCTGCTGCACAGCGTCGACTACACCCAGCGCATCAGCACCTTCACCGGTCCGCCGACCCCGGACGACCTCGACGAACTGCTCGCCATGCGACGCAGGACGAAGTTGTTCCTCGCCCATCCGAAGGCCATCGCGGCCTTCTTCCGGCAGTGCAACAGGCGCGGTCTGGTGCCGGGCACGGCCACCGTCGACGGGCACGAGATCCCCGCCTGGCGCGGTGTGCCGTTCTTCCCGTGCAGCAAGATCCCGGTCTCCCCGCAGCACACCAGCAGCATCATCGCGCTGCGTACCGGTGAGGCCGACCAGGGGGTCGTCGGCCTGTTCCAGACCGGTATCCCCGAGGAGTACCAGCCCGGTCTGAACGTCCGCTTCATGGGCATCGACTCGGCCGCGATCATCCGCTACCTCGTCACCGCGTACTACTCGATGGCCATCCTGGTCCCCGACGCGGCGGGAATCCTGGAGAACGTCCAGATCGGCAGGACCGCCGAGTGACGGCCTGGAGAAGCTCATGACCACCTCCCTCCCGCTGCCCGGCCCGCCGAACCTGGCGAGCACTCTGCGGGCCCGGCGCACCGGAGCGATCCCCGGACTCACCTACCGCCCGGCAGTACCCGCGGACCCGGAGAAGGCCGCGGAGCTCGACCGCAGACTGGAGACCTGGGCGCGCGGCCTCGATCTGTTCCCGGCCGCGTGGGGCGGGGACTTCGCCGGGTTCCAGTTCGGCCGGGCCGTGGTGCTCCAGCACCCGGGGGCGGTCGACCTCGAACGGCTCACCGCGGCAGGCAAGTTGCTGCTCGCCGAGAACATCGTCGACAACTGCTACTGCGAGGAGGACGAGGGAAAGGGCGGCTCGCACCGGGGGCTGGGCGGGCGGCTGATCTTCGCGCAGTCGGCGCTCGACCCGTTCCACTCCACCCCCGAGCTGGAGGAGGAGTGGCGCCAGGGCGTGCAGACCGACGGCCCGCTGCGCTCGTACCACTTCGCGATCCAGGACTACGCCCTCCTCGCCACCCCCAGCCAGACCGACCGGATCGTGCACGACCTCGCCCGGCTGCACCTCGGCTATCTCGCCGAGGCCGCGTGGGCCGAGATCCGGTACAAGCCCCGGGTGTGGGAGTACCTGGTGATGCGGCAGTTCAACAACTTCCGGCCCTGTCTGTCCATCGTGGACGCGGTCGACGGCTACGAACTGCCCGAACAGGTCTACGCCCGGCCCGAGATCCAGCGGGTCACGGCTCTCGCCTGCAACGCCACCACGATCGTCAACGACCTGTACTCCTTCACCAGGGAGCTCGCGAGCGACCCGGACCACCTCAACCTCCCGCAGGTCGTCGCTGCCGACGAGCGGTGCGGGCTGAAGGCCGCCTATCTGAAGTCCGTCGAGATCCACAACCGGATCATGGACGCCTTCGACGAGGAGTCCGCGGCGCTCTCCGCGACCTCGCCCCTCGTCGCGCGCTACACCGAGGGCCTGGCCGCCTGGGTGTCCGGCAACCACGAGTGGCACGCGACCAACACCCACCGCTACCACCTGCCCAACTACTGGTAAGAGTCCGGTCCCTGACGTCCCGTCAGACGCACCACGCTAGGAGTCACCGTTGACCACCACCGACGCCGGCACCACAGCTCCACCGGTGCCGACCCAGTCCACGTACCAGAGCCGTGTCGCGGACTACTGGAACGCCGAAGAGAACCCGGTCAACCTCGCCCTCGGACAGATCGACGACCTGTACCACCACCACTACGGAATCGGCGGGGCCGACGAATCCGTGCTGGAGGAGCCAGACCCCGTCCGGCGCCGCGAACGGCTCACCGCCGAACTCCACCGCCTGGAACACGCCCAGGCCGAACTGCTCGCCTCCCACCTCGGCCAACTCGCCCCCGACGACCGGGTGTTCGACGCCGGCTGCGGGCGCGGCGGGGGCAGTGTGGTGGCGCATCTGCGCTACGGCTGCCGGGCCGACGGGGTCACGATCTCCGCCAAGCAGGCCGAGTTCGCCAACGCGCAGGCCCGTGCCCGGGGCATCGACGGCAAGGTGCGCTACCACCACCGCAACATGCTCGACACCGGCTTCCCCACAGGGGAGTTCGCCGCGTCGTGGAACAACGAGTCCACGATGTACGTCGAGTTGGACCTGCTGTTCGCCGAGCATGCCCGGCTGCTGCGCCGCGGCGGACGCTATGTGGTGATCACCGGCTGCTACAACGACACCTACGGCCGGGCCTCGCGCGAGGTGTCCCTCATCAACGCCCACTACATCTGCGACATCCACCCCAGGTCGGAGTACTTCCGGGCGATGGCCCGCAACCGGCTGGTGCCCGTCCACGTCCAGGACCTCACCCAGGACACGATCCCCTACTGGGCGCTGCGCAGCCGGGCCGACCATCTGGTCACGGGCATCGAGGACACCTTTCTGACCGCCTACCGCAACGGCAGCTTCCAGTATCTGCTGATCGCGGCCGACCGGGTCTGAGGTCTCAGCGGCCGGCGATCCTGGAGGCCGCCTCCGGGAGACCGGGCGCCGGATCGAGGACGTCCAGCGTGCCGTGCGCCCGCAACAGGCGCACGGTGCGCGGGGCGCACACCACGGCGAAGCCCGCCTCGTGCTCCCGCACCCGGCGGCGGAAACGCAGCACCAGGTTGAGTCCGGTGGAGTCGATGAACGTCGTACGGCGCAGATCGACGACGTAGGCGGGCGCGCGCAGGGCGACGACGGAGTCCAGCCACTCGCGCAGCGGGGTCGTGGTCGCCAGATCGATGTCGCCGTGCAGGTCGACGACGAGCAGGCCGTCCCTGGCGCCCAGCAGGGCATGGTCGCCGGGCGCCGGCCAGGCCGCCGCGGTCACCGGCTCCAGGCTTTTCTCGTGCAAGGTGTTCCGTCCCCGTTCCGTGCCTGTCGCGCGCGGGCGCACGATCCGGCGCGGGTCCGTGCGGCGGCTTCGACATCCCCGCACCGCACGAGCCCGCGCCGGAACTCCCCCGAGCGGCTCCCCCTTGAACCGTGGGTACCTCCTGTTCTACCTTCGCCACATGGTCGGGGCATCAACGCCCGCTCATCAGCGACACAACGAGCGGGCCGAGGTCGGGCCGGGTGATGCGGAATGCGTCCGCACCTGGCACTGATCGAGGACGAACCCGATTTCGCACTGATGTGCCGTTCCTACCTGGAGCACGAGGGATTCACCGTCACCTGGGCCATGGACGCCCGCGCCGGCAAGTCCGTCCTCCACGAGAGCCGCATCGATCTCGCCGTCCTCGACCTGGGACTCCCGGACGGCAGCGGCCTGGAACTCCTGCGGGCGCTCCGCTCCACCAGCCGGCTTCCGGTCATCGTGGTCACCGGCCGGGGCGCGGAGGCCGACCGGGTGGCGGGCCTGGAGATCGGCGCCGACGACTACCTCGTCAAGCCGTTCTCACAACGGGAGTTGGTGGCCCGCATCAGGGCGGTACTGCGCAGGTCGCAGCCGCCGGAGACCCCGGCCGTGATCCAGGTCGGCTCACTGCGGATCGACACGGCCGCCCGCCAGGCGTCCGCCGACGGCGTCCTCCTCACCCTGCGTCCCAAGGAGTACGCCCTGCTGGAGATGCTCGGCGAGGCGCCCGGCCGGGTGTTCTCCACCGAGCAGGTCCTCGACCGGATCTGGGGCGCCTCCTGGCAGCAGCCCGCCACCGTGATCGAGCACGTGTACCGCCTGCGCGGCAAGCTCGCGGCACTCCCCACGCCCGCGCCCCGGATCACCACGGTCCGCGGCTACGGCTACCGCCTCGACCCCTGAGAGCCGCCATGTCACCGCCCCTCACGACCCCCGACTTCCGGCTGCTCTTCGACTCCTCGCTCTCCCCGCTGCTGATCCTCAGCCCCGACTTCACCATCGTCGAGGTCAACCGCGCGTATCTCGCGGCCACCCGTACGGAACGCACGATCGTCGGGCAACGGATCTTCGACGTCTTCCCCGACAACCCCGACGACCCCTCGGCGGACGGCGTCGCCAACCTGCGCCGCTCGCTGGAGTCGGTGGTGGCCACGGGCCGCAAGGACACGATGGCCCTCCAGCGCTACGACATCCCGACCGGCGAGGCGGGCGGTTTCGCCGAGCGGTACTGGAGCCCCGTCAACTCCCCCGTCCTGGACGCCGAGGGACGGGTCACGCACATCATCCACCGGGTCGAGGACGTCACGGACTTCGTGCATCTGCGCCGGGTCGGCCGGGAGCAGGAACGGGCCGCCGCCGAGGCGCAGATGCGGGCCGAGGGCATGGAGATCGACCTGTTCGTACGGGCCCGGGAGATCCGCGAGGTCAACGAGCAGCTGAGCCGCGCCAACGCCGAACTGGACGCTGCCGGACGACAGTTGAGGGAGGAGCAGCGGGCCAAGGACCGGTTCATCGCCACGCTCTCGCACGAACTGCGCAATCCGCTCGCCGCGGCCTGCGCGGCCGTGGAACTGCTCGCACTGGACCTGCCGGACGACGGCCTTCCCGCACTCTCGGTCCTGGAGCGGCAGTTGGGCACGCTGGTGCGGATGAGCAACGATCTCCTGGACGGGACACGGGCGTTGACCGGCCGACTTGAGCTGGTGTCCGAGCGGGTCGACGTACGGTCCGTGGTCGAGAGCGCCTGCGCCGACATCAGGAGCCTCTTCGGACACGAGGAGCGCACCCTCCAACTGACCTTGCCGGACACGCCCGTTGTGGTCGACGGGGATCGGCTGCGGCTGGCCCAGGTGCTGACGAACCTGCTGTCCAACGCGCTCAAGTACTCCCCGCCCGGCGGCCGTACGGAGGTCCGGCTCACGGTCGAGGACGAGCAGGCCCGGCTGACCGTGCGGGACGACGGCATAGGCTTCCAACCCGCCCAGGCCGAGGACCTGTTCGGGGTGTTCGTGCGGGCGGCCCCGGCGGGCCCGAACACGCCCGAGGGGCTCGGTCTGGGACTCGCGGTCGCCCGTACGGTGGTCGAACTGCACGGCGGCCGGATCAGCGCGCACAGCGAAGGCCCCGGCAAGGGAGCGACGTTCACGGTCCTGCTGCCGCGGGCCGACGAGGCGGCTCCGGAACCGGCACGCCCGTCCGCGCCACCCCGCGCCCGGCGCCAACTCGCCATCCTGATCGTGGAGGACAACACCGACCTCGCCGCGACCTACCGCACCCTCCTGGAACGCCAGGGCCACCACGTCACCGCCGTCCACACCGGCGCCGACGCGCTCACCGCGACCGAGTCCGACGTCTTCGACGTGGTCCTGTGCGACCTGGGCCTGCCCGACACCGACGGCTACACGGTGGCCCGTACGGTACGGGCCCGGCCGCACGGGGACCGGCTCCGGCTGATCGCGGTCTCCGGCTTCAGCCGGGGCACCGACCGTTCGCTGTCCCGGACGGCGGGCTTCGACGCCCATCTCGCCAAGCCGCTCCCGCTGACCGATCTGCTCGACCTGCTGGAGCGCCTGGAGTAGCGGAGCGTCTTCCACCTTCACCCTGCCTGTGCTTGCCTGGGGAGCCGTTTGCCGGTGCCCGGGGCGGGAGTCGCCGTATGCGGAAGCCGTGGATCGTGGGTGTACTGCTGGCCGGAGTGCTGCTCGGCGCGTGCACGGACCCGGCGTCCGGGCCCGAGGTCCCGCCGCCGACCCCGTCCGTGCGCGCCACGACCCATCGACAAGTCCCCGTCGCCCCGGTGAAGTCGGCGCCCGGCGTGCTGTATCTCGGGGACTCCCTCGCGATGGAGAGCCAGCGGGTGCTCGGGCAGGAACTCCGCGGCAGGCTCGACGCGACGTACACGAGTGCCCCGTACTCGGGGACCACACTGTGCGACTACCTGGAGGGCACGGGGGCGCGTTCCCTGGTGCCGGACGGCGACAAGGCGGCGGCGCTGGTGCGCGCGCTGCACCCGGACTTCGTGATCCTGCAGTTCTGGGGCAACGCGTGGGGCTACACGCCCTGCATGGACGGGATCACCTACGACGCCGACCGGCAGACGTATCTGCGGCGGTACGCCTCCGACATCAGGAAGCTCACCGCGCAGATCGCGACCGCCGGAGGTACCCAACGGCCCACCGTCGTCTGGGTGTTGCAGGGCCCCGACCCGATCACCCCCGAGCGCGTCCGGGCGGTGAACGCGCTCTACGAGGCGCAGGCCAGGTCCACGGACGACACCGTCGCCGACGCCGGGAAGGCCGTGAGCCCCGCCGGCGCCCGCTACACCTGGACCCAGTACCTCCCGTGCACCACCTACGAGCGCGCCCACCCCGACTACTGCACCCAGCCCGGCAACGGCCGTACGGCCCTGCACCGGGACGACGACTACCTGCACTTCTGCCTGGCGCCGACGACCTCGACGCCGAGACCGTGTCCGGTCCGCTCCCCCGGCATCCTGCGCATGGCCAGGGAGATCACGCGGGTGATCGGCGCCCGAGCTCCGTCTCGATGAGCCGGTTGAGGTGACGGCGGGCGTCCTCGGTGGTCAACGGGGGTGCCTGGCGCAGCCGTTGCAGGGCGAGGCCGTCGGCGAGGGCGGCGAAGCGGACCGTGAAGCCGTCGAGGTCGTCGGAGCGGAACTCGCCGTCGGCGACGCCCCGTTCGGCCAGGGCGCGGATCTGCTGGTGCCAGCTCTCGTAGCGCCGGGCCTGCCCACTGCTGAAGGCCTCGTCGGTGCCCTGTTCACCGGCGTTCCAGTAGTCGAACCACATCCGCCAGTGCCGGTCGGTGTCCTCGGTGAACAGCGCGTCGACCAGCAGCCGCAGCGCCTCCGCCCCGCTGGTCGCCTGCTCGGCGGCCTCGTGCAACTCGGCGTAGTAGCGCTCGATGTGCAGGACCATCGCCTCGGACAGGATCTCCTGCACACTGCCGAAGTGGTACGTGACGGTACCGACGGAGACCCCGGCGGCGGCCGCCACGTCCCGCACGCCGACCGAGGCGTAGCCGCGTTCCGCTATCAGCGGGACGGCCGCCTCGACGATGAGCCGCCGGCGCACCTCGGTGGGCTGCCGGGTGCGGGCGGCGGCGGCGACGGCACGGCGCGGTGCCTTGGCGGCCTGCGGGGGCTTGGCGGCCGTCATCCCGACGTCCTCGGGGTGGTGCGGTGCCATGCTCGCTCGGCCACTGTCTCTCCGTTCGCCCGTGCTTCGACGCGACTGTCCATGACGAAGTCAGCGGCCGTGGCGCGCAGCTCCGTCCGCGCCATGATCTCAGCGTCGTAGTCGTCCCCGCGCCGCAACCGGATTCGCCACTCCGAGGCGGCGTGCGCGGACAGCGGGTCGTCGCTGCGCATGCGGTACGTCTCCCGCGCGCTCTCCTCGTAGCGCAGCCCGTCCGGATACGTCCGCGAGCCCCCGTAGTTGGGGTCGACCTCCAGCGTCCACTCCCCCTTGGCGACATCGTGCGTGACCAGCCGCTCGGGCGTCGGCCCTGCGGGCCGGTCGTAGATCACGTCGAGCGGGACCGACTGTTCGGGCTCCTCGAAGCGGATCGGCGGCTCCGATCCGCTTTCGCGCACGGGCAGTCGTACGGCGCTCTCGGCCGGCACGACCCGCAGCTCGCCGCGCTGGCCGTGCGGCCACACCCACGGCCAGTAGGTGTCGGACACGGCGACCCGGACGCGGTGGCCGGGCGGGATCGCGTAGCCGATGCCGGTCAGCTCGAACTCGACGTCCTCGTACGTCCCCGGTGTCCACTCGACGGCCCGGTCCCGGCCGTGCCTGCTCAGCAGGTTGAGCACGCCACGGGTGACCAGCGTGGAGGAGCCGTCCGGGGCGACGTCGCACAGCCGGGCGACGACATGGGCGCGCGGGGCGGAGCTGTCGAGGCGAAGCCGGACGCGCGGGCGGCCGAGGATCTCGACGCGCTCGGTGAGCGGCTCGGAGTCGAAGCAGACCGAACGGCCGTCCTCCTCTCGCTGGTCCGGCGGCAGGTCGCTCGCGTTCCCGAAGGGGAAGAAACGCCCGGCGTCGAGGCCGGTGTGCTGCGGGGACCGCACGAGGACGGGCTCAGTGCTCGTACCGAGGGGTCGTGCGTCCCAACTGACCGTCGGGCTCGGCCACTTGACGTCGCCCACCCAACGGCCGGGCAGTACGTCGTACGACGTCGCCGGCGGGACCGGGTCGGTGATCCAGGCCCGCAGCAGGGGCTCGTCCATCGCGCCCGTGTCGACGCCCTTGAGGTGCTGGTCCCACCAGCGCAGGGTCTCCTGGAGGAAGCCGATCGCCGGACCGGGCGGCAGACCGCGGTCGGGGTACTGGTGCGACCAGGGGCCGACGATCCCCCGGACGCGGTCGCCGGGCAGGTGCTCGACGAGCCGCAGCACGGTGTCCCGGTACGGGTCGTTCCAGCCGCCGACCGCGAGGACGGCCGCGTCGATCGCGGTGTAGTCCTCGCAGACGCTGCCGTGCTTCCAGTAGTCGTCGCGCTGCTGATGGTCGAGCCAGGTGTGCAGGAAGGGTTCGAGGGCGTCGAGGCGTTCGCGCCACATCGGCAGCCAGCGGTCCTCGCCCACGCTCGCCGGGTCCGGCGGCCGGGCGGCGAAGGCGAGCATGGTGCCGGCCCAGGCGAGCATGTCGATGCCGAGGACGGCGCCGCCCGTGTAGTGGACGTCGTTGTCGTAGCGGTCGTCGGTGGAGCAGACGGTGACGATCGCCTTCAAGGGTTCGGGAGCGAGCGCGGCGATCTGGAGGGAGTTGAAGCCGCCCCAGGAGATGCCGAACATGCCCACCTTGCCGGTGCACCAGGGCTGTGCGGCAAGCCAGTTGACGACGTCCACGCCGTCCGCGAGTTCCTGCGCGTCGTACTCGTCGCCGGGTAGACCCTCGCTGTCGCCGTGCCCACGGATGTCCACGCGGACCGAGGCGTAGCCGTGCCCCGCGTACCAGGGGTGGCGCTGGGCGTCCCGGGGCGCGGTCCAGTCGCTCTTGCGGTACGGGAGGTATTCGAGCAGCGCGGGCACCGGGTCCGCCTCGGCGTCGACGGGCCGCCAGATACGGGCGTGCAGCCGGGTCCTTCCGTCCCGGGTGGGGATCCAGACGTCCTCGCGGACGACCTGGCGGTCGAACTGCTTGCGGTACTTCACAAAGCTCCTTCTGCCACGGGGGCGTCGAGGGGGCGCCAGCGTCGGACGCGGTGGCCGTCGGCGCCGTGGTCGGTCCAGATGTCGTCCCCGTCGGCCGCGTCGGCCCAGTCGGCGGTGTCGTCGACGTAGGGCAGCGCGTCGGGGTCGGGTTCGAGGGCGGCGGCCATCAGTTGGCGGGTGTAGGGGTGTTGGGGGTCGGCGAAGACGGTCTCCGTCGGGCCCTCCTCGACAACGACTCCGTGGCGCAGTACGACGACCCGGTCCGCGATGCCCCGTACGACCGCCAGGTCATGGCTGATGAACAGGCAGGCGAGGTCGCGTTCGCGCCGGAGGTCGTCGAGGAGGCGGAGTACGTCCGCCTGGACCGACACATCCAGGGCGGTGGTGATCTCGTCGGCGATCAGGACGTCCGGCTCACCCGCCAACGCCCTTGCGATACCGATGCGTTGACGCTGGCCGCCGGAGAGCTGCGCGGGAAGGCGGTCCGCGAGGGCCGGGTCGAGCCGTACGTCGGAGATGAGTCGGCGGGCGCGCTCGGCCGCCTCCGGCCGGTCGGCCGCCGTGCCGAAGAAGCGCAACGGGTGGCGGACCGCGTCGCCCACGGAACGGCGGGGGTTGAGCGAGGTGTCCGCGTTCTGGAAGACGAGCTGCACCCGGCGGCGCAGGGACAGCGGCCGTTGCTGCGCCGGCCGGGCCAGGTCGCCGTCCTCGTGGCGCATCGTGCCGCCGGACGGGGTGCGCAGACCCGCCAGGGTCCACGCGAGGGTGGACTTGCCGCTGCCCGACTCGCCGACGAGGGCGAGGACTTCGCCGCGCCGGACGTCGAAGGAGACGCCGTGCACGGCACGGGTGCTGCCGTAGTCGATGGTGACGTCCTGCGCGGACACGGCCACGGGAGCGTCGGCGGGCACCTCCGCCTTGGGCCTGACCTCCCGCTCCCCCGCCTCGCCGACGACCGCGAGCCCGGTGTCGTCGAGCCGCGGCACGCTCGCCAACAGGCGCTTGGTGTACGGGTCTTGGGGCTGGGCGAACAGCTGCCTGGTGGGCGCCGATTCAACCACCCGACCGGACCGCAGGACGGTCACCTCGTCGGCCATGTGGGCGACGACGCCGAGGTCGTGGCTCACCAGCACGGCGGCCAGGCCGAGTTCGTCGCTCAGGGCGGCGATCAGGTCGAGGACGCTGCGCTGGGTGATGACGTCCAGGCCGGTGGTCGGTTCGTCGAGGACCAGGACCTTGGGGCGGGCCGCGATGGCCATGGCGATGGCGACACGCTGCTGCTGGCCGCCGGAGAGTTCGTGCGGATAGCGGCGGGCCAGGTCGGCCGGGTTCGGCAGCCGGACCTGTGCGAGGAGTTCCGTGACGGGGACCTCGCCGCCCGCCTCCGCTATCTGGCGTCCGATGCGCATGGAGGGCGTGAGGGCGTGGCCGGCGTTCTGGCCGACCATCGCGACCGTGCCGCCGCGCAGCCCTCGCAACTCCCTTGCGGGCAGGGCGAATACGTCGGCGCCGGACACCTGGACGGACCCGCCGGTGATCCGCGAACCGTGTCGCAGATGCCCGAGCAGGGTCGCGGCGACGGTCGACTTGCCGCTGCCGGACTCGCCGACGAGCGCGTGGGTCTGCCCCTCGGCGACATCGAGCGACACCTCGTGCACGACGGGCACGTCCCGGCCGCCCGAACGGTAGGCCACGGACAGGGAGTTGACGGAAACGATCGGGGTCATCAGGAGCCCTCCCTGATCCGGTCGACGCCCCACGCCTTGGACAGGCCGTCGGCCGCGAGGTTGAGCCCGACCACGAGGGTGGCCAGGGCGATGATGGGAGCGATGCTCGCCATCGGGACGACGGTGATGGCGGTGCGGTTCTCGGCAACCATCAGGCCCCAGTCCGGAGTCGGCGGGTCGGCGCCGAAGCCGAGGAAGGACAGCGAGGAGATCAGCAGCACGACCCAGGAGGCCCGCATCGCGAACTCCACGCACACCACGTCCGTGATGTTCGGCAGGATCTCCCGGCGCAGGATCGACCAGGTGCTCTCACCTCGGGCACGGGCCGCGGTCACATAGTCGGCGGGGACGACCGCGAGGGCGGCGCCGCGCACGACACGGACGACCTGCGGGACGAAGGTGATCGCGACGGCGAGGACGATGACCGACGGGCCGGTGCCGAGGGCGGTCACCACGACGAGCAGGGCGAGGATCGACGGTACGGAGAGGACCGCGTCCAGGATCCGGCCCAGTACGTCGTCGAACCAGCCGCCGCGCAGGGCCGCAGCGCAGCCGATGACCGTCCCGAGGGCGACGGTGAGGAGAGTGGCGGCGAGGGAGACGCCGAGGGCGTACCGGCCGCCGTAGAGGACGCGGGCGAGGACGTCGCGGCCGTACTGGTCGGTGCCGGCCCAGTGGCTCCAACTGGAGCCGAGCAGGGCGTGGTTGGCGTCGTTGGCGATCGGGTCGTAGGAGGTGAGGAGCGGGGCCAGCAGGGCGATCACGATGTGTACGGCGACGATCGCGAGGCCGATGAGCGCCGTGCGGGAGGTGCTCAGGGTGCGCCAGGCGCGGGCGGTGCGGGCGCCTCGTACGGTGGTCGGCGCAGCGGTGTCGAGCGTGGTCATCGAGTCCTCCCTCGGGTGCGGAGCCTGGGGTTGAGGGCCATGGTGGCCAGGTCTGCGGCGAGGTTGCAGACGACGTAGACGACCGCGCTGATGAGGGCGATGGCCTGGATGGTGGGCAGGTCGCGGTTCTGCACCGAGGAGAGCATCAGCTTGCCGATGCCGGGGTAGTTGAAGACGTTCTCGACCACCGCGACCCCGCCGACCAGCCAGGCCACGTTGAGCGCGATGACGTGCAGGGTGGGCAGCAGGGCGCTCGGCAGGGCGTGCCGGGTGACGACCCGCCAGGTGGAGAGGCCCTTGAGGCGGGCGGTGGTGACGTACTCGGTGGCCATCACGTCGATGACCGAGGTGCGGGCCATGCGGACGATGTAGGCGGCCATCACCACGGCGAGCGCGAGGGCGGGAAGCCATACGGCGGGCAGGAGTTGGCCGACCGAGGCGTCCGGGCCGTAGAGGACGACCGCCGGGAACCACGGGAGGGCGACCGAGAAGCACAGGACGAGGACGGTCGCGACGACGAACTCGGGGACGCTCATGCCGACGAGGCTGACCGTGGAGATGAGGTGGTCGGGCCAGCGGTCGCGGTACAGGCCCGCGAGGACGCCCAGGACGATCGAGCCGGTGACCGCGAAGAGGACCGTGACGAGGGCGATCAGGGCGGAGTTGCCGAGGTACGTGCTCACCTCGCCGCCCACTGCCTTGCCGGAGACGAGGGAGGTGCCGAAGTCGCCGTGGAGGGCACCACCCACCCAGTCGGCGTACCGCTCCCAGGCGGGCTTGTCGAGTTTCAGCTTCTCGCGCAGGGCGGCCACCGCGTCCGGCGTCGCGTCCTTGCCGAGGATCTGCGTGGCGACGTCGCCGGGCAGGGCCTGGACGGCGAGGAAGACGAGGACGGAGGAGAGGAAGAGGGTGCCAACTGCGGCCGCTATGCGGCGGGTTATGAAGGAGAGCATGGTCAGGCTCCCTTCAGGCCGATGCCCAGGTAGTCGAACTCGAAGCCGTGCTCGGCGTATCCGCGTACCTTGCGGGAGATGCCGACGAGCCGGTCGGCGAACATCGGGGTCATCGCCCCACCCTTCTCGATCACCAACGTCTGTGCCTCGCCGTACAGTTCGCGCCGCTTGGTGTCGTCGAGTTCGGCGCGGGCCCGGTCGAGGACCGCGTCGAAGCCCTTGTCGGACCAGGCGGTCTCGTTGTACGAGGAGCCGCTGCGGAAGATCTGGGTGAAGAGCTGGTCGACGGGCCGGCCCGTGAACCAGTAGGTCGCCATCAGCGGCTTCTTCATCCAGATCTGTGTGTAGTAGGAGTCCGCGGAGGCCGTCTTGACCTTGATGCGGATGCCGGCCCGCTTCGCCGAGTCCTGGTAGGCGAGCGCCATCGGCGTGAACAGCGGGTCGTAGGAGGAGGTGTAGAGGTCCATCGCCAGGCCCTCGTGGCCCGCCTGCTTGAGCAGGTACTTCGCCTGCTCCGGGTCGTGCTTGGGGTGCGCGGAGATGTAGGCCGGGTCGCTGGGCGGCACCGGGTTGTCCCAGCCCGGCGTGCCCGCGCCCTGGAGGGCGACCTGTACGACGTGCTCGGGGTCGTAGGCGAGCTTCATCGCCTGGCGGACGCGGACGTCGGTGAAGGGCTTCTCGGTGGTGAGCATCGGGAGGACGTACCACTGGGCGTTCTTCACGCGGGCGATGGTCGCGCGGTCCGAGGCGGCGACCACGCGGGCGGTCGCGAAGTCGAGGTTGGTCTGGGAGAGGAGGTCAACCTGCCCTGCCAGCAAGGCGTTCGAGCGGGCCGACATGTCGGCGACCGAGTAGAAGGCGATCGCGTCGAGGACGGGGCGGCCCGCCCAGTGGTCCGTGTACGCGGTGACGCGGCCGGGGCCCGCCGGGGCGAACGACTCCAGCTTGAAGGGGCCGGTGCCGATGCCGGTGCGGCCGACGGACTTCGCGCTGCCGTCGGGGATGACGTAGCAGTTGTAGTGCGTCAGCAGGCTGGGGAACTCGGCGTTCGGGGTCTTGAGGGGGACGACGAGGGTGTGGGCGTCGGGCGTGCCCAGCTTCGCCGGGTCGATGAGCGGGGCGAGGACGGCGGCCTGCGGGGACGCTGTCGCCTTGTCGAGGATGTGGCGCAGGGAGTAGGCGGCGTCCGCGGAGGTGAAGGCGCGGCCGTTGTGGAAGGTGACGCCCTTGCGGAGGTGGAAGGTCCAGGTGCGGGCCTTGGCGTCGGGCTCCCAGGACTCGGCGAGGTCGGGGGCGAGCTCGCCGTTCGAGCCGATGCGGACGAGCCGGTTGTAGAGGGCGCCCAGGTACTCGTACGCGGACAGCGAGCTGGCCGGGTCGAGGGTCTCGGCGTCGGAGGCGGGCGGCCGGGCGATGCGCAGGGTGCCGCCGCGGTCGGGGGCGCCCTTCGCGGCGGCGGCCGGCAGGACGGGGGCGGCCTCCGCCCCGGCACAGCCGGTCAGCAGCCAGGACCCGCCGAGTGCCGCCGCCGAGGCGAGGCCCGCGGTGAGCACCGACCGGCGGCCCGGGTGGTGGATGTCGGACATGTACCGACCGTCCTTGTCGCTATTCGTTCAGCTATTCGTTCAGCGGAACGATTGAGTGAAGTGCGTGAACGATAACGAGGGGATGGTTTCCCGCCAACCCTTTGGGCGCGGAAATTAACGTCCGAAACGCACTGGTTACCGGGAGGCGTCGCGCAGGGGTCGCTCAGCCGGTGGTCTCGCGGGCCCAGGGCAGCAGTGCCCGCTCCGCGAGGACGACCGCGTAGAAGAGCAGCACACTCATGGCGCTGAGCAGGGCCATCGCGGCGAACGCGAGAGGCGTGTCGGCGTTGCCGCCGGAGGCCACGATGACGTAGCCGAGTCCCTGGTCGCCGCCCGCGAACTCACCGACGACCGCGCCCACGACGGCGAGGGTGACGCCGAGGCGCAGGCCGGTGAAGACCTGCGGCAGGGCCCAGGGGATGCGGAGCTTGCGGTAGGTCTGCCAGCGGGACGCGGTGAGGGAGTGGGCCAGCTCGGTCAGTTCCAGGGGGACGGACGTCAGTCCCGCCATCGTCGACACCACCACCGGGAACCAGGCGAGCAGCGCCACCATGAACACCTTCGGGGCCGCGCCGAAGCCGAGCCACACCACGAGGAGCGGTGCCACCGCGATCTTCGGTACGGCGTTCACGGCGACCAGCAGCGGCATCACCGCACGCTCCACGCCCCGGGACGCGGTGAGCAGCACGGCGGTCACGAGTCCCGCGCCGACGGCCAGGCCGAAACCGACGGCCGTCTCGGTGAACGTCTGCCAGGTCTGGCGGAGCAGATAGCCGGGCAGCCGGGTGAAGGCGTCGACGACGTCGGGGGGCGCGGGCAGCAGGAAGGGACGGATGTCGAAGACGTCGGTCGCCAGCCACCACGCGGCGAGCGCGCATACGGCCGCGAGGACCGGCGAGCCCGCCGACAGGAGGCGTCTCGCGCCGGGGATCCGCGCTGCCGGGACGGGTCTCCCGCCGGGAGGCTGCGCTGCCGGAACGCGTTCCGCAGCAGGGGGCTGTGCCTCCGGAACCCGTTTCACGCCAGGGGCTCGCTCCCCCGGAACCCCTTTCGCCCCGGAGGCCCGCGCTGCCGGCGCGTGTCTCAGACCGGAGGCCCGCGCTGCCCGAACGCGTTTCACACCGAGGGCCTGCGGCCGATGGTCGAGTAGGTGAAGTGGCCGCGCACCAGCAGCCGGGGGTCGGCCACCAGCCGGTCCAGCTCGGCGAGTTGGGTCTCCGTC
Organism: Streptomyces hokutonensis; assembly: GCF_000376565.1. Classification (GTDB taxonomy): domain Bacteria; phylum Actinomycetota; class Actinomycetes; order Streptomycetales; family Streptomycetaceae; genus Streptomyces; species Streptomyces hokutonensis. The sequence goes on along the minus strand of NZ_BARG01000031.1, from coordinate 276,219 downwards.
AGGCCGGCCGCGAGGAAGTCCTCGCGTGCCTGCGCGATGTTCGCGGCGATCAGCAGCGCGCCCGCGGTGCCGCCCGGCCAGGAGCGGGAGTGGATCGCGGTGTCCACGTCGGTCAGGCCGGCCTCCAGCATGGCGGCGGGCACCCGTCCGGCCCAGGTGGGGTCGTTGCCGTGGGCGGGCAGGACGCGTTCGACGAGCAACTCGTGGTAGAGGTCGACCAGTTGGGCAGCCTGCGGGGTGGGGGCCGCGAGGACCAGCTTGCGGAAGGTCGTCTCGAAGTCCTCCAGCACCAGCGCGCCGCCGGGCGCGAGGGCTGCCGCGAGCCTCCGGAGCACGGCCTCCCGCCCGGGCAGGTGCAGCAGCACCAGCCGGGCGTGGATCACGTCCCAGGGTCCGTCCGGCACCGGGTCCTTCTCCAGGTCGTGCACCAGCACGTCGTACGGCGGATTCGGCGGCAGATGGCGGGTGTTGACGTCGGTGGCCAGCACCCGGCCGGAAGGTCCGGTCGCGCGGGCGAGCCAGTCGGCGACGCTGCCGCCCCCGGCGCCGGTCTCCAGGCAGCGCAGGCCGCTCAGGTCACCCAGGGAGGAGAGTCGTGCGATCGTGAACTCGTCGAGGATCGCGGGGAGTTGACCGTGTCGGTCGGCGGCCTCGGGATGGTCGTTGTCGAAGACGTACGAGAGCGGGGTCTCCACGGCCGTCAACTCGACTTCATGGCGGCGAAGTCGACGACGTCCTGCGGTGTCGTCCCCGGCTGGATGACCCCGGCCTTCTCCAGGCTGGTGAGAGCGCCCTGCATCCGCGCCTCGGTGATCACACCGATGTTCGCGGTGCCCTCGGCCGTGACCGCGGGTGTCATCAGCTTGATCTCCTGGGTGGCCGCCGCGGCATCCGTCTCCGGGTGCTTGGCGTGCAGCAACTTCCCTGCCTCGTCGGGGTGTTGGATCGTGTACTTCAGCCCCTTGAGCAGGGCGGTGCGGAAGCGCTTGACCAGGTCCGGCTGCTTGGTGGCGATGGTGGCCGTGGTGACCGTCGCGTTGCCGAACAGGTCGGGCAGATAGGTGCTGTAGGGGAACACGACGACGTGCTTCGACCTGGCCTGCACGGTGGCCTTCTCGATGGTGGGGCGGCCGATCAGGAACGTGCTGAGCGCGTCGGCCTTTCCGCTCGCGAGGGCCGGGCCCAGCTGGACGGGCTGGACGGCGATCCAGTGGATTCCGGCGGTGTCGATGCCGGCCAGCTTGGCGTAGCCGGGGAACAGCAGCTGGTTCACGGAGTTGGCGGCGGCGGCGATCTTCTTGCCGGTGAGGTCCTTGGGGCTGCTGATGCCCGAGCCCTGCACCGCCATGATGGAGACGAGAGTGCGCTGGTGGATGGCGAGCACCGCGCGGAAGTCGCGATAGGCCGTGGAGTTCTTGGCTCCGGCGGAAATCATCGCGCCCGTCAGGTCGAGACTGGTGAACTGGGCTTTCCCGGAGGCTAGGGTCTTGAGGTTCTCGCCGGTCGCCTTTCCTAGTTCGATCTGCACGTCGATTCCGGCCTGCCGGAAATAGCCCTTCTGCTCGGCCACCCAGGCGAAGGCGTCCCGTCCCGCCGCGCCGAACGCGGTGACGTAGGTGACCTTGTCCTTGGCCGAACTCGTGCTCTTCGAAGGCGAGTTGGAGCCACAGGCAGCGGCGGCCAGCAGTGTGGCCGCCGCGCAGAAAACCGTCGCCGTACGGGGTGAGCGGATCATGCGACCTCCCCTGAGCGGGAATGGGGGGGGGAACGGCAGAAGTCGGTGGGGGGTTTGTCGCCGGGGTCGCGATCCGGCAAATCGTACGCGTGCATGTCACAATCCAGCAGAGCGATTTTCGGTATTCCGCGCACGGCGGCCGACGGGAGTCGACGCGTGATCCAATTACGGGGCGTGTCCAAGGAGTTCGCGCATCGGCGCGGCCGTGTCGAAGCGCTTCAGGGCATCGATCTGGAGGCCGGTGACGGTGAGTTCGTGGCGGTCGTCGGGCGTTCCGGCTGCGGGAAGTCGACGCTGCTGCGGCTGATCGCCGGACTGGCGGTGCCGACCCGGGGCGAGGTCCTCATGGGCGGCCGTGCCGTCACCGGGCCGCGCCCCGACTGCGCCGTCCTCTTCCAGCGGCCGGCGCTGCTGCCGTGGCGGTCGGTGCTGGACAATGTGCTGCTGCCTGCGGAGATCTCGGGCGACCGGCGCGACGGCTCGCGGAAACGGGCGCTGGGACTGATCGAGGCGATGGGCCTCGACGGCTTCCAGCGGCGCCTGCCGCACGAGCTGTCCGGCGGGATGCAGCAGCGGGTGGCGCTGTGCCGGTCGCTGATGCAGCGGCCCCGGGTGCTGCTGATGGACGAGCCGTTCTCGGCGCTCGACGCGCTCACCCGGGACGAGTTGTGCGCCGAGTTGCAGCGCACGCACCGCGAGCATCCGTCCACCGTCGTCCTCGTCACCCACTCCGTCGACGAGGCGGTCATGCTGGCCGACCGGGTGGTGGTGCTCACGCCCCGCCCCGGCCGGATCCGTACGGTCCTCGACATCACGCTCCCCCGGCCGCGCACCCGCGCCAGGGCCGAGCAGGCGGAGCAACTGGCCCGGCGGGCCGCCGAGTTGCACGCGCTGCTGCTGGACAGCGACACCTGAGGCCCAGCCCCATCGTCAACTGCCGTCCCTCCACGCCCTGTTGACATCACACAGCGGGCGCCTAGCGTGTCCAGCGCACAGCATGTCGCACGACCTTCGGGATTTCGAACCGGAGTGGAGCGGTGGAGGGACACCACCGCCCGACTCCCACCTCCTCGACATGCGAAGGACATTGGTGATGACCCCACCCCTGGGCAGACGTCAGTTGCTCGCGGCCGCAGGTGCCACCTCGGCCGCCCTCACCCTCACCGGCACGGACGGCACGGCGTACGCTGCCACGGACCGCGCCGCCGACGGACCCACCGCGGTCCGCCCCTTCCCGCTCACCGCCGTGACCCTGCTGGACAGCCCGTTCCGGGACAACCAGCGCCGCAACTCGGCCTATCTGCGCTTCGTCGACCTCGACCGGCTGCTGCACACCTTCCGCACCAACGTCCGCCTGCCCAGCAGCGCGCAGCCCTGCGGCGGCTGGGAGGGGCCCGACGTGGAACTGCGCGGCCACTCCACCGGCCATCTGCTCTCCGGACTCGCGCTCGCGTACGCCAACACCGGTGACACGGTCCTGCGCGACAAGGGCCGGACCCTCGTCGCCGAACTGGCGAAGTGTCAGGCGGCCTCGCCCGCCGCCGGTTTCCGCACCGGCTATCTGTCCGCGTTCCCCGAGAGTTTCTTCGACCGGCTGGAGGCCGGGACCGGGGTGTGGGCGCCGTACTACACGATCCACAAGATCATGGCGGGGCTGGTCGAGCAGTACCGGCTGACCGGGAACGAGCAGGCCCTCGACGTGGTGCTGCGGCAGGCGCGCTGGGTCGACGCGCGCACCGCGGGGCTGTCGTACGAGCAGATGCAGCGGGTGCTGGAGACCGAGTTCGGCGGGATGAACGACGTGCTCGCCGATCTGCACGCCCTCACCGGGAACACCGCCTGGCTCGATGTCGCCGAACGCTTCACCCACGCCCGGGTGTTCGACCCGCTGGCACTGGGCGAGGACCGGCTCGCCGGGCTGCACGCCAACACGCAGATCCCGAAGATGGTCGGCGCGCTGCGGCTGTGGGAGGAGGGGCTGCCCGAGCGGTACCGCACGATCGCCGCGAACTTCTGGGAGATCGTCACCGGCCACCACACGTACGTCATCGGCGGCAACAGCAACGGCGAGGCCTTCCACGAACCGGACGTCGTGGCAGGGCAGTTGTCGGACAACACCTGCGAGAACTGCAACAGCTACAACATGCTGAAGCTGACCCGGCTGCTGCACTTCCACACCCCGGACCGCGTCGAGCTGCTCGACTTCTACGAACGGGCCCTGTTCAACCAGCTGTTGGGCGAGCAGGACCCGGACTCCGAGCACGGCTTCAACATCTACTACACCGGCCTGGCGCCGGGCTCGTTCAAGCGCCAGCCGTCCTTCATGGGCGCGGATCCGGACGTGTACTCCACGGACTACGACAACTTCTCCTGCGACCACGGCACCGGCATGGAGACCCAGGCCAAGTTCGCCGACACGATCTACACGCACGACGAACACGCCCTGCTGGTCAACCTGTTCGTGCCGTCCCAGGTCGTCTGGCGCGAGCGGGGCATCACCTGGCGGCAGACCACCGGCTTCCCCGACCGCTCCACCACCACCCTGACGGTCACCGCAGGGCGGGCCTCACACCGGCTGCGCGTCCGTGTCCCGTCCTGGGCCTCCGGCGCCCGCGCCGCCCTCAACGGCCATGCGCTGCCCGACCGTCCGAAGCCGGGCAGCTGGCTCACCCTGGAGCGGACCTGGCGCGCGGGCGACCGGGTCGAGGTGTCCCTGCCGATGCGTACGGTCGTGGAGCCGACCCCCGACGACCCCGATGTACAGGCCGTGCTGCACGGTCCGGTGGTGCTGGCCGGCACGTTCGGCGACCGGGCCGATCCCTGGCTTTCACGCCTGGACGTCGACTCCGTACGGCAGTTGTCGTCGGACCCGCTGCGCTTCACCGCCCGCGCGGACGACACGGACGTGACCCTGCTGCCGATCGCCCGCGTCCACCACCAGCACTACTCGGTGTACTGGCTGACCGGCGAACCCCCGCCCCCTCCCCCGGAGTTCGCCGCCTGGCACCGCTTCGACGAGACCTCGGGCACGGCCGCGTCCGACGCGACGGGCAACGGCCGTACGGCCCAACTGGTCGGCGGAGCGGAATGGTTGGCGGACGGCAGGATCGGTGGCGCGGTCGCCCTGGACGGCGTCGACGGTCATGTCGCCCTCGCCGAGGACCTGTTGGCGGGTGCGTCGGCGTACTCGCTCGCCACGTGGGTCCGGCTGGACGGTCGGCCCGGCACCTGGAGCCGGATCTTCGACCTCGGTACCGGCGTCACCGCCAACATGTTCCTGACCCCGCTGAGCGGTGACGGCACCCTGCGGTACGCGATCACCGCGGGCGGGGCGGGCGCCGAGCAGCGCATCGACGCCGAGCCGCTGCCGACCGACCGCTGGGTGCACGTGGCGGTGGCCTACGGCGACGGGACCGCCGTCCTGTACGTGGACGGCGCGGAAGCCGGCCGGAAAGCGGCCGTCACCGTGGAGCCGCGCCGCTTCGGCAACCACGTCCGGGCCGGATACATCGGCCGGTCGCAGTACGCCGACCCGTACCTGAAGGGCGCGGTCGACGGCTTCCGGGTCTACGGCAGGGCGCTGAGCGCCGCCGAGGTGGCGACGCTGGCGCGACCGACGTAGCCGTAGCCGGGTCACTCCCCCGCGAAGGCCTTCTCCAGCGCGGCGAGGTCGAACTTGCCCATCGCCATGAAGGACTCCGTCGCACGGGCGACCTTCGCGGGGTCCGGGTCGGTGATCATGTCGATCAGCCGGGTGGGGACGACCTGCCAGGACAGGCCGTACTTGTCCTTGAGCCAGCCGCACGGGCCGGGCTCGCCGCCGCCTTCGAGCAGCTTGGCCCAGTAGTAGTCGATGTCCTCCTGGTTCTCGCACGGGATCTGGAAGGAGACCGCCTCGGTGAACTTGAACATCGGGCCGCCGTTCAGCGCGACGAACTTCTGCCCGAAGGCCGTGAACTCGACGGTGAGCACCGAGCCCGCCGGCTGCTGGGCACCCTCGCCGTAGTGGCTGATACGGCCGATGCTGGAGTTCTTGAAGATCGACACGTACAGGTGGGCGGCTTCCTCGGCCTGGCCGTCGAACCAGAGACATGTGGTGAATCCGTCGGTGGTCATGCGTTCCTCCATGGGCTCCTGGGGCGTCGAACACGGTCATCTGTATCGACCGATCGTCACCCCGAAACTCATCGGTCGGGCGGCCGGATAATCCAGGTGGCCCATCCGCCGCCCGGAACTAGGCTCGCTCTCCATGACGTATCCGCAGGCAGACAGCGTCCACCCGTTCCGTATCGACATCCCGCAGGCCGACCTCGACGATCTGCACGCCCGGCTCGACCGCGTCCGCTGGCCCGACGAGCTGCCCGGCACGGGCTGGGCGTACGGCGTGCCGGCGGACTATCTGCGGGAGCTGGTGCGGTACTGGCGGCACGAGTACGACTGGCGGGCGGCCGAGGCCGAGCTGAACGCATGGCCGCAGTTCACGACCACCATCGACGGGTCGAACGTCCACTTCGCGCACATCCGCTCCCCGGAACCGGACGCCACCCCGCTGATCATCACCCACGGCTGGCCGGGTTCGATCGTCGAATTCGTCGACATCGTGGGCCTGTTGACCGATCCGGCGGCCCACGGCGGCGACCCGGCCGACGCCTTCCACGTGGTCGTGCCGAGCATCCCGGGCTTCGGCCTGTCCGGGCCCCCGGCCGACACCGGCTGGGAGGCGGGCCGCATCGCCGACGCCTGGGCCGAGCTGATGCACCGCCTCGGCTACGAGCGGTTCGGCGCGCAGGGCGGCGACTGGGGCGCGGCGATCTCCCGCGAGCTGGGCCGCGCCCACCCCGACCGGGTCGTCGGCGTCCACCTCAACCTGCTGCCGGGCGCCCAGGCCCTCACCGAGCCCACCCCCGAGGAGTTGGACGCGCTCGACCCGGAGGAGCGGGCGGACGCCCTGGAGTCCTGGCGCCGCTGGACCGCCTGGTCGCGCGAGGGCACCGGGTACGCCGTCCTGCACTCCACCCGCCCGCAGACCCTGGCGTACGCCCTCGCGGACTCGCCGGTCGGTCAACTCGCCTGGATCGTCGAGAAGTTCAGGGAGTGGACCGACTCGGAGGAACTGCCCGAGGAGGCCGTGGACCGGGACCGGCTGCTCACCGACGTGATGCTGTACTGGCTGACGGGGACCGCCGGTTCGGCCGCCCGGATCTACTACGAGCGGGCCCACTCCACCGGCGCCCGGGCCGCCGCGCCCACCCTCCCGTCCACCGCCCCCACCGCGCTCGCCCTCTTCCCGGCCGAGATCCAGATCCCGCTCCGGCACAAGGCCGAGCGCACCGACAACATCGTCCGCTGGACCAAGCTCGACCGGGGCGGCCACTTCGCCGCCATGGAGGAGCCGGACCTGCTGGCCGAGGACGTACGGGCCTTCTTCCGGCAGCTGCGCGAAAAGGGCTCGGAGTGAGCGGAGGGTGGGACCGGCCGGCGGCTCTGCCCACGGCGAATCTGCTACGAGCCTAGAAACCCGCAGTTCGGGCGCCTACCGGCCGACAGTGGAGACACCACAGAGCCTCGACAAGGAGTGCCGATGTCTTCACTCACGGCCGGCTTCGCACCGGCCCTCATGCCGCGCGCCGAGGAGGGCGACACCCCGCCCTCCCGCTTCGACGACCACCTGGCCGCACAGCTCCTCGCCCAGCGGATCGTCCTCCTCGGCACCCAGGTCGACGAGGTCTCCGCGAACCGGGTCTGCGCCCAGCTCCTGATCCTGTCCGCGGAGGACCCGCGCACGGACATCAGCCTGTACGTCAACAGCCCCGGCGGCTCGGTGACGGCGGGCCTCGCGATCTACGACACGATGCAGCTGATCCCGAACGACGTCTCGACGCTGGCGATGGGCTTCGCGGCGAGCATGGGCCAGTTCCTGCTGACCGTCGGCACACCCGGCAAGCGCTACGCCCTTCCCCACGCGCGGGTCATGATGCACCAGCCGTCGGCCGGCATCGGCGGCACCACCGCCGACATCGAGATCCAGGCGGAGAACCTGGAGCACACGAAGAAGACCATCGAACGCCTCACCGCCGAGCACACCGGGCAGAGCGAGGAGACCATCTCCCGCGACGGCGACCGCGACCGCTGGTTCACGGCCGAACAGGCCAAGGAGTACGGCATGGTGGACCGGGTCGTCGCCTCCCTGGCCGACGTCCGCCCGGCCGCCTCCAAGCGACGGATGGGGCTCTGACATGGGGACATACACGATTCCGAACGTCGTCGAGCGCACTCCGCAGGGTGAACGCTCCTACGACGTGTTCAGCAGGCTGCTGTCCGAGCGGATCATCTTCCTCGGCACCGAGATCGACGACGGGGTGGCCAATGTCGTCATCGCGCAACTCCTCCATCTGGAGTCGTCGTCCCCGGAGAGCGAGATCGCGATCTACATCAACTCGCCCGGCGGCTCGTTCACTTCGCTCATGGCGATCTACGACACCATGACGTACGTGCAGGCCCCCATCTCGACGTTCTGCGTCGGTCAGGCGGCTTCGACGGCGGCCGTACTCCTCGCGGGCGGCGACCCGGGACGGCGGTTCGTGCTGGAGCACGCGCGTGTGCTGCTCGGCCAGCCGGCCAGCGGCGGACAGCGCGGCATGGTCTCCGATCTCGCGCTCCAGGCCAAGGAGATGGTGCGGATCCGCTCCCAGGTGGAGGAGGTGCTGTCGCGGCACACGCACCACGACATCCCGACACTGCGCGCCGACATGGACCGCGACAAGGTGTTCACCGCGCCGGAGGCCGTGGCGTACGGCCTCGCCGACGAGGTGGTCAGCCGACGCCTCGTCGCGGTCTGACCGACTCCGTCAGGCGGCGACCAGGCACAGCCCGTTGTACGGCGAAGTCACCCTGCCCTGGCGCCTGTTGCGGAACTGGGTGAACTCGTTCTGCGTCAGCGACAGCAGGTCGCCGAGGTCGAGACCGAGGGCGTGGGCGGCGGCCGCGAGGACCTCCGAGGAGGCCTCCTTGCGGCCCCGCTCCACCTCCGAGAGATACGGCATGGAGATCCGGGCGGCGTCGGCCACATCCTTCAACGTGCGTTCCTGGGCGAGGCGTTCACGTCGTAGAACGTCACCTACCAGGTCACGCCACAGGGGTTCCTTGGGCGCGGGAACCGTGGGCTCCGGCAGGTGGGGGGCCGGCTCGTGCGGGCGCAGGGGGATCACGCGGGCTTGGTTCGGCGCTTGGTTGCTCACCCCCTCAGACTAAAAGCGCTGGACGCCAGGGCAAGGGATCAGCATTCTGCCCTGGGTGGAATCGGCGATCCGAAGGGTGCGGGAACAGTGCTGCGCGACACGTTCGACGGTGCGGCCGAGCGGTACGACCGGGCCCGGCCCCGGTATCCGCGCCCTCTCGTGGCGGAACTGGCCCGGCTGGCGGACCTCGGCCCGGACAGCCGGGTGCTGGAGATCGCCCCCGGGACCGGTCAACTCACGGTCCCGCTGGCCGAGTTCGGCTGTCGGCTCACCGCCGTGGAGCTGGGGCCGTCCCTGGCGGCGGTGGCGCGGCGCAACCTGAGCGCGTTCCCCCGGGTCGACGTGCAGGTGGCGGACTTCGAACGCTGGGAACTGCCGGACGAGCCCTTCGACCTGGTGGCGATCGCGACGGCGTTCCACTGGTTCGATCCCGCGATGTTCCTGGCGAAGGCGGCGTCCGCCCTGCGCCCCGGCGGGCGGCTCGCCGTCGTCACCACGCACCATGTGGCGGGCGGCACCCAGGAGTTCTTCGACCGGATGCAGCGCTGCTACGAACGCTGGGACCCGGCCACCCAGCCCGGCTTCCGGAGTCCCACCGAGGACGAAACGGCCACGGACACCGGGGAGTTCGAGCGCTCCGAGCACTTCGCGGACGTCACGGTGTGGCGCGGTGCCCAGGAGATCACGTACACGACCGACGAGTACCTCGACGTCGTGCTCACCTACTCGGGCCATCTGGCCATGGACGAGCCCTCACGTCGGGGCCTCCTGGCCTGTCTCCGGGAGCTGCTGGAGACACGGCACGGCGGCCGGATCACCAAGCGGTACTTCCACGAACTGATCACGGCCACCCGCACCGGGACCTAACCGCTCAGCTCCACCACGGCCCTGACCTGCTTGCCGACCGGTACCCGTTCTACCGTCACGCGGGCGGCCAGGGCGTTCACGATCTCCAGGCCGTGCCGGCCGATCCGCTCGGGGTCGCGGGCGAAGAGCCGGGGCAGGGCGACGCTGCTGTCGCAGACGGACACCGTCACCGACGCGTCCGTGCCCTCCAGTTCCAGGATGTACGGGCCGTTGCTGTGCCGGTCCGCGTTGGTGACCAACTCGCTCACCACCAGCAGCAGTTCGCCTTCGGACCGGTCGTCGATCGTGGCGCACCACTCCGTTCTGAGCTGCTCCAGGAACTGGTGGGTGAAATGCCGGGCATCGGAGATGCAGCCCGGTTCCCCGGTGTAGTGCGCCGCCCGCCTCAGCGGTTCCACGGGCACGTCGAAACGAGTCGGTATCACTACCCCGTCCCGGTGGTCGATCATGCGTGTCTCTCTCGAAGGCGGGCGCCGGCCTTGTTGCTGTCGCACCAGTGCTCGTACCCAGCCCCACGCCGGGCAGTCCACCTACGAGAGTGACGGTGAACTCGTCCCCGGGGAAACCGGCGCGCTGAAGCTCGACACCGAGGCCGACGCGGAGGTCGTCGTAGCGCTGGAGGCGCCCGATTCGGGCGCCGAGGACGAGGCCGACGAGGCTGCCGACGACTCGGTCGAGGGCGGCTCGGAGGACGGCGATTCCGAACTCGGGGACGACGAGGACGGGGCGGACGGAGAGCTCGACGTCGGCGGGCACGGGCTCGTGGACGCGCCGGGCGTACCCGGCGTGCCGGGGGACGTGGAGGCGCACGCCGACGGGGAGTTGGAGGACGGCGAGGTCGGCGGAGACACGGTCACCGAGGGGCTGGCCGGGTTCAGCGGCGGCGGGGTGCGGTGGTCGTGCCGGCCCGTGTCGCCGTGGTGGCGGCCGAACCAGTGCCCGTTGTGCGGGTCGTAGATCACGAAGATGTTGATGACCTGCGGTGCGGGCGTGACGACCACGACGTTCTGCGGCCGGTACGACGACCAGGTGTCGCCGGTCGGCTTCGGGGTGGTCTGCTGGGCGACGGGCGGGGAGAGCGGGTTGCCGCAGGCGCAGCGGACACGGGGCACGCCGTGGCTGTCGACGAGGACGGCGGTGCCGGCCTGGAGGACGGCCTGGTAGCTGGTCGCGGCGCCGTCGCGGTAGCCGTGGTTGGTGACGCGGGTGTCCATGCGCAGCTGTACGGGGGTCAGCGACCTCAGATAGGCGGGGACTCCGGCGGGCTGGACGCCGACGACGGACGCGAACGCCTTGTTCTTCGCCGGGTTCGCCTGAAGGGCCTTGATCTGCTTCTCCACGTCACAGCTGGCGACGTTCTGGGTGCCGCCGTAGAGGCCGGGGGCACCGCCGTCGACACCGCGCACGGCGTTCGCCGGTTCCGAGGCGGTCGGTGAGGAGGAGACGGGCAGGGCGGAACTCTCGCTCGCCGTGGACTCCGTGAACGGCTCCGGACCTGTCTTGGCCGCGGCCTGCAGAAAGACCTCGCCCTTGCTCGCGCTCTTGGTCGAGCCGCCGTCGGAGCGGGTGAAGACGAGGCCCAGCACCACGGCGGCCACCACGACCGCGGTGAGGATCGCGACGCGTGGCACCGACTTCCACCAGGGGCGGTGCGGCTCCGGCGCACCCGCGCCACCGCTGCCCGAGGGCTGCGAGGGCGGGCCCGAAGGCGGCTGGGAGGGTCCCGACAGCGGGCCGGAGGGCGGTCCGATGGGGCGGCCTGAAGACGGAGGTTCGACGCTCACGAGTTCTTCTTCCCGACGCGGTTTTCAGCGGCATTGGTCATGATTCATGCCGCTTTATCCACAACGAACCCATTGTGTGCTCCGGTCCCCGTCCGCCCGCAAGCCGACGCGGACGGCCCTCCCGGCGGGCGCGCTCCCCCGACGCTGCTTAGCGTGGCAGGCGTGACCCCCCAAACCCCCTCCGACCAGGCAATCGCCCGCCACGGCTGGGTCCAGGCCCTGAGCACGGTGCTGGCCGGGCTGCTCACCATGGGCGTGGTCGCCGCGCTGGGCCTGTGGGCGGCGGGCGCGACGGATCTCCCGGACGGCGCGTTCCCCCGGGTCGTCACGGCGACCGTGGTGACGGCCGTCGGCGGCACGGTGAAGCTCTCCGGAAACGCGGGCGCCCTCGCCGACACAAAGGCGGGCCTGACGGTCATCCCCCTCTCCGTGACCCTGGCCGGCGCCCTGGCCACCGCTGCCGCGTTCCTACGGCCCCTGCGGCACCGCGCGGTCGCCTCGGCCGCGGAGCTGGCGGGCTGGGCCGCCCGTATCGCCGTCCTGTGGCTGCTCGGCCTGATCGGACTGGCCCTCGGCGCGCGCCAGAAGTTCTCGATCTCCCTCGGCAGCGGGACTCTCGGCGACATCGGCGACCTGATCGGCGCCTCACCCGAGGTCGGTTTCGAGGCGGACGTACCGCAGACGGTGCTGTTCGGCCTGCTGTGGCTGGCCGGGGTACTGGTGCTGGCCCTCCTGGTGTCGCCGGGCGCACCGCTCCCGGCGGCGCTGCTGCGCTTCCACGCGTCCGTCCGCCCGGCCGCGTACGCCGTGGTGGCCCTGCTCCTGGCCTACGTCGCGCTCGGCGTCGTCGTCGCCCTGCTCACCGCGGCGACACGCGGGAACGTCACCCAGACCTTCGCCCTGATCCTGCTCGGCATGCCGAACCTCGTCTGGCTCACCCTCACGATCGGCCTGGGCGCCACCTGGAACGGCCGGGTCGACGGTCCCTTCGGCCTGCCCATGCCCCACCTCCTGGACGAGGTCCTGCGCACCCCGGACATCTCCACCCTCAACCTGCACTCCATCGCCGCCCTCGACGGCAGGGTGTGGTGGCTCCTGGTCGTGAACGCGGTCCTGCTCCTGTCCGCCGCGTTCCTGATGGCCGCCCGCTCCCCGGCCCACACCCGCGCCTGGCAGCACGCCGTCCACCTGGCGGTCGCCTTCGCCCTCGCGGTCCTGATGATCTGCCTCGTCGGCCGCATCTCCGCCCACTACGGCCTCTCCCTCCTAGGCATCGGCGACGTGGGCGGCGGCCTCTCCGGCGACCTCTTCCTGAAGCCCGAGCTGTGGTCGGCGGTGGGGCTCGCGGCACTCTGGGGACTGATCGCGGGCTTCCTGGGCGCACTGCTGGCCAAGCCGGTACGCCGCCACGGCGAGATCGAAATCCCCGAGCAGTCGAAGAGCCCGGCATGAGAGTGTGCGCCCAGCCGAGGAAAGGGCAGACATGGCGCTGACGCTCGAAGACCGCCTGGCCATCACGGAGTTGATCGCACTGCACGGCCACCTGGTCGACGAGGGCGAACTGGACCGTCTGGACGAGGTGTTCACCCCGGACGTCGAATACGACCTCACCGACTTCGCCCAGGGCACGGTCACCGGCCTCCCCGAACTCGTGGGCGCGTCCTTGGCGTTGGGAGATGGGAACCCCGTCGCCCATCACGTCACGAACGTGGTGATCGAGGACTCGACGGAGGGCGGAGTCCGGACCCGCTCAAAAGGCCTGGGCATCCGCACGGACGGCTCGTGCGGTTCGGTGACGTACGAGGACACGGTGGTGCGGACGGGGACCGGCTGGCGGATCTCCCATCGCAGGGTTTCGGCAAGACGGACACCGCTGACGCCGGGCACTACAGCGCCCCGATAGGGGCGCGGGGAACTGCGCGACCAGCCACAACGGACCCGCAGCCGAAGTACGTCAGTTACCGCCCCCTGAACACCGGCACAGCCCACGCCGGCGGCGCAACCACCCCCACATCCACCTCCGTCGCCACATGCCCGGAAACCCCACCCCGCAACTCCGTCACAAACGCCAGGCACGACTCGTACCGATCGTCCGGACTCTTCGCCAACGCCTTCGCGAACACGGCGTCGACATGCCCAGGCAGATCAGGACGGGACTCGGTGACCGCCGGAGGCATGTCGTACTGGTGCGCCCACAGCAGTGCCATGTCGTCGTCCCGCCGGAACGGCGGACGCCCCGCGAGGGTCTCGTAGGCGACGCAGGCGAGCCCGTACACGTCACAGCGCCCGTCGACAGGCCGCCCGGAGATCTGCTCGGGAGCCACGTAGTCGAGGGTCCCGACGAACTGCCCGACCGTCGTGAACCCGGTCAGCGAAAGGGACTTCTTCGTCAGACCGAAGTCGGTCAGATACACATGCTCGGGATGATCGTCATCGGTGCCGCGCGCCACGAGGATGTTGCCGGGCTTCACATCCCGGTGGACGAGCCCGTGTTCGTGCGCGGCGTCCAGCGCGGAAGCGACCTGGCCGACAATCCGCGTGGCCGCCGACAGCCCCAACGGGCCCGCCCGGTCCAGGAGATGGCGCAGGTCGCTGCCGGAGACGTAGCGCATGGCGATGTACAGGACGCCGTCCGTCTCGCCCGCCTCGAAGACCGGCACGATGTGCGGGTGGTCGATCGCGGCGGCGACCCGGGACTCGTGGGTGAAGCGTTTGCGGAAGGTGTCGTTGCGGGCGAGTTCCGGGGCGAGCAGTTTCAGGGCGACCGTGCGGTCCAGGCGCAGGTCGTGGGCGCGGTACACGACCGCCATGCCGCCGCGGCCGATCTCGTCCTCGATGCGGTAACCGGCGATCTGCCGGCCGATCAGCTCGGAGGGGCGCCCGGAGAAGAGGCTCGCGTCACGGACCATCGGGGCTCACGACCTGGGTGGGGGCGTGGCCGGGGTCGGCCGGTTCCGCGCGGGGTCCGTCGTCGGTGGCGTAGGTGCTGAGCCGGATGCCGTCGCTGTGGACCCAGCGTTCGTGGTCGGCGTCGTAGAGCCAGACAGAGGCGCCGTCGACGACCACCCCGATGCGCAGGCCCTTGGTGCGGGTCTCGAAGGACGCGCCGTCGAGGCCGCCGCCCGCGAGTTCCTCCACGGCGCTGCGGTAGCGGGCGAGGGCCTGTTCGGCGCGGGCGAGGAGCGGGCGCGGGTCGGCGGTACGGGCCTGCGGGGCGCCGGCGGCGGGCGGGTCCTGGGAGACGGAGATGAGGTGGCGGCCGTCGACCCAGGCGGACCAGCCGTTGGAGCACAGGGTGTGGGCCCAGTCGCCGCGCCGTTCGAGGAGCTGCACGGGGAGCAGCGCGTCGAGGGGCACGGTGGGGCGGGCGGGGTCCGGGGCCTCCCAGGCGGGCATCCCGTGTTCGGGGACGACATGCGTGGGCCGGAAGCCGGGGGTGGTCGTCATCGGGGCGCCCTATTTCCGCATCACGGCGGGTTCGTGCCGGCGCAGCAGCCGGGACACCAGGAAGCCGAAGAGCAGCGACAGCACGACCAGCATGCCCATGTTGAGCAGCCAGGCCCCCGCCGAGTGCCGGAACAGCGGATCGCCGGTCAGTTCGCCCGGCACGATGCGGGCCAGCCCGATGGTGCCGGCCATCCCGCCGAGCGCCCAGCGCGAGGGCACGAGCCAGGAGAGCTGTTCCAGGCCGGGTACGCCGTGCAGTTTCAACAGGGCGCCGCAGAACACCACTTGGACGATGGCGAGCAGCACGAGCAACGGCATCGTCACCTCCTCCTTGCGCACCAGCGCGGAGACCAGCAGGCCGAGCATCATCGCCGTGAACGCCAACAGGGCCACGGCCACGGTGATTTCGATCAGGGGCGGCATCAACACCCCTTTTCCACGGGGCGCGTTGAGATCGACGCCGAAGAGGCCGACCAGGGTGAGCACCACGGCCTGTGCCACGGTGATCGCGCCGAGCACGACGACCTTGGAAAGCAGATACGCCGATCTGGACAGGCCGACGGCTCTCTCGCGCCGGTAGATCGCGCGTTCCTTGACGAGTTCGCGCACGGCGTTGGCCGCGCCGGTCAGGACTCCGCCGACGCAGAGGATGAGCAGCGCGTTCATCGCCGTCTCCCGCGTCAGGGTGCTCCCGGCGAGCGCGCGGGCCATCGCGCCCATCACGAACGGCAGCGCGATCATGATGGCGAGGAAGGTCCGGTCGGCGGCGAGGGCGGCGGCGTAACGCCGTACGAGGGTGCCGAGTTGGGCGCTGCGGCTGCGGGGCCTGGGCGGTGGCGCCACTGCGACGGGACCCGAGCCGAGCAGATGGGGCTGCGCGGTGGAGTTGCGGATGTACTGGCGTTGGAAGGGGGATTCCCTGAACTCCCCCGCCCAGTCCCGGTCCTGATCCCGTTCGAAGGACTCGAAGGCCTCCGGCCAGTGCTCGAAGCCGAAGAACGCCAGGGCGTCCCCGGGCGGCCCGTAGTAGGCGACCCTACCGCCGGGCGCGAGCACCAGGAGGCGGTCGCAGACGTCGAGGCTGAGGACGCTGTGGGTGACGACGATGACGGTGCGGCCGTCGTCGGCGAGGCCGCGGAGCATGTGCATCACCGAGCGGTCCATGCCGGGGTCGAGGCCGGAGGTCGGTTCGTCGAGGAAGAGCAGCGACGGTTTGGTCAGCAGCTCCAGGGCCACGCTGACCCGCTTGCGCTGGCCGCCGGAGAGGCTGTGCACGGGCTGCTCGGCCCGCTGCTGGAGGCCCAGTTCGCGGACGACCTCCTCGACCCGGGCCTGCCGCTCGGCCTTCGCCGTGTCCTGCGGGAAGCGCAGTTCGGCCGCGTAGGACAGCGCGCTGTGCACGGTCAGCTGGGCGTGCAGGATGTCGTCCTGCGGGACCAGGCCGATGCGCTGGCGGAGTTCGGCGTAGTCGCGGTAGAGGTCACGGCCGTCGTAGAGGACGGTGCCGCGATCGGCGGGGCGCTGGCCGGTGAGCGCGTTGAGGAGGGTGGACTTGCCGGCGCCGCTGGGTCCGACGACGGCGAGCAGGCATTTCTCGCCGACCGGGAACGACACCTGGTCCAGGAGGACCTTGCGGCCGTGGTCGACGGCGACGGTGAGGTCCTGGACGTCGAGGGAGACCTCGCCGGTGTCGACGTACTCCTGCAGCTGGTCGCCGACGAGACAGAACGCGGAGTGGCCGATGCCGACGATGTCGCCCGGACCCATGGGGGCGCGGGTGACGGGCTGGCCGTTGAGGTAGGTGCCGTTGTGGCTGCCGACGTCGACGATCTCGTACGTCCCGTCCGGCATGGCCCGGAGTTCGGCGTGGCGGCGGGAGACGATCAGGTCGTCGACGACGAGGTCGTTGTCGGCGGCCCGGCCGATGCGGAGCATGGGGGTCCCCCCGCTCGAGCGAAGCCGAGAGTGGGGGAGGGCGGGGAGCGGCCGTACGGTGGTCGGCTGCCGGAAGGTGCCGGTGAAGGCGGGCATGGACACGGCCGAGGGGCGTTCCGGGGCCGGGGCGGGGCGGTCGGCGAGGGTGAAGCACGGGCCGTCGGCCGCGCTGCCGAAGCGGATCACGCTGCCGGGGCCGACGCCCCACTGCTGGACGCGGCGGCCGTCGGCGTAGGTGCCGTTCGTGCTGTGTTCGTCCTCCAGCGTCCAGTGGTCGGCATCGGGGCGCAGTACCGCGTGGTGCCAGGAGACCCGGGCGTCGTCGATGACGATGTCGCTCAGCGGGTCGCGGCCCACGTGGTAGTCGCGGCTGGGGGTCATGACCGTGGAGCCCGACTCCGTCTCCAGGAGGAGTTCGGGCGCGGTCGGCGCCATCGGACGCTCCGGCATGCCCCGAATTCTACCGATTCGTTCACCCGTGCGCCCGGCCAGC
The DNA here is from genome assembly GCF_000376565.1 of Streptomyces hokutonensis. GTDB lineage: Bacteria > Actinomycetota > Actinomycetes > Streptomycetales > Streptomycetaceae > Streptomyces > Streptomyces hokutonensis. Next base: position 258,720 of record NZ_BARG01000031.1, on the reverse strand, counting down.
GGTCAGGGGTGCCCGACGGGCGACACGTGTCAGGCGACAGGGACGACGAGTGCGGGAACGGTCCGCTGCATACGGAGGGCGTCCACCGATTCGGCGAGCAGCTCGTACTCGGTGGTCTCGTCGCTGATGGCGATCTGCACCAGCCGGCCGGCCGCCAACTCGTAGGCGACCTGCTCCTGATGACCGACGTCTCGGGCCCAGGTGCGTAACGCCTTGGGCACGTCGGGCGCGGTGTCGGCGACCGGTACCAGCGCACCCCGGGGGAAGCGCGGGTTCTCCGGCTGCGGGTCGAGCCGGTCGGCCATCCACACCGCGCGGTCCCGTAACCACCACAGGGCGAGTGCCAGTGTGGGAGCGCGGTAGGTGCCCAGGGGCACACCGACGCGCTGTCCGCCGCAGGTACCGTACGCGGTGACATGGCACAGGAATTCGTCGTGCACGATCACTCCCCCGTCGCGTGTCTCGATTGCCGGTCGGGCCTCGCTTTCCATGCGGCTCTGGCTGGCGGCTCGGGTGGCTCAGGTGGTGCGCACGATGGCGGATTCGCATCGTGAAGTGGTGCCCTAGCAGACGAGTATGTTCACTCCTGAAACACTGTCACCACGACTTTTTAGCCAGTCTCTTGGCATATTCACAGCCTCTTATGGCCGAAAAGCTTCGGGATCCCTTTTGCGGTGTTCTCCGACCGCCATTACCCGAGGGGTAATCGACCTTCCGCGCGGCCCCCGGCATGGTGGAACCACCGGGTCGGCACGCATCGGGATCCGGGCCCTGACCAGTACGAACGACCTCGACGGAGGCTGATTCACCATGTCCGAGAACACCGATCGCTACGAGAATGCCGTCGCCCGCTACTTCGAGGCCTGGAACGCGGGCGAGCCGGAGGCGCTGACGAAGGCGGTGGCCGCCGCCTGGTCCGTCGAGGGTACTTATACCGACCCATTGGCGACAGTCACCGGCCACACGGAGATCGCCGGACTGATCGCCGGGGCGCACGCCCAGTTCCCGGGGTTCGCCTTCCGCCCCCTCGGGACGGTCGACGGGCACCACGACACCGCCCGCTTCTCCTGGGAGTTGGTGAGCGAGGCCGACGGCTCGGCCCCCGTCGCCGGCTTCGACGTGATCACCCTGGACGCGGACGGCCGTATCCGCTCCGTGCTCGGCTTCCTCGACCGGGTGCCCGGGGCCTGAGAGCCGGTGTCCGCGATGAGTTCTCCCGCCCGGGGTGGTCTTTCGTACGACAGGCCACTCCGAGCGGAGGACATCATGAGCCCCGGCACCCCGTTGAACGAGGAATTCACCGCCGTATTGATCAAAAGCCCGAACGACGCCGGCTGGACCTATCTCGTCTGGCCCGAGTCCGTCGCGTTCTTCGGCACTCGCGGTCTGGTGAAGGTGCGCGGCACGATCGACGGTCACCCTTTCCGCAGCTCCTTCATGGCTCTCGGGGACGGCACCCACAAACTGCCCGTGAAAGCCGATCTCCGCAAGGCCATCGCGAAAGGCGAGGGCGACCGGGTGACCGTACGGCTCGAAGAACGGCTCAGTTCCTAGCCAGGGCCTCTTCGCGGTACCGCCTCGGTGCCACCCCGACCGCGCGTTTGAAGGCGTTGCTGAAGGCGCTCTCGGAGGTGTAGCCGACGGACCGGGCGAGGGCGCCGACCGGGGCGGTGTCCTGGCGGAGGGCCCGGGCGGCGAGGTTCATGCGCCAGTTCAGCAGGTACGTCAGGGGCGGCACCCCGGCCGCCTCCTTGAACCGTACGGCGAACGTGGTGCGGGACATCGCCGCCGCCCGGGCCAGTTCCTCCAGCTGCCAGGGGTGGGCCGGGTCGCCGTGCATCAGGCGCAGCGCCGGGGCGAGCCGTTCGTCGGCGAGGGCGCGCAGCCAGCCGGGCGGCAGCCCGTCCGACTCGGCCAGGCACACTCGCAGCACCTGCACGAACATCAGCTGGGCGAGCTGCGCCGACACGAACTCGACGCCCGCCCGGCGGGTCCGCATCTCGGCCGCCAACTGCCCGATGAGCCACCGCAGTACACCGGCCTCGGGCGAGTCGGCCCGGACGTGGACCAGCTCCGGCAGCGCCCGGCGCAGCAGGTCGCCGCGGTCGCGGCTCAGGTCGATGTGCCCGGACACGCAGGCGACGTCCACCGCCTCGCCCTGCCCGAGGCGGCCCATCCGCGTCTCCGGGTCCATCACGACGTCGTCGGAATCGGTCGGCTCGACACCGGGCCGGCTGCACAACGTGTACGGCTGTCCGCCGTCGGAGATCACGACGTCCCCCTCGGCGAGCCGCAGGGGTTCGCCGCCGTCGTCCCGGACCAGCAGGCAGCCGCCCTGCACCACGGCGTTCACCTTCAGCCGGTCGCGTCCGCGCAGCTGGATGGCCCAGTCGCCGCCGGCCGTGAACCCGCCGGAGAACACGCTGCGGGCGTCGGCGACGGCGAGGGCGTCGGACAGGGGATCCACGGTCATGCTCGAACTATCACGCAAGTAATGCGGATTCTCAAGTATTCATCGTACGGATCCGGCTGCCTACGGTGGTCTCACCAGCTCAAGCTGACGAGGAGAGAGCAGAGATGACCACCACCGCACAGCAGCCCCTGAACTCCGGCTTCGGCGCCGCGTCCACCGCCGAGGAGGTGATCAAGGGCATCGACCTCACCGGCAAGGTCGCGATCGTCACGGGCGGCTACTCCGGGATCGGCCTGGAGACCGCCCGCGTGCTGCGCGCCGCGGGCGCCGAGATCGTCGTACCGGCGAGGGACGTGGAGCGGGCCCGGACGGCGCTGCAGGCCGTGCCCGGGGCCGAGGTCGAGTACCTGGACCTGTTGGACCCGGCGTCCATCGACACCTTCGCGGAGAAGTTCCTCGCCTCCGGGCGCCCGCTGCACCTCCTGGTGAACAACGCCGGGATCATGGCTACCCCGCTGGCCCGGGACGCACGCGGCTACGAGGCCCAGTTCGCCATCAACCACCTGGGGCACTTCCAGCTGACCACCCGGCTGTGGCCGGCGCTGGTCGCGGCGAAGGGCGCGCGAGTCGTCGTGCTCTCCTCGCGGGGCATCCGCTTCGCCGGTGTCGACTTCGACGACATCAACTTCGAGCACCGGACCTACGAGCCGTTCCTCGCCTACGGGCAGTCCAAGACGGCCAACGCCCTCTTCGCCGTCGAGGTGGACCGGCGCGGCAAGGAGCACGGCATCCGTGCCTTCGCCGTGCACCCGGGCCTGATCATCGACACCGGACTTGTCAAGCACATCGACCCGGCGATGCTCCAGGCCGCGGGCGCGCTCGACAGCGCGGGCGAGCCGATCCGCGACCCGGAGCGGCAGATGAAGACCGTTCAGCAGGGCGCGGCCACCACCGTCTGGGCCGCGACCAGCCCCCGGCTCGACGGTCTCGGCGGGGTCTACTGCGAGAACGTCGACATCACCCCGCTGGTGACCCCCGAGAACGAGGCCGCCTGGGCCACCGGGGACACGATCCCGGGGGTGCTCCCCCGCGCCGTGGACCCGGAGGCGGCGGCCCGTCTCTGGGAGGTCAGCGAGCGGCTTACGGCCTGACGATCGCGTCGATGCGGGCCAGTTCCTCGGCGTCGAAGTCCAGGTTGCGGGTGGCCGCGACGCTGTCCTCGATCTGCTGCGGGCTGCTCGCACCGACGAGGGCCGAGGTCACCCGCCCGCCGCGCAGCACCCAGGCCAGGGCGAGCTGGGCGAGGGTCTGACCGCGGCCCTTGGCGATGTCGTCGAGGGCGCGCAGCTGACCCACCAGGTCCTCGGTGACCGCGTCCGAGTTCAGGAACGGGCTGTCGCTCGCCGCCCGGGAGCCCTCCGGGATGCCGTCGAGGTAGCGGGAGCTGAGCAGCCCCTGCTCCAGCGGGGAGAACACGATGGAGCCGACCTGGAGCTCGTCGAGGGCGTCGAGCAGGCCCTCGTCCTCGGGGCGGCGGTCGAGCATCGAGTAGCGCGGCTGGTGGATGAGGAGCGGGGTGCCGAGGTCGCCGAGGATCCTGGCGGCCTCCCGGGTCTGCTCCGCCGAGTAGTTGGAGATGCCGACGTAGAGCGCCTTGCCCTGCTGGACCGCCGAGTGCAGGGCACCCATCGTCTCCTCGAGGGGAGTCTCCGGGTCGGGGCGGTGCGAGTAGAAGATGTCGACGTAGTCGAGGCCCATGCGCGTGAGGCTCTGGTCCAGCGAGGACAGCAGGTACTTGCGCGAACCCCACTCGCCGTAGGGGCCGGGCCACATCAGATAGCCGGCCTTGGTGGAGATCACCAGCTCGTCGCGGTACGACCCGAAGTCCGCCTTCAGCGCCTCGCCGAGGGCGGACTCGGCGGCGCCGGGCGGCGGGCCGTAGTTGTTGGCCAGGTCGAAGTGGCTGACGCCGAGGTCGAAGGCGCGGCGCAGGATGGCGCGCTGGGTGTCGACCGGGCGGTCGGGCCCGAAGTTGTGCCACAGGCCGAGCGAGATCGCGGGGAGTTTCAGACCGCTGCGTCCGGTGCGCCGGTAGGGCAGGTCCGCGTAACGGTCGGGGTGTGCGGTGTACAACGCGACTCCAGAGGGGTTGGCACACGGGATACCGGTTCCAGGGAACCGTCGTCCACTCTGTCCGACCTGCGGGCAGTGGTCCAACAGAAGAATCCGATGGAATTCAGCGGTTACGCTTCTCAATCATGGAGCTGCGTCATCTTCAGCATTTCATCGCCGTCGCCGAGGACCAGCACTTCACCCGGGCGGCGGAGCGGTTGATGGTGTCCCAGTCGGGTCTGTCGGCGTCGATCCGCGCCCTGGAGCGGGAGCTGCAGACCCCGCTGTTCGTGCGCACCACCCGCCGGGTCACGCTCACGGAGGCCGGCCGGGCCCTGCTCGGCGAGGCGGAACGGATCCTCGCTCAGGTGCGGTCGGCGCACGAGGCGGTGGCCGCGGTGCAGGGCGTGCTGCGCGGCACCCTCTCCCTGGGCACCGAGCAGTGCATCGCCGGGGTGCATGTGGCGGGGCTCCTCGCCGCGTTCCGGCGCCGGCATCCCGACGTGGAGATCCGGCTGCGTCAGGCGGGTTCCGGGGCGCTCGCGGAGGAGGTCGCGGCCGGGCGCCTCGACCTGGCCTTCGCCTACCGCACCCAGGCGGACACCGACCAGCTGCGCTCGGTGTCGCTGACCAGTGAGCCGATGACCGTGCTGTGCCATCCCAGCCACCGGCTCGCCCGGATCGGCGCGGCGGTGACTCCGGACGACCTGGGCGGCGAGGTCTTCGTCGACTTCCACCCGGACTGGGCCTCGCGCCGCACCACCGACGCCGTCTTCGCCGCGGCGGGCGTACGGCGGACGGTCGCGCTGGAGGTCAACGACGTGCACAGCCTCCTCGACCTGATCGACGAGAACCTCGGGATCGCGGTGGTCCCCCAGCACTTCCGTCACAAGCGCGAGCCCCTCACCGCCCTCCCCCTCAAGGGAACAGGCGAGGAGGTGTACGAGACGGTGGCCCTGCTCCCGCCCCCGCAGGCCACCAGCCCTGCGGCCCGCGCCCTGATGACCCTGCTGGAAACCGGGACTCCGGCCGCGTGAGCGACCACGATGCGCGAAGGTGGTCGTATGCATGCCAACGACATCCTCATTGACGCGTACGGCCGTATCCAGGAAGAAGTACACGCCGCGGTCGACGGCCTGACACCGGACCAGCTGCACGCGCGCGTGGCCGCCGACGCCAACTCCATCGCCTGGCTGATCTGGCATCTCACCCGGGTCCAGGACGACCATGTCGCCGACGCCGCCGGCCTCGACCAGGTGTGGCTCACCCAGGGCTGGGAGAAGCGCTTCGGACTCGATCTGCCGGCCCGGGACACCGGATACGGCCACACCTCCACGAAGGTCGGCAAGGTGCGCGTCGAGTCGGCCGGACAGCTGACCGGGTACTACGACGCCGTGCACGAGCAGACGCTGGAATATCTGCGCGGGCTCACCCCGGAGGACTACGAGCGGATCGTGGACGAGCGCTGGGACCCGCCGGTCAGTCTGGGCGTACGGCTGGTCAGCGTCCTGTCCGACGACCTGGAGCACGTCGGACAGGCCCAGTACGTACGGGGGCTGCTTCAGAGCGCGGAGGCGTAACCCGGCAGGACGACGTCCTCGATGAGGGCCTTGCGCTCGTCGTACGGGATGAACGCGCTCTTCAGGGCGTTCACCGTGACCGTGCGCAGGTCCTCGACCGTCCAGCCCGCCTCCTCGACCAGGAGGGACATCTCACGCGTCATCGTCGTACCGGACACCAGTCGGTTGTCGGTGTTCAGGGTGACGCGGAAGCCCAGGTCCTTCAGGGCGGTGATCGGGTGCCCGGCGATCGAAGTGGCCGCGCCCGTCTGGAGGTTGGAGGTCGGGCACATCTCCAGGGCGATACGGCGGTCACGGACCCAGCCCGCGAGGCGGCCGAGCTTGCCGTCGACGATGTCCTCGGTGATGCGGACGCCGTGGCCGATGCGCTGGGCGCCGCACACCTGGAGGGCCTGGTGGATGCTGGGCAGGCCGTGCGCCTCACCGGCGTGGATGGTGAACGGCACGCTCTCGCGGCGCAGGTGCTCGAAGGCTGCGAGGTGGTCGGCGGGCGGGAAACCGTCCTCGGCGCCGGCGATGTCGAAGCCGACGACACCGGCGTCCCGGAAGGCCACCGCGAGGTCGGCGGCCTCGCCGACCCGGTCGAACATCCTCATCCCGCACAGCAGCGTCCGCACCTGGACCGGGGTCCCGGCCGCCGCGGCCTTCGCCATACCGGCCGCGAGCCCCTCCTGCACCGTCTCGACGACCTCGCTCATCGTGAGGTCGCCGTTGGTGTTCAGCTCGGGGGCGTAGCGCACCTCGCCGTAGACGACGCCGTCGGCGGCGAGGTCGAGGACGTACTCCTCGGCGGCGCGCAGCAGTCCCTCGCGGTTCTGCAGCACGGCGAGGGTGTGCTCGAAGGTGGCGATGTAGCGCACCAGGTCACCGGAGTTGGCGGCGTCGAAGTACCACGCGGCGAGCTCGTCCGGGTCGGTGGTGGGCAGGGTGTGCCCGACCGTCTCCGCGAGCTCCACCACGGTGGCGGGGCGCAGGCCGCCGTCGAGGTGGTCGTGCAGCACGGCCTTGGGGAGCCGGCGGAGGGTGTCGGCGTCTATGCGCGTAGATGACATGTGGGGTCGTTCCTCGGTCGTTCGGTGAGCGGGGTCGGGCGGTACGGAGGTTCAGGCGGCGGGCTGGAGCAGGTCCCAGCGGTTGCCGTACAGGTCCTGGAAGACGGCGACCGAGCCGTACGGCTCGTGGCGCGGCTCCTCAAGGAAGGTGACACCCGCGGCGAGCATGCGGGCGTGGTCGCGGGCGAAGTCCTCGGTGTGCAGGAAGAAGCCGACGCGGCCGCCGGTCTGGTCACCGATCCGGCCGCGCTGGTCCTCGCCCTTGGCGCGGGCGAGCAGCAGGCCGGTGCCGGAGCCGTCCGTTACGGGCGGCGTCACGACGACCCAGCGGGAGCCGTCGGGGCGGGGCGTGTCCTCGACGAGGCGGAAGCCCAGGGCTTCGGTGTAGAAGCGGATCGCCTCGTCGTAGTCGTCGACGACGAGGGTGACCAGGGCGATACGGCTCATCGGGGGCGCTCCGTGCGGTTCCGTTCGACGGGATGTTGACGGGTGAGGTTATACGTAAAACGTCGCTCGCGCCAGTCGCCCGCCTGACCCGTCCCTCAGCGGGCCTCCTCGCCCTGCGCCACCTCCACCCGATGGTGGACGTCGATCATCGAGGTGGCCGAGGCGGCGAAGGAGAGCACCGCGCAGGCGATCAGCAGAGCGGCGAGTCCGCAGGCTGCCGTGCGGTGGGTGACGCGCGGGGCCGCGAGGAGGGCCTGGACGCGCTGTGGGACCGGGCCGGTGGTGGCGCCGGGGACGAAGTCCGGGCGCCGGGAGCGGGCCGACTGTCCGGCGAGGGCCGCACGGGCGATGGCGCGGGCGATCAGGCGCCGGTCACCGACGACGGTGGCGGCGGCCTCGTCGGCCGCGCGTTCTGCCGCGAGCCGGATCGCGTCGCGGACGGGTCCGAGCGCCGGGTGGCAGCGGGCGGCGAGTTCGGCGGCCACGAGGAAGTAGTGGTGGCCGCCCGCGTTGTGCGCCCGCTCGTGCGCGAACAGTGCCTCGCGCTCGGCGGCGTCGAGGCTGCGCAGCATCCCGGTGGTGACGACGATGCGGTGCGGTCGCCCGGGCAGGGCGTAGGCGTCCGGGTGCGCGGAGTCGAGCACGCAGAGGTCACCGGCGACGGGCCCGCACCCGGCCTGGGTACGGGCGGCGCGGAAGGCCCGCGACTGGTGCAGCGCCCACCGGGTCAGCGTCCAGGTACAGACGGCCAGGGCACCGGCGGACAGCACGGCCGCCGGCGGGACGAGACCGCCGTAGGAGGTGCGCAGTGGGTGGATCAGTTCGCCGAGCGACGCGAACAGCGGGAGCCGGAGCAGGCCGGTCAGGACGAACGCGCCGAGTGCGGCGAGGGTGCAGCCCGCCGCGGTCACCGCGGTGCCGGTGAGGAGCCACAGGGCGGTGACCGGTGTGAGCCGCTCCAGAGCGCGCCGGGCCATGGGCCGCAGCGCGAACGGCAGCACGAGCGGGAGGAGCAGGAGGGCGATCATCGGTCACCGGATTTCATCGCACCCAGCATTCCACGCCCCACGGCGACCGCACTACTGCTCACCGGATTCGAGGAGGTCGCGCAGGACGCGCTCGTCGTCGGGGCTGAGCTGGGCGACGAAGCGGGCGAGCACGGTCTCCCGGTCGCCGTCCCGGTCGAGCTCGGTGTGCATGCGGCGGGCGGTGAGGCCCTGCGCGTCCTGGACCGGGAAGTAGGCGTAGCCGCGGCCCTGGCGCAGGCGGTCGACGACGCCCTTGTCGTGCAGCCGGGTCAGGATCGTCGTCACCGTGGTGCGGGCCAGGCCCGTGCCGAGGCTCAGCTGCACCTCTCCTGGGGTCTGCGGGTCGCCGGCGGCCCAGAGGGCGGCCATGACGGTGGCCTCCAGCTCACCCGCCGGTCGGCGTTCGTCCTTCGCGTCGGCCATGGGAACGATCCTCACCCCGTCCTCGTCTACAGTTCAGTAGACCGTCTACAGGATTGTAGTCACTCGGGTGCCGTGTCGTCACCGCATCTGTGTGCCCATTCCCGTCCGCCCATTATGGAAGGGACCGTCCACGATGACCGCAGGGCTTCGCACACTCATTCCCCCGCGCGTGTCGACGAGCCTCCAGGCGATACCGGCGTTCCGTCTCCGCCCAGGTCCTACGACGGAAGAGCGCCACGATGTGTCCCCGATCCACCAGGAATCAGCCCCGCCCGCCCGGCCTGCTGCGCCGACACCTCGGACAGGCCGTCGCCGTCACGTATGCCGCGGCGGCGTTGCTGCCCGGCCCCGGCCTGTGGCTCCGGCACCCGCATGCGACAGGCATCTCCGAACTGCCCCTCAAAACCCCGCAGTTGCTCCTCGCGCTGGTGCTGTTCGGCGCCGGTCTCCAGGTGCCGCTGCGTGAGCTGCGGCTGCTGGTACGGCACCCCGTCGCTCTGCTCGCCGGCCTCGCGCTGCACATCCTGGTGCCGCTGCTGATCGTCCCCGGGGTGGCCCTCGCGCTGCGTCTTTCGCCGGACCACGACGGCGGCAGCGGCATGATCGCCGCGATGATCCTCGTGGTCGCCATGCCCGTGGCGGCCGGCGCGACCGTGTGGACCGCGAAGGGGGACGGCGACCAGCCCACGGCCGTCGGCCTGGTGCTCGCCTCCACCCTGGTCAGCCCACTGACCGTCCCGCTCACCCTGGCAGTCCTGTGTCCGCTCCTCCAGGGTGACTACGCGGGCCGGCTGGACATGGCCGGACAGGCGGCCGGGAACACCTTCGCCCTGACCTCCGTGGTACTGCCCTGCGCAGCGGGCATCCTCTGCCGGCTCACGCTGCCCCCGAGCGCACTGGGTGTGCTTCTCCGCACAGCCGTGCCCGCCGCCCTCCCGGGTTCGCTGCTGCTGACGTATGTCAACGCGAGCGGTGTGCTCGGGCCGTTCCTGCGCCATCCGCGCCCGGTCCTGCTGCTGGCCGCACTCGCCGTCGCCGCGACGGTGTGCGGGCTGTCCTTCACGCTGGGGCGGCTGGCCTCGCGGGTGCTGCGCCTCGACGCCCGGTCGGGCGCTTCGGTGACGCTGGCCTGCGGGATGAACAACAGCAGCGCGAGCGCGGTGCTGATCACGACAACCCTGCCCGACCGCCCGCACATCCTGCTGCCGGTGCTGGCGTACGGGCTGCTGCAGAAGGTGGCCGCCGGGCGGGTGGTGCGCATGGGTCGGGAAGCGGAGGTGAGAACCGCGTCCGGGTGACGGACGGAGGGGCCGGAGCGGCCCTCCGTCCGGGGCGTGACAGGCTGGTGATCGTGTCGAGGCCGCCCTGGCACACTCCCCCATCGAGCACCACCGTACAGGAGTTGAGCGTCATGTCCTCCGAGCTGCCGAAGTCGACCGGAGCCCCGGCCCGTCAGAACGTCACGTTTCCCAGCGCCGGGGGCACCGCCCACGGCTATCTCGCGCTGCCGCCGTCCGGGAGCGGGCCGGGTGTGATCGTCATCCAGGAGTGGTGGGGCCTGACCGACCACATCGCGAACGTGGCGGACCGGCTCGCGCAGGAGGGCTTCGTGGCGTTCGCCCCGGACCTGTACGGCGGGAACGTGGCGCACGAGAGCGACGAGGCCCTGCGGATGATGCGGGCGCTCCCGGTCGCCCGCGGTGTCGAACTGCTCTCCGGCGCCGTCGACCATCTGCTGTCCCTGCCCGAGGTCACCTCGGACACGGTCGGCGCGGTCGGCTTCTGCATGGGCGGCGGCTTCGTCCTGTACCTGGCCGCGGCCGACCCGAGGGTGAGCGCGGCGGTGCCGTTCTACGGAGTGATCCAGGGCGAGTTCCCCGACTTCTCCGGGCTGAAGGCCCAAATCCTCGGCCACTACGGCGAGTTGGACGAGAGCATCCCCGCGAAGAGCCTCGACGCCCTGCGCGAGACCGTCGAGCGGCAGTCCGGCATCACCGCGGACCTGCGCCTCTACCCGGCGAACCACGCCTTCTTCAACGACGGCCGCCCGGTCTACGACGCCGACTCGGCTGCCCGCGCCTGGGCGAGCACGGTCCCCTTCCTGCACGCCCGACTGGGCTGACACCACGGCGACTTGCCCACCCGCCTCACTGCGCTGACGCCACGGCGCCTCGGTCCGAGGTCCTACGACCCCGGCCCGAGGCGCCGCGCGGGCGCCGCCGGTAGCGTCCCGGGCATGAAGATCGCCGTGCCGCCCCGCAGCCCCGAGGAGCGCAGGCGTGACGTACTGGCGCGGCTGGAGCGGGAGTTGGACATCTGGGTGGCCTCGGCGGACACCGACGGGCTGCCCTGTCTGGTCGCGCTGTGGTTCGTCTGGGACGGGGAGGCCGTGTGGCTGTGCACCCGGCCCACGAACCCCACGGGCCGCAATCTGAGCGACGGACGGCGGACCCGGCTGGCCTTCGCGGACACCCGGGACGTCGTGCTCATCGACGGCGAGGCCACGGCCTTCACCGCCGAGGACGTCCCGGTCGCCGCTGCCGCCGCCTTCGACGCGAAGTACGGCTGGGATCCCCGCCAGGACCGTGCGCCCTACTCCTTCTTCCGGATACGGCCGCTCGCCGTCCAGGCGTGGCACGAGGTGCGCGAGCTGCCCAAGCGCCATCTGATGCGGGACGGCGTCTGGCTGGTGTGAGCCCGACCCTGGTTCAACCGGCCTTCCTGTGCAGGTCGTTGAGCCCGGCCAGTTCGTCGTCGGTCAGGCGGATCGCGCCCACCGCGACATTCTCGGCGAGATGGTCGGGGTTGCCCGTGCCGGGGATGGCGAGAACGTGCGGTCCCTGGGCCAGGGTCCAGGCCAGGCGGATCTGGGCGGGGCTGGTGTCGTGGGCCTCAGCAACGGCCAGGACCGCGTCGTCGTGAGCCGTGGTCGCGCTCCTGGCGCCCCCCGCGCCCGCGATGGCGAAGAACGGCACGAACGCGATGCCCTGTTCGCCGCAGATCCGCAGCATGTCGTCGGTCTCGGCGCGGTACGAGTCGAGCGCGAACCGGTTCTGCACGCTCACCACCGGGGCGATCTCCTGCGCCTCGGCGAGGTGCCGGGGCTCGATGTCGGAGAGCGCGAGGTGCCGTACCAGGCCCTCCTGCTGGAGTTCGGCGAGCGCGCCGAAGTGCTCGGCGATCGAGTCCTGTCCCATACGGCGCAGATAGACCACGTCGAGCCGGTCGCGCCCGAGCTGGCGCAGGTTCTCCTCGACATGGCCGCGCAGTTCGTCGGGGCGTGCCGGGCTGCCCCACTCCCCCGAGTAGGTGCGGAAGGGGCCGACCTTCGTGGCGATCACGAGGTCGTCGGGGTAGGGGGCGAGCGCGGTGTTGATGAGCTCGTTGGCCGACCGCAGCGTCGAGAAGTAGAAGGCGGCCGTGTCGATGTGATTCACACCGAGCTCAACCGCCTTGCGCAGCACGGCGATCGAGCGGTCACGGTCACTGGGCGTGCCGAGGTTGAAGGCGGCGCTGCCCGTCAGCCGCATCGCGCCGAAGCCGATGCGGTTGACGGGCAGGTCGCCGAGTTTCCAGGTGCCCGCGGCTGCGGCGGTGATCTTCGCGGAGGTCATCAGCGGAGTTTCGCACACACGCGCGGCGCGGCCACCCGCACTTTACGGATATGTGTAGGTGTTCAGGCTGTCGACGGCCGAGGCGGGGTTGCCGAGGTCGTAGCGGTCCACGGCGAGGAAGTTGGGCTTCTTGCGGGCGGCCGGCTGGCAGAACCGCTGGGCCCGGTCCAGGATCTTGGTGTTGTCGGTCTGTGCCGTCCCGGCGATGGTGGCGTCACGGAAGTGGTTCATGACGAACAGCGGGCGGAATCCCGAATAGGTCTGTGTGAGCGGCACGTTGAGGTCACTGCCGTACCAGCGGCTGTAGCAGGACCAGTCGGAGGAGCTCGCGCCGGAGCCCATGGACCAGTAGTTCTCGACGGTCCACTCGCGCTGGTACATCACTCCGAAGCTGTCCCGGGTCAGTCCGGCGGACTGGTCGGAGGCGCGGCTGTGGTCGGTGAAGATCAGCAGGCGGTGGTTGGCAGCGATCAGGTCGGCCATCTTCGGCCAGCCGTTCTGCTGCACTCCGGTCTGGTCGGGGCGGTACAGCACGTCGTACAGGCCGTTGACGCGGGCGAGTTCGCTGCGCAGGACGGTCGGGTCGACGTAGTCCTCCAGGAAGACGGTGACGAACTGGTCGGTGTGCGCCTTGAGGAAGTCCACGATGCGCTGGAGGTCGACGTTCAGGGCGACCGGGCTGCTGACCAGGGTGCAGCTGTCGTGGCAGAGGATCGCGCCGTCGGGGGTCTGGTGGATGTCCAGCATGAACCCCCGTACGCCGTCGGAGAGTTGCTGGTTGAGGCCGCGGGCCTGGTTGGGGAAGAAGTTCACGAAGGGCGGGGCGAAGCCGCCGTCGACCCCGTTGGCGTAGGCGTTGTGCGCGGTGAGGAACGTGACCTGGTCCAGGGTGCGTTGGTCCTGGGCGGGGATCGGCCTGGTGGGTGAGGTGATCGGGGTCAGGTACCAGGAGGCGAGGCTGCCGGAGGAGCCGATGGCGAGCTGGGCCGGGTAGTTGGCGCCGGAGGGCTTGGCGGCCACGGTCAAGTAGCTTGCCGTTCCCGGGACTTGGAGCGTGTACTGGTCGCCGCCGGTCGCGGTGATCTGCCAGGCGGCGTCGGCGCTCGTGCAGGCGACGGTCTTCGCCTGGGCGCCCGAGCGGCCGAGGCAGCTGCCTGCCGTGTCGGTGCTCTCCAGGACGTACGAGGATCCGCTCGCCTTGAGGTTCCACTGCTGGTGGTCCTCGTTGCCCTTGGGGTTGTGCTGCTCCACCGCTCCCCCCTTGTCGGCCGCGTTGAGCCCGGTGGTGGCGCTCTGGACGTAGTAGGTGCCGGGGGCCGGGACCGCGTCGGCGGCGCCGGCCGGTGGTGAGACGAGCGTCGCGGCCAGCGCTGCGGTGATGGCGAACAGGGCGTGGGGGGTTCGCATGGGTGCCCTTCGGTTGAGTGTGGTCAGGCTCATGACACCGGAAAGGTGATCGGGCCACACCCAAGCGCCTCTGGTCTGAACCAGTCAAGAGGGAGGAACGGTCCGCGGAATGAACGGCGAAGGACCGGAAACGGTCAGCGCGTTTTCCTCAACTCCCGCCAGGCCAGGTAGTGATCGACCAGAGTCTCCTCCAACGGCCGGTAGTGGATGTCCAGTTCCTCCACTCCGCGCCGGTTGTCGACCGTGAACCTGATCCCGAGGTGCTTGCGGATGTAGTCCTGGGTGAGCCCGAACGCGGGGCCCAGGATGCGCACCGGCCAGTGCGGGAGGCCGTGTGCGGGCAGCCGGTAGTTGCGCGGGAAGTGCTGTCGCAGGGCGCGTGACATGTCGAGGAAGGACGCCATCCGGCTCGCGGCGACGATGTAACGGCCGTGCGCGTCGGGGCGTTCGGCCGCCGCGATGTGCGCGCTCGCCACGTCCCGCACGTCGGCGACGGTGAAGCTGAAGTCGGGTGCCCCGTAGAAGAAGTAGCCCTTGAACAGTTCGTCGAGGAGAAAGAGGCTGCCGGAGTCCGAGGCCGGGGTGAGTGAAGGCCCCAGGATCAGGCCGGGGTTGACGGAGACCATGCGCCAGCGGTCCTGCGCGTGCGCCGCGTCCCAGGCGGCGCGTTCGGCGACGGTCTTGGCGTAGTGGTACGGGTTGTTCTCGACCGTGCTGGTGGTGTTGACGTAGTCCTCGGAGAGGATCTCGTCCTTCATCTCCCGTACGTCGGCGTAGTCCCCGAAGATCGCGCCGACCGTCGAGGTGAACACCAACTTCTCGACGGTGGGCGTGCGTTCGATGCCCGCGAGGACGTTCCGGGTGCCGGTGAGCGCGGGTTCGACGACGTCCCTCCGACCGTCCTTGATCTTCTCCGGCATCAGGAACGGCGAGGCGACATGGAACACGACCCGGCAGCCGTCCATCGCCGCGTCGAAGGAGCCCTCGGCGAGCAGATCGGCCTCGAACAGCTCGAGCGCGCCCGGGAATTGGTCCTGCATCGCCCGCAGCGGCGCGACCTTCGCCTCGTTGCCGAGGGACCGCACAGTGGTGTGCACCCGGTAGCCGCGCTCCAGCAGTTGCCGGACCAGATGGCTGCCGACGAATCCGCTGCCGCCGGTCACCAACACCGTCCCGCCGCCGACACTCATCCCTGGCTCCGATCACCCGTGGCATCCAGCGCGCACGCTACAACGGTGATCGGTCCCGGGTCAGCGGTTCGGCCGCTACGGCTCTCAACTCCCGCTTCCCGTATAGGCGGCCGTGGTCCGGTCGGCGGACGCGCGGGCCACCGCCTCGTCCTCACCGCTCTCGACGTTGGCCGCGTACCAGGCCTCGCTGCTCAGCGTGACGAAGCGGCGGCCCTCCTCGGACGCCAGCCAGGCCATGGCGTCCTCGGGCTTCACGGGACTGGCGCCCGAAAGATTGCCGTCCAGCCCCAGGAGGATCGAGTCCCAGCCGACGCCCACCGCGCCGGGCCCGAACTCGGCCCACTTGGTGTCGTCGACGTGGGCGATGTGCTCCAACTCGAAGCGGGTCCCGTCGCCCTCGGGCGTCAACCGCAGCTCGATCCAGCTGACTTCACCACCGAACTCCCAGGTCGCGAAGAAGCTGTTGGGCGGATCGCAGCGCTCGATCGTGCCACCCGCGTTGCCCTGCAACTGGTACTTGCCGCCCACCTGCAACTCGCCGGTGACCGGCAGGAACCAGCGCGGGATGCGCTCGGGGTTGGTGCAGGCGTCCCACACGTCCTCGGGCGGTGAGTCGTAGGACTGGGCGATGGTGATCACGCGGGCCTCGCCCGCCTGGAAGTCACGGCGGCCGACCCGGCGGGTCACGGAGTTGATCTGGTGGGTCACGTCGATCACGGGGTGCTCCTCGGGGTGTCGTCACCGGCCTCGCGGAGCCGGCGCTCACGCTTACCCCGGGCCAACTCGGTTGCCAGGGCGTCCAGATGCGGGGTCCAGTAGCGGCGGAACCGGTCGAGCCAGGCGTCGATGTCCCGCAGCGGCTCGGAGTTCACCGCGTACAGGCGGCGGGTGCCGTCCGGCCGTACCGTCGCGAATCCGTTCTCCCGCAGCACCTTCAGATGCTGGGAGACCGCTGGCTGCGATATCCCGAACTCCCGCCGGACGACATCGCTGACCGTCCCGGCGGGCTGCTCACCCTCGGCGAGCAGCTCCAGGATGCGGCGGCGCACGGGGTCTCCGAGCACATCGAAAGCGTGCATGAGCACCAAAGTATCACCAGTCGCTTATATAAGCGACTGGTGATACATGAGGGTGGCGGGTCAGGCCAGCGGCTTCTCCAGCAGCGCCTTGCGGTGGCTGAACGTCTCGATGGAGTAGCGGCCGTGATAGTTGCCCATGCCGCTCTCCCCCACACCACCGAACGGCAGGTCGGAGACGGTGAGATGGGCGAGCGGAAGGCCGTAGCCGACGGCACCGGAGGACGTCTCGGCAGCGATCCGGGCACGGGTGTCGTCGGAGTCGGTGAAGACGTACAGCGCGAGGGGCTTGTCGCGGTCGTTGATGAAGTCGATGGCCGCGTCGATCCCGGGGACGGTGACGATCGGCAGGATCGGGCCGAAGATCTCCTCCGCCATGACGGGCGCCTTGGGATCGACATCGGCGAGAACCGTCGGCGCGATGTACTTGTCGTCGCGGTCGCTGCGTCCGCCGACGACGACCCGGCCGGAGTCGAGCAGTCCGGCGAGCCGGTCGAAGTGGCGTTCGTTGACGATCCGGCCGTACTCGCCGGAGGTCTGCGGGTCGGCGCCGTAGACCTTCTCGACGGCGGACACCAGCAGAGGTTCAAGCGCGGCGGCGGTCTCCGGGTCGGTGAGGACGTAGTCGGGGGCGACGCAGGTCTGGCCGGCGTTGAGGAACTTTCCGCGCGCCAACCGGTCGGCCACGACGGCGAGATCGGCGTCGCGGTCGACGAACGCCGGTGATTTGCCGCCGAGTTCGAGGGCGACCGGGGTCAAGTGCTCGGCGGCGGCGCGCAGGACGATGCGGCCGACGGCGCCGTTGCCGGTGTAGAAGATGTGGTCGAAGTGCTCGGCGAGCAGGGCCGTGGTCTCGGGGATGCCACCCTCGACGACGGCGACCGCGTCGGTGTCGAGGTAGGCGGGCAGCAGCCGGGCGATGGCGGCGGAGGTGGCCGGGGCCATCTCGCTGGGCTTGACGACCACCGCGTTGCCCGAGGCCAGCGCGCCGACGACCGGGGTCAGCAGGAGCTGCACCGGGTAGTTCCAGGGAGCGATCACGAGGACGACGCCGAGCGGGTCGTACTGCGTCCAGGCGGTCGCGTCCGTGCCGAGGTGGGCCGGTACGGGGGCCGACTCGGGGCGCAGCCACTCCTCGAGGTGGTCGAGGGTGTGGTCGATCTCGCGGATCGCGAAGCCGATCTCGGTGCGCTGGGCCTCGGCGGCGCTCTTGCCGAGGTCGGCGCGGAGGGCCGCGGCGAGGTCGTCGCCGTGCTCCGTGAGCAGGTCGCGGAGGCGGTGGAGCTGCGCGGTGCGCCACTCGACGGGCTTGGTGCGGCCGGTGCGGAAGGTGGCGCGCAGCCGGGCCACGACGTCGGCGGGCTGCTCGGGGCTGGACTGGTTCACGGTGCCTCGCTGCTGGTGCGTGGGAGCTCTCTACGGACAGGTGTATATAGCAACCATTCATACACCGGGAAAAATTCCGGTGGGAACATGGTCACCTCCCACATGACGGCTGTCACATCCGCACGAGCTCCCGGCAACGGCGTTCCAGGTAACCGCGTTCCGCCGCGCTCTCCGTGCGGGCGACGGCCGCCTGGTACGCCGCGACCGCCTCCGTGTGCCGGCCAAGGCGGCGCAGCAGATCGGCGCGTACCGCGTGCAGCACGTGGTAGTCGTCGAGGTCCAGCGCGTCCACGAGGTCGAGGGCCTTGCGCGGGCCGTCCACCTCGGCGACGGCGACGGCCCGGTTGAGGGCGACGACCGGGCTCGGCGCGACGGTCATGAGCTGGTCGTAGAGCTGGAGGATCTGCCCCCAGTCCGTCGCGTCCGCCGCCGGCGCGTCGCTGTGCACGGCGTTGATCGCGGCCTGGATCTGGTAGGGCCCGGGGTTGTTCAGCCGCAGGCACCGCCGGACGAGTGACTGGCCGTCGGCGATCAGTTCCCGGTCCCACCGGTCGCGGTCCTGCTCGGGCAGCGGCACCAGCTCGCCGTCGGCACCCTCCCGGGCGGCCCGGCGCGATTCGACGAGCAGCATCAGCGCGAGCAGGCCGGTGACCTCGGGCTCGTCCTGCATCAGCTCGGAGAGCAGGCAGCCGAGGCGCAGGGCCTCGGCGCACAGTTCGGGCGAGTCGGTGTAGCCCTCGTTGAAGATCAGGTAGACGACCGCCAGCACGCCCTTGAGCCGGTCGGGGAGGTCGGCGTCGCGGGGCACCCGGTACGGGATCTTCGCGTCGCGGATCTTGGCCTTGGCGCGGACCAGGCGCTGGGCCATCGTCGGTTCCGGCACCAGGAAGGCGCGGGCGATCCGGGCGGTGGTGAGCCCGCCGAGCAGCCGCAGGGTGAGCGCGACCTGTGCCTGGGTGGCGAGCGCGGGGTGGCAGCAGGTGAAGATCAGGCGGAGCCGGTCGTCGCGCACGGGTCCCTCCTCGGCGGGCGCGTCGGAGGCCTGCAGCAGGGCGGCCTCGCTGTGCCGGGCCTCCCTGGAGGACTCACGGCGCAGCCGGTCGATCGCGCGGTTGCGGGCGGTCGTGATGATCCACCCGGCCGGACTCGGCGGCACACCGGTCTCCGGCCATTTCTGTACGGCCGTGGTGAAGGCGTCCTGGACCGCTTCCTCGGCGAGGTCGATGTCGCCGAGGAAGCGGACCAGGACGGAGACCGCGCGCCCGTACTCGGCACGGAAGACGGCCTCGATGTCGGCGTCGAACGCCATCAGTCCTCGGACGTGTTCATGAAGGGGCGCACCTCCACGGGCAGGGTGGTGGCCCAGGTCGCCCGCTTGCCCCACTCCAGGGCAGCGTCCAGGTCGGCCACCTTGATCAGGCAGAGGCCGCCCAGATATTCCTTGCCCTCGGCGTACGGGCCGTCGGTGATGAGCACCTCGCCGTCCTTGGGGCGCAGCACGGTGGCCGTCTCCGGGCCGTGCAGTCCGCCGGCGAAGACCCAGGCACCGGCGGCCTGGAGTTCGTCGTGGAAGATCTCCAGCTTGCGACCGATCTCCGCCATCTCCTCGGGCGAGGGCATCTGTCCGTCGGTCGGCGTGATCACACTGAGCAGGTAGTGCTGCATGGTGTCCTCCATGGCGCAGGGGGCTGTCGGGGGTGCTTTCACCTCCTACACGAACGCCATGTTCCCGGATCGACAGCGCGCCTCAGGAAACCGGCAGGATTTTCTCCGCGGGTTCGTCCCTGGTCTCTTCCGCGGGCTCCTGGTCCAGGGCCGCGGTGAGTCTCGCCAGCAGTCGTACGAGGTCGCCGTGGTCGTCGATCGCGTCGAGCAGGCGGGTCTGGTCGGCGAGGAGGCGGTGCGCGGCACGCTGGTGGAGGGTGCGGCCCCGCGCGGTGAGGTGGAGCAGGACGCGGCGGCGGTCGGCCCGGTCGGGGCGGCGGTAGACGAGGTTGTCGGCGACCATCCGGTCCACCAGCTTGGTCAGGCTCGGCGCGGGCATCAGGACCTGGTCGGCGATCTCGGTCATCGGATGTCCCTTGCCGTCCGCGATGACCGACAGGACGCGCCACTGCTCGACCGAGCAGTCCTCCTCGGCCAGTACGGCGGCCATGCGCAGGCCCAGTCGCCGCTCGGCGTGACTCAGCAGGTGGGCGAGGCCCGGCGACGGTACGGACGACATTGCCGCTGTCCTTCCGGTAGGTCTACTGTGCGGTTCAGATTACGAGCCTCTGCGAGGGCGCCGGGGCCGGGCCCGGTTTCCGTGCCCTCATGCCCTCACGGAGGTGGTCTGGTGCGTTCCCTGCCGCCCGGGCGGATCAGCGGCCCGGTCAGGACTCTGGTCGTGGCGCTGGTCGTCCCGCTGCGAGGTCCTGCGGGCGTCTTCGGCCCGTCCTGCGAACTGGCCGCGCAGCTCGCCGTGGAGGAACTCAACGCCGCCGGCGGGGTGTTGGGCCGCGAGGTCCGGCTGATCGTGGTGGACGGCGGCGCCCCGGCGGAGCAAGTGGCCGCCGAGGTCGAGGTGTTGGTGTCGATGCGCGCGGTCGACGCGGTGATCGGCTGGCACACCTCGGTGGTCCGCAAGGCGCTGGTGCCGCGTATCGCGGGCCGGGTGCCGTACGTCTACACCGCGCAGTACGAGGGCGGCGAGCGCACGCCCGGCGTGTTCCTGACCGGCGAGACCGACGCGGCCCAACTCCTGCCCGCCATGCGCCTGTTGGCGGAGGAGACGGGTGCGCGGCGCTGGTGCACGGTGGGCAACGACTACGTGTGGCCGCGCGTCACCGCACGGGCCGCCCGCCGCTACGCCCGGGAGTGCGGCGGCCGGGTGCGCGACGAGGTCTTCGTCCCGCTGGGCACGTACGAGTTCGGCCCGGTCCTGCGCCGCGTCGAGCGGTGCGAGGCGGACGCCGTCCTGATGCTGCTGGTCGGCGACGACGCGGCGCGCTTCAACAGGGCGTTCGCCGCCCACGGGTTGCACCAGCGCTGTCTGCGGCTGAGCACCCACATGGACGAGAACATCCTGCTGGCCACCGGCGCGGAGGCCACCGAGGGACTGTGGGCGGCGGCCGGCTACTTCGAGACCCTCGCCACTGCCGAAAGCCTTGATTTCAGCGGGCGTTACGCGGCCCGCTTCGGCGTGGAGGCACCCGTCGTGGGCAGCCTCGGCGAGTCGTGCTTCGAGGGCGTACGGCTGCTGGCGGCACTGGCGGAGCGGGCGCGGTCGCTCGATGTGGGCGCCATGTGCGCGCTCGGCGGCACGGTTTCCTACGAGGGACCGAGAGGCGTACTGCGCCTGCACGGCAATCACCTCCGCCAACGGCTGTATCTGGCGCGGGCGGACGCCTTCGACTTCGACATCGTCGCCCAACTCTGACCTCCCCCACCTGCCAGGACCGAGGCTACCTTCCCGCAGGAATAGTTTCCACAGGAAGTATCAATTAAATCTACGCGCGTCGCCAAAAGAATTTTGAAAGGTCTCTCATTTAAAGCGTCCGAAACGGCCGGGAAACAATTCGGCGTGACTCTTCCGTCCAACTCCCCCGGGCCGTCCGGGAGATGACCCACACCCGTGGAAGAGGGAAGTGTCGTGACGGAGATCGTCGACAAAGAGGCGCCGGCAACGGTTGCCGGACGGACCTACAACGACTGGGCGCAGAACGACACGCTGGAGGACTACTCGCTGCGCTACGCGCCGAAGTCCTTCCGGCGCTGGACGCCGTACGTGGTGGCCACCACCGCTCTCGGCGGCATCGCGTACCTCGCCGACTTCGCCATCGGCGGCTCGATCGCGATCTCGAACGGCTTCTCCAGCGCCATGGTGGCGATCCTGGCGGCGGCGGTGACGATCTTCCTCACCGGCATCCCGATCTCGTACTACTCGGCCAAGTACTCGATCGACATGGACCTGTTGACCCGGGGCGCCGGCTTCGGCTACCTCGGCTCGACCCTCACGTCGGTCATCTACGCCAGCTTCACCTTCATCTTCTTCGCCCTCGAAGGCTCGATCATGGCCCAGGCACTGGACCTGGGCCTTCACATCCCCCTGGCCGTCGGCTACTTGATCTGCTCGCTGATCATCCTGCCGCTGGTGATCTACGGCATGACCGCGCTCTCCAAGATGCAGGTGTGGACCCAGCCGGTGTGGCTGGTCCTGATGGTCGCGCCGTTCGTGTCCATCGCCATCCAGGAGCCGGGCAAGTTCTCGCAGTTCACGCACTTCGCGGGCAACTCCCCCACCGGGTCGAGCATCAGCATGCTCGGCGTCGGCGCGGGTGCCGGTGTGGCGCTGTCGCTCATCGCGCAGATCGGTGAGCAGGTCGACTATCTGCGCTTCATGCCCGACAAGACCCCGCAGAACGCCAAGAAGTGGTGGGGCGCGGTGCTCTCCGCCGGTCCCGGCTGGGTGATCCTCGGTGCGGCCAAGCAGATGGGCGGCGCCTTCCTCGCCTTCTACATCGCCGGCAGCGTGGGTCTGGCCAAGGCCAACGAGCCCATCCAGCAGTACGTGCACGGCTTCAAGACCTTCGCCGCCCCGGTCGCCCTGGGCCTGGCCACGTTCTTCGTGATCCTCTCCCAGATAAAGATCAACTCGACGAACGCGTACTCCGGTTCGCTGTCCTGGTCGAACTTCTTCTCCCGGCTGACACACCGTCACCCGGGCCGCGTGGTCTACATCTTCCTCAACGTCGGCATCGCCCTGGCCCTGATGGAGGGCGGCGTCTTCGGCTTCCTCAACACGGTCCTCGGCTTCTACTCCAACGTGGCGATCGCCTGGATCGGCGCGGTGGTCGCCGACCTGGTCATCAACAAGCCGCTCAAACTCAGCCCGTCCTACATCGAGTTCAAGCGCGCGCACCTCTACAACTTCAACCCGGTCGGCTTCGGCTCGATGCTCATCGCGTCCGCCGTCTCCATCGCCGCGTACTTCGAGGCCTTCGGCGACTACGGCAAGGCGTACTCCCCCTTCATCGCCCTGTTCCTCGCGATGGTCCTCTCGCCCCTGTTCGCGTACCTCACCAAGGGCAAGTACTACATCGCCCGCCTCGACGACCTGGAGGAGCCGCTGCTGGGCCCCGACGGGCTGCCCTCGGCCGTGGAGCTGACCTGCACGGTCTGCAAGACGGACTTCGAGCGCCCGGACGTGGCGAACTGCCCCTTCCACTCGGGCGCGATCTGCTCCCTCTGCTGCTCCCTGGAGAAGGACTGCCACGACTCCTGCAAGAGCGGCCCCGGCGCCACCGGCCCGGTCGACCTCGCGATGCCCGCCGTACGCACGGCCGACTGACCACCGCGTCGTCCCCAACGCTCCGGCCCGCGTCCCACGACTCGGGCCGGAGCGTCGCGCGTGGCCGACCCGGCCGATCGGGAGAATCACCCGCATGACCTCCCACGATCTCGTCACCCGCGCCCGACGACTGGCGGACGACCTCCTCGCCCCGCACGCCGAACAGGTCGACCAGGAGGGCGTCCCGGCGACCCACATCGAGGCGATCAAACAGTCCGGCCTCCTGGGCGTCAGCGCCCCCGTGGCCTACGGCGGCTCGGCGGCACCCGGCGCGGTGGCGAGGGAGACGGCGGAGATCCTGGCCGGGGCGTGCTGCTCCACATGGTTCGTGCAGACGCAGCACCACACACCTGTCATGACGCTGGCGAAGAGCGAACTGCCGGTGCGGGAGAGGCTGTTGGGCCCGCTGTCGCGAGGCGAGCTGATGTCCGGGGTGGCGTACGCGCATCTGCGGGCGTACCCGCGCATCCCCGTGCGGGTGTCGCGGGAGCGGGGCGGCCGGCGGTTCGACGGGACGGTGCCCTGGTACACGGGCTGGGGCCTGAACGACGTGATGCTGCTCGCGGGGGTGACGGACGCGGACGAGGCCTTGTTCGCGTTCGCCGAGGCGCGGGAACAGCCCGGTCTGCGCCCCTCAACTCCGATGCGGCTGGCGGCACTTGGCGCCTCCCGGACCGTGTCGCTGGAGCTGGACGGCCTGTGGCTCCCCGAGGAGGCGGTGGCGCTGCGCGTGCCGTACGCGGAGTGGGCGAAGACGGACCGCCCGAAGCCGACGAACGCGTCACCGGCGGTGTTCGGAGTCGCGGCGGCGGCGCTCGCCCTGCTCGACGACGACACCGCCGACCCGCTCCGCGCCCGCCTCGACGAGGTACGTGAACAGGCCTACTCGCTGGCCGAACACCCGGTGCCGCACGAGTACTTGGCCGAGCGGCTGGCGCTCAGGACCCAGGCGTACGAGGTGCTGATGACGGCCACGACGGCGGCCGTGGTGGCCGGGGGCGGCAGATCCCTGTCCTTGACGAGCAAGGCCCAACGCCTCGCGCGCGAGGCCCTGTTCCTGCTGGTCCAGGGCCAGACGGCGGAGTCGAGAGCTGCCCACTTGAAAGCGCTGGCCGACGCGTAATT
The DNA here is from genome assembly GCF_000376565.1 of Streptomyces hokutonensis. GTDB lineage: Bacteria > Actinomycetota > Actinomycetes > Streptomycetales > Streptomycetaceae > Streptomyces > Streptomyces hokutonensis. The sequence goes on along the minus strand of NZ_BARG01000031.1, from coordinate 234,538 downwards.
CGCTTGACCCGGTCACGGAGCGGCGCTGCACTGTGACGGGGCATCACGGGGCGTGGTGCCGGTACCTCTGGGAGGCAGCGACAGTGGTGGAGATCCGTCCCACGACCGACGAGGACCTCGACGCCTTCGTCGACACGCTCCATGCCGCGTTCGCGAACTTCCGGGAGACCCCGACCGATGGCGGCGGTCTCTGGTGGTCGGCGCTGGAAATGGACCGCTGTCTGCTCGCCACGACGGCGGACGGACGGGCCGTCGGCACCGCCGGCGCCTACTCCTTCGAGCTCACCCTTCCCGGCGAGACCGTCGTCCCGGTCAGCGGGGTGACCGCCGTCGGTGTCCTGCCCTCGCACCGGCGCCAGGGTGTGCTCAGCGCGATGATGCGCCACCAGCTCACCGAGCTGCGCGCCCGCGGCGAGTCCCTCTCCGTGCTGCTGGCCTCAGAGGCCCTGATCTACCGCAGGTTCGGGTACGGGCCGGCCACCTACACCCAGCGCCTGACGGTGCCGCGCCACCGGGCCGCCCTCGCCCTCCCCCGGGCGGGCGACACCGCCGACGGCTCGGCGTCCGGCTCGGTCGAGCTGCTGCGTCGTGCCGAGTGCGGCGAGATCCTGGAGGAGGTCTACGACCGCTACCGCCGCGCACAGCCCGGCGCGCTGTCCCGGCCGCACCGCTGGTGGGCCGTGGGCGCGGGGCAGCCCCCGATCTCTCCGAAGCCTCGCTACGTCGCCGTCCACCGGGACGCCGACGGGGTCCCGGACGGCTACGCCAGCTATGCGCTCGGAGACTCCCGAACCCTGACCGTGGACGAGACCATCGCCGCCGATGACGCCGTCTTCACGGCTCTGGCCAGGTTCGTGCTCGGCCACGACCTGGTCGGTCAGGTCGTGTTCAAGCAGTTCCCGCCCGGCCATCCGCTGCGCTGGCAGCTCGCGGACTTCCGCGCCGGAGAGGTCAGCGGCGACACCGACTGGCTCTGGGTGCGACTGCTGGACGTCCCGCGTGCGCTGACCGAGCGCGGCTGGTCCATGGACGGGGAGCTCGTCCTCGACGTGGACGACCCCTTCCTCGATGAGCACGGCCGCTATCTGCTGACCGTCCGGGACGGCAAGGCCGACTGCGTCCTCACGGGCCGGACGCCCGATCTGTCCATGGACATCAGCGACTTGGGCTCGGTCTATCTCGGCGGCACCGCCCCGAGCACGCTCGTGCGGGCCGGACACATCCGGGCCCACCGCCCGGGCGCGCCCGCCCTCGCCGACGCGCTCTTCCGGGCGGATCGCTCCCCGCACTGTCTGCACTGGTTCTGACCACGACTCAGCTCGCGAACGGCACCTGCGCCTCGGCGGGCCGCTGCCCGCCGGCCGGGTGCCGCCAGATTCCCTCCGCGGCCAGCCTCGGCAGCACCCCTTCCCCGAACCAGTACGCCTCCTCCAGGTGCGGATACCCGGAGAGCACGAACTCCTCGATCCCCAGGGCCGCGTACTCCTTGATCCGCTCGGCGACCTCCTCGTGGCTGCCGACCAACGCCGTCCCGGCCCCGCCCCGGACCAGCCCGATCCCGGCCCACAGGTTGGGGTGGATCTCCAGCCCGTCCCGGCTGCCCCCGTGCAGGGCCAGCATCCGCTGCTGCCCCTCGGACTCGCTCCGGGCAAGCCCCGCCTGTACGGACTTCACGGTCTCGGCGTCGAACCCGTCGAGCAGCCGGTTCGCCTCGGCCCAGGCCTCCGCCGACGTGTCACGCGTGATCACATGCAGCCGGATACCGAACCGCAGCGTCCGCCCCTCCTTCGCCGCCAGCCCCCTGATCCACGCGATCTTCTCGGCGACCTGGGCGGGCGGCTCGCCCCAAGTGAGGTACACATCCACGTACTTGGCCGCGATCTCGCCCGCGATCGGCGACGATCCCCCGAAGTACACCTCGGGCACCGGCTCCGGCAGCCGCGCCAGCTTCGCGTCCTCGACCCGCAGATGCTCACCGGCCAGGTCGACGCTCTTGCCCTCCCACAACTCCCGTACGATCCCCAGGAATTCGCCGGTACGGCGATAACGGTCGTCCTTGTCGAGGAAGTCCCCGTAGGCCCGCTGTTCGTGGCTCTCGCCGCCGGTGACGACGTTGAGCAACAGCCGTCCGCCGGTCTGGCGTTGGAACGTGGACGCCATCTGCGCGGCGAGTGTCGGGGAGACGAAACCCGGCCGGAAGGCGACCAGGAACTTCAGGCGTTCGGTGTGCTGGCTGACCATGGCGGTGGTCAGCCACGCGTCCTCGCACCAGGCGCCGGTGGGCGTGAGGGCGCCCACGAACCCCAGGTCCTCGGCCGCGCGGGCGATCTGGCTCAGATAGGCGACCGTCGGCGGCCGGTCCCGTCCGGAGGCGGTGGCGGGGGTGCCGTGACCGCCTCCGACGACATGGCGGCTGTCCCCGTTGGTGGGGAGGAACCAGTGGAAGGTGAGGGACACGTGGGGTCTCCGATCCGGACTGTCCTGAAGGGGGTTAGAGGAGGCCGTGGCGGGGTGGCCTGGTGCCGTTGAGCACATACCTGCCGATGTGCTGGATCTTCCAGCGCGCCGGGTCGTGCAGGGTGTGGGTGCGGGCGTCCCGCCAATGCCGGTGCAGGTTCAGCGAGTTGAGGGCGGAGCGGGTTCCGGACACCTCGAACAGGGCGCCCGCCACCTCCACGGCCGTCTGCGCCGCGTGCACCTTGGCCGCCGCCACCGCGATGGAGGCCTCCGCCGCCGAGTCGTCGGTCAGGTCGGCGCGCGCCGCGTCCACGGCCCGGGCCGCCTGGATCAGCAGGGCCTCGGACGCCCGTACCTGGACGGCGAGTTCGCCGAACCGCTGGATCAGCAGCGGGTCCTCGGCAGCGGTCTCCAGCCCGCTCTCGAACCACGGGCGGCTCTTCGTCCGGACGAACTCGGCCGCTTCCGCCAGCGCGCCGCCGGCGATTCCGGCGTCGATGGCCGCGTGCAGCAACTGGGCGACGGCGCCGTGGAGTTGGGGGCCCTCGAAGGTGAGGTGGTGGGGCAGGACCCGGTCCGCCGGGACGGAGACCGCCTCCAGGCGGACCGTGCCGCTGGCCGTCGTGCGCTGTCCCATCCCGTCCCAGTCGTCGACGACCGTGACGCCCTCGGCGTCGCTCGGGACGTAGGCGACATGCAGGTTGTCGTTCTCGGTGCGGGCGAGGACGGGGATCCAGTCGGCGAAGAGGGCGCCGGTGGAGTAGTGCTTGACGCCGGTCAGGGTGTACGAGCCGTCTGGCCGGCGGGTCAGCCGGGTGCGGATGTCCTGGACGTGTTTGGTGCCGGCCTCCGACTGTGCGTTGCCGAAGCGGCGGCCCGCGAGGAGTTCGGTGAAGAAGAACTTCCGCTGGTCCGGAGTGCCCTGACGGCGGATCACATTGACGTAGGCGAAGTGGCTCTGCGGGATCTGGGCGAGGCTGCCGTCGGCGGAGCCGAGCAGGCGGAAGATCTCGGCGAGGGTCCGAGAGCTCACGTCGGCGCCGCCGTACTCCGCGGGTACGGTGACGGCGAGCAGCCCGGAGTCGGAGAGCCGGTCCAACTCGGCGCGCGGGAGCCTGCGTTCGCTGTCGCGGGCGGAGGCTCCGGCGCGGAACTCGTCGGCGAGCGCGGCGGCGAGGACGAGGGCCTCGGCGTCGTCGGCGATCACGTGGGCGGTCCCGCCGGTGCTCTCGGGGTCGGTCATGGTGGTCAGCTCGCCGCCGCCAGGAGCGGGGTGCGGCCGAGGGCCGCCGAGAACTGGTCCACCACCTGGGTGAGGGCCTCGTCGGTGGCCGGAGCGACGGTGAGCGAGCCGTCCTCGTGGGCGGTGATGTCCTTGTCGAGGGTGAACCAGCCCTGGACTATGTGGGCCGCGCCCATGGAGTTCAGCACCGGGCGGAGCGCGTAGTCGATGGCCAGCACATGTGCGGTGGACCCACCGGTGGCGAGCGGCAGCACGGTCTTGCCGGTGAGGGCGTACTGCGGGAGCAGGTCGAGCAGCGCCTTGAGGACTCCGGAGTAGGAGGCCTTGTAGACGGGGGTGCCGACGACCACTCCGTCGGCGAGGGCGAACAGTTCGGTCGCCTCGACGATCGCCGGGTGCCGGAAGTCCGCGCCGAGCAGGGCCTCGGCGGGGATGGTGCGCACGTCGAGCGGGATCACCTCGTGTCCCTGGGCGATCAGCCGCTTGTCCAGGTGGCGAAGGAGCCGGTTGGTGCGGGAGGAGGCGGAGGGGCTGCCGGAGACGGACAGGACGGTGGCCATGGGTCCTCTTTCTGGTCTGCTGCGGGGGCGATCAGGCGTGCACGGAGACGGACTCGGCCTCGGCGTCGGGGAGTTGGGCCTCCAGTTCGCGGACCAGGGGCAGTACCCGCTTGCCGAAGTACTCGACCTCCTCGTGGTAGTGCAGGAAGCCCAGCAGGAGAAGGTCGACGCCCAGCTTCCGGTAGGCGACGATCCGTTCGGCGATCTGCTCCGGCGTGCCGATGAGCCCCGTACGGAAGCCGTCGTTGTACTGCACCAGGTCTTCGAACGTGGAGTCCTGCCACATGCCCTTGCCGTCGGCCGAGGACTGCCCGGCCTGCTTCACCGCGGCCCCGAAGCCTTCTACGGCTTCCCGGTCGGCCTTGGCGACGATCTCGCGGAGGGTGTCGCGGGCCTCGGCCTCGGTGTCGCGGGCGATGAGGAAGCCGTTGAGGCCGAACTTCGGTGCGGTGCGGCCGACTTGGGCCGCCGAGTGGCGTACGTCGGCGATCTGCTCGGAGACGCCGTCGAAGTCCTTGCCGTTGGAGAAGTACCAGTCGGAGACCCGGCCGGCCATCGCGCGGGCGGCGGTGGAGTTGCCGCCCTGGAAGATCTCGGGGTGCGGTCGCTCAAGGGTGTTGAGGGGCTTGGGCTTGAGGGAGAAGTCGCGCAACCGGTAGAAGTCCCCGGCGAGTTCGGTGTGGTCCTCGGTCCAGATCTGGCGCAGGGCCTGGATGAACTCCTCGGAGCGGCGGTAGCGCTCGTCGTGCTCCAGCCAGGGCTCGCCGAGCGCGGTGAACTCGCCCTTGAACCAGCCGGAGACGACGTTGACGGCGAAGCGGCCGCCCGACAAGTGGTCGGCGGTGGCGCCGAGTTTGGCGAGGACGCCCGGGTGCCACAGGCCGGGGTGGACGGCGGCGATGACCTTCAGGCGCTGGGTGGCGAGGAGGAGGGCGAGGCTGAAGCTGGTCGACTCGTGTTGGAACTCGGCGCCGTAGCTGGCCATGTAGCGGACCTGGCTGAGCGCGTACTCGAAGCCGTTGTTCTCGGCGAGGACGGCGAGTTCGCGGTTGTACTCGTAGCCCCAGTCGGTACGTTGCTCGATCTTGCTGGTGACGAGTCCCCCGCTGACGTTGGGGACCCAGTAGGCGAATTTCACGGGCTCTGCGGGCATGGCGAACTCCTGTTGCGGAATGCGATTCCGGGCACGCCGAATCCGGCCGGAGCGATATCCGGCGAATTTCTGGCGGAGGCGGAAGGAGGGCGGCGGATCGGGAGTGAGAAGGGGGGATCAGGCCGCGGTGCAACAGGAGGCGCTGGAGACGCGCGCGAGGTCGACGTGGCGTCGCCGCGTGAGGTCCAGTCGCATCTTCATGCCTTCGATCGTGGCAGCCGCCCGCGATGACCGTCAAGGAAAACCCGACCGGTCTCGTATCGCGGACCATTGAATTTCACGAAGGTGTGACAGGTAAACCCTTGAACGGCCCGCCGAATCGGCCGCATTCTGCGGGCATGCGGACCGAACAGCTGGAATACATCGCGGCCGTGACCCGGCTCGGCTCACTGCGCCGGGCCGCCGACGAACTGCGCCTGTCGCAGCCCGCGTTGAGCGAGACAGTGAGGAATCTCGAACGCGAACTCGGGGTCGACCTCCTGGAGCGCAAAAGGACCGGCGCGACGATGAGCGCGGCGGGCCGGGAGCTGCTGCCGAAGATCGTCGATGTGCTGGACGCGGTGGACCGGCTGCGGGCGGCGGCGGGCGAGCGGCACCGGATCAGTCGCATGGTGCGGGTGGGCACGGTGAACGCGGCGACCGTGCCGCTGCTGCTGCCCGTCGTCCGCGAGTTCCGCGCCTCGCATCCGCTCACCCAGGTCGAGGTCGTCGGCGCGCAGCAGACGGACATCCATCGGGCGCTGGCGGAGGGCGGTTTCGATCTCGGGCTGGTCAACCACCTCGACGGTGACGACATGCCGGCCGAGTTCGAGTCCACCGAGCTGCTGTCCGGGCTGCCGGTGGTGTGCGTGCGCCCCGACAGCCCGCTGGCGGCCCGGCCGACCGTCACTGTGGACGACCTACTCACCGAGCCGCTGATCGGTATGCGCTCCGGCTATGTGATGCACCGCTATGTGCACCGGCTGCTCAATGGGCGCGGGCCCGCTTTCGCCTACTCGACCGATGGCGCCGAGATGGGGAAGCTCATGGTCGCGGAGGGACTAGGAGCGACGGTCCTGCCCGACTTCAGCGTCGTCGGGGACCCGCTGGAGCGCCTCGGTGCGATCACCTACCGGCCGATCGCCGGTGACACCGCCCGGGTGCTGCTGATGCTGCGCCGCCGCTGCGCGGAGTCCGTGCCGCAGGCGGCCGGGGATCTGTACGAGGCGTTCGTGCGCCGGGCACGCGAGCTGGGCGGAACACAGCCCTGAGGGCCGTACGGTCAGTCCTCGTCGCCCACCGGGACGACCACGAGGAACGCGTCGGACTTCAGGTCCATGACGACCCGGGCGGGCTGACCCTCGGCGCGGCGCCGGGCCGCGAACTCCTCGGCGGGCCATGATCCGCGCGGGGCTCCCGCCGGAAACCGCTCCAACACCTTCGCGCCCATGTCCGCAGACACCTCCAGCATCGCCCTTCGGCTCCCCACCGGGACCGTCGTATCCATGCGCCTGCCCCCGATCGGCGTGGACATGCACATCACCGCGGCGCCGAGGGCACGTACGCCGGTCGGGTGACAGCCGCATCCGCCGGGCGGGCCCGGCCGGAAGCACCTCACGACCGCCTGTTCCCGTCTCCCGGAGTCCGCACCATGAACGTCTCGGTCGTCCTGTTCACCTCGGACCTGCGTCTGCACGACCATCCCGCGCTGCGGGCGGCCGACGGCGCCCGCCAGGTGGTCCCCCTGTTCGTGCGCGACCGGGGTGTCGCGGAGGCCGGGTTCGCCGCCCCCAACCGGCTGGCGTTCCTCGCCGACTGTCTGCGCGATCTCGACGCGGGCCTGCGCGAGCGGGGCGGCCGGCTGGTGGTCCGCTCCGGAGACGTCGTCGGCGAGGTGTGCAAGGTGGCCGCCGAGACCGACGCGGACGAGGTGCACATGGCGGCCGACGTGAGCGGCTACGCCCAGCGGCGCGAGCAGCGGCTGCGGCGGGCGCTGGAGGCGGAGGGGCGACGGCTGCACGTCCACGACACCGTGACCACGGCCGTCGCCCCCGGCGCGGTGACCCCCGCCTCCTCGGACCACTTCGCGGTCTTCACGCCGTACTTCCGCCAGTGGTCCGGGGTCCACCTGCGCGCCCCGCTCGCGGCGCCGCGCACCGTGCGGGTCCCGGAGGGTGTCGGTTCCGAGGAGCTGCCGTCCCGCGCCGGTGTCGTAGGCCTTTCGCCGGGTCTGGCGACCGGCGGGGAGACCGAGGGGCGCAGGGAGTTGAGCCGTTGGCTGCGCAGCGGGATCGCCGCGTACGAGGACATCCACGACGACCTGGCCGCGGACGCGACCTCCCACCTCTCCCCGCATCTGCACTTCGGCACTCTCTCCCCCGTCGAACTCGTCCACCGGGCACGGCGGTTGGCCGGTCCGGGCGCCGAGGCGTTCGTACGGCAGCTCGCGTGGCGGGACTTCCACCGGCAGGTCCTGGCGGCCAGGCCGGTGGCCGCGAGCGCCGACTACCGTACGAAACACGACCGTTGGCGGTCCGAGACCACGGCGCGTGCGGACATCGCGGCCTGGAAGGAGGGCCGTACCGGCTATCCGCTGATCGACGCGGCGATGCGCCAACTGCGCCACCAGGGCTGGATGCACAACCGGGGACGGCTGCTGACGGCGAGCTTCCTCACCAAGACGCTGTACGTCGACTGGCGGGTCGGCGCCCGGCACTTCCTCGATCTGCTGGTCGACGGCGATGTGGCGAACAACCAGCTCAACTGGCAGTGGATGGCGGGCACCGGCACCGACTCCCGCCCCAACCGCGTGCTCAATCCGGTCACTCAGGCCAAGCGGCACGACCCGGACGGCACCTACGTCCGCCGCTGGGTGCCCGAACTCGCCGAGGTGGAAGGACCGTTGGTGCACGAGCCGTGGAAACTCAAGGGACTTGAGCGGGTCGCGCTCGGCGACTACCCGGATCCGATCGTCGAACTCGCCGACGGGCTGGCGCGGTTCCGGCGAGGACGGTCAGGGGACTGAGGCCTCGTAGGCGGCCGACAGAAGGTCCACGGCGTCGGTGAGTGTGGCCGGCCGTACCGCGTTCCGCGCCGAGGTGCCGGACCAGCCGGGACCGGCCAGCACCACCGAGGGCTGTCGCCGGGCCCCCTTCACTCCCCAGCGGATGTCGGCGACCTGCCGGGCCAGCGGCGGGCTCGCCGTCGAGCGCGCCTGGGCCCACAGGACGACGGCCGCAGGTCCCAGCCTCCGTACCGCCGCGGTGAGTGCCTCGGCAGGTACGGCGGCGCCGAACATCCTTGTGGGCAGGGCGAGTTCACCCAGTGCGGCGTTGAGCGCCTCGATCGGCAGGGTGTGCTGTTCACCGGGTACACAGGCCAGGACGACGGGTGGAGCGTCCGGCTGTCGGCCCGGAGTGGGGGTGTGGCGGCGCAGGGCGGTGGAGACCTGCCAGGACAGCAGATGCTCGACCTCGACGTAACGGTCCCCGGACGAGGCCCACTTGCGTCCCACCGCGTGCAGGGTCGGCACCATCACCTCCTGCCAGGCGACGACCACGCCGTACCGGTCGACGGCGTCGGCGAGTCGGCGTTCGACGGCCGGTGAGTCGAGCCGGACGGCGGCGCGGGCGAGACCCCGGCACTCCTGGCGCACATCGCCGAGCGGCAGGGTGCCGGGCGCCCGCGAGCGGCCGGAGGTCCGGGCCGGGCGCTCCGCGTGGGCACCGGCCGCTTCCAGGGCCGCTTGAGCCGCCTCGGCCGGGGGCACGCCCGACGAGGTCAGGCGGCACATCTCCTCCAGCAGTGCCACGTCACGTGGGGTCCAGCGCCGGTGCCGTCCCTCGGCGCGGACGGCGGGCCCGATGCCGTAGCGCTGCTCCCAGGACCTCAGCGTGGTGGGTGCCACGCCCAGTCGGCGGGCCAACGCGCCGGTGGTCAGGGGGAGTTCGGCAGAGGAACGGTTCGGTGCGTCCCGGTCGGCGGGCGACTCGCTCATCCCGTGACTATACGACGCAGAATCGACGCGAGTTGATGAGCTTGATCCCCGGCTCCCAGGATGGACGAACCGGGGCATGTCCCGGCAGACATCCCCCACCGTCGTAGTGCCGAGCGGCCCGGGGCGGTCGCCGCCCGACGTGAGGAGCCGTCGTCATGGGCCCGCAGCACAGCACCGTCCGCCCGAGCCCGGTGGCGGAGGCGCGCAGCGACGAGGAACTGGCCAGGGGCCTGGTGGCGGGCGACGAGGACTGTCTGGCCGCCGTGTATCACCGCTGGTCGCCCCTTGTGCACATGCTGGCCCGGCGCTCGCTGGGGGACGCCGACGAGGCCGCGGACGTGACCCAGCAGGTGTTTCTCGGGGTGTGGCGCGGACGGCTGGGTTTCCGTCCCGAGCGCGGCACGATCGGCGGCTGGATCGTCGGCATCACCAGGCGCAGGATCGCCGACGCGCTGTCCGCCAGGAGCCGCCGCCTGCACCTCGCGGCCGCCGCCGGGGCCACTCTGACTGTCGCGGATCCCACCGACCAGCGGCCCGAGGCCGCCCTCGACCGCCTCCTCGTCCTGCGGGAACTGGCCCGACTGCCCGCGCCCCAGCAGCGCGTGCTGCGGCTGGCGTACTACGAGGACCTCACCCAGACCCAGATCGCGCGCCGCACCGGCTGGCCGCTGGGCACGGTGAAGAGCCATGCCCGGCGCGGCCTCCACCAGCTGCGCCGCGGCCTTCGGCACGACGAACAGGCTGAGCACTACACATAAAGGATTAATAAGAGCAGAATGGAGTGAAGCGGCTCTTACCGCACACCGCACCGGACGCGGTCAGGCCAGCCAAGTCAAAGGAGACGAGTCATGGCCAACGTCTCGCACACCAGAGGTGACATAGCGAGCCACCCTGATGTCTCCGAAATGCAGGCGCGTTACGCCCGCATGCTCGGTGGACGCGATGTGGCGCTCGTGGACGGACCGGTGTTCCTGCTCGGTCTGTACTGCGCCGTATCCCCGTGGATACTCCACTACACGACGAGCCAGCCGGCGCTCGTGCCGCACAACCTGATCGTCGGCATCGCGATCGGCCTGCTGGCCCTCGGGTTCACCAGGGCACCGGAGCGCATGTACGGCCTCAGCTGGGCGATGAGCGCCCTGGGTGTCTGGATGATCGTCTCGCCGTGGATCGTCGGCGACAGCCCCGACAAGGGCGTCATCCTGAACAACGTCATCATCGGCGGGCTGGCCGTGCTCCTCGGCATCGTGTGTGCCGCGACGGCGGCGCGGAGCACCCCCAAACCGTAGAGCGCTCGGAGGAGGAAACCACGCCCCCTTCAGTGGTCGCCCGGCACCAGCCACGGTGACTGCGGGAGGGGGCTGCCGGTTTCGAGGACCGACTTCAGGTTGGACAGCACCGCCGGCCAGCCGCCTGACACGTCGGACAGCTCGCCCTCGTCGGCGAGGTCCTCGTGGGTGACGGTGAGGCGCACGATGTCCTCGTGCCGCCGGATGTCGTACGTGACACGGGAGTACGTGTCCTCCTTGCCCTCGTTCTCCGGCGAGGTCCACGTGGTCACCAGGCGGTTGGGGCGGTCGCTCTCGACGACGGTCCCGACGACGTCGGCGATGCCGGAACCGTCGATGCGCACATGCTCCCAGCGCGAGCCCTGCCGCCAGTCGGACACATTGCTGTGCCCCCAGTAGGCGGCGGTCAGGTCGGCGTCGGTGAGGGCGTCCCAGACCTTCTCGGGGGTGCTCGCGATGTAGGTGACGTAGACGAATGTCGGTTTGTCGGTCATGGCTTCCTCGGCTCGTCGCTTCAGGTCTCCGAGCGCGCGCAGGCGCGGGCGCTCGAACTTGTCGATCCAGCGCTGCTGTATCTCGTGCAGCGGGACCGGATTGAGGTAGTGCAGCTTCTCCCGCCCGCGCCGCACCGTGCTGACCAGGTTGGCGGCCTCCAGGACGGCCAGATGCTGGGTCACCGACTGGCGGGTCATCTCGATACGCCCGCACAGCTCACCGAGCGTCTGCCCGTTGTGCTCGTGCAGCCGGTCCAGCAGCCGCCGTCGGGTCTCGTCGGCCAGCGCTTTGAAGACCGCGTCCATCCCTGGGTCATGTTCGGATCGCACACTCAACGTTATGCAGGCAGTTACCTGCATGTCAAGGAAACGGCTTCGGCTTCGTCCAACGCATGCGGTTCTACGGCGCTCGGCCCAGGAACGCGCCCAGCTCGCGGCGGTGCGCGGCCACCCAGTCCTGTGCATCCCGGATGTCGTCGACGACACCGCTCGCCCGCAGGGCCGCCATGCCGCGTTCACCGCGCTCGGCGCCGGACTCGATGCCTCGCGCGCACCGGTCCTGCCACCACAGGACCCCGTCCAGGAGCCGGCCGGTGTCGTCGAGGCCGTACGTCTCGCAGATCAGCGCGATCCGGCGGGCGGTCTCGCGCACGTCGGTGACGGCCGGGCCGAGGTCCAGGTACTGCCAGCAGACGTGGGCGACGTCGTGGACCCGCTCACCGGGGGCGGCGAGATCCCAGTCGACGAAGGCCACAGGGCGCCAAGTGGTGTCGTAGACGGTGTTCTTGGGAGCCAGGTCGTTGTGGCACACGACGTCGCGGTCGCCCGCTTCCGGCGTGCCGTGGGTCAAGTCGTGGAAGGCGCGGACGAGTTGTGCGACACGGACCAGGCTGTCGTCACTGCGGGCCGCCGACCGCTCCTCGGGGCTGACGGCCGCCCGGCCCTCGATGTACTGGAACACCTCCCGCCCTCGCTCGTCCGTACCGAGGAAGCGCGGCGCCCCTGCCCACTCCCGCCGCTCGAACAGCGCGAGCAACTCGGTGACGTACTGCGACCGTTGGGAGGGAGTACGGCGTACGGTCGCCCCGACCCGTACGACCTCGTTGACCGCGCCTCCGCCGAGCACCGGCTCCTCCACGTGGCCCGCCTCCCCGAAATCGTTCGACCGCACGAGTATCGCTCGGGACGCTGCCGGTATGGATCACGCGCACGAACACGGTGTGCGTGCTCGCGGAGGCGGCGGGGCGGTTCCGGCGGGCGATGGGCGCGGACGTGCGGATCGTACGGGTGCTGCTCACCGCCTCGGACATCACCGCCTCGGAGCGGCTCAACGGGCGGGAGATCGGGGCGAGTTGGAGCGCGAAATGGCCAACAGTGCGCGTAGGTCGAGCCTGTTGGACGAGCGGGCGCCCGTGGACACCGTGCAGGTGGTGACCGACGGGCGCTCCGTCGTGGACGTCGCGGGTGAGGTGCCGGCCGCGACGGGATGGGTCAACAGCCGTCAGGGAGCGGCGGGTTCGGGCACGGTCTCCGTGAGGTACTCCTCCGTGATCTCCTTCGGGCCGAACGGCCACACCTTCTCGAAGCGGGCCCAGACGACGAACGCGACGCAGCCGAGGGCGAGCCAGGCGAGGGACCACTCGATGGGGTGGCGGCCCGGGGAGTTCTTGTCGGCGTAGCCGTAGATCACGCACCAGCCGACGAAGGCGACGATGCTCGGCACGGGGTAGAGCCACATGCGGTAGGGGCGGCGGAGGGTCGGCTGGCGTTTGCGCAGGACCGTCAGCGCGATGATCTGGGCCAGCGCCTGGACGATGACCATGACCGTGGTGAGGAGCTGGATCAGGGTCGCGAGGTCGGTGTGGCGGCCGATGAGGAAGCCGATCGCCGTGATCACGCCCATGGTGGCCAGGCCCAGCATCGGGAAGCGGTGTTTGGGGTGGAGCTTGGCGTAGGGGCGGAAGAAGACGCGTTCGCGGGCCGCGTCGTAGGGCACCCGGGAGCCGCCGAGCAGGCCCGTGAAGACCGAGGCGAAGGCGGTGATCAGGATCAGGACGGTGACCGTGTCGGCGGCGCCCTTGCCCCAGGTCTTCTCCAGGACCGCCGAGGCCACCGAGGTGGAGGCGATGTCGTTCGCGTGGGTCATCCGCTGCCAGTCGATGACGCCGAGGGTGCCGATCTGGAGCATGAGGTAGATCGCCATGATGCCGACGATGGAGAACAGGATGGAGCGCGGCAGGGTGCGGCCGGGGTCCTTGATCTCGGCGCCCATGTAGGCGGTGGTGTTGTAGCCGAGGTAGTCGTAGATGCCGATGGTCAGGCCGCCGGCGAAGCCGAGCCAGAAGGTGTTGCTGCCCAGGTCGAAGGCGTGTGCCGGGTAGGTGAAGGCGAGGTCGGCGCTGAAGTGGGTGGCGGCGGCCAGGATCACCAGGAACACCGAGGCGATCATCACGGTCCACATCACGGCGGTGATGCGGGCGATGTTCTCGATACCCCGCCAGAGGAGCAGGATCACCAGCGCGATCACTCCGAGGCCGATGAGGTCGCCCGACGTCTTGCCCAAGTCCGGTGCCAGATAGCCGAGATACTGCACGAAGCCGACCACGCCGGTCGACATGATCAGCGGGATGAAGAGCATCGCGGTCCAGACGAACAGGAACGGCATCAGCCGGCCGGTGCGGTACTGGAAGGCCTGGCGGAGATAGACGTAGCTGCCGCCGGAGCCGGGCATCGCGGCGCCCAGCTCGGCCCAGACGAGCCCGTCGGCGAGGGCGAGGATCGCGCCCGCGACGAAGCCGATCACCGCCTGCGGGCCGCCGAACGCGGCGACCATGAGCGGGATGGTCACGAACGGCCCGATGCCGCACATCTGGCTCATGTTGATGGCGGTGGCCTGGAAGAGGCCGACGCGACGGACGAAGCCGCCTTCTGGGGGCGGACTACCGGACATGGGGGCTCCTGAGGGGGTGCGTGACTCGGGGGAAGCGGGGTGCGGCGTGCGGGCCGGTATCCGGTGGCTGACTGGGCGATAAAGTTAAGGAGCCTTACTAGACTCGTCAAGAGGCTGTCCCGGATGCCGGAGAATGATGCGATGCCCGCCAGTGACGCCGTGGACCGACCGGACCAGCCGTGGAGCCGTCAGCGGCTGCGCAGTACGAACGCGCGGCTGCTGCTCGACCGCCTGCGCACCTCCGGTGCCGCCTCGCGCGCCCAACTCGCCCGCGAGACAGGCCTGTCGAAGCCGACGGTCTCCAGCGCGCTCGCCGCCCTCGCGGAGGCGGGCCTGGTCCACGAGGTCGGCACCCGCGCCCCCGAGCGCGGCCGGACCGCCGTCCTCTACGCCCCCGATCCGGCCGCCGGCTACGCGCTCGGGATCGACGTCGGGCGCAGCTGGCTGCGGGTCGCGGTGGCCAATCTGGACGGCGAGGTGGTGGCCCGCGCCGACGTCCGCAACCGGGCGCGCAGCTCGGGCGCGATGGCCGAGCTGGTGGTCGCCACCGCGCACCAGGTCGTCGCGAACTCCGAGGTCGCACCGGCCGCGGTGGTGCACGCCGTGGTCGGAACGCCGGGTGTGTACGACGAACAGCGGCGGCGGGTGCGGTACGCGATGCATCTGCCGGGCTGGGGCCGGGCGGGGCTGTTCGACCGGATGCGGGAGGACCTGGGCGTCCCGCTGGAGGTGCACAACGACGCCAATCTCGCGGCGCTGGGCGAGTACACGTACGGCGTCGGCGCGGGCAGCCGGCTGTTCGCCTACATCATGATCGGCACCGGGCTCGGCATGGGTGTGGTCAGCGAGGGGCGGCTGTTCACGGGGGCGCACGGCGGGGCCGGGGAGATCGGGTTCCTGCCGTGGCCGGGGCAGCAGAAGCCGGAGACGCTGGAGGACGCGGTCTCCGGGGTGGCCGTCGTCGAGGCGGCCCGGATGTTCGGCATGACCGGGCAGCAGCTCACCGCGAAGGCCGTGTTCGACGCGGCCCGGCAGGGAAATCCCGCGGCCGTCAAGGCAGTTGAGCTGGAGGGCGAGCGGATCGCGCACACGGTGGCCGCCGCCGCGGCGGTGCTCGATCCGGACCTGGTCGTCCTGGGCGGCGGGGTCGGGCACAGCGTGGATCTGCTGCTCCGTCCGGTGCGGGAGAACCTGCGCGCCCTCACTCCGCTGCGGCCGAAGATCGTGCCGAGCGCGCTGGGCGAGGACGCGGTGCTGCTGGGCGCGGTGGCCACCGCGCTGGGCACGGCCCGGGACCTCGTCTTCGAGCGCCGTTCGGCGTCCTGAACGCCTTCGCCCGCCAGCACCATTCGGCGTCCCGAACAGCTTCCCCCACCAGCACCGCCCGGCGTCCTGGACAACTCACCCACGGGCAGCGGTGATTGACACGCCCCATCGTCCGGCCTACCTTCTGTCGCAGTTAGTAAAGTTTCCTAACTTGACGAGGCTGGAGTCCCCGTGTTCCACCGCCCCGCCGTCCCCCCACTGCTCGGAAGCCGTCTCACCACGGCCGCCGTGGCCCTCGGCCTGCTCGGCACCCTCACCACCAGCGCGTGGGCGGGAGCCCGGGAGCCGTCGCCCACCCGGGCCCCCGTGACCGCCGTACGCCCGACCGCCGGAAGCGCCACCCCGCTGTCCGGCTACGCGATCCAGTCGTCCGCCAAGGTCACCGACTCCCCCGCGGCCGTCTCCTCCCCCGGCTATCGGGCGACCGGCTGGTACCCGGCCGGCGCGCGCTCGACGGTCCTCGCGGCCCTGATCGCCGACGGCGTGTACGCCGACCCCTTCTACTCGACCAACCAGCGGAAGATCCCGAAGGCCGCCTTCGAGGTCCCGTGGTGGTACCGCAGCGACTTCACGGTCTCGGACCTCACCCGGCGCACCTACCTCGACTTCAGCGGGGTGATCTCGGCGGCCGACGTCTACGTCAACGGCAAGCAGATCGCCAAGTCCGCCGACGTCAACGGCGCCTACACACAACACGAGTTGGACGTCACCTCGCTCGTCCGCTCCGGCACGAACACGGTCGCCTTCCGCATTCGGCCGAACGACCCGAACAAGAACCTCACCATGGGCTGGATCGACTGGCTCCAGCCGCCGCCCGACCAGAACATGGGCATCGTCCGTGACGTCCTCGTCCGTCGCGGCGGCCCGGTCGCCCTGCGCGACGCACATGTGGTGACCGAACTGGCCGTCCCGTCGCTCGCCACCGCCGACCTCACGGTCAAGGCGCAGGCACGCAACGACACGAACGCGCCCGTCACCGCGCAGGTCGGCGGCAGCATCGACAGCAGGACCTTCGCCACGACCGTCTCCCTCGCCGCACACCAGACGAAGACCGTCACCTTCGCCGTCCGCCTGGACTCCCCGAAGGTGTGGTGGCCGGCCGGCATGGGCGGCCAGCCGCTCTACGGCCTCGACCTCACCGCCTCCGTCAACGGCACCCCCTCCGACACCGCGCACCAGACCTTCGGCATCCGCGACGTCCAGGCCCCGCTGAACCCCGACGGCGCCCGCCAGTACCGGATCAACGGCCGCAAGTTGCTGATCAAGGGCGGCGGTTGGTCGCCGGACGAGTTCTTGCGCTGGGACCGGACCTACGTCGAGGACCGCCTGAAGTACGCCCTCGACCTGGGCCTGAACACCATCCGCCTGGAAGGGCACATCGAGCCGGACGAGTTCTTCGACCTGGCCGACCGCTACGGCATCCTCACCCTCCCCGGCTGGGAGTGCTGCGACAAGTGGGAGGGCCAGGTCAACGGCGACGAGACCGGCGACAAGTGGACCGCCGCCGACTATCCGGTCGCCAAGGCGTCGATGGCCGCCGAGGCCGCCCGGCTGCGCGACCACCCGAGCGTGATCTCGTTCCTCATCGGCAGCGACTTCGCCCCCGACGCGACAATCGAGAAGACCTATCTCGACGCGCTGAAGGCGGCCGACTGGAAGACCCCGGCGGTCGCCGCCGCCTCCGACAACTCCTCACCCGTCAGCGGCAGTTCGGGCATGAAGATGACCGGCCCGTACGACTGGATCCCGCCCGACTACTGGTACGCCAAGCGCGAGGGCGGCGCCACCGGCTTCAACTCCGAGACCAGCGCGGGCCCCGACATCCCCACCCTCGACACCCTGCGCCGCATGATGACCCCGGCCGAACTGGCCACCCTCTGGAAGGACCCGGGCGCCAAGCAGTACCACCGCTCCCCGTCCCCGGTCTTCAACACCCTCAAGCTCTACGACAACGCTCTCACCGGCCGCTACGGACCGCCGACGAGCCTCACCGACTACGTCCGCAAGGCCCAGCTCGCCCAGTACGAGAACGTGCGCGCCCAGTTCGAGGCGTACGAGCGCAACGCCACCGACGCCTCGAAGCCGGCGACCGGAGTCGTCTACTGGATGTTCAACAGCGGCTGGACCTCCCTGCACTGGCAGTTGATGGACCGTTACCTCGACCAGGGCGGCGCCTACTTCGGCGCGAAGAAGGCGAACGAACCGCTGCACATCCAGTACTCCTACGACAACCGCTCGGTCGTGGTGGTGAACAACCGGAACGCGTCCGTCTCGCAACTCACGGCGCGGGCAACGCTGTTCAACACGGACGGCACGCAGAAGTACGACAAGCAGGTGGCCGGGGTGACGGTCTCCGGCGGCGGCGCGCACAGCACCGCGCTCACCCTGCCCTCGTCGGTGGCCGGACTGTCGACGACGTACCTGGTGCGGCTGACGCTGAGCGACGCGTCCGGCAAAGAGGTGAGCCGGAACGTGTACTGGCTCTCCGCCGAGCCCGACACGCTCGACTGGGCGCACACCGACTGGTACTACACGCCGACGACGAGCTACGCCGATCTCAAGGGGCTCAACTCGATGGCGCAGGTGCCGGTTTCGGCGACGGCGTCGACCGCAGCGGGCAAGGACGGCACCTCGACCACGACGGTCACGGTGCGCAACTCCGGGAAGGGGAGGACTCCTTCACTCCTCACCGACGTCCATCTCGTGGACTCGGCGGGCAAGCCGGTGCTTCCGGTGACGTGGTCCGACAACGAAGTGAGCCTGTGGCCCGGGGAGTCGAAGACGCTGACGGTGACCTACCGGACGTCCGAACTGCACGGGTCCGCGCCCCGGGTGCGGGTCTCCGGCTGGAACACACCGGAACTGACCGTCCCGGCGGCGTGAACACCTGAAAACCCGTGGGGCCCGGCCGCCGCCGGGCCCCACCGGTCGTCGTCAGCTGACGTTGAGCGCGGTGTCGTCGATGACGAACGACGTCTGGAGGGTGGACCCTTCGACGCCGCTGAACTTGATCGTGGCGGTGGTGCCGGCCAGGGAGGAGACGTCGAAGGACTTCAGGACGTATCCGGAGGCCGCGTTCAGGTTCGAGTACGTGGCCAGGGTGGTGGATCCGGCGGTGACCGTCAGCTTGTCGTAGGCGGTGCTGGTGGTGGTCTCCGCGGTGTCCACGTGCAGATAGAAGCTGAGGGTCGCGGAGCAGCCGGACGGGATGGTCACCGACTGGGACAGGGTGTCGGTGTGGGCCGATCCGTAGCCGTCGAGCCAGGCCTTGTAGGAGCCGGTGCGGGCGGCCTCGCTGCTGGAGTTGGTGATGACACCGCTGCTGGCGGTCCAGGTGGTGTTGCCGGACTCGAAGCCCGGGTTGCCGAGCAGCTGCGCGGCGGTGCAGGTGCCACCGCCTCCGCCACCTCCGCCGCCGGTGCTGCCGTCGCCGGCCAGCCACGCGGTGGCGTTGAGGGCGAGGGCGGCATTGGTGGCGCCGGTGTCGTTCCAGCCGTCGTAGAGCGTGTTGCCGGACTGGCCGGTGCCGTCGTCGATGGGCGAGCTGTCGCCCCAGAAGGCGACGCGGCCGCTGCCGAAGGTACTGGTCGCGAAGAACGCGCCGGTGTTGCCGGAGTAACCGCTGCGGTACACAAGGCCCTTGACGTTCGCGTTGTCGGCGGGCTTGAGCGTGGCCGTGGTGCCGTCGGCGATCAGGCTCTTGGTGACCGTGCCGAAGGCGCCGTTCAGGACCGCGTTGCTGCTGTCGCTGATCGCGGCGGGGTAGCCGGAGCTGATGTCGAGGGTGTCGATGGAGAAGCCGAACGGGTCGGTCGAGTCGACGCTGTTGTTGGTCATCAGGTCGTTGAGGATCTCGACCGCGTCCTCGCCGTCGCTGTTGCGGTCGGCGCCGGTGTGGTCGGAGATCATGAACAGGCCGCCGCCGTTCTGGACGAACGTCATGATCGCGGTCTTCTCGGCCGTCGTGAACAGCGTGTTGGGCTCGGGCAGGACCAGCGTGTCGAAGTTCGACAGGTCGGTCGTCGACGAACCGCCGTACGTGAGCGCGCTGGTGGCGGTCTTCAGGCTGTAGCTGCCGGTCTTCTGCAGGGCGACGCCCCACGAGGAGAGCGCCCCGGTCCAGTCGGTCTCGGCGGACGGGGAGGAGTCCTGGGCCAGCGGGTCGGGCTTGCTGGTGGAGATGATCCAGTCCGCGTTGCCCGCCTCCTCGGCGTGGCCGTCGTCGAACAGGATGCGGTGGGTGGTGGCCGCGTGCGCGGGCGTGGCCGTCGTGGTGACCTGGAGGGCCGCCCCCGTGACGAAAAGTCCCAGGCCGGCGAGGGCGGTGGTGAGTCTGCGGCGGGATCTTCTGGATCCAAGCATCCGGCGAACCTCCGTGAGGGGATGGGAAAGGTGCGGTGCGGGCGCCTGATCTGCGCGCGTAGAACGGTAGTGGGGGACTTCTACACGCGTTGAACGATTGAAAGGTACATGGCATGAAGGGGTCGTGAACAGAAAGTCGTGGCAATAACAGCCGACAGAACTCGGCGGAGTGGCCGAGCCCGCAGCGGGCACAAGGTGAGAGCGAGGACATCGACAAAGAGGGGCGGAGATGGAGATCTCGGGCATCATCAGTGCCATCATCATCGGCATCATCATTGGCGTGCTGGGACGGCTCGTCGTTCCGGGGCGTCAGCACATCGGCGTCGTGCTGACGATCGTGGTCGGCATCGTGGCCGCGCTGCTCGGCGCGGCGATCGCTTCTGGCCTGGGGGTCGCCGACACGAAGGGCATCGACTGGATCGAGTGGCTCATCCAGATCGGCCTGGCGGCCGTGGGCATCGCCGCGCTGGACCGGACGAGGGTGCGCCGCTGAGCGGGGGACGGGAATTGCGTTGCGGGTGAGACCCGGCGGCGGCAAGCTACTGCGAGCCCGCCGCCCGGTCCCGTGCTTCGCGTATCCCTCCCGGAGAACTCTTGTCACCACGCGTCATCCCGCTCGTCGATCCGGAGTCCGGCCCGTCGAGCCGTCGTCTCGTCTGGCTCGCCCAGGACGGCGACGGCGTACCCGTCGGGTCGGCTTCGCTGCGCCTGTTCCTCAAGGAGGGGCAGGCGCATCTCGGTGAACTGGAGCTCTCGGTCCACCCCGCCGAGCGTCGACAGGGCATCGGCACCCGGTTGTTGGAGGCCGCGACAACCGCCGCCCGGGCGGAGGGCCGGCGCTCGATCGTCACCCAGACCCAACAGGGTTCACCCGCGGACGAGTTCCTGCCGGCCCGCGGCTTCCGTCCGGTACTGACCCTGACGTACGCCCGACTGTCACTGGCCGACGCGGATCTCACGGTGATCGGCAAGCATGCCCAACGCCCGCACCCCGGCTACGAGTTGACGGAATGGCACGGCACGGTTCCGGCCCAACTCGCCCGTTCCTACGCCGAGTCGCGCAGCGCGATGGACGACATGCCGATGCAGGACACCGACTACGGCACCGTCGCATGGGATGTGGAACGACTGGTCGCGGCGGCCGAGGCGGTCGCGCGCCGCGGGGAACTCCTGCACACCGTCGCCGCCGTGGACACCACCGACGGCCGGGTCGTCGGCTTCTCCGAACTGGTCGTGCCGGGCGACGGACGCGGCGACGCGCAGCACTACGGAACGGCCGTACTGCCCGCCCACCGTGGCCGCGGTCTCGCCCACTGGATGAAGGCCGCCTCGATCCAGCGGGCGCGTCAACTCCACCCGCTGCTGGCCGGGTTGCTCACGGACACGGCGGACGGCAACGCGCCCATGCGTGCGGTGAACGACGCGCTCGGCTATCTGCCGACACATCGGGCGGTGGAGTACCAGCTCGACCTGTAGGCATCGCCCCCACAGATCAGCGTGCGGCGCGCAGCGCGGCGAGGCCGTCGAGGCTGGACGGGTAGGCGGGCGTCCAGCCCAGTTCGCGTTCGGCCTTCGCGCTGGAGACACGCTGGCTGCTCGTCATCATCGTGTGCGCGTAGCCCATCGGACGGACCGTCCACAGCGGCAGCGCGATCGGCTTCGGCAGCCCGAACTCCCGTGCCACGCACAGCAGATGGGCGCGGAAGCCGAGCGGGGTGCGGTCGGTGATGTTGTACGCCTGCCCCGGGCGCCCGTGTTCGACGGCGGCGGCCACCGCGCGGGCCGCGTCGGTGAGTTCCACCCAGGGCAGGACCGGCCGTGGTCGTCGGGAGCGGGGAGTTGGCGCTTGCGCAGCATGGGGAGGATGGCGTCGGTGCCGCCGGGGCCGTAGAAGAGGCCGAAGCGCAGGGCGATGCCCTCCAGGTCCGGTGCCGTGAAGGTGAGTTGTTCCTTGGTGCGCATGCCCTCGATGTGCTTCTCCAGCTCCGGTGTGGTGCCGCGCGGGCCGAAGGGGTCGTCCTCGGTGAGCGGGCGGGGGCCGAAGTCCCCGTAGCCGTAGCCGAAGACCATCGATTCGGCGATGAACCGGCGGGCGCCGGTGGCCCGGGCGGCCTCGACGAGGTGGGCGGTGCCCTCGATGCGGAGGGCGTTGGTGGCGTGCATGTCGCGGTGGCGCAGGGGTGCTTTGCGCAGGGCGGTCGCGGCGTGGACGACCGTGTCGAAGTGGTGGCCGTCGACCGCGCGGAGCAGTCCGTCGCGGTCCATGAGGTCGGCGCTGATGCCGTTGCCGGGTCCCCGGCCGAGGCCGGTGACCTTGTGGCCGGCATCGGCGAGGGCCTTGGTGATGTGCCTGCCCAGAACGCCACTGGCGCCCGCGACGAGGATGTTCTGCCGGCTCTGATTGCTCGGATTCGTCGTCATGCCGATGCGACGGATCGGGTCGGCGCGGATGTGACATCCCGCCGCTGAGCTGCGGTTCTACGGCTCGTACACGTACGGCGTGGTCGTGGTGAGCGGGGCGAGGCCGAGGCGTTCGAGGATGGGGCGGCTCTGGTCGGAGGCGTCGACCTGGATGTAGCGGTAGCCGCGGTCGGCCGCGATGCGGGTGCGGTGGGCGACCAGGGCGCGGTAGATGCCTCGGCCCCGCCAGCTCTCCACCGTGCCGCCGCCCCACAGGCCGGCGAACTGGGTGCCGGGCACGAGCTCCATCCGCGCCGCGCTCACCGGTTCGTCCCCGGCGAGGGCGACGACGGCGACGACCGTGTCCGGGTCCGCGGCGAGCTGGGCGAGCAGGCTGGAGCGCAGCCGGGAGCTGTCCGTGCCGAAGGCCTTCTCGTGGACGTCCGCCACGAGGTCGACGCCCGCGCGGTCGGTGGCGGGCAACACGCGGATGCCGTCCGGCAGTTCGGCGTCGAGGGCGAGTGCGGCGATCTCGCCGATCATCAGGGTCTCCTGCGGTTCGGGGGTGAACCCGGCCGCCGTCAGCCGCTGTCCGAGATCGGTCGGCAGATCGTGGCCGTAGAGCTTCCACTCGAAGTCGCGGCCGAGTCCGGTGAAGTACGCGATCTGTTCGGCGATCGCCGCGTCGGCGTCGGTCTCGTCCAGGTCCGTCCACAGGATGCCGTTCCAGCCGTCCGCGCCTGCGACCTGGCGCACCACTCCCCCGGTCCGCTCCACACGGGCACCCGGCTCGTTGGGTTGGGCGCGTTCGCGCAGGTCGCGGTCGTGGAGGGCGAGCACCTCGGCATGATCCATGCGTCCACTTCAACATCCTCGGACGCACCCGGCAACGGAATTACGCGCCGGGGGCGTGGCGCCGCTGGCGGGAGCCCTTCTTCCTACTCCACTTACTTCACGTCGAAGTAGTGGCCCGCTTCGAGGTCGGCGAGCAGACCCACCTCCACCGGCTGCCACCCCGTCTGCTTCTGCGTCAGCGTGCTCGACGCCGGGCAGTCCAGCGAGGCGACGAGGCCCAGGAAGCCGAAGTGCGCGACCGCTTCTTCGGGTGTCACGCTGCCCGTCGGGACGTCGAGACGAGCGGCGATGATCTCCGCGATCTCCCTGAGCGGCAGCCCCTCGTCGCCGACCGCGTGGTACTGCGCGCCCGCCGGGGCCGACTCCAGGGCCCACAGGTACAGCCGGGCCGCGTCGAGGCGATGCACGGCGGGCCACCGGTTGGTGCCGTCGCCGACGTACGCCGACACGCCCTTCTGGCGGGCGACGGCGATCAGCCCCGCGACGAATCCCTTGTCGCCCGTGCCGTGCACGGACCGGGGCAGCCGGACGACCGAGGACCGTACCCCGCGCTCCGCGAGCGCGACCGCCGCGATCTCGGAGGGCTGCCGAATCGCCGAGAAGGACTCCGGGTCGACCCTGTCCTCCTCCGTGGCCACCCGCCCCTGGTCGAGCCCGGGGGTGCCCGAGGTCACCACGAAAGGCTTGTCGGTGCCCGCGAGCACCTCGCCGATCGCCTCGATCGCGCGCAGGTCGGTGGCGCAGTTCGCGGCGAAGTCGGTGAAGTCGTGGATGAACGCCAGATGGCAGACCCCGTCCGCCGCCTCGGCGCCGCGGCGCAGGCTGTCGAGGTCGTCGAGCGAACCCCGGTGCACGGCGGCGCCCACGGCCGTCAGCGCCTCGGCGGACGCGTCGGAGCGGGCCAGACCGGTGACCGTGTGCCCTGCGTCGAGCAGTTCACGGACCACGGCGGAGCCGATGAATCCGGTCGCGCCGGTGACGAATACACGCATGCTGCGTTCCTTCGATGGATGGGTGTCGAACTGGGTGGTGCTGTGCTTCCATCGTGGTCAGGACACCGATCCAGGGTCCAAAGCTTGTTTCGCATGAGGCAATGCTGATCAGGCATCACAGCTGATCAGCAACCCTTTCGGCGAGATGGGCAGCGGTTCGCGCAGTACGCTTGAGGCATGACGGACCTCCCTCCCGCGCCCGATCTCGAACTGCGGCTCGTGCGGTACTTCATCGCCGTCGCCGAGCAGCGTCACTTCGGTCGTGCCGCCGAGGCCCTGCACATCACCCAGCCCTCCCTGAGCCGTCAAGTCCGGCGGCTGGAGGAGCAGTTGGGTGCCCGGCTGCTGGACCGCACCCCGCAGGGCACTCGGCTCACCGAGGCCGGGGAGGTCTTTCTGCCGCGCGCCAAGGGGCTGTTGCGCGCCACCGCCCAGGCCGCCGCCGAGACCCGCGCCGCCGCGGAGCCCAGCCGTCTCACCGTCGGATACATGGCGAACCTGTTCGTGACCCCGGCGGTGCGCGAGGTCCGGCGCCGGCATCCGGACGCCGATGTGCACGTCGTACATCTGGCCTACGACGACGTACGCGCGGCCCTGTTCGAGCGGCGGGTGGACGTAGTGGTGGCCCGACTGCCGTTCTCCACCGACGAGTTGGAGGTGACGATCCTCTACGACGAGCCGCGCGTTCTGCTCGTGCCGCTCGATCACCGCCTGGCCGGCAAGGAGTCCGTGACGGTGGACGACATCGCCGACGAGCCCGTGCCGCAGATCCCGGGCGCGGACCCGGCGTGGGCCGCGTTCTGGCGGATCGATCCCCGGCCCGACGGCCGGCCGGCGCCCGGTGGTCCGGTCGTCCGGGCCCTGGAGGACAAGTTCGAGTTCGTGGCCGACGGACGGGCCGTGGCCATCGCGGCCGGCGTCCGCCCCGGGCAGACGATCCGCCCCGACATCGTCGCGATCCCCCTGCACGGCGTCGAGCCGAGTCATGTCGCCCTCGCGACCCGGGCCGGCGAGCACAACCGGCTGCTGTCCGCGTTCCGGAAGGCGGCCCACGCACTCCTCAAGGCTCCGTCCGATTCCGGGGAACACCCGGACGGCGCCCACTAGTTGAGGCCCTCTACGCTTGTCCCGCATGACCTTGGACCACATCGCGCTGCGACCGGTGGACGAAGCCGGCCTGGCCGTCATGGAGCGCTTCCTCGGCGACCCGGAGGCCGCGTCGGAGTTCCAGTGGTACGGCTGGAGCGATGTCCGGCGCTGGCGGCGGCAGTGGTCCGAGGATCGTCTGCTCGGCGGTGACCGGTCGTATCTGATGGTGCTCCGGGCGGAGAAGCCCGTGGGGTTCGTCGCCTGGCGGAAGGTCACCACGACGCCGAACTGCCACTACTGGAACATGGGCATCACCCTGCTGCCCGAGGCGCGCGGACAGGGTGTCGGGACCGAGGCGCAACGGCAGTTGGTGCGCTATCTGTTCGCGCACACCCTGGTGATGCGCGTCGAGGCGGACACGGAGGCGGAGAACATCGCCGAGCAACGCGCCCTGGAGAAGGCCGGGTTCACCCGGGAGGGCGTCCTGCGCAGCGTCGCGTACCGGGACGGGCGGTGGCGGGACGGGGTGCGGTACAGCATCCTGCGCGGCGAACTCCCCTGATCCATCGAGGCAGTTCGAACGGCGGAGGCCCCACCGGTCGCCTGCCCGGTGGGGCCTTCCGTCCGGCGCGGTGCTCGGGGTCAGCGGCCCGCCCCGGGGCGGGAACGCCGGTACAGGGCGGCGCCGCCCAGGATGAGCGCCGCGCTCGCGGCGGCGGCCGGGAACAGGTCGTCCGTGCCCGTGTGGGCCAGTGAGGCCGCGGCGGCGGGCGGGGCGGGATGCCCCCGCACCTCCGTGGCGGGTGCCGGGTGCGGCTTCGCCGGCGCCGGAGTCGGTGCCGGCGGCTCGGGCGTCGGCCGCGCCGGGTGGTGGGGGTGGTCGCCGGAGGTGTTCTCCGAGTGGTTGCCCACGACGGGATTGGCGACGCCCACGACATTCACGGAATTGCCGGTGACATTCACCGGGAGATGGATCGGGAGCTGTACTCCGTTTCCGGTCAGCACACCGGGCGAATCCTTTGCGCCGCCGTGTGCCGAGGCTCCTCCGCGTGGCCCGGCGGGGCTCTTCGCGCCGCCGCCTTCATCGGCGCAGCTGTTGCCCGCGGCCGGATTGAGCAGCCCCACCACGTTCACGGTGTTCCCGCACACGTTCACCGGCACATGCACCGGGAGCTGAATCGTGTTGCCGGAGACCACACCCGGCGAACCGGCCGCCGAGCCGTCCGCGGCGGAGTCGGCGAACGCCGGCAGCGCGGCGGCCATCGCACCGGACGCGGCGGCGACGACGATCATCCCGTTTCGGGTAACCCGTTTCATAGGCTCCCTGCCTTCCAGACTTGGTCGCGGGCTGTCACCCGCACCGAATAAAACGTGGGCGCACCATCCGAGTTATGGCTTATCGGCCTTTCACTCCATCGAGCGTCACGGTTATCGAACTACTCGTAACAACACCCCCCCGACACCCCGGGTCAACCGGAAAACCATTTGTCGGAAAACCCCTTATGCCTATTGAAGGGGCGCAGAATACGGCACAGATGACCGTTCCGCCCGCCGGGAGGCGGGCCCAGTGAGGCCCGTTTATCGTGATCGAGGGCGCCGGTCACAGCGCGCCCTTGGAGGCATTGATGCTGGCCAGGCTGTCATCGCGGCCCGCGTTCCGGCGCTGCGCGTTCACCGGGATCCTCACGCTGGCACTGCTCGGCGCGGGGCTGCCCACGCTCGCCACGGCCGACGACGGGCCGCGGCCCGACCTGTCCCGGTTCTACCGGCAGAAGGTGAAGTGGGCCGCGTGCAAGGACGCGGACGCGCCCAAGGATCTGCAGTGCGGGAAGGTCACCGTCCCGCTCGACTACGCGAAGCCCCACGGGGCGACGCTCGATCTCGCGCTGGCGCGATACCGGGCGACCGGGAAGTCGAGGGGTTCGGTGCTGCTGAACTTCGGTGGTCCCGGCGGTGCGGGCGTCAGTGAACTCGCCTCGGACGGAAAGGAGTTCATGGATCTGACGAACGGCTACGACGTCGTCACCTTCGATCCGCGCGGTGTCGGCCAATCCTCGCCCGTGAGTTGCGGCGCGGGCGCCGACCAGGGCTCGGCCGCGACGGACGAGGACCCGGCGGACATCGACAGCGGCGATCCGAAGGTCGTCCTCAAGCAGTTGCGGAAGGCGGCGGCCGTCTGCGCCAAGTACTCCGGCCCGGTCCTGCCCCACATAGGCACGGTCAACGCCTCCCGGGACCTGGACGTGATGCGCCAGGCCCTCGGCGACAAGAAGCTCAACTACCTGGGCTTCTCCTACGGAACGCGGCTCGGCTCGGTCTACGCGGCCCAATTCCCCAAGAAGGTGGGCCGGTTGGTGCTCGACGGCGTCGACACCCTCACCGAGCCTCTGTCCGAGCAGGGCATGGCGGGCGCCGAGGGGCAGCAGACCGCGCTGGAGGACTTCCTCAACTGGTGTGTGCAGGACATCGCCTGTCCGTTCGGCACGGACGCGCGGTCGGCGCCGGACCGGGTCGTAGGACTCGTCGACTCGCTCGACCAGGATCCGGTGCAGACGGACTTCGGTGACACTTTCTCCGGTCAGGATCTGGTGGGCGCCATCGGCCAGGCGCTCTACAGCAAGCAGTTGTGGCCGACGCTGGAGCGCGCCATCGCCTCGCTGGTGGAGGACGGTGACACGCGCGCCGTGATGGCGTTCTCGTCCGGCGGGTCCGGGCTGCCCGGACTGCGGAGCGGCGGCAAGGAGTCGGGCGGCGGCCTCGTCGACGCGCAGAACGTCCCGCTCGACAACCTCCCGGCCGCGCTGATGGCCATCAACTGCGCCGACGACCCCGACCGCCCCACCGCCGAGCGGATCACCAAGGACCTGGCCGGACTGCGCGCCGAGTACCAGGCCGCGTCACCGGTCTTCGGCCGCTACCGGCTCACCGAGGTCCTGATGTGCTACGGCCGCCCCAAGGGCACCGACTACATCCGCGACGACGTCAAGAACGTGGACACGTCGAAGATGCTGCTCGTCGGCACCCGGGGCGACCCGGCGACGCCGTACCGCTGGACCGTGGAGACGGCACACCGGCTCGGCTCCTCGGCCGTGGTGCTCGACAACAAGGGTGAGGGCCACACCGGTTACGCGTCGTCCAAGTGTGTGCACACCAAGGTCAACGACTTCCTGCTCTACGGCTCGCTGCCGCCCAGCGGGAGTTCCTGCCAGCCGGACACCTCAGCCTCGGGCGAGTGAGATCTCGGGCTTGTAGAGGTCGAGCCAGAGCGCCAGGTCCAGGGCGCGTTCCAGACCGCGCCGCCCCGCCTGGGTGCTGATCGGGGCGTCGCTGTGGGCGACCCGGCGGAGCCGCTCGCGGTCCACGAGGTCGAAGACCGGGTGGGAGGGGCGGGCGAGCAGGTCCTTGGCGTGGTCCTGGAGGGCGACCGCGTACTTGGGGTCCTGGGTGGACGGGTACGGGCTCTTGACCCGGTCGTACACGGACTTCGGGAGGACGTCCGCGGTGGCCTCCCTGAGCAGGGTCTTCTCCCGGCCGTCGTAGGACTTGAGGGACCAGGGCGTGTTGTAGACGTACTCGACGAGCCGGTGGTCGCAGAACGGCACCCGGACCTCCAGGCCCACGGCCATGCTCGCGCGGTCCTTGCGGTCGAGCAGGATGCGGACGAAGCGGGTGAGGTGCAGGTGGCAGATGCGCCGCATGCCGTACTCGAAGTCGCTCTCGCCGTCGAGGCGTTGGACGCCGGCGACGGCCGTGCGGTAGCCGTCGGCGATGTACGACGGCGTGTCCAGCGCCTCGGTCAGGTCGGTGCGCAGGACGTCGGAGTCGTACCCGAAGTCCCGGCCGAAGCGCACCAGCCAGGGGAAGGTGACGGCACGCCGGGCCTCCTCGTCGAAGAACTGCTGGTAGCCGCCGAAGACCTCGTCGGCGGACTCGCCGGACAGGGCGACGGTGGACTGGTCGCGGATGGCGCGGAACAACAGGTACAGCGAGGAGTCCATGTCGCCGAGGCCCATGGGGAGATCGCGAGCGCGGATCATCCTCGCCCGTACGTCGAGATCGGCGAGGGCCTGGGCGTCGAGCACGATGTCCTGGTGGTCGGTGCCCGAGGCCTGGGCCACGTCGTGGACGTACGGCGTGTCGGGGGTGCCGCGGAGCTGGTCGGCGACGAAGTTCTCGCTCTGGCCGACGAAGTCGACGGCGAAACTGCGCACCTTCTCGCCGTGCTCACCGAGTTGGCGGGCGGCGATGGCGGTCATGGCGGAGGAGTCCAGGCCGCCCGAGAGCAGGGTGCAGCGGGGCACGTCGGCGACCAGCTGGCGGCGCACGATGTCGTCGAGGAGGGTACGGACGGTGGCGACGGTCGTCTCGCGGTCGTCGGTGTGCGGGCGGGTCTCCAAGTGCCAGTAGGTACGGCGGCGCAGGCCCGCGCGGTCGACGGTGACGACGGTGCCCGGCTCGACCTCGAACATGCCGTCCCAGATGGCGTGTCGAGGTGTCTTGATCATGGTGAAGAGCTCCCGCAGACCGTCCAGAGTGACCCGGGCGCGGGCGAGCGGGTTGGCGAGGATCGCCTTGGGTTCGGAGCCGAAGAGGACGCCGTCGGAGGTCGGGTGGTAGTAGAAGGGCTTGATGCCCATGCGGTCCCGGATCATGACGAGTCGGTCGCGGCGGCCGTCCCAGATCGCGAAGGCGTACATGCCGTTGAGGCGTTCGGCGACGGCGTCGCCCCATTCGAGATAGCCGCGCAGGACGACCTCGGTGTCGGAGTCGGTGATGAACCGGTGGCCCCGGTCGGCGAGTTGGCGGCGCAGTTCGGTGAAGTTGTAGGTCTCCCCCGAGTAGACGAGGGCGACGGTGCCGTCCACCGTGTCGGCGGTCATCGGCTGGTGCCCGCCGGGCAGGTCGATGATCGCGAGCCGGCGGTGTCCGAGGGCGGCGGGGCCCTGTGCCCAGACGCCGCGGCCGTCCGGGCCGCGGCAGGCCATCGTCTCGGTCATTGCATCCAATGTCGCGGCCTCGGTGCGCAGTTCACGGTCGAAGGAGACCCATCCGGTGATGCCGCACATGCGTTACCTCCTGCGTCCGGCCGGCCGGGCAACCTCGTTTCACCTGGGTCTTTCCTCAAGTCGAGGTTGCCTGAACGAACCAGTTGTATCTAGCACCTATGCGTCGAGAGTGAGTCACGGTGTCGAGGTCGGTCAACATGCCCGTAACCTGAACGGCCGCGCCACCCCACCGCTTTCGGCCGTGCTTTGCGTCCGCGAGATCCGCCGATCGGCGTCCCACCGGGCGGTGCTCGTCAGGAACCGGCCACGGGCAAAGAGTTCACCAACATCCCCGGTTCGCCCGGCAGTTCAGAACTCCACCGGGTCCCGCACGATCGGGCAGGTCATGCAGTGGCCGCCGCCCCGGCCGCGCCCCAGTTCGGCGCCGACGATGGTGATGACCTCGACGCCGGCCTTGCGCAGCAGGGTGTTGGTCTGGGTGTTGCGGTCGTAGGTGAAGACCACGCCCGGTTCCAGCGCGACCGCGTTGTTGCCGCTGTCCCACTGCTGGCGCTCGGAGGCGTAGACGTCCCCGCCCGTCTCGACGACCCGCAGCTCGGGCAGGCCGAGCGCCTTGGCGACGACGTCGGTGAAGGGGGTCGGGCCCTCGTCGACGATGTCGATGCCGGGGCCCTTGTCGCCGGGGCGCAGGGAGAAGGTGTGGACGGCGTCCATGATCGCCGGGTACAGGGTGACCAGGTCGCGGTCGGCGAAGGTGAAGACGGTGTCGAGGTGCATCGCGGAACGCAGCTTCGGCATGCCGGCGACGACGACGTGCTCGGCGGCGCCCAGGTCGAAGAGTGCTTTGGCGACTTGGGTGATGGCCTGGCGCGAGGTGCGCTCGCTCATGCCCATGAGGACCACGCCGTTGCCGACGGGCATGATGTCGCCGCCCTCGAACGTGGCCTGCCCCCAGTCGAGTTCGGGGTCGCCCCACCAGACGAGGGAGCCCGCGAAGTCCGGGTGGAAGGTGTAGATCGCCTTCATCAGCAGGGTCTCGTCGTGCCGGGCGGGCCAGTAGAGCGGGTTGAGGGTGAGGCCGCCGTAGAGCCAGCAGGTCGTGTCGCGGGTGTAGAGGGTGTTGGGCAGCGGAGGCATCAGGTATTCACGGACGCCGGTGGACTCTCGGGCGAGGGCGACATAGTCGGTGCGGTAGTCGTCGGGGAGGTCGGTGGTGGCGAGGCCGCCGATCAAGTACTTGGCCAGTTCGGCCGGTTCGAGGGATTCCAGGTAGGCGCGGGTCGCGTCGATGAGGCCGAGGCCGACCTCGTTGGCGACGATCTTCCGGTCCAGGAGCCAGTCCTTGGCGGCGGGGATCGTCATGGTCTGGGCGAGCAGTTCGTGCAACTCGACCACGTCGACGCCGCGTTCGCGGAGTTTGTTGACGAAGTCGGCGTGGTCGCGCTGGGCGTTCTCGACCCACATCACGTCGTCGAAGAGCAGGTCGTCGGAGTTGGTCGGGGTGAGCCTGCGGTGGGCCAGGCCCGGGGCGCAGACCAGCACCTTGCGCAGTCGGCCGACCTCGGAGTGGACGCCGTACTCATGTCGGTCCACGGTGTCTGGGTTGGTCACGGTGCACACACCTTTCCGGAGGTCGAAGGCGGGGTCAGAGGCTGATCCAGCCCGCCGCCAGGGCGACGACGCCGACGACGGCACCCGCGACCGAGACGGCGAGGATCACCAGTTCGCGGGCCGAGAAGGGCGAACGCCCCTGTTCCCTGCGGGACTTGACGAACAGGAAGGTGGCGGGCGCGTAGATGATGAACGAGACGAGGAGGTACTTGAAGCCGGCCGCGTAGATGAGGAACGCGGTGTAGACGGTGGCGAGCACGGCGACCACCAACTCGCCCCGCCCTGAACGGGTTCGCGCGAGCGCGATCCGTACGGCGAAGCCCGCCGCCAGCAGGAACGGGATCAGCGTCAGCGAACTCGTCAGGTCCAGTGCGAAGTTGAAGGCGTCGTCGGAGAAGTAGGTGACGACCAGGACGACTTGGCTCAGCAGCGTCGTCATCACCAGTGCGGGCACGGGCACGTCTGCCGCCGTGGACTTCTTCAGGAAGCGCGGCATGTCGTCGTCCTTGGCGGCGACGAACAGCACCTCCGCGGCCATCAACGTCCAGGCGAGATAGGCGCCCAGCACGGAGACGATCAGTCCGACGCTGACAAAGACCTTCCCCCAGGTGCCCACCGCGTGTTCCAGCACTCCCGCCATGGAGGGCTGCCGCAGTTCGGCGATCTCACCCATCGGCATCAGGCCGTACGACACGATCGTGACCGACGCGAAGACCGCGAAGACGCTGAGGAAGCCGAGGACGGTGGCGCGGCCGACGTCCTCGCGGCGGCGGGCGTGCCGGGAGTAGACGCTCGCGCCCTCCACGCCCAGGAACACGAAGACGGTGGCCAGCATGGTGCCCTTGACCTGCTGGAACAGGGAGCCCGCGTAGTCGGCGCCGCCGAAGTTCTCGGCGAAGACATGGGGCTTGAGGTAGAAGAGCGCGAGGACGACGAAGACGAGGATCGGCACGACCTTGGCGACGGTGACGATCCGGTTGATCGCCGCCGCCTCCTTCACCCCGCGGCTGATCAGCAGGAAGAAGAGCCACAGTCCGGCCGAGGAGAGGACCACCGCGAGGACGGTGTCGCCCTCGCCGAGCGAGGGGGCGATGGTGCCGATCGTCGACATGATCAGCACCCAGTACGTCACGTTGCCGACGCAGGCGCTGGCCCAGTAGCCGAACGCGGCGAAGAAGCCGAGGTATTCGCCGAAGCCGGCCTTGGCGTAGGCGTAGACACCGGCGTCGAGGTCGGGTCTGCGGACGGCGAGGGTCTGGAAGACGAAGGCGAGCATCAGCATTCCGGTGCCGGCGACGGCCCAGGCGATGAGGGCGCCGGCCACGCCCGTCTCCTGCGCGAATCTGCGCGGGAGCGAGAACACCCCGGCCCCGACCATGGAGCCGACCACCATGGTGGTCAGCGTCGGCAGGCTCAGCTTGGCGGCCGTGGTCCGGGTTTCGGTGGTGGCGGCTTGCGTCACCCGTGGGACGTTAGCAACCATTTGCCCCAATTGCCTGGCGGGCTTCCCCCATATGCCCCATCCGTCAATCGGCCCTATCGTGCTGTTATGGAGCACGCACTGAGTCCCGCCACCCTCACCGAACTGCGGCGCCCGCGCCCCTACCCCGCGGTCTCCGTGCTCACGCCGACACATCGCCGCGAGCCCGACAACGCCCAGGATCCCGTCCGGCTGCGCAATGTGCTGGCCGAGGCCAAGAAGCAGCTGGAGGCCGATCCCGCGGTCCCCCGGGACCGGCGCATCGACGTCGTCCGGCAGCTCGACCAGGCCCTCGCCGAGATCGATCTCGCGCACGCCGAGGACGGTCTGGTCATTTTCGCCGCGCCCGGTGAGCACCAGGTGTGGTCCCTCGCCAGGTCGGTGCCGGAACGTGTGGTGCTCTCCGACACGTTCCTCACCCGTAATCTCGTCTCCGCGCAGGCCTCCGAGCGGCCGTTCTGGGTGCTCTCCGTCTCCGCCGACCGCGTCACGCTGTGGAACGGCGGTGTCGACCGGGTCACCGAGGCCCACACCGGCGGCTTCCCGCTGACCCGCGACCGGGACAACTTCGACGCCGAGCGCCAGGAGCGCATCGGCGACATCCCGAGCACCTTCCGCGACGAGGACACCCGGCACTTCCTGCGCGAGGCCGACACCGCGATGGGCCGGATCCTGCGCGAGCACCGGCGCCCGCTCTACATCACCGGAGAGCAGGCGGCCCTGTCCGCGCTGGACGAGGTCGGCAGCTCCACCAACGGCGCGGTCCACATCCCCCATGGCGGTCTCGCACACGGCACGCCCGACGCGGTGTGGCAGGCCGTACGGCCGCTGGTCGACGCGGAGGCGCGCAAGAACACCAAGACCGTGACCCGGGAACTCGAATCGGCGCGCGGACGCAAGGAGTTCGCGGCCGGCGTCGACGAGGTCTGGCAGAACGCCCGCGAGGGCCGGGTGCGGCTGCTGGCCGTCGAGGAGAACTACCGCGTCACGGTCCGCGACGACCACGGCGACCATCTGGTCCCGGCCGACAGCGGCGACCTCGACGCCCGCGAGGACATCGTGGACGAGATCGTCGAACAGTGCCTGGAGACCGGTGCCGAGGTCCGCTTCGTCCCCGACGGCACGTTGAACGACGCGGACGGTATCGCGGGCGTGCTGCGCTACTGAACCCACCGCGCTGCCGGGCCCCGCACATTCCGGAGGCCCCCTCCCCCTACGGCGTACGCTACGGCGTGATCGTCGACGTAGAGGGAGAGCACACGTGGGTGACCTGCTGGGCGTGGCCGTGCTGGGTGCGGGACACATGGGAGCCGACCACATACGACGCCTCGACCAGGTGGTGAGCGGCGCCAGGGTGGCCGCGGTGGCCGACCCGGACACCGAGCGCGCCAAGGAGGCGGCGGCCGGTCTGGAAGCGGTCACGGTGCACGAGGACGCCGTGGCCGCGCTGGACGCCCCCGGAGTCGAGGCGGTGCTCATCGCCTCGCCGGGCCCCGCACACGAGGAGGCACTGCTCGCGGCCTTCGCACGCAGGCTGCCGGTGCTGTGCGAGAAGCCCATGGTGCCCGACTCCACAGGGGCACTCCGGGTGGTGGAGGCGGAGGCGCGGCTCGGGCGGCGGCTGGCGCAGATCGGCTTCATGCGGCGCTACGACGCCGAGTACCAGCGGCTCAAGTCCCTGCTGGACAGCGGACAGTTGGGGCGCCCGCTCATGCTGCACTGCACCCACCGCAATGTGTCCTCGCCGCCCTACTTCACCTCGGCGATGCTCATCGACAGCTCCGTCTCGCACGAGATCGACGCGGCCCGCTGGCTGCTCGGGCAGGAACTCACGGCGGTGAGGGTGCTCAGCCCGCGCTCCTCGGCGAACGCCCCGGAAGGGCTGATCGACCCACAGCTCGTGCTCTTCGAGACCGAGGGCGGTGCCCTGGTCGACGTCGAGGTCTTCGTCAACAGCGGCTTCGGCTACCAGGTGCGCTGCGAGGCCGTGTGCGAGGCGGGCAGTGCCCGGATCGGCGAGGACCACACGATGGTCGTCACCACGCACGGCAGCGCACACGAGGACGTGCCGCTGGACTACCTCGTGCGCTTCGCGGACGCCTACGACCGCGAGGTGCAGTCCTGGGTCGACGCCACTCGGCAGGGCCGCGTCACCGGCCCGAGCGTCTGGGACGGCTACGCGTCCTCCGTGGTCGCCGAGGCCGGGGTCCGGGCGCTGAAGAGCGGCGGCCGGGTGGCCGTGGAGCTCGCCCCGCGCCCGGAGTTGTACGCCGACCTCAGCCGCTGACGCTCGCCGCGCCCGACTCCAGGTGTCCGGTGAACCGGCGCGACCAGGTCGCGTCGGAGTCGACAGTGACCGTGAAGTCGTACCAACCGCCTTGGTAAGCAACGGCGTTGAAGAAGTCCTCCGTCGACGCGCCCGCAGCGACCGTGTAGGTCCACGGTCCGTCGCTGCGGTAGTGGTTGGACGTGATGGTGAACTTCACGGCTGCGGAGCCCGAGTTGACCATCTTGAAGTAGATAGCAAGCTTGCCGGTTCCCGACTCGACCGCGTAACAAGTGCTCACCTCGACGGACTTGCCCGCCTTCGTGGCATCGCCCTGGAAGCGGCGCAGGAAGCGGTTGGGGCCGACCATGGAGAGGTCGTACTTGCCGCTGCCGTAGCCCGTGCCGATGTTGAAGAAGTCGGAGGCGGTGCCGCCGGGGTCGATCGTGTACTGCCAGGGCGTGGTGTCGCGGTAGGCGTTGGGGTGGATCGAGAGATGGGCGGCGCTCTTGGCGGCGCCGCCCTGGTTGGCCATGGCGAACCAGGCGAGGATCTTGCCGCTCGACCCGAACTCCAGGTGGTCCAGGTACCCGTTGGGCTGGTACGGCAGCGCGCGGGCGGGCCGGGTGCCGGTCTCCTGCGCGGGCAGGGCGTTGTTCGTCGGCACCGGGTTGGGCAGCGGGCCGCAGGTGGAGATGCCGATGACGCTGGTCGCGGGGAGCGCGACGGAGCCGTAGACCGGGTTGGCGAAGTCGAAGACGCCGGTCAGGTCGCCGCTGACCTTGCGGCGCCAGGTGCTGATGTTGGAGCAGGTGGCCGGCTTGCCGAGGGCCGTGGTCCAGGTCTCCAGGAAGCGCAGGACCGAGGTGTGTTCGAAGACCTCGGAGGAGACCCAACCGCCGCGTGTCCAGGGCGAGATGACGATCATCGGGACGCGGAAGCCGAAGCCGTACGGGACGCCGTTGAGGAACTCGCCGTCGGTGCCGGCGGGCGGGGCGGGTGGCGGGACGTGGTCGAAGTAGCCGTCGTTCTCGTCGTAGTTGAGGAACAGGACGGTCGAGTCGAAGACGTCCGGGTCGGCGGCGAGGGCCTGGTAGACGAGGCCGATGAAGTGCGCGCCGTCGCCGGGCGGGGCGTAGGGGTGCTCGGAGAAGGCCTGGTTGGGGACGACCCAGGAGACCTGCGGGAGGGTGCCCGCGAGGACGTCGGCCTTGATGGCGGCGGCGATGTCGTCGGGGGTCGAGCCGGTGGCGGCCGGGACGGAGGCCATGCCGCGGTCGTAAAGGGGGCTGCCCGCCTTGGAGTTGGCGAAGTTCTTGAAGTAGGCGCAGGCGTTGTCGCCGTAGTTGTCGGCCGCGTTCTGGTAGACCTTCCAGCTCACTCCGGCGTTCTGGAGCGCCTCGGCGTAGTTCTGCCAGGTCAGGCCGGACTCGTCACCGCCGTCGTAGCTGGAGGAGTCGACCTTGCCGCTCCACAGGTAGGTGCGGTTGGGGCCGGTCGCGCTGAGGGTGGAGCAGAAGTAGGCGTCACAGACGGTGTAGTTGTCGGCGAGCGCGTAGTGGAAGGGGATGTCGGCGCGGTCGAGATAGCCGAGCGAGCGGACATTGCCCACGCCCGAGACCCAGTTGTCGAGGCGGCCCTTGTTCCAAGCGGAGTGCTGCGATGACCAGGAGTGCGGCAGGTCGCCGTTGCACTGGGCGAGCGTCTCGCCGTCCTTGCCGCCCGCGGCCGGGGTGGCGCTCAGCTTCCACGGGTACTGACGGGCGCCGCCGTTGGGCTGGTTGAAGACCGGGTAGCCGCCGCTGAGGGTGATGCCGCTGCGGTCGTCGAAGCCCCGGACGCCCTTGAGGCGCCCGAAGTAGTGGTCGAAGCTGCGGTTCTCCTGCATGAGGATCACCACGTGTTTCACGTCCGAGATCGTGCCGGTCGCGGCCTGCTGTGCCGCGATCGCGGGCCGTACACCGGTGCCCGTCACCATGCCCGCCGCCACGGTGGCACCGAGCCCCACGAAGCCTCTTCGGCTGATCGGTGTCATGCGCTCCGCCCTCGTCACAGGCGTGCCCGAGCGGCACACCGCGCGCAAGGGTGCACGGGGTGATCGCCAAGGTCCATACCCGGACGGTGAGATGGAGGTGAACAAAAGTCAAAACCGCTGTCCTGGCGCCGAATTGCCCTCAGACACTTCCGAACAAGGCGCTCAGCCCCCGGTCGACGACCGCGTCCATGTCCTCCTGCCCGGTGGCCACCACGTCGTACGTCCGCAGCAGGAAGCGGCGCAGCGCCGGGGTGTGGAAGTGGAGCAGGGCGAGCCCGAACGGCGAGTGGAACTCCAGCACCGTACGGGCCTGACCGCACGGCCACAGGTGCACGTCCCCGCTCCCGGCCGGCCGCCGCAGCCCCTCCTCCAGCAGTGCCCGGGCGAAGGTCCAGGTGACCGTGTCACCGTCGAGGGACACCTCGGGCGGGAAGTCGAGGTGCACGGCCAGCGGGTCCGAGGTGAGGTAGCGAAGCGTGGCCGACACGGGAATCTCGGTGTCGTCGGCCGTGATCAGCCGGGCTCGGGTGGGCTGTTCGAGGGTGATGTCCATGGGCGGTCTCCGCTACGGGTGAGAGGTCGGCCGGATTGCCGTGTGCCTGTACGACCTCGTAGGTGCCGTTCGCATTACGCGGAACCACGAATGAGTTGATGTGACGTGCATCACACCACCGTTGAGTCGCCTCCTCCGGGGCTCGTGTCCCCGCCGTCGAGTGCGGCGGCACGCAGGGCGGCCGCCACCCGAGTGACCGCCTCGCCGGGCGCCCCCGGAAGCCGCGCGAGCAGTAGTCGCCGCTGCTCCTGGGGTCCGCCCCGCACCGGCAGGACCCGCACGCCGGGCGGGACGGCCGGAGCCAGGGAGGCGGACACGGTCGTCAACCCGCAGCCCGCCGCGACGAGTTGGAGCTTGGCCAGCCAGTCGCGGGCGATGTGGGCGATCTCAGGGCGTTCGTCGAGGCCGGGCCATACGCCCATGAGGCGGTCCTCGCCGGAGGAGGAACCGGCGATCCAGCGCCGGCCGCGCAGGTCGGCCACGTCGACGAAGTCGGCGCGGGCCAGCGGGTGCGTGGCGGGCACCGCGAGGTACAGCGGGCGTTCGGTGAGGGTGCGCAGGACCAGCGGGGGCGATTCGGTGTCCGGGGGCCGGAAGGGGGGCGCGGACGCCAGTAGCGCCAGGTCGAGGCTGCCGGCCCGCAGGGCGCGGACCAGGGCCGGAGTGCCGCCCTCCCGGCTGACGACGTTCACGTCCGGGTCGCTGCGGCGCAGGGCGAGCAGGACGCGTGGCAGCAGGGCCGCTCCGGCGCTGGGCAGCCAGCCCAGGCGGACGGTCGCGGCCTCGGTGGGCAGCCCGGAGAGTTCGCGGGCGGTGGTGTCGATCTGGTCCAGTACGACCGTCGCCCTGCGCATGACGATGTGGCCGGCCGGGGTCAGCCGTACGCCGTCGCGGCGGCGTTCCAGCAGTTCCGTGCCCGCGGCGCGTTCGATCGCGGCGATCTGCCGGGACACCGCCGACTGGGTGTAGCCCAGCGACGCGGCGGCCGCCGTGAAGGTCCCCTGTTCGGCGACCGCGCGGAAGACGCGCAGGGCGGTGAGTGACACATCCGTGAAGTCCATGACGATTACGCATACTAGCGGTGCGTAACTTTCGTTGGACGCATGCATGTGATCGTTCCTACCGTGGAGGCATGAACGCTCCGCGCATCGCCCTCGTCACGGGCGCCAACCAGGGACTCGGCCGCGCCCTCGTCGAGGGACTGGCGGCCCGCATGGGTCCCGACGACACCGTTCTGCTCACCGGCCGCGACGAGCGGCGGGTCACCGACGCGGCCCGCGAGGTGGCCGCCCTGCCCGGCACCCGCAGCCGGGTGGAGGGCCGGGTCCTCGACGTCACCGACACCGACGCCATCGCCCACCTCGCAGACGAGCTGCGGCAGCGCTACGGCGGGGTCGACATCGTGATCTCCAACGCCGTGACCCGCATGCTCCCCGGGGAGTCGCAGTCCGAGCGCGCCGACGAGTTCATCGACGTCTCCAACACCGCTACCCACGCGATGCTGCGCTCCTTCGGCCCGGTGCTGCGCCCGGGCGGCCGGTTCCTCGTCGTGGCCAGCAGCCTCGGCACCCTCGGCCATCTCGACCCCGCGCTGCACGACCTCTTCGACGGCGCGAGCCTGGACCAGGTCGAGTACGCCGTCGAGTCCTGGCGCAGCGCCGTCCACCACCGGACCACCGCCGAGGCGGGCTGGCCGCTCTGGCTGAACGTGCCCTCGAAGGTGGCCCAGGTCGCCGCCGTCCGCGCGGTCGCCGCGGAGCGCCGTCAGGACGACCTGGCGAGCGACACCCTGATCGCATCCGTGTGCCCCGGCATGGTGGACACGGCCACCTCCCGCCCCTGGTTCGACGACTTCAGCCAGGCCAAGTCCCCGGCCGAGGCCGCGAGTGCCGTGCTCGACCTCGTCTTCGCGGAGCACGTCGATCCCGCGCTCTACGGCGAACTGGTGCGCTTCGGCGCCGCCTTGGACTGGCACTCGGGCAAACCGCTGGTCGAGCAGGACCTCAAGCTCACCCCCTGACCAGGGCGCAACCAGTTCAGCACGGCAAGGAGTTCACGCATGACTGCCCTCACCACCCCCTTCGGTTTCTCCAGCACCGCCGCGGACGTCGTGGACGGGATCGACCTGACCGGCCGCCGTGCCGTCGTCACCGGCGCCTCCTCCGGCATCGGCGCGGAGACGGCCCGCGCGCTGGCCGCCACGGGGGCCGACGTCACCCTCGCCGTACGGGACTTGGCGGCGGGCGAGCGGGTCGCCAAGGACATCACCGCGACGACCGGCAACGAACAGGTGCGCGTGGGGCGGCTCGACCTGACGGATCTCGACTCCGTCGCGGCCTTCGCCGCCGCCTGGCAGGGCCCGCTGCACATCCTGGTCAACAACGCCGGTGTGATGGCCTGCCCCGAGCAGTACACCGACCAGGGCCGCGAGTGGCAGTTCGCCACCAACCACCTGGGGCACTTCGCCCTCGCCACCGGACTGCACGGCGCCCTCGCGGCCGACGGCAACGCCCGTGTCGTGGTGGTCAGTTCCACCGGTCACCAGCAGTCGCCGGTCGTGTGGGACGACATCGACTTCGACTTCCGGCCCTACGACCCGTGGCTCGCCTACGGCCAGTCCAAGACCGCCAACATCCTCTTCGCGGTGGAGGCCACCCACCGCTGGGCCGGCGACAACATCACCGCCAACGCCCTGATGCCGGGCGCCATTTACACCAACCTCCAACGGCACAC
This sequence comes from Streptomyces hokutonensis, assembly GCF_000376565.1. GTDB lineage: Bacteria > Actinomycetota > Actinomycetes > Streptomycetales > Streptomycetaceae > Streptomyces > Streptomyces hokutonensis. The sequence goes on along the minus strand of NZ_BARG01000031.1, from coordinate 193,708 downwards.
CGGCGGACGCGGCAGCGGAAAGGTCCCGGCCGAACTCATCAAGACCGCGGAGCAGGGCGCCGCCACCTCCACCCTCCTCGCCACCTCACCCCTGCTGGAGGGGATCGGCGGCCGCTACTTCGTCGACTGCAAAGAAGCCGACGTCGTCGACCGCCGCTCGGGCACACTGCACGGAGTGGCCCGTTATGCCGTGGATCCCGACAACGCACGGCGACTGTGGGTCCTGTCTGAGGGGCTGGTCGCGAAGGGTGCGTGAACTGTCCGCGTCGGTGACCGCGCGGGCCGGCGCCCGACACTCAGCCCAGTCCGGGCAGGCTCCGCAGCTCCCCTATCCGCAGCAGCCGCGCCAGGAGCAGGAACAGCACGGCCATCGCCGTACCGCCCGCCGCCAGCGAGAGGGCAGGCGCCCAACTGCCCGTAGCCAGGCCCTCGTTGCAGACGCGGGCCAGAAGCCACCCGGCACCTCCGGCGGCGGTGGCGGCCACGGTCAGTTTCGCGTAGGTGCGACAGATCCGCCGTCCGTCGAGTAGTCCCGCGGTACGGCGCCGCAGGCGCAGCGCGGTCAGTAGCAGACCGATCCCGTACGACACGGCGTAGGCACCGGCCATTCCAGTGACCGCCCAGCGCGGGGGCAGCAGGAAATGGCAGGCCACGGCCAGCACGATGTTGATGCCCGAGATCAACACGGCCATCCGGAACGGCGTTCGGGTGTCCTCGAAGGCATAGAAGCCGCGCAGCAGAAGGTATTGGGCGGAGAAGGGGATCAGTCCGAGGCCGAAGGCCTGCAGCATGTGGCCCAGGGGGACGGTGGCCGCGGCGTCGGCGGAGCCGTGGGCAAACAGCAGTTGGGCCGTCTGCGGGCCGAAGGCGAGGAAGAAGAAGGCGGCGGGGACGATGACGACACCGCTGACCCGCAGTGCGCGGGACAGGTCGGCGCGCAGGTCGTCGAGGCGGTGCTCGGTCGCCGCCCGGCTCATGCGCGGGAGCAGCGCGGTCACCAGGGACACGGTGATGATCGACTGGGGCAGCATCCAGATCTGCTGGGCGTAGCTGTAGGCGGTGTAGCCGACGCCGTCGCGGGGCCGGGCCGCGTCGGCGGCGGAGGCCAGGCGGGTCACCACGGTGCTGGCCGCCAGGTTGGTCAGCACGAACAGCAGTGTCCAGCGGGCCGCGTTGACGCTCTTGCGGAGCCCGGTGCCGCGCCAGTCGAAGCGCGGCCTGAACCGGAATCCGGCCGCCAGGGCGTAGGGAATCAGGGCGAGTGCCTGCACTGCGAGGGCGAGTGTGGTCCCGATGCCGAGCAGCCGGACCTGGGCGCCCGTGATGTCCGACACCTGTTCCGGTGCGGTCAGCAGGCCCAGGTAGAGGCCGAACATGGTGATCAGGACGACGTTGTTGAGGACCGGGGTCCACATCATCGCGCCGAACCGGTTCCGGGCATTGAGGACTTGGCCGAAGATGCTGAAGACGCCGTAGAGGAAGATCTGCGGGAGCAGGAACCGGGCGAAGACGACGGTCAGTTGGAAGGCGTCGTGGGTGGCGGGTGTGTCGTGCTGGTAGACGCTGATGATCTCGGGGGCGGCCCAGGTGGCCAGTGCGGTGCCCACGCCCAGGACGCACAGCACGAGGGTGACCAGTCTCTGCTCGAACGCGGCGCCGCCGTCGGGGTGTTCGGTCCTGGCCCGGACCAACTGGGGTACCAGAACGGAGTTCAGGGCGCCGCCGATCAACAGGAAGTACAGGCTCGTCGGCACCGTGTTGGCCTGGTTGTAGGTAGTGGCCAGCAGTCCGGTGCCCAAGGCTGCGGCCTGAAGTACCTGGCGTATCAGGCCGGTTGCGCGAGAGACCAGGGTTCCCGCCGCCATCAGCGCGGACGAACGCAGCAGTCCGCCCCCGCCTTCCGTCTTCTTCCGCGCGGCATGCCTGGGTCGGGTGCCCGACCGCTGTAACCGCTCGGGCGCTGTCTCCTCGATCATGGACACAATCTACGACGCCCGGGTGACGGCTCCGGCCGCGCCCACCTGGTGCGGGCGCGGCCGGGACCGTCACGGACGGTCAGTCACGCGGGCTGTGCGTCAGGGAGTCAGCTGCCACTGCTCGATGTAGCCGACGTCGATCGCCGCGTGGTCCTGGACCCTCAACTTCCAGGTGCCGTTGACCGGTTGGGCGGAGGCGTCGACGGTGAAGGTCTGGTCGATGTTGTCGGCGGAGCCGCCGGCGCGGTTCGACAGGGAGTAGACGGTGCCGTTCGGGCCGACGAGGTCGACGGTGAGGTCGCCGCGGTAGGTGTGGACGATCTTGACGTAGACCTGGGTGGTGGCCGAGGCGTTGCCGTCGCGGCCGGTGACCGTGATCGGGGACTCCACGGCGGCGGCGTTGTCGGGGATGTCCACCCGGGTGCTGCTGGCGTAGATGTTCGCCACGCGCCAGGTGAAGGAGGTGGTGGCGGACGCGCCCGTGTCGTCGGTGACGGTCACCGTGACGTCGCTGCTCCCGAGGGTGGTCGGGATGCCGGAGATCAGACCGGTGCTGTCGATGGAGAGTCCGTCGGGCAGTCCGGTGGCCGAATAGGTCAGTCCCGCACCGGAGTTGGTGGTGTACGCGCTCGTCTGCAGGGACACGGACTGTCCGACTCCGCTGATCTGTGCGGAGATCGGGGCCACGTTGACGCCGAGCGCGATCCGGCTGCCGACGTTGATCGCCGCCCACGCGTCGGCCACGGCGAGGTACGTCGGGCTGTACGCGCCGAAGAGGTCGGCCGCCGCCTGGAGGGTCGCGGTGCGGGCACCGGCGTAGTTGGTGGACGAGGTCATGTACGTGGTGAGCGCCCGGTACCAGACCTTCTGGGCGTTGTCGATGCCGATGCCGGCGACGGGCACGCCGTCGTAGGTGGGGCTGTCGTAGGAGACGCCGTTGACGGTCTTCGCGCCGCTGCCCTCGGACAGCAGGTAGAAGAGGTGGTTCGCCGGGCCGGAGGAGTAGTGGACGTCGACGCTGCCGAGCGTCGAGCTCCAGTAGTCGCGGGACGCGCCGTCCTTGGAGGGCTTGTCCATGTAACGCAGCGGTGTGCCGTTGCCGTTGATGTCGATCTTCTCGCCGACCAGGTAGTCGGGGACGTCGGCGGGCAGGTTCTCGTGGAACTCCACCGCGGCGGCGAAGATGTCCGAGGTGGCCTCGTTGAGACCGCCCGACTCACCGGAGTAGGTGAGGCCGGCGGTCGCGGCGGTGACGCCGTGGGTCATCTCGTGCGCGGCCACGTCCAGCGCCGTCAGGGGGTGGGTGTTGCCCGAGCCGTCGCCGTAGGTCATGCAGAAGCAGGTGTCGGACCAGAAGGCGTTGACGTAGTTGCTGCCGTAGTGGGCCCGGCTGTAGGCGGCCACGCCGTCGTTGCGTATGCCGTTGCGGCCGAAAACTTCCTTGTAGTAGTCCCACGTGGCCGCGGCGCCGAACGCGACGTCCACGCCCGCGGTCTGGCGGTTCGTCGCGGTGCCGTCGCCCCAGACATCGTTGTCATCCGTAAACAGGGTGCCCGTGCCCGAGGTGCCCTGGTTCAGGTCGTAGGTCTTGTGTCCGGCGCGGTCGCCGTCGACGAGCTGGTACGTCGAGGTCGCCGGGTCGAGCGTGGTGCTGAGCGGGACCGATCCGTTGAACTGGCCGGTACCGGTGCCCGTTTCGATGCCCTGGTACTGGAAGACGGCCTTGCCCGAGTCGGCGTCGGTGATCACGTGGAGTTCACTGGGGGTGCCGTCGTCCTGGAAGCCGCCGACCACCGCCTCCCAGGCGAGGACGGGCTTGGCTCCGGCGGCCCAGACGACGAGGCGCGGGGCGCCGTCGAGCTTGACCTCCTCGCCGCCCTTCTTCGCCGCGGCCACGAGCGCCTTGGCCTTCACCGTCGCCGAGGTCACGTTCGGGGTGATGTCCGCCAGCTTCAGGTCCGCCTTCGCGGCCTTCGTCACCGAGAGGCGGCCGCTCTTGGCGTGGACGACCAGGTCGCCGCCGAGGACGGGCAGTCCGGCGTACGTCCGCTCGTAGCGGGTGTGGGTGGTGCCGTCGGCGTCCTGCGTGACGTCCTTGACGACGAGCTTCTCCTTGGCCCCGAGGCCGAGGTTCTTCGCCGTGCTCCGGACGGCCGCGCCCGCGCTCTTGAGGAGGGCGGCGTGCTTCGCCGGCGTCAGCGTGACCGGGGCGGCTCCGGCCCGGGGGGTGGCCAGGATCTTCGCCGGGGAGTGGCCGCCGCCGGGAACGGCGGAGGCGGCGCCGGTCTGCATTCCGGCGGCCAGCAGGGTGCCGACTGCGGTGAGCACCAGAGCGGCGGTGTATCTGGGGTGGTGCGGATAACGGTCATGCCGGGTCAAGGCGTTCTCCTTATGTGGGGTGGTCGGACTCGGTGGAGTCCTGGAGAGCGGGTCGGGCCGGGGTACGGCCGTCCGGCGGCGCGCGGGTACTAGGAGGAAGGGTGAGGAGGAAGTGAACGCTCGGTGAGCGTGGTGCACAGCAGCGTGGCATCACGCCCACAGAATTGTCATGGCTATAACAAAGCAACGGCTCAAAATGACTGCTGCGTACTGCGGATCACTCACCCGAGCAACACTTTTCGGCCTCTCACCGGACGTCTGCGCCATGCAGGAACACAAGAGCGTCGAACAGGTGGTTGAATGTCGACTCCTGCGGGTGACCCATACCCCAACTCGCGTACCGCGTATACGACTTGCCCCACCTGGGCAGCTACGCCACCGACACGGCACCATCCGTCCGTGAAGACGCTGGCATATGCCAGAAGCACCACCGGATCGGGTGTTGCCAAATCCCTTACAGGGCGTCGCGGGCTGTGCGACAGTCGTAACCGGTCCCTCCATCCGCCTTGGTCGAACCGTCCCCGCATCGGAGTGCGTCATGCCGTCCCATCTCTCTGCGGACCGCCCAGCCGCCCAGCCGCCCGCGCGCGGCTCGGTCGACGCGCTGATATCGCAGGCGCGGCGGCTCATGGGCGACGTGGACGCCGTACGGCGGGACGCGCAGCGGGACGGTTCGGATCCCCGGGAGCGGTGGCAGCGGGCGCTGTGCGATCTGGCGCTGCATCAACTCAACGACGTCGACGAGCACTTGGCCCAGCTGCGGGACGGCCCGCCGCCCGTGCCGGCGGCCGTCCAGACGCCGGTCGCAGCAACTGCCGTACCGGAGGCACCCCGACCCGACTCACTGCTCAGCCGGGTCGGCAGCGCCGAGTGGAATCTGCTGACGGACGCGGTGAGTTGGTCCGGGGAGCTGTACCAGATCCTCGGCCGCGATCCGGCCGCTCCTCCGCTCACCCTCGACGAGCTGCCGTCCCTGGTCCTCGACGAGGACCGGCCGGGCCTGACGGCGATGGTCACGGACTGCCTGGTCGACGCCAAGCCCATCGACGGCGAGTTCCGCGTCGTACGGCCCGACGGCGCCGTACGGACCGTGCACATGATGGGCGAGCCCGTGCTCGACGCCGACGGCGGCACCGCCTCGATGTGGGCCGTGCTGCGGGACGTCAGCGAACTGCGCCGCAGCCAGCGGACGGTGAGCGAGACCCGTGACTCGCTGCAGCGCCACCGGCACCACGCGCAGACCGAGCGCCGGCTCGCGGTCGAACTGCAGGAGGCCGTGCTGCCGCCGTGGCGCGGCACCCTGCGGCTCCCGCACCAGGGGCCGGAGACACTCGACCTGGCCGCCCGCTATCTGCCCTCCTCGACGAACGCGCTGATCGGCGGCGACTGGTACGACGCGCTCCAACTCTCCGACGGCGCCACCCTGTTGAGCGTGGGCGACCTCACCGGACACGGTGTCGCCGTCACCTCGGGCATGGCGATGCTGCTCGGTGCCCTGCGCGGCATGGCGATGGCGGGTACCGAGCCGGGCCAACTGATGTCCTGGCTCAACCAGTTACTGGACGCCACCGTCCAACCGGCCCTGGGCAGCGCGGTGTGCTGCCGGTACCGGCCCGAGACCCGCACGCTGACCTGGGCGCAGGCAGGACACCCCGCCCCGCTGCTGTTCCGCGACGGGACGGGGCGCATGCTGAGCGCACCGGACGGCGTCCTGCTCGGCGCCACCTCGGGAGCGTCCTACGGACAGGCCGAGGAGACCCTCGAAGCGGGCGACGTACTCCTGCTGCACACGGACGGACTGGTGACCGGGCACGACAGGCCGGAGGCCGTGGACCGGCTCCTCGACCTGGCCCCGCGGTTCGGCGAGGCGCGTACCGCACAGGACTGCGTACGCATGGTCGTCGAGGAGTTCGGCGACTCCGCGCGCGAGGACGACGCCTGCGTGCTGGTCGCCAGGACCGCCTAGGTCAGAAGGCGTTCTGGCACAACCTCCTCATGCCTGGGCGCTGTTGGCGTTCCTGGTCCTGGCGCTCCTGGACTGTGGCCTCGGCAGGGCGAGCTTGATCTCCTCCCGCAGCTCGTTGATCCTCGGGTAGTTGGAGTACTGGGCGGTGAGCCGGTACATCTCGCGCAGCCGGTCCCAGGTGCGGTGGGAGGAGTTCGATCCCATCGACGCCAGGGCCAACCGCGCGTACCTGTCGGCCTGTTCGGGGTCGTCCGCGATGAAGCACGCCGAGGCCATCGACAGGAAGTCGAAGATCTTCGACCGCTGCCGACCGTCGACCCGCAGCGCCAGGGCCTTCTCCGCGAAGTACTGGGCGTGCACGGCCGCTCCCGGCTCGTGCTCGGCCAGGGTGCGGTAGGCCAGGGCCTGCATGCCGTAGAGGTCCTCCTCCTTGAACGTCTGCATCCAGCTCGGGGACGGTACGTCGCCGCGGTCGGAGACGAAGAGGTCCTCCGCCTGGCCGAGGGTGCGGCGCATGGCCTGGCCCTTGCCCATCGACGCCTGTGCCCAGGCCTCGACGGTGTAGAGCATCGCCCGGGTACGCGGCAGCACCTCGTCGCCGGAACCGGTCTTGGCGAGTTTCATGAGATCGAGCGCGTCGTCGGGCCGGCCCAGGTGCACCATCTGGCGAGCCGCCCGGGAGAGCGCCTCCCCGGCACGGGGCCGGTCACCGCCCTCACGGGCCGCGTGGGCGGCGATGACGAAGTACTTCTGGGCCGTGGGCTCCAGGCCGACGTCGTGCGACATCCAGCCCGCGAGTACGGCGAGATTGGCGGCGACGCCCCACAGGCGCCGCTGCAGATCGGCGGGGTGCCGGTAGGCCAGCATGCCGCCCACCTCGTTGAGCTGTCCCACCACAGCCTTGCGCTGCAGCCCGCCGCCGCGGGCCGCGTCCCAGGCTCGGAACACCTGGACGGACTCCTCCAGTTCCTCGATCTCCTGCGACCCGATGGGGGCGGCCTCATAGCGGTCGAACCCAGCGGGGTCGGCGTGCAGGGGATCGTCGAACCGGGGAGCGTCGGCGGAGAGAGTCGGATCGGAGTGCAGCCATGCGTACATGGCGCTGCTGAGTGCGGAGCCTGCGGCGAGCGCGGCGCCCGCGCCCACCAAGCCGCGTCGGTTGAGCATGAGGTCCATTCCCGTGAATTCGGTGAGGACCGCAGCAGTCCGTTCGGGCGCCCACGGCACACCGTCGGGATGTTCCACACTCCCGTCGTCGGGCCGTTTCCCCACACGCCCGTGCCGGACCAGACCGAGGTCCTCGATGGTCACGACACGGCCGAGACGCTCGGTGAACAGGGCCGCCAGCACCCGCGGCACCGGATCGCGCGGGATCTCTCCCGTGTCGATCCAACGCCGTACCCGCGAGGTGTCGGTCGAGAGCTGGGGGTGGCCCATGGCCGCCGCCTGCCGGTTGACCAGCCGCGCGAGTTCGCCCTTGGACCAGCCGGCCAGGCCGAACAGGTCCGAGAGACGGGAGTTGGGTTGTCCGTTCACGTCAAGCCCCCAGGTTCTCGGCTGACTTGAACATAGCCCGGTGCGCTGTGCCGGGCGACTATTCGCCAGGGTTCGCCAGGGTGCGCCAGATGGTGTGCCACTGCGCATCTGGTGTCAGGTAGGAACGCGCCACCCCGACCCGGTCACCGAGGGACATTCCCCAGGATGGACCCGCGGGACCGGGCCGGGTAGCGCGCTTGCTTGGACAGGCACTGCAGGCACACGAAGGGATCTGTCTCTCCCATGTACACAGCATCGTCCTCCGTGTCCGCCCCGCCCCGGTCGCTGCACCCCCGCCCGGGCGCCGGCGGCCCCTACCTCGACCCGGCGCGCCCGGCGGCCGGTCCCGTGCTCGGTGCGGGCAGGCCGCGGCGCGTTCCGGGGATCGGCACCCAACCGCTCAGCGGGAGACTCGACTTGTCCGGCCCTCAGGGCGCCCAGCTGCGTACGGCGATCGCGTCGGTGCACCGGATCTGTCCGGAGTTCGCTCCGGTGCAGGTGCTACGCCGCAACGGGCGCTCCGTGCTCCTGGTCGGAACGACCGGACGCAGCACGGCCGTAGCGAAGTGTTTACTGGACCACTCCCCCGCGTGGGCCGAGCGGATCCGGCACGAGATAGCGGCATACCGCTCGTTCGTCCGGCACCGCCCTCCGGTGCGGGTGCCGCGGCTGATCGCGGCGGATCCGGACAACTGCACGCTCGTCATCGAGCGGATGCCGGGCCGGGTGGCCGCGCTGCACCGGCACCCGGCGGAGGCCCCGCCGCGGGCGGACATCAGGGCGGCGCTCGGCGCGATCTGCCGGCTCAACGCCTGGCGGCCGCCGGCCGGCACGTTCGACGCCCCGCTGGACTACGCGGCCCGGATCTCGCGCTATCACGAGCTGGGGCTGCTCACCGACCGGGACATGGGAGACCTGCAGAAGCTGCTGCACGGCATCGCGCACTCGGCGGGCCGTCAGGGCATGGGCCAGTTCTGCCACGGCGACGCACTGCTGTCCAACATCCTCCTCTCACCGGCCGGTCCAGTGCTGGTGGACTGGGAGCACGCGGGCTGGTACCTGCCGGGCTACGACCTCGCCACGCTGTGGGCGGTCCTCGGGGACGCGCCCGTGGCCCGGCGGCAGATCAGTCAGATCGCGCAGTCGGCGGGACCGGCGTCGCGTGACGCCTTCCTGGTGAACCTGATGCTGGTGCTGACCCGGGAGATCCGCACCTACGAGATGGCCGTGCAGCGTTCGATGCACGACACGACCCCGGCGGCACCGGGAGCTGCCCACCCGGGTGCTGCGCCGTCCGGCGAGGAACAACGGCTGCTGCTGAGGCGGCTGCACGACGACTGCCAGTTGGCCCGACGGGCCGTGCGTGCGGCGGTCGGCACTCGCTGACGGGGACGAGGTCCGCGGGCGCCCTGCAGCGGCGCACCGCGGACCTTCGTGTGTCTCGGCCACATGTGCGTCCCCACATCCGACTCCCCCATTGGTGTAGTCCACTGACGCCCCGCAGGCCCGAAAGCCGCCGCCACGAAACTCCTCGTATCCCCTGGTGACAAGGGAAATCACCTCGCTCTGGGCATGATTGACGGATCGTCGGCCAGCCGGTACCACTGACGCACGCCCGGCCCCGAACGGATCGTCACACCCCACCGTCCCAGGAGGCTGCATTGCGAGGATCCTCGACCAACCCCACCCGCGCTCCCGGGCACAGACGCGCGCGGAGAACCGCCGGCGCGCTCGCCACCGCCGCCCTGCTGCTGCCCCTGCTGGGCGCGGCCCCCGCCGAGCACGCCACCGGCTCCGCCGCCTCCACCCTCCAGCGGGCGTTCGCCTCGGCGTCCGCCGAGTACCACGTGCCCCAGACCGTGCTGCTGGCCGTCTCCTACCTCCAGTCCCGCTGGGACACGCACGGCGGAGCACCGAGCGTGACCGGCGGCTACGGCCCGATGCACCTCACGGACGCGCGTACCGCGATCGCCACGACGGAGCACCTGAGCGAAGGCACCGAGGACCCGCGCGGCGACAGCGCCCGCGCGGCCCTGCACCCCACCGCGCAGCTCCCGGCCAACGCCCAACTCCCCGCCCGGCTGCGGACGTTGACGAAGGCGGCCGAGCTGACCGGACTTCCGGCCGCCGACCTCCGTAGCGACGAGGCCGCGAATGTCGCGGGCGGCGCCGCGCTGCTGGCCGACGCGCAGAAGGGCCTGGGCGAGCCGCTGAGCGCGGACCCCGCCGAGTGGTACGGCGCGATCGCGCGCTTCTCCGGCGCGGACGACACCGCGACGGCCGCCGCCTATGCCAACGATGTCTACGACGTCATCCACACCGGCGAGCAGCGCACCACGGACGCCGGGCAGCGGGTCGCCCTGGCCGCACAGCCCGAACTCGCCCCCGACACCGCACAGTTGGCGGAAACCGGGCTGCGCACCGTCTCCGCCGACGGCACGGAGTGCCCGAAGAAGGTGTCCTGCGAGTGGATCCCGGCCCCGTACGCCCAGTTCGGGGACAACGACTACGGCAACCACGACCTGGGCGACCGGCCCGCGTCGCAGAGCATCAAGTACATCGTCATCCATGACACGGAAGGCCAGTGGGAGGGTGTCCTGAACCTGGTCCAGGACCCCACGTATGTGTCGTGGAACTACACGATCCGCTCCAGTGACGGTCTGATCGCCCAGCATGTGAAGGCCAAGGACGTGGCCTGGCACGCGGGCAACTGGTACATCAACGCCAAGTCGATCGGCATCGAGCACGAGGGCTTCCTCGCCGCGCCGGACGCCTGGTACACGGAGGCGATGTACCGCTCGTCGGCCCGTCTGGTGAAGTACCTGACCAAGAAGTACGGCATCCCGCTGGACCGCCAGCACATCCTCGGCCACGACAACGTGCCCGGGCCGACCACCTCCACCGTCCCCGGGATGCACACGGACCCGGGCCCGTACTGGGACTGGGCGCACTACTTCGCCCTGCTGGGCCACCCCTTCGAGCAGACCGGCAAGAAGAGCGGCGGCCTGGTGACGATCCGCCCCGACTACACCTCCAACCAGCCGGTGTACACGGGCTGCGCCACCGCGGGCCAGCCGTGCGCGGTGCACGGCTCGAGCGAGGTCCGGCTGTACTCCGGGCCCGGCGAGACCTACCCGCTGATCAAGGACATCGGCCTCGGCACGACCCCGACCACGGGGGTGAACGACCTGTCCTCGCGGGTGTCCACCGGACAGCAGTACGCGGTGGCGGACCGTTCCGGCGACTGGACCGCGATCTGGTACCTGGGCCAGGAGGCCTGGTTCAAGAACCCGAAGAAGCACCCGACGGCGGTCGGGGCGGCCGGCTGGGTGATCACACCGAAGGACGGTCTGGACAGCGTCCCCGTGTACGGCCGCGCCTACCCGGAGGCCTCGGCCTATCCGGCGGGAGTGCCCGTCCAGGCGGTGTCCCCGCTGCCGTACACCCTGCCCAAGGGCCAGAAGTACGTGGTCGGCGGCAAGGTGCCCGGCGAGTACTACTACGCGGTCACCTTCACCACCGACTCGCACAAGGTCGTCGTAGGAAACGATCTCTACTACGAGATCCAGTACGGCCACCGGGTGGAGTTCGTCCGGGCCGCCGATGTGACGCTGGAGCGGTCGGGCCGGTAGCGGGGCCTCAGCCCTGCTGGAACAGTTCCGCCGGGAGCGGTTTCAGCAGGGCGTAGAGGTCGTCCGTGATGGGGCGGTCCCAGGCGGCGATGGTGACCAGGACGTTGTCGCTGCGGTCGAACTGGACGCAGGAGATCCGGCTCTCGGAGAGCTTGAGGCGGCGCACGATCAGCAGGTTGTCGCCCTGCATCACCGGCATGTCCTCGGTGCCTACGACGGTCACCTCCTCGTCGTTCTCCAGCGCGAGGAGCAGTTGCGCGACCTCGAAGGGGACCTCGTCCTCGGCGACGTCACGGGCCGGGGAGCCCTCCGGGAGGTTGCCGATGACCATCGCGGGGCCGCGGCCGCCGAACAGGTCGTACCGCAGGAACACGCCCTGGCAGGTGCCGTCGGGGGCGGGCAGCAGACCGGCGCCGAGGTTGCCGGGCCAGTCGCCCGGGTCCATGGCCAGCACATCGAATTCGGGGCCGGCGGGGGTGGCGCTGCGGCGGCGGAGGAACGACATGGAGACATGGTACGGGGTGCCGTCCGGCGGTGGGGCCGTGGCCAGGTGCCGGGTGCGGGTCGTCGTTCGGCTGCGGGCTCGTCGTGGCTTGTCGCGCAGTTCCCCGCGCCCCTAGGGGGTTCGGCCTTCCGTTGGTTTGATCAGTGCTGTTTCCAGGCCTGTCCTGTCTGTGCCCAGTTTTTGGTAGGCCGCCGAGAGGAGGCGTACCGCTTTTTGTTCGTCTGTGTGGAGTTCTACGGCGATCTCGTGGTCGGTGCTGCCGTGGGCGGCCAGGGTTGCCGCTGTGCGTTCGTCGGTGGTGAGGGTGTCTGTTTCGGTGGTGTGGAGGCGGCGGGGGCGTAGGCCGGCGGCGGCGAGTTCGGCTCGGGTGGTGTCGGCGAGGCCTTCGGCGCCGCAGTGGACGGCTGTGTCGAGGCCTCGGTAGAGGTAGTCGGCGGCTTCGGTGGAACGGCCGGTGTGGCGGAGTTCGGTGCCGAGGGCTACCAGTGCGCACGCCAACTCGTAGGCGGCCGGGGAGCGTTCGAGGTGGGCGACGGACTCCTCGAGGAGTTTGACGCGGGCCGAGCCGGAGGAGACCTCGGCGGCGACGCGCAGGGCCTGGCCGATGGCGGACGGAGTGCCGAACTGGCGGGCGCGGGCGACCGCTTCGTGGGCGGTGGCGACGGCGCGCTCGGGGGTCTCGTGGCGCTCGGCGCGGGCCAGGTGGAGCTGCCAGGGGCACCAGGCGGGGTTGCGGATGCCGCGGGGGTCGAGGCGGCGGCCAGCGGCTGCCAGTTCCTCGGCCGCTTCCTTGACGAGGCCGCGGGCCAGCAGCAGTTCGCCGTACACGGTCTGGGCGTCCGGGAAGACGACGGCGGCCGGGAAGGGTTCCGCGAAGGCGTGGTCCTCGGCGAGTCGCGCGGCCTCCGCGACCCGGCCGCGGGCGAGCAGGACCTCGATGAGGATGCCGGTGCCGTACCAGTAGACGGGGGTGCCGGGTCCGACCCGCTCGGCGAGGCGCAGGCCCGCGCGGGCGAAGTCCTCGGCCTCGGCGAGCCGGCCGCGCCGGTAGCGGAGGTAGCCGAGCAGGGTGTAGCCGAAGGCCAAGTGGGCGCCGCGCCAGCCCTGTTGCTCGAAGTCGGCGATGCCGGCGGCGAAGAGTTCCTCGGCGCGGCCGGGCCGGTCGCAGTACATGTGGGCGAGGGCGACCAGCACCGGTACTTCGAAGCCGCGGTCGGCCTCCGCCCACCCGAGGCCACCGTCCAGAGCGCGCTCGGCATGGTGGAGGGCCACATGGGCGGGTTCGCCACGGAGTACGGCGTCCCAGGTGCGCAGGCCGATGATGTACCGCTCGGTCAGGTCGCGGCCCTTGAGGCGGTCGGCGAGTTTGGTGAGGCGGCGGGAGCGCGAGGGGTGGTCGGGTTCGTCGGCGCGGAAGGCGTCCCACATGAACTGCTCGGAGAGCATGCGGAGTTTGACCCGGGCGTCGTCGGTGACGCGGATCTCGCGGGCGAGGGTGTCGGAGGCCTCGGCGAGGCGGTCGCTGTGGGCGAGGACCTGGGAGAGCCGGTAGACGATGTTCTGCCGCAGGCCCGCGTCAGTGATCGGTTCTTCGAGGGCGGCCCGCAGATGGTTGACGGTGGTCGCCGGTTCGGTGAGCAGGGAGGCGCTGCCCAGTTCGTAGAGGACGGCGGCCCGGTCGTCGAAGGGCGGGGGTTCGCGCAGGGCGCGGGCGAGGTAGCTGCGGGCGGTGTCGGGGGCGCCGGCGCGGAGGGTTTCGCCCGCTGCCGCGCGGAGTTGCTGGACGACCCAGTTGTCGCCGTCGGGGTGGGTCTCCATGAGGTGGCGGGCGGCGGCGGAGGGGCCCTGGCCGTCGTTGATGACGCACCAGGCGGCCTGACCGTGCAGGGCCACTCGGACGCCGGAGGGGATGGCCCGGTAGACGGCGGTGGCGATGAGCGGGTGCACGAATTCGAGGGTGCCCTCGGCGGTCGGCGTGCTGGTGAGGATGCGGGCGCCGCGCAGCGCCTCGGCGGCGTCGGCGGCCTCCTCGTGGCCGAGTCCGGCGACGGCGGCGGCGAGCGCCGGACGGGTCTCGGTGCCGAGGACCGCGCAGGCCCAGGCGAAGCGGACGGTCGAGGTGCCGAGGCGTTCGAGGCGGGTGAGGAGGCCGCTGCCCTTGATGGCGGCGGCGAGATCGCGCAGCAGGTAGGCCCCGGACTCGGTGGGGGTCAGGCCCCGGTCGTGGATCTTGGCGGTGAGTTCCACGGTCTCGAACGGGTTCCCGGCGGTGACCGCCCAGCACTCCCGACAGAACGCGTCGTCGGCGTGCTCGCCGAGCGTCTCGCGCACCAGGCCGGCGACGGCGTCGACGCTGAGCGGTTCCAGGTCGAGGGGGCGACCGCCGGCCCGGCCGGGCAGCCCCCTGAACGACTCGGCGTGGTCGGGGAGTTCGTCGGGGCGGTAGGCGACGACGACCAGGAGCGGGAGTTGTTCGGCGCGGGGCGCGAACGCGGCCAGCCAGCCCAGGGATTCGGGGTCGGCCCAGTGCGCGTCGTCGAGGACGAGGACCATCGGGGCGCGCTTCACCGCGAGGTGGGTGAGCACCCAGTCGAGGCCGTCGCGCAGGCCCTGCTGGTCGGGCGGGGAGCCTTCGGTGGGGGCGCACAGACCGAGGGCCGGGCCGACGATGTCGTACCAACTGCCCAGCGCGGTGCGGAGATCGGCGTCGGCGGAGCCGGCGAACTGCGGTTGCAGCAGCTGGCGGGCTACGTGGAAGGCGACGCGCTGTTCCTGGTCGCCGCCTCGCGCGGACAGCACGGTGCAGCCCTGTGCGGCGGCGCGACGGCGTACCTCGGTGAGGAGGGTCGTCTTGCCGATGCCGGCCCGTCCCGCGAAGGCGAGCAGGGCGCCACGGGGCCGGTGTCCCGGCTCGGCGCCGTCCGTGCGCAGGCCTGTGAGCTCGCCCAACGCGTCGTCCACGGCGAGGAGTTCACCCTCCCGTTCGAAGAGCGTCCTGTTGCCGCGCGCGCTTCGCTGTCCCATCCCCATACCCCCTGCCACGGCGGGCGCGTCCGCGCGGGGAGCGAACGCATACCGTGAGCTACAGGGACCTCAGCGTACGCTTTCCGAGGGTGCCGCGGCCGGTTAGTCGACAAAGGCGTACTGGCCAGTTTTCTCCGGTGCGCGGTCCGGCACGGTCTCACTCCTCCAAGGTCTGCGGCGGCACCACCGCGACCGGGCTCGCCGCGTGCAGCAGGACCGCCTGGGTGACCGAGCCGATCAGCCTGGCCGGCGCCAGCAGACGTCGGCGGTGGCGGCCCACGACGACGAGGTCCGCGTCCTTGGAGGCGGCGACGAGGTGACCGGCCGCGTCGCCCGGTGCGACGTACGGCTCGACGCGGACGGCCGGGTGGTCCTTGCGGTGCGGGGCCAGGAGGGCCTCGGTGAGGACGCGGGTCTCGTTCTCGACGGCGTCCTGGTCGATGACCGGCGGGACGAGTTCACCGGCGGACGCCCAGGTCTGCGGCGGCCACGGATACGCGGCGACGACCTGGAGACGGGCTCCGCGCAGGGCCGCCTCGGCGAAGGCGAAGGCGAGGGTGGTGTCGTCGGGGCTGTCCACGTGCAGGCCTACAACCACGCGCGGCCCGGGTTCGGCCGGTGGCGCGTCGTGCACCGTGCGTCCGGGCCGGGGCACCACGACGACGGGGCAGTCGGCGTCGCGGGCGGCGGCCATGCCGTTGGAGCCGAGCAGCAGGCTGGCGAAGCCGCCGCGGCCACGGGAACCGAGCACCAACAGCTGTGCGCCCGCGCCGAGTTCGGGCAGGACGGCACCCGGTGCACCTTGTAGCCCGAGGTACTCCATGACGGGCCGGTCGGGGCGCCCGTCGAGGTAGGTGCGGACCTGGTCGAGCACCTCGTCCTCATCCGGGCCGGGCGGTCCGGCGACCAGGACACCGGGGGGCGTCCAGGCTGCGGCGTACTGCCACACATGGACGACCCGCAGCGGCGCCTCGCGTCCACGCGCGGCGTCGAGGGCCCAGTCCAGGGCGCGCAGGCTGTCGTCCGAACCGTCGACCGCCGCGATGACCGGCAGAATGCTCATGGGTTCCTGACCTCCGGGATGACGGGACTTCCCCCTCCGGGGCCAGCCTGGCTCAGGCGCCGGCTCCGGAAGGGCACTCGAGGTCGCGTGTCCGGAAAAACAGGTGGAACGCCCTTCAGGTCAGGTCGAACTCCCCTTCTCGCGCCCCCGACACGAACGCGCCCCATTCCGCGGGCGTGAAGATCAAGGAAGGGCTTTCCGGGCGGCCACTGTTGCGCATGGCGATGAATCCCTCGACAAAGGCGATCTGGACATCCCCCAGTCCACGGCTCCCTGAATGCCACTCGGCGTCACTGAGGTCCAGCTCCGGCTTGTCCCAGCCCGCAAGCGGGTGCTGCTGGATGGTGCTCTCGGCCACGTCCGTGCTCCTCCCGGTTCGTCGTCCGCGGCCAGCCTAGCGATCGGTTTCTGATGCCAACAGGCCACGTGAGGGGGACCTTTCAGGAGGCGGGGGGTTCGCTGCCCACGAGCCACATCGAGAAGAACTGGGATCCGCCGCCGTAGGCGTGTCCGAGAACCCGCCGGGCCCCTTCCACCTGGTGTTCTCCGGCCTGGCCGCGCACCTGGAGGGCGGCCTCCGCGAAGCGGATCATGCCGGACGCGCCGATCGGATTGGTCGAGAGCACCCCGCCTGACATGTTCACGGGGAGGTCGCCGTCCAGCTCGGTCACCCCCGACTCGGTGAGTTTCCAGCCCTCGCCCTCGTCGGCGAATCCGAGGTTCTCCAGCCACATGGGCTCGTACCACGAGAACGGCACGTACATCTCGACGGCGTCGATGTCCCGGCGCGGGTCGGCGATCCCCGCCTGCCGGTACACATCGGCCGCGCAGTCCTTGCCGGCCTGTGGCGACACACAGTCCTTTCCGGCGAACAGTGTGGGCTCGCTCCGCATGGCGCCACCGTGCATCCAGGCCGCCGGACGTGGTGCGCGGGCCGCGCCCGCCCGGTCGGTGAGGACCATCGCGCAGGCTCCGTCCGAGGAGGGGCAGGTCTCCGAGTAGCGAATCGGGTCCCACAGCATCGGCGAGGCCTGGACCTTCTCCAGGGTGATGTCGTGCTCGTGGAGATGGGCGTACGGGTTCTTCAGCGCGTTGCGCCGGTCCTTGTACGCCACCAGGGAGCCGACCGTGTCGGGCGCTCCGGTGCGCCGCATATAGGCCCGCACATGGGGGGCGAAGAAGCCGCCCGCGCCCGCCAGCAAGGGCTGCTGGAAGGGGATCGGCAGGGACAGTCCCCACATGGCGTTCGACTCGGACTGCTTCTCGAAGGCGAGGGTGAGGACGGTGCCGTGCACACGGGCCGCGACGAGGTTCGCGGCGACCAACGCGGTCGACCCGCCCACGGAACCGGCGGTGTGCACCCGCAGCATCGGCTTCCCCACGGCGCCCAGCGCGTCGGCGAGATACAGCTCGGGCATCATGACGCCCTCGAAGAAGTCCGGCGCCTTCCCGATGACGACGGCGTCGATGTCGGCCCACGTCAACTCGGCGTCGTCCAGGGCTCGTTGGGCCGCCTCCCGCACGAGCCCCGCGATCGACACATCCCGGCGCGCGGCGACATGCTTGGTCTGGCCGATCCCTACGACGGCCACGGGCTCCTTGCTCATCGCGGATCCCCTTCGAGTACGGCGACCAGGTTCTGTTGCAGACAGGGGCCGGAGGTGGCGTGGGCGAGGGCCCGGTCGGACTCGCCGCGGTGGATACGGGCGGCGGCCTCGCCGATGCGGATCAGCCCGGCGGCCATGACGGGGTTCGCGGCAAGGGCTCCACCGGACGGGTTGACGCGCACGTCGTCCCCGAGGCGCAGCGCCTTGCGCAGCACGACCTCCTGCGCGGTGAACGGCGCGTGCAACTCGGCTGTGTCGACAGGCCGTTCAAAAGCCCCGGCCTTCTCGGCGGCAAGGCGCGCAGACGGCGAGTCGGTCAACTCCCTTACGCCCAGACCGTGTGCCTCGATGCGGTGGTCAATGCCCCTGATCCAGGCGGGCCGTTCGCACAGTTCACGGGCCCGGTCCCCGGCCGCGAGGATGACGGCGGCGGCTCCGTCCCCGATCGGCGGACAGTCACCGGTACGCAACGGCCGTACCACGTACTCCCCTTGCGGCACCGAACCCCGCACCTGCGCATGGGAGTTGGCGCTCGCGTCGGTCCGGCTGCGGGCGGCCACGGCGGCGAGCGCGGGCTCGTCCGTGTCACCGGCGTCGATGAGGGCCTGCGCCTGGAGGGCGGCGAGGGCGACGGAGTCCGGCCACAGGGGAGCGACGTAGTACGGGTCGAGCTGCCGGGTCAGGACATCGCGTACGGAGCCGGGGGACGACTTGCCGTACGAGTAGACGAGCGCGGTGTCGGCGTCGCCGGTCAGCAGCTTGGTCCAGGCCTCGTAGAGCGCCCAGGCGCCGTCCATCTCGACATGTGACTCGGAGATCGGCGGCCAGGCGCCGACGCCGTCGAGGGCGAGGGTGAAGGAGAAGGCGCGGCCGGCGAGGTAGTCGCTGGATCCGGAGCAGGTGAAGTCGATGTCGGCGGTCTTGAGGCCGGTCTGTTCGAGTACGCCGTGCAGGACCGGCATGAGCATCTCCACCTCGGAGAGCTCGTCGGTGGTGCGCCGGTGGTCGGTCTGCGCGAAGGCGACGACGGCGATCTCACGCATCGCGGCAGCTCCATGCATCACAGCAGCTCCTTGTAGGCGTCGTAGTCCGCGTCGGGCTCACCGGTCGGCCGGTAGTGGTCCGGGTAACGGCCCCCCTCGCTCCACACCGCCTCGACCCGCAGCCCCATCCGCACCTGGTCGTACGGGATGCCGCCGATCCGCCCGTGCAGCGCGAGGTCGGCTCCGTCGAGGGCGATGTGCGCGTAGACGTACGGCACCTCGATGTCGAGGTTCTTCGCCTTGATGTTGACGATGCAGAACGTGGTGACTGTGCCGCGCGGCCCCACTTCGACATGTTCCGCCGTGGCGACACCACATGTGGGACACGCCCCCCTCGGCGGGACGTACACCTTGCGGCAGGACGGGCAGCGTTCACCGACGGTGCGCTGCTCGGAGAGCGCGTGGATGTAGTCGGTCTGGGCGCGGCCGGGCGAGTAGACGTAGTCGAGGCGGGCCGGGGCGACGATGCCGGTGGCCATGTTCTCGAACTCACCGCTGCGGCCGCTGGTTTGGCGCGTCTCGTCCCCGTCGTACGGCTCGAAGCAGGCGATGTCCGTGATGGCACCGGCACGTTCCTCGGCCCAGCGGACCCGGACGCGCATCCCGGTGCGCACGGCGTCGGGGCCGGGCGCGTCGAGGGCGTGCAGAAGGGCGGTGTCGGCGCCGTCGAGCCGGACCAGAACCCATGCGAACGGCGTGTCGAGGGGCTGCCCGCGCCGGGGTTCGTGATTCCAGGCCCAGGTGGTGACCGTCCCGGTGGAGGCGACCTCGACGAGATCGCGAATCTCCTCGGCGGTGACGGGGTCGTACTCGACGGGAGGGACGAGGGTGCGTCCGTCGCCGGTCTTCACTCCGAGGACGACACGCTCCCGCAGCCCGGTGAGAAAGGCGCTTTGCACGGGCCCGAGGGAACGGGTGAAGGGAAATTCGAGGACCAGAGGCGCTTTGAGTATTTCGGGCACAGCATCTCCTATGACTGAAAAGCTCGGGCCACGCACACCCACCCAGGGGCGCGGGGAACTGCGCGCCCAGCCACAACGAACCCGCAGACACGAACGGGCCTACGCCCGCTTGTAAACAGGCGACCGCTTCTCCGCAAAAGCACGCGCCCCCTCCTTCGCATCGGCCGTGTCGAAGATCGGCCACCCTCGCTTGAGCTCGGCGGCCAGCCCATCCGTCTCGGTCTGCTCGGCGGTCTCATACACAGACGCCTTGACCGCTTCAACAGCCAACGGCCCACACGCGTTGACGAGTTCAGCGATCTCCAGAGCCTTGTCGAGGGCCGCACCGTCCGGGACGACATGTCCGACCAGCCCGATGTCCGCCGCTTCCCGCGCGCTGTACGGACGCCCGGTGAGCAACATTTCCAGCGCATGCGTCCGCGGAATCTGCCGCTGAAGACGAACAGTTGAGCCCCCGATGGGGAACAACCCGCGCTTGACCTCAAAGAGCCCGAACGTCGCGGACTCCCCCGCCACCCGGATGTCCGTGCCCTGAAGGATCTCCGTACCACCGGCCACGCAGTACCCCTCGACGGCCGCGATCACCGGTTTACGGGGCCGGTGATGCCGCAGCATCGCCTTCCAGTGCAGATCCGGGTCGGCCTTGAGCCGGTCGCGGTACTGCTGGCCCTCCATGCCCTTGCCGGCAAGGGCCTTGAGGTCCATGCCGGCGCAGAACGCACCGCCCGCCCCGGTCAGCACGATCGACCGGATCTCATCGTCCGCGTCGGCCTCGATCCACCCGTCGTAGAGCCCGACCAGCATCGGCAGCGAGAGCGCGTTCTTCGCCTCAGGCCTGTTGAGCGTGAGCACCAACGTGGCGCCTTCGCGCCGCACGGTCAGGTGTTCCGTACCGCTCATGGTCGTCTCCCGTCGCCGTACCGCCTCCGGAACGAGAACAGGTTGCAGGAGGCGCCCTGCCAGTACAAGGGGTTTCTGACACTCAGTCAGATTTCTTCTGCGCGGACCCTTCACAGTTGCCGCGCCCTTTGCTCTGATGACCGGCGAACCGACGTCAGGAGGAGTGGTGGAGTACAACATTGCCGACCTGTTCGAGTCGGTCGTCGACGTGGTCCCGGACCGCGAGGCGCTCGTGTACATCGACCACCCGGGGACGGGCGCGGAACGCCGCCTGACCTACGCGGAGTTGGACGCGGCGGCGAACCGGATCGCCCATCATCTGATCGACACCGGGATACGCCCGGGTGAGCACCTGGGGCTCCATCTCTACAACGGCGTCGAGTACTTGCAGACGGTGCTGGGCTGTCTGAAGGCGCGGGTCGTGCCGGTCAACGTCAACTACCGGTATGTCGAAGAGGAGTTGGTGTACCTCTACCGGGACGCCGATCTCGTCGCGCTGGTCTTCGACACGGAGTTCACCGAGCGGGTGGCCGCCGCGCTGCCGCGCGCGGAGAAGCTCCGGCACCTGGTGCGGGTGGGGGCACCGGCCCAAGACGCCCCGGAGGTACCGGCCGTGGCCTTCACGGACGCGGAGGCCACCGGGTCCTCCGGGCGGGGGTTCCCGGCCCGTTCGGGCGACGACCAGTTCATCATCTACACCGGCGGCACGACCGGGATGCCCAAGGGTGTGATGTGGCGCCAGGAAGACCTGTTCTTCTCGGGGCTCGGCGGCGGCGCGCCGACCGGTGAACCCGTGAAGACACCGGAGGAGTTGGCCCAGCGGGTCGCGACCGGCGGGGCGGGGATCACGTTCTTCCCCACTCCCCCGCTGATGCACGGGACCTCCACGCTCACCGCGTTCATCGGCTTCAACTTCGGCCAACGCATCGTGATCCACCGCAAGTTCGAGCCGGAGGAGGTGCTGCGGACCATCGAGAAGGAGAAGGTCACCAGCATCTCCCTGGTCGGCGACGCGATGCTGCGACCACTGATCGACGCCCTCAACGGGCCGATGAAGGGCACGGACTGCTCGTCGGTGTTCAGTGTCTCGTCGTCGGGCGCGATCCTGTCCGAGACGGTGCGCCTGCAGTTCCAGAAGCTGCTCCCGAACGCGATGCTGCTGAACAACTACGGCTCGTCCGAGTCCGGCTTCAACGGCACGGCGACGGCCGACTCCGGGGCCGGGCAGTCCTTCCGCATCCGGGTCAACTCCCGTACCCAGGTGGTCGATCCGGCCACGCACGAGCCGGTCGCCCTCGGCGAGATCGGCCGGGTCGCGCAGTGCGGCCATGTACCGCTCGGCTACTACAACGACGAGCGGAAGACCGCCGAGACCTTCTTCGAGAAGGACGGCCGGCGATGGGTCCTGCTCGGCGACATGGCGACCGTGGACGAGGAGGGCGTCGTCACGGTGCTCGGCCGTGGCTCGCAGTGCATCAACACCGGTGGGGAGAAGGTGTATCCGGAGGAGGTCGAGCAGGCGCTCAAGTCGCATCCGGACGTCTACGACGCTCTGGTGGCCGGGGTGCCGGACACGAAGTGGGGCAACCATGTGGCCGCCGTCGTGGAGTTGCGCGCGGGTGCGGTACGGCCGTCGCTGGACGACATCCAGACGCACTGCCGTACTCATCTCGCCGGGTACAAGATCCCCCGGCAGTTGGTGATCGCGGAGACGATCCAGCGGTCACCGAGTGGCAAGGCGGACTACCGGTGGGCGCGGGAGGTGGCGGTCGCCGCAGCTCAATGAGTCAACAGTGGGTCAACACGCAGGCCAGGTTGAACTGACGGTAGCGTGCGACCGTACTGATGGTGACGGATCTGGTGGCCCGGGCCAGGTACGCCATGCCATCACCGGGCTCAGCACGGAAGGACGTTCGGGTGCCGCTCTTCACTCGCTCTCACCCATCGGCGCAGCAGAAAGCCACCGGGGAGACCGACTCGACAGCGGCGACGGAGGCCGCCGCACCGCCCGAAACACAGGGCCCACCCGAGCCGCGCGACTCGGCGGACGCGCCCGAGCAGCTCGAGCCGGTCGACGCGCCCGAGGCGGCGGAGTCCGCGGACTCCGCCGCGCCCGACGAGACCTCTGAGCCCACGGGCCCCGAGGCGGAATCCGCCGCCGACCCCACCGAGCGGTCGTCCCAACTCCCGCCCCGCGCCGGTTGGTTCGGCTGGCGGACTCGTTACCCCCGAACCGCACGTGCCGTAGGGGTGGGCACGACCGTGCTGGCCGGTGTGCTGCTGTTCGTCGCGCTGCTCGTGCCGGACCGGCTCGACCGGATCACGTTCCAGTCGTTCTTCCGCTTCCCGGTCGAGGCGATCGTCCTCGCGATCGTCCTGCTCGTACTGCCCGCGAGGGCACGGCGGATCGTGGCCGTCGTGCTGGGGGCGTTCGTCGGGCTGTCCACCGTTCTGAAGTGCCTCGACATGGGCTTCTACCAGACCCTGGCCCGGCCGTTCGACCTGGTCTTCGACTGGGTCCTGCTGACCGACGCGGCGGACTTCCTGAAGGACTCGGTCGGCCGCTCGGGCGAGGTGCTCGCGATCGTCGGGGTGATCGTGGCGCTGATCGCCGTGCTGGCGGGGAGCGCGCTCGCGATGGTGCGGCTGTCGGACGTGATGGCCAGACACCGTCCCATGGCGGTACGCACCACACTCGTCCTCGGTGTTGTGTGGATCATGTGCTTCACGCTGAGCTTCCAGGTGGGCGGCGTCACGCTCGCCACGAAGGGCTACAGCACGTTCCTCGCCAACCGCGTGCAGTACGTCCGCGAGGGTCTGGGGGACGCCGACGTCTTCAAGAAGCAGCTCAATGTCGACGCGTTCGCCAAGACCCCGCCGAACCAGCTGCTGACCGGCCTGCGCGGCAAGGACGTCCTGTTCACCTTCATCGAAAGCTACGGCCGGGTCGCGATCGACGATCCGACGATGGCGCCGGAGATGGACGCGACGCTGAAGGCGGGCGACGCCCGGCTCAAGGCGGCCGGTTTCGCCTCGCGCAGCGGCTGGCTCAGGTCGCCCGTGACGGGCGCCGGCAGCTGGCTCGCCCACTCGACGTTCCTGTCCGGCCTGTGGGTCAAGAACCAGCAGCGGTACCGGACCGTGACCACCAGCACCCGCGCGACCCTGACCAGCTACTTCCAGAAGACCGGTGCCTGGCGCACGGTCGGCATCGTCCCCGGTGTCCGCAAGGCCTGGCCCGAGGGCAAGTACTTCGGCCTCGACAACATCTACGACTCCACGCACCTCGGCTACAAGGGCCCGTACTTCAGCTGGACGCCGGTGCCGGACCAGTTCAGCCTCCAGTCCTTCGAGGATCTGGAGTACGGCAAGAAGAACCGCGACCCGATCATGGCGGAGATCATCCTCGCCTCCAGCCACAACCCCTGGTCCCCCATCGCCCACACGATCCCCTGGAACCAGCTCGGGGACGGCACGATCTTCAACCAGATCAAGAAGGAGGGCACCAACCCGACGGAGGTCTGGAAGAGCGCGAAGCGCGTGCGCACCGAGTACCGCAAGGCCATCCAGTACTCCGTGGACAGCCTGACCCAGTGGATGCAGCGCTACGGCAACAAGAACACCGTCCTCGTCTTCCTCGGCGACCACCAGCCCGTCCCGACGGTCACCGGAGGCACCTCCGACCGGGATGTGCCGATCACGATCGTCGCGCACGACCCGAAGGTGCTGGACAAGATCTCCAGCTGGAACTGGACGGACGGGCTCAAGCCGGCGGACAACGCACCGGTGCTGAGCATGGACAAGTTCCGGGACAAATTCATGACGACGTTCGCGAAGTGACGGTCGCCGTCCGGTCGTCGCCCGGCTCCCCGCTCCGCTCCGCGAGGAACGGCACCACCGCCGCCAGGAACTCCTCCGGCCGGTTCTCGTGGACGAGGTGTCCGGCGTCGACGGTCACCAGGCGGGCGTCGGGGATCCGTTCGGCGAGCGCGACGACCCGGTCCTGAGGAATCCCGCTGGTGGGACCACCCGCGATCACCAGCGTGGGGATGGCGATCCGCCCCATGTGGTCCCACCACATGGGGTCGGGGAGGTTCGCCCGGGCGTCGGTGGCCTCGATCATGGCCCAGTCGAACGGCAGTTGCCCCGCGGGGCGTTCGGTGGGCGGCCTCGGCGGATCGAAGGGAAGCGGCGCCGGCACATCCTCCAGGACCAGTCGCCGTACGACGTCGGGCGCCGCCTGCGCGAGCAGGTACGCGACGATGCCGCCCAGCGAGTGGCCGATGACGTCGGCCCCTTCAATACCGAGGACGGCGACGAGGGCGCGTATGTCGTCGCGCATCGCCTCGTACGCGTACACGTCGGCCGTGGCTCCCGGCTCGGTGCCGGGCCAGTCGCTGCTTCCGTGGCCTCGCAGGTCGGGGGCGTACACGCGGCGCGGGTCGGATCCGCCGGCGAGCCGTTCGGCGATCCGCGTCCAGTCGGTGCCGTCGGCGCCCCGGGAGTGGAGCAGGAGGACCGGCGGCGCCTCCTCGGGGCCCCAGGTGTGCAGCGCGAGGGTGATGCCGTTGGCCTCGACGGCGCGGGTCTCGGTGTGCATGGCGGGAACATAATCGCCGGAGCGGCAGGCCGTGCGCCTACTCTGCCGAGGGCAGAACCGCACCTCCCGCGTCGAGAAACGCGACAACATGGCGTACGAACCACTCCGGATCGTCAAGCCACGGGTAATGACCGGCACCCGGCTGCACCACCGACGTGGCGTTCAGGAACACGTCGGCGCTGCGGCCGGCGAGCTCGGGCCGGGGGCCGCCGTCGAGTTCACCCGCGAGAACCAGCACGGGTGCGGGCAGTCGGCCGAGGGCGGCCATGAGGACCGGCGGGTCGAAGGCGCCCTCGGAGAAGTACAGTTCGGCGGCCTCGTCGTTGCTCTGTTCGTCGGCGAGCGCGGCGTGCTGTTCGGCGGCGGCATCCCAACGGCCGTAGAAGAAGGGTTCGAAGACCGGGTCGAAGTCGGCGGTGCCCGCGAGCCACGCCTCGAATGCCGGGAACGCGTCCTCGAACCACGGTTCGCCCTTGCGCAGCAGGGCGGCGGCGAGCCGTCCCTCGGGCGTGGCGGGCATGCCCAGCGCCCATGGGGTGGCGGTGATCAGTGCCAGTCGTGTCACCCGCTCGGGATGGCGGGCCGCGTACAGCATGGCGAGGCTGCCGCCCGCCGAGTGTGCGAGCAGGTCCATGTGGTCCAGGCCCAGGTGGGCGCGCAACACCTCGACGTCGTCGACCAGTCGGTCGCAGCGGTACGTCCCCTTGTCGGCCGGCACCGCGGAGTCACCGGTGCCCCGGAGATCCAGCAGGATCAGCCGTCGATGCGCGGTGAGTCCGCCCAGGTCCCCGAGGTAGGCGGAGGCTCTCATGGGCCCTCCGGGCAGGACGACCAGCGGCTCGCCCTCACCCCTTGCGTGGTAGGCGAGTTCGGTTCCGTCGGTGGCGGTGAAGGTGCCGGTCACGGTCTGCATGACGGTAGATCATCACGGCCGACGGAGCCTGGGCGCAAGAGAAGACTCAGTCGCCGAACCGCTCCCGCAGCTCCCGCTTCAGGATCTTCCCGCTGGCGTTCCGCGGCAGCTTCTCCACGAAGACGACCCGCTTCGGCGCCTTGAAGTGGGCGAGCTTCTCGCGCGCGTGGTCGATGAGTTGGGACTCGGTGACCTCTCCGCGCGGGACGACGACCGCGGTGACCGCCTCGATCCAGTGGTCGTCGGGGAGGCCGATCACGGCGACCTCGGCGACGCCCTCGTGGGTGTAGAGCGCGTCCTCGACCTGGCGTGAAGCGACCAGTACGCCACCGGAGTTGATGACGTCCTTCACCCGGTCGACGACGGTGAAGAAGCCGTGCGCGTCCCGTACCGCGAGGTCCCCGGAGTGGAACCAGCCGTCGCGGAATGCGGCGGCCGTCTCCTCGGGCTTGTCCCAGTAGCCCTCGCACAACTGCGGTGAACGGTAGACGACTTCGCCCTGGGTGCCGTCGGGCACGTCCTTGCCGTCCTCGTCGACCACCCGCGCGTCCACGAACAGCACGGGACGTCCGCAGGAGTCCAGTCGGCCCTTGTGTTCGTCGGGGCCCAGGACCGTGGCCAGGGGGCCGATCTCGCTCTGGCCGAAGCAGTTGTAGAAGGCCAGCTTGGGGAGGCGTTCGCGCAGCCGCTCCAGGACGGGCACCGGCATGATCGACGCCCCGTAGTACGCCTTGCGCAGGCCGCTCAGGTCGCGGGTCGCGAAGTCCGGGCGGTTCGCGAGGCCGATCCACACGGTGGGCGGGGCGAACAGGCTGTCCACGCGCCCGGCCTCGATCAGGTCCAACAGCCGGTCGCCGTCGGGCGCGTCGAGGATGAGGTTGGTGGCGCCGACCGCCAGATACGGCAGCAGGAACACGTGCATCTGCGCCGAGTGGTACAGCGGCAGCGCGTGCGCGGGGCGGTCCCCGGCGCTCAGGTCCAGGGCGGTGATCGCGCTCAAGTACTCGTGCACCAGGGCCCGGTGGGTCATCATCGCGCCCTTGGGCAGCGCGGTCGTGCCCGAGGTGTAGAGCAACTGCACCAGGTCCTCGGTGCGCGGCTCGGGCCCGTCGTACGGCGACGCGGACGCCAGCAGCTCCAGCAGCGAGCCGTCCGCGTCCCGCAGCGGCAACGTCCTTACGCCGTCCGGCAGTTGGGCGGCGAGATCCGGGTCCGTGAGTACCAGCGTGCTGCCGGACTGGCCGACGATGTACGCGAGGTCGTCGCCGGTGAGGTTCTGGTTGACCGGCACGTGCACGAGGCCCGCGCGGGCGCAGGCGAGGAAGCCGATCAGATAGGCGTCGGAGTTGTGGCCGTAGGAGCCGACCCGGTCGCCCGGTGCGAGGCCCTGGTCGAGGAGCACGCTCGCCGCGCCGGAGACGGCCTCGTCGAGTTCCTGGTACGTCCAGGAGCGCTCGCCGTAGTCCACCGCCACGCGGGCGGGAGTGCGGTGGGCACTGCGTCGCAGTACCCCGTCAACCGTGCTGCCGTGTCCGGGCGTCATGACACATGATCCTCGGGCCGGGGCCCGGGCGGGTCAAGCCGGGTGGTCGAGGTGGGCCCGGCCCACATGTGCCGGGCCCACACGGGCCGCACTCACATGGGCCGCGTGTGCCCCTCCCAGTACGGATCGCGCAGCCGCCGCTTGTACAGCTTGCCGTTGGGGTCGCGGGGCATCTCGGTGATGAAGTCGATGCTCTTGGGCCGCTTGTAGCCGGCGAGTTGCTCGGCGCAGTGGCCGAGGAGGGCGGTGGCGAGGGCGGGTCCGGGTTCGTGGCCGGGGGCCGGTTCCACGACGGCCTTGACCTCCTCGCCCCAGTCGTCGTGCGGGATGCCGAAGGCCGCGGCGTCGGCGACGGCGGGGTGGGCGAGGAGTGCGGACTCGATCTCGGCCGGGTAGATGTTGACGCCGCCCGAGATGATCATGTCGATCTTGCGGTCGCGGAGGAAGAGATAGCCGTCCTCGTCGAGGTAGCCGAGGTCGCCCACGGTGAAGAAGTCGCCGATGCGGTTCTTCTTCGTCTTGGCCTCGTCCTTGTGGTAGGCGAAGCCGCCGGTGCTCATCTTCATGTAGACGGTGCCGAGTTCACCGGGCGGGAGCCGGTTGCCGTCGTCGTCGAAGACCGCGAGTTCGCTGATGGGCCAGGCCTTGCCGACCGTGCCGGGCTTCTTCAGCCAGTCCTCGGCGGTCGCGAAGGCACCACCGCCCTCGCTGGCCGCGTAGTACTCCTCCACGCAGTCGCCCCACCACTCGATCATGGCCCGCTTCACATGGTCGGGGCACGGGGCGGCGCCGTGGATCGCGTGCCGCATGGACGAGACGTCGTAGCGCGCCCGGATGTCCTCGGGGAGGGCGAGGAGGCGGTGGAACTGGGTCGGGACCATATGGGTGTGGGTGCACTTCTCACGGTCGATGAGGCGGAGCATCTCCTCCGGGCTCCACTTGTCCATCAGGACCAGGCGGTGCCCTATGTGCAGGCTCGCGCCCGCGAACTGGAGGACGGCCGTGTGGTAAAGCGGCGAGCAGACCAGGTGCACGTTGTCGTCGAAGGGCTTGATGCCGAAGATGCCGAGGAAGCCGCCGAGGTACGCCGACTCGGGCGGCCTGCCCGGCAGCGGGCGGCGGATGCCGCGGGGGCGGCCGGTGGTGCCCGAGGTGTAGTTCATGACCCAGCCGAGCGTGCGGTCCGCGGGCGCCGACTCCGGTTGTCCGTCGAGGAGTTCGGGGTACGGCCGGAAGCCCTCGACCGTGCCGACCGCGTACCGGTGGGTGGCGGGGAGGCCGGCCTCGTCGGCGGCCTGGCGGACGGGTTCGGCGAACCGCTCGTGGGCGATGAGCACCTTGGCGCCGGAGTCGGCGACGATCCAGGCGATCTCCGGTGCGACGAAGTGGTGGTTGACGGGGACGAGGTAGAACCCGGCCTGGGTGGCGGCCAGATGGGCCGTGAAGAACTCGACGCCGTTGGGCAGGACGACGGCGAAGGCGTCGCCGCGTTCGAGTCCGGCGGCGCGCAGGCCGTGGACGAGTTGGTTGGCGGCGGCGTGCAGGCGGCCTGCGGTCCACTCCTCGCCGTCGGGCGCGATGAGAACCGTACGGTCGGGGTTCTGGGCGGCCTGGGCCCAGAAGCCGGCGGGGGGTGTGCTCACTGGCCGCTCCTTCCGGCGATGCGGTTGATCCGGTCGACGGCGTGTTCGAAGCCGCGGGTGAGGTCGTCGAAGACGGCCTGGACACTGCGTTCGCTGTTCATACGGCCGACGATCTGGCCGACGGGGGTGCCGAGCAGTGGTTCGATCTCGTACTTCTGGATGCGCGAGACGGCCTCGGCGACGAGCAGGCCCTGGAGCGGCATGGGGAGGGTGCCCGGGCCGTCCGGGTCGTCCCAGGCGTCGGTCCACTCGGTGCGCAGCTGGCGGGCCGGTTTCCCGGTCAGGGCGCGGGAGCGGACGGTGTCGCCGGAGCCTGCGGCGAGCAGTTTGCGGGTCACGCCGGCCGAGTGCATGTCGGCTTCCGTGGTGGTCAGCCATATGGAGCCCAGCCACACGCCTTGGGCGCCGAGGCTGAGCGCGGCGGCCACCTGCTGTCCGCTGCCGATGCCGCCCGCGGCGAGCACCGGCAACGGGTCGACGGCGTCGACGACTTCGGGCGTGAGCACCATGGTCGCGATCTCGCCGGTGTGTCCGCCCGCCTCGTAGCCCTGGGCCACGACGATGTCGATGCCGCCCTCGGCGTGCTTGCGGGCGTGCCGGGCGCTACCCGCGAGCGCGGCGACCAGGACGTCCTGGTCGTGGGCGCGGGCGACGACGTCGGCCGGTGGGGAGCCCAGCGCGTTGGCGAGCAGCTTGATCGGGTAGTCGAAGGCGACGTCGAGCTGGTTGCGGGCGACCTGTTCCATCCACCCGGTGATGCGCCAGCCGGACGCCTCGCCCTCGGCGAGTTCGGGCACGCCGTACTTGGCCAGGGTCTCGGTGACGAACCGCCGGTGCCCTTCCGGGATCATCGCCTCGACCTCGGCCTCGGTCAGTATCTGATTTTTCGGAGCCTCCACCTTCTTCGCCGGCATCACGACGTCCAGGCCGTACGGCATCCCCTCGACGTGCGCCTCCAGCCAGTCGAGGTCGCGCTTGAGGTCGTCGGGGGCGGTGTAGCGGACCGCGCCGAGCACTCCGAAACCGCCGGCCCGGCTGATGGCCGCGGCGACGGCGGGGAACGGCGTGAAGCCGAAGATGGCGTGCTCGATTCCCAGTTTCTTGCTCAACTCCGTCTGCATGGGCGCAGAATGCCGCAGTCCTCCGGACGACGGAAGGCCTTTTCTGATGCTCCGTCAGATTTTCCCGACAGTCAGGTGCGTCGTGCCGTGAGGACGGGCTGGTGGAAGCCGATCCCCGCGCTCGCCGTCCTCGCGCCAGTGCCACAACCGGAAGGTGACCGCGCGGCCTTGGGCGGTCGTCGCCACCTGCGGAGGCGCGGACCGTGGGCGGGCGGCACGGATCGTGTCGTAGTCCCGGACGCCGAGCAGCAGGAGCCCGTCCTCGCGGAGGACCCGGCGCATCCACAGGAGCACCTATGCGCTGTTCAGCTGTCCACGGACTATCGGCTGCACGACAGGGACTCGACGCCACGTAGGTAGGCGATCTCCGAAATCCCAGCAGCACGCGGTGGCGGTAGCCCTCCGGCCGCCCGCCCCACCCCTCCGGCCACGCCGGAACGGGTCGCGCGTCAGCGAGGCAGCAGGACGTCAACCTGCTCCCGGATGTCCTGCACGATCTCCTCGACACTCAAGGCGATGTTCACGCTCGCCGCCATGCTGAGGAACATCACGGCGGACACGATGTGTGCCAGTGTCGCGGCGTCACCCTCTGTGACCCGCTCGTCTCGGCGCAGCACGGCGGCGATGGCCTCCTCGGTCTGCGCGACGATGGCGAGTGCCGCGCCGTGCCGGGGCTCCTCGGGGTCGCCGAAGACCATCTCTCGCAGGTAGGTACGTCCGTTGTCGATCTGGGTGCGGTTGCACTCGACGATCGGCCGGACGATCGCCATCACCGCATTCAGCACGCCCGGGACGGTCTCGGCGTCCGCCCGGCCCTCCTCGAGTGCTTCGACGTACTTGGCGTTCTGCACGAGCAGGAGGAGTTCGCCCTTGGTCTTGGCGTAAAGGAACAGGGTTCCGGTGCCGATGTCGGCCTTGTCGGCGATCTGCTGGGTCGTGACCTCATCGACGCCGTGTTCGGCGAACAGTTCACTGGCGGCGACGACGATGCGGTCGAATTTCTCCTGCTTGTTCCGCTCGCGCCGTCCGACAGGCATGGCCGTGTCCTCCAGGAGTAGATTATGACTGTAATCAGTTATGATGATAGTCAATAGCGTGTGGGCTCAAATGTGGCTCCGTTCATTCTCCCATCGCGGGGCGACGTGTCGACGCCACCGCCCGTACCCCCGCGTCTGGGACGATGAACGCATCGTCCCCCTGACCCTTGGCGTCACCGGGCGCCATCCCTCGAGCGCGAGCCTGCTGGACGTCACCGAGGCGGACATCCGGGCGAACATGGAGACGAACTTCTTCGGACCGGTCTTCCTCGCCCGCGCCTTCGCACCGATCCTCGCCGCCAAGAAGGGCTACGTCGACACCGATATGGCCGCGCACGCCGACGGACCCAAGATGCTGCCGACACAGCGGGTGACGACGGTCTACGACGCCGTCGAGGCCGGAGAAGACGAGGTCCTGGCCGACGAGTTGACCAAGGGGGTCAAGGCGGCTCTGAGCGGCCCGGTCGAGGCACTTTTCCCGGACCTCCACAGCACGGACGTCTGAGCTTGCTCTTCGGTCTCGACGTGATCTCTTCACATCGGGCCCCCGTGATCCATGGCGTTCGAACGGTTGGCCGGCCGGTGTCGAGAGGGGGTGCGCCGTCGCGGCCGTCGAGCGGTGGATGACATCGGCGGTCGGTCCGGCGGCAGCCCGATCCGACCACGGTGCCGAAGACGTCGGAAATCGGGTGGGCCCCGCGGCAAAAGAGGACGGACGCGGCATCGGCTGCGTCCGTCCTCGTTTTCCGATGGGTGTCAGCGTTGCTGGTTGGCGAGGCCGATGTAGTGCCCGAGACGGTATTCGAAGTCGATGCCGGCCTGTTCGACGACGGCCTGCGTGCCTGCGGCCCGGGTGAGGAAACCGGGGAGGGTGAGGGAGTGGGCGAACTCGCCGTACGCGGCGACCAGGTCCGCGTCCGGAGGCAGGGATGCCCGGTTGATCTGGGCTTTGGCCGAGGCGAGTGAGGTGCGGTCGAACGAGGCGAGCCGGGCGGCGACGGTGCCGACGAAGGCGTCGAGTTCGCTGTCGGGGAGGGCGCGGGTAACCCAGCCCCAGCGTTCGGCGGTGTCGGCGTCGTAGTCGTCGCTGGTGAGGATGGCTTCCAGGGCGCGGTCGCGTCCGATGGCCCGGGGGAGGCGTTCGCTGCCGCCACCGCCGGGCAGCAGTCCGCTTCCGACCTCGGGCTGTCCGAAGATCGCCTTCTCACGACTGGCGTAGCGCAGATCGAGGGCGAGGGCGAGCTCGTTCCCGCCGCCGCGGGTGCGTCCCCGGATGGCCGCGATGGTGACGTACGGCGCTTTGGACAGTTCCAGGACCAGATTCGTCCAGGCCGGCACCGCGTCCGGGTCCTCGGAGGCGGGGAAGTCGGCGGCGGCGGCCAGGTCGAAGTGGTTGTAGAAGAAGTCGGGGGTGGCACTGTCGAACAGCACGACCTGGATGTCCGGGTCGGTGGCCAGTTCGGTGACGATCTCGATGAGGCGCAGGACGGTCTCGCCGACGATGAGGTTGACGGGCGGGTTGGCGAAGGTGATCTTCGCGATCTGCGGTGAGGTGCGCTCGTACTGGATGGTGCTCTGCTGCTCGCTCATGGCTGGCTCCGGATGCGTGGTGGGTAACAGATGGCGACAGGGGCGCGGAGAGGGCCGGGAAGCCGGGGCGGATGGATCTGCCGAGCAGATCCGGCGGTCCCGCTTCCCGTCTGCGCGCTGCTCACTCCTCGTAGTGCGGGAGGATCTCGCCGTTCTTGACGTAGGTGAGGGCGGCGGTTACGTCGTAGGCGTGGATCGCGGAGACCTGCGATGCCAGCCGGTCGGACAGGTCCTCGATCACGTTGCCGGTGAAGAAGGCGTCCCGTGCTGCGGTGTCGGTGAACCCGAGGCTGAGGGAGGCGTGGAAGCGCTGGTCGTGGGGGTTGTCGTGGGCGACGTCCGGGGTGTCCCAGAGCTTTTCGATCCAGGGCAGGAACGTCTGCGTGCGCAGTTCCTTCAGCGCTCCGGTGGCGGCGAGCGCGGAAGCGAGCTGCTCGTTGACGAACTTCCGGAAGGCGCCGCCGCCGACCTCGTCTCTGCGGCGCAGGTAGATCAGCGCGCGGGCACCGACCGGCTGTCCGGGGCCTGCGACGTCGTACCAGCGGGATGAGTTCGGCGGGCCGGCGTAGAGCAGGGTGCGGCGGAACACGTTGATCTCGTCGGCGTAGGCCAGCTTCGTCTGCTTGCGCCCTTTCAGCGGTGCAAGCGCCGACTGGAAGGTGACTTCTGCGACGCCGTCGATCTTCCGGTCGGCGGGGATCGTGGTCTGGACCCCGTCGGTGGCCGGCCACCGGCCCGGGTTGTCCTCGGCGAGGTGGATCTGCCGGTACTCCTCAAGGCCCGGGGTGGCGGAGATGATCCCCGAGTGCGGTCCCTTCCAGTGGTCCATGCCGGTCTGGCGGGGCTGATCGGTCCGCACCCACAGCAGGATCGAGGAGGTGAGAGGCTTCTTCACCACAAGGGGTGCGACGGCCGGTGACGTACTCATGATGTCGCCCTTTTTTCCAGGTCAGGCGGTGGTCATCGGGCGAGGAACTCGACCGCCACGGGGGCGAATTCCTGGTGGTACTGGAAGATGCCGCCGTGCCCGGAGTCGGGGTAGATGATCAGCTCGCTGCCCTTGATGCGCCGGTGCAGGTCCTCCGACAGGACCGACGGCACCATGCGGTCGTTGTCGCCGTTGGCGATCAGGGTGGGCTGCGTGATCGACGACAGGTCGTCGGGGGCGGAGCGCCCCCACTTCTTGATCGCCTTCAGCTGCGTCTGGAACGCCTTGGTCTTGATCTCCGCGTCGCGGTCGACAGTGCGCTCCTTGAGACGGTTGACGAACGCGCGCGCGGCCGGCTTGCCGGTGGCGTTGCGGTTGAAGAACAGGAACTCCTTGGGGTCCGACCGGGTCAGGGTGGCGCGCAGGATGTCGTAGTAGGTGACTTTGGCGACCTTGTCCATGTCCTTGCCGCCCTTGGGTCCGGTGCCGGTGAGGACCAGCTTGCGGACGAGCTCGGGGTGCTTGACCACCAGGGCCTGGGCGACCATGCCGCCGAGGGAGAACGAGAAGACGTCGATCTTGTCGTACCCGAGCGCCTTGACGAAGGTGTAGGCGTCGTCGGCCATCGCCTCGACACTGTCCGGTACCTGGCCGGTGGACGCTCCGACACCGCGGTTGTCGAAGGCGATGACGTGACGGCCCTTCGCGATGGGATCGATGATGCGGGGGTCCCAGTTGTCCAGGGTCGCGGCGAGGTGGACGAAGAAGACGACGGGGATGCCGCCCTTCGGTCCCAGCTCCCGGTAGGCGTACGTGACGCCGCCGGCGTTGACGGTGCGGGCCGGAGCCTTCGCGTAGGAGGTGATGACAGCTTCGTTCGGGGTGCCTGTGCTGCTCATGACGGATTCTCCTGGTCTGTTCTGTGTCGCCCGTCGCGGTTGCGGCGGGTCAGCTGTTGCCGATGACGGCCTTGCCGCGGATGCCGCCCTGGGACAGGGACTGCAGCGCCTGCGGGGTCTGGTCGAAGCGGACCACCTTTCCCACGACCGGGCGCACCACGCCCTCGTCGATGAGGGTGGTCATCTGGCGGAGCTGGTCGCCGCTGGCGCGCATGAGCAGGAACTCGTACGTCACGCCGAGCTTCTTGGCCTGCTTGCGGATCTTGCGGCTCAGGCCTGCGACCGCCAGGCGCAGCAGCGGGTTCAGGCCGGCCTCGCGGGCGAACGCGGGGTCCGGGGGGCCGGCGATCCCGATGGCCCTGCCGCCGGGCTTGAGCACCCGCAGGGACTTCTCGAGAGTCTCCCCACCGATGCTGTCCAACACCAGGTCGTAGCCGGTCAGGAGCTGCTCGAAGTCCTGGGTGCGGTAATCGATCACCGTGTCCGCGCCGAGCGCGCGCACGAAGTGCGTGTTGGATGCGCTGGCGGTCGTGGCGACGTGCGCCCCGAGGTGTGCGGCGAGCTGGATCGCGATCGAACCGACCCCGCCGGCGCCGGCGTGGATGAGAACCTTCTGTCCGGGCCGCACCCTCCCGCGCTCCACCAGCGCCTGCCACGCCGTGAGCGCCACCAGCGGCAGCGAGCCGGCCTCATCCATGCTGATCGAGGCGGGCTTGATCGCCACGTCACCCTCCGCTACGGCGATGCGCTCGGCGAACGCGCCGATGCGGTCCTGGTGGGGCCGGGCGTAGACCTCGTCCCCGGGCTTGAAGCCGCGAACCGCCGTCCCGACACCGATGACGGTGCCCGCGACGTCGTTGCCCAGGATCAGTGGCAGCTTGTAGGGCAGGACCTGCTTGAACTCACCGGCGCGGATCTTCTCATCCAGCGGGTTCAGCCCGGCGGCCTCCACCCGGACCAGCACGTCGTGCTCTCCCACGGTGGGCTCGGGGACGTCCGCCTCCTGCAGCGGCTCCTTGTACTTGGTGACGACGAACGCTCTCATGGGGCGCCACTCCTAGTCTTCGTCCTATTTATCCGGGTTTGAGATTGGACCGGCAAACTCGGTGCGACATCCGGGACCTCGCCCCACCCCGCTAATCCGAGTACACTCAACTATGAGTCCACTCAGAATTATTGTCAAGGGAGGTCCCCATGGGACGCGGCCACATGCCGATCGGGCGCCGCGAGCGGGCCAAACAGGACAAGCGCGAGCGCATCATGGCCGCAGCCCGCGAGCTGTTCGTCGAACACGGCGTCGACAGAGTCACGACGCAGCAGGTCGCCCGCCGGGCCGATGTCGCGATCGGGACGCTCTACCTGTACGCGTCCACGAAGGCCGAGTTGCTGATCATGGTGCAGAACGAGAAGTTCGCCGCCGCCATCGATTCCGGCCTCGCCGCCGCGGATGCCGCCGTCGGACGGGGCGCGCTGGAGCCGGTCATCGCTCTCATCCGTCCCGTGGTGGAGTGCATGAGGGAGCACATCGAGAACGGCCGCACATACCTGCACGAACTCGTCTTCGGCGACCCGGCCGAGCCCTACCGGCAAGCGGGTCTGGCCCTTGCCGGCCGCCTCGAGGACGGCGTCACCGGCCTGCTCACCCGCGACGAGCACATCGGCGCCGCCGACGCGGCGACCCTGGCGCGGGTGATCACCGCGATCATCCACATCAGCACCACCGCCACCATGTACCAGCACCGCAGCGACGAAGCCGTCCTCGCCGACATCCGCGACCAGATCCACGCCACCCTGGCACCCCACCACCGCGCCGCATGACCGCTCGCTCCACGAACCGACCGTCAACCACCCTGCAAAGGGGGCACGTCATGAGCGCGCACTACGACGTCATCGACCTCGGTACCGGCTCGCGCGGGTATGCCGCCGCGATCCGCGCCGCGCAACTCGGCAAGAACATCCAGTCCAGCAGTCCGGCAGTGCGGACAACGGACAGCCGCAAACCCTGTCCATAACTTCTCTTCAGCGGCTCTCCAGCCGGACGTGCAGTTCCCGTTCCTGGTCGCCGGAGGTCAGCGCGAGGTCGTGGACGGTGAACAGGGAGTCCAGGGTCGTACGGAACTGTTCGACGGCCCAGTAGCCGCCCTGGACGTCCGCGTCGACGGAGGCCGCGAGGCGGGCCGGGTCGCCGGTGGGGCGCTCGTGCGCGTCGGCGACGTCGAAGGTGCCGAGCCATACCGTGGGGCGGGTTTCGTGGTGGTCGCGGGGTATGTCGTCGGCGCAGCGGTCGGATCCGAAGCACGCGCACAGCGTGTCGAACACGATCCGGGCGTCCTCCTTGCTGCACCCGCTGATCTCCACCGAGACGGATTCCATGTGCCCCGGCACCATGTGCGCGCCATCTGTGTCCGTGTCCGTGTTCATGGCGGTCGCTCCTCTCGTCCACTCCCAGAAAAGCACCACTTCCCCGGCAGGGCACCAGCTCGGTCAGCCCGCGTCGCCCTCCAGCACCGCCATCGCCGCGTTGTGCCCCGGTACCCCGCTGACTCCCCCGCCGCGCACCGCGCCCGCCCCGCACAGCAGCACGTTCGCGTGCCGGGTCTCGACGCCCCAGCGGCCGGTGTCGTCCTGGGCATAGGGCCAGGTCAGCGCGCGGTGGAAGATGTTTCCGCCGGGGAGCCGGAGGTCGCGTTCCAGGTCGAGCGGGGTCTTCGCCTCGATGCAGGGGCGGCCGTCCGTGTCGGTGGCGAGGCAGTCCGCGAGGGGTTCGGCGAGGTGGGCGTCCAGCTGGGCGAGGGTGGACTTCAGGAGTTCCTCGCGTACGGCGTCGTTGTCCCGTTCGAAGAGCCGGGCCGGGGTGTGCAGGCCGAAGAGGGTGAGGGTCTGGTAGCCGTCCTCGACGAGGTCCCGGCCGAGGATGCTCGGGTCGGTGAGGGAGTGGCAGTAGATCTCGGAGGGCGGTGCGGCGGGCAGCGAACCGGACGCGGCCTGGGCGTGCGCGGCGGCCAGTTGGTCGTAGCCCTCGGCGATGTGGAAGGTGCCGGCGAAGGCCTCGCGCGGGTCGACCGAGGTGTCACGGAGTCTGGGGAGTCGCTTGAGCAGCATGTTCACCTTGAGCTGGGCGCCCTCGGCGGGGGTGGGCGGTTCGTCGCCGGTGAGGGCGGCCAGTTGCTGCGGGGAGGCGCCGACGAGGACGTGCCGGGCGCCCACGACGCCTTCGGCGTCCGCCGTGCGGTAGGTGATCTCGGCGGCGCGTCCGTCCGTGTCGATGCGGACGGCCTCGTGGCCGGTGGCGAGTACGGCGCCTGCGGTGCGCGCGGCGGTGGCCAGGGCGTCGGTGAGGGCGCCCATGCCGCCGACCGGGACGTCCCAGGCGCCGGTGCCGCCGCCGATGACGTGGTAGAGGAAGCAGCGGTTCTGGGCGAGGGAGGGGTCGTGGGCGTCGGCGAAGGTGCCGATGAGGGCGTCGGTGAGGACGACTCCCCGGACCAGGTCG
Organism: Streptomyces hokutonensis; assembly: GCF_000376565.1. GTDB lineage: Bacteria > Actinomycetota > Actinomycetes > Streptomycetales > Streptomycetaceae > Streptomyces > Streptomyces hokutonensis. The sequence continues at coordinate 155,348 of NZ_BARG01000031.1, read as the reverse complement.
TCGGTGAAGTTCTCCTCGATGGCGACGCCGATCGGCTCCTCGAAGAGCATCCGCCAGGCCTCCTCGTCGTCCACGCGGCTGCGCAGTTCGTCGCGGGTGGGCAGCGGTTCGGTGAGCGTGGGGAAGACCCGCTGCGCGAGGCGGCCGGTCATGCCGTAGAGCCGTTGCCAGGCCGCGTACTCGCTCTCGCCGCCGGTCAGCCGGGCGAAGGCGTCGCGGGTACGGCGCTCGCCGCCGCCGACGAGGAGGCCGGTGGGGCGGCCGCCGCGTTCGACAGGGGTGTACGACGAGATGGTGCGCCCCCGGATACGGAAGTCGAGACCGAGGTCCCGCACGATCTTCTTCGGCAGCAGGCTGACCAGGTACGAGTACCGGGACAGCCGTGCGTCGACCCCGGCGAACGGTCTCGTCGACACGGCCGCGCCGCCGGTCCCGTCGAGCCGCTCCAGCACGAGCACGGAGCGCCCGGCCCGTGCCAGGTAGGCGGCGGCGACCAGGCCGTTGTGGCCACCGCCGACGATCACGGCGTCGTAGGTCCGGTGTCCGGGTCCCTCGTGTACAGGCATGGTTCTTCGTAACACGAGGTGATCTAGGTCGGCCAGGGGTGGGGCGGGGTCCCTTGGGGGTGCGGCGGCGGGGACGGATACGGATGGCCGACGGCAGGCGCGGCCGCATCCGCGGAAAAGCGCGGGGGTGCAGCGTTCAGCGATCACGGACGGCGCGGGCCGCTCCGGGCGTCGGTAAGTGCCGGGCGCCCGCGTCCAGGGCTGCGGTGGCGGAGGCGGGTGTGGCCGAGCCGAGGCAGGCGCGGACGTTCGTGTCCACAGACGGGCACGGGCACGCTTTCGCCGGCACTCACGGACGGCACGGACAGCACCGGCCATCAGTGAGTCGCCGTCGCCAGCGTCCAGGGCTGCGGAGGCGCAGGCGGGGTGGCCGAGGCAGGCGCGGACGTTCGCGTCCACAGACGGGCACGGCCGCCCGGTCGCCAGCACCCACGGACGGCACGGACACCACCGGCCATCAGTGAGCCCCCGTCACCCGCATCCAGGACCGCGGAGGCGCAGGCGAGTGTGGCCGAGGCAGGCCCAGCCAGCCACACTCGCCGAAAAACGCGGGCCCGCTGTCGCCGGCACCCACGGACGGCACGGACAGCACCGGCCATCAGTGAATTCCCGTCGCCCGCATCCAGAGCTGCCGTAGCGGAGGCGAGTGTGGCCGAGGCAAGCCCAGCTGGCCGCATCCGCGGAAAGACGCGGGCCCGCTGTCGCCAGCACCCACGGGCGGCACGCGCCGCTCCGGCCGTCGGTGAGTGCCGGGCGCCCGCCTCCAGGGCTGCGGAGGCGAGAGGCGGGATGGCCGACGGCCGGGGCGGCTGTCCGCGGCCGCCGGCGGGCACGAGGGCCCGGTCGTCAGCGCCCGCAGTGCCCTGGGGGCGCCGGCCGTCAGTGCCCGCCCGACGCCCGTCCCTGTCGTAGCACCGCCACCCGGCGGTACAGCTCGACCGCTTCCGCGTTGCGGCCGAGTTGTTCGAGGCAGTGGGCCTCGTCGTTGCGGCTGGCGAGGGTGTCGGGGTGGTCGGGGCCGAGGACGCGGTCGCGGGCGGCGGCGACGCGGCGGTATTCGGTGAGGGCGTCGGCCCAGCGGCCGAGCCAGCCGAGGCCGACGGCGACCTCGCGGCGGCTGACGAGGGTGTCGGGGTGGTCGGGCCCGAGGACGCGCTCGCGGATGGCGCAGACGTCGCGGGACTCGGCGAGGGCTTCCTCCCAGCGGCCGAGGCGGCCGAGGTTGACGCCGAGGCCGTGGCGGGCGCGGAGGGTCTCGGGGTGGGCGGGGCCGTGGACGCGGGTGCGGTCGTCGATCAGGTCGCGGTAGAGCTTGAGGGCGTCGGCGCTGCGGCCGAGGCGGCCGAGGCTGATGCCGATCTCGTAGCGAGCGGCGAGGGTGTCGGCGTGGTCCGGGCCGAGGGCTTGCGCGCGGGCCTCGGCGACCTCGCCGTAGGTCTGGAGTGCCTCCTGCCAGCGGCCCAACTGGCCCAGTGCGTAGGCGACTTCGTAGCGGGTGACGAGGGTGTCGGGGTGGCCGGGACCCAGCACGCGGGCGCGGGCGGCGGCGACCTCGCAGGCCATGCGGTACGAGTCCTCAAGGCGGCCCAGGCGGCTGAGGTTGAAGGCGAGGTTGTGGCGGCAGCGCAGGGTGTCCGGGTGGTCGGGGCCCATCGTGCGTTCGCGGGCGGCGAGTACGGACGTGTACACCTGGTGTGCGTCGAAGTGGCGGCCCAACTGGCCCAGGACGTACGCCATTTCCTGCCGGGCGGCGAGCGTGTCGGCGTGGTCGGCGCCCAGCGCCCGTTCCCTGGCGCGGGCGACGTGGGTGTACTCGCGCAGGGCGTCGGCGGCGTGGCCGGTGCGGCTGAGGGTGAAGCCGAGTTCGTAGCGGCTGGCGAGGGTGTCGGGGTGGTCCGGGCCGAGGAGGTGGGTGCGTTCGGCGGCGACCGCGCGATGCACCTCACCGGCCTCCGCCCAGCGGCCGAGGCGCCCCAGGCTCAAGCCCGCGTTGTGGCGTCCGGCCAGGGCCTTGAGTGCCTCCGGAGGCGGTGCGGACGGTGACTCCGGTGCGGGTTCCTCGGTGTGGCCGGTGGCCGGGCGCGCGATCCACTCGCCGGTGAGGCCGGCCCCGGCGTCCGGCGGGGTGGTGCGCAGTCCGGCACCGGTCGCCTTGTGCCCGGTGGTCATCCCGCGCGTCCACGACGGCAGCCGCGCCTCGCGGGACACCTCTCTCGACGCCTCGCGGGACACCGGTTCGGGCGAGGGCAGTTGGGGTCGCGGGGTGACAACTGTCGGCACGTACAGGGGTGTCGTACGGCCCATGGTGATGCGGCGGCCCAACTCGCGGGCGTCGTGCGGGCGTTGTTCCGGGAGCTTGGCCAGCAGGTCGAGGATGACCTTCTCCAGGTACTCGGGAAGTTCGGCACGCTGGGCGCGGGGCGGCCGGGGCGGGGTGTCGCGGTGGCCGATGAGGATGGCCCAGGCGTCGCCGAGGTCGAAGGGCGGGGCGCCGGTGGAGAGTTCGTACAGGACGCAGCCGAAGGAGTAGAGGTCGCTGCGCTGGTCGACCTCGGAGCCGCCGATCTGTTCCGGCGACATGTAGTGCGGGGTGCCCATCGCGATGCCGGTGCCGGTCAGCCGGGAGGTGAAGCCGATGTCGGCGCCGAGGCGGGCGATGCCGAAGTCGCAGATCTTCACCGTGCCGTCGGTCAGCCGCATGATGTTCGCGGGCTTCAAGTCCCGGTGCACGATGCCCTGTTGGTGGCAGTAGGCGAGGGCGGAGGCGACCTGCTCGGCGATGTCGACGACGTCACCGACCGGCAGCGGACGCTGCTCGTTGTCCTCCAGGAGCTGGCAGAGGTTGCGGCCGTCGAGGAGTTCCATCACCAGGAAGAGGACGCCGTCGGACTCGCCGAAGTCGTGGACGACGGTCACTCCGCGGTGCTGGAGCGCGGCGGCCACCCGGGCCTCGCGCCGGAACCGCTCGCGCAGGACGCGGGTGAACGACTGGTCGTGGTGCGGGTTCAGCGGCTTGAGGCACTTCACGGCGACATGGCGCCCCAGCGACTCGTCCCGCGCCCGCCACACCTCGCCCATGCCGCCGCGCCCGATCAGGTCGAGCAGCCGGTAGCGGCCCTGGATCAGCCTGCTGTCCCCCATTTCCCGCGATCGCCCCCGTCGGTGTTCGTCCTGCCCTCCCCTGGCTCGTCCAGTATGGCGAGCGATCGTCCGACTTTGTACGGGGCCGGCCGGGACCCGGGGCCGAGCCGTGACATGGCGCGGATGATGTGCTTGGGCGGGAGTTGCCAGCGCACATGCGCGGGAACGCAGCGCAACAGGGTGCCTGTGACGCGCAGTTGCCGCGTGACGATGGCGGGTGCGGGTGCCGGTCTGCCGTACAGCCGGTGGGCGTACGGCGGCAGGGAGGCGTACGCCAGGTGTGCCACGCGCCGCCAGAGCAGCTCGCGCGCCGGGACGAGGAGGGGGTGCGTCGGTGGACGGAGCAGGAAGTCGTCCACTTCGCGTGCCTCGGGTCCGGCGGCGAGCGCGGGCCCGATCTGCTCGAAGTAGGCGCCGAGTTCGGCCCGGTCGCCCGGTACGGCGGCGGGGTCGAGGCCCACCAGGCGGGCGCTCTCCCGCTGTTCGGCGAGGTAGCGGTCGGCCTGGGCGTCGGTGAGGCGGAAGCCGGAGCGGCGCAGCACGTGCAGATACGAGTCGATCTCGGCGCAGTGCACCCACAGCAGCAGCTCGGGTTCGTCGATTCGGTACCGCTCCCCCGTGTCCGGGTCGGTCGCGCCGAGCATGCTGTGGATCTTCCTCACCCGGGCGCCGGCCTTCTCGGCGGCCTCGGTGGTGCCGTAGGTGAGGATGGCGACGAAGTTCGCGGTGCGCATCAGCCGGCCCCGGGCGTCTCGCCGGAAGTCGGAGTTCTGCATGACTCCGCGGACGGCACGGGGGTGCAGAGCCTGGAAGTAGAGCGCGCGGACGCCGGCGACCCACATCATGGGATCGTCGTGCAGCTGCCAGGTCACGGAGTCCGGCCCGAACAGTCCCGGGTCGCCCGTCCCAGGGGCGTCCATGTCCGCAGGCTAACGCCGTACCCTCGGCATTCCCAGACCGATCCACGAGATGATCTCGCGCTGGATCTCGTTGTTGCCGCCGCCGAAGGTGAAGATCACGGCGGAGCGGTAGCCGCGTTCCAGTTCGCCGTGCAGGACGGCGCCCGCGGAGCCCTCCTGCAGGGCACCGGCCGCGGCGACGATCTCCATGAGCCAGGCGTAGGCGTCGCGGCGGGCCTCGGAGCCGTAGACCTTGACGGCGGAGGCGTCCTGGGGGGTGAGGGTGCCTTCCTGGACGGCGTTCACCATCTGCCAGTTGAGGAGTTTCATCGCGTCGAGCCTGGCGTGGGTGCGGGCGAGGAGGCGGCGGACCCAGGGGAGGTCGACGACGCGGCGGCCGTCGGCGAGTTTGGTCTCCATCGCCCAGTGCTGGACGTCGTGCAGGGCGCGGATGGCCATCGTGCCGTGGGCGGCGAGAGTGACACGTTCGTGGTTGAGCTGGTTGGTGATGAGGCGCCAGCCCCGGTTCTCCTCGCCGACGCGGCGGGAGACGGGGACGCGGATGTTCTCGTAGTAGCTGGCGGTGGTGTCGTGCGAGGCGAGGGTGTTGATCACCGTGCAGGTGTAGCCGGGGTCGGCGGTCGGCACGAGGAGCATGGTGATGCCCTTGTGCGGCGGGGCCTCGGGGTCGGTGCGGGTGGCCAGCCACACCCAGTCGGCGGTGTCGCCGTTGGTGGTCCAGATCTTCTGCCCGTCGACGACGTATTCGTCGCCGTCCCGTACGGCACGTGTCTTGAGCGCGGCCAGGTCCGTGCCGGCCTCGGGCTCGCTGTAGCCGATCGCGAAGTCGATCTCGCCGGAGAGGATCTTCGGGAGGAAGTAGGCCTTCTGTTCGCTGGTGCCGAACTGCATGATCGTCGGGCCCACGGTGTTCAGCGCCATCAGCGGCAGCGGCACGCCGGCCTGCGCGGCCTCGTCGAAGAAGATGAACTGCTCCATCGGCGTCAGCCCGCGCCCGCCGTACTCCTCGGGCCAGCCGACCCCGAGCCAGCCGTCCGTGCCGAGCCGGCGGATCGTCTCGCGGTAGAAGCGTTTCTGGGCGGCCGGGTCGGCGTAGCGGGAGTAGGCGTGGTCGGGCACCAACTCGGCGAAGTAGGCGCGCAGTTCGGTACGCAGCCGCTGCTGCTCGGGCGTGTATTCGAGATGCACGGCGCCTCCAGGCTCCCAAGGCCGGTCCTGACGGCGCACACCGTAGAACGTGTTCCAGAAATTGGGAATGGCGAGGCGGCGATGCCCGGTAAGACGTGTGACGTCGACCGAAAGTCGGCCCTTCGGGTCGGTGAGGGCGGCCCGCCTTCTCCGCCGGGCGGGTCCTGGATCCGGTAGCGCGGGCGGCGTCGATCCGGATGGGCCGGCTGTCCCTTGGCCGCGGCCTCAATGGGGGCCGCCCGCCCGTCAGATCAGCGTCGCCAGGAACTCCGTGCACGCCCGTGCGCAGTCCCGGCAGGCTCGGGCATCGGCCTCCGCGCCCGGGCGCTCGTCGAAGAGTTGTGCGCACTCCAGGCAGACGAGGAGGCACCACTTGGCCTGGAGGCGGAGGGTGGGCTCGTCCTGGAGGTTCTGTTCGGCGAGCATGCGGCAGGTCGCGTCGCAGACCTCCGCGCACCACAGGGCCTTCTGTCGCAGGAGCGCCTCGTGGTCGGTGGCGTCCGGATCCGTGCGGCTGACGCGCAGCACGCAGGCCCGCGCGCACGCGGTGCAGGCCTGTGCGCAGGCGAAGCGGTCCTCCAGAAACCGGACGAGCTCCTGTTGGGTCGTCATCGCTGTCACGGAGTCCGGGTTGCCGCCGCAGGCTGCCCCAAACCCGGCGGGCGGGTGTCCGGGGGTGCGCGGGCGCCCGGCGATCAGTACGGTGCTGTCCAGGTGTTCGACCTTGGACACGGGAGACTCCGCACGTCATCGAGGGGTTGAGGCGGCATGGCCGGCAAGAAGGCGGCAAAGCTGCCGCGCGCGACGTACGAGACCGAACTGCTGCGCCTGCAGACGGAGTTGGTGAAGCTCCAGGAGTGGGTGCGGGCCGAGGGGACCCGGTTGGTGATCGTCTTCGAGGGCCGGGACGCGGCGGGCAAGGGCGGCACCATCAAGCGGGTCGCCGAGCACCTCAACCCGCGCGTCGCCCGGATCGCCGCGCTGCCGAAGCCGACCGACCGGCAGCGCACGCAGTGGTACTTCCAGCGGTACGTCGAGCATCTGCCGGCCGCCGGGGAGATCGTGCTCTTCGACCGGTCCTGGTACAACCGGGCCGGTGTCGAGCGGGTGATGGGCTTCTGCTCCAAGGAGGAGTACCAGCTGTTCCTGCGCCAGTGCCCGATCTTCGAGCGGATGCTCGTGGAGGACGGGATCGTGCTGCGCAAGTACTGGTTCTCGGTGAGCGACGCGGTGCAGCAGGACCGCTTCCGGCGCCGGCTGGAGGATCCGCTGCGGCGCTGGAAGCTGTCGCCGATGGACCTGGAGTCGATCACCCACTGGGAGGACTACTCGCGGGCCAAGGACGAGATGCTGGTGCACACCGATGTCTCGGAGGCGCCCTGGTACGTCGTCGAGAGCGACGACAAGCGCCGGGCCCGGCTGAACATGATCGCCCACCTGCTCGACTCGCTCCCGTACCACGAGGTGGCGCCGCCGGTCCTGGAACTCCCGCCCCGCCCGCCGTCCACCGGCTACGAACGCCCGCCGCGCGACCTCCAGACCTACGTCCCGGACCACGCGGCGAGCCTCTGAAGCGGGCGAGCCGAGGAACACCGTGTCCCACAGCCCGGGCGGGCGCCGCGTGGAGTGGCGGCGGCTGACACCCGGAATCGCCGCGCTCGCCGGATACCGGCGTGCCTGGCTGCGCGGCGACCTGCTGGCCGGTGTCACCGTCGCCGCGTATCTCGTCCCGCAGGTGATGGCGTACGCCGGGGTGGCCGGACTGCCCCCGGTGGCCGGCCTGTGGGCGATCCTCCCCGCGCTCGCCCTGTACGCGGTGCTGGGCTCGTCCCGGCTGCTGTCCGTGGGCCCCGAGTCGACGACCGCGCTGATGACGGCGACCGTGGTGGGCCCCCTCGCGGCCGGCGACCCGAGCCGGTACGCCACCCTCGCCGCCGCCCTCGCGGCCACGGTCGGCCTGCTCTGCCTGGCCGCGTGGGCGGTACGACTCGGCTTCGTCGCCGATCTCCTCTCCCGCCCGGTCCTGATCGGCTATCTGGCGGGCGTCGCCCTGATCATGATCGTGGACCAGCTGCCCAAGCTCACCGGGGTGCCGACGACCGGCTCGGCCTTCTTCCCCCAACTCTGGTCCTTCGTACGGCACTTGGACCGCCTCCACGGGCCCACGCTGCTGTTCGCCGCCGTCCTGCTGGCGTTCCTGTTCACGGTGGCGCGCATGTCCAAGGCGGTGCCCGGCCCCCTGCTGGCCGTGGTGCTGGGCACGGCGGCCGTGGCGGTGTTCGACCTCGACGACCGGTACGGCATCAAGGTGATCGGCCATGTCCCTGCGGGACTTCCCACGGTCGGCCTGCCGGACCTCACCGAACTCCCCCACCTGGTGCTGCCCGCACTCGGTGTCCTGCTCGTCGCCTACACCGACTTCATCCTCACCGCCCGCGCCTTCACCGGCGGCGACGAGGACGAGGGCCCCGCGCTCGACGCCGACCAGGAGTTCCTGGCGCTGGGCGCGGCCAACCTCGGTGCCGGTGTCCTCCACGGCTTTCCGGTGAGCAGCAGCGCCAGCCGCACCGCGCTGGCCTCCTCGACGGGCGCCCGCAGCCAGGCGTACTCACTGGTCGCCGGAGCGGTCGTCCTGGCGGTCCTCCTCTTCCTGAGCCCCCTGCTGTCCCGCACCCCTTCGGCGGTACTCGGCGCCCTCGTCGTCTACGCGGCCGTCCGCATGATCGACCTCTCCGGCTTCCACCGCCTCGCCACGTTCCGCCGCCGCGAACTCCTCCTCGCCCTCGGCTGCCTGGCCGGAGTCCTCGCCCTGGACATCCTCTACGGCGTGATCGTCGCCGTGGGCCTGTCGGTGGCCGAACTCCTCACCCGGGTGGCGCGCCCGCACGACGCCGTCGAGGGCCTGGTCCCCGGCATGGCCGGCATGCACGACGTGGACGACTACCCGCAGGCCCGCACCGTCCCCGGTCTGCTGGTCTACCGCTACGACTCACCGCTCTTCTTCGCCAACGCGGAGAACTTCCGCCGCCGCGCGCTGGCCGCCGTCGACCAACAGGCGGTCCCCGTACGGTGGTTCGTCCTCAACACCGAGGCCAATGTGGAGGTGGACATCACCGCCCTGGACGCGGTCGACGAGCTCCGCCGCGAACTCACCCACAGGGGCGTGGTGTTCGCCCTGGCGCGGGTGAAGCAGGACCTCCGGGTCGACCTGGAGGCGTACGGGCTGGTGGACTCGGTCGGCGAGGACCACATCTTCCCCACCCTGCCGACAGCGGTGGCCGCGTACCCGGAGTGGAGCGGCGGGACCGGCGGTCAGGGAACGGCTGATTCGCCGACGTAGCAGGCGAGTCGGCCGGATGAGCACGGCCCGGATCACTGCTCCGTAGTTCAACAGGTATAGACCCTTGACTCCAATTCAACACGTCCCCACACTGTCGCGCAAACCTCCACGGACAGCTCCGCCGGCTCACACTGAGAGCGCTCTCCGAAGCTGTCCTCACCCCCCGCTGGAGAAGGACGGCTCCGTGCGAAGAACCTTGAGGCACCTCCTGCCCTTGTGGGTCATGGCGCTTGTCGCCGCCCTCTGTTCGGTCGGCGCACAGCCGGCCCGGGCCGCCGCGGCTGCGGCCACCACCATCACCGTGGACGGCGGTCAGAGCGGCCGTACGTTCGACGGGATCGGCGCGATCAGCGGCGGCGGGGGCAACTCCCGGCTGCTGCGCGACTACCCGGCCGCCCAGCGCTCGCAGATCCTGGACTACCTGTTCAAACCGGGCTCCGGCGCTGACCTGCAGCTGCTGAAGCTGGAGATCGGCGGTGACGCCAACTCCACCGACGGCTCCGAGCCGTCCATCGAGCACACCAAGGGACAGATCAACTGCGACGCCGGATACGAGTTCTGGCTCGCCGAGCAGGCCGAGTCCCGTAATCCGGACCTCAAGTTGTACGGTCTCGCCTGGGCCGCCCCGGGCTGGATCAGCGGCGGGTTCTGGTCCACCGACACCATCAACTACCTGACCTCCTGGCTGGGTTGCGCCAAGCAGCACGGTCTGACGATCAGTTACCTCGGCGGCTGGAACGAGCGGGGGCACGACGTCGACTGGTACATCCAGCTGCGGTCCGCGCTCGACAGCGCCGGATACGGCTCCGTGCAGATCGTCGGCGACGACTCGGGCTGGAGCGTCGCGGACGACATGACGAGCAACTCCGCGTTCGACAACGCCGTTTCGGTCATCGGCGCCCACTACCCCTGCGCGGGCGGCGACGGCGGCAGCGCCGACACCTGCTCCAGCACCACCACGGCGAAGAACAACGGCAAACCGCTGTGGGCGTCGGAGAACGGCTCCCTCGACATGGACTCCGGCGCCCCGGCGCTGATCCGTTCGATCGTGCGCGGTTATGTGGACGCCCGGATGACCGCATACCTCAACTGGCCGCTAGTCGCGGCCATTTACCCCAACCTGCCGTTCAGCACGGTCGGCCTGGCCACCGCGAACTCGCCCTGGTCCGGCACCTACGCGATCGGCGAGGACACCTGGGCGACCGCCCAGGTCACCCAATTCGCCCAGCCCGGCTGGAAGTTCGTCGACTCCGCGTCGGGCTACCTCGGCGGTACCGAGTCCAACGGCACCTACGCGACGCTGAAGTCGCCGAACGGGTCCGACTACTCGACGGTCCTGGAGACCACCACCGCGACCGCGGCGCAGACGGTCGACGTGCAGGTGCGCGGCGGTCTGTCCACGGGAGCGGTGCACGTGTGGGCGACCCGGGTGAACAGCCCCAGCCCGGCGACCGACTTCGTGCACACGCAGGACATCACCCCGACCGGCGGCGCGTACTCGCTGACGCTCCAGCCGGGCTGGATCTACACGGCCACCACGACCACGGGGCAGGGCAAGGGCACCGCCACCGCGCCCGCCGCCCATGCCCTCGCACTGCCCTACGGCGACAGCTTCGACAGCGACGCCACCGGCACCGAGGCCGCGTATCTCTCCGACATGCAAGGCGCGTTCGAGGCACGTCCGTGCGCCGACGGGCGGTCGGGGCAGTGCGTGCAGCAGGTGGCCCCCGTCAAGCCGATCGAGTGGCAGGACGACTCCGACGCCTTCTCGCTGCTGGGCGACCCGACCTGGACCGACTACACGGTCAAGGTCGACGTGAACCTCCAACAGGCCGGTACGGTCGAGCTGTTGGGCCGGGCCAACACCCAGAACCGGCCGCAGAGTCACCAGGCCGCCTATCTGTTCCGGGTGAGCGACACCGGCGCCTGGTCCCTCGTCAGGAGCTCGGCGGCCGGCACCCTGACCACCCTGCTCTCCGGAACCCGGGCCGCGCTCGGCACCCACGCCTGGCACACGCTCTCCCTCGGCTTCTCCGGCGACCGGATCACCGCCACCGCCGACGGGACCAACCTCGGTGCCACGGACGACAGTTCGTTCTCGGCCGGACAGATCGGCCTTGGTGTGGTCGGTTACCAGACCGACCAGTTCGACAATCTGTCCGTCACCGCGAACCCGCCGGGGAACCACGCCGGCATCCTCAAGGGCCGCCAGTCCGGCCTCTGCGCGGACGTCCCCGGGGCGAGCCGGACCAACGGCACCCAACTCGCGCTCTGGGACTGCAACGGCGCCGCGAACCAGGCCTGGACCCTGGCCCCGGCCGGCCAACTCACCGTCTACGACGGCACGAAGTGCCTGGACGCCAGGGGCGGCGCCACGACCGACGGCACCCCGGTGCAGCTCTACGACTGCGACGGCACCGCCGCCGAGAAGTGGACCGTGAACAGCGACGGCACGGTGGTCAACCCCAGCTCCGGCAAGTGTCTGGACGCCACCGCCGGGGGCACCGCCCCGGGCACCCTGCTGGAGCTGTGGACCTGCACCGGCGGCACCAACCAGAGCTGGCAGCGCGGCGCGGTCTCGGCACCCCTCAAGGGCCAGGAGTCCGGCCGCTGTGTGGACGTCCCCGGCGCGAATCAGGCCAACGGCACCAAGCCCGCCCTGTGGGACTGCAACGGCGGCACCCACCAGACCTGGACCTCCACGGCCACCAACCAGCTGACCGTCTACGACTCCAAGTGCCTCGAGGTCACCGGCGGTGCCACCGCCGACGGCAGCCCGGTGGAGATCTGGGACTGCAACGGCGGCGCCCACCAGCAGTGGCGGGTGCGTTCCGACGGCAGCGTCGTCAACGTCGGCTCCGGCAAGTGCCTGGACGCGGTCGGCCACGGCACGGCCAACAGCACGGCACTGGACATCTGGACCTGTACGGGCGGCGCCAACCAGAACTGGCGCCGGTCGTAGCCGTCGTCGGCCCGGATGGCACGGAAGTCGTCCGCTGAGTAGCCTCCGGGGCATGCGGATCTCTGTTTCCTCGGACATGGACGAACCTGTGGCGCGCGCCCTCGTCGCAGAGTTGCGCGAGCGCGGTCACGAGGTGCTGGCGCACGGTGCGCTGCGGCCCGGGGACGACCCGCAGTGGGCGGTCTGTTCGGAGGCGGCGGCCCGCGAGGTCGCCGCCGGGACCGCCGACCAGGCGGTCGTGTGCTGCTGGACCGGAACGGGCGCGTCGATCGCCGCGAACAAGGTGGCGGGCGTGCGGGCGGCGCTGTGCACGGACGCCTACACGGCGGACGGCGCGCGCCGCTGGAACGACGCCAACGTGCTGGCCCTCGGCCTGCGCCTGACGTCCGAGCCGCTGCTCAAGGAGATCCTCGACGCCTGGTTCGCGGCGGAACCGAGCCCGGACGCCGACGACCGGGAGAACGTGGCCCGCGTCGGCCGGCTCGACCTGAACAGGACTGCTCCGTAAGCGAGTTGGCGTACTAGGGCGCGATGGCCCGCCGGAGTGCCTGGCGGCAGGCGCGGATGGCCGGGTGGGGGCCGCGTCCGCTGCGTACGGCCGTGAACAGGGAGCGGGTGCGATGGCCCTCGGGGAGTTCTCGCAGCGTGACGGCGGGCGGGCGGCCGTTCCACGCGAGGTCCGGCAACAGGGCGGCGGCATGGCCCAGTTCGGCCAGTCGCAGATGCAGCACCAGGTCGGCGGACTCGAAGCGCACATCGGGTTCGAAGCCCGCGGTGCGGCACAGCGCGGTGGCCCAGTGCCGGGCGGGTGAGCCCACGTGCTCCATCACCCAGGGGTGGTCGGCCAGCGCCCGGAGCTCGTCCAGCGGTCCGGTGCCCTGGTCGACGGGTCTCGGTGTGGCCAGCCGCAGCGGGTCCTCGCAGAGGGGTTCGTGTTCGAGTTCGGCGGGCCGGGGGTGCGGGTTGCCCGGGTACTCCTCGGTGATGACGAGGTCGAAATCGCGGGCGAGGAGCGCGGGCAGCGCCTCGCTCGGCTCGGCCTGGGCGACCTCGACCCGCAGACGGGGGTGGGCGTCGCGCAGCAGTGTCAGCGCGGTCGGCACCAGGGCGAGCGCCGCGGTCTGGAATGAGGCGATGCGCAGCGTGCCGGTGAGATCGGTGAGCGAGGTGGCGATGTCCGCCTCGGCCTCCTCCAGCCGCTTGAGCACGGCCTCGGTGTGCGCGACGAGAATCTCCGCCTGCGGGGTGAGCCGCACCCGGCGCCCCACGGGCACCAGCAGCGGGACACCGACCTCGGACTCGAGCTGCGAGAGCTGCTGGGAGACGGCGGAGGGGCTGTACGACAGCGCGGCGGCGACGGCGGCCAGCGTGCCGCGGTGCTTCAGCTCGCGCAGGAGGCGCAGTCGGTGCAGATCGAACATCACCGGCCTCCCCGGTCAGCCACTGGTCAGTTTTTCTGACGAATACTGTTCGAAAACATGCGCTGGACTAATCATACGATTGATCACACGCTGATCATGTGTCCAAGACTTCTCTCCTCTCCGGCAGCTCCGCCCCGCGCCGCCTGCCCTGGTACGTCAGACCCGCCGCCCGGACCTGGACCTGCGCGCCGCCTCCGGCCGAGGTGCGGGAGTTCCACGCCGGGCTGCCCGGCTACGCGCCCACCGCGCTGACCGAACTCCCCTCCCTGGCGGCCGAGTTGGGGGTCGGGCGGGTGTTCGTCAAGGACGAGTCCGCGCGTCTGGGGCTGCCCGCGTTCAAGGCGCTTGGCGCGTCCTGGGCGATCCACCGGGTGCTGGCCCGGCGGACGGACGGCCACCCGGTGCGCCTGGTCACCGCCACCGACGGCAACCACGGCCGGGCCGTGGCCCGGATGGCGCGGCTGTTCGGGCAGCGCGCCCAGGTGTTCGTGCCGCGAGGCGTCCACCCGGGGGCCGTGACCGCCATCGAGGACGAGGGCGCGGACGTGGTCCTGGTGCCCGGCTCCTACGACGAGGCCGTGCGCCGGGCGGCCGAGACGGCTGCGGCCGGGTCGGACTCCGTGCTCGTGCAGGACACCGGCTGGCCCGGCTACGAGCGGATCCCCGCCTGGATCGTGGAGGGCTACTCCACGCTGTTCGCCGAGATCGACGAGCAGTTGGGCGCCGGGGCACCGGGCCTGGTGGTCGTCCCGGCGGGCGTGGGCTCGCTCGCGCAGGCCGCCGTCACGCACCACCGCAGCCGGCGGGACGGGGCCGCCGCGACCGCGTTGCTGTCCGTGGAGCCCGTCACCGCGGCCTGCGTGCTGGCGAGCCTCGGCCGCGGGGAGCCGGTCGGTGTGCCGACCGGCACCACCACCATGGCCGGGCTGAACTGCGGCACCGTCTCCAGCCTGGCATGGCCCCTGCTGCGCGACGGTCTGGACGCGGCCGTCGCGGTCACGGACGCCGACAGCGCGGGTGCCGCCCGCGATCTCGCCGCCGCCGGTGTCTCGTCGGGCCCGTGCGGCGCGGCCTCGCTCGCGGGTGCCCGCGCCGCGCTGACCGGGGCGGGCGCCGCGGGACGCCGTAGAGCCCTGGCCGTCGGTTCCGACTCGACCGTGGTCCTGCTGAGCACCGAGGGCACGGCCGCCAACCCCCACGCCCAGGAGGAGCAGCGATGACGCGGAAGTCCGAAGAACTCGATCCCGTACGGCTGTTGGAGCGGCTGGTCGCGGTCGACTCCGTCAATCCGGAGCTCGCGGCCTCGGGTGCGGGCGAAGGGGCGATCGCCGATCTGTGCGCGGACTGGCTCGGCGCGCGCGGGTTCGAGGTGCACCGGCTGGAACGGAATCCGGGTCGTCCGTCCCTCGTCGCGATCGCCCGGGGCACGGGTGGCGGCCGTTCGCTGATGCTCAACGGGCATCTCGACACCGTGGGTCTCGGCGGCTACGAGGGCGAGCCGCTCAGCCCCCGCATCGAGGACGGGAGGCTCTACGGGCGCGGCGCCTGCGACATGAAGGGCGGTGTCGCGGCCATGATGATCGCCGCCGCCCGGGCCACCGCGCGGGGGCCGTTGCGCGGTGATGTGCTGCTCGCCCTTGTCGCCGACGAGGAGAACGCAAGTGCCGGTACCGAGGAGGTACTTGAGTCGTTCACCGCCGACGCGGCGATCGTCACCGAACCGAGCCGGCTCCAAGTGATCCTCGCGCACAAGGGGTTCGTCTGGTTCGACGTGATCGTGCACGGGCGGGCGGCCCACGGGTCGCGGCCCGACCTGGGCATCGACGCCATCGCCAAGGCCGGTCATTTCCTCGTGGCCGTCGAGGAGTTGGGCCGACGCCTCGCCGCCGCCGAGGGCCACCCGCGGCTCGGCTCCGGAACCGTGCACGCCTCCGTCATCCACGGCGGCGAGGAGCCCTCGACGTACCCCGCGCAGTGCCGGATCACGCTCGAGCGGCGCACCGTACCCGGCGAAGATGCCGACACCGTCCAGGCGGAGTTGACCGCGATCCTGGACCAACTCGCGGCCACCGTCCCGGACTTCAGCTACGAGCTGCGCCGAGGCCTGCACCGCGAGCCGTTCGAGGGCGACCCGGACCAGCCCGTCGTCCGCACGCTGCTCCACCACGCGCGGTCCGTCCTCGGTCACACGCCCGCCGTCCTGGCCGAGCCGTACTGGACGGACTGCGCCCTCCTGGACCGGGCCGGGATCCCCTGTCTGCTCTTCGGGGCCGACGGCGCGGGGGCCCACGAGGCCGTCGAATGGGCCGACATCGCCTCCCTCCACCGGCTGGCGGACATCCTCACCGACACCCTCACGGACTTCTGTTCCTGACGGCCTCGCGGCCACCGCCGTAGACTGCCGCGCGTCGTGGACATGTTCCGGCCGGACCGACGAGGATCGAGGTGGCGGTGCGATGAGTACGGCCACCGACGGTCGACCGTTCGTCCATCCCGCGCTGTTCTACCGGGGCGAGGAGCAGTACACGGCGGGCACGGTGTCGTTCGTCCGGGACGGTCTGGCGGCCGGGGAGCCCGTCGCGGTCGCCGTGCCGGGACCTCGACTCGCCCTGATCAGAGCCGGACTCGGGCCGGGCGCGGCCGGGGTGCGGTTCCTCGACATGACCGAGGTCGGCCGCAATCCGGGGCGGATCATCCCGGGCGTCCTGCGGGCCTTCGCCGACGCCCACTCCGGCAGCCGGGTGCGGATCATCGGGGAACCGATCTGGCCCGGTCGCACGGCCGTGGAGTACCCGGCGTGCGTCCAGCACGAGGCGCTGATCAACTCCGCTTTCGAGGACCGCGAGTTGACGATCCTGTGTCCCTACGACGCGGACCGCCTGGCACCCCAGGTGCTCGCCGACGCCCGCGCCACCCATCCCCTCGTCATCGACGGACAGGGTCAACTCCCTGTCGACACCTACGATCCCGAGCGGATGATCGCCCGCTACAACGAGCCGCTCGTCCACCCGCCGGGCGCGGCCTCTCTCGCGTTCGACACGGGAGAACTCCCCAAGTCCCGCTGGTTCGCGGTCCAGGAGGCCGAGCGGCTGGGTCTGGCGGGCGCTCGGTCGCAGGATCTGGCGCTGGCCGTCGCGGAGTTGACCACCAACAGCGTGGTGCACGGGGGCGGGTCGGGGACGCTGCGGATCTGGGCCGAGGGCGAGCAGATCGTCTGCGAGGTCGAGGACCGCGGCCGGCTGACCGACCCACTGGCCGGCCGCCGCCCGCCCTCACGCGACCTGCCCGGCGGGCGCGGACTCCTCCTGGTCCACTCCGTCGCTGACCTCGTGCGTGTGCATACGGCTCCGGAGGGCACGACGATCCGGTTCTATCTCGCCCGTTGACGGTTCAGGGCCGGGCCGCCGGAGGGGTCCAGGCCGCTTCGGCCGCCTGTGCGGTGGGGTGGGTGGAGAAGACCTGGTCCAGGCCGACCATCTGGAAGATCCGGCCGAGGTGCGCGGGGACCGCGGCCAGCGCGATGTCCGCCCGGGCGGCGAGGGCGTGGTTGCGGGCCGCGAGCAGCGCGGTGATGCCGCTGGAGTCGCAGAAGGTGACACCGGTCAGGTCGACGACGAGCTGCTGGCCGTCCTGGAGCGCGAGCGCGGGCAGGAGATCGCGCACCTGGGCGCAGCTGTCGTAGTCGAGCTCGCCGGTCAGTTCGACGACGGGTCCCGCGGGGGTGGTCCGGGTCTGTACGGCGAGTCGGTTCACTGCTGCTCTTCGCTGGGCGGTCGGGGCACGTTGATGGCGAGGACGGCGGTGTCGTCGTCGATGCCGGTGCCGAAGGTGTCGAGCAGATCGCGGATCGCCGCTACGGCGTCGGAGGCGGTGGTGGGTGCCAGCGCCCGGGCGAAGTCGAGGAGGGCCTCGTCGCCGTAGCGGTCGCCGTCGGCGGTGCGGGCCTGGCGGGCCTCGGTGAGTCCGTCCGTGTGCAGCAGCAGGGTGTCGCCCGCCGCCAGATGGACGGTGGCGGTGGCGATGTGGGCGTCGGGCAGCACACCGATGAGCTGTCCACCCGGCGTGTCCACCTGGTCGGCGCTGCCGTCGGCGCGCAGCAGCAGGGCCGGCGGGTGGCCCCCGCTGGCCAGGGTGATGCGGAAGCCGCCGTACTCGCCCTCGGGTGTGAGCAGTCCGAAGACGACGGTGCAGAACCTCGGGTCGTGGCCGTTGTACTCGTGGTTGAGGACGGTGTTGAGGTTGCTCAGGACGGCGGCCGGGTCGGGATCGTAGACGGCGGCGGCGCGCAGCGTGTAGCGGGCCAGCGAGGTGACGGCCGCCGCTGCGGCACCCTTGCCGCACACATCTCCCAGGAACAGCCCCCAGGTCCCGGCGGAGAGCGGGAAGAGGTCGTAGAAGTCACCGCCGACCATGTCGGTGGAGGCGACGTGGTAGTACGCGGCGACATCAAGTCCCGGCACGTTCACCAGAGTTGGCGGCAGCAGGGTCTGCTGGAGGGTGGCGTTGAGGCGCATGAGCTCTTCGCGTTCGCGCTCGGCCTGGCGGCGGGCGCGCAGCAGCTCCGTCTCGTAGGCGCGGCGGTCGCGGGCGTCGAAGACGGTGGTGCGGATCAGCAGCGGCCGGCCGTCGGCGCCGGTCTTGACCGTGGACGTGACCAGCACGGGCAGTCGGCCGCCGTCGGTCGTCCGCAGTTCCAGGGCGATGCCGCTGACCTCGCCCTGGATGCGCAGCAGCGGGGCGAAGTGGGTCTCGTGGTAGAGCCGGCCGCCCACGGTCAGCAGGTCGGAGAAGGTCCTGCGGCCCACCAGGTCGCCTCGTTCGTGGCCGAGCCAGTCGA
The DNA here is from genome assembly GCF_000376565.1 of Streptomyces hokutonensis. GTDB lineage: Bacteria > Actinomycetota > Actinomycetes > Streptomycetales > Streptomycetaceae > Streptomyces > Streptomyces hokutonensis. Next base: position 136,973 of record NZ_BARG01000031.1, on the reverse strand, counting down.
GGAGCGTCGTGTTGATCTTCGCGATGGTGCCGTCCATGAGGGTGGACAGGTAGCCGCACGGCGCGTGTTCGTAGAGGTCCTCGGCGCTGTCCTCCAGGAGCGCGGAGAACGCCGCGTGCTCGGCGCCGGGCTGGTTCCCGGGAGATCTGTGATCGCCACTCGCGGTCTCGCCGCTTGTGTTCATCGGCCGGTGGCCCCGACGAACTCGGTGATCGCGGCGGCCGTCTCCTCCGGCGCGGCGAGCTGGGGGCAGTGGCCGGTCGCGTTCAGGGTGACCAGGCGGCTCCCCCGGATCCGGGACCGTACGAACTCGCCGACCTCCGGGGGCGCGATCGCGTCCCGGGAGCACTGGGCGACCAGGGTGGGCACGGTGACGTCGGCGAGGTCCTCGCGGTTGTCCGACAGGAACGTGACGCGGGCGAAGGAGCGGGCGATGTCCGGATCGGTGCGGCAGAAGCTGTTGGTCAGCTCCTCCCCCAGTTCCGGGCGCTCCGGATTGCCCATGATCACCGGTGCCATGGCGCCCGACCAGCCCAGGTAGTTCGCGTCCAGGGAGCCCAGGAGCTCGTCGATGTCCTCGGCACTGAACCCGCCGCGGTAGCCGTTGGCCGGATCGTCGACGAAGCACGGCGAGGGGGCGAGCAGCACGAGGCCGGTGAACGCCTTGGGCTCGCGCGCGGCGGCCAGGACGCCCATCATCGCGCTCACCGAGTGCCCGACGAAGGTCACCGGGCCGAGGTCCAGTTCACGGCAGATCTCCAGCACGTCCTCGGTGTAGCCGTCCAGCGTCGAGTAGCGCTCCGGGCTCCATGCCGACAGAGCGGAACGTCCGGCGCCCACATGGTCGAAGAGCACCACGGTGAAGTCGCGTTCCAGGAGCGGTACCACCAGCCGCCACATGTGCTGGTCGCACCCGAACCCGTGCGCCAGCACCACCACCGGCCCGCCGGCCCGGCCGGTCACGGTCACCCGGTTTCTGCTCCGCACATCCATGGGCCCATCCTCACAGACCGCTCGCTGATGTGCGGGCCCGGATCACATGGACAGCAGGCCGGTGCGCAGCTTCTTCAGGGTGCGGTTCAGCAGGCGGGAGATGTGCATCTGCGAGAGGTTCAGTTCGCGGCCGATCTCGGCCTGGGTCAGCTCCTGGCCGAAGCGCATCTCGATGATGGTCCGCTCCCGCTCGTCCAGCCGTTGCAGCAGCGGGGCGAGCGTATGGAGGTCCTCGAACAGTTCCATGGCCGGGTCGGCGTCGCCCATGGTGTCGGCGTACTTGGGCGCGCCGTCGGCCTCGTCGTCGCCGCCCGGGGTGTCGATGGAACCGGCGACATAGCCGTTGGCGGCGATGAGCCCCTCCACGACCTCGTCCTCGGTCAGCTCCAGATGGGTGGCGAGTTCCTTGACCGTGGGGGTGCGGCCCAGTTCGGTGCCGAGGGACTCCTTGCTCTTGGCGAGGTCGACGCGGAGTTCCTGGAGGCGGCGCGGGACGTGCACGGCCCAGGTGGTGTCGCGGAAGAAGCGCTTGATCTCGCCGACGATGTAGGGGATCGCGAAGGAGGTGAACTCGACCTCGCGCGTCAGGTCGAAGCGGTCGATGGCCTTGATCAGACCGATCGTGCCGACCTGGATGACGTCCTCCATGTCGCCGCTGCCCCGGTTGCGGAAGCGGCGGGCGGCGAAGGCCACCAGGGACAGGTTCATCTCGATCAGCGTGTTCCGCGCGTACTGGTACTCCTGGGTGCCCTCCTCCAACTCCCGCAGCCGGTCCAGGAAGAGCCGCGACATCACGCGTGCGTCCTTGGGGGCGACCTTGGACCCGTCCTCGATCCAGGGCAGTTCGTCCGCCGTCTGCCGTGTTCCCGCGCGGGCAGGGGCAGTTGCGCCGAGGGTGTTCACGGAGGAAACCACGATGCCGCCTTGAGTGGGAGGACAGGACGAACCCCACGTGCCCCCTCCGGGCGACTTCATGTCCGCGCGGACGGATATTTGTTCCCGGGCCCTCCCGCCGGAGTCCCCCGAGCACCGGTCACAGGCGGCGCCAGCGTGCCGAGGCGAAGGAGAAACCGCCGAAGAGGACGAGCCCGACGGCCACCGCGACCAGGAGCCATGGGCCTGCCGGGGTGTGCGCGAAGGTGCGGAGGGTGGCGTCCATGCCCTTGGCCTGGTGCGGGTCGAAGCGGACGGCCGCGACGAGTACGAAGACGCCCACGCCGGCGAACACGGCACCGCGCGCGGCGCCGCCGCCCACACCGAGAGCGGTGACGACCTGCCGTACCCGGCGGCTCATCCTCCCGGTCTCCAGCCTCCGCAGGAAGCGCCGCATCACCGCACGCACCGCGAGGGTCACCCCGACTCCGATCAGGACACAGCCGGCGAGACCCACCAGGACCTGGCCGCCAGGGAGTTTCAGCGCCGAGGCGGTCCAGTCCTGTGACTTCGCGTCACTGCCGGACGATCCACCGGTCCCGGCCGCGAAGGACGCCGTACCCCAGCAGACAAAGCCGTAGAACACGGCCCGGCCCGCGTCCAGCAACCGCGAACCGACCTTGTTCTTCGGTCCCTTGGCCAGCAGCGCCCGGGAGGCCCGCCAGATCGCCATGCAGCCGAAGCCGACGACCAGCATCCACAGCATCGCCTTCCCGAAGGGCTGCGCCGCGACCTGCTGCAACGCGCCCTGCCGGTCCGCCTCCCGGCCCCCGTCGCCGAACGCGATCCGCAGGGCGAGGGCGCCGACGAGGACGTAGACGACGCCCCGTGCGACGAATCCGGCACGCCCGGTGACGGCCAGCGCGCGCTTCCCCTCGGCCTCGCCCGGCGCGTGGCTCCGGCGGCCGGTGGAACTGCCGTTCCGCAGGCCCCACTTGTGTGTATGAGACGAGGTCATGATGCCTTTCCTGGAAACACTGGACGGGCCGATGTGCGGGCGCACGGTAGGTGGCCCACACTCCCGCGTGCCCCGGTCGGGCGCTTCGATGTCCCTCGGAGGGGGTGGGGGTGTGGTCAGGCGGTCCGCTCGGTGACCCGGTATCGCTCGCCGCCGGTCCCGGGTGGCGGGGAGGTGGGCCGGGCGGGGCTCCGGCGCTCATTGAGGAGGACGTGGCCCGCCAGAGCGATCAGGATCGCGAGCGGTACGGCCGACGAGCCCGCCGTACCGGGGCCGAGCTGAACCCGTCCCGACCGCCGTACGACGCGTCCCCGCCCCGCCATCGTCTACAGTGCCGTAGACGGTCTACAGAATTGTAGTCATCCACGGGAGCATCATGCGCCGGACCATCCTGGTCGTCGAGGACGATCACGCGCTGCGGGACGTGCTGATGCGCGGGCTGCGGGACGAGGACTTCGACACCGTGCCCGCGTCGGACGGTGCGACCGCTCTTCGGCTGGCCACCGACGACATCTGTGCCGCCGTGCTCGACATCGGGCTGCCCGATGCCGACGGGCGGGACGTGTGCCAGGCGATGCGCGCGAACGGGTTCCGCTCCCCCGTGGTCTTTCTCAGCGCGCACCACCGGCTGCCCGACCGGCTGGCCGGGTTCTCGGCCGGGGGCGACGACTATCTGTCCAAGCCGTTCCATCTCGCCGAGCTCGCGGCCCGGCTGCGGGCGGCCCTCAAACGGGCCGCGCCACCGGCCGCCGCCACGGCGGGAGACCTGGTGCTGGACGCCGTCCGGCACACGGTCGACGTGCGCGGCGCGCGGGTCGATCTGACGCCGACCGAGTTCCGGCTGCTGGCCGCGCTCATGGCGGCCCACGGCGGGACCGTCAGCCGCCGCGAACTGGTCCGGGCGGGCTGGCCCGAGGGGGCCCGGGTGCACGACAACACCCTCGACCAGTACCTGACCCGGCTGCGCCGCAAGCTCCGCGAGGCGGGCAGCGAACGGACGATCGGCACGGCGCGCGGGATCGGGCATCACCTGGTATGAGCGGTGTCCTGCACCGGTGGCGCGTGAACGGTGCCCGTCGCCGGTGGCGCGCGACCGCCCTCCTGCGCCGTGCGGCGCCCCGTACGCTCCGCGGCCGGCTCTCGCTGGTGGCTCTCGTCACGGCCACGCTGCTGATGCTGGTCCTGACCGTCGCCTTCAACTCCGTGGCCGGCCATCGCCTCCAGCACCAGGCGGACGACGAACTGCGCACCCGCGCGGCGGCCGTCGCGACCACGGTCGACACCAGCGGCCCGACGGTGCGCGTCCTGGAGACCTCCCACGACGAACTCCTCGACTCCGACGTGTGGATCTACTCCGGCCGACGGCTCCTGGAGGCGCCGCCGGCCGCGGGCCATCTGACCCGGGTCGCCGACGCGCTCGCCTCCCGAGGCGGACAGCGGTGCGTCACCGCGGACGCGGGGGGCCCACTGCGCCTGTGCTCCTACCCGATCTCCGGCGGCGCCACCGTCGTCACCGCGCTGGACCTCTCCCCGTACCGGAGTTCGGCCGACACCCTGCTCCTGGGATCGCTCGCCCTGGACGCGGTCATGCTCGCCTGCACCTACGTCCTGACCCGCCTGGCGGTCGGCCGCGCCCTGCGCCCGGTCCGCACGATGACCGACCAGGCCGGCCAGTGGAGCGCCGTGGCCTCCGGGGAACGCTTCGGCAGCATGCGGCACCCGGCCGAACTCGCCCGTCTCGGCGCGTCGTTGGACGCCATCCTCGACCGTATCCGCACCCTGCTGCGCCATGAGCGGCAGCTCACCGGGGAACTCTCGCACGAGCTGCGTACGCCCCTGAGCCGGATCATCGCCGAGCTCGACTGGTGGCGGGCCCGACCCCGCACGGCCGACCAGACCGACGCCAGCCACCAGGTCATCGCGGAGGCCGCCGAGTCCATGCGCACGATCTGCGACACCCTGCTGGCCGACGCCCGCGACGGCACGCTCACCGCTCCGGGCACCGCGCAGATGCTGTCCACGCTGCGGCGGCCGGCCGAAGTCCTGTGTGTGCCGGGCGAGTTGACGGTCACCGTCGACGGCCCGTCCCTGGTGGCCGGAGTACCGCCCGCCCTCCTCGAACGCATCGTCAGCCCACTCCTCGCCAACGCCTGCCGCTACGCCCGCTCCACCGTCGCCGTCCGCGTGCACCGCACGCCCGACGGTGTGGGCGTCGACATCACCGACGACGGCCCGGGCGTACCGCCCGCTTTCACCGGGCTGCTCTTCGAGCCCGGCCGACGGGCGGACCCGGCCGACGGCCACGGCGGGGCGGGCCTCGGCCTGCCCCTGGCCCGACGCCTCGCCCGCTCCGCCGGCGGCGAAGTGACGCACGACGCCGGGCACACACCCGGAACACGGTTCCTGGTCACACTCCCCGCGGGCTGACCACGAACCTGCCCCCACCCCGAACCGCCCTGCCCGACATCCTTGGCGGGGCCAGCCTCGAAGTACCCCACGCCCGACACCCGCCCGCTCCGCCGGCAGCGAAGTGACATACGACGCCGGACACGCACCCGGAACACGGTTCCTGGTCACACTCCCCGCAGGCCGACCACGAACCTGCCCCTCACCTCATGCCGCCCTGCCCAACATCCTTGGCAGGACGGGCCTCGATCTGCCCCTGGCCCGACGCCTCGCCCGCTCCGCCGCCGGCGGCGACGTGACGTACGACCCCGGGCACGCACCCGGAACACGGTTCCTGGTCACACTGCCCGCGGGCCGACCGCGCACCTGCCCCTCACCTCATGCCGACGCCGCGCCCTGCCCGACATCCTTGCGGGTGAACGCCAGGTACCCCACGAAGCCGAGGATGGCCACCGTCCAGGAGAGTGTGACCGGGCCGAGCCCCATGGCGAGGCCGCCGCGGCCGTGGCTTACGGCCATCCAGTCGGCGACGGAGGCGCCGAGCGGGCGGGTGATGACGTACGCCGTCCAGAACGCGGCCACCGCGTTCAGGGCGCCCCACCGGTGGGCGATTGCGGGAACGGCGATCGCGACGGCGTAGAGGACGGCGGAGCCCAGGTAGCCGAGGCCGATCGTGGCGGTGAGGTCCCCGGCGGCTGTGCCCAGGGCGAAGGTGGCCAACACGGTTGCCCAGTAGAAGAGTTCGCGGCGCCGGGTGTGGATGCTGTGGATGGACAGGGTGCCTTCGGAGCGGTACCAGAGAGCGAAGACCGCGGCCAGCGCGAGCATGAAGAACGGTGTCGAGACCGCGTACGGCACACCGAGGCCGACGTGCAAGACGTCGGCGGCCATCGTGCCGAAGACGCTGACCATGACGACCGCGGTCCAGTAGATCCAGGCCACGTAGCGCCGGACGGTGAGCTGCACCACGAGGGCGGCCACCAGGGCGAGGCCGCCGAGGCCGACGGCGGGGATCGGGCCGAACGCGTGCGCCAGGAAGTCGGAGGCCGTCTCGCCCATGCCGGTCGTCAGTACCTTGATGATCCAGAAGTAGACGGTCACCTCCGGCACCTTGCTCGCCGTGTGTCGTACGTGGCCCGGGGGCCGTCGGTGCGTGAGGTGATCTGTCGTCATGGCAGGCACGATGGCACGGTGTCCGGCGCTGGCCCCAGCCCCCTTTGCCAGAGCTTTGGTGCTTCTGGTGCGTGAGTTGGCCGAGGCCCGTCCGAGCCTGAACACAACCTGAACGCGGCGGCCGAATCCCTGGTCAGCAGCGTGCGGCCGGTGGTACAAGCACCGTTCCCGCCCCTCAACCGAGGCCATCCGCAAGGTCAGTTCGCGGGCGCCGGTGATCGGCGTTTCTTGCGTCGCCCGAAGCGTGCCTGGTAGGACTGTGGCGCGCCGTACGTCACATGTTCGATTCTGCGGGGGTTCATGTGGTCGCCACGGCCGTCAGGTCTTCGCCGCGGCGAGGCCCGGGTGCTCCGCGTCCGGCCCGGCGGCGGCTTCCCGTGGTCGCCAGGCGGGCCGCCCAGCACGGGCTGGTGCTGGCCGCCGTCGCGGTGACCGTACTGCTGTGCGCGACGGCACTGGCCGCCCTCGCGGCACTCGCGGGCAGTTCGGTGCAGGCCGGTGCCGTACGGCGGCTGGCCGCCGACCTCGACGCGCAGGTGAACGTCAACGCCTCCTTCCGGGCCGGAGGCATGGCCGCCGCCGACCGCGATGTGCGGGCCGCCGCCGACCGGGTGTTCGCCGGGGTGCCGCAGCGGACGTATGTGGGGCTGCTGGGCACCTCGCCGGTCTCGGTGACGGGCGTCGACGGGGTCGCGGGCGCACCGCGCACCCCGGGAGGCACCGGGCTGCATCCGGTCGCGGTGCAGGACGGGGGCGGGTTCGCGCGGTTGACCGCAGGGCGGTGGCCCGCCGGCACCGCAGACGCCCCGGCCGGCGCGTTCACCTCGCTGCCCGAGGTCAGGGTCTCCACCGGGTCCACCGCCCCGGTCGACACGGCGGTGCCGGACGCGCTGGCGAAACGTCTGGGCCTCGGTCCCGGCTCCACCCTCCGCGTGCGGGACGCCTTCAACCGCGCCATGACCCTGCGGATCACCGGCGTCTTCCGGGCGACCGGTGCCGTCGGGTTCTGGCCCGCGATGGCCGGCGACCTCGCCGAAGGAGAGACCGCGGACCAGGACCTGCTGGTGGTCTCGCCGTCGGCTCTCAACGGCAGCGCCGTCCTGAACGGGCATCTGACGGCCCACTGGAGTGTGCAGCCCGACCTCTCCCGGCTCGACGCGGACGGCCTCACCGCGCTGCGCGACCGGCTGCGCGCCTTCTCCGGCAGCCAGAGCGGAGTGTCGGTGTTCCGGGGACATCAGCCGTCGCTGGCCGATGTGACGGTGGCCTCCGGACTGCCGGGCGCGATCGACGACCTGACGGTCCCGACGGTGGCGGCCCGGTCCTCGCTGTACCTGCCCAGCGTGCTGCTGGCGGTCCTCGCCCTCGCCACTCTGGTGCTGGCCGCCCGCGAACTGACCGTGCGCCGGCGCGAGGAACTGGCGCTCCAGCAGGCCAGAGGCGCCGGCACCCCGAGGCTGCTGCGCGGCGCGGCGGCCGAGTGGGCGCTCACCGGTGTCCCGGCCGCCGTCGCCGCCCCCTTCCTGGCCGGGCTGCTGCACCCCGGCAGCCGGGGCACCGACGCGTGGGCGGCCGTAGGGCTGACCCTGCTGGTGCATGCGGCGGCGGTCCTGCTGCCCGTGCTCCCGTCGGCGCGCTCGCGGCCGACCCGAGGCGCACGGGCCGCCGCCGCACAGCGGCTGGGTGCCGACCTGGCCCTGCTGGCCGTCGCGGCCCTGGGCTATCTGGAGCTACGGCGGCACCACTCGCTGATCGCCGACATGGGCACCGGGAGCGCCTCCGCCGACCCGGTGCTGGTCCTGGTGCCGACCCTGGTGGCCGGTGCCGCCGCGCTCCTGCTGCTGCGGCTGCTGCCGCTGACCTCGCTGCTGCTGGACGCGTACGGCCGACGCGGTCGGGGGCTCGTACTCCCGCTGGCCGGTTGGCAGTTGGGCCGGCGGGCGGCGCGCAACGCGGGCCCGGTGGTGCTGATGTGCCTGGCCATGTCGGTGAGCGCCTTCGCCACCACCGCGCTGGCCTGTCTTGGCGGTCTGGCGTCGGAGCGGGCCGCGTTCACCGTCGGCGCGGACGTGCGGATCACCCCGTCGGCGGACGACGGCTACCCCTCCTCCGTCCTGGGCGCCGCCTATCGCGCCCTACCCGCGGTGACCGACGTGGCCCCGGTGACCCGGTCGACGGTGAACCTGCCCGGCGGCGCCACCGAGGACCTGGTCGGCACGGTCGGCGGACCCGCTCCCCGCACCCCGGCACCGGTCGTCCCCGGCATACCGCTCCCCGGGCGTCCGACCGCGCTGCTGCTGGACGAGCGGCTGCGCAGCGACGGCAACCGCGTGGCACCGAGCCTGGAGCTGACCGTGCAGGACGCGTCCGGCCTCGTCGGCGTCGTGACCACCCGGCTGCCCACCGCCGACGGAACCAGACACACCGTCGCGATCCCGCTCGGCGTGGCGCTGAGCGGCGGCCACCCGAGGGCCTATCCACTGACCGTGACGGCCGTCAACGTCCTGCCACAGCCGAACACGCCTCCCGCGCGCCTGGACCTCGATCTGATCCGGGTCGGCGCGCGCGCCACCACGGACAGCTGGGTCACCCGGCTCCCCGGCGGGCAGGTCTGGGCCGACGGCACGGACCACGCCGCCGACTCCACCGAGGGCGCCTGCAAAGGGCAGTTGACCGACAGCTACGAACCGGGCACCTCCGGGGTGTGCTCGATCGCTCCCGGCAGCAGCAACGTGCTCCGGACCGTCATCAGCACCGGCATGCGGCCCTCCCGGGCGACCTCGGACGCCTTCGGCGGTCTGTCCGACAGCGACTACGACACCCAGGCCGGCAGCCAGGTGCGGCTGGTCGCGGGTCCGGCGGGCGGTCCGGCGCCGCTTCCGGTGCGCGCCGACGCGACGACGCTGCGCCAGGCACGGCTGAGCGTGGGCGGCACGACCACCCTGGACCTGGGCGAGGGCCGGATCACCGCCCGCATCGTGGGCAAGGTCGACTCGCTGCCCGGACTGGGCCGCGGTCAAGGGCATTTGATCGCCGATCAGCGGCAACTCGCCACCGCGATGACACAGGCCGGCGTGGACCAGGAGGACCCCGCGTTCTGGTGGCTCGACAGCAGCGACAGCGCGCGTACGGCCGCCGCCGTGGAGGCACAGCCGGCGCTGGGCCGGGTCACCACCACGGCGCAGACCGCCGCGTCCCTCCGGGCCGACCCCTTCCGCACCGGACTGCGCCGGACGCTGGAACTGGTCCGCTATCTCGCCCCCGGTTTCGCGGTCATCGCCTTCACCGTGCACGCGGTGGTCTCCACCCGGCAGCGGCGCAAGGAGTTCGCCCTGCTGCGGGCGATCGGCGTCCGCGCCCAGAGCCTGTCCGCGCTGCTGGGCGCCGAGCAGCTGAGTCTGGCGCTGTTCGCGGTGGTCCCGGGGGCGTTGATGGGCATGGCCCTGGCGGCGGCTGTCCTGCCGCTGGTCACCGTGGACGACAGCGGGCAGGCCCCCTATCCGCCGCTCCCGCAGATCATCCCCTGGGGCACCGTGGCCCTGACCGCGCTGGCGACGGCGCTCGTCATCAGCGCGGTCGTCCTGGCACTGGCCCGCCTGCTGTCCCGGGTGGACCTGGTGCGTGTGCTGCGAGCGGGGGAAGACCGTTGAGCCGTACGGCCGGAATCGATTCAGTGACGCGCCGTTTGATCCGCAGGGAGACCCGGGGCGACCTACCCCTGCTGGCCTGCCTCGCCGCGCTGGTCCTGGCCCTGACGGCACTGTGCGCCTGGGCCCCCGCCTTCGCGGGCGGCCAGGAGGACCGGGCGCTACGGCAGCGGGTCGACGCGGCGCAGTCCCAGGCGCCGCTGATCAGCCTGAGCACCACTCCGGAGGTCTTCAACACCCAGCCGCCCGCCGTGGACATGGCCACCCTGCTCGGCGCCGGCCGCACCCTCACCAAGCAGCTCGGCGGCGGAGCCGCCCGGCACGTGTCCTTCACCGGCGGCGGCAGCTACGACTACGACCAGGCGTCCCTGCTCTCACCGCGACCACCAGGACCGGCGACCACCAGCACCCAGCTGACGGTCAGTTATCTGCCGTCCGCGCGGGCCCATCTGCGCTACGTCAGCGGCCACGCGCCGGCCGACCGCACACCGCTTGCCACCACGCCCCAGATCGCGCTGTCGCAGACCATCGCGCGGGCGCTGGGTGTCCGGGTCGGCAGCCGGCTGACGCTCGGGTTCGCCAAGACGCCCGGGGCGCAGAACGCCCCGCCCCAGGCGCAGTTGGTGGTGAGCGGGGTCTATCGCACCACGGCCGCGACCGACGGATTCTGGACCGGCCGGGAGACCCTGGACCAGCCGTCGCGCCACCCTCAGGAGCGTTCCGCGGGCACCGTGCTCGCCGTCCGCGGTCTCGTCGGCCTCGACGCCGCCGACCTGCTGGCCGGCGCCGGAGTGGGCGGCCCGCGCGTGACCTGGCAGCTGCGCGCGGACCTGTCCGGGGCTGCCCTCGACCGGGCCCGCGCCCTGACCGGACCGCTGTCCCACTACAGCGCGGACCTGAGCGCCGCCCTGTGCCAGGGAGTCGACCCGATCACCAACGACATCGCCTGCCAGGTCGACGGCCAGACCACCGGCCCCCTGCTGCTGACCGACTTCCTGACACCGATGCTCGCCGCGTTCACCGCACAGGACCAACAGGCCAGGTCCCTCGCGACGTTCGCCGTCGACGCGCTGGCCGCGGTCACGCTGGCCACTGCGGCGGTAGCGGTACGACTGCTGCTGCGCCGAAGGCGGGCGCATCTGCGGTTGCAGCGGGCGCGGGGCGCGTCCACCGCGCGGCTGGTGCTGCTGCGCTGTGCCGTGGCCTGGCCGGTGGTCCTGACCGCCGCGCTGCTCGGCTGGGCGGCGGGACGGGCCCTCGCGCCCACCGGCACCTCCGGATCGCCGCAACCGGTGCCCGCCGCCTGTGCCACCGCCGTGGTGGCGCTGACGGTGCCGCTGATGACCTGGCTCGCGGTCCGCGAACCGCGCAGACCCGGCCGACTGCGGCGCCCGCGCCGGAGGACGGTCGTCGGCCGCCGCCTGGTCCTGGAGCTGACGGTGCTGCTCACGACGGCGGCCGGGGTGGTCGCGCTGCGCTCGCAGGGCCCCGACGGGATCCTGGGCGCGGTTCCGGTGCTGGTGGCGCTGGCCGTCGTACTGCTCCTGCTGCGGATCTATCCGCTCGTCCTGCGCCTGGTGCTACGGCGGGCCCGGCGCGGCCGGGGAACAGTGGGCTTCGTCGGAGCGGCCCGGGCCGCCCATGACGCGCCGGCGACCGGACTGGCCCTGTTCGTCCTGGTGTTGACCCTGGGGACGGCCGTGTTCGGCGGCCTGGTGCACCGTACGATCGACGACGGTCTGACCACGGGAGCGGCCTGGACCACCGGCGCCGACGCGAGCGCGACCGTGTCCGGGACCGCGGCCTCCACCGGGGCCGTCACGACCGGTGTACGGACCGCCGTCCAGCGGCTGCGCATGCTCGACCTGGCGGGACAGGCCGACGGTGCGGCGATCCCCCAGGTCGCCGTGGTCACCGTGGATCCCCGCCAACTGGCCGCCGTCGCCCCGAAGTCACCGCTGGCCGAAGCCCTGCAGTCCGGACTCACGGCCGACTCGGGCACCCCGCTGCCGTCCTTCCTCTCCCCCGGTCTCCGGGCGAGGGAGCGCACCGGCGGCTTCACCACCACCGTCGTGACCCCGGGCCGGCCTCCGGTGGACCGGACCCTCAAGCCGGTCGGCACCCTCACCGCCGCGCAACTCGACGACCCCCTCCTCGGACCGGTCACGGCACTGATCCCCGCCGGAACCCCGCTGCTGATCACCACCGCCGACGCCGACCGTCTGCTGCCCCAACAACCCTCGGGAAGCACGGTGTTGCTCCTCAAGGGCGGCACTCCCACCACCACACCACCCGCCGCACTGCGGTCGGCGGCCGCCAGGACGCTCGGGCCGCTGGCCCGGATCCGGGTCCGCTCCGAGACGCTGGACACCCTGCGCGCGGACGGTCTGACGCGAGGGCTCGGCACGATCTACACCGTCACCTCGATCCTCGCCGCGCTGACGGGCCTGCTCGCACTCGCCCTGGAACTCACGCTCACCTCCGACGAGCGCAGCCGCACCACTTCGTTCCTGCGCACACTGGGACTCGGCGGCAGAGAGGCCGGGGCACTGCACTTCCTGCAACTGCTGCCGCTGGCGGTGGCCTCGGCAGTGGGCGGCACCCTGCTCGGGCTGCTCGAACCACGGCTGATGGCAGGGACGTTGGACCTGCGGCAGTTCACCGGCGGCCCCGCCCAGCCGGCGCTGCGGACGGACTACTCACTGACCCTGGCCCTAGTCGCCGGAGTGACCGCGCTGATCCTGACGGCGGCGGCCACCGAGACGGTCCTCGCCCGCCGACGCCGCTTGGGGGCGGTACTGCGCCTCACATGAACGCCTGCTAACTCGCGTCCTCGGCCTCGGACTTCGCGCGCCGTGCGGCCTCGTCCGGCCAGACGCCGATGTGGTCGCTCTCCAACGCGAGCCGCACCCGCTTGCGCATGTGCAGGCGCTCGGTGAACTCGCTGGGCAACTGCAGTCGGCCGCTGGCGTCCAGGACCGCGTACTCCTCGGCGGTGAGCACGTCGACGCCGTCCTCGCCGGTGGCGACCCGGCGCAGTACCTCGGTCGAGGTGCGGCCGTTGCGGATCAGTACGGTGCGCTGGACCTGTTCGGACACCAGCGCGTCGTGGGTGACCACGATCACGGTGACGCCCAGGTCCTCGTTGGCCCGGCGCAGTGCGGCGAAGACCTCGTCGCTGGTGGCGGTGTCGAGCTCACCGGTGGGTTCGTCGGCGAACAGCACCCGGGGCTCGTTGGCGTTGGCGACCGCGACCGCGACCCGCTGCTGTTCACCGCCGGAGAGGGTGTCGGGGGTGCGGTCCCGGCAGTGGCCGACGGACAGCAGGTCGAGCAACTCCTCGGCGCGGGCCCGCCGTTGGGACCGCTTGACCGCGGTGTACGACATCGGGAGCATCACGTTCTCGGCCGCCGAGAGGTAGGGCAGCAGATTGCGGGAGGTCTGCTGCCAGACGAAACCCACCGTCGTACGGCGGTAGTTGAGGCGGTCGCGGCGCTTCATGGCGAGCAGGTCGTGTCCGGCGACCTCGGCGGCACCCGCCGTCGGCACGTCCTGGCCGGAGAGGATGCCCAGCAGGGTGGACTTGCCGGAGCCGGAGGCGCCGATGACCGCGATCATCTCGCCCTCGGCGACGGCCAGGTCGAGCCCTTGGAGGGCCTGCACCTCGACTCCCTCGGTCTGGTAGATCCGCACCAGGTTCTCGCAGACGACCAGCCCCTCCTCGCGTCGCGGGGCGGCAGCCGCGGTGGCCCGCCGCCGCAGCTCGTCCAAGTCCGGTGCCCCGGTGGGCTGTTGAGGAACTGCCACGCGGACTCCCGGGAGTTGAGGTCTGGCACCGAAGCGGTGGGACAGCGGCCAGGCTAGTGCGGAACGGCGCGTGGAGTACGCGGCGGCGGGTGCGGTCAGGCGTCCTCGACGATGCGGCCGTCGCGGAGTTCGAGTACGCGATCGGCCAGCGCCAGGAGTTGGGTGTCGTGGGTGGCGACGAGCGCGGTGACGGACTCGCTGCGGACGACGGCACGCAGCAGGTCCATCACGGTGAGACCGGTGTCCGCGTCGAGTTGGCCGGTGGGTTCGTCGGCGATGATCAGGGCCGGGTTGTTGGCCAGCGCGCGGGCGATGGCGACGCGCTGCTGCTGGCCGCCGGAGAGTTCGCCGGGACGCTGGCCGGCATGCTCGGCGAGCCCGACGAGGGAGAGCAGGAGGCCGACGCGGGCCTCGCGCTCGCGGGCCGGGACCTTCCGCAGCCGCAACGGGACCCCGACGTTCTCGGCAGCGGTGAGAATCGGGATGAGCCCGAAGGACTGGAAGACGAAGCCGATACGGTCCCGGCGCAGCGCCAGCAGGTCGTCCTCGCCGAGGCCGGCCAGGTCGGTGCCGTCCAGGGTGATCCGGCCGCCGTCAGGAGTGTCGAGCCCGCCGACCAGGTTGAGCACGGTGGTCTTGCCGGAGCCGGATCGGCCTCTCAGGGCGACGAGCTCACCGCGCGGCACGCCGAAGGAGACACCGCGCAGGGCGTGCACGGCGGTGTCGCCGATGCCGTACGTCCGACGCAGGTCCTCGACCACGACCATGTCGCCCATGTTCCCCCCACCCTGTCGACATCCGCACCGTAGGGTACGCCGGACCCGACAGGCGCTGACGCGGGGAAGGGGACCCGCGGACAATGCCGCCGGTCCCCTTTTCCACGTCGGTGGCACGGGAACTAATTCCACGTGCCGAAAAACAGTGCTACCAGCGATACCACCGGCCGCTCCCACCCTTCGGACGGGCCACAAAGCCGACGAGCCACAGCACCAGGACAATGATCGCGACCCACCAGAGAATCTTCAGTGCGAAACCCGCACCGAAGAGAATCAGGGCCAGCAGAAGAACAAGAAGCAGGGGAATCATAGTTTTCAACCTCCGATCCTCCGTGTGCCCGTCCATTCCTCGTTCACGCCCACGGATTCCCCATGCGGTGTCCTTGACCGCCTCGCATGTCACATCCGGGCCGCCCGCACGGTCTATGTGGTGACGGACAACGAAGCAGAGGGAATCATGCGAGAGATTCTGATCGTCGGCGGCGGCTACGCGGGCTTCTACACCGCATGGGGCCTGCAGAAGAGGCTGCGTCCGGGCGAGGCGCGGGTCACGGTCGTCGATCCGCGCCCGTACATGACCTATCAGCCCTTCCTGCCGGAGGTGGCCGCCGGTTCGGTGGAGGCTCGGCACGCCGTCGTCTCACTGCGGCGTCATCTGCGCGGCACGCGGCTGATCGCGGGGACCGTGACCGGGATCAGCGCGGCGGACCGCACGGTGACCGTCCGCCCGGTGCGCGGAGCCGCCTACGAGCTGCGCTACGACCTCCTCGTGGTCACCGCCGGTGCCGTGACGCGTACCTTCCCCGTCCCCGGTCTCGCGCAGCAGGCCATCGGCCTCAAGCACGTCGAGGAGGCCGTGGCGGTCCGTGACCGGCTGATGACCGCGTTCGACCAGGCCGCGTCGCTGCCGCCCGGCCCCGAGCGGCGGAAGCTGCTCACCGTCACGTTCGTGGGCGGCGGGTTCTCCGGCGTCGAGGGCTTCGGAGAACTGCTCTCGCTGGCGACCTCGATGCTCGGGTCCTATCCGGAGCTGACCGCCGACAACCTGTCCTTCCACCTGGTCGAGGCCCGGGACCGCGTCCTGCCCGAGGTGAGCGACAAACCCGGTGCCTGGGTGGTGCGCGATCTGGAACGCCGGGGCGCGCATGTCCACCTGAACACCCAGCTGCTGTCCGCCGAGGGCGGCCATGTCGTCCTCTCCGACGGGCAGTCGTACGACTCCACGCTGATCGTCTGGACCGCGGGCAACGCCTCGAACCCGGTCGTGCACAACCACACGGACCTGCCGGTCGACGAGCGGGGCCTGCTGCTGGTCCGCGCCGATCTGCGCGTGGGCACGGACGCCGCACCGGTGCCCGACGTGTGGGCGGCCGGCGACGACGCGGCCGTTCCCGACCTGGCCTCGCCGGTGCCGGGGGCCCGCACGGTGCCGAACGCCCAGCACGCCGTACGGCAGGGCAGGCTCCTCGCCCGGAACCTCGTGGCCGACCTGCGCGGCAAGCACGTCCGCAACTACCGCCACAGCAGCCTCGGCGTGGTGGCGACGCTGGGGCTGGGGCGGGGAATCTTCCAGTACAAGGGCATCGTCATCAAGGGATTCCCCGCATGGTTGATGCACCGGGGCTATCACGTGCTGGCGGTGCCCAGCTGGGAGCGGAAGATCCGCGTGCTGGCGGTCTGGCTCACCGCGGCGCTGACGGGCCGGGACCTCGTGTCCCTCGCCTCCGTGCAGCATCCGCGGGACGCCTTCGTCACGAGTGGGCATACACAGGGAGACGGTGTCGACCGCACGAAGGAGGGGAGCACGGCATGACCGCGCGGGGTTCTCGTTTCCACCGGGGGTACGCCATGACCGCACATGACGAGGCCGCTCGCGGCCTGACCGACATCGAGGGCTTCCTGTACCGGGAGGCCCATATGGGAGCGGCGTACCGCCGCGTGGCGGACCTCACCGCGCGTGTGGAGGGGCTCACTCCCGAGCAGCAGCGGGACATCGGGAAGTGGTACGTCGACGAGCAGCGACACGTCGCCCGCATGGTGACCGACCACATCGCCGAACAGGTCGCCGCGATGGAAGCGCGGCACCGGGTCCGGGTCCGGCAGTGGCTGCGGGGCACGCTCGTCGCCATGGTCCTGGTCACCCTGGCGATGAGCGCCTGCGTCGTGGTGGTCCTCGGCTCGTCGCGCTGACGTCCGCGAAGAGACACTGTCCGGTTCTGTCACAGGCGTCCGTCGGCCCCGGTCCATACAGCGAATGGAGCGGAGCAACGGAGGTCACCGGATCATGCATGTCGAACCGTCCCCCACCCGGACCGACGATCTCGACGAGGCAGTCGCCCTCTTCGTGCGCCACCGCAGACGGCTCTTCGGGATCGCCTACCGGATACTCGGCAGCGCGGTCGAGGCCGAGGACGTGGTCCAGGAGGTGTGGCTGCGCTGGCAGAAGGCCGACCGCGCGGCGGTGGTCAGTCCCGTGGCCTTCCTCTCGACCGCCACGACCCGGCTGGCCATCAACGTCGCGCAGTCGGCACGCGTGCGCCGGGAGACGTACATCGGACCGTGGCTGCCGGAACCCGTCGACACGAGCGCGGACCCCGCGCTCGGCGCCGAGCGCGCGGAAGCGGTGGAGCTGGCGTTGCTGCTGGTACTGGAGAGGCTGACTCCCGTCGAGCGCGCCGCCTATGTGCTGCGCGAGGCGTTCGCCTACGGCTACGCCGAGATCGCCCAGATGCTCGAACTGAGCGTCGTCAATGTGCGGAAGATCGTCAGCCGTGCCCGCCGTCATCTGCTGGACGAGCGGCGGGAGAGCGTGGACGCGGCCGAGCACCGGCGCCTGTTGGGCGCCTTCGTCGCGGCGGCCCGGACGGGAGACGTGGCGTCACTGGAGGCCCTGCTCACACCCGATGCCGTCAGCCTCTCCGACGGCAACGGCGTACGGGGCTGTGCCCGGGTGCCTGTGCTGGGCCGGGCCCGGGTGGCCAGGCTCTCGGTCCATCGGCGGTTCTGGCGGGAGGCGGAGCCCGAGTTCGTCGAGGCCAACGGTTCCACGGGGGTGGTGGTCCGCCGGGACGGCCGGCCTCTCGCATTCATGACCGCGGCCGCCTCGAAGGACGGCATCCACCAGTTGCTGTGGGTGTTCGCGCCGGGCAAGCTCGCCGCTGTCACGGGCTCGCGTCCGGGCGGGTAGCGCCGTCGGTGGGCGGCCGGTTCCAGGGCCGCAGTTTGTCGGGGTTGAGCATGACCCAGAACAGGGCGACCCGGTCGTGCGCGACGTCGAGGCTGATGACGGCGGTGACCTGGTGGCCGTAGCGGGCGACGAGGCCGGTCCGGCCGTTGACGGAGTGGGTGCTCAGGGTGGTGTGCGGGCGGCGGGCCAGGAGGGCCAGCAGGCTGTCGGCGACCGGCCGGCTGCCGTGGAGCGGTCCGGTCAGCGCGCGTATCTTGCCGCCGCCGTCGAAGAACGCCGTGACGTCCGGGCACAGCAGCGATGTGAGCAGGGCACCGTCTTCCGTGAGGCATGCCCGGTGTACGGCGCGGACGACGGTGTCGTGCTGGTGCGGCGCGGTGGAGCGGGTGCGCTGCGACTGGACCAACTGCCGGGCCCGTGCGGCGAGTTCGGTGAGTTCCGGCTCCGGGCGGCCCACGATGTCGGCGACCGTGCCGGGGGCCATCCCGAAGGCGCGGAACACGAACGCGGCACGCTCGGCCGTCGTCAGCGACTCCAGCGCGGTCAGGACGACCCGGCCGGCCTCCGCCTCCGCCTCCGAGGGCCGTCCGTGCCCCGCCTCGTGGCCGGCCGTATCCCGGCCGGGCAGTGCGCGCCGGCCCAGGCAGATCCCGCCGACGGTCCTCGCCAGCCAGGACCGGGGAACGGCGACCTGTCGGCGTGCCGCGCCGGACAGCCCGTACCACCGCCGATAGGCCTCGTCGACGACGGCTTCCGCAGCACCCGGGTCGCCCAGCATCCAGTGGGCGACGTCGAGCAGGTACCGGCGCTCCTCCCACAGTTCGGCGATCGGCACCGCATCACCCTGGTCCACGTCGCACCCGCCCTCTCGCTCGCACGGCCCCTCACACGGCAGGGGCATGGGCTCACCCCTTGAGACCGGGAACTCCCGGATCTTGTGACACGGCCCGCCGTGCTCGCATGTCACACATTCGGCGGCTGCGCGGTCTTACAGGGCAGCACCGCATTTTTTTCCTTCACTGCCGAACGAGGTGACCATGCCATGCACTGGCGTGAACGGGCAGCTTGTCTGCACGTAGATCCCGAGCTCTTCTTCCCCATATCCAGCAGTGGTCTCCCGCTTCGGCAGATCGACGAAGCGAAGGCCGTGTGCGGCCGCTGTCCGGTCGCGGAGCAGTGTCTCGAATGGGCGATGCGGGTGGGGCAGGCGGACGGCATCTGGGGCGGAACAACGGAAAGGGAACGCCGTGCGATGCGCGGACTCGACATCTCGCGCGCACAACGCTGGCCGAGCGATCTATGAGAGGCGGCAGCGGTATGGGCAATGGTGAAAGGCTCGCCGACTGGGCCGACGGACGTCTTGGCCTCCGCCGCATCGTCAGAGAGAAGGCGCGACGTGCCTTTCCGGACCACTGGTCTTTCCTACTGGGAGAGATCTGTCTCTACAGCTTCGTCATTCTCGTCGTCACGGGCGTGTATCTGACCTTCTACTTCCATCCGTCGATGAAGGAGGTGCAGTACAACGGCAGTTACGCACCGCTGCGCGGCCGGATGATGTCGGAGGCGTTCGCCTCGACCCTGCACATCTCCTTCGACGTCCGCGGCGGTCTGCTGATCCGGCAGGCCCACCACTGGGCGGCGCTGGTCTTCGTCGCCTCCCTGCTCGCCCACATGATGCGGGTGTTCTTCACGGGCGCCTTCCGCAAGCCGCGCGAAGTCAACTGGGTGTTCGGATTCCTGCTGTTGGTCCTCGCCATGTTCGCGGGACTGACGGGATACGACCTCCCGGACGACCTGCTGTCGGGGACCGGCCTCGCCGTCGTGAACGGCACGATCCTTTCGATTCCGATCGTGGGAACGTATCTGTCGGTGTTCCTCTTCGGGGGCGAGTTCCCGGGCCACGAACTCGTGGCCCGCTTCAACACCATTCACGTACTGATCATCCCCGCCCTCATGGTGGGCCTCCTGACCGCCCATCTGGCCCTGGTGCTCCACCACGGGCACACCCAGTACCCGGGCCGTGGACGCACCAACAGCAATGTCGTGGGCGTGCCGGCCAAGGTCCATGCCGTCAAGTCGGCCGGGTATTTCCTGCTGGTGACCGGCGCAATCTTCGTCATCGCCGCGGTCGCGCAGATCAACCCCGTCTGGCAGTACGGCCCTTACCGCGCCGACCAGGTTTCGGCCGGGTCGCAGCCCGACTGGTACATGGGCGTGGCGGACGGACTGCTGCGGGTGATGCCGGGCTGGGAGATCAATTTCTGGGGCCACACCCTCGCGCTCGACAACCTGATCCCGTTGACCGCGGGTGTCGGTTTCTTCCTGGCCCTGGGCGTATATCCGTTCATCGAGTACTGGGTGACCCGTGACAGGCGCGACCAGAACCTGCTGGACCGACCGCGTAACCGTCCTGCACGAACGGCACTTGGCGTTGCCTGGCTGAGTTTCTACGCGGTGGCGCTGATCGGCGCGGGGAACGACATCATCGCCGTCCGTCTGCATCTCGCGGTCGAGTCGGTGACTTGGGCTGTCCGCATCGGTCTCTTCGTCGTGCCTGTCGCGGCCTACTCACTGACGAAGCGATGGGCGCTCGGACTTCAGCGCGGCGACCGCGAAAAGGTACTCCACGGCCGCGAGACCGGCATCGTCAAACGCCTGCCCGACGGCGAATTCGTCGAGCTGCACGAGCCACTCACCCAGGATCAACTCCACCTTCTCACCCAGCACGACCAGTACCTTCCGATCGACACCGGAACCCGGAATCTGCGCTCCCGGCTCAGCGAGAGCCTTTACGGCGAGGGCACACAGATCACCAAACCGACGGCACAGGAATACGACGACAGGGAAATACCGGCCAAAGAAGTTCAGGGGTGACCAAACCCGTTGAGCGGACACGCAGTTGAACAGATGAGGAGTGGGACGAACTTGGACGTGTACGAGGCGGTCACGAGCCGGCGGGCGGTGCGCGGATTCACCGACCGGCCCGTCCCGAGGGAAGTGCTGGAGCGCGTACTGTCCGCCGCGGCCTGGGCGCCGTCCGGATCGAACCTCCAGCCGTGGCACCCCTACGTGGTGACCGGCGGGCCACTGGCCGAGATAAAGAAGCGCGCCGGCGAGCGCTTGGCCGCGGGCGACGCCTGGGACAAGCCGGAGTACGAGCAATACCCGCCCGTGCTGAAATCCCCGTACCGAGAGCGTCGGTCCGCCTTCGGCGAGCAGCGCTACGGCGCCCTCGGCATCCCGCGCGAGGACGTAGAGGCGCGGCAGCGGGCCGCTTCCGCGAACTGGGACTGCTTCGGCGCGCCCGCTGCCCTGTTCTGCTACATCGACCGTGATCTGGGCCCGGCCCAGTGGTCCGACTGCGGCATGTTTCTGCAGACCGTCATGCTGTTGCTGCGGGCCGAAGGGCTGCACAGCTGTCCGCAGATGGCATGGGCGAAGTTCTACCGGAGCGTCGCGGAGGTCCTGTCACCCCCGGCCGAGCTCATGCTCTTCTGCGGCATGTCGATCGGATACGAGGACGTCACGGTCGACGACGCCCGTACGGGCAGAGCGCCGATCGGGGAGACGGTCACGTTCGTCGAGGGTTGAAACAGCTCGGGTGGCCCTTTCGGAGGAAAGGGCCACCCGGAACGAACGGACTCTACTTCTGTCGCGTCAGCCAGTCGGCGAACCGCGTACCGGCGATGTGTGCGTCAGGTCCCGGCAGGAGCGTGTTCTCCTCCAACTCGGCGCCCCAGTACGTCGCCTGCGGGTCCGTGACGATCTTGCGGGGGTCGTCCTGGGCGGTGAGCCCCATGCGGATGAACTCCTCGAGTTGGAACGCCTCGGGGCCGGCGACCTCCACCACGCCGCCCACCGGGTCTCCGACCGCCGTGCGGACGACGGCCTCGGCGACGTCGTCGGAGACGATGGGCTGGATCTTCGCGTCGGGCAGGTGCACGGTGTCGCCCTCGGTGACCCCGTCGGCGAGTCCCTTCGCGAACTCGAAGAACTGGGTGGCGTGGACGATGGAGTAGGGATTGCCGGACGCCTTGATGAGGTCTTCCTGGACCTGCTTGGCGCGGAAGTACCCGCTCCCCTGGAGGCGTTCGGTGCCGACGACGGACAGTGCCACGTGATGCGCGACGCCCGCCTCGGTCTCCGCCTTCAGCAGATTCGTCGTCGAGGTGCGGAAGAAGTCCATGACCGCCTGGTCCTCGAACGACGACGAGTTCGACACGTCGACCACCACCGACGCGCCCTTCAGTACCTCGGCCAGTCCCTCGCCCGTCAGGGTGTTGACGCCGGTGCTGGGCGCCGCCGCGATCACCTCGTGCCCGTGCTCACCGAGCCCGGCGACCACCTTCGAGCCGATGAGTCCGGTGCCACCGATCACTACGACCTTCATGACGGAATTCCTTTCGGGTTTGTCTGATGCCTGCATCAGTAGAGACCAGGCACGGGATCTGTTTGTGACACGACCTATTCGACGAGTTTTCCCGTGGTCGAGACTTCCTCCATCAGGGCGGAAATCTCGTCCGGGACGGCTGGAATGGCTTCGCGCGTGACGCCCGTCGTCGGGGACCACACGAGATTCACCCGCAGCGCGGAATCCTGTTCGGGATAATCGCTGCGGTTGTGGCAGCCACGCGTCTCACGGCGCTCCAGCGCCGATTCGAGGGTGGCCCGGGCCGCGAGCGCGGCCGACTTGAGATCGAAGGCGTGTGCCAGATCCTGATGGCCCGCGATGTCCGGGTGGATGCCCACGGCCTCGATGCGCTTCTCGATCACCGCGAGTTCCGCCAGCCCGGCACGCAGGCCGTCCTCGTCGCGTACGACACCGGCGTGCTCGGTCATGGTGTCGCGGATGGCGCGTTGCAGGGCCCGCACGTTCTCGGGCCCGTCGGCGGCGAGGAGCCCGTCGATCTCGGCGCGGGCCTCCGCGACGGCCGACGCCGACCGCGGCTGGGCGGTCAGGGACTGCGAGTACGCCGCGGCGGCCCGGCCGGTGAGGCGGCCGAACACGAGCAGTTCGATGAGGCTGTTGCCGCCGAGCCGGTTGGCGCCGTGGAGCCCGCTCGACGCCTCACCGATGGCGTACAGGCCGCGTACGTCGGTGCTGTGGTCCTCGGGGCGTACCCACACCCCGCCCATCGAGTAGTGCGCGGTGGGCGCGATCTCGATCGGGTCGCGGGTGATGTCCAGCATCTGGAGGTCCAGCAGGGTCTGGTAGACGCGGGGCAGCCGCGTCATGATCGTCTGCCGGGGCAGGTGCGAGACGTCGAGCCAGACTCCGCCGTTGGGCGTGCCGCGCCCTTCCTTGATCTCCGTGTACGCGGCCAGGGCCACGCGGTCGCGGGTGGAGAGTTCCATGCGCCCGGGGTCGTAGCGGGCCATGAAGCGTTCCCCGAGCGCGTTGCGCAGGATGCCTCCCTCGCCGCGGGCGGCCTCGCTGACCAGGGTGCCGGCGGCGTTCTCCGGTTCGATGATGCCGGAGGGGTGGAACTGCACCAGTTCGGCGTCGCGCAGTCTGGCCCCGGCCTCCACGGCCAGGCGGAAGGAGTCCCCGGTGTTCTCGTCGCGCCGCGAGGAGGTGCGCCGCCAGATGCGGGTGTGGCCGCCCGCGGCCAGGATCACCGCGTCGGCGTGGATGACGTAGCGCCGTCCGCTCGTGAGGTCGAAGCCGTACGCGCCGAACACGGCGCCCTCGTGGGCCAGCAGCCGGGTGATGTACACCCCTTCCAGCACGGGGATGTCCAGTTGCTCCGCGCGCCGGATGAGGGTGCGCTGGATCTCCAGGCCGGTGTAGTCGCCGGCGAAGGCGGTTCTGCGGAACTTGTGCGCGCCGAAGAAGCGCTGCGAGATCCGGCCGTCCTCCTCCCTCGCGAAGTCCATGCCGTAGCGCTCGAGGTCCTCGATGCCCCGGGCGGCCCCCTGGGTGACGATCTCCACGGTGCGGGGATCGGCGAGGAGGTAGCTCTCCTTGAGGGTGTCGGCGGCGTGCTGCTGCCAGCTGTCCTCGGGGTCCATGGTGGCCAGCGCCGCGTTGATGCCGCCGGCCGCCAGTGCCGTATGGGCGTCGTCCTTGGGGCGCTTGCCGACGGCGAGGACGTCGACGCCGGCCTCGGCCAGTTCGATCGCCGCCCGCAGACCGGCTCCTCCGGTGCCGATCACCAGCACCATGGTGGCGAGACGTTGTTCGGTGACAGCCACGGTCCACTCCGATCACTGGGGTCTTCATCCGGTACGACCGGACAGCCCCGCGATCTGTGACAGCTCAGGACGTGGTGCCGCCGCCCAGCGAGGCGACGTAGGGTGCCAGCTTCTCCGGGTTCATGACCCACATGGCCCGCTCGACGCCGCGTTCCGAGATGTCGAGGGTCAGCAGCACCACCGGCGTATCCCCAGCCGTGACGAGGACGGCAGGACCGCCGTTGGCCTCGACCCAGTGGATCTCCTTCTCCGGCCAGAAGCGCGGCGCGAAGGCGGCGAGGTACCTGGAGACGTGTGCCAGGCCGACGACCGGGAACTTGGACGCCCCGCGCAGTCCGTTTCCGTCGGTGTAGCTGACCACGTCCTCGGCGAGGATGTTCTCCAGCACGGCCAGATCGCCGGTCTGCGCGGCGGCGAGGAAGACCTCCATCAGCCGCCGGTGCTCGGTCGCGTCGACGGGCTTGCGGCGTTCCGACGCGAGGTGTCTGCGCGCGCGGCTCACCAGCTGACGGGTGTTGGTCTCGCTGGTCTCGAGCATGTCCGCGATCTGCCGGTAGGGGTAGTCGAAGGCTTCGCGCAGCACATAGGCGGCCCGTTCCACGGGGTTGAGCCGCTCCAGCAGGAAGAGCACCGCCGTGTCGAGCGCCTCGGCCCGCTCGGCGCCCAGTTGCGGGTCCGCGCGCGTGTCGACCGGCTCCGGCAGCCAGGGGCCGACGTACGACTCGCGGCGCACCCGCGCGGACTGGGCGACGTTGAGCGCCAGCCGCGCGGTGACGGTGGCGAGGAACGCCTTCGGCTCGCGGACGACGGCACGGTCGGTGTGCTGCCACCGCAGCCACGCCTCCTGGAGGACGTCCTCGGCCTCCGTGGCGCTGCCGAGCACGCGGTAGGCGATCCCGAAGAGCTGGGGGCGCGCCGCCATGAACACGTCCGCCGCCTCGTCGAGGGAATCCGTGCCGTCCCCGATACCCATGCGTGCCGCCTTCAGTTCCGACCTGGTTCGCGCAAGCGCCTGCTCATGCTACGGCGGCCTTCTCCCGCCGATCGCGCTCGGCGGGTTCCGCGACGGCGCGACCGGCACGCAGGTCAGGTGCCCGTCTTCGCCCGGTCGGCGGCGGCGCGGTCGACGTCGAGTTCGGCGACCAGGCCGCGCAGGACGGGGCCGTACTCGGGGTGGGCGAGCGCGAACGCCATCTGGGCGACCATGTAGTCGGCCGGATTTCCGGTGTCGTACCAGCGGCCCTGGATGACCTGTCCGTACACCGCGCGGGTGGCGGCGTAGGCGTTGATTGCGTCGGTCAGGTAGACCTCGCCGGTCCTCGTCTCGTACCAGCGGCGGGTCTGCTCACGCAGTTCGTCGATGATTCCGGGGGTGACGACATAGCCGCCGATGGCCGCGTACGACGACGGCGCGGCGGCGGGCTCGGGCTTCTCGACCAGGCCGGTGATGCGCAGTTGTCCGTCCCCGAGGTCCTCCTTGACGATGGGCACCCCGTAGCGCTGGGAGTCGACGGGGTCCATCGGCATGAGGGCCAGCACCGGGCAGCCGGTCTGCTCGTAGGCGCGGACCAGCTGCTGGGCACGGGGGACGTCGGCCACGAAGACGTCGTCGGGCCACAGCACGAGCACCGGTTCGTCGCCGAAGGCGCGGGCCGCGTTCAGCACGGGGGTGCCGTTGCCGTAGGGGCCGTACTGGTCGAGGTAGGTGATGTGGCCCCGCCGGGCCAGCTCCGCGACCTCCTCCACGGCGTCCGCGTAGGCCGTCTTGCCGTCCTGGCGGAGTTGGTCGACGAGGGCGGGGTTGGGGCGGAAGTGCTCCTGGATCAGGGACTTGCCGCCCGAGACGACGATGGTGATGTCGGTGATGCCGGAGTCCACCAGCTCGCGGACGGTGTGCTCGATGACCGGCTTGTCGCCGACCGGCAGCATCTCCTTCGGTGTCGCCTTCGTCAGCGGCAACAGCCGGGAACCGAGCCCGGCGGCGGGAATCACGGCCCTGCGAATCGTCGGGGACATCACGTCTCTCTCCGGTCGAGCGTCATGTGCCCGTCGGCAGGCACACTCCGCCGACGCTACCAACGGCCCGTACTGAACCCCGCGCGGCTCTCGAGATGAAGATCGAGTACAAGCCATCCACCGTGGGGCGGACTTGAGCATCGAGATCTTCCTCCGCGGAGCCGAGTCCGCCCTCCTGCGCGGCGAGTCCGACGCGCGCCGAGCGACCTTGTCGAGGTGGTGCCGCCCTGCGAACATGCGTTCAGCGCGCGCTTGTTGCATCGTGAGGGATCACGAAGGGGGCACAGGGCATGGCGTTCTGGCGGCGGGGAGACCGGCACGACCGAAGAGACGGCACGGAACCGCCACGCTTGCCGGGGACGCCGTCGCCCGAGTCCTCTTCCGCGCGGTCCGCCGTCTTCACCTACGACCCGCTCGACGGCCGGCCCGGCACCGAACCGCTGGCCACGCTGCGGAAGGGCGCCCTGCTCAGCGCCGTCGACCAGGCCAACGACGCGGTGGACGCCGCGCACGGCGACTGGTACGCCCTCGCCAGGAGCGCCGCCGTCCTCGGCCGGACACAGTACGGCAGCGGCGACGCCGAACTCGCCGTCGCCGCCTACGACCAGGCGGTCCGTCTCTACAACGACAACTCCCGCGCCATGGGCCGCGGCGAGGATGCCATCACCGGCCTCGCCACCCTCGTGGACTGCGCGGGCCGGGCCATGCTCCTCCACCACCGGCAGGCCCGCCGCAGGCTGGCGGACTCCGCCTTCGACGTGGGACGCCTCTTCGCCGAGTTCCTCGCCGGCAACGGCGTGACCGACCCCGCCTCCCAGCTCCTCGGCCGCCGCGCCGCAGTCGTCCAGCGCACCGGGCAGCCCCGCAGCGGCCTGCTCGACCCCGGAATCCTCTCCCAGCTGGACCCACAGGACACCCTGCGCGAAGCCACCTGGGCCGTGACGGAGTACCTGGACGCCCCGGGCCCGCACACCCTGGCCGAGGCTCTGCACGCCACCGGCGCCGAACAGCAGCTCTGGGCCACGAATCTCGCGGAAGCGCTGACCGTCGACGGGGGCCGCAAGACGGACTGTTGGTCGCCCACCCTGCGCGGCAGCCACCTCGGCCTCCTGCCCGCCGCCGCCCGGGCCGTGACCCGAGCCCTCGCCGATACGACGGGCACGGCCGCGGACGGCTGGCGTCTGACCGGCCGCGAGATCCACATGTGCTACTCGGTGGCCTCCGGCCGCGGCGAACTGCGCTTCGCGCTCAAGGACCACGCCGAATACTGGGGCGGCCTCCTCCTCGCCCTGGGCAAGGACGCCCTCCGCAACGGCCACACCGCGCTCGCCTCCGACTGCGGCGACTGGCTCCGCGGAGTACTCACCCAGGCCGCGCCCCACACCCTCATCGCCCCCTGGGGGCAGGAACTGCACGCCGGCTCCCAGCACCTGCCGAGCTGAGTTCACGGCGGTCAGCCGAATTGCCACGCCTTCTTCGCGGCGACGAGATCGGTCAGTCGGGACACCTCCTCGAGCAGCGCCGACCTGCCGATCCCGGTCGGGCCGTGGCCGTCCGCCGGATTCACACCGAGCCGAGCAGGCCGTTGAGGATGCCCTCCTCGGCGAGGTGGTAATGGAGCGCCTCCCCCAGAACCACCACCCCGAGCGTCATCAACGCGCCGCCCCAGACGGCGAGTTGCCGGGCGCGGATCAACGCACCGGCCACGGTCGCGGCGAGGACTGTGGCGGGGGCGTCGCGTCGGGAGGCGGTTGTGGTGGAGGCGAGTCTTCAAGATCCGTTCCGGTCGGACGATGGGGAGGGACACGTGAACCGCCCCTCCCCATCGTCATGCGTGACAGCGGTCAGCTCTTGCCGAGGAGCCGCCAGATCTGGTTCTTCTTGGTGCTCAGTACGCTCGCCGCGTCGCAGGTCCACTGGTGGATCAGCGCGCCGGCGGTGGTCGAGACGCCGGTGACGTCGACGCACTTGCCGCTGTGGACGGCGACCAGCTGGTAGTCGTGGCTGTTGCCGAGCGCGGTGACGGGGTTGAGGGTGAACTGCTGGTTGGTGGCGCCGTTGCAGGTGTACTGGATGACGGCGGCGCCGTCGGTGGTCGACGCTCCTGAGACGTCCAGGCACTTGCCGCTCAGCTCGTTGACGACCGTGTAGGTGTTGGTCGTGCCGCTGACCGGCTTGAGGTCGAGCATCTGCTGGTAGCCGCCCTCGCAGTAGTACTGCTGGTACTGCGTGCCGTTGGCGGTGCTGACACCCGTGTCGTCCAGGCACTGGCCGCTGTTCTGGCTGACGGCGACCGTGGAGACGGTGGTGTTGGACGGGGGCAGCAGGGTGACGGTGTAGCCGTCCTTGGCGTTGCTCCAAGGGAGGCTCACCGAGGCGGAGTTGCCGCTGACGGTGAGGGTGGTGTCGGCGATGGTCTCCGGGCCGGTGACGGCGGCCCCGCTGTTGTACGGGATGCGCTGGACGACGGCGCGGACCTGGCTGTTCGCCACGACGGACGTGGTGTTGAGCCCGGTCAGGTTGACAGTGACGGTCCCGGTGTTGCCGCTGCTGCCGAGCAACACCTTTGCGTTGCCTGCCGAGTTGTCCTTGGTCGCCAGGCCGTCCGTACCTGTGCCGGCGGTGAGCTTGACGATGTTGCCGGTCTGCGAGCCGTAGTAGCGGTACATGAACCACTCGCCCAGCGGCAGGTACTGGCCCGCGCTGTTCTTGGTGAGCAGGTTGGCCTCGTTGTCGTGCAGGGCGGTGCCGGAGGCCCAGTTGCCGCGCAGGCCGTCGGCGCCGGCGCGTTCCAGGCGGCCGATGAACCAGGCGCCGCCGCCCGGGGACTGCATGGACAGGGTGGCGTACTCGTTGATCTGGTAGGCGCGGGTGTTGGTCAACCCGGCCGCCGCGAGGGTGGAGTTGGCGCGGCCGACGTCGGTGGCGGGGTCACCGGGTTCGTCGTGCCAGCTGTAGATGTCGGGGGCGACGTTGTTCGCCTTGACGTACGTCAGATACGTCGTCCACCAGCTGTTGGAGGAGTTGGGCTGGCCCGCGATGCTGGGGCCGACGATGAGCTGGGCGGGGAAGGCGGCGCGCACCTTGGCGTAGAAACGCGACCACATCGCCAGGTACTGCGTCTGCGAGGCGCCCCAGAAGCCGCTGCCGTCGGGCTCGTTCCACAGGTCCCACTGGACCGTCATGTTGTTGGCCTTGACGTCGCCGATGAGCTGGGTGACGAAGGCGTCGAACTGCGTCCAGTCGCCGTTGTCGCCGGGCCAGCCCTGGCTGGTGGTGCCGTCGGCTCCCCACAGGTCGTGCGGGAGCAGGATGAAGGTGCCGCCGAGGGCGGCGGTCCGCTTGTACTGGGCGAGGGTCGAGGCCCAGCGGGTCTGGTAGTCGGC
This sequence comes from Streptomyces hokutonensis, assembly GCF_000376565.1. Classification (GTDB taxonomy): domain Bacteria; phylum Actinomycetota; class Actinomycetes; order Streptomycetales; family Streptomycetaceae; genus Streptomyces; species Streptomyces hokutonensis. The sequence continues at coordinate 107,496 of NZ_BARG01000031.1, read as the reverse complement.
GAGGCTCGTGGCGTAGCCGCCGTTGTTGAGCTGGGCTCCCCCGGCCCGCATGAAGTGCCACTTGATGTCCTTGAAGAAGTGGTCCTGGGGCAGCGAGCCGTCCGGGGTCATCCCGTAGATCATCCCGGAGGCGTGGTACGTGGGGGCGCCGCCGGCGGTGGAGAAGTCGACGGTGACGGAGGTGTCCGCGGCGTGGGCCGTGGTCGCGGGGAGCGTGAGGGCGGCGAACGAGGCGAGGATCGCCGCGACCACGGCGGTCCTGCGGCCTCTCGGGACGGGTGGTCTGCCGGTGCGTCCGGCCGGGGAAAGGAAGCGGGGTATGCGCATGTGCGGGTCTCCCGAAGGGGGAACTTCCTGGGCGCGGCTCGCCCAGGGGTCTGTCAGCCGACGGCCTCCGTGGCCTCGGCGCGCCTCAGCTCGTAGGCCTCGGCGAGGAGCAGATAGCTGCTGGCGGTCCAGGTGTAGGCGCGGTCGCGCAGTCCCGCGCCGGTGAGGGCGTCGAAGTTCTCCGCGAACCCCGAGGTCTCGCACAGCGCCCGGAAACGGTCGCTGATCTCGTCGGCGAGACGGCCGTGTCCCGCGCGGCGCAGGCCGTCCTCGATCAGGACGGTGGACGGGGCCCAGATCGGGCCGCGCCAGTAGCCGTCGTCCAAGTAGTGCGGTGAGGTGGGCAGTTCGGTGGCGAGGCCGTGCGCGGTGAGGTGGGCCTCTACGCGTTCGGCCAGCGCGTCGGCGATGGGCGCGGGCAGGTGCTCGCCGAGCACGACGGGCATCAGGTCGAGCAGGCTGGAGCTGGACCAGGTAGACCCGCCGTGTGCCGAACGGGCGACGAACCGATCTCCGGTCCAGAGTTCGTCGAGCAGTGCCGCCTGCGTCGCGTCGGCCGTCCGGGTCCACTTGCGCGTGTCGTCGGGCAGCCCCAACTTGTCCGCCAATACGGCGAGTTCACGCAGCTGGAGGATGAGGAAGGCGGCCAGGTCGGCGCTGACGATCACGCGCTCGGGGTCGAAGGTGGTGGCGTTGTCCCAGCCGCTGTCGTTGCCGTGCTGGTAGTGCGGAAGGGCGGCCCCGGGTGCGCGCCGCATGGTGAGCCAGAACTCGGTCCAGCGGGCCAGCCGGTTGTAGACCTCGGTCAACTCGGCCTCGTCCAGCGGTTCTTGCAGCCGTCGGCGCAGGTGTCGGAGAGCCCAGCCGTGGATGGGGGGCTTGACGAAGTTGTAGAGGATCTCCGAGTGGGTCACCGAGTCGGGCAGCGCGCCGGTCTCGTCCTGGTGGTCGAAGGGCAGGGAGAACTGGTCCAGGGCGAGCCTGGGCGAACCGGGCGCCAGGGCAAGGGCGTTGAAGCAGTGGTCCCAGCTCCACACCTTGTCCATCCAGTGCTTCGACATCAGCACGGCGGGCCGGGTGACAAGTCCGGCCGGGCGCACGGTCGCGGACCACACCACGTACGCGGCGAGTTCGGCGGCCGGGGTGTCCGACGAGCGCCAGGGCGCCACCGTGTCGGCGAAGGCCTCGAAGGAACGCCGGACGGCGGTGACCACCTCGTCGAACGTCGTCGGGGAGGCGTACGGGGGTCGCGCCGTGTCGAGTTCCTCCACGGCGGCCTCCCAGACACCGTCGGCACCCGCGCCGATCGTGACACCACGACCGGCACGGCCCAGCGTCTGAGCACCGGCGATGTCGGTCACGCCGCCGGACAGGACGGTGATCCGGTAGCGGCGTCCGGTCTCGTAGGAGGTGAAGACGTGCGCGTCGGCCACGGGGTCGTGGAAGAAGTACGTGCCGCTGAACGGAGTCAACTCCCGTGCCGCCGCGCCGACTTGCAGCCCGAGACCGGTACCGCGCAGCCGCACGGTGTCCGGCGACTCGTAGGCGAGGTCGACGCGCCCGCCGTCACCGGTCCAGCTGAGCAGGGCCGGTGTCGCCTGCACGCGAACCCTGGCCCTCTCCCCTGTCACCGGGTCGAGGGGGACGAGGTTCAGGACGGCGTGCATGCCGTTCTGGTGCGAGACGAGATGAAGGTCCTCGGCACGGGTCTTCTCCGCGAGCACGGGAGAGATACCGAACCAGGATCCGTACGTGCTGAACGGGATGTCGTGGACGGAGAAGGCCGGGCCGGAGCAGGCGACGGTCATGGAGGCGTAACTCGTTTCTCAACAGGGGTTCTACGGCGGAAAAATGACGGATCGTCAGTCCTTGACGGCGCCGGCCGTCACGCCCGCGGCGACGTAGCGCTGGGCGAGGACGAGGATCACCGCGGCGGGCAGCGAGGCCACGACGGCGGTCGCCATGATGGCGTTCCACTCCTGGTTGTTGTTGCCGATGTAGTGGTAGATGCCGAGGGTGATCGGCTCGTGCGCCCCGCCGTTGGCGAGGGTGCTGGCGAAGACGAAGTCCGACCAGGACCACAGGAACGCGAACAGCGACACCGTGACGACGGCGTTGCGGCTCATGGGCAGGACGATCGACCAGAAGGTGCGCACGGGCCCGGCGCCGTCCGTCTTCGCGGCCTGGAGCAGTTCGCCGGGGATGCCGGACATGAACGCGGTGAAGATCAGCACGGCGAACGGCACGGCCAGCGTGGAGTCCGCGACGATCAGTCCCGGCACCGACTGGAGCAGGCCGAGGCTGAGGTAGATGGCGTAGAAGCCCATCGCCATGATGATGCCGGGGATCATCTGGGCGACCAGGAAGAGGAAGCTGAGCACGCCGCCGCCGCGGGGGCGGAGCTTGGCGAGCGCGTAGCCCGCGGGCGCCGCCAGTGCCACGGTGACGACGACCGTGCCGAGGCCGATGACGAGGCTGGTGCCGAGGTAGGGCAACTGCTGGTCCAGGACGGCCCGGTAGCCCGCCAGCGTGCCGTGCAGGGGGATCAGGTCCGGCGGGCTCTTGCGCATGTCCTGGTCGCGGGTGAAGGACACGTTGAGCATCCAGTAGACCGGGAAGAGCATCACCGCGGTGAACAGGACGCCGATGGCCGTCTGCCACCAGGTGCGGTTGGTGCGCCGGTTCATGGCAGTGCCGTTCATGACAGTGCCTGCTTCCGCTGGACCCGGACGTAGACCAGGCCGAACACCAGGGCGGCGACCACCAGCAGGTTTCCTACGGCCGCTCCGGGGCCGAAGGCCGGCAGCAGGTTGCCGAAGCCGAGCTGGTAGGACCAGGTGGCGAAGGTGGTGGAGGAGTCGGCCGGGCCGCCCTTGGTCATGATCCAGATGATGTCGAAGACCTTGAGGGTGTAGACGAGGCCCAGGAGGAGGGTGATCGCGGACACCGGACGCAGGAGCGGGAAGGTGATCCGCCAGAACCGCTGCCAGGCGTTCGCTCCGTCGAGGGCGGCCGCCTCGTAGAGGTTCGCGGGGATGGACTGGAGGCCGCTGTGGAGGACCACCAGGTTGAACGGGACGCCGATCCAGATGTTCGCGATGATCACCGAGACGAGCGACCAGCCCGGTGCGGTCAGCCAGTTGACCGGTCCGACGCCGACGGCGTGCAGGACGGCGTTGACGACACCGGAGTCGCTGTTGAGCATCCACGACCAGGTGGACGCCGACACGATCAGCGGGAGCAGCCAGGGCACCAGGAAGAGGGCGCGCAGGGTCGCGGAGAGCCGGAAGCGCTGGTTGAAGAAGACCGCGAGGGCCAGGCCGATGGCGTACTGGAAGACCAGGCACACGGTGGTGAAGACCACGGTGTGGAGCAGGGCCGGGGCGAAGGTCGGATCGTCGACGACCGTGCGGTAGTTGGCCAATCCCGTGAAGGGCGCGTCGCCCTGGACGAAGGACCGGACCGTGTAGTTGCGCAGGCTCAGGTCGATGTTGCGGTAGAGGGGATAGGCGTAGAAGAGGACGAGGTAGAGGGTCACCGGGGCGAGGAAGCCCCAGGCGGCCCACTGCTGGGAGGTGGGGCGACGCCGTGCCCGGGGCGGTGCGGTGGGGGCCGCACCGCTGTGGTGGCGCACGGGCCGCCGTTGTGGCACTTGGGTCATGTGGCTCATCAACTGGCCCTGGTCTCTGGTTACTTGACGGCCGACTGGGCGGCGGACAGCGCGTCCTTCGGCGACTTCGAGCCGCTGAGCGCGGACTGGACCGCCTTCCACAACTGCTCCGAAATCTTGGGGTACTTGATGCCCAGGTCGTCGCTGGTGCGTCCCTTGGCCGCCTTGACCGCGTCGACCCAGGGCTTCAACTCGGCGTTCGCGGCGACCTGTTTGTCCTGGACCTCGGTGGTGGGCGCCACGTACGACAGCGTGGTGTCGGTGTCGAGGAGGTTGTCGGTGCTGGTCAGACAGGACACGATCTTCTGTGATGTCGCGTAGCGGTCGGTCTTGCCCTGGACCGGAATGGTGACGAACTCGCCGCCGGTCGGGGCCGCCGCGTTGCCGCCGTCGGCCGCGGGAACGGGGACCACCCCGTACTCGAAGCCGGCCTTCTTGGCGTTGGCGAGCTGCCAGGTGCCGTTCTCGCTGAACGCGTAGTCGCCGGTCGCGAACTCCTGCCAGCTGGTCGTCTGGGTGTTGTTGAGAACCGAGTTCGGGGCGTAGCCGTCCTTCAGCCAGCCCTGCCACAGCGTCAGCGCGGAGACCGCCTTGTCGGAGTCGAGCGCGGTCAGCTCGGCGCCCGATCCCCAGAACCAGGGCAGGAACTGGAAGGTGCCCTCCTCCGTGCCGATCGCGGAGAACGTGATGCCCTTCTTGCCGGCCTTCTTGACCTTCGCGAGCGCGGCGGTCAGCGACTTCCAGTCCTTGACCGAGGCGGCGTCCACCCCGGCCTGCTTCAGCACCGCCTTGTTGTAGTACAGGGCGAGGGTGTTGGCGCCGATCGGCGTGCCGTACGTCTTGCCGCCCGCCTGTCCGGCGGCGAGGAGGTTGGGGTCCACCTTCGAGGTGTCCAGCTTGTTGTCCGCGGTCGTGGTGAGGACACCGGCTTCGGCGAGGGTCGACACCACCGGGTTGTCGACGATGAGGACGTCCGCGGAGTTGTCCTGCTGGGCCGCCAGCAGCGCCTTGTTCGCCAGGTCGCCGGTGTCGAACGCGGTCCGCTTGATCTTCACCCCGGCCTTGGTGCCGCAGGCGTCGAGCAGCTTCGCCCAGGCGGAGGTCTTGTCGAACTGCGGGTACGGGTCCCAGATCGTGTAGGTGCCGCTGTCCGCGGCCTTGGTACCGGTGCTGCCCGTACCGGAGGAACAGGCGGTGGCGGTGCCGGCGACGGCGAGGACCGTCATGGTCGCGGCGGTGAGGCGGAGTCGTCCGAGGGAGCTGTGCATTGCGCGTTCCTTCGCTTTTGGCATGGGTGTGCCGAGGGAGGGTGACGAGGGGGGAAGCGGGCATGCCGAACAGCCACGGTGAGGGGGTGCGCCCGTGAACGGTGATCAGAAAGTGGTGTCGGGGGCCGAGGTCAGCGCGTCTCGGTGGACGGCGTACCGGTGCCTGGCCCGGTGCTGGCACGGAGCGAGATCGGCGGTACGAGCAGGTGGTGCCGGGGCGGCGCGTCGGGCTGGTCGATCCGTTCGACGAGCAGCTCGACGGCGAGGCGTCCCATCTGCTCCGCCGGTACGTCCGCCGCGGTGAGCTGCGGGGTCACCGTCTCCGCCCACCGGCCGGCCACGACTCCGGTGACGGAGAAGTCGCGCGGTACATGACGGCCGGCCTGGGCCAGTCCCCGGTACAGGCCGCCGAGCGCGGCCTCGTTGAGGGTGACCAGGGCCGTGGTGGCCGGGTCGTCGTGCAGGATCTGTTCCAGGCACGCCTGGCCGGACGCGGCGTCGTCCCCGCAGCAGTACGTCCGCACGGTCAGCCCGCGCTCGGCCGCGGCCTTGGTGAAGCCGTCCAGTCCGCGGTGGGCGGACTCGTATCCGGCCCGCAGAAGTTGCTCGGGCCGGTTGACGAAGGCGACCCTGCGGTGACCGAGGTCCGCGAGGTGATGCACGCACGCCGCCGCCAGCGCGGTGTGGTCCAGGCCGACCCACCAGGTGCCCTCGGGACGCGCGGTGCGGCCGATGGCGACGGAGGGGAAGCCGAGGGCGGCCAGGTGATCGACCCGGTCGTCCTCCAGTCTGATCTCCATCAGGATCGCGCCGTCGACCCGCCGCTCCCCCAGCATCCGCTGGAACGAGCGGTCGCTGTCGACACCGCTGGGTGACAGCAGCACGTCGTAGTCGTGGGCCGCGGCGGCCTCCACCACGCTGCCGATGAAGTCGAGCTGCATACCGGTGTAGTGGTTGCCGGCCGGCGGGAAAACCAGACCGATGGTGTTGGTCCGGCCGTTGGCCAGGGCGCGCGCACTGGCGTTGGGCTGGTAGCCCAGCTCGTCGATGACGCGCTGGATCTTCCGGCGGGTGTCCTCCGACACGGCACGCTTGCCGCTCAGCGCATACGACACGGTGCTCCGCGAGACACCGGCCCGCCGGGCGATCTCACCGATGTTCACGGGCACTCCTTGGATGTATCGAACCGGTTCGATGTTGCGTAGCCGCGACAGCCGGTCATCGAACCGGTTCGCGTGAAGTGAAGGTAGGAACAACCCCGACGGCTGTCAACACCTCTCGCCGCACTTCTCGTAACACCCCTGGAATCCAGGGTGAGCTGACGCGACTCCCCGCGTCAGAGGTATTGCCGCCGGATTTCCGCAGTGCTAGCTTCCCGGCACAGCGATGTCGAACCGGTTCGACAATGTCCGTCCGCTGTCCACACCCGCATGGAAACCACGGAGACCCCGGTCATGGTTCGCCAGCAACGCTCACCGGTACCAGTACTTGACGCCCCGGTGGTACGAACACGTCCCGCGGGCGTGGGCACTGTAGGAGTACGAGCCGTCCTTGCACTTCGCGGTAGTGCCGTGCGGATACGGCGAGTTCGCCTTGCAGACACCCGTCGTGTGCCGCGCGCAGGTCGCGGCTGCCGCGTCGGTCGCCACGGCTATGGGCACCAGCACTGCCCCCATCACATCGCCGCCGCAACCGCGCCCCGGGCTTTCGTCAGCATGAGCTGCCCCTTCTGATGGTTCGGAGAGGCGAGCATGCATCCGCCGGCCGCGGCACCCAGGTCGACCGGACGGACCGTCGCACAGCGGTGACCCTCGTAGCAAGGTCATCGCACTGGGTTGGAAGCACACGAACGCATGCGCGGGGCAGGCGCTTCCAGGTCTGACGTCGACGGGCAGCGGCCCCAGGTCGTCCAGCGACCACTTCGGCATCGCTCTCCACTGGTGGCCTGTCCCCCCAACGAGACCATCGAGCGACAGGCTTGCACCACGCGGCTGTTGCTCGACCACGTCCACGTCCCCGTCGTCCCGGCCGTCTTCCTGTGCGGTGTGCTGCCCAGCCGGACGCGGTGCGGATCGGGGCCGACCCGTCGCATCCGGCCCGGGCGCCGTGAAGCTACCCCGGTCCGTCACCCCGGTACGGCGTCAACCAGCCTGTGGAATGGCGCTGTTGGTGATCGACTCCCGACCCATATCGTTACCTCATGTGGTCATATGCGGTGTGGGGGCTGGTCGGTGCCGCCCTGTACAGATGTCTCATCGTCCGGGCTGCCTTCCTGCGCGACGAAGACCCGTTCATACACCGGTACGGGCGGTGGGACTACCCCGACGGGCCCGGCGCCGGCGCCCTCGTCGCAGGCCTGTGCCTGCACGCGCTCCTGGGCGCGGCGGTCGGCTGTACGGCGGCGACTCTGGCCGGCACGGCGGGGGCGGCGAATGCGGTCAGGTCCCTGATCGCGCTGGTCCTGGGGGTCGTCACCCCGATCGTGTTCAAGCCGGCCGGCCGGCTCGCGCTCCGGATCCTGATACCCGATGCCCTGGACGGAGGGACGGAGGTACGGCTGACCGACCGCCGGTACTGGTACACGCCGCCCGGTCACCCTCCCGTGGCCGCCGACGGACCGTACCCGTGGGCCGACGAACTGGCCCGGCGCATCCGCGCGCAGGAGGTGGCCCGGCCGGTCAACCTGAAAGGCGCCCACCTCAACGGGGCGGACCTGACCGGGGTGGATCTGCCCTGGGTCTACGCGCAACTGGGCACGCTGCCGGGGGTGTGCCTTCGGGAGGCGAACCTGTCCCGGAGCTTCTTCTATGTGGCGAATCTGATCGGCGCCGACCTGACGCGGGCTCGCCTGGACCGCGCGGAGCTGGGCTCGGCGAGGCTGGTCCGGGCACGGCTGACAGGTGCCGACCTGACCCGAGCGGACCTGACGCACGCGAACCTGGTGGACGCGGACCTCGCGGGAGCGCGGCTGCGCGGAGCGGACCTGGGCGGGGCGGTGCTCGTCCGGGCGAACCTCACCGGTGCCGACCTGACCGGGGCGTGTCTTGAACGGGCCGACCTGACGGGTGCCGACCTGAGCGGCGCGGAGCTGACGGGCGCGAACCTGGCCGGGGCGCGGTGGACCTCGGAGACCGTCTGGCCCATCGGACCGGCCGACCGGATGCGGGACGATTCGGAACAGCTCTTCGATGACGTGTACCGCGTGCACGGCTGGTCGCCCGAGCCCTACAAGTCCAGGGAGAAGAGTCAACCTCCTTTCTTCCAACGGCTGTTGATCGCCTTCTGCGATGCCGCCCCGGCGTTCCGGCCGCTCCGCTCCGGTGCCGTCGGCCACGGCAAGGAGACGCGGGCCGTCCGTCCCCCCAGACCCGTCGGGCGGGACGGCCTCAGGAGTGCGCTGAAGTCCGGCACGGACGTTTCCCTGTCAGGCGCGCAGCTGTACGGTATCGATCTCGTGGGCGTGAGCCTCGCCGGAACGGACCTCAGCCGGGCCGACCTCACGAAAGCGATCCTGACGGGCGCCGACCTGAGCCGGACCGACCTGACCCGGACACGTCTGACGCAGGCGAACCTGTCGGGAGCCAACCTGAAGGCCGCGAACCTGGCCGGAGCGAACACCGTGAGCGCGGACGTGACGGGGGCGATCCTTACCGGCGCGAACCTGGCCGACGTCTATCTGGTGGGCGCGAATCTGTCCGGTGCCCGCCTGACCCGTACGAACCTGACGGGCGCCCTGTTCTCGGGGACGAAGTTGACGGGGGCCGACCTGAGCGACTCCGACCTCACCGATGTCGCACTGGACAGGGCGGACCTGCGCGGTGCGAAGCTCCTGCGAGCCCAGCTGACCTCCGCCAACCTGAGCGAGGCCGACCTGACCAAGGCCATCCTCACCGAAGCCGACCTGACCCGCGCCCATCTCTTCGCCGCGGACTTTTCCCAGGCCCAGATGATCAGGGCAAGGCTCACTCTGGCCTTTCTGTACAAAGCGAGGCTGACGGGCGCCGACCTCACCCGCGCGGACCTGGCCGGAGCCGACCTGACCGGAGCGCGCCTCAGAGGGGCCAAGCTGGTCGGAGCCCGACTGCGCGGCGCGGACCTGGCCGGGGCCGACCTGAGCGGAGCCCGCACCGACGGCGCCGACTTCGCGGAGGCGGTCTGGTCCAGCACGACCAAGTGGCCCGGCACGATCGCCGCCACTGTCCGGGATCGCTCCGAAACCGCCCCCGACGGCACCTTCCGCGTACGCACCACCACCCCCGGCAAGCACCACTCCCCCAGCGCGGGAACCTCCGAACGGTAGACCGAAGCCGTCCAAGAACCTCCGCATCCAGTTCGACCGACTCCACTTCCCCACCGCGCCGGATGCCCCTCCGGCCCACTGTTGCGGTACAGACCGGCCGTCACGCCGATTTCCGGTATCCCGTGCGATGCCCGTCTGCATGCAGGAGAACGCGGCCGTGGCCGAGCAGGTCCTGCTCGGCCCGGTTCGACATGCCCTCGCGAGCGTCACGCCGCAGCGCGGCATACAACTCGGCCTTCGACTGACCAGGCGGCATCGGCGGTGCTCCTTCACGGAGCACATTCGCTTGCCACCGCAACTGCGCGAGTGACACTGCTTCTCACGAACAACTTCCCAGCCAACCAGCCGGTGACATCCCCTCAGACGGACAATTGACAACCCACAGAGACCGTCAGAGCCATCCTTGCGAAAAACCAATGGTGCCCGGCTTGCTCCGCTGATGGACTGACGTCCTACCGTGAGTCTGCCGCGTGACGGAGGTAGTGGTTGTGACGGGCTATGACGTGCTTGCCGGGGTGTACGAGTGGCTCATCTCGGATGCAAAGTTGCCTCCAGCCGAGTTCGCTGCGTCGTTCGACGACGTCCTCGATCTCCTGCCGTCGAACGCTCATGTCCTCGACTGTTCGTGCGGAACCGGACAGTTGGCGGTTGGCCTCGCCGGTCGTGGCATGCAGGTTGTCGCAACTGACGCCAGCGAGGCGATGGTTCGTCGGACTGCAGAGTTGTCCGAGGAGTTCGGGGCATCCGTCCGGGCCGTACGGGCGAGCTGGGAAGAGTTGCCCGACCATTTCCAGGACAACACGTTCGACATGGTGTTCTGCGTTGGCAACTCGCTTCACCATGCCGCGGGCGCGACAGGCAGGGGTGCTGCTCTGGAGTCGATGTCACGGCTTCTGCGCCCCGGCGGGCGCTTGGTACTCACATCCCGCACTTGGGAACTCGTGAGGGCCAGAGGTTCCCGGCTGGAGATCAGTGACCGACTCGTCCGCCGGAACGGTCGCGATGCCGTCGTGGTCTACCGCTGGGAGATTGCGCCGCATTGGGAGGAGGAGCACCACATCGAGATTGCGATCGCGCAAGTTGATGCGACCGGGTTGGTTCTTGTCCGCTCGGAACTGCTGTCCTGCTGGCCCTACCGGTACGAGGAACTCGAAGTCGAGTTGCACCGGGTCGGACTCCAAACGGAACTGAGCACGTTCGATCTTGAGGCCGAGAACTACATGGTGGTCGCGAGCAAGGTATAAACACCGGACTCTCAGTCCCTGGCCGGACCGCGCGGTTGCTCGCAGGACGCTTGCGGCCTCTCATCGGTGCGGGTTCAAGTGGTCAACGGAACGCCTCGGACGAGGAGTGCTCGTCGATCAGACGGCGGTGGATCCGGGGTGACGGTGTGGCGCTGTTTCCTGGTGGCGTCCAGATCACTGAGCAGGATCTCGTCGATCAGCAGCGTGAACGGATCCAGCTTCGACGGCCGCGCCGAAGCGGTTGTCGTGCGTGGCTGCGGCCGAGCCGAGTTCAGGGCCGCCTTGTTGACCGTGCCCCAGGTGACGCCGTACTTGCACTGCAACGCCTGGTTCGACATGCCATCGCGGGAGTCGCGCCGCGGCGCGGCGTACAACTCGACCTTCGACTGGCCAGGCGGCATCGGGGGTGCTCCTTCACTGGGCACATTCACCTTGCCACCGCAACCCCGATGGTGACGTCAGAGTTCGCGAACATCGACCGATGCCCTGCTGTGTGCGGATGGGCCGGTGAAGACGCCGGCCGGACTGGCGTTGGCACCCGAGCACCTGCGTGGGCACGGTGCACCGTACGGCGCTCTCAACCAGGGTCGTATCGAGGTCACCCGGCTGCGGCGGGTGCTGGCCCAGGGTCTGTTGCAAAACTTGATCTTGATTGTTGGTGATCATGTCTTGTGGGACGCGGGGATCTGACGAACGGTCAGTGGGGCCCGGCTTGAGCCGCTGTTGCGGCGTGGCATCAAGGCAGACCGTCCGCCGGATCGGGCTCGCGATCATCGCCCTTGCTGACGCCCTCGATGACACCCCGGACTTCACCGGCTGGAGGCGCGCTCTGCAGCGGGCCAAGGACCGCCGGCTCGCCGTCACAAGCCTGTGCTCGTCGGCTCCCTGCGCGGTGACCGGCTTGGCGGGCGCGTCGTACAGGCGGGGGCAGGGGCCGATCCGCTTGCTTGGAGTGCACCTCAAGGCCATAGCGTCGAGACAGCCGAACCGAACACCCGACGCGCCGGCGCGTCATCCCGCACGACCAACGAGAACGGCGGCAAGTGGTGGAGAACCAATTCACAACACATGCGGAACTTTTCGATCTGAGCGGAAAGCGTGCGCTCGTCACCGGTGGCACCAGAGGCATCGGGATGATGATCGCGCGTGGCCTTCTCCAGGCGGGCGTCCGCGTGGTCATCAGCTCACGCGACGCCGAAGCGTGCGCTCAGGCACAGGAGCGGCTGTCCAAGTTCGGTGAGGTCCGGGCCATCCCCGCCGACCTGTCCCGCCACGACGAGTGCCGACGACTGTCCGACCTCGTCACCGCCGACTCCGAGCGTCTCGACATCCTCGTCAACAACGCGGGCGCCATATGGGACGAGCCGCTGGAGACGTTCCCGGACGAGGCCTGGGACACGGTCGTCGACCTCAACCTGAAGTCGCCGTTCTGGCTGGTCCAGGCGCTGCTGCCCGCACTTCGCAAGGCGGGCACCGCCGACGATCCCGCCCGGATCATCAACATCGGCAGCATCGCCGCCATCCATATCCCCCAGCGCCCCAACTACTCGTACTCCAGCAGCAAGGCCGCACTGCATCAACTCACCAGGGTGCTCGCCAGGGAACTGGGACCGCAGCACGTCACCGTGAACGCGGTGGCGCCGGGACCGTTCCCGTCGGCGATGATGGCTGCGACCCTCGACGAGCTCGGCGAGGCGATCGCGGCGTCGGCCCCACTGCGCCGGATCGGCCGCGACGACGACATGGCGGGTGTCACCGTGTTCCTCGCCAGCCGGGCAGGCGCGTATCTGACGGGCACCGTGATCCCCGTCGACGGCGGCATCGCCACCACCGCGTAGTCCGCCTGGGGCCCGCTGCAAAAGTTGATCTTGATCGTTGATGATCATGCCCCGTGGGACATCTGCAGGCCGAGGCGGATGCCAAGGGCCTGACCACCCGGGACGTGAAACGTCGACTCCACGGTCTGCCGGGCCCACCAGCACGCGGCTGGGGCGGCAAAAGGGGGATCTCCAGAAGCAACCGCCCGGCGGGATCAACGTCGAGCCGGCCGACCACGCGCTCGGACGCTACCGGCACGGCCTGACCAGCAGGATCCACCTCGCCGTCGAGCAGGGTCAGAAGCCACTGTCGGCGGTGATCACCGCCGGACGGGTGGGTGTTACGCCTCAGTTCGAGCCGGCCCTGGAAGCGATCTGGATGTCCCGGCCCGGAGTCGGCAGGCCGCGCGAACGGCCGGACTGGGTCCCGGGCCCACAAGGCGTACGGCTCCCGCAGCAATCACGCCGGCCTGCACGGACGCGGGATCAAGGCCACAATCTCGGTCCCGACCTCCCACGTCCGCAACGGCCTATGACGAGCGAGGAGTCGCTGCGGTGCGTGCCCGGCGAACTCAGTGTGCGGTGCTGCCATGGGTGTTCTCAGGGGCCGCTCGGCTCCATGCTCTGCCCGGAGTGCCCGGTGCGGGTTGCTCATCCTCGGGCACGCGGACCATGTGCAGCCGCTCGCTCCTGGTGGCGAGGGCGCGGACGGCAATGTTCAACCGCTGTGTCATATCTGCCACTTGGTCAAGACCGGTTGCGGGGCGTTGGTGGCGGCGGTCGGGGCGATTCGCGGAGGCATGGCCACCGAGTGCTTCGAACCGCGCACGGCACGCGGGGCAACGGTGGGCAGAGCGGTCCCACATCACTCAAGCAAGCTCGGTAGTAAACGCTCTGGCCGGCTGCTGTGGACATCCCAATTGGCGCATGCTCACACGCGGCTGCGAACGGTGCGTCGCCTCGGCGGCGGCGCCGAAGCTGCCGGTGTCCACCACGGCGAGAAACGACACGAACTCCTCCTTGGAAGCGTGATTCGACGGAGGCGTCTCTCAGATGGACACCACCCGGATCCAGGGCCGTCGGCGACTACGCGACGGGGATGTTCCTGGCTTCGCCAGTGATGATCTGCAGTGCCTCGGTGATGCGGTCGTGGTGGGTGCGGTGGGAGACCACGCACACGCGCAGGGTGTAGCGGCCGTCGACGACCGTGCTGGAGAGCACGATGCGGCGGTGGCCGTTGATCCGCTCCAGCAGACGGCGACTCGCCGCATCGGCCCGCTCGGCGGCGGCCCGGCTGCCGCCGACGGGGCGGACGCGGAAGATCATGGTGGACAGTTCCGGGCGCTGCAGGACCTCTAGCTCTGCGATTCCGGACAGTGTGTCGTGGACGTGTTCGGCCAGGTCGAGCTTCTCGTCCAGGGCTTCGCGGAAGGCGTTCACCCCGTGCAGGTGCAGAGGAAGCCAGGCCCGCAGGCCACGGATCTCGTGGGTCAGCTCGGGCCCGAGCCGGCCGGAGTCCGGGACGCCCGCGCCTGCCATGTCCTGAAGGTAGCTGCCGGTGCCGTCGTGCGCGGCGTGCAGGGCGGCGAGGTCGCGGACGACCAGGGCGCCGGTGCCGAACGGCATGAACAGCGTCTTGTGCGGGTCCAGGGTGACCGAGTCGGCCTGCTCGATCCCGGCGAGGCGTTCCGCTCCACGTGCGGTGAGCCGGAAGAAGCCGCCGTAGGCCGCGTCGATGTGGAACCGCACGTCCTCGCGGCGGGCCAGGCCGGCCAGCTGGGGCAGCGGGTCGACGGTGCCGGTGTCGGTGGTGCCGGCGGTGGCCACCAGCAGGAACGGCCGCAGCCCGGCGTCCCGGTCGGCGCGGATCATCGCGGCGGCGGCCTCCGGGGCCATCCGCAGGTCCGGGGTGTGCGGCACGGTCCGTATGTGGGCGGCGCGGATCCCGGCGAGGCGGGCGGCCTTGGCGACGGAGTGGTGGGCGAAGGCGGTGGTGTAGACGGTGCCGCCGGCGAGATCCTCGCCGAGCCGGTCGTGGCGGGCGGCGACCGTCGCGGAGAACGTGGCCATTGAGCCGCCGCTGGTCAACAGGCCGCCGCTGCCCTCCGGCAGGCCGCACACCTCCCGGGCCATCCAGCGGATCACGCTCTCCTCCAGCGCGGCGAGGGCCGGAGCGACCGAGGCCAGGCCGCCGTAGCGGTTGACGGCACGGTTGTAGAACTCGGCGAGCGCGGCCGAGTACAGACCGCTGCCCGGGATATAGGCCAGGTGACCCGGCCCGGCGCTCTCCAGAGCGCAGTCGGCGGCCTCGTCCAGTCGCGCGAGCAGGGCCTTCAGGTCGCCGCCCCGGGCGGGCGGCGGTGCCAGAAGGGTCTCGCCGAGCTCGGCCTCGGCCTGCGGCGACAGGAGGCTTGTCGCGGGGCGGGCCGCGAGCTGGTCGGTGCGCTCGACGACACGATCCAGGACGAGGTGGCCCATTTCGGCCATCGTGGCGCGGTCGGGTTCCAGGGGGAAGGGGTGCATGAGGCAGTCCGATGGCGGTGAGAATGGCGGTGAGAGGGGGTACGGAGGTGGCGGCGGGGCCGGTTTCACGGCCGCGGCGCGTGACCAGAATGCGCCGCCGAGTCCGGCACACGATGGCGTAGTGAGTACCCGTAAGGCGCTGTGGCGCAGGATTGTTCGCCGATCCGGCCGATACGCTGCATTTCATGCCACGCCCTCTGTACGACCGTATCGACCGGGCGATTCTGGACCACCTCCAGCGCCACGGCCGCACTCCCAACGTCGACCTCGCCGAGGCCGTACGCCTCTCCCCCTCGTCCTGCCTGCGCCGCACCAAGGCGCTGGAGGAGGACGGGGTCCTGGCCGGCTACCGGGCCGATCTGGACCGCGAGCGCCTGGGCCTCGGGCTGACGGTGTTCCTCTCCCTGAAGGTCGATCACTCCCGCACCACCGTCCAGGTGGTCGAAGAGGCGCTGAAGGCGATCGATCACGTGGTCGCCTGCCATGTGGTCTCCGGCGACGCCGACTTCTTCGTCGAGCTCGCCGTACCGGACCTGCGCACCTTCGAAAAGGTCCTCACCGAACAGATCCTGGCCATCGGTCCCGTTCGCGACGCCCGCAGCACCTTCTGCATTCGCACCGTCATCGACCGCGGCCCGCTCCCCCTCAACTCCTGGCCCGCCCCGCGTGCGTGACCGGACAATCCGGCTTCACCGGCCCGGGGAACACCGCGATTCCCCGGCCCGAAGAGGAAGTAGCAATCCGAGCACGGCAGTGGCCAACTGAGGCGCTCAGGCACAACCCCTTGCATGGGCCAGGACATCGACTTGCTCACGTACGAGGCGCTCGCCGTACCGCCCCGGTGCACACCACCGCAAGGTTGGCCGCGCCTCGGCCCGCTCGGCGCTCAACGCTGCCGGTCGCGCCCCGACCGCGGTTACGCGTTGGGCGGCGCGCAGTCGATGTCCGAGACCGTCGTGGCAGCCGGGGATGCCTGGCCGGATGCGGACGCGGCATGCTCGTCGAGCCCACGGGCGGTGTGGATCCGCAGCAGTCCATCGATACCGCGCAGCAGGGTCTCGCCGGCCAGGACCGGATCGCCGAGGTAGCCGGCGCTCATCGCGCCGTCGCGGAGCATGACGAAGTGCCGCCCGGCGTGCTCGGCTTCGGCGACCGTGATGTCGGCGAACAGTCCGGTGATCGTCTGCTGGAACCACGCGCGGTGTTGCACGACGGCACGGTGGACCGGGTGGTCGGGGTCGGGGAATTCCGCTGCCGCGTTGAGGAAGGCGCATCCGCGGTAACCGGGCGAGCGGATCTGCTCGACCAGGGACGCACCGATGCCCCGCAGGATGCCGTCGGCCGGCGCGTCCGCGGCCATCAGGGAGCCGATCTGGGTGCGGATCGCCTGGTCGACGCTTCCGATGTAGGCGACGGCAAGGTCTTCTTTGCTGCGGAAGTGGCGGTAGAAGGTGGCGTTGGTGACCTTCGACTCGACGACCAGCCGGTCGACGCCCACCTTGTGGATGCCCTCGGCGTAGAAGAGCTGCCCGGCGGTCCTCAGGAGCCGCTCCCGGGCCTCGGAGACTCTCCTGCCGGTACCTGTGCCGGCTTCCGTGTGCGCCATGCCGCCCATGATAGCGGGTAGAACGCTCTCTCTTGTTTTCACGGAAGGGGTGTGCCAGGCTCCAGACAAGAGAGAGCGTTCTCTCTATATCGCGCATTCACTGGAGAACCCCATGGCATCCACCGCCTCCGCCGAGCACGTCGGCGTCACGCCGGCCCTGCGTCGGCTGTACGTCATCCGTTTCGTCTTCGCCGCCGCGTGGGCGGTGCTCCTGCTGTTGTCCGGCTCGGACCTCACCGTCGCGACCAAGCTGCTGCTGTTCATCTATCCGGCCTTCGACGTGGCCGCGGCCGTCGTCGATGCCAGGTCGGCGCGCGCCGACAGGCTGGTCAAGGGCCTGTACACCAACATCGCCGTCAGCTCGCTGGCCGCCGCCGGCGTCGCGGTCGCCAGCACCTCGGGCGTCGCCGACGTGCTGCGCGTCTGGGGCGCGTGGGCGGTCGTCTCCGGGCTGGTCCAGCTGCTCGTGGGCGTCGCGCGCCGCCCGATGGGCGGCCAGTGGGCCATGATCGTCAGCGGCGGCATCTCGGTGCTGGCCGGCGGGAACTTCCTGCGAAGCGCCTCACAGGACGACCCCTCGCTGACCACCCTCGCCGGCTACGCCACTCTCGGAGGGATCTTCTTCCTCGTCTCGGCGTTCCGCCTGTCCCGCGCGGCCCGCAGGGGCTGACCGGCGGCGCACCGCGGCGACCGGACGCGGCGCGCGAGTCGCGACGTACCCGACCGACAGGGTCCGGCTCGGTGACAGAACGGTGCGGCGGACGGCGTTCGGCGCCATGAGGCCGGCCGGGCCCCATCGGCCGCGGTCGAATCCCTGGTCTTCCTGACGGGTCCCACCTCAGTGACCGGCTTCTGCCGCCCGGACTCCCAACCAGCTGCCTACACAGGCGAGACCCCACCGACGCCAATGAACCGCTCACGACCAGGATCCGGACCACTCCCGCGCCGACGAACCGCCCTGAGCGCAGGCACCGGCGAGCGTCCGAGCCCGTGACCTTCACCGCTGCAAGGTCGATACTTTCCACAGCGACCCACATCTGCCTGTCTCGCCAGGAGGTACCGATGAAGATGTTGATCAACGTCGCGGAAACCGTCGTCACGGACGCGTTGCGGGGCATGGCGGCCGCCCACCCCGAGTTGACCGTGGACGTCGAGAACCGGGTGATCGTACGGCGGGACGCTCCCGTGGCCGGGCAGGTCGCGCTTGTTTCCGGTGGCGGGTCGGGGCACGAGCCGTTGCACGGTGGGTTCGTGGGTCCGGGGATGCTGTCGGCGGCCTGTCCCGGCGAGGTGTTCACCTCCCCCGTGCCGGACCAGATGGTGCGCGCCGCGGCGGCCGTGGACAGCGGGGCCGGCGTGCTGTTCATCGTGAAGAACTACACCGGGGACGTCCTCAACTTCGACATGGCGGCCGAGCTCGCCGAGGACGAGGGCATCCAGACCGCCAAGGTGCTGGTCAATGACGATGTCGCCGTCACCGACAGCCTGTACACCGCCGGACGGCGCGGCACCGGCGCCACCCTGTTCGTCGAGAAGATCGCCGGTGCCGCCGCGGCCGAGGGGCAGCCGCTGGACCGGGTGGCGGCGATCGCGCGGCAGGTCAACGAGAACTCGCGCAGTTTCGGCGTCGCGCTGAGCGCCTGCACCACCCCCGCCAAGGGCAGCCCCACCTTCGATCTGCCGCCGGGCGAGCTGGAGTTGGGCGTCGGCATCCACGGCGAGCCGGGCCGGGAGCGGCGGGCGATGATGACCTCCGGCGAGATCGCGGACTTCGCCGTCCACGCGATCCTGGAGGACATGCCGCCGAGCAATCCGGTGCTGGTGCTGGTCAACGGCATGGGCGCGACCCCGCTTCTGGAGCTGTACGGCTTCAACGCCGAGGTGCACCGGGTGCTCGCCGAGCGCGGGGTCGCCGTCGCCCGCACACTGGTCGGCAACTACGTGACGTCCCTCGACATGGCGGGCGCCTCGGTCACCTTGTGCCAGATCGACGAGGAGCTGCTGCGGCTGTGGGACGCGCCGGTGAGGACGCCGGGACTGCGCTGGGGCGTGTGACACGTCGGCGCGCTCGGCCAACTCACCCACCACGCAAGGAGATCCCGTGCTCGACGCCGACTTCTTCCGCCGTTGGATGACGGCGACCGCCGCCTCCGTCTCCCGCGAGGCGGGACGGCTCACCGACCTCGACTCACCCATCGGCGACGCCGACCACGGCGCGAACCTGCAGCGCGGGTTCACCGCCGTGGCGGCCACCCTGGAGAAGGAGGCGCCGGACACCCCCGGCGCCGTCCTCACCCTCGCCGGGCGGCAGCTCATATCCACCGTCGGCGGCGCCTCGGGGCCGCTCTACGGCACGCTCCTGCGCCGTACCGGCAAGGCGCTCGGGGACGCCGCCGAGGTCAGCGAGGAGGAGTTCGCCGGCGCGCTGCGCACCGGGGTCGACGCGGTCATGACCCTCGGCGGAGCCGCGCCCGGGGACAAGACCATGATCGACGCGCTGGTCCCGGCGGTCGACGCGCTGCCGGAGGGCTTCGCCGCGGCGCGGGCCGCCGCCGAGGCGGGTGCCGTGGCCACCACCCCCCTCCAGGCCCGCAAGGGCCGGGCGAGTTATCTCGGGGAGCGGAGCATCGGGCACCAGGACCCGGGCGCCACCTCGTCCGCGCTGCTGGTCGCCGCGCTCCAGGAAGCCGCGGAGGCCGACGGTGAGTGACGAGAAGCTCGTGGGGATCGTGCTGGTGTCGCACAGCGCCCAAGTCGCCGCCTCCGTGGCCGAGTTGGCACGGGGCCTCGCGGGCGGCGGTGCGGCCGTGCCGCTCGCTCCGGCCGGCGGCACCGAGGGCGGGGGGCTCGGCACCAGTTCCGAACTGATCGCCGCCGCTGCCGCGTCCGTCGACCGCGGCGCCGGGGTCGCCGTCCTCACCGACCTGGGCAGTGCCGTACTCACTGTGAAGGCCCTCCTCGCCGAGGGCGACGAACTCCCGGCCGGCACCCGCCTGGTGGATGCCCCGTTCGTCGAGGGCGCGGTGGCCGCGGTCGTCACGGCGTCGACGGGAGCGGACCTTGACGCGGTGGAGGCGGCGGCCGCGGAGGCGTACACGTATCGGAAGGTGTGAGACACCCACCTGTTGAAGGACCCACCCCGAACCCCCCTCCTACGTCACGAGCATCACGCGATCCCTTCCGCCGCGATCGCCAGCGCCGCGCGCAGCGTCTCCGCCACCTCGGCCTCCCCGGTCACCGCGTCCGTCGCGGTCCCGGGCGGGCTCCAGGCGAACCGTTCGACCGCCGCGCGCAGTGCCGCGTTGAGCATCGCCGCCTGGATCATGGGGCGCAGGTCGCCCGCGGGCAGGCCGGCGCGGTCGGCGAGTGCGCGGGCGAACGCCGGTTCCGCCTCGTCGTAGGTCTGGAGCCAGATCGCGCGCAGGCCCGGTTCGGTGCGCGTCAGGCGTACCAGCGCGCTGCCGGTCGCGCCGTCGGGGCCGGTCGCGGCGAGGAGGCCGGCCGCAAGGACCGGGCCGAAGAGGTCCTCCAGGGGGAGGCCGGGCGGCCACTCGCGCAGCCGGGCGGCGATGACGTCGATGCCGGCCGAGAACAGCGGCCGTACGCAGCTCTCCTTGCTCGGGAAGTAGCGCCACACGGTGCGCGCGGAGACGCCGACCGCCTGGCCGATCTGCTCGCCGGTGGTGGCCGCCACGCCCTGCGCGACGAACAGTTCCACCGCGGCCCGGGCGATCTCCAGCCGGATCTCGGCCTTGCGCGCCTCGGTGAGCGGCGGTCGTCCCGTGCGCCCGCTGGATGCGGTCATCAGTTCCCCTCCGGCTGCGGTCGTGACCTCCCGGGATTCTGCACCATGACCCACCCGCCGACTTTATGTCACTCGCAGACATTAAGTCGTATGGTGAGTGCACAACGGGCCCAGAGGCCTCGCACCACGAACAGGAGCACGTCATGACCAGTGGACTCGACGGACGCACCGTCATCGTCACCGGAGCGGGTTCGGGCATCGGGCGCGCCGCCGCGCTCGCCTTCGCCGCGGAGGGCGCCAAGGTCGTGGTGGCCGATCTGAACGCCGACGGCGCCGAGGCCGTCGTCAAGGAGATCGAACAGACGGGCGGCACCGCCCTCGCGGTCACGGGCGACCTCAGCGAGCAGGCCGTCGTCGACGAGGTGACGGCAACCACCGTGGAGCGGTTCGGCGGGATCGACGTCCTGGTGAACAACGCGGGGATCATGGACCGCATGTCGGCCCTCGCGGACGTGGCCGACGCGGAGTGGGAGCGGGTCATCCGGGTCAATCTGACCGCGCCCTTCCTGCTCACCCGGGCCGTGCTGCCGCACATGCTGGCGGCGGGCCGGGGCGCGATCGTGAACACCGCCTCGGAGGCCGGCTTCCGCGGCAGCGCTGCGGGCGCCGCCTACACAGCCTCCAAGCACGGGGTCGTCGGCCTGACGAAGTCCCTCGCGGTGATGTACCGCAAGCAGGGCATCCGCGCCAACGCCATCGCCCCGGGCGGTACGGCGACCAACATCTCCGTGGACGCCGACCGCGAGGCGCTCGGCCCGGCCGCGCTCGCCCCGCACTTCGTCAACGTCGGCCGCGTGGCCCAGCCCGAGGAGCAGGCCGCCGCGATCGTGTTCCTCGCCTCGGACGCGGCGAGCAACATCAACGGCGTGATCCTGCCGGTCGACGACGGCTGGTCGGCGGTCTGACGCCGTCAGCCGCCCGATGCCCTACGGCCCTCCCGCGCGACCGCTCCCCCTACGAACAGCCGCGCCAACCGCTGCCCCTTCTCCACGGCGGCGGCATGGTCCTCGATGGGCTTCACCCGGGAGTCCTTGAACACGATGTACGTGACTCCGGTGTCCGTCCCGCCGCCGCGCGGATCGGCGCGGATGCCGAGGGCCTTGGCCGTCGCGTACGAGGCCTCGCCGATGATGTCGTGCGGGCCGACGTCTCCTACGACGGCGTACTGCACCCGGTCCCGGTAGACGACGGCGGCGACCGAACCGCCGCCGATCCCGTGGTCGCGGTGGTTCCAGAGGGTGCTGGCGGCCGGGACCACGATGTACGGGAGCCGCTCGGCGTCCAGATAGCGGCCGTCGGACTGCTGGTACGCCGTCATCGCCGAGAAGAGCGGGTCGGTGCGCGCGTTGCAGCGGGTACCGGCCTGTCCGTCGCAGTCGATGTCCATGTCGGCCTTCCAGTAGACGGCCTCCTTGGTGCCGCAGACCGGGACCGACGCGGGTTCCCCGTCGTCGGTGCGGTACCGGCCGCGCGAGACGGGGGCGCAGTCACGCACCTTGGCCAGCAGGTCGGCCGCCGCGACATCGCCCTCGCGCAGCGCCGCCGGCCCCGCTTGGGGCCGGGCGAACGCGGCGGGTGAGGCGGGCAGCGTGGTCGGGGCGAGCAGGGCGGCGCCGGCCACGGCCAGCGTCAGCGTCTGGACACGCACGATGAGGACCCTCTCCTGGGGGATCTGACGGACACTCAGCCCACCCTGGTACCGGTCCGATCACGCGGCCACTGATAGGGGGCCGGACGGTGCACGCCCCCCGAATCCCGGCGAGTCCGGGCCACTCCCGACGGGGGCCGGGGGCCCGAGCCATCTCGGCTCCGGCCGCCCGACCGCCCGCGCCGGCGCGGGATCAGCGACGACAGCGGTCCGCGCCACCGGCATGAACTCCCCACTCACAGGGGTGAGTTCAGCCGTGAGGAACTCAGCATACGTAACGTTCGCGACCGATCTTCAACGGCGCCCCTCTTGATGCGATTGCCCCACCCGCGCCATATTGGTCCGGACCTTTCAGCTCGTGTGATGCCCGTGCAATGCCGGGGAGGCAGAATCGTGCGACGCGTCCGGGCCACCCTCACACTCCCGCGTGCCGCGCTCACCTGCGCCGCGCTCCTGCTGCTCGCCTCCTGCGGCACGGGTGGTGACGGAGACGGCCACGCGCCCGGCGCCCCCGTCGGCGTCACGGCCGCTGCGGGGAGCGCCACCAGCGTGCACGTCATGTGGGACGCGGTGACGGCGAACCCGGCCGTCGGCACCTACGAGATCTATCGGGGCACCACGAAAGTGAAGGAAGTACCGGGGTCCGAGCACATGGTGGACGTCACCAGGCTCAAGCCCGCGACTGTGTATGCCTTCTCTGTCCGGGCCCGGGACACCGACGGCCGCCTGGGACCGCGCAGCCGGGAGGTGACGGCGCGGACACCGGTCGCCGTCGCGGCCGACCACTCGGCACCCACCCGCCCGAGCGCACCGCAGGGCAAGGTCATCGGCAGCCGGGCGGTCCAGCTGTCCTGGGGCGGCTCCACGGACGACCGGGGTGTGGTGTCGTACGACATCTACCAGGGCGGGGCGAAGATCCACAGTGTGGGCGGTGCCCAGACGGCGACCGTGGTCACGGGTCTGCGGCCCGGCACGCGCTACTCCTTCACCGTGCGGGCCCGGGACGCCGCCGACAACCTCTCGTCCGCGAGCACGCCCGTGCCGCTCACCACGGCGCCGGGCAGTGACGACGGACGGGGCACCGCCCCCACGGACTTCACCGCGAAGACGCACCGGGGCGACGACGGGGCGTACTACATCGACCTGTCCTGGGTGCCGCCGCGCACGGACGGAGTGGTCACGGAGTATCAGATCAACCTCGACGGGCAGCCGGCCACCTCCCTCGTCTGGGGCGGGACCGCGCCGCGCGACCGGGCGACGTACAGCTTCTACGTGGGCCGGGAGGCCGGGGACAGCCATCGGGTACGGCTCAGGGCACGGCTGCCGGACGGTACGTGGGGTGGGTTCTCGGTGGAGCGCACGGTGACGACGGGCGGGGCCCGGCCATAAGCGAACCGTAGGATTCGGTTCATGGCCCATGGGAATTCGAATGGCTCGGCGCACCCCGCCCCGGCCGCCGCCGCACCGCTCGATCTCTCCCTCCTGCGCACGTTCCTCGCCGTGCACCGGGCCGGTTCGTTCACGGCGGCGGGGCGGCTGCTCGGGCTGTCGCAGCCGACGGTGACGACTCACATCCGGTCGCTGGAGGAGCAGTTGGGCCGGGAGCTGTTCGAGCGGCGGTCGCGTGGTGTCGTGCCGACCTCGGTGGCGGACCAGTTGGCCGCGCAGGTCGCGGCGCCGCTGGACGAGCTCGCCGTCGTGGCGGACCGCGGCGCCCTCGGCGCGGACCAGGCTCCGGAGCCCGTGCAGCTTGCGGGGCCTGCCGAGCTGCTGTGCACCCGGGTACTGCCCGCCCTGGCACCGCTGACCGGCGAGGGCGTACGGCTGCGGGTCAGCCCGGGACTGACGGACGAACTCCTCGACGGGCTGCGGGGCGGACGCTACGACCTGGTGATCGCCACCGCCCGGCCGCGCGGGCGGACGCTGACCTGGGAGCCGCTGGCGGACGAGGAGTTCGTGTTGGTCTCCGCGCCCGCGTGGGCCGAGCACATCGGTGCCGGGCGGGTCGCGGCGGAGGGGCCCGCCGCGCTGCGCGGGGTGCCGCTCGTGTCGTACGCGGAGGATCTGCCGATCGCCCGGCGCTACTGGCGGCATGTGTTCGGCACCCGGCTCGACGGGCAGGCCGCGATCACGGTGCCCGATCTGCGCGGGGTGCTGGCGGCGGTCGTGGCGGGTGCCGGGATCACCGTGCTCCCCCGGTATCTCTGCCTCGCCGAGCTGGCGTCCGGCGCGCTGGTGCCGCTGCTGACGCCCGAGGACCCGCCGATCAACACCTCGTATCTCACCCGCCGCCCCGGATCTCCGGACAACCCGCACGTCACGCTCGTACGGGAGCGACTGCTGCGGGCTGCGCCCGCCTGGTGAGTGCGCGCGTGACCCTGGCCGCGTCCCGTCCCTGAGCCGGACGAAGGAATCCGTCACCTGCCCGGTCGCCGTCCGCATGCGGGACCGGCCGGGGACGCGTTGGCTTCCTTGGAGGCAGCACGGCCGTTTCCCGATCCCGGCGGCGCAAGGGATGTTCCGCCAACCGTGCCGTTGGAGGGCAGTCCCATGCGCACTTCTCAGCTACTACTCCGCTCCGGCCTGACCGTGACAGCCGCCGCCGCTCTTCCCCTCGCCCTGACCGCCGGTCCGGCCGGCGCGGCTTCGGGGATCTCCGTGAGCACGACCGGGACCACCGTCTCGGTCACGACCAGCGCGTGCTCCCAGAACCGCACCACCGGTGTCTGGGGCACCGGTTCCCTGCTCACCAGCAGCCAGGCGAGCTTCGCCGAGGGGCGGAAGGCGACCCTGGCGGGCACCACCGTCAGCCAGTCCACCGCCTGGACGAGCGTCACTCCGGGCACCTACACCGTCATCGTCATGTGCCAGAACGCCACCACCCCCGCCGGCACCCAGACCGTGATCGTCTCCGCCGCCGCGACCCCCCGGGCCACCGCCACGGCCTCGCCCTCGCGCGGTGTCATGGGCGGGCTCGGCGGGGCCACGAAGGACTACGGCCCGCTCACCCTGGGAGTCGGCGCGGGCCTGGTGGGAACCGGTGTCATCGCGGCGGCCTGGTTCCTGCGCAGACGCGCGAAGCCCTACCGGCTCTGACCGTCCGCATGGGG
Source organism: Streptomyces hokutonensis (assembly GCF_000376565.1). Lineage (GTDB taxonomy): Bacteria > Actinomycetota > Actinomycetes > Streptomycetales > Streptomycetaceae > Streptomyces > Streptomyces hokutonensis. Next base: position 82,178 of record NZ_BARG01000031.1, on the reverse strand, counting down.
GAGGGCCGCCCGCTCGACGGGCGGCCCTCCCCCATGTCCTACGGCGACTCCGCTGTCCTACGGCAACTCCGCGAACTCCTCGATCGCGTGCGTGAGCCACTGCGTCCAGAAGGTCTCCAGGTCGATGCCGGCCCGCAGCACGAGATGCCGGAGCCGGTCCTGCGGGCTGTCCCTGTCGGGCGGGAAGTCGTGCTCCTCGATCTCCTCGTACTCCGCCAACTGCCGCCGGTGCAGGTCGAGATGGCGGCGCAGGTCGGCCTCGATGCCGTCCGTGCCGACGACCGCCGCCGCGCGCAGCCGCAGCAGCATCGTGTCGCGCAGCGGCTTGGGGTCCTGGGCGGAGGCGGTCCAGCGGGCCAGTTCGGCGCGGCCCGCGGGCAGGACCTCGTAGCTCTTCTTCTGGCCGCGGGCCGGCTGTTCGGGCGTGAGCGCCCTGATCTGGCCCTCGGCCTCCAGTTTTCCCAGCTCGCGATAGATCTGCTGATGCGTGGCAGACCAGAAGTAGCCGATCGACTTGTCGAAACGCCGGGTCAGCTCAAGCCCCGAGGACGGCTTCTCCAGGAGAGCGGTGAGGATCGCGTGCGGGAGTGACATGGGGTCATCCTAGGGACGGCTCTCAGAGGACGGCGGCTACCTCGGTGCCCTGCTTGATGGCCCGTTTGGCGTCCAGTTCGGCGGCCACGTCGGCGCCGCCGATCAGGTGCACGCTGCGTCCGGCGGCGGCCAGTTGGTCGTAGAGGTCGCGGCGCGGGTCCTGTCCGGTGCACAGCACGATCGTGTCGACGGCGAGGACCGTGCTCTCCTCGCCGACGGTGACATGGAGTCCGGCGTCGTCGATCAGGTCGTAGCGGACGCCCGGGACCATGGTGACGCCCCGGTGCTTGAGTTCGGCGCGGTGGATCCAGCCGGTCGTCTTGCCGAGTCCGGCGCCGACCTTGGTCTCCTTGCGCTGGAGGAGGTGGACGCTGCGCGGCGGTGCGGGCCGCTCGGGCGCGGCGAGGCCGCCGGGGGCCGCGTAGTCCATGTCGACGCCCCAGGCGCGGAAGTACGTCTCGGGGTCCTCGCTCGCCTTGTCGCCGCCGTCGGTGAGGAACTCGGCGACGTCGAAGCCGATGCCGCCCGCGCCGAGGATCGCGACGCGCTCGCCGACGGGGACGCGGTCGCGCAGGACGTCGAGGTAGCCGACGACGCTGGGATGGTCGACGCCGGGGATGTCGGGGGTGCGCGGGGTGACGCCGGTGGCGACGACGACCTCGTCGTAGTCCTCCACGTCACCTGCCGTCACAGGGGTGTTGAGGCGTACGTCCACCTCGTGCTCGGCGAGCCGGGTGCGGAAGTAACGCAGCGTCTCGTCGAACTCCTGCTTGCCGGGGACCTGTCGGGCGACGTTGAGCTGGCCGCCGATCTCGCTCGCGGCGTCGTACAGCGTGACCTGGTGGCCGCGCTCGGCGGCGCTGACCGCGCACGCGAGTCCGGCCGGGCCGGCGCCGACCACCGCGACGCGTTTGCGCAACCGGGTTGGGGCGAGGACGAGTTCGGTCTCGTGGCAGGCGCGCGGGTTGACCAGGCAGGAGGTGATCTTCCCGCTGAAGGTGTGGTCGAGGCAGGCCTGGTTGCAGCCGATGCAGGTGTTGATGGCGTCGGAGCGGCCGGCGGCGGCCTTGGCGACGAAGTCCGGGTCGGCGAGCATCGGGCGGGCCATGGAGACCATGTCGGCGTACCCGTCGGCGAGCAACTGCTCTGCCAGTTCGGGGGTGTTGATGCGGTTGGTGGTCACGAGAGGGATGGACACCGCGCCCATCAGCTTCTTGGTCACCCAGGTGTACGCGCCGCGCGGCACCGAGGTCGCGATGGTGGGGATGCGGGCCTCGTGCCAGCCGATGCCGGTGTTGATGATGGTGGCCCCGGCCGCCTCAACTGCCCTGGCCAGGCTGATGACTTCGTCGAGTGTGGAGCCGCCGGGGACGAGGTCCAGCATGGACAGCCGGTAGACGATGATGAAGTCCTCGCCGACTGCCTCGCGCACCCGGCGCACGATCTCGACGGGGAAGCGCGTGCGGTTCTCGTAGGAGCCGCCCCAGCGGTCCTCGCGGTGGTTGGTCCGGGCGGCGATGAACTCGTTGATGAGGTAGCCCTCGGAGCCCATGATCTCGACGCCGTCGTAGCCGGCCTGCCGGGCGAGGCGGGCGGTGCGGACGTAGTCCTCGATCGTCTGCTCGACCTCGGCGTCGGTGAGCGCGCGGGGCGGGAAGGGGCTGATCGGCGCCTGGAGGGGGCTCGGTGCGACGAGGTCCTGGTGGTAGGCGTACCGGCCGAAGTGCAGGATCTGCATCGCGATCCGGCCGCCCTCGCGGTGCACGGCTGCGGTGATCCCGGCGTGCTGGGCGGCCTCGGCGTCGGTGGTCAGCTTGGCGCCGCCCTCGTAGGGCCGGCCGGCCTCGTTGGGGGCGATGCCGCCGGTGACGATCAGGCCGACACCGCCGCGCGCACGGGCCGCGTAGAACTCCGCCATGCGCTCGAAACCGCGCTCGGCCTCTTCCAGGCCTATGTGCATGGAGCCCATGAGGACCCGGTTGGGCAGTGTGGTGAAGCCCAGGTCGAGGGGGTTCAGCAGGTGCGGGTAACGGCTCATCGGGCCCTCCGTGCGCGGTGTCGTGCCTCTTTTGTAGAGGACGGGACCGCGTTTGTGCAACTAGTTGCATAAAGGCTCGGGCAGACCCGTCCCCCGGATTCACAGGGAGCCGTTACCTGTTCCTTATCGGGAGGAGTCGAGAATCACAGGGAGGCGTGCCGCGGGATGCCGGACGCCCGGGCCGAGGGAGCGAGCCGTGACGCACGACCCTGAACACGACGACCACAGCGCCGGGGCGATACCGCCGATGCCGGACCACGCACCCGAGTGGGAGGTGCTCACCGGACCCGGCGGGGCCGAGCGGGAGCACGGTCTCGACCGGCTGTGGCGGCAGCGTTCGAAGCGGGCCCGCGCGGTGATCGCCGCGGTCACCGTGGGCGTGCTCGCGCTGGGCGGAAGCGTCGCGTACGCGGCGACCTCCGGAGGTTCGGGCAGCGAAGCGATTCCCGCCGCGGCCGGGTCCTCCGCCCCGTCCGGTTCGCCGTCGCCCGGCGGGCCCGGTTTCCGGCACGGGGGCGGCATGTGGTTCGGCTTCGGGGTCGGCGGCAAGGCCGTGCACGGGGAAGCGACGGTCAAGGACGACTCCACCGGCAAGTGGGTCGTACGGATCTGGCAGCGCGGAACGGTCACGAAGGTGGACGGCGACCAGGTCACCGTCAAGAGCGACGACGGGACCTCGTGGACCTGGACCGTGGGTTCCGACGCCACGGCCCAGAACTCCGCCGCGCTCAAGAAGGGCGACACCGCCTCCCTGATCGGCACCCGCTCCGACAGCGGCACCAGGACCGCCGACCGGGCCTTCACGGGAACCCTCGACCGCAAGGGCCAGGACGGACGGGGCGGGTTCCAGGGCGGCCGCGGCCCGTGGGGACGCGGCGGCCCGAGCGGTGCGCCTTCGCCCAGCCCGTCCGGCAGTGGCGCTACGACCTGACGGAGCCGGCCTGCGCGACACCGATCACGACGTTGGCGTACAGCTCCTCGGAGTAGGCCGACCGCGTCTCGAGACCCGCGCTCCTGAACGCCTCGACCGCTGACGGGAGTTGACGCTCACTGGTCTCGACGAGCAGACAGCCGCCGGGGGCGAGCCAGCCGGGTGCGCCGTTGGCGACCGCGCGAAGTATGTCGAGGCCGTCGGCGCCACCGTCGAGGGCGACCAGCGGCTCGTGCTCGCGGGCCTCCGCGGGCAGCAGACCGACCTCGCCGCTGGGGACGTAGGGCACGTTGGCCGCGAGGATGTCGACGCGTCCGCGCAACTCGTCGGGCAGCGCGGCGAACAGGTCGCCGGTGTGGACGTGCCCGCCGAAGGCGGCGACATTGCGGCGGGCGCAGCGCGTGGCGGCGGGGTCGATGTCGGCGGCGTGCAGTTCGACCGGGCCGAGGGCGGCGGCGAGGGCCGCGCCGACCGCGCCGGAACCGCAGCACAGGTCCACGACGACGGACGCGTCCGGGGCGTGCGCGAGGCCCTGCTCGACGAGGAACTCGGTACGGCGGCGGGGCACGAACACACCGGGTTCCACGGCGATGCGCAGACTCCGGAACTCGGCGTGGCCCACGACGAGTTCGAGGGGCAGGCCCTCGACGCGGCGGTCCACCATGGCGGCGATCTCGTCCGGGGTGCGGGCGGCGGAGAGGATCAGCCGCGCCTCGTCCTCGGCGAAGACACAGCCCGCGGCGCGGAGCGCGGCGACGACGGAGGCGGGGGAAACGGGGGAAGGGGAAGGCATGGAAGCCGAGAGCCTTTCGGAAGGTGGCCGAAGGGCGCTCTCGCGGTCACCTGCTACCGGTGATCCGAGCTGTCCTGAGGTGAGAGCACCCGGCATGACACAGCGGAAATGGGTCTCACCTCCCGGGAGTTCAGGGCCGCGGACGTCCGCGACGGAGGGCAACAGTACCCGAAGCACAGGGCCGACGAGGAGCCGGGCCACCCGCTGAGTTGTACTGTGCAACCAGGAGAGCGAAGGAGACGCAGTGGGAACGGACCGGGCCGTGGAGACCATCCAGCGCGAGATGACGACGTTCGCGCGGCGCGCCCGGGCGTCGGCGGGCCGGCTGCACCCCGAGCTGTCGCTGGTGTCGTACACCCTGCTCAGTCACCTGGAGGAGCGCGACGGCCGCCGGGCCACCGACCTGGCCGCGCACTACTCCCTCGACAAGTCCACGGTCAGCCGCCAGGTCGCCGCCCTGGAGCGCGCCGGCCTCATCGAGCGGCGTCCCGATCCCGAGGACCATCGCGTCCAGGTCCTGCATCTGACCGACGCCGGCCGCCGGATCCTCGCCCAGGTCACGGAGAACCGCCAGGCCGCCTTCCGCGAGCGGCTGGCGGACTGGCCGGAGGAGGATCTGCGGCGGTTCGCCGGCTATCTGGAGCGCTACAACGCCTGGTCGGGCGAGGCTCCCGCCGAGGGGAACTGAGGAGTCGGTCCTACGACACCCCGACCGCCCGGTTCTCGGTCAGGTGCTCCGGCGCCCGTGCCGCGAGGAACGCGGTGGTCCTGCGCAGCCGGAAGCCCAGGGACTCGTAGAGCCGTATCGCGGTGGTGTTGCCCGCTCCGGTGTGCAGGAACGGGGTCTCGCCGCGTTCGCGGATGCCGTGGGCGACGGCGAGGATCAGGCGGCTGGCGAGGCCCTGGCCGCGAACGGACGGGTCGGTGCAGACGGCGCTGATCTCGGTCCAGCCGGGCAGGTGGAGCCGTTCGCCGGCCATGGCGACGAGGGCGCCGCCCCGGCGGATGCCCAGGTAGGTGCCGAGTTCGACGGTGCGGGGCAGGAACGGGCCCGGCCTGGTCCGCTCCACCAGGTCGAGCATCTCGGGCACGTCGGCCGGACCGAGGAGAACCGCCTCCGGGTCCGGCGCGGCGGCCAGCCCGTCGTCCACCATCTGTACGCCGTCGATGTCGAAGGTGACCTCCCAGTCGTCGGGCACCTGTCCCCGGCAGCCGAAGAGCGCGATCTCGGCGCCGGGACCGGCGAGCGCGGCGACGTCCGCCCAGTCGTCGGCGTCGGGCTCGTCGGGCAGGGCCAGCCACGGGGACACGTCGACCGGGTAGCGCAGGATCCGGCCGCGCCGCTCGGCGAAGTGGGCGTGCGGGCCGGTGAGGGCGGCCCGGGCGGGGTTGTCGAGGAGGCGTTCGTCGGACGTGCTCATGCGGAGACCTCGATCACGATCTTGCCGCGCGCGTGGCCGTCCTCGACGGTACGCAGGGCCTCGCCGGCCTGGTCGAGCGGGAAGGTCCGTGTCACGTGCGGGTCCAGTTCGCCGCCGACCACGAGCCGCGCGACCGCGTCGAGGACGGCCGTGCCGCGGGCCCGCTGGACCCGGGCGCCGCCGAGCTTCTCGACCTCGGGGGCGGGGGCCCCGGCGGTGACCAGCTTCGCGGGGTCGGTGAGCAGGGTCGCGGCCTCGGCGAGCACCTCGCCGCCGACGAGGTCGTAGACGCCGTCGACACCGTCCGGGGCGGCCGCCCGCACCCGTGCGGCCAGGTCGGGTCCGGACGGGACGTGGACCGCGCCCAGCGACTCCACGAAGTCCTTCTTGCCCTCGCTCGCCACGCCCACGGCGCGCAGTCCGAGGGCCCGGGCGATCTGCAGGGCCGCGGAGCCGACGCCGCCGCCCGCACCGGTGACCAGCACGGTCGCGCCGGCGGGCAGGTCGAGCTGGCGGACGCCGTCGTAGGCGGTGGCCGCGGCGACGGGGAGGGTGGCGGCGTCCTGGAAGGAGAGCTCGGCGGGCTTGTGCGCGGTGATGGTCGCGGGGAGCAGGGCGTACTCGGCGTAGCCGCCGGCCACCGTGTTGCCGAAGACCTCGTCGCCGACGGCGATGCCGTCCACGCCCGCGCCGATCTCCTCGACGACGCCGGACACCTCGTTGCCGAAGACCGCGGGGAACGTGCGGGTGTCCGTCTCGCCGGGCCGCCGGTAGCCGGTGCGCAGCTTCCAGTCGACCGGGTTCACCCCGGCCACGCGCACCGCGACAAGGACTTCACCGGGACCGGGACTCGGCCGGTCCACCTCTACGAGCGCCTCCGTCTCAGGTCCCCCGTAACGCGTGAAGACGTATGCCTTCGGCATCTGCTCCCTCACTCTCCTTCGCAGTCACCACATCGTCGACACTCAAGACCAAGGTCGACCACCGGGCGGCTATTCCCCGGAGCCCGGAGAGTTCATACGGCCGCAATGATCGCCGGTACCCCTCGGACCTGGGCATACCCGGTGGACGCGTACCGTTGAAACGAGAACTCACTGATCACGCTCGCCCGGCGGACCCGCGCCGCAGCGACCTGGAGGCTCCACCCGTATGCACGTCACCCGAGGCTTCACCGGACGCCCCCGCGTCCCCGACGCCGGCCTGCCGCCCGGCCAGTACGACGCGGGCGACGACTGGCCCGTCCTGTCCGCCGAGGTCACCCCCGACCTGGCGCCCACCGACTGGACGTTCCGCGTGGACGGACTGGTCGAGGAGCCGCGCACCTGGAACTGGACGCAGGCCCATGAACTGCCCGCGTCGGCCTACGAGGGTGACATCCACTGTGTGACGAGCTGGTCGAAGTTCGGGGTGCGGTTCGGGGGCGTCTCGCTCGACGCGTTCCTCGATGTGGTGCGACCCCATGCGTCCGCCACACATGTGGTCGCCTACTCGCACACCGGGTACACCACGAACCTCCCGCTCTCCGACGTCACCGGCGGACGTGCCTGGATCGCCTGGGAGTACGACGGCAGGCCGCTGCCCGCCGAGCACGGCGGTCCCGCCCGGCTGCTGGTGCCGCACCTGTACTTCTGGAAGAGCGCCAAGTGGATCGCGGGCCTGCGTCTCCTCGACCACGACGAGCCGGGCTTCTGGGAGCAGAACGGCTATCACGCCCGGGGCAACCCCTGGGAGGAGCAGCGGTACTCCGGTGACTGACACCTTCGCGCCCACCACCAGGTTCGCGGTGCCGGGACGCATCGCCGTGAGCAACCGGGCCGCCGCCGTGTGGCAGACCGCCACGCTCACCGAGATCCGCCGGGAGACCCCGCACGCCTCGACGTTCCGGTTCGCGGTGCCCGGCTGGAGCGGCCATCTGGCGGGCCAGCACCTGATGCTGCGGCTGCGCGCCGAGGACGGCTATGTGGCGCAGCGCCACTACTCGATCGCCTCGCACCCGGACGACACCGGGCATGTGGAACTGACCCTGGACCATGTCGAGGGCGGCGAGGTCTCCGGCTGGTTCCACACGGTGGCCGCGCCCGGTGACACGGTCGAGGTGCGCGGCCCGCTGAGCGGCTTCTTCGCCTGGCCCGGCGACCGGCCCGCGCTGCTGCTGGGCGCCGGTTCCGGGGTCGTACCGCTGATGTCGATGCTCCGGCAGCACCGTGCGCGGCGGCTGTCCGTGCCGCTGCGGCTGGTGGTGTCGGCGCGCGGTCCCGAGGAGTTGATCTACGCGCGGGAGTACGGCGCCGAGACGACGACCGTGTTCACGCGCACCGCGCCACAGGGTGTGCCGGTGGGACGTATGGCCGCGGCACATGTGGCGCCGCTCCTGGCCGAACAGCCTCCCGGTGGGTGGGAGGCCTATGTGTGCGGCTCGAACGGCTTCGCCGAGCATGCCTCGCGGCTGCTGGTCGAGGCGGGCCAGCCGGTGGACCGTATCCGCATCGAGCGCTTCGGCTGAGGCTCGCGCCTGCCGATCTCTCCGGCTCCGGTTGAGGGAAGTGCCCCGGAGGGGGTACGACTGCTGTGTGGACGCTCGCATGCGTGCGCGGTGTCGAGGCAGCGGCGGACCGGCCCCGCAGTGGGCTTCCGGTCTTCCGGTTCCTCGGCTCCGGTGACGGCGAGGAGGTCGACGTGCTGAACCGGGTACGGAGTCGGCGCAGGCGGCACAATCCGTTGCGGCGGCGGTCGGACGTCGTGGAGACGTGGACGGCGATTGCCGTCGCCGTCCTCCTGTTCGTCTGCGCTCCGCTGGCCGGAGCCGCCGCGGGCCTGTGGGCCCACGACCAGGCCCGGACCGTCGCTGCCGCCCAGCGGGCCGACCGCCATCGGGTCAGCGCGGAGGTGATCGGCAAACCGCCCGCCGAACTCCCCTCCGTGGAGGGCAGCCGCCCGCGCAGCTTCCTGGTGGAGGTGCGCTGGACGGAACCTGGCAAAGGACCGCGTACGGCTACGGCCGCGGTCCCGGCGGGGACGGGGCGCGGTGACGTGGTGGGCGTCTGGTTCGACGCCCAGGGCCGCAACGTCGCACAGCCCGCGGGTGAAGTGGCCGTCTGGCAGCACACGTTGACGGTCGGCATGTGGGCCGCGGGCGGTGTGGTCGCCCTGGTGCTGCTCACCTCCGCGGTGACCCGACGGGTCGCGCTGCGCCGCCGGCTGGCCGAGTGGGAACGGGACTGGGCACTCACCGAACCGCAGTGGACCCGCCGTCGGGCGTGACACGAGGGGCACGAAACGGGGGCCGTGTGCCCGCCGCGCATGGTCCGCCGCTACACCCCCTGCTGCATTCGCCGTGCGATCCGCCCATGGTCCCGCAGCACATCCCCCAGCGCGGGCAGCGCCGGCTCACCCCGGTCGACGAGGACCCGTCCACCCACGACCGTGGTCCACGCCCGCGCCGGCCCGCAGCGCAGCCACGCCTCGACGGGGTCGCTCAGCGCGCCGGCCAGGGCGACTTCGTGCAGGTCCCAGACGACCAGGTCGGCACACGCGCCCGGCCGCAGATGTCCCAGTTCGTCGGCGCGGCCCAGGCAGCGCGCCGAGCCTCGGGTCGCGATGTCGAGGGCGTCGCGCGCGGTCATCGCGCCGGGGCCGCCCCGGTAGCGGCCCAGCAGCAGCGCGCCCCGGGTCTCCATCCACAGCGAGGCGTGGTCGGTGGAGGCGGAACCGTCGCAGCCGATGCCGACCGGCAGGCCGAGTTCCCGCATCTCCTTGACCCGGGCCGTGCCGCCGCCGATCAGCATGTTGGAGCTGGGGCAGTGCGCCACACCGACCCCGGCGGCGGCGAGGCGGCGCAGTTCGTCGTCGTTCGGGTAGATGCAGTGCGCGACCCAGGTGCGGTCGCTCATCCATCCGGTGTCCTCGAAGTACTCGACGGGCCGGCAGCCGTAGGTCTCCAGGCAGTACGTGTCCTCGTCCCGGTCCTCGGCGAGGTGGGTGTGCAGCCGTACGTCGTACCGCTCGGCGAGTTCCGCGGTCGCCGTCATCACGTCCTTGGTGACCGAGAACGGCGAGCAGGGTGCGAGCGCGACCCGGATCAGCGCGCCGGGTTCCGGGTCGTGGTGGGCCTTGATCAGCCGCTCGCTGTCGGCGAGGACCTCGTCCGTGCTCTGCGTGACGCTCCTCGGCGGCAGTCCCCCGTCCTCGACGGACCGGGTCATCGAACCGCGGGTCGCGTGGAAGCGGAAGCCGATGTCGCGGGCGGCCCGGATCTCGGCGTCTACCAGATAGGGGCGTGGATGCACATAGAGGTGGTCGGAGGATGTGGTGCAGCCGCCCATGAGGAGTTCCGCCATACCGACGTACGCCGACACGTACGCGGCCTCCTCGTCGAGGCTCGCCCACAGCGGATAGAGCGTGGTCAGCCAGTCGAAGAGGGTGCCGTTGACGGCGGGCGCGTAGGAGCGGGTGAGGTTCTGGTAGATGTGGTGATGGGTGTTGATCAGGCCCGGGGTGACGAGCCGCCCGGCCGCCGAGACGGTCGTGGCGGCTTCGGGCTCGGACCCTCCCGTACCGACGGCGGTGACCCGACCACCCGTGACGGCGACCCAGCCGCCCAGGATCTCGCGCCCGTCGTCCACGACGAGCAGTTCGGCGTCCTTGACCAGCAGATCCACGGCTGACGACATACGGCCATGGTAGGCGCGGGGCGCCGCACGAGTCTGGCGAGTCCTCCGATGTCACACGTACGGTGTGATCATCCGCGCTCACCCTTCACAAAGGTGGTCATCGATGGCCCTGTTCGACCTTCCGCTCGGCGAACTCCGTGAGTACCGCAGCGCGTCCGCCGAGCCCGAGGACTTCGACGCCTTCTGGTCCAAGACCCTCCAGGAGACTCGCGAGCACGATCTCGACGCCCGCTTCGAGCCGGTCGACACGGGACTCTCGACAGTGCAGGTGTACGACGTGACGTTCGCCGGGTTCGGCGGTCACCCGGTGAAGGGCTGGCTGCGGCTGCCGGCCGGCGCGGCCCAGCCCCTGCCGCTGGTCGTGGAGTTCGTCGGCTACGGCGGCGGGCGGGGCCTCCCGCACGAGAACCTGCTGTGGGCGTCGACCGGCCGCGCCCACTTCATCATGGACACGCGCGGCCAGGGCAGCGCGTGGGGCGGCGGCGGTGGCACCCCGGACCCGGTGGGCGGCGCGCCCGCGTACCCCGGCTTCATGACCCGGGGCATCGACGCCCCCGAGAACTACTACTACCGCCGCGTGTTCACGGACGGGGTGCGGGCCGTCGAGGCGGCCCGCTCGCACCCGTCGGTCGACCCCGCGCGCACGGTGGCGCTCGGCGCGAGCCAGGGCGGCGGTATCACCGTCGCCGTGGGCGGGCTGGTCGGCGACCTGGCCGGGATCGCGCCGGACGTGCCGTTCCTGTGCGACTACCCGCGCGCGGTGACCCTCACGAACCGCGACCCGTACCGGGAGATCGGCAACTACCTCAAGACCCATCGCGGCCACACCGAGGACGTGCTGCGCACGCTCTCGTACTTCGACGGCGTCCACTTCGCGGCCCGCGGCCGCGCGCCCGCCCTCTTCTCGACCGGCCTGGAGGACGAGACCTGCCCGCCCTCGACCGTGTTCGCCGCGTTCAACGCCTGGTCGCACGAGGACAAGAGGATCGAGGTCTACGACTTCAACGACCATGAGGGCGGCGGCCCTTACCAGGAGGCGGCCAAGCTGGACTGGCTGCGGTCGTACGTCTGAGGGGCGCGCGATGAACACCGGTGAGGCCGCCGAGCGGTTCGTGCGCGTCTGGGCCCGGGCGTGGGCCGCGCACGATGTGGACGCGCTGCTGGGGTTGTACGCCGAGGACTGCGTCCACCGCTCGATGCCGTTCCGCGAACCGCACCGGGGGCGGGCCGAGTTGGCCGCGTATCTGCGCTGGTCGTTCGCGGCGGAGCGGGTGGGCGACGTGCGGTTCTCGGCGCCGGTCGTCGGTCAACACGGAGTCGCCGTGGCCGAGTTCAGGGTCCTGGCCGAGGAGGACGGTGAGCCGTCCACGCTCGCCGGCTGTGTTTTCGTGCGCTTCGACGCGGCCGGGCTGGCTGTGGAGACCCGCGACTACTGGCACACGGAACCGGGCCACCGGGAGCCTTCGGGCACGCTGTTCTTCAATTGAACATACGACGCCTTCCTCCCGGTCCGACCAGTCGGTATGTTCAGGGTGTCCGGGTCGCAGCGTCGCGGCCCGGACCCACGGCGGACCACGGAGGCACCATGTCCGAGCACCAGCCAGCCATCGACGGCCACTGCGACCCCCGCTTCACGGCGGTACGCACGGCGTTCGAGGAGAACTTCCGGGACCGGGACGAACTGGGCGCCGCCGTGACCGTCACGCTGGACGGCGAGACCGTGGTCGACCTGTGGGGCGGCTGGGCCGACGCGGCACGGACCCGCCCCTGGGAGCGCGACACGGTGGTCAACGTGTGGTCCACGACCAAGGGCCCGGTGGCCCTGTGCGCCCACATCCTCGCCGACCGGGGCCTGCTCGACCTCGACGCCCAAGTGGCCACGTACTGGCCGGAGTTCGCCGCCGCCGGCAAGGAGAACGTGCTCGTACGACACCTGCTGTCGCACCGCGCGGGACTGGCCGGCCTGCGCGAGCCGCACTCCCTCGCGCAGCTCTACGACTGGGAGTTGACGACTAAGCGGCTCGCGGCCATGGAGCCCTGGTGGGAGCCGGGGACCCGGTCCGGGTACCACGCGCTCACCTACGGCTTTCTCGTCGGCGAAGTGGTGCGCCGCGTCTCGGGGTTGCTGCCGGGGGCCTTCCTGGAGCGGGAGGTCACCGGCCCGCTCGGGATCGACTTCACCATCGGACTGCCGGAGAAGGAGGCGGGCCGGGCGGCCGAGCTGGTGCATCCGCCCGTCGCGTCGAGCAGTGAACAGGCCGCGATCTTCAGCCAGTTGGCGCCCGCCGCCATCGCCGCGCTGACCAACCCGATCGCGGGCGCGGCCGAGGCCAACACCCCGGAGTGGCGCGCCGCGGAGATCCCGGCGGCGAACGGCCACGGCACCGCGCGCGCGATCGCCGCGCTCTACGGCGTCTTCGCCGGGCGCGGCTCCTACGGCGGCCGCCGCGTCCTCTCCCCCGAGGCGGCCGAGCGGGTGCGCGAGGGACAGGGCAGCTGCCGCGATCTGGTGCTGGGCGCGGGCTTCGCGCACGAGACGGAGATCGGGCTCGGTCTGTGGCTCAGTGGCCCGAACGGCTCGTACGGTCCCGACCCGAGGGCTTTCGGACATGACGGCTTCGGCGGCTCCTGCGGTCTGGCCGACCCGGACGCCGGGGTGTCGTTGGGCTACGCGATGAACCGGATGGGGCCCCATATCGCCGACGACCCGAGGAAGTTGGCCCTGATCGACGCCCTGTACGGCGCACTGTGAGGAGTGATCGGCGCGGGCCGGTTTCGGCCTAACTGCCTTGCCGCTCTTCCCTGGTGGTTTAGACCAATGCTAGATCTGGTCGCGCAACGAGCCCGCACGGCTACGTTTCGTCACCAGTTCTGCCCTCAGTCTTGTCACCCTCAGGAGGCGCGGCATGGCCCGCACCACCCCCCACCACCCGACCGCCGACGACCAGCCCCTCTACGGGAAGGTCGCCACCCAACTGCTCGCCGAACTACACGACGGCACCATCCCGCCCGGCGAACGCCTGCCCGCCGAACGGCAGTTGGCCGAACACTTCCATGTCAGCCGGGAGACCGTACGGCAGGCGCTGGAGCTGCTGCGCAGGGACGGTCTGGTCGCCACCGACCGGCGCGGCAGCCACGCCACACTGCCCGGCCTTCCGGTCGAGACCCCGTCCTCCCTCACCTTCCCGGTCGGTGCCCGGAGCACCGACCCGACCGGCTTCGACCGGACCTCCGTGACCTGGGAGACTCCCCCGCCCGAGCACGCCGAGGCTCTGCGTATCGCCCCGGACCGCCCGACCCTGGTGCACCGCTACGCCTCCGCGGCGGCCGACGGCAGCGGACTGCGTACGGCCGTCACCTCCTTCTCGGCCGTGGCACTGGCCGAGGTGGAGGAACTGGCCCGCTACCGCGACCGCGCCGACGGCTCCGCCTCGGCCCAACTCCGGCGCGCCTACGACTGGATGCGCCGGGCCGGGCTGACCCTGCACCACCGGGACGCCATCACCCAGGTGGCGAACGCGCCGTCGGTGCGGGTGACCCGGCGCGTGCACGACCAGTACGCGCGCCCGCTGGAGATCACCGACCTGGTGGTGGAGGCCCAGCAGGACGCCCTGATCTACGAGTTCACGGTTCCGTCGGCGGGCTGAACCCCGGTCCGGAGCATGGCGCGCGGCGGGCCGGATGCCGAACTCGCCGCGCGCCGCCCGGCGTTACGCGCTCGTCAGTACGACGAGTCGCTGAGTCGCCCGGGTCATCGCCACATAGTGGTCGACGGCTCCCTCGATGCCCTCGCCGAACGTCTCCGGGTCGACGAGCACGACCAGGTCGAACTCAAGTCCCTTGGACAGCTCGGGAGTCAACGACCGGACGCGGGACGTGGCCCGGAAGTCGGGGTCACCGATGACGCAGGCGATCCCCTCGGTGTGCTCGGCGAGCCAGGTGTCGAGGATCAACTCCCGGTCGGTGGCTGGTCCGTGGACGACGGGGATGCCGCTGCTGCGGATCGAGGTCGGCACGTTGGCGTCCGGGAGTACCGCGCGGATGACCGGCTCGGCCTCCGTCATGATCTCTTCCGGGGTGCGGTAGTTGATGGTCAGGGAGGCCAGGTCGATCCGGTCGAGGCCGATCCGCTTCAGCCGTTCCTGCCACGACTCGGTGAAGCCGTGCCGGGCCTGGGCACGGTCACCGACGATGGTGAAGCTGCGGGACGGGCAGCGCAGGAGCAGCATCTGCCATTCCGCGTCGGTGAGTTCCTGGGCCTCGTCCACGACGATGTGCGCGAACGGCCCGGCGAGCAGGTCGGGTTCGATGCCGGGCTGGGCCGCCTCGTCGATCAGGGCGTCACGCAGGTCCTGTCCGTGCAGCATGCCCATCGCGCCCTCGCTCTCGTCGATCTCGACGTTCTGCAGCAGGCTGTCGATGACATCGGTCCTGCGGGCGTGTTCGGCTGCGACCGCGGCTTCCTGTCGGCGCTTGCGGCGCGCCGACTCCGGGTCTCCGAGCCGCTGCCGCGCCGCGTCGAGCAGCGGCAGGTCGGACACCGTCCAGGCCTGGGCGTCCGCGCGCTGCAACCGCTGGACGTCCTCGCGGCTCAACGAGGGAGCGCACTTGCGCAGATAGGCCGGCACCGTCCACAAGTCCCCTACCAGGTCGGCCGCTTCGAGCAGCGGCCAGGCGCGGTTGAAGGCGGTGAGCAGTTCGCGGTTCTGCCGCAGCGACTTGCGGAGCAGTGCGGGAGTGACCGCGCCGTCCTGGGCGTTGCCGGTGTCCTCGTGCTTGTCGACGAGGATCGTGAGCAGTTCCTGCCAGACCTGCTCACGGCCCTCGTTGTGCGGGGTACCGGGTTCGGCCGCCTCGAAGGCAACGGCCCAGTCCTCGGCGCTGAGCCAGATGTCGGACCAGTGGGTCGTGACGTTCATGCCCTTGGTGGGCGGCTCCTCGTAGAAGCGCACGGCGGGTTCGATGGCCCGCACCAACTGCACGGACGACTTCAGCCGGGCCACCTCCGGGTCGGCCTCGATGCCCGCAGCGGCTCCCTCGTCGACGAGGTCCCGCAGGATGCAGGTCTGTACGCCCTCCTCGCCGAGGCTGGGCAGGACGTCCGCGACGTAGTCCAGGTAGGGCCGGTGCGGGCCGACGAACAGGACACCGCCCCTGCGGTGGCCGAGGCGCGGGTCGGAGTAGAGGAGATAGGCGGAGCGGTGCAGCGCGACGACGGTCTTGCCGGTGCCCGGGCCGCCGTCGACGACGAGCGCGCCGCGTGATCCCGCGCGGATGATCGCGTCCTGGTCGGCCTGGATGGTGCCGAGCACATCACGCATCCGGCCCGAGCGGTTGCCGCCGAGGCTGGCGATGAAGGCGGACTGGTCGTCGAGCGCGGCATGCCCGGCGAAGCCGTCGGCGGTGAACACCTCGTCCCAGTAGTCGCTGATCCGGCCGCGGGTCCAGCGGTACCTGCGGCGGCTCGCGAGGCCCATCGGGTTGGCGTGGGTGGCGCCGAAGAACGGCTCGGCCGCCGGGGACCGCCAGTCGAGCAGCAGCCGTCGGCCCGTGCTGTCGGTGAGGCCGAGCCGTCCGATGTAGACGGGCTCGGATGTGGTGGCGTCCACCATGTGGCCCAGACACAGGTCCAGGCCGAAGCGGCGCAGGGTCCGCAACCGTGTGGTGAGCCGGTGGATCTCCGTGTCCCGGTCCATCGCCGCCCGGCCGATGCCCCCGGGCGCCCTGCGCTCGGCGTCGAGGCGCTCGGTCAGTTCCGCGATCGACTGTTCCAGGGACTCCGCGATGGCCGCGAAGTGCTGCTCGTCGCCGGCGATCAGTGCCGGATCGGCCTTGGCGGAGAGCCGGTCGGGGAGGTCGAAGGCGCTGGTGGTCAGGGGGTTCACGGCATCAATTCCGATCTGCGGTCGTTCACGGCCGTGCGGGCGGCAGGCCGTGTGGACCGGTGCGTACGGGTTCTCGTGTGCGGGGTTCGGCCGGTTCACGCGCGGGTGGGCTGCCTTTCCCCGCCGGCCGGGTCGAGGAGCATCTTCGCGGCCACTGTCGTCCCGTCGGTGCGGAGCTCGCCGGCCACGACCCGTGCCCGGGCCCGCGTCTCGGGGGCCAGGGCGGTGGTGAGAGCGGCCGACAGGGAGTCGTAGGTCGGCGTAGGACCGTCGTGTGCGACGCCGATGCCCAGTTCGGCCACCCGTGTCGCCCAGTATGGCTGGTCCACGATCTGCGGCACGACCACCTGCGGTGCGCCGGACATCGTGGCCGCCGTCGTGGTGCCCGCCCCGCCGTGGTGCACGACCGCGGCCACGCGGCGGAACAGCGCCTGGTGACTGACCTCGCCCACGACGAAGCAGTCGTCCCGGTCGTCGACCGGAGCCAGCTGGGCCCAGCCGCGGCTTAGTACGACACGGCGGCCCTGCGCCCGCACCGCCTCGATCGCGTCCCTCGCGACATCCGGCGAGGTGCGCAGGGCCATGCTGCCGAAGCCCACGTACACCGGCTCCTCGCCCGCCTTCAGGAACGCCTCCAGATCGGCGGGGAGCGGGCGCTCGTCGGGCAGGATCCACGGTCCGGTCACCACGAGGTCGAGATCCGTCTGGTCCTGCCACGGGAACAGGTCCGGATCCGAGGCCAGCCACGGCCGCTCGGTGAACGCGTGGTCGCGGACGTTGTCGACCGGCGGCAGGCCGATCGCGGCCCGGTGCCGGTTCTCCGCGTCGCGGTACAGGGCGTTCACGCGCTGGGCGTCCTCCTCCCACAGCACCTTGATGTCGGTCTCGTCCGGCGAGGACTGATGGCCGGGCCGCGCCAGTGGCCGGTACTTCGACGACGGCAGCCCGGCCGTGTGGAAGCAGGCGAACACATAGCGGATGCCCAGTTTCTCGGCCACCGAGCGGGCGCCGGTCGGCATCAGACCGCTCGCCAGCAGCACGTCGCACCCCTCGGCCGCCGGCAGCAGCGTCTCGTACCGGGCGGCGACCAGCTCGGGCGCGAGCCGGAACGCGGTCGCCGTCGAGGGCGGCTTCGCCCCGGTCACCACCGAGCGCACCGACGGCCCGAGCGGCAGCAGCGGCACCCCGGCCCGGTCCAGCAGCTCCACGAACTCCTCGTCCGGCGGCGCGGCGACGCTCACCTCCGCGCCGAGTTCCAGCAGTCGGGCCGCGAGTCCCGCGACGGGTTCGACATCCCCGCGCGATCCCCACGTCGTCAACAGCACACGCATTCCGCGACTCCCATTTCCGCAGGTCATGCCCTCAGGCCGGACATTCTGCGGTACGACGGGGGCCTTGCCGCAAGCCCCCCGGTGCGCTATACGTTAAGAAGGGAAGAGGAGTGAGTACGCCTCCCTTTCCGCCCTCCTCCTCAGCCCCCGCGAAACTCGCGGCGAAAAAGTCTGCCCGCCGATGTCGAGAACCCGCGCCCGGCTCCGTCCCCGGGGTGAACGCGTCCACAATGGGTCGCGCCGGCACCGAGGAGAACGACCATGGCCAAGTACCTGCTGCTGAAGCACTACCGCGGCGCCCCCGCCGCCGTGAACGACGTCCCCATGGACCAGTGGACGCCCGAGGAGATCTCGGCCCATGTGCAGTACATGAACGACTTCGCGGCCCGGCTGGAGAAGTCCGGCGAGTACGTGGACAGCCAGGCGCTCTCCCCCGAGGGGACGTTCGTCCGCTACGACGGCGAGGGGCGCCCGCCGGTCACCGACGGTCCGTTCGCCGAGACCAAGGACGTCATCGCCGGCTGGATGATCATCGACGTCGACAGCTACGAGCGGGCCGTGGAACTGGCCGGTGAGCTGTCGGCCGCGCCCGGGGCCGGTGGCAGGCCGATCCACGAGTGGCTGGAGCTGCGCCCGTTCCTGGGCACGCACTCGACCACCACGGACTGCACCTTCAAGTGAACGAGGTCCTGCTGAGGAACCTCACGCCGAGCGTGCTCGGGATCCTCGTCCGCCGCGGAGCAGACTTCGCGGCGGCCGAGGACGCCGTACAGGACGCGCTCGTCGAGGCGGTCCGGGTCTGGCCGGACGATCCGCCGCGCGACCCGAAGGGGTGGCTGGTCACGGTGGCCTGGCGGCGGTTCCTCGACGCGACGCGGGCGGACACGGCCCGCCGCAGGCGCGAGGACCTGGTGGACGAGGAGCCGGCGCCCGGCCCAGCGCCCGCTACGGACGACACGCTCCAGCTCTACTTCCTGTGCGCCCACCCGTCGTTGACGCCGTCGTCGGCGGTCGCGCTCACGCTGCGCGCGGTCGGCGGGCTCACCACCCGGCAGATCGCCCAGGCCTATCTGGTGCCCGAGGCGACGATGGCGCAGCGCATCAGCCGGGCCAAGCGCACCGTGTCCGGTGTGCGGTTCGACCAGCCCGGCGAGGTGGCCACCGTGCTGCGCGTTCTCTACCTGGTCTTCAACGAGGGCTACTCCGGTGACGTCGACCTCGCCGCCGAGGCCATCCGGCTCACCCGACAGGTCGCGGGCGTGATCGACCACCCCGAGGTGTCGGGCCTGCTCGCCCTCATGCTGCTCCACCACGCCCGCCGCGCCGCCCGGACCGCGCCCGACGGCAGCCTGGTACCGCTCGCCGAGCAGGACCGCGCCCGGTGGGACACGACATTGATCGCCGAGGGCGTCACGATCCTCCAACTCGCCCTTGCCCGCGACCGGTTGGGCGAGTTCCAGGCGCAGGCCGCGATCGCGGCACTGCACGCGGACGCACCCTGCGCCCAGGAGACGGACTGGGTGCAGATCGTCGAGTGGTACGACGAACTCGTCGCCCTGACCGACAGCCCGGTGGTCCGCCTCAACCGCGCTGTGGCGGTCGGCGAGGCAGACGGCCCGCGCGCCGGTCTGGCCGCGCTCGCCGCACTCGACGACTCACTCCCCCGTCATACGGCGGTGGCGGCCTACCTCCACGAACGGGACGGCGACCTGTCGACGGCAGCACGGCTGTACGCCGAGGCGGCGCACAAGGCTCCCAACCTCGCCGAACGCGACCACCTGACCCGCCAGGCGGCCCGGCTCAACTCCCGCCGGAGCCAGTGAGACCGGAGCCCCGGTCACTCCCACTGGTACTGGAGGTACTTCCCGTCGAGGGTGATGACGACCCGGTCACCTGCCGGGTCGGGCACACGGCTGACGTCGAGGCGGAAGTTGATGGCGCTCATGATGCCGTCGCCGCACTGCTCGTGGATCAGTTCCTTGATGGTGGGGCCGTAGACCTGGATGACCTCGTAGAGCCGGTAGATGGTGGGGTCCACGGGGACAGCCGCGTCCAACGCGCCGCGGGTCGGCTGGAGTTGGAAGGCGAGAGCGGCGTCCTCACCGAGTTCGAGGAGGGCGGCGGCGGTCGCCGCCTCGTCCTTGTTCATGGGGTGCTGGCCCAGCAGGGCCGCGGTGGTCCAGGCGAGCGGTCGGCCCACGGCCTCCGCCAACTGGGCCCATGTGACACCGGTCTTGACCTTGGCCTGCCGGACCGCTTCGGCGGCTTCACCCTTGCTGAGCATGCACAACTCCGTTCCCGGACAGCGTGCTTGACCACACGCCGCTCAGCGTAGGAGATCACCCGCAAGGCGACAATGGCGTCGCTCTCCACCCAGTGCTGTCATATGCCGGACTCCAGGACAGCCTTGGACGCATACTTCCGAACATGACCCACATCGACGTACAACAGATCGAAAAGGCGAACGCCGTCGAACGTACGCCGGTCGTCTTCGTCCACGGTCTGTGGCTGCTGCCGAGCAGTTGGGACCGCTGGGCAGCCCACTTCGAGCAGGCCGGGTACGCGCCGGTCTCCCTGTCCTGGCCCGACGACCCGGAGACGGTCGCGGAGGCCAACGCGCACCCCGAGGTCATGGCCGGCAAGACGGTCGGCCAAGTCGCCGATCATCTGGCGCAGTTGATCGGCACACTGACGCGGAAACCGGCGATCGTCGGCCACTCCTTCGGCGGACTCCTCACCCAGATCCTCGCCGGGCGCGGACTCTCCGCCGTGTCCGTCGCCATCGACCCGGCACCCTTCCGGGGCGTGCTGCCCCTGCCGGTGTCCGCGCTGCGCTCCTCCGCACCCGTCCTCAGCAACCCCGCCAACCGCAATCGCGCGGTCCCCCTGACCTACGACCAGTTCCGCTACGGATTCGCCAACGCCGTCAGCGAGGAGGAGGCACGGGAGTTGTACGAGACGTTCGCGGTGCCCGCGCCCGGCGCCCCGCTGTTCCAGGCGGCGACCGCGAACCTCAACCCGTGGACCGAGGCGAAGGTCGACACGGAGAACCCCGAGCGCGGGCCGCTCCTGATCATCTCGGGCGAGAAGGACCACACCGTGCCCTGGTCGATCGCCAACGCCTCCTACAAGAAGCAGCAGCACAACAAGGGCGTCACCGAGATCACCGAGATCAAGGGCCGGGGCCACGCACTGACCATCGACCACGGCTGGCAGGAAGTCGCGGACACCGCCCTGTCGTTCGTGCGCCGCTACGCCTGAACTCCCGGACGGGCACCTACGAGCAACCGTTCTACGCCGATCTCCTCGACCTCCTCTGGAGCTGACCGATGACGATGTCCCGTAGACCCTTACTGCTGGGGGCAGTTGCCGCAGCAGGCACCCTCGCGGCCACCGCTCTCCCCGCCTCGGCGGCACCCGCCACCGGAGGCAAGCCCAGCGGACCCAAGCCCACCGTGGTCCTGGTGCACGGCGCGTTCGCCGACGCGTCGAGCTGGTCGGCCGTGACCTCCCGCCTCCAGAAGGCGGGCTACACCGTCGTGGCACCCGCCAATCCGCTGCGCGGACTGACCTCGGACGCCGCCTATCTCTCCGCGCTCCTCAAGACCATCGACGGCCCGAAGGTCGTCGTAGGTCACTCCTACGGCGGCGCGGTCATCACCCAGGCGACCGCCGGCGACCCGAGCGTCAAGGCGCTCGTGTACGTCGCGGCCTTCGTGCCCGACAAGGGCGAGCAACTGGGCGAACTCGCCGCGCGATTCCCCGGGTCGCAGCTGAACGACGCTTTGCAGCCGCTGCCCGACGGCTCGGGCGGTACCGATCTGGCCATCCAGACCGCGAAGTTCCACGCGGTGTTCACCGCCGACCTCCCGGTGTCCACCTCCGCACTGCTTGGCGCCTCCCAACGCCCCATCAGCTCAGCCGCGTTCACGGACGTCACCACGGCGGCGGCCTGGCACGACATCCCCTCGTGGGCGGTCGTGGCGGCGCAGGACCGGGCGATCGCGCCCGACCTGGAACGCTTCGAGGCCAAGCGGGCTGGTTCGCACACGGTCGTGGTGGACGCCTCTCACGTGGTGATGATCTCCCACCCCGACCTGGTCACAAAGGTCATCAAGTCGGCGGCATCCACGACGAGTTGACACCCGCACCAGCCGCTACGGCAGCCGTCGCGCCGCGACCATGCGGACGCGGGGGCTGCCGTCGCCCCGGTACCCGAACTCGGGCAGGGCGTAGAGGTCGACGTCGAAGCCGATCCGCCGCAACTCGCGCTGCACGAAGCCGAGTTGGAAGTCCCGGTAGTACATGACGAAGGGCGGTCGCCAGACGGCGTTGCGGATCTTCATCACCGTGTCGAAGCCGGACAGCATCCAGTACGCGGGCGAGGTGGGGCGTGGCGGCGCGAGGAGGGGGAACGCGAAGCATCCGCCGGGTCGCAGCACGGAGTGGACCTGGCCGAACAGGCCCGGCAGTTCGCGGGGCAGGAAGTGGCCGAACGCGCCGAAGCTGACCACCAGGTCGAAGTCGGGCCCGAACGGCAGGGCCCGGGCGTCGCCGCGCACCCACGACAGACGGGGTTCGTCGCTCTTCACGCGCTCTCGCGCGACCGCGAGCATGCCCGCGCTGAAGTCGACGCCGGTGACGCTCTTCCGGCACACCGTCGTCAGCGCTTCGGTGCCCGCGCCGGTGCCGCAGCAGAGGTCGAGGCCGTCGTCGAAGGGCCCGATGCGCCGCAGCGTGGAAGCGACCGCGTCGAGCACCGGGGCCGGGGTCCGGAAGGGGGTGTGGTCGAACTTGGGCGCGAGGAGGTCGTAGCCGTGTTCGACGGACGACATGGCCTGGACGGCGAGTTCGCGCAGACTGGGACCTTCGGGGCTGAACATCCGGGTCAGCCTAGGGCAACCCGGTGCTTCAGGACCGCGAGAACCCGTTCGCACCAGCGCAGGTTCTCCTCCTCGAAGGTGATCCCGGCCATCAGCGTGAGGTAGGGCCCGATGCGGTCGGCTTCCCGGAGGTACTCCTCCTCGGTCCGCCCGCCGAGGAGCCTGTCCCGCACCCGCTCGTAGCGGTCGAGCTTGCCGCGCGCCCACGACCTGCGCTCCTCGATCAGCTCGCGGATGACGGCGGGGTCGGTGCCGTCCATGGCCTGGATCTTGATGAGGAACTCGTCGCGGATGGCCGTGGGACGTCTGGGCGGCTCGGCGGCGAAGGTGTCGAGGTCGCGGCGGCCGGCCTCGGTGAGCGTGAACATCCTTTTGTTGGGCCTGCGTTCCTGCTGTACGACCCGTGCCGCGATCAGTCCGTCCTGGGCGAGGCGCTCCAGTTCGCGGTAGAGCTGCTGCGGGGTCGCGGGCCAGAAGTTCGCCAGCGACACGTCGAAGGTCTTGGCCAGTTCGTAGCCCGAGGCCTCGCCTTCCAGGAGGGCCGCGAGGACCGCGTACTTGAGGGACATGTGGACACGCTAACAGCGGTTGATTAGTCTCATCCACACCTACTCAACTAATTGACTATGAGGTGAGCCGATGCGCGCGTTCCGTGAGGCGGTCGAGGCGCAGGACATGGACGCCGTCGAGGCGCTGCTGGCGGAGGACGTGGTCTTCACCAGCCCGGTCGTGTTCAAGCCGTACCCCGGGAAGGCGATCACCGCGGCGATCCTGCACGCCGTCGCACGGGTCTTCGAGGACTTCCGCTACGAGCGGGAGATCGGCGACCCGGACGGCCCCGACCACGCGCTGGTGTTCAGCGCGCGGGTCGGCGACCGCCGGCTGACCGGCTGCGACTTCATCCACGTCAACGAGGAGGGCCTGATCGACGACCTGATGGTCATGGTCCGTCCGCTGTCGGGGGCGCAGGCGCTCCAGGAGGCGATGGCCGCGCGGTTCGAGTCCATCGCCAAGGACGCGGAGGCGCGGATCGGTTGAGCAGCGCGCCAACTCGGAGGAGGCGCCGGTCGGTTGAGCCTCGCGCCTCCTCCACGGGTCACGCCACGGTCAGGGTGAGCGCGCCCGTGTAGGTCTGGCCGGCCGTGATCGCCGTGGCCGTCCCGTCGACCGTCAGCGTGACCTTCTTGCCCCGGGGCGCCTTGACGGTCGCGTCGGCGGCGAGGGCGAGCCGGGTCAGGTACGAGGTGCCGGTGACCGTCCAGGTCGAGCCGCTGTTCAGCTGCACGATCGCGCCGTTGTTGACGGCGGCCTGCGCGATGTTGGTGACGATGCCCAGCTCGTAGAAGGTGGACGCGTCGATGCTGGAGACGCGGTGCTTGGCCGCCGTCGCGGAGATGACGCCCTCGACGCTCGCATCCTCGAAGGTGAGGACCATGTTCTTGCCCTTGCGCATGCCGTTGTAGAAGTCGCCCTTCAACGCAATGGAGTTGAAGGTGGCGGCTCCGTCGGTGGTGTGCACGGCGGTGGGGTCGAAGCTCGCGTCCTTCGCCGGATCGCCGGTGGGCTCGGTGTAGACGCCGATGTTCATCATCTTGCCGTTGACCGGCACCGGGCCCGGGTCGTCCAGCTCGATCATCTGGAGGATGATCCCGTCGCGCGGGTTGAGCCGGGCGCCCTGCGAACCGTCGACGCCGATCGTGGTCTGCTGGCCCTTGTTGAGGAAGGTGGCCCGCTCGGAGTTGATCACCGTGCCGCCGTCGAGGGTGAGTTGGCCGGTGCCGAAGAACATGTAGCCGAAGTGCCCGGAGTTCACGACGGTGTTGCGCACCGGGATCGACGCCAACTCGCCCTTGGACAGCCCGAGTTCCAGCTCGGTGTTGAGCGCGGAGACAGCCGCCCTGGTGCTGTCGCCGTAGTGCACGACCGCTGCGGGGCCCGCGATGATGGTCGCGTAGCTGCCGACGTCGAGCCGGGACCCGAGCACCCGCACGGTCGCGTCGCCGATGGCATAGGTGCCGTAGCCGTACTCCCCCGTGTTGCCGAAGTGGCTGTTGATCGCGGTCAGTTTGAGTCCGCTGCCGCCCTCGACCGACAGGGCGCCCCAAGTCTCCGAGAAGATCGTGGAGTTGAGGTAGGTGGCCTTGCTGTTCTTGCCGATCAGGTTGGTGGCGCGGACGTTGCCGTCGAGGCCGAGCATCCAGGGCACGGACTCCATGTACGGCGTTTCCACGGTGGCTTGGTAGTCGGCGGGCAGGACGCCGTTGCGGGCGCGGAGGACGGAGTCCTTGACGATGACGTTGGCGCCGTCGTTGGCGATGACGGCGGTGCGGACGACTCCCTTGTTGTCGATGCGGGCGCCGTCCACGACCAGGGTGGTCGAGGAACCGTCGCCGACGACTGCGGCACCGTAGCCCGCGAAGTCGCAACGGCCGTTGCCGGTAAGGGAAATGGACGGCCGGTCGAGCGTGTAGGTGGCGTCCTGGACGTACACGCCGTCGAAGCACTCGCCGGTAGAGGTGATCGACACGTTCCTGGCGTAGGCGTCGGTGAGCTTGCCACCGAGAACGGCCGCGAGGACGGACTTGTCCTTGACCACGCCGTCACCGTCGACGTACACCGCCTGCCGGAAGGGGAAGGTGAGCGTCTCGTACGTCACCTCGTTGGCCGCGGTGACGGTCAGGACGACATCGCCCCGGTAGGTGCCGGCCTGGATCAGGGTGGCCGTGGCGCCGGTGGCGGTGAGCAGCTGTCCGGTCTCCACGCCGTCGACGGTCAGCGAGAGGCCGGCGCCGTCCGGGGCGACGATCTTCCCGCCGGACGCGATGGACAGCTCGCTCACGCGGGTGGTCGCGGAGACCGTGTACGTCTCACCGGCTGCGACCGAGATCCGCGTGCCCGAAGCCTTCTTGGCCGTCGGCACGGCGGTGGCGGAGACCGCCGGCACCAGTACGGCTCCGGCCGTGGCGGTACCGGCGATCAGGACCGAGCGTCGGGTGATCAGCGTCATTGCTTGCCTTCCCAGGTTTCGATGCGCCGTTGCGCAGTGTGACCGGCCGGCCGTCGAACGCGGGATGCGGACGGGCCCGGCGGAGGCACCGAAGGTGCGCACGAGGGAGTGAAGCAGCCTTGAGAACCAGGGAATAGGCGGGCGGCACACACATATGGGAGCCCGATGCCTCGGATCACGCCGACCATTTCATGGCGGTCACACAGAGTTGTCATAGCCGAAGTGCAAGCTCGGACATGGCGGTGAGGCGGGCGGCTCGTGGGCCGTCCACCTCACCGTTCTCGTACGTGCTGCGGCTACGCCGGGGCGATCATCCCCGCCGACAGGTCGATGTCGGCCCCGCACAGGCCGGGCATCGCGAGCATCGCCACCAACGCCTGCGCGACCTCGTGCTCCTCGACGAGTCGGCCCAGGGCGGCGCGGGAGGCGAAGTCGCGTTCGGCCTCGGCGACCGTGCAGCCGGTCAGTTCGGCGGTGAGCCGGAAGTTGCGGTCCATGCGCGGCCCCCGAACCGGGCCCGGAGAAAGGGAGTTGACCGCAATCCCCCGCGGCCCGACCTCCCCGGCGAGGGTCCGCGTCAGGCCCAGCAGCGCCATCTTGGAGGCCGTGTACGGGGTGCGGTTGAGCAGCGGGCGTTTGCCGCTGACCGAGGCCACGTTGACGATGTCACCGCGTCCGGCCGCGAGCATCGGCGGCAGAAAGGCCCGGCACATCAGATAGACGCCCCGGACGTTGGCGGCGAACACGTCGTCCCACTCGTCCGGCTCGATGTCGACGAGGGGCCGGACGGGGCCCGCGACTCCGGCGTTGTTGACGAGCAACGTCACGTCCTCGTCGGCGAGTTGGGCGGCCAGGGCGCTGACGGCGGACGGGTCGGAGACGTCGCACACGGCCGAACGGGCCTGTCCGCCGTCCTTGACCACATGTGCCGCCGCCTCCGCGAGCGCCGTCTCGTTGCGGCCGACGAGGATCACGCGGGCCCCGGCGTCCGCGAGGGCCAGCGCGAAGGCACGTCCCAGCGGTCCGCCGCCGCCCGTGACCAGTGCCGTACGTCCGTCCAGGGTCATGCGGTGTTCCACGGCAGCTCGTCGCCCGCCGCCTTCGCCGCCCGTACGTCACCGGAGCGTGCATGCCCCTCGAACAGCTCGACGCGGGCCGCCCGTCCGCACAGACGGCCGAGCCGTGTCTGGGAGTCGGTGTCGGTGACCTCCTGGTAGGTCACGGTCTTGAGGTACTTCCCCACCCACAGGCCGCCGGTGTAGCGCGCGGCACCACGTGTGGGCAGCACATGGTTCGTGCCGATGACCTTGTCGCCGAACGACACACAGGTGCCCTCGCCGAGGAACAGGGCGCCGTACTGGGTCATGCGCTCCAGCGCGAGGCGCGGTTCGGCGGTCAGCACCTCCACGTGCTCGAAGGCGAACTCGTCGGCGAGGGCGTACAGCTCGTCGAGCGTGTCGACGACGTGCACCTGACCGTGGTCGCGCCAGGCGGGCCCGGCGAAGTCACGGGTGGGCATGCCGGGCAGGAGGCGTTCCACCTCGGCGATGGTCTGCTCGGCGACCTCGCGGGATGTGGTGATGAGGACGGCCGGGGAGTCCGGGCCGTGCTCGGCCTGGGAGAGCAGGTCGACGGCGCAGACGAACGGGTCGGCCTGCTCGTCGGCGAGGACGAGGATCTCGGTCGGCCCGGCGAACAGGTCGATGCCGATCTCCCCGAAGAGCTGCCGCTTGGCCTCGGCGACATAGGCGTTGCCGGGTCCCGCGATGAGATTCACCGGCCGCATCGTGTCCGTCCCGACGGCCATGGCGGCCACCGCCTGCACTCCGCCGAGCAGCCAGATCTCGTCGGCTCCGGCGAGGTGCATGGCGGCGACGGTGGCTGCCGGGATCTCCCCGTGGATGGGCGGCGTACAGGCGACGACCCGGGGCACACCCGCGACCTTGGCGGTGACGATGGTCATGTGGGCGGAGGCGGTGAGCGGGTAACGGCCGCCGGGGATGTAGGCGCCGGCCGCCTGCACGGGGATGTGCTTCTGGCCGAGGCGCACACCCGGGAGGGTGTCGACCTCGAACTCCCGCAGCGAGTCGAGCTGGTGGCGGGCGAAGCCGCGCACCTGGTCCTGGACGAAGCGGATGTCGTCGATGACCTGCTGCGGCACCGACGCGACGATCTTCTCGACCTCCTCGTCGGACAGCCGGAAGGAGTCGGGGCTCCACTTGTCGAACTTCTCGGAGCAGGCGCGCACGGCCTCGTCGCCGCGCGCACGGATGTCCGCGATGACGCCGGTCACGGTCTCGCGCACCTGGTCGAGGGAGGCGGCGACCTCCGCCTTGGGTACGGCGCTCTTCAGGATCGTTGCCACAACTGCGGCCTCTCTCATGCGGGTTGGGTGTTCTGCTCAGACCGGCGGCGCTTCGAAGAGCACATCGGGGTCGTTGAACTGCTCCTTGGCGACCGACTCGCTCATCGGGTCGGCGGTGCCCCACTGGTCCTGGGTGATCGGGTCGTCGACGTCATGGCGGCCCGGGTGCCACAAGTCCTCTTCGAGGACGGCGAGTTCGGTCGTGTACTCGACGGTGTTGCCGTGCGGGTCGTGGAAGTAGGAGAAGGTGTTGTCGCCGGCGAGATGCCGGCCGGGCCCCCAGGTGAGCCGGGTCCCGGCGCGCAACGCCCGCCCGGTGCCCCGCATGTACTCCTCGACCCCGCGCATCTCGAACGAGGCGTGGTGCAGGGAGACATGGGGTCCCCGGGCGATCGCGAAGGAGTGGTGGAGCGGGCTGCACCGCAGGAAGTACATGAGGTCGCCCATGTGCGTCGAGTACAGGGTGTCGGTGAGCCGGAACCCGAGGTGCTGGACGTAGAAGTCCCGAAGCCCTTCCGGATTTTGGGAGTTGACCACGCAGTGCGAGAGCCGGACGGGGATCGCCTCGCGCTCCTCGATCTTGCGGTGGGTGCGGGTGGCGACGTCGGCGGAGACCTCGACGACCCGTCCGTCCGGGTCGAAGAACCGGAAGCCGTAGCCGCCGCCCGGGGTGTCCAACGCACGTGGCTCACCGAGGAGTTGGACACCTGACCGGCCCAGCCGCCCGTGCAGCTCGTCCACCGCATCCGGCGATACGGCCCCGAAGGCCACCAGGTCCATCCGCTTCCGCTCATCCTCCCGGATCCGGACGATGTACTGCTCGGGGCTGCCCTCGGCCGCGAAGAAGGCGACGCCGCTGTCGCCCGCGACCTCGGTCAGGCCCCAGGTGGTGCCGTAGAAGGCGCGCTGGCGGGCGAAGTCCGGTACGGCCAGGTCGACATGGCGCAGATGGGTGATGGGCTGGAAGGTCACTGTCCGCTCCTGACGGTGTTGCGCTGGTGGCCGAGGCCGGTGATCTCCGACTCGACGACGTCGCCGGGCTTCAGGAAGACGCCCCAGTGCGCGCCGTTTCCGGCCGGGGAGCCGGTGAGCAGCAGGTCGCCGGGGCGCAGTGTGGTGGTTGTGGAGACATAGGCGATGAGCCGTGGGATGTCGAAGATCATGTCCTTCGTCGACTCGTCCTGGCGGACAACTCCGTTGTGGCGCAGGGTGATCCGCAGGTCCTCTGGGTCTCCGACGAAGGCGGCCGGTACGAGGAAGGGCCCGGTCGGCAGGAAGGTGTCGGCGTTCTTGGCGGTGAACCAGTCGGTGCCGATGGCCTTGAGGTCGGGCCGGTAGAGGCGGTCGCGGGTGGTGAGGTCGTTCGAGATCGTGTAACCGGCGACGTGGTCCATCGCCTCCTCGGCCGGGATGTTCTTGCCCGACTTGCCGATGACCAGGGCGAGTTCGAGTTCCCAGTCGTGCTGTTCGCCGAGCGCGGGGAGCACGATGTCGTCGTAGGGACCGCTGATCGCGCGCGGGGAGCCGAGGAAGACGTACGGAACGCCGTTGCGGGCGCGCTCGTCCATCATCAGCTCGGCGTCGGCGCGGGCCTCTTCGGGGGTGGCTCCGTGCACGCTCTCCTTCTCGGCGGCGACCAGATCGACCACGTGCTTGCGGTAGTTGGCGCCGCTCTGCAGGATCTGGCCAGGTTCGAGAGGGGTCAGGACACGCAGTGCGGCCAGGTCGTGCCAGGTGCCGTCGGAGGACCCGGCGAGGTCGGCCAGCCGGGGCAGCCAGTCGTCCCAGTCCTCGACGAGCGCCCGGACCGAGGGCACGAGGTCGGAGAGGTCACGCACTCGGGAACCGGTGACCAGGCCGGGGAAGACCGCCGCGCCGGCAGCGAACGTACCGAGGGCGAAGGGTCCGGCGTGGGTGGGCTGTGGATCGGGCACGGCGCTCTCCTCGTACGGGTGGGGGCTCGACCTCGACGCTAGGCAGCCCGGGCACCCGGCGGAAATGGCGATCCGCGATGCCTGCCATCACCGGCCCGCCACCCTTTGAACTGCGCCTCCATCGCCGTACGGGATGCATGACGTCCCCCTTGCCGATGCCTCGATCCGTTGACCGTGGATCGACCGCCCACGCAGGCTCGGAGCACCCACTTTCCCGAGGAGAAGAACGTGATAGTCGAGCATGCCGAGCTGACCGTCGAGGCGGGTCGGGAGCGGGAGTTCGCGGAGGTGTTCGGCAAGGCCCGCGAGGTGTTGGCCGAGGCCGACGGGTTCCGCTGGGCCGAGCTGCTGCAAGGCGTCGAACGGCCGGGAGTCTTCCTGCTGTTGGTCGGCTGGGACTCGGTCGAGGCACACATGGTCGGCTTCCGGGAGTCCGAGCCCTTCGCGCGCTGGCGGGCCCTGGTCGGACCGTTCTTCGCCGAGTCGCCGGCCGTCGAGCACTTCCACGAACTCGGCGCCCGCTTCTCCGGCTGACTCCCCCACTCCGCTGTCTACGTTCGCAAGGATCGCCCATGCCCGTACAGAAGGTGCTCGTCGTCGGCGGCGGCATCACCGGTAGCGTGCTGTGTCTCGCGCTCGCCCAGCGGGGCGCCGAGGTGGAGCTCGTCGAGATCTCTCCGCAGTGGTTCGGTGTGGGCCATGGCATCACCGTCCAGGGCAACGCGCTCAAGGCGCTGCGTTCCGTGGGTGTCCTGGACCGGGTGCTGGCCCGGGCGGTGCCCTTCGACATCATGCGGCTGCGCACGGCGGACGGCGGGCTGATCACCGAGTTGAACACCCCGCACACCGGCGGGCCCGAACTGCCGTCCACGGCGGGCGCGTTGCGCTCCGATCTCCAGGACGCGCTGTGCGACGCGGTGCGCGGGCACGGGGTGCGGGTGCGCCTCGGGCTGAGCGTGGACCGGCTCGACCAGTCGCCCGGCCATGTGGACGTGTCCTTCACGGACGGTACGACCGGCCGCTACGACCTTGTCGTGGGCGCCGACGGCATCAACTCGGCGATGCGCGCGCTGATCGGCATCGACGCCAAGCCCACTCCCGTCGGCATGTCGATCTTCCGGGTCGTCGCGGACCGCCCGGCCGAGATGGACTGCGCCGAGGTGTACTACGGCGGGCCCCGTTTCAAGGCCGGCTACAGCCCGATCTCGCCGGACCAATGCTACGCCTACCTCCTCGACGAGAACCTCGACACCTCGCTCATCGGCCCGCGCGCCCCGCTCTCCCTGCTGCGCGAGCGCGGCGCCGGGTACGGCGGGACCTGGGGGAAGATCCTCGCCTCGCTGCCCGACGACACGGCGGTCGACTACCGCTGGATCGAGGCGATCCTCGTCGACGAGCCCTGGCACCGGGGCCGCGCGATGGTCATCGGCGACGCCGCGCACGCCTGTCCCCCGCTGATCGCGCAGGGCGCGGCGATGTGCATGGAGGACGCGGTGCTGCTGGCCGAGTTGGTGACGGCGGACGAGCCGACGGATCGGGCCCTGGACCGCTTCATGGCCAGGCGGCTCCCCCGGGTGCGGATGGTCCTGGAGAACTCCCTACGGCTCGCCGACTGGGAGATCCACCCGGGCACGCCCGGCGCCGACCCCGCCCGCATCATGTCGGAGACGCTCGACAACCTGACGGCGGCGGCGTGACCGCCTCACCGGTGGTCGACTTCCACGGCCACCTCGCCGTCCCCGCCGCCGACGCCCTGGTCGCGGGCACCTCGGGCCTCGCCGCCGAGCTCGCGGCCGAGCAGCGCGCCCACTCCCCCGCGTCCCTGGCCGTCAACCGCGCCCAACTCCAGCGCCTGGCATCCAAGTTGACCGACGTAACGACCCGGCTCGCGGACCTCGACGCGATGGGCGTCGACATCCAGGTGGTCGGCCCGATGCCGATGCACCACTACTGGGCGGACCCGGACCTCGCGATCAGGCTCGCCCGTACCGTCAACGAGGGCGTGGCCACCCACTGCGCCACCGCACCGGACCGGCTGTTCGGCCTGGGCACCGTCCCGCTCCAACACCCGGACCTGGCAGTCGCGTTGCTGGACCAGGCGGTCAACGACCATGGCCTGTACGGCATCAGCGTCTCCACGACGGTCGACGGCCGCGAACTGGCCGACCCCGCACACGACACGGTCTGGCAGCGGGCCGAAGAACTGGGCGCGGTCGTGTTCATCCATCCCTGGGGCTGCTCCCTCGGCGAACGCCTGGCGACCGACTACCTGGGAAACACGGTCGGCCAACCCGTCGAGACGACGGTCGCCCTCTCGCAGCTCATCTTCACCGGTGTCCTGGACCGTTTCCCGCGCCTGAAGCTGGTGGCCGCGCACGGCGGCGGCTATCTGCCGACCTACATCGGCCGCTCGGACCACGCCTGGCGGGTACGCGAAGACGCCCGCGGCTGCGCCGAGTTGCCCAGCTCCTATCTGCGGCGGATGTGGTTCGACGCGCTGGTGTACACCCCGCGCGCACTGCGCCGACTCGTCGAGGAGGTGGGTGCGGACCGGGTGGTCCTCGGTACCGACCATCCCTTCGACATGGGTGTCGACGATCCGGTGGTCCGCTTGGACGCGGCCGGGCTCGACCCCGCCGACCGGGCCGCGATCGCCGGGGGCAACGCTCTCGACCTGCTGTTGAAAGGACACACCCGATGACGACCCGCCCCGCTCTCGGCCCGATCGAGGAAGAGCTCGCCAAGGCCCGTTCCGCCTACCGCAATTGGGGCCGCTGGGGTGAGGACGACGTGCTCGGCACCCTGAACTTCATCGACGACGCGATCCGCGCCCACGCGGTGGGCCTGGTGCGGCGCGGACGGTCCTTCTCGCTCGCGCAGGAGTTCAACGAGTCCGGCCCGCAGCGCGGTTTCCGCGGCCGTATCAACCCGGTGCACTACATGAAGGACACCGGTTCCGACGCGGCGGCCGGCACCCAGGGTTTCCCGCACGGCTTCGGCGGCGCCGACGACCACGTCGTGATGCCCCTGCAGGCCTCCACACAGTGGGACGGCCTCGGGCACATCTACGACAACAAGCAGGCCTGGAACGGCCGTCCGTGCACCATCGTCAACGGCGACGGCGACTCGGTCACCGGCATCGAGCACATGAAGGACGCCTTCACCAGCCGCGGGGTCCTGCTCGACGTGGGCCGCGCGGTCGGCGACGAGAAAGGTGAACTCCCCGACGGTTTCCCCATCTTGGAGGAACATCTGCGGGCCACCATCGAGGCCCAGGGCGCCACCAGCTCGGTCCGGCGCGGCGACCTCGTCCTGATCCGCACCGGCCAACTCGGCCGCGTGCGGCGGCTCGGCGCATGGGGCGGCTACGCCGCAGGTGACGCACCCGGCCTCTCCTTCACCACCCTCGGCTGGCTGCACCGCACCGAGATCGCGGCGATCGCCTCCGACACCTGGGGACTCGAGGTACGGCCGTACGAGTTCCCGCAGCCCGCGATGTCCCCGCTGCACCAGATAGCGATCCCCAACATGGGCCTCCCGCTGGGCGAGATGTGGGACCTGGAGGCACTGGCCGAGGACTGCGCGGCGGACGGCGTCTTCGAGTTCCTGCTGGTCGCCGCGCCGTTGCCGGTCACGGGTGCGGTGGGCGCCCCCGTCAACCCGATCGCGATCAAGTGAGTGTGAACGTGAACCTGAACCGTTTCTCGGGCACCCTCCACCTCCCCGACGACGAGGACTTCGAGACGGCGTGCTTCGGCCGGGTCTTCAACGCCCGCCGCCCGTACGACCGTTCACCGGCGGCCGTCCTGATGGCCGAATCAGAACAGGACGTCGTGGAGGGGGTACGACTGGCTCTGGAGCGGGGCTGGCAGGTCGCCGTCCGTTCCGGCGGGCACAGTTGGGCCGCCTGGTCGGTGCGCCAGGACGCGCTGCTGATCGACCTCGGGGGCTTCCGCGAGATGGCGTACGACCCGGGGACCGGGATCGTGACGGCGACCCCCAGCGTCAAGGGTGGCGACGAACTCAACCCGTATCTCGGCGAGTTCGGCCGCTTCTTCAACGGCGGGCACTGTCCCTCCGTCGGCATCGGCGGCTTTCTGCTCCAGGGCGGTCAGGGCTGGAACGCGCGGGGTTGGGGCTGGGCTGCGGAGAACATCGTGGCGATCGATGTCGTCACCACCGAGGGCGAGTTGGTGCGCGCCGACGAGACCCGGCACAGCGACCTGTTCTGGGCGGCACGCGGCGCGGGACCCGGCTTCTTCGGCATCGTCACCCGCTTCCACCTCCGCACCCGCCCCCTGCCGCAGTACCTCGGGCACACCGTCCACGCGTACCCGCTCGACCTGTTCGACCAGGTCATGACCTGGCTGCACGGCATGCACCACACGGTCTCGGACCTGGTGGAGATCGTCGCGCTCACGCAGACACCCCCCGACCTGGACGAACCGGTGCTGCTGGTCACGGGCGTGTCGATGACCGACACCGCCGAGCAGGCCGCCGAAGCACTGGCACCTCTGCACGCCAACCCGTACGCGGACCGGGCCCTGTTCCGCGTGGAGGCCCAACAGACCACCCTGGCCGAGCAGTTGGCGGGCCAGCGCACCGCCAACCCCGAGGGCCACCGCTACCTGGTCGACAACGCCTGGCTGACCGGCCCGGCCGAGGAGGTCGTACCGGCCATCCGCAAGGCCTTCACCGAGCAGCCCACCCGGCAGACCTTCACCATCTGGTTCTCGATGGCCCCGCTGCGCCAACTCCCCGACATGGCCTTCTCGTTGCAGTCGGAGATCTACTGCGCCACATATGTCATCCATGACGACCCGGCACGGGACGCGGAGTTGCGCACCTGGCTGGACGGCGCGATGGCCGACATGCAGCCGGTCACGGCCGGCCAGTACCTCGGCGACTCGGACTTCACCGTGCGGCAGTTGAGGTTCATGGGCGACGAGCAGTGGCGGCGACTGCGGGAGATCCGGGCCGCACGAGACCCGAAGGGCCTCTTCGCGGACTATCTGAGCTCGGGGACCGTCACCAACACCAACCACTGGGAGCAGTGAGCGATGCGTTTCGCGACATACGAGTACGAGGGCGTGGAGCGCGCCGGGGTCGTCCGGGACGGGACCGTCCATCCACTGCCCGAGGGCGTCACCGTACTGACCCTGCTGGAGCAGGAGGTGCTGCACGCGGCCGGTACCGAAGCGCTGCGACAGCCAAGCGACTTGACGGTGGATCAGGTGAGGCTGCTGCCGCCGCTGAAGCCGCCGTCGATCCGGGACTTCGTCGGGTTCGAGGCGCACATCGAGGGGGTGTCGAAGTCACTGGACGGGCTGGAGCACGTGCCGGAGGAGTGGTACCGGGCGCCCAACTTCTACTTCACCAACCCCCATGCGGCATACGGCGCGCACGACGAGGTGCCGATCCCGGCGGGCTGCGCGGTGCTCGACTTCGAGCTGGAGGTCGGGGTCGTCATCGGCCGCGCCGGGCGCGATCTCACGCCGGAGCGGGCACGTGAGCACATCGTCGGCTATCTGGTCTTCAACGACTGGTCGGCGCGGGACCTGCAGAAGCCGGAGAAGAACCTCGGGCTCGGCTTCTCCAAGGGCAAGGACTTCGCGAACACGCTCGGCCCCTGTCTGGTCACCGCCGACGAGGTCGAGGACCGGCGCGACCCGGACGGCTTCCTCGACCTGGAGATGACGGTCGCCCTCAACGGCGAGCTGATCGGCCGCGACACCCTCGCCAACGTCTCCTGGACCTTCGAGGAGATGATCGCCTACGCCTCCCGGGACGCCTGGGTGCACCCTGGGGACATCCTCGGCTCGGGCACCTGCGGCTGGGGCGCGCTGGCCGAGTTCTGGGGCCGGGTCGGCGAGCGCACCCCGCCACCGCTGAAGGCCGGCGACGAGGTGACCCTCGCGGTGGAGCGCCTCGGCACCCTCTCCAACCGTGTGGTGCCCGGCCGTACGGACGTGTACCTGCCGCGGGCCCGCAAGCGCGGCCGGACCCCACGGCCGTAGGACCGCTACAAACCCTTCCGACCTGCACACATCCGGGGATCCGATGGCAGCTATCGGATCCCTGTGACTTGCCTCCCGGACTCTTCCTCGGTGGGAAGGCGGTCGTTACGCTCCGGTTTCACCGAGCTTCAACGACGCGGCCGGAAGGACAGGCGCATGGGTCTGGGAGCAATCGACCTGAATCTTCTGGTGGCTCTGGAAGCCCTCCTGGAGGAGAAGAACGTCACCCACGCAGGGGTGCGGCTGTCCACCAGCCAGTCCGCGATGAGCGGCTCCCTGGCCCGGCTGCGGCGGCACTTCAACGACGAGCTGCTGGTGCGGGTGGGCCGCGAGTACGAGCTGACCCCGCTCGCGGAACGGCTGCTGCCGGTCGTCCAGTCCTCCCTGCACAAGGCGGAGGAGGCCCTGTCGCTGACCCGGCACTTCGATCCCTCGCGCAGCCGGCAGCGGTTCTCTGTCGTGATGTCCGACTACGTGATGACGGTGTTCGTGGAGCCGTTGCTGCGTGCCCTCGCGCAGGAGGCCCCCGGCATCCGGATCGACTTCCACCCGATCGTCATCGGGCAGCTGGAGACGGAGACCCATCTGCGCTGTCACGACCTGATGATCGTGCCGCTCGGCTATCAGCTGCCGGGCGTGAGCGAGGCCGTGATGCACGACCGGTTCATGTGTCTCGTCGACCCGGACAACCCGCGTCTGGTGGACGGCCGGCTCTCGCTGCGCGACCTCGCCGAGATGCCGCACGCGGCCTGCGCGGTCGGCAAACTCACCCCTGCGGACCGGCAGTTGGAGACCCTGGGCATCACGCCCCGGGTGCAGGTGAGCACGCCCGGCTTCAACGTGCTGCCGTTCCTGGTGAGCGGCACCGACCTGGTCGCCGTGGTCCCCGAACGGCTCGCCCGGCGCTACGAGGGCTTCGCGCGCTGTGCCGTCGTACCGACACCCTTCCCGGACGTACCGCTGGTGGAGGCCATGTACTGGCACCACAACCGGCACGCGGACCCGGCGCACCGCTGGCTGCGGGAGACGGTCCGCGAGGTGGGCGCATCCTTGGACGATCCGGTGGCGCGCGAGATCGCCGACGAGATCGCCGGTACGGATGCCACCCATGCCGATCGTGCGTTTCCGGAGCTGACCGCGGCTTCCTAGCGTGGACGGGGACAGCCCGTACCCCTTGGAGGCACCCGTGAGCCGCACGCGTCTGGCCGGTCGTACCGTCGTCGTCACCGGGGCCGCGCAGGGCCAGGGAGCAGCCGAGGTGGAGGCGGCGGCCCGCGAGGGGGCGACGGTGGTCGCGACCGACGTCCTGGACGAGGCGGGCGAGAAGCTCACCGCGTCCCTGCGCGCCGACGGCCTGGACGTCACCTACCGCCACCTGGACGTGTCGTCCGAGGACGACTGGGCGGACCTCGCGGCTTCCCTCACCGAAGTGCACGGCCTGGTCAACAACGCGGGCATCCCCATGCGGGCACGGCTCAGCGACGTCCAACTCACCGACTGGAACAGGGCGTTCGCGGTGAACACCACGGGCGCCCTGCTCGGCATCCAGGCGCTCACCCCGCTGATGCCGCCAGGATCGTCCATCGTGAACGTCGGCTCGGTCGCGGGTCTGACCGCGCATCACGCGGTCGCGTACACGACCAGCAAGTGGGCGCTGCGCGGGCTGTCGAAGGTGGCCGCCCTGGAGTTGGCGCCGCGCGGCATCCGTACGAACGTGATCCACCCCGGCTACATCGAGACCCCGCTGATGGCGTCCGCGAACCCGGTGTTCGTACAGGCCCATCTGTCGCTGACGCCCCAGGGACGGGCCGGGACGGTGGACGAGGTGGCGCCGCTGGTCGTCTATCTGCTGTCGGACGAGGCGTCGTACGTCAACGGCGCGGAGATCACCGTGGACGGTGGGTACGCGGCGCACGGCGGGGTGAAGGCGATCACGAACGCTCTCGACGCCCCGTGACGACGGCCGACCGATCAGGCATGGCCGCCTCAGGACACCAGGACGGTCCGTACGCCGGGAACCTCGGGCGCGTTCCAGGCGCTCTCGACGTCGGCGAGGGGGACCGGTGCGGCGCTGACCGCGATGCCACCGTTCTCGATCTCCTTGATGAGGGACGGGAGTTGCTCCAGATACGCCCTGGTGGACACCGCGCCCTGGCCGTTGCCCTGGAGCCGGAAGTTCGCCGAACGCAGTGCGGCTGACGGGAGTTCGAGGGTCGGTCCTGCCATGGAGCCGATCTGGATCCAGTCCAGGGCGCGGCTGCGGTCGGCGCGGGCCCGGAGCAGCGCCATGATCACGTCGCCGGCGGGCCTGCCCCACAAGTAGTCGATGACCAGGTCGACTTCGGCGGCTTCCTTGGCCAGTTCCGCGGCGGTGGCATCGGCGTCGTCGGTGAGCGCGACGGTCGCGTCCGCGCCGATGCCCGGAAGGGTCGCGAGGCGGGCCAGGTCCCGTCCTGCCCCGACGACGCGTCCGGCGCCGAGCCGCTTGGCGACCTGGACGGCCATCTGGCCGGCGTTGCCGGTCGCGCCGAGGATCAGCACCGACTGTCCGGGCTCGATCGGGACGCGGCGGCGCAGCGCCACCCAGGACGACATCGCGGGGTTCATCGCCGCGGCGATCTTCACCACGTCCACGCCGTCGGGGAGCGGGACACTGCGGCGGCCGTCGATGACGGTCCGGGTGGCCATCGAGCCGGCCAGCCCGTCGTCGGCGACGAAGTACACCAGCCGGCCGTCCTGGCGCCGGCCGACCCCGTCGACTCCGGGCACCATCGGCAGCTTTCCGGTGCTGGTGTAGTGGCTGCCCGAGGCGCCGGTGCGCACACGGGGGTGCAGACCCACGGCGAGGACGTCGACGAGTTCCTGGTCCTCGTCGGTGGGGGTGGGCAGGTCGAACGGCTCGTAGCGGGGCGGGGCGTCGAACGAGTGGACCACCGCGGCGTGGATGTCCATGGCTGCTCTCCTCGGGGTTTGGTACGTGAGACGTAGGTTTTAGTACGCGACACCAATCAAACTAGTATGTGCCACGTACCTTTGCAAGTAGAATCAGGACCATGACCTCACCGCGCGACACCGCGCCCCCCGCGACCGAGGACCTCGGCCTGGTCGACGCCCTCGCCCAGCTGTCGTTCCTGGTGCAGAACGCGCTGGCCGAGATCGCCGGCGAGTACGACCTGTCGATCACCCAGACGCGGCTGCTCGGGATCCTGCGGGACCGGGAGCCGACGATGAACCAGCTCGGCCACCACCTCGGCCTCGACAAATCCTCGATCACGGGCCTCGTGGACCGCGCACAGCGCCGTGGACTGGTCGCCCGCACGCCCAGCACGGTCGACCGCCGCTCGTTCCAGGTGTCGATCACCGACGCCGGCCGACAGCTCGCACAGCAGGTCGCCGTCCGGTTCGCCGAGCGGATCGAGAAGTGTGTCGAGCCGCTTCCCGAAGCCGACCGGAAGCGGCTGTCGCGGATGGCGACGCGGATCGTGACCGCCGACGCCCATGACCGCGGGGTCGACCTGCGCACCGATCCCCGCTGACCGGACTCCGTCAGAGGGAGCCGCGCGGCACCGTCACCACGTGCTTGCCCACGACGCCGCCGCGCTCGAACGCCCGGTGCGCCGCGGCGATGTCCGCGAGGGGGTACACGCTGTCGATCACCGGGCGCAGCGCGCCCGAGGCGACACGGTCGGCCACCTCGCGCAGCACGGGCGTCTCGGGGTTGGCGCTGAAGGTGCGGATGCGGCGGGAGCCGTGCACGCTCGACGCGGCGATCGCGGCGATCGCGGACGGGGAGAGTCCGACGGTGACCATCCGGCCGCCCTTGGCCAACCGGCCGCGGTAGCAGTGCAGTTCGGTGCCGACGGTGTCGACGATGACGTCGAACGGGCCGATCTGCTCCGAGGTGGTCGAGCCGTAGTCCAGGACCTCGTCGGCGCCGAGGTCGGTGAGGAGCTCGGCGTGGCGGTCGCGGGCCAGCGCGGTCACCCGGCCGCCCATCGCGTGCGCCAACTGCACGGCGGCCGTGCCGACTCCGCCGGCCGCGCCCCGCACCAGGACGCGTTCCCCGCCTGTCAGGCGCACGCTGTCGCGCAGCGCGATCAGCGCCGTGGAACCCGCGACCACCAGGGCGGCCGCCTCGACCGACGAGAGGTCCGCCGGGGCGTGCGAGACGCGCTCCGCGGGGACCACGACGTACTCGGCCGCCCCCGCGACGGAGTGCCGCTGCCGGGGATGCACCATGCCCCACACCCGGTCCCCGGCCCGGTATCCCTCGACACCGGCGCCGGTCGCGGCGACGACGCCGGCGAAGTCCAGCCCCACACCGATCGGGAAGCGGCGCCCCGACACCATCTTCAACTCCCCTGCCCGGACGATCACATCGTGCCCGTTGACGCTGGACGCCTCGACCGCCACCAGCACCTCGCCCGGGCCGGGAGCGGGACGATCCACTTCGTTGACCCGCAGAACGTCCGCGGTACCGAAACTCGTGATCTGAACGGCCTTCATGTCGCTGTCCTTCCGTGGCCCGCCGTGTGGTCGGTCCGATGCTGGGCCCCGCGCGCGACATCTCGGTCGTTCTCCTTTTCCTGGGTCCGGCAGACCCACCCTCGCGAGCCGCGCCGACGGCATACTGACGCGGTGACCGACTCCTCCCCCGCCATGAGCGACGACCCCCGACGCGAACTCGCGGAGTTCCTGCGCACCCGCCGAACTCGGCTGCGGCCACAGGACGTCGGCCTGGAACCCGGCCCGCGACGGCGCGTCGCCGGACTGCGCCGGGAGGAGCTGGCCCTCCTCGCCGGGGTGAGCTCGGACTACTACCAGCGCATGGAGCAGGGACGCGACGTACGCCCCTCCGAACAGGTCCTCGACGCCCTCGCGCGCGCCCTCGACTTCTCCGCCGAGGAGACCCGCCACCTGCACGGCCTCGCCGCCGCCGCACGCAACCCGGCCCGTCCGCCGCGTTCGTACGAGCCGGAGGAGGTACCGGACACCACGCTACGGCTGCTGCACGGCATGACCGCGCCCGCTCTGGTCGTCGGCCGTTTCCTGGACGTACTGGCCTGGAACCCGCTCGGCGGTGCCCTGTTGGGGGAGTTCACCCGGCAGCCCCAGCGGGAGCGGAACCTGCTGGCACTGTTCCTGCGCCCCGAGGCAGACCGGACCTGCCCGAACCGGGCGGCCACCGTCGCGGAGCTGATCGGGATGCTGCGGACGCAGGTCGCCGCCGATCCCGGCCATCCGCGCGCCGTCGAACTGGTGGGTGAACTAGCCGTCCGCAGCGACGAGTTCGCGGCTCTGTGGGCCCTCCACGACGTGACGGAACCGACCCGCGGCCAGATGCGCCTCGACCATCCCCGGGTCGGCGAACTGAACCTGGACTGGGACGCCTACCCGATACCGGGCAACCCCGGTCCCGCGCTCATGGTCTGCACGGCCGCCGAAGGCAGCCTCGACGCCCAACGACTCCAACTCCTCGCCGAGCTGCTCGACCTGCGCTGAGGCCGGTCCTCGGTCAGCCGCCCGGCCGGAGTCCCGCGAGCCGCCGCTCCAGAAACCTTCGCTCCGCCGCGTTCTCCACCAACTCCAGCGCCCGCCCGTACGCTTCGGCCGCCTCCGCCGTACGACCGCTGCGGCGCAGCAGATCGGCGCGGGTCGCGGGCAGCAGGTGGTAGTCGGCCAGTTCGCCCGAGCGCTCCAGCTCGGCCACCAACTCCAGCCCCGCGTCCGGGTGTTCAGCCATACCGACGGCCACCGCGCGATTGAGGCGCACCACGGCCGAGGGCACGAAGCGCTCCAACTCGCCGTACAGGCCCGCGATATCGGCCCAGTCGGTGTCGGCGGCGGTGGGTGCGGTGGTGTGGCAGGCGGCGATGGCGGCCTGGATCTGGTACGGCCCGGGGCGGCCCCGGCGCAGCGCGGTCTCCAGGAGGGCGGCGCCCTCGTCGATCTCCAACTGGTCCCACGCCGTACGGTCCTGGTCCTCCAGAGTCACCAACTCACCGTCCGC
This sequence comes from Streptomyces hokutonensis, assembly GCF_000376565.1. Classification (GTDB taxonomy): domain Bacteria; phylum Actinomycetota; class Actinomycetes; order Streptomycetales; family Streptomycetaceae; genus Streptomyces; species Streptomyces hokutonensis. Next base: position 40,299 of record NZ_BARG01000031.1, on the reverse strand, counting down.
GTCCACGCGGGTGCCACGGCGGGCGTCGTGCAGCAGCAACAGCGCCAGCAGGCCCAGGACTTCGGGCTCGTCCGGCATCAACCGGGCGAGCACACGGGCCAGTCGGATCGCCTCCGCGCAGAGGTTCGTGCGGACCAGGTCGGCGCCGGACGTGGCCGCGTACCCCTCGTTGAAGAGGAGGTAGACCACGCCGAGCACGCCCGTCGTACGCTCGGGCAGCAGATGCGCGGGCGGTACCCGGTACGGGATGCCCGCGTTGCGGATCTTCTTCTTGGCGCGCACCAGCCGCTGCGCCATGGTCGCCTCGGGGACGAGGAAGGCGCGGGCGATCTCGGGGGTGGTCAGCCCAGCGAGCGTGCGCAGGGTGAGGGCGACCCGGGCCTCGATGGGCAGCGCGGGATGACAGCAGGTGAAGAGCAGCCGCAGCCGGTCGTCCTCGACCCCGCTGTCGTCACCGTCGTACTCCGGGTCGTACGGTCCCTCGTCCCGCCCCAGCACCGCGGCCTCCCGGAGTTTCGCCGCCCCGACCGCCTCCCTGCGCAGGACGTCGAGGGCGCGGTTGCGGGCGGTGGTGGTCAGCCAGGCGCCGGGGCGGCGCGGGATTCCGTCGCGCCGCCACCGGTCGAGCGCCTGGGCGAAGGCGTCCTGCGCGCACTCCTCCGCGAGGTCCCAGTCGCCGGTCACCCGGATCAGGGTGGCGACGACCTGGCCCCACTCCTCACGGAAGGCGGCGGCGACGGCCTCCTCGACGTCCGGCACGTTCACTCCCAGACCGGCCGCACCTCGACCGAGCCGCCGGCCAGCGCGGCGGGGTGCCGGGAGGCGAGCGAGATCGCCTCGTCCAGGTCGGCGACCTCGATGATGTCGATGCCCGCGACGTACTCCTTGGACTCGACGAACGGCCCGTCGCTGAGCAGGACTTCGTCACCCTGGACGCGGACGGTGGTGGCGTCGGAGGACGGACGCAGGCGGGCCCCGCCGCGCATCAGGTCACGGCCTCGGACCTCCTCGATGTAGGAGGTGAAGCGGGGGTCGTCGGCGATCTCGGCGGGGCTGAGTTCCTCGCCTCCGACGGGGGTGCAGATCAGCAGGACGTACTTCATGGCTACTCCCCGGTCTTCTCGGTGGCGGCTGAGATGTGCTCGTGGACGATCTCCCAGCGCAGTCCGGTGTCGCGGTAGCCGGTGGTCACGCGCAGTACGGCGTCCAGCGGCCGGCCGTCGGTGCGGGTGCCGTGCAGCCGGACCAGGCCGTGGCCGAAGGCGACGGACTCGTCGACGTGGACGTGGAACTCCAGCACCTCGCGGGTGAGCGGCCAGGTCACGCCCCCGACGACGTCCTCCACGGCCTTGCGGAAGGCGGCGGTCCCGGGCCGTTCGGCGTCGAGCGCGCGGATCTGCGTCTCGGCGTCCTCCTCGCCGTCCATCGGCCAGAAGGGGCGCACCTCCATGGCGCCGATGGTGGCCACTGGGTGCTTGGCGGCGGCCTCGACGGCCTCCTCCAGGGTGTCGCACTCCAGGATGTCGAATCCGGCGACGTACTCCTTGGTCTCCGCGAACGGCCCGTCCGTACGGAGCACCTCCCCGCCGCGCACCCGTACGGTGACGGCGTCGGCGGGCAGCGCGAGCCGGTGACCGTGCAGCCGTACGCCGCGGTCGCCCAGTTCCTCCACCCAGGGTTCGACGGGTGCCATCCCGGAGGCGTCGGCGGTGTCGTCGCCGCACACGAGCAGCATGTACTTCATGGATCCTCCCGGTCCTCAAGAGCTTCCTACACCCCACCGACGAACGCGGCCGAGCCGGATCGACACCCCCTGCGGAAAACTTCTTCGGGAGAACACGAGGAGGCCGGGGCGACAGGGCCCCGGCCTCCTCCTACGACGTACGTTCTACGCAGTCGCCGCCTGCACCGACGGCTCCCCCGCGTCCACGGTCGAGCGCTCGGTGTTCTTGCGTACCAGGAGCAGGGTGACGACCGCGCCCAGCAGGGAGGCGCAGCCGCAGATCACCACGCCGAGGGCCATGCCGTGGCCGAGGGCGGTCTGTGCGGCGGCCTTGGCCTGGGCGCTGCCCGCGTTGACGACGGCGAGGGGTCCGGCCGCCTTCTCCATGCCCGCGTCGGCCCCGCTGAGCTTGCCGACGAGGGCGGAGGAGGCGGCACTCATCGCGATGGTGCTGATCACGGCAGGGCCGAGGCCCTGGCCGAACTCGCGGACCAGGCTGGTCGCGCCGCTCGCCATGCCGGTCATGTTGATCGGTACGGCGTTCACGGCGGCGGAGGTCAGCGAGGACACCACGCAGATGAAGCCGACGCCGAGCAGCAGCACCGGGCCGATGAAGGCGGCGAGGGAGGTGGTGGTGATGGGCAGGGCGGCGATCCAGAACTGGCCGGCGGCCATGGGCAGCAGGCCGCCCATCAGGAGCCAGCGGGCGTCGACGCGGGTGAGCATCTTGCTGAGCACCGGCGCCAGCAGCAGCGGGATCAACTGGAGGATCACGAACGGCATTCCGGCCCGCAGCGGGCTCAGGTGCATCACCGCGCCGAGGCGGATCGAGACGCAGTAGGCGGTGCCGATGAAGCCGAACATGCCGGCCAGCGCGACGACCGCCGCCGCCGCGAACGAGGGGATCTTCAGCAGGCCGAGGTTGAACATCGGAGAGGCCGCGCGGGTCTCCGCGACGACGAACCCGACGAGCGCGACGGCCGCCAGGGTCAGCGAGCCCACGATCGCCGCGCTGCCCCAGCCGCGGTCGCCGCCCTCGATGACGCCCCAGAGCAGGGCGGTGAGGCCGACGGCGATGGTGATCTGGCCCGGCCAGTCCAGCGCGCGGCCTTCGGGTGCCTTGGAGTCGGTGACGAGCTTCCAGCAGGCGACCGCGACGATCAGACCCAGGACGACCGGCGGCACGAACGCCCAGCGGAAGTCGGCGACCGTGGCGAGGACCCCGGAGGACAGCGGGCCGAGCGCGGAGGCGAGGGAGATCGACAGCGCCCAGGTGGAGACGGCTTTCGCTCGGTCCTTGCCGTCCGGTGTGGCCGCCGCGATGACCGCGAGGGAGCTGGGGAACAGCGCGGCGGCGCCGATGCCGGCCAGAGCCTGCCCGGTCCACATCATGGTGATGTTCTGCGAGGTGGCGTTGAGCAGTTCACCGAGCGCCAGGACGAGCCCGCCGAGCACCAACAGCCGCTTGCGGCCGAAGAGATCGCCCACCACACCGAAATTCAGTTCCAGAATCGCGGTGGGGAGAATGAACGCGGAGGTGACCCAGGCGACCTGGGAACCCGAGGCGCCGAATGCGGCCTGGATTTCCCCGTTGATGGGCGAGGGAACGGTAATGCACAACTGTGCCGCCGCGACCGCGAGACAGCACGCTATGAGCGTTCCGGGGTCCAGTCTTTTCAAGGAGATCGAATCCGTCATCGTGCGTGCCCTCACTCTGCGTTTTTCTCTATGAGTTCGATGAGATTTCCCTCGGGGTCGCTGACCCAGGCCATACGCACTCCGGGCTCGGGGGACGGCCCGGGTGCCATGACCTCGCCCGCGCCACGGGCCACCAACGCCTCGTGGACGGGGTCGAGTTCGGAGGTGGTGACCGCGAAGTGCCCGTATCCCTCGGTGAGTACGGCGGTCATCGGGTCCGGCGCGCGAAGTCCGGGGGTGGAGCCGGGTCTGGCGAGCAGTTCGATGCGCCAGCCCCGCGGATGCTCCAGGACGACGCCTCGCAGACCGGGCCCTTCGAGATGGAACTCGAAGACGGTCTTCAGGCCGAACGCGCTCTGGTACCAGGCGGTTTGGGCGGTCAGGTCGCGTACGTTGACGCCCACGTGGTCGAGTCGGACGGTCACAGCGGCTCAGCCCGCCATGGCGCTGTCGCCGCCGTCGACCATGAGGTTGGCGCCGTTGACGAAGGCCGCCTCGTCGGAGCAGAGGAAGGCGGCGGCCCGCGCGATGTCCTCGGGCTGACCCACCCGCCCGACCGGGATGCGCGCCTCCAACTGGGCCCTGGGGCCGTCCGGATCGTCGAGGAAGGGCGCGGTGGCGGAGGTGCGGGTCATGCCCGGGGCGATGGTGTTGACGCGGATGCGGTGCGGGGCGCCGGCCGCGCACAGGTGCATGCTCATCGCCAACACCCCGCCCTTGGCGGCTCCGTGGGGCACCATCGGCATGAACGGCGCCCCGCGTACGGCGGCCACGGAGGCGACGTTGAGCACGGCCCCGCCACCACGGGCGATCAGGTGCGGCCAGGCGGCCTGGGTGCAGAAGTAGGGGATGTCCAGCTCGTTCTTGATGGTGAAGTACCAGTCCTCGGCGGGCATGGTCTCGAACGGGCCGTTCCGCAGCGCGGAGGCGTTGTTGTAGAGGATGTCGATCCCGCCGAAGGCCGCGATCCCGGCCTCGATCCACTCGCGGGCGCCGTCCTGGGTGGACAGGTCCACGGGTGCCAGGGACCGCATGATTCCGCCGGCCTTTTCGACGAGTTCCACGGTTTCCGCGGCACTGTCCTCGTCGATGTCACAGCCGAAAACCTCGGCGCCCTCCGCCGCGAATATCTGCGCCGCGGCCCGCCCTATTCCTGCCCCCGTTCCACTGATGAAAGCGATTTTCCCGGCCAGTCGACCCATGATTGCCAAGTCCCTTGTCCCGTGCCGCCGTGGTGCGGTGGTGGCAGCGTAGGTACGGCCATTGGCGAGAACAAGAAATGGGTCGGTGAAGGGCCATCGGGGGTTCGTATGGCTGGTATGAGGCGCGGAGCGGAGGACTCGTCCCGGGTTTCACAGGAATCGTCAGAGCACGTCGAGGACGGCCTTCCCGCGCAGGCTGCGACCGCTCAGCGCCTCGGCGGCCTCCGCGATCCGGTCCCACGGGCCGCGCCAGCCGACCGGCACCCGCAGCCGGCCGTCGCCGACCAGCGCGAGCAGCCGCCTCAACTGCGCCTGCCGGTCGGTGAGTCCACCGCCGTTGTAGACCGACACGATCGACTTGGGCGTGCTGCTGCCGAGCGTGACACCCACGGGCAGCACGGCCTCCCGCCCGGCGGCCCAGCCGACGCTCTGCAGACTGCCGCCCGGGGCCAACAGGCCGTAGGCGGAGACCAGTTGGGCCCCGCCCACGGTGTCGATCACGACGTCGAGGGGTTCCTTCACCTCGTCGACACCGGTCACCACCTCGCGCGCCCCCAGCTCACCGACCCACCGCGCACCGTCCTCGGAACCGGCCACCCCGATGACGTACGCCCCGCCCAGCGCCGCGAGTTGCACGGCGAACCCGCCGACCCCGCCCGACGCCCCGGTGACCAGGACCCGGCGGCCGAGGAGCGGCCCGGCCTGTTCCAGCGCGCGCAGGGCGGTACCGGCCGCGACCGGCAGGGCGGCCGCCTCACCGAGGTCGACCTCGTCCGGCACCACGGCCACATCGGCCACGTCCAGGGCGCGCAGCGCGCCGAACCCGCCGCTGTCCCCGTATCCCACGACCCGGCTGCCCAACCCGGGCCCGCTCCCGTCGGCGGCGGCCCGCACGACGACACCGGCGGAGTCGAAGCCGATCACGTCACCGGGCGCGCCCCGCTGCGCGAAGTACAACTCGGCCGAGTTGAGAGAGGTGTGCCGGACCTCCACCAGCAGCTGCCCCGGACCAGGCACCGGGTCGGATGCCTCCCCGAGCCGCAGCCCACCGACGGCCCCCGGATCCACGATCAGTGCGCGCACGACTTGCCCCTCTCGTCGTAGGTCACTCGTCTCGGGGCAACCGACGCGGAACCGGTGTTCTTCCCGCCGTCCGCCGCCCGATCAAGGTTGGATGGAAGCATGAGCACCGACGAGCAAGCACGGCTGATGCGAGCCAACCAGGCGAACTGGGACGCCCGCACCCCCGTCCACCTCGCCAGCCGGTTCTACGGTCTCGACGGGGACCCGGACCCGGACCGCTGGTTCGCCGCCTTCGAGTGGGACGACCTCGGCGAACTCGCGGGCCGTGACGTGCTCCACCTCCAGTGCCATCTCGGCACCGAGACCCTCGCGTTCGCGCGGCGCGGGGCACGAGCCGTCGGGCTCGACTTCTCCGAGGCGTCGGTGACGGCCGCGAACGGCATCGCGGCGAAGGCGGGCCTCGACGTCGACTACGTCCAGGCGAATGTGTACGACGCCGTCGAGGGCCTGGGGCAGCGGCAGTTCGACGTGGTGTACACCGGCAAGGGCGCCCTGTGCTACCTGCCCGACCTCCCGCGCTGGGCGGACGTGATCGCCCAACTCCTGCGCCCCGGCGGCCTGTTGTACATCGTCGAATTCCACCCGCTCCTCAACTCCCTCGGCCCAAAGCCGCATCCGGGCGAGGGACCCGAACTGCTACTGCGCCACGACTACCTGGGCGGCGGCGGTCCGGTGCACCGCGACGCGACGTTCACGTACACCGACGGCCCGGCCGTGGCCGACGCGACCGACAGCTACGAGTGGATGCACGGAATAGACGAGGTCATCAACGCGTTGACGAGAACGGGACTGAACATCCGTAGGCTCCGCGAGAGCGACGAACTCCCGTGGCCCCGCTGGCCCAGGATGGAGCGGACCCCGACCGGCTGGTGGCGTCTGCCAGAGCCGCGGATTCCCCTCCTCTACGGCCTGCTGGCGAGCCGCTGAGCCGTATCTCACAGCCGGAACCGCACCGGGTGTGCTACGGTGCGGTCAGCACTTGTGTACGCCCCGTTCCGGGCGCCGGTGCCAGCACCACTTCTTCTCCGCCGACCGGCCCGTCGATTCCGACCGGCACACGGCTTCTTCACACCACCTCGTGACCGGCGTTTTTCCGCCGCACCCGAGGTGATGTTCCCGCCGCCCCGAGGAGCGCCCATGCGCCCTCCCTCTGCGGCTTCTCCCCCTTCCTTCCGCATGACACATGCAACCGTCCTTGAAAGGACCACCCAACATGACCACCACACTCGAACCCCCCGTACAGGAACAGCCCCGCACCCAGACCGCGACCGGTGTCCTCGACATCGACGGCAACGGGAAGGGGCACCTGCGGGCGCTGAACCTCCAGCCCTCGCCCACCGACCTCCAGGTCTCCCCCGCGCTGATCCGCCGACACGGCCTGCGCAAGGGCGACCTCGTGGAAGGCGTCCGCGGCGGGCAGCGCGCCCTGACCGAGGTCGCGTTCGTCAACGGGCGCACGCCCGACGAACTGCGCGGCCGACGCCACTTCCGCGACCTCACCCCGCTGCACCCGCGTGAGCGGCTGCACCTCGAACACCCGGCGGCCGGCCTCACCGGACGCGTCGCCGACCTGATCGCCCCCGTCGGCAAGGGCCAGCGCGGACTGATCGTGGCCCCGCCCAAGACCGGCAAGACCGTACTGCTCCAGCAGATCGCGGCAGCCGTCGCCGGCAACCACCCCGAGGCCCGCCTCATGGTCGTGCTGCTCGACGAGCGGCCCGAGGAGGTCACCGACATGCGGCGCTCCGTGCGCGGCGAGGTCTACGCCTCCACCTTCGACAAGGCGCCCAAGCAGCACATCGCGCTGGCCGAGCTCGTGATCGAACGGGCCAAGCGGCTCGTCGAGGCGGGCGAGGACGTAGTGATCCTGCTCGACTCCCTGACCCGGCTCTGCCGGGCGCACAACAACGCGGCGGCCTCCGGCGGCCGTACCCTCAGCGGCGGTGTCGACGCGACCGCGCTGATCGGCCCGAAGAAGTTCTTCGGCGCCGCACGCCTCGCCGAGGAGGGCGGCTCGCTCACCATCCTCGCGACGGCCCTGGTCGAGACCGGCTCCCGTGCCGACGACTTCTACTTCGAGGAACTGAAGAGCACCGGAAACATGGAGCTCCGCCTCAGCCGCGAGCTGGCCTCCCGCCGGGTGTTCCCGGCCGTCGAGATCAACCCGTCCGGCACCCGCCGCGAGGAACTCCTGCTCACTCCGGCCGAGTTGACGACCGTACACGGCCTGCGCAGGGCCCTCCAGACAAGGGACGGCCAGGGCAGCACGGAGACTCTGCTGGAGCGCATGCGAGAGACCCCGGACAACGCGACGTTCCTACGCCGCATCCAGCCCACGCTGCCGTCAAACTGACCCGCGCCGTCGTCTTCCAGGGGCGCGGGGAACTGCGCGACCAGCCCCCACCAGCCGGCAGACGAACCACTAGCGCATCCGGGTGCTGACTCGCCTCAATCGGCCCGGCCAACGCTCTCTGCGGCCCCTTCGTTCCTACGTTTGCGGTATGACAATCGGATTCTCACCCCGGATCGCCATGTCAGCCTGCGCCCTCTGTCTGACGAGCGTCCTCGCGTTCACCCCCACCGCGGCGACAGCCGACACCGGGCCGGATCCCAGCACCCAGGTCCACCTCCACCCCGGTGCCCCCCAACTCCCGGACGTCTCGGCCCTCTCCTGGCTCGTCGCGGACGCCCGCACCGGCGACATCCTGGCCGCCCACGACGCCCACCGCAGACTCCCACCCGCCAGCACCCTGAAGACCCTCTTCGCCCTGACCGTCCTCCCCACCCTGCCCGGAGGGCTCCGGCACCGCGTCACCGAGCAGGACCTGGCCGGTATCGGCGAGGGCAGCAGCCTGGTCGGGGTCGAGGCGGGCCGCACATACCGCGTCGCCGACCTGTGGCGCGGGGTCTTCCTCAACTCCGGGAACGACGCCGTGCACGTCCTGGCCGCCCTCGACGGCGGCTGGGACGCCACGGCCGCCCGGATGCAGGCCAAGGCGCGCTCCCTGGGCGCGCTCGACACGCATGTCATCTCGCCGGACGGCTACGACACCGACGGCCAGGTGTCCTCCGCCTTCGACCTCGCGGTGTTCGGCCGCGCCGGACTGCGCAACGCGGACTTCGCGCGGTACTGCTCCACCGCCGAGGCCGAGTTCCCGGGTGACGGATCGTCGTACGCGATCCAGAACACCAACCGGCTGCTGACCGGCAACGACGGCGTCGAGCCGTATCCGGGACTCATCGGTGTGAAGAACGGCTACACCACCCACGCGGGCAACACGCTGGTCGCGGCGGCGCGTCGGGGCGGGCGGTCGCTCGTCGTCACGGTGATGAACCCTCAGGCGGGCGGCGGCTTCACGGTGTACGAGGAGGCGCGCGAGCTGCTCGACTGGGGTTTCGCGGCGGCCGGGCGGGCCGATCCGGTGGGTTCGCTGGACGCGTTGCGGACGAGCCCGAGGCCGGGGCCCGCCGCCGTGCCGGTGGCCGCGGCGGTCGTACCGGACGATGGTCCGGGCTGGGCCGAGACGGCGGCGATCGCGGCCGCCGCGGTGCTGGGCGCGGGCGCGGTGGTGGCCGCCCTGCGCTTCAAGGGCAGGCGGATCCCCTCGGCCTGACCTGTCGGCAGCCACAGCAGCAGGCCGAGCGTGACCCAGGTGTACGTGTTGCTGCCGAGGAAACCGTCGATGCCCGAGGAGTCGTCGAACCACAGCCATACGACACTCGTGCACATCACCGCGTACAAGGCGCCCGCGATCCGCGGGCGTCCCGCGCGGACCAGTACCGCGAACGAGGGCAGCAGCCACACGAGATGGTGCACCCAGGTGATCGGGCTGATCAGACACGCGGTCAGCCCGGTCAGCGCGAAGGCGGCGGTCCAGTCCCCCGCGACGACCGCACGGCGTACCCGCACCGCCCATACGCACAGCACCAGCAGGACGGCCGTCGCCCACAGCGGGCGTCCGGTCTCGCCGAGGCGGGCCAGGACGCCTTGCAGGGACTGGTTGGAGACGTAGTCGAGACGGCCCACGCGGGTGGTGTCCCACATGGCCTGGGTCCAGTAGAACTTCGAGGCACCGGGGACCACCAGGGCCGCGAGCCCGGTCGCCGCGAGCGCCACAGCCGTCGCCACCGCGGCGGCTTTCCAGCGTCTGGCCACCAGCAGCAGGCCGATGAAGAGCGCCGGCGTGAGCTTGATGGCCGCGGCGAGGCCGATGCCCACGCCCGCCCAGCGGCCCCGGCCGGTGGAGAGGAGCCAGCCGTCGCCGAGGACGAGGGCCAGCAGCAGGAGGTTCACCTGCCCGAAGCTGAAGGTGTCGCGCAGCGGTTCGAACAGCGCAAGACCGCAGGCCACCAGCGCCCACCCGAACCAGCCGTAGCGCCGCCATCCGGGACCGGCCAGGATGCGCAGCACCACGGCGAGGGCCACCAGGTTGAGGACCAGCGCGGCGGCGATCGCGGTGCCGAGCCCGAGGTAGCCCATCGGGGCCATGCTGACGGCGGCGAACGGCGGGTAGGTGAAGCCGTAGGTTGTCCCTGGCACGTGGTAGTCGTAGATCCGGCCGCCGTGGTGGAGCCAGGTGTGGACGGTGCCGTAGTAGACGCGCAGGTCGAACCAGTCGCGCAGCAGTGGGACGGTCGCGGTGAAGACGGTCACGGTCGCGGCGAGGGCCAGCACCAGGAGGATCCGGCCGCGGTCGGTGGTGGGTGTTCTCATGCCGTACGTCCCAGGGCTGGGGCTTCTGCCGCCTGGCGGGCCTGCCAGAGGACGACGATCGCCAGGACTCCGCCGGAGACGGCCAGCACGAGTTGTCCGATGTCGGCGGGTCCGCCGCTGGGCAGAACGGCGAGCGCGAGGACGCCGGTCACGGCGGCCACCCGGTGTCGTACGGACGTGCTGGGCGCGGCGGCGGCGATGAGGAAGAGACCCCACAGGGCGTACCAGGGGCGGATCGCCGGGCCGAAGGCGGCGATCACCGCGAGGCTCAGGCCGAGCGCGTAGACGGGGCTCGGCCGCAGGCGGAACCATATGGCGAGGACGGCCGCGCCGGTGACCGCGAGTCCGAGGGCGTGCCAGGCCGGGATCGCGAAGGGGGCGAGACTGCTGTCGAGGTGTTCCAGGAGGGCGCCGGTGGCGCGGCCGAGGAGGCTGGTGAGGGCCCAGTTGTGTGCCGAGACGGGTGTGTCGAGGGCGCCTATCCAGCCGTAGCCCGTGCCCGCGACGGCCGTGGCGGCGACCGTGGTGACCGCGGACGCGACGACGGTCGTCGTGACGGCCTTGGCCGGGCTGCGGCCCGCGCGGATCTGGAGCAGCACCACCGCGGCGAGTCCGAGCGCTGCGGGCGCCTTGACGAGCGCGGCGAGCGTGACGAGTACGGCGCCCAGGATCGGCCACCGGCCGCGCGCGGCGACCAGGCCTGTGCCGAGCAGCCCGAGCATGATCGCGTCGTTGTGGGCGCCCGCGACCAGGTGGAGAAGGACCAGCGGGTTGAGGGCGCCCAGCCAGAGCGCGGCGGCCGGGTCCGCGCCGCACTGCCGGGCGAGCCGGGGCAGGGCGGCGGCCATCAGACCGACCCCGAGCAGGGCGACGAGCCGCATCCCGAAGAGCCCGGCGGGGAGTTGGCCCCGGGTCAGTCCGGACAGGCCGGAGGCCAGGGCGAGGAACACCGGTCCGTACGGCGCCCCGGTGTGCTGCCACAGGGGGGCGACCTCGTCGGCGAGGGGGCCGCCGAGCGCGGCGGGGCCGTGCGCGTAGACGTCCATGTGGGCGTCGACCATGGCGCCCTGCGCGAGATAGCTGTACACGTCCCGGCTGAACAGCGGCGGCGCGAGCAGCAGCGGGGCCGCCCACACGGCGAGGACCAGCAGCAGGGAGCGCGGGGTCGGCGGTTCGGCGCTGCGGATCAGCCTGCCCAGCAGCAGCCAGGCAGCTATCAGCAGGACGACACCGAAGTAGACCCCGACCAGCCCCAGTGCGGCCTGTGCGGAGGCCGGGGAGAAGAGGTCGGCGGACGGCAGCGCTCCGGCCGTCTCGCCGCCCAGCGCGAGGACGGCGGTACCGGCCAGACCGAGTACCTGGCAGCGGCGGAGATCGACGGGAAAAGCCATGGCCAACACTCGTTCAGCGTGTCAACGCCGGATGGCGGGAAAGCGACGTGCCGCTCTCCGTGCGGCGGACTGCGCGTGACCTCCGTGTGATCGGGCCTGGATACCCGTGAGTTCGCCGTGCCCCTCAGAACACCGACACGCCCGTGAGCGTCGTGAAGCGGTCCAGCGCGGCGACCCCGGCCACCGAGTTTCCCCGCTCGTCGAGTCCCGGGCTCCACACGGCGAGGGTGCACCGGCCCGGCACGATGGCGATGATCCCGCCGCCCACCCCGCTCTTGCCGGGCAGGCCCACGCGGTAGGCGAACTCGCCCGCCGCGTCGTACGTCCCGCAGGTCAGCATCACCGCGTTGACCTGCTTGGCCTGGGTGAGGGTGAGCAGCCGGCTGCCGTCGGCGCGGCTGCCGTGCCGGGCCAGGAAACCGGCGGCGAGGGCGAGGTCGGCGCAGGAGGCCTCGATGGAGCACTGCCTGAAGTACTGGTCCAGGAGGACGGGCACCTCGTTGTCGATGTTGCCGTAGGACTTCATGAAGTGGGCGAGGGCCGCGTTGCGGTCGCCGTGCGCCGACTCGGAGGCGGCGACCTCCTTGTCGAAGTCGAGGCTCGCGTTGCCGCTCTCCGCCCGCAGGAAGGCCAGCAGTTCGCCCGCCGCGTCGCCGGTACGGGTCTGGAGCCGGTCGGTGACAACGAGCGCGCCCGCGTTGATGAACGGGTTGCGCGGGATGCCGCTCTCGTACTCCAGCTGGACCAGGGAGTTGAAGGGGTTGCCGGAGGGCTCGCGGCCCACGTGCTCCCAGAGTTCGTCGCCCTCGCGGGCCAGGTCGAGGGCGAGCGTGAAGACCTTGGTGATGGACTGCGTGGAGAACGGCTGCCGCCAGTCCCCCACGCCGTACACCGTGCCGTCCAGCTCCGCGACGGCCATGCCGAAGCTGCGCGGGTCGCAGGCGGCGAGCGCCGGGATGTAGTCGGCGGGCCGGCCACGGCCGGGGGTCCGCTCGATCTCGCCGGCGATGCGCTCCAGGACCGGCTGGAAGGTCATCGAGGGGGACATGATCACCATTGTGCCTCCGGGCCGGTCCTGGTGCGCGTCCGCCGTCAGACGGCCACGGGACCGCTGCCGGCCAGGACCTCGGGCCGCAGCAGACCGGCGAGCGTCTCGGCGGGCAACAGGCCCTTCTCCAGGACGAGTTCGGCCACACCCCGGCCGGAGGCGAGGGCCTCCTTGGCGATGTCGGTGGCGGCCGTGTACCCGATGTGCGGGTTGAGCGCGGTCACCAGGCCGATGGAGTTCTCCACGCTCGCGCGCAGCGCCTCGGTGTTGGCGGTGATGCCGTCCACGCACCGCTCGGCCAGCGTGAGGCAGGCGGCCCGCAGATGCGTGATGCTCTCCGACAGCGAGTGCAGGATGATCGGCTCGAACGCGTTGAGCTGGAGCTGTCCGGCCTCGGCGGCCATCGTGATGGTGACGTCGTTGCCGATCACCTCGAAGGCGACCTGGTTGACGACCTCGGGAATCACCGGGTTGACCTTGCCGGGCATGATGCTCGAACCGGCCTGCACCGGCGGCAGGTTGATCTCCCCGAGCCCCGCGCGCGGCCCCGAGGACAGCAGCCGCAGATCGTTGCAGCTCTTGGAGAGCTTGACCGCGACCCGCTTCAGCACGCCCGACATCTGCACGAACGCCCCGCAGTCCTGCGTGGCCTCGACCAGGTTGGCCGCCGTCACGAGCGGCAGCCCGGTGATCTCGGCGAGATGCCGCCGCGCCGACTCCGCATACCCTGCCGGCGCATTGAGCCCGGTCCCGATGGCCGTGGCCCCCAGGTTGATCTCATGGATCAACTGGACAGCCTCGTCAAGACGTTGACGGTCCTCGTCAATCATGACCGCATACGCCGAGAACTCTTGACCGAGCGTCATCGGCACCGCGTCCTGCAACTGTGTACGGCCCATCTTGAGCACGTCACGGAACTCGACGGCCTTCCGGGCGAACGCGTCCTGCAGTACGGACATTGACGCGATCAATCCATGTACGGCGAAGACGGTCGCTATCTTGACCGCGGTCGGATACACGTCATTGGTCGACTGACCGAGGTTGACGTCCTCGTTCGGGTGCAGGTACTGGTACTCACCCTTGCCGTGCCCCAGCAACTCCAACGCCCGGTTGGCGACAACCTCGTTGGCGTTCATGTTGGTGGAGGTACCGGCCCCGCCCTGCACCACGTCCACGACGAACTGGTCGTGCAGTTTCCCGTCCCGGATCTCCCGGCACGCGGCAACAATGGCGGCCGTCTTCTCCGCCGACAGCAGCCCCAACTCCTCATTGGCGAGAGCGGCGGCTTCCTTGACAGCGGCAAGAGCATTGATCAAGTGCGGATAGACGGAGATCGGCGTCCCGGTGATGGGGAAGTTCTCCGTGGCACGCAGGGTGTGAACACCCCAGTAGGCGGAGGCGGGCACATCCCGGTCCCCGAGGAGGTCGTGTTCGCTGCGGTACATGAGGGTGCAGGTCCTTTCTCAATGAGGCGAGGGCAAGCGCCCCTTCAGGGGCGCGGGGAACTGCGCGACCAGCCACAACGGACCCGCAGCTCCCCCACAACCGATCTAGGCACACGCGGACAACGGCGACACAGGGTCCAGAGCCCGCACAGGCCGCACACAACCCACCGGCTCCCCACCCCCCAGCAACGGCTCCCCCGCGAACTCGGCAAGCTGAACCGGATCAACCCCAGCCCGCGCAAGCCCAGCGGCAGCGACAGGCACCCGCGCCCGATTGGTCCCGTCCGCGATCTTCACCGCAACCGCCCGCCCATCGGGCAACGCGGCAACCTCGACACCCTCGAACCCGTCCTTGGCCAGCAGCCCGGGAACGGCCCGCATCAACGCGGCCACATCCCGCCCGGCCCCGGACGCCATCTCCGGAAACTCCCGCATCGCGTCCGCGACCCGAGCCTCGGGCGTACCGGGCGCAGCGGTGGTAATCCGCGAAACGGCCCGAGCGAGCCCGTGCAGCGAAATGGAGAACAGCGGAGCCCCGCATCCATCCACGCTCACCCGAGCGATCCGCTGCCCGGTGAGATCCTCGACGATCTCCGCGATCGCCTGCTGAAGCGGGTGCGCGGGATCGAGATAGTCGTCGAGGGACCAGCCGTTGAGCTTCGACACGTACAACATCGCCGCGTGCTTCCCGGAACAGTTCTGGGCGAGCCGGGACGGCGGCCGCCCCTCGCGCACCCAGGCGTCGCGCACGACCGGGTCGTAGGGCAGATCAGGGACGTTGCGCAGGTCGTCCTCGGTCAGCCCGGCGAGTTCGAGGATGCGCCGGGTTCCGGCGAGGTGGCGTTCCTCGCCGGAGTGGCTGGCGGCGGCGAGCGAGAGCAGCTCGCCGTCGAGCGGGAGTCCCGCCCGCACCATGGCGACGGCCTGGACGGGCTTGATCGCCGAGCGCGGGTAGAACGCGGCCTCGATGTCGCCGATCTGGAGCTGGACCTGTCCGTCGGTGTCGAGGACGACGACGGAGCCGTAGTGGATACCCTCGATCATTCCGCCGCGTATGAGGTGGGCGACGGGTGCGTGGAGGGGTTCACGGATGAGGGGTGGGTCCGCGAGGGGACTGCTGTACATCACTGCCTGTCAGGTCAGGACGGCGTGGGTCTCACGCGTCGGGTGCGGTGGTGGACGTGCTCGCCACGCGGCGGCGGACGGCGAACCATCCGGCGACCAGCGCGGCGGCGATCAGCGGCAGACACAGCACGGTGGTGCGTCCGGCGCCGCCGTCGGCGTACATGAGGACCAGGACGGAGGCGAGGAAGGCCAGCGTCACGAGTTCGGTCCAGGGGGAGCCCGGCAACCGGTAGCTGGGCCGGGAGAGTTCGCCCTTCTCGGTCTTCCGCCAGAAGAGGAAGTGGCAGAGCATGATCATGCCCCAGGTGGCGAGGATGCCGATCGCCGCGAAGTTGAGGACGATCTCGAACGCGTCCGCCGGGACCACGTAGTTGAGGCCGACGCCGAGGACGCAGATGCCGCTCGTGAGCAGGATGCCGCCGTAGGGGACCTGGCTGCGGCTCATCACCGAGGTGAACTTCGGGGCCGAGCCGGACATCGCCATGGAGCGGAGGATGCGGCCGGTGGAGTAGAGACCGGAGTTGAGCGAGGACATGGCCGCGGTGAGGACGACGAGGTTCATGACGCCGCCCGCCGCCGGGATGCCGATGTTCGACAGCACGGTCACGAAGGGGCTCTGGCCGGCGCTGTACTTGTTCCAGGGCAGCAGCATCGAGAGCAGGAGCACCGAGCCGACGTAGAAGAGGCCGACGCGCCACATGATCGAGTTGATCGCCTTCGGCATGATCTTCTCGGGGTTCTCGGTCTCCCCGGCGGCGACGCCGACCAGCTCGACGGAGGCGTAGGCGAAGACGACGCCCTGGATGATCAGGAGCATGGGCAGCAGGCCGTTGGGGAAGATGCCGCCGTTGTCGGTGATCAGGGACGGGCCGGGGGTGGTGCCGTCGACCTGGTGCTGGGTGGCCAGCAGGAAGATGCCGATCAGCATGAAGACGACGAGCGCGCTGACCTTGATGATCGCGAACCAGAACTCAAGCTCGCCGAAGAGTCGTACAGAGATCAAGTTGACGGTCAAGACGACCGCGAGGGCGATCAATGCGATCAACCATTGAGGGATGTCGGAGAACATGCCCCAGTAGTGGGTGTACACGGCCACGGCGGTGATGTCGGCGATGCCGGTGGTGGCCCAGTTCAGGAAGTACATCCAGCCCGCTACGTAGGCGCCCTTCTCACCGAGGAACTCGCGGGCGTACGACACAAAGGCGCCGGACGAGGGCCGGTAGAGGACGAGTTCGCCCAGCGCGCGGACGACGAGGAAGGCGAAGAGGCCGCAGACCGCGTACGCGATGAAGAGGGAGGGGCCCGCGTCGGCCAGGCGACCACCCGCGCCGAGGAAGAGGCCGGTGCCTATCGCGCCACCGATGGCGATCATGTTGACGTGCCGGGACTTCAGGGACTTGCTGTAGCCGGCGTCTCCGGCGTCGACATGGCCGGATCGTTTCTGCACGCCGTCGCGCAGGGGCTGCTCGCTGTCGTGCAGGGACTGGTCGCTCACGCCTCGGGTCCGCCTTCCGTGGGGGTGTCCGTGCGCGCGGGGCGCACGATGTCGGTGAGGGTCGTCTCGACCCGGTCGAGGTGGTGGGACATGGCCTCGACGGCGTCCGGCTCGCTGCCGTCGATCAGCGCCTCGACGATGGCCCGGTGCTCGCGGTTGGACTGCTCGCGCCGGCCGCCGAGTTCGTTGAGGAACGCGGACTGGCGGGCCAGCGCGTCGCGGATCTCCTCGATCACCCGGCGGAACACCGGGTTCTGCGCGGCCTCCGCCACCGCGAGGTGGAAGAGGGTGTCCATCGCGACCCACGCGGTGGTGTCCGTCTCCCGTTCCATCCGGTCCAGGAGGTGGGCCAGATGGTCCAGGTTCTCCGGGGTGCGGCGCAGTGCCGCGTACCCGGCGACCGGGATCTCGACATGGCGGCGCACTTCCAGCAGGTCGCTGGCCGCGTAGTCGCCGAAGGTGGGGTCCTCCACGGCGTTGGCGACCACGAAGGTGCCCTTGCCGGTCTTGGAGACGGTCAGGCCCATGGTCTGCAGAGCCCGCAGGGCCTCGCGGAGCACGGGTCGGCTGATCTCCAGGGTGCGGCACAGCTCGGCCTCGGAGGGCAGCTTGTCGCCGATGGCGTAGTCGCCGCGCTCGATGGCGCCGCGGAGGTGGACGAGCACCGCTTCCATGGCGCTGACGCGCCGCGGTCCGACTCCACCTGTCTGGCTGTCTGACAGGTTCACGGACGTGATCCTCCGGGTGACGGGACAGTGCTGTCAAGCGGTCGGAAAAGAAAAATACAGAGGGCGTGAAGCCTGAAAATCCGGCTTCACGCCCTCCGTCATGATCGTCCGTCCGGTGTCAGCTGTTGAGCACACCCGCGCCGAGCAGCCCGAACAGCAGGACGCCGATGATGATCCGGTAGATCACGAACGCGTTGAAGGAGTGCTTGGCGACGTACTTCAGCAGCCAGGCGATGGAGGCGTAGGCCACCACGAACGACACGATGGTGCCGACGGCCAGCGGGGCGGCGCCGACTCCCGCGCCCAGGGCGTCCTTCAGCTCGTAGATGCCGGCGCCGGTCAGGGCCGGGATGCCGAGGAAGAAGGAGAGCCGGGTCGCGGCGACGCGGTCCAGGTCCAGGATGAGACCGGTGGACATGGTGGCGCCGGAGCGCGAGAAGCCGGGGAAGAGCAGCGCGAGGATCTGTGAACTGCCCACCAGCATCGCGTCCTTGAAGGTGGTGTCGTCCTCACCGCGCTTGTGCCGGCCCATCTGGTCCGCCGCCCACATGACACCGCTGCCGACGATCAGCGAGGCGGCGACCACCCACAGCGAGCCGAGCGGCCCGTCGATGAGCGGCTTCGCGGCGAGGCCCACGATCACGATCGGGATGGTCGAGTAGATGACCCACCACGCGAACTTGTAGTCGTGGTGGTAGCGCTCCTCCTTGTTGAACAGACCGCGCCCCCAGGCGGTGACGATCCGCACGATGTCCTTGAAGAAGTACAGGAGCACGGCGGCGATGGCCCCGACCTGGATGACGGCCGAGAACCCGACGACGGAATCGTCGTCCACGGGGATGTTCATCAACCCCTCGACGATCTTCAGATGGCCGGTGGAGGAGACGGGCAGGAACTCGGTCACCCCCTCTACGACTCCGAGGACGGCGGCCTGACCGACGCTGATGACGCTCATGAGATCCAGTTCTTCGGGATTGGTCGACAGTGCTGTAGACAATAGCGCTGGGGGCGGTCCCGCACAGGCGCGGGATCCGCCCGATTTCTTACGCCCACAGGGCCTGCGCGATCGACACCCCGACAAATGCCGCACCGAGGCCCGCCGTCACGCTGCCGACGACGTTGGCGGCAGCGTAGAGCCCCGCCCCTGTCTCGGTCAGTCGCAGTGTCTCGTACGAGAAGGTCGAGTACGTCGTCAGGGCCCCGCAAAGGCCTGTGCCGACGAGGAGTTGGAGCTGCGAGCCGGCCGCGCCGGCGGAGACCGCTCCGGTCAGGGTGCCCAGGATCAGACAGCCGGTGACGTTCACCGCGAAGGTGCCCCAGGGGAAGACGGAGTCGTGTCTGGTCTGCACCGCGCGGTCGGTGAGATAGCGGAGCGGGGCGCCTACGACGGCTCCCGCGACGACCAACAGCCAGTTCACAACGACTTCTTACCCTTCGCGTCGGTCTCGCGGGGCTCGTCGGTTCGGCCCACGTACCGGATGACCTCGCAGTCGTCGAGGATCACCAGTCCCTCGGTGACGAGTTCGTCGAGCTGCGGCAGGAAGTCCCGTACGCGCTCCTCGGTGTCGACGATCACGATCGCCACCGGCAGGTCCTCACTCAGCGACAGCAGCCGTGTGGTGTGGATCAGGGAGGAGGCGCCGAAGCCCTCGATGCCCCGGAAGACGCTGGCTCCGGCCAGACCCGCGGTGTGCGCGCGGTGGACGATCTCCGTGTAGAGGGGCTTGTGGTGCCAGGTGTCGTTCTCGCCGATGAAGACGGTCACGCGCAGGGCGCTGCCGGTCAGCCTGGTCATCGCTGCCTCCACTTCAGGACGCGCCGGGCCGCCGTCACCGCGAGCCAGACCGCCGCGAGGGCCGCGAGCAGGGTCGCGGCGAGATAGGCCAGCGCGGTGCGGGGATGGCCCCCGTCGACCAGTTTCTGGATGTCGACGGCGTACGTCGAGAAGGTCGTGAAGCCGCCGAGCACACCGGTGCCGAAGAACGGCCGCACCAGCCTGTGGGCGGCCCACACATCGGTGATCACCACCATGAAGACACCGATGACGGCGCAGCCGACCACATTGATCCAGAACGTCGTCCAGGGAAATCCGCCGCTCTGCGCGGGCCACCACAGGGAGGCCGCATAGCGCCCTGTGGCCCCGATCGCGCCGCCGAGCGCGACCACCGCGACGACGGGCCCCTGGCCGCGCCAGACGGACGGGCGCGGGGCCCGTGGTCGGGCGCGGACGCTCTCGGCCTCGGGAGCTGTCATGGCCGTACGTCTCCTACTCGTCGGGGGCCCCGGGGGCACACGCCTCTACAAGTAGGGACCGTTGGCGGCACCTCTGCCGCGGTTCGGGTACGGCGGGCCCCACCGCCGCGCCGCGAGCAGTGCTCGCGGCCGGGCATCAGGGTAACGCCGGGGACCTGCCGGGGTCATTTCGGGGCGGGCGGCTCGCACAGCGCGATCCCGCGCTCCCGCACACTGCCCAGCACCAGGTGCCCGGCGGCCTCGCAGACGCTGGTGGCCATCCGGTACGGCGAGCCGTGCGCCACGAGGTGGTGGACGACGGCTCCGTCGTCGTCGAACGCCATGGCTCCGATCATGCCGGTGGGGCGGAAGGGCACGCGCACGGCGACCCGGGCCGCGGCCTGCCGTACGGCGGGCGATGCCTGGTGGAGGAGTTCGAGCGGCGGGACGCGCGGGCCGGCCAGCGCGACCCAGATCGGTCCGTCCGGGCCGGCGCGCCAGAGGTTGTCGGGCATTCCGGGGAGGTCGTCGACGAAGGACTCACTCTCGCCCGCCTTCGGTCCGGTGAGGCGGTAGCGGGTCAGCCGGCGGGCGCCGGTCTCCGCGACGACCAGGAACGACTCGTCGGCGCTCGCGGCGAGTCCGTTGGCGAACTGGAGTCCGTCCAGGAGGACTTCGGGACTGTCGGCGCCCGGTGCGAGGCGCAACAGCCGTCCCGTGCCGGTGTGTTCGACGATGTCGCCGATCCACCGCTCGATCGGGTAGCGGAGGCTGAAGACGGTGAAGTACGCGCTGCCGTCGGACAGCGCGACCACGTTGCTGCAGCCCACCAGCGGCTCCCCCGCCACCGAGTCGGCGAGGACGCGCACGGTTCCGTCCGCCAGGTCGACGCGCAGCAGCCCGCGTTCCGAGTCGGCCACCAACAGGGCGTCGTCCGGGAGGAGTTCGAGGCCGAGCGGCCGTCCGCCGGTGTCGGCGAGGGTCTCGACCCGCGCCGACTCGGGGTCGAGCAGTCCGTCGAGGCGGAGGATGCGGCCGTCCTCGACGCCGGTCAGCACCCGGCCGCGGGCGTCGGCCACCACGTCCTCGGGGCCCACGCCGCCGATCGCGACGTAGCGGCGGGCGAGCAGTGCCTCGGGGCGGTCCACGAACACCTCCATGGTTGGGTCCGGCGCGCGTACGCTTGCTGTTCTTCCCGGTCATCGCGGCACCCGGGCACGTTTGCCGAGCGTATTCCCGGTGACCCGGATCGCGCTGCCGACAGGCGAGAAGTGAGAAGGGGGCCTCTCATGACGTGGTCGGCCGCCCGCCGCGCGGGAACACCCCGGTGAACCGCGTCCGCACCGCCTGGCAGCGCCTCGGGCTCGCCGAACTCAACCGGCGCGGGCGGGAGTTGGAGCTGCTGCACCGGGCCATGGGATTCGCGACGCTCGCGCTGGTCACGCTGGCGCCGCTGCTGATCGTGGTGGCCGCGGCCGATCCGATCGGGCACGGCGGGTTCGCGCTGTGGCTGGTCGACGGCATGGACCTGTCCGGCCGCTCGGCCCGCGCGCTCACCGACGTCTTCACCCCGCCGCGCAAGGTCATCGGCACCACCAGTGCCTGGAGCGTGGCGCTGCTCGCGCTGTTCGGGCTGTCCTTCGCGTCGAGTGTGCAGAGCGGCTACGAGCACGTCTGGCGCCCGGCCGGCGCGCCCTGGCACCGCATCTGGCGCCAACTGATCTGGCTGGTCATGCTGATGGGCTATCTGTACGCGCAGGTGCAGACCCGCAACGTCCTCGCGGGCACGCCCCGGATCCTGCTCAGCATGGCGGCCGGCCTGCTGTTCTTCTGGTGGGGCCCGCACTTCCTGCTCAACCGCCAGGTCCACTGGCGCTATCTGCTGCCGGGCGCGCTCGCCACGATGGCGGGCCTGGTCGGTCTGCGCTGGTTCTCGTACCTGGTGTTCACCCCGCTGCTGGTCACCAACGCGGTCAGCTACGGCCCGGTCGGCACGGTGCTGGTGGTGGAGTCCTGGCTGGTCGGCGTCGGCTTCGTGCTCTACGGCGGCGCACTGGTGGGCAGGCTGCTGTGCGAGCGGTTCGGGGACCCGGACGCGTCGTTCCGCACGGAACCGGAGACACCGGAGGAGGCGGACGCCGGGCAGGACACGGTGTAGCGCTCGGCCTACCAGCCCTTCTCGAACATCCGGGCCACCTCGGCGATACGGACCTCGTCGCGCCGGTAGTAGGTCCGCAGCCGGATCCGCCGGGCGCGCAACAGGCCCAGGGACGCGAGGAGTTCGAGGTGGTTCTCGGCCACCTGGCGGGGCACGCCCAGCTTGGCCGCCACCGCCTCCGAGCTGACCCCGACCTCGTCGAGATACCGATGTGCCGGGAAGTGGGCGGCCGGATCTCTCAGCCACTCCAGAATGTCCAGTCGCCGCTGACTTGCCGGAGTCCTCAGCATGGCGTGCCCCTCCGTCCTGCGCGCCGCTTGCCGCGCCCTCCCACTCTCCCGCAGCACGGTCCGCCTCGTCCCGGACTCGGTGCCCCTTGTCCGGGACCGACCGTTCCTGTTCGGCACGGCCGTCGCCGCTGGGGCATGGGACAACGGGCGGGACGCGCGGAGACCGCCGGGAACGAACTCCGGCTTCCGCAAACGACGTTGGCCGAACCACAGCGTCGCAGCCGCACAAGAGGAAACGAACTCCCGCCTCCGGAGCATGAGTTGGCGGACCCACATGGCCGCAGCCGCACAAGAAGACACGCGCGCCGGGCGTCGGACGTCCCCCTCCGCCCGCGGCTCACGGCTCTCGCGGGCGGAGGGGAGTCGGCTCAGCCGTCGAGTCGCACGACCCGCACGGCTCCGGCGGGAACCGCGAGACCGCCCGCGGCCCGCTCGCCGGTCAGCAGTTCGGTGCCGTCGGCGCCCAGCGGCACCTTGACGTCCGAGGCGCTGTGGTTGATCGCGAAGAGGAAACTGCCCGGCTCGCCTTCCCTGCGCACGACTTCGACGTCGTACGGCAGCTCGGCGCGCGGCGCGATCCGGGCGTCCTCGGCGGCCCAGCCGAGCAGGGCGTCGAGGCCGTGCGCGTCGAGACGCGTGGACACGTACCAGGCGGTGCCCTCGCCGAGGCGGTTCCGGGTGACGGCCGGGTGGTCTGCGGTGAGGCCCTCGGCGTACGTCCACACGGTCTCGGCGCCGTGCGGGACCACGAACTCGGTCCATACGTCGCCGGTGAGTTCGGAGCCGTCCGGGCCGGTGACGCGCACCCGCTCGCCCGCCAGGAGCGGCGAGAACTCCTCGACGGTCAGGCCGAGTACGTCCCGCAGCGGGCCGGGATACGCGCCCTCGTGGACGGCGTCGTGCTCGTCGACGATGCCGGAGAAGTAGGAGACGACGAGGGTGCCGCCCTGCTCGACGTACCGCTGGAGGTTGCGGCCCGCCGCCTCCGTCGTCAGGTACAGGGCGGGTACGACGACAAGGGGATAGGCCGACAAGTCGGCTTCCGGGTGGGCGAAGTCGACGGTGAGGTGGCGGTCGTAGAGGGCCTCGTAGAAGGCGTCGGCGCGCTCGCGGGCGTCGTGGTCCTGGCTGGGGCGCCACTCCAGTTTCTGCGCCCACCACGACTGCCAGTCCCATACGACGGCCACGTCTGCCTGAGTACGGGTGCCGCGTATTCCGCTCAACTCCTCGACGGACGCGCCGAGTTCGACCACCTCACGCCAGACACGGGTCTCGGTGCCGCCGTGCGGGAGCATCGCGGAGTGGAACTTCTCGGCGCCGCGCCGGGACTGGCGCCACTGGAAGAACATCGCGCCGTCGGAGCCGCGCGCCACGTGGGACAGGGCGTTGCGGGCCATCTGGCCGGGGGCCTTGGCGGGGTTGCGGGGCTGCCAGTTGACGCCCGAGGTGGAGTGTTCGAGGAGCAGCCAGGGGGCGCCGCCCGCGACGGAGCGGGTGAGGTCGGCAGCCATCGCGAGGTTGACGTGGGTGCGGCGGCCGTCGGTGATCAGGTAGTGGTCGTTGGTGACGAGGTCGACCTCGCGGCCCCAGGCCCAGTAGTCGACGGACTCGCACTGGCTGAGGGCGGCCATGAAGTTGGTGGTCACCGGGATGCCGGGCGCGAGGCGGTGCAGGATGTCCCGTTCCGCGATGAAGTTCTCGCGCATGGTGGCGTCCGCGAACCGCGTGTAGTCCAGCGCCTGGGCCGGGTTGACGGCGGTCGGGGTGAGGCGGGGCGGGTTGATCTGGCCGAGGTCGCCGTAACGCTGGCCCCAGAAGGCGGTGCCCCAGGCCTCGTTGACGCCGTCGACGCCTCCGTACGCCGTCGTCAGCCAGCGGCGGAAGTGGGCGGCGCAGGAGTCGCAGTAGCAGGCGGAGACGGGGACGCCGTACTCGTTGAAGACGTGCCACAGCGCGAGGGCGGGGTGGGTGGCGTAGCGCTCGGCGAGCCGCGTGGTGATGTTCGCGGCGGCGGCGCGGTAGTCGGCGTTGCTGTGGCAGATCGCGCCGCGTGAGCCGAACTCGTAGCGGGTGCCGTCGGCGGTGACGGGGAGGGCCTCGGGGTGGGCGCGGTAGAACCAGGCGGGCGGGGCGACCGTGGGGGTGCCGAGGTCGGCACGGATGCCGTTGGCGTGCAGGAGGTCCAGGAGGCGGTCGAGCCAGCCGAAGTCGTAGGCACCGGGCTCGGGTTCCAGCAGGGCCCAGGAGAAGATCCCGACGCTCACCATGGTGACGCCGGCCTCCCGCATCAGCCGGACGTCCTCCTGCCAGACGCTCTCCGGCCACTGCTCGGGGTTGTAGTCCCCACCGAAGGCGAGCCTGGTGAGCCCCTTGGGTGTGGTCTCCGGCATGGATCTCTCCCGTAGTCGATCATTTGGGAACGTGCACACAGCGCGCCCTGAAGCGTTGCCCCAACATAACCGCACGTCCGTGACCGCTGACAAGTGTCCCTGATGTTTCTCTGCCGTGAATGCTGTGAACGCTCCCATAGTGGTGCTTCAGGCTCCGGGCCCGGGAGCCGTAGAGTCGTGACCATGAGCACTACGGGGGGTCGGCGCAGGCCGCCGACGATCCATGACGTGGCACGCGAGGCGGGTGTCTCGCGGGGCACCGTGTCGCGGGTCCTCAACGGCGGGCACTACGTGAGCCCGGCCGCGCAGGAGGCCGTCAACGCGGCCATCCGCAGGACGGGTTACGTCGTGAACCGGCACGCCCGCTCGCTGATCACCGGGCGCTCGGACTCGGTCGGTTTCCTGCTGACGGAACCGCAGGAGAAGTTCTTCGAGGACCCGAACTTCAACGTCCTGCTGCGCGGCTGCACCCAGGCGCTGGCCGCGCACGACATCCCGCTGCTGCTGATGCTGGCCGGCACCGAGGACGAGCGGCGGCGCATCACGCGGTACATCACCTCCGGGCACGTCGACGGGGTGCTGCTGGTGTCCAGCCACTCCGGGAACCCGGTGGCGGAGGAGCTGAGCGAGGCGGGCGTGCCGCTGGTCGCGTGCGGCAAGCCGATCGGGCTGGGTTCCAAGATCAGCTATGTGGCCGCCGACGACCGGGACGGCGCCCGGGACATGACCCGCCATCTGCTCTCCCTGGGCCGCCGCCGCGTCGGCATGGTCACCGGGCCGCTGGACACGCCAGGTGGCGTGGAGCGCCTCGCCGGCTACAAGGAAGTGCTCACCGAGGCGGGCGTCGAGGTGGACGACCGGCTCGTCGTCTCCGGCGACTACAGCCGGCTCAGCGGCGAGCGGGGTGCCGAGCGGCTGCTGGCCCAGGTCCCGGACCTGGACGCCGTGTTCGTCGCCTCCGACCTGATGGCGCGGGGCGTGCTGACCACGCTGGAGCGGGCCGGGCGGCGGGTGCCGGAGGACGTGGCGGTCGGCGGCTTCGACGACTCCCCCGCCGCGCTCGCCTCCAGCCCCGAACTCACCACGATGCGGCAGCCGTTCGACCGGATCAGCGCGGAGATGGTGCGGGTGCTGCTGGCACAGATCGGGGGCGAGGACACGGCGGCGGTGATCCTGCCGACGGAGCTGGTGAAGCGGGAGTCGACGTAGGAGGGGGCGGGCTTTCGCCGCGCCCCCTCGTCGCCGTCAGGCGGTCGGGTTGACGATCACCTCGGCCGTGTTGTTCGCGGTGTCCGGGTCGAAGGCCGCGGGCCGGTCGGCATGCGGGTGGACGATGACGCGGCCGGTCGCGTCGGGTACGACCCGGTCGACGCGCAGCTGGAACGGGAAGCTGACATCCGTGCCGGGCCCTACCCAGATGGGCAGGGAGCAGGCGTAGTGGGCGATGGCCGGGTCGTCGCCCGATGTCCGGGCGCCGTGGCAGTTCGTGGGCACGGACGTGGCGGTGGTGCCCTCCGGGAGATAGAAGTCGACCACGGCGACCGGGTCGCCGGAGCCGGCGTTGGCGACCCAGGCCGGGCCGTCGTTGGTGAACCGGACGGCGGCGGTGACGGTGTCGCCGGCCGCGCCGCTCACCTCGGTGCCGTGCGCGGCGAAGTCGGCGGTGTTGTCGGCGTCGATGTTCCAGGCGCGGCCGTTGTCCGAGCTGTCGAGGTCGGTGACGCCGTCGACGGGCTCGATGCCGTAGTCGAACCGCTCGAAGAGCGCGCGGTCGTTGACGGTGAGCCGTAGCGGCGCGGGCAGTTCGACGGTGGCGCCGGGCGCGATGTCGGTGTCGAAGGCGCAGGTCGCGTGCGTCATGGGCATGTAGGTGCCGCCGGCGTCCGGCTCGGTGTAGGTGCACTGCGGGTAGCGGGTGACGACGTCGAGGCCGTACGTCGCGTACAGCTGCACGGTGAAGCCGTGGGCGGTCTCGTTGCCGGTGTTGGTGACGGCGAAGGGCACGGTGAGGTCGGTGCCGACCGCGACGCCGGTCCTGTCCTGCGGGGCGTCGATGCCGAGGTCCGGGCCGGAGCGGACGGTGACGGGCGTCTCGTTGCCCTCCGAAGCGGTGAGCGTGCCGTCGGGTCCGCCGGTGGCCTCGGCCGAGTACGCGATCGTGCCCTGCGCTCCCACAGCGGCGCCCGCGACGGCCCGCACCTCGAGCTGCACCTGCGTGCCCCAGTTGATGGGCACGTCCCCGGTGTCGCACACCGCGACGGTGCCCGCGCCGTTCGGCGTGCAGTTGTCGGGCCAGGCCACCTCCGCGACCCCGGCGAGCCCGGAGACGTCGACGGTCAGGCGGCCGTCCGTCACCGTGAAGTTGCCGTTGTCGTGGTACAGCCCGAGCTTCAGCGTCCGGTACATCGCTGTGCCGTCGGCCGGGGCCACGGTGACCGACTGGTCGTACGGCGCCTGGATCCACAGCTGGTCGGTCTGTGGCTCGTCGTCGGCGAAGGCGGCCCCGCTGCCGAGACCGGTGAGGAGCAGCGCCCCCACGGCTCCGGTACAGGCTCCGCGACGCAAGTGTCGCCCGACGGAGACAGATCTCATGACATCCCCCATGCTGGTACGGCAGAGACCCCGGCAAGTGGTCGATGCCGGGCGGGAGTTGGACTGACCCCCGATACGAAAGGTTGTAGTGGGAGGCGTGTCTATACCCTTTGGTAGAGACGCCGATCCTCCGTCGCGCCGACGATTCGCGGTCCGCCGGGCGGAATGCTCGTGGCCATGGACATCGCTTCGCTCACCGTCGTACTCAGTGTGATCGTGGTCCTCGCCGCCTCGGTCCTGGTCGTCTCCAACGAACCCCCGCTGTGGGTCTACCTGTTGAGCGGTGCGGGCTCGCTGCCCCTGAGTGGTGTCCTGCTCGACGCGCCCGCCGTCTCGTCCGTGCTCGTGGACGGTTCCGCCGCCACTTGGGGGCTGCGGCTCGCCGTGGCTTCGACCGTCACGGTCGTGCTGAGCTTCTTCTTCGGCGGGGACGGTCCGTCACTTCGGACGGGCCAGGGCGGTGACGATGAGCGCGAGGACACCGGCCAGACAGAGCCAGGCGAAGGTGTCGCCGATCCGGTCGTAGACCGTGGTGACGCCGTGGACGGGCACGTAGGCCACCATGGTCTGGCGTTCGGTCGTGAAGTAGTCGGTGGCGGCGAGGACATGACCCTCGTCGTCGTAGGCGGCCGACACCCCCTCCGCGTCCTGACGGATCAGTGAGTAGCCGCCTTCAATGGCCCGCAGGCTCGCCTTCTCGGTGTGTGCGGCTCCGTACTCCCGCCAGTCGTGGGAGGGGACGAGCATGATGTCGGCGCGGGTCCGCATCATCGCGGGGAAGTCGGCGTCGTAGCAGATGACGTCGGCGATCCGGCCGTACGGCGTGTCGGCGACGGGCACGCGGCCGTCGCCGGGCGTGAACTTCTCGGAGCCCGGGATGGGGTGGGCCTTCTGATAGGTCCACAGCACCTGCCCGCGCGGGTCGATGAGGAGCGCCTCGTCCTTGTCGTGGGCGGGTCCGCTCCTGCTGTAGACGCGGACGCCGATCTCCAGGTAGACGCCGGATCGGCGGGCCCGGTCCTGGGCTGCGGCGACGGCGGCCGGCTCGTGCAACTCCTGGACCTTGACGGCCTCTTCGGGCCAGATCACGATCTTCGCTCCGGCGGCCGCCTCGCGCCGGGTGGCGGCCAGCAGGTCGTTCTCGACCGCGGTCATCGCGGGTTCGACCGACGCGGCGGGCGCGGCAGCGATGTCCGGGACCCGGGCGAACACCGCCCGCTGGGCGTCGGTGACGCTCCGGGCGGGGCTGATACCGGCGACGCGGACGGTGGGGGCCGTGGAGGGGGCGAGGGCGAGACGGGCGCCGCCGGCGAGTACGACGGTCAGCAGTACGGCCACATAGACCAGGCCGCTCCGCCAACTGGGCTTCTCCCAGAAGCGGTTGACGGTACTGGCGAAGTAGGCGATCAGGAAACCGATCCCCCACGGGCCGGTGACGGAGACGATCTGGAGGAGCGGGAGGTCGCCGTACTGGGTGACCGCGAGCGAACCGTAGGCAGTACCGAACGGGGACACCACGGTGATCAGGAACTCGGTGGCCGCGACGGCCGCCGGGAAGGCGAGGGCCGCCACGCCGGGGCGCAGCCGGCCGGTCAGCAGTCTGTCGGCCAGGAACGGCAGCGTCTGCAGGGCGGCCAGCGCGACGGCGCCCGCGACCACCACCGGGCCGAAGCCGATCGCCGACTCCTGGACCCAGAAGACGGCGGCCACCGCGTGCGCGGCCCAGATCCAGAGGGCCCCGGACCACGCGCGGCCGAGTCGCATGAAGCGCAGCAGGAGCACCAGGGAGATCCAGGCGGCGGCCGGGACGTCCCAACGGCCGCCCACCGCGAACAGCGTCGTCCCGGTGCCGAGCAGGAGCAGGGCCCACCTCACGGCGGGCCGTGAACTCCCTTTCCTGTCAAGGGACTTGGTCACAGCGGCCGTAGCCGGAGAAGGCCGTGTCTGCTCTGTAGGGAGGTTCGTCATGGGGAACGACGCTAGGAGGGCGGTAGGCCCTGGCGCCTCCGTCTCCGCGGCGATCTCCGGCGGGACCGCGCAACCATCGATGCGCGCCCGGCGGAGGATCCGGCCGAACTGCCGCTGCCCTAGCCTGATGAACTGAGATGGTCATGGAGACAAGGGCCCTGCCACGGGCCGCACAGCGCTGGTTCGCCGCCCGGCCGCGACTGACGGATGTCGCGCTCGGCGGCGGTCTGACCTTGTTCGACATGGCCACGGTGCTCGGCCGCAGCCCCGCTCCGGCCGGCTGGGCCGTGGCCCTGTGGGGAGCGCAGACCGTCCCGCTGCTGTGGCGGCGGACCCGTCCTCGTACCGTGCTGGCCGCGATGACCGTCCTCTACGTCGCGTTCCAGGTGCTCGGCCCGATCCCGGGGAAGATCCCCGGACCGTTCCTGCTGATGATCGGTGTGTACGCCCTCGCCCGGTACGAGCCGGTCGCGGCCAGTCTGCCGGGAACCCTGCTGTGCCTGGGCGCCGCCATGGCCGCCGACGCTCTCAGCGGGCACTGGCAGACACCGCGTCTCGGGTCGCTGGAGCCGATCAGCGCCACGACGTTCGTCTTCTTCTTCACCCTCGCCTGGATCCTGGGGCACGGCAGGCGCAGGACCGGGGCCGACGCCGACCGGCTGCGCGACCTCAACCGGCGGCTGCGGGCCGAGCAGGAGCTCAACGCCCGGCAGGCGGCGATCGCCGAGCGGGCCCGTATCGCCCGCGATCTGCACGATGTCGTCGCCCACCACGTCAGCGCCATCGCGGTACAGGCACGTGCAGCGCAGGACGTCATGGACGACGATCCGCCCCTCGCTGCTCAGGGGGTGGAGCTGATCGCCGTGACCGCCGACACCGCGCTCGTCGAGATGCGGCGCCTGCTCGGGCTGCTGTCGTTCCGGGAGCGGGAACTCGCTCCCGAACCGTCCCTCGACCACCTCGACACGCTCATCGACGCCGCCAGGTCGGCGGGGTGCCGCGTGACATACGCGCCGGAGATCCGGGCGGGGACCGCGCCGTCCGCTGGGATGCGAGTCTCGGCGTACCGGATCGTCCAGGAGGCGCTGACGAACGTGGTCAAGCACGCGGGGCCCGTGGAGGTGCTGGTCAGCGTGCGCGGCGACGACAGCGGCCTGGTCATCGAGGTGCGCAACGACCCGGCCGCGCCCGGCCACCGGTCCGTCAGCGGATCGGGCCGGGGGCTCATCGGCATGCGGGAACGCGTGGCGGCGTTCGACGGTGAACTGGCGGCGGGGCCGCGCGCGGACGGCGGCTGGGGGCTGCGCGCCGTTCTGTGCGGGGCGACGGCACGACCCGCGGAGGCGGCCGGATGAACGTACGTGTGCTCGTCGTCGACGACCAGGAGATCGTCCGCACCGCGCTGCGGCTGGTCATCGACCGCCGGGAGGGTCTGACGGTCGTCGGCGAAGCCGCGGACGGGGAGCAGGCCGTGGCCCTGGCGGTCGAACTCCGGCCCGACGTCGTGCTGATGGACGTCCGCATGCCCGGCACGAACGGCGTCGAGGCCACCCGGCGCATCGTCGGCGACTGGCCCGGGCCGGGCCCGGCGCCGCGGGTCGTCGTCCTCACCACGTTCGACCTGGACGAGTACGTGCACGCGGCCCTTCGCGCGGGCGCCGACGGCTTCCTGCTGAAGAACAGCCACCCCGACGACCTCGCCCGCGCCCTCCGCGCGGCGGTCGGCGGAGAGCCCGTGCTCGCGCCGAGCGTCACCCGCCGGCTCATCGACACAGTGACCGGGCTGCCCAACTCGCTCCGCGCCGACCCACCGACACCGGACGAGCGGAAGCTGACGGAACTGCTCACCGAGCGCGAGTTGCAGGTTCTCGTCCTGGTCGCGCGCGGCCTGTCCAACGCCCGGATCGCCTCGGAGCTCGGGCTCAGCGAGGCGAACGTGAAGAGCCGCGTCAACCGCATTCTCACCCGCCTCGGCCTCGACAACCGGGTGCAGGCCGCCCTGATCGCGCAGCGGGCGGGCCTCACCCGAACCCCGTGAGCAGGTCTTACGGACCGGTGACACCACGGCCGTGACACTGCCGTGCGCCGGGTCCGCGGTCCTAGCGTCTGCCCCATGCGAGTACTGGTCACCGGCGGTGCCGGGTTCATCGGGTCCCATGTCGTCGAGGCGTTGACCGCGCGCGGGCACGAGGCGGTGGTGTTCGATCTGCGCGACGGGCCGGACGTGCGCGACGGCGAGGCGGTCGCGCTCGCGCTGCGGGGCGTGGACGCCGTATGCCATCAGGCGGCGATGGTCGGACTGGGTACAGGATTCGGTGACGCGCCCGACTATGTCTCGCACAACGACCTCGGTACGGCGGTGCTGCTCGCCGCCATGGCCGACGCGGGGGTGCGCCGGCTGGTGCTCGCGGGGTCGATGGTCGTCTACGGCGAGGGCTCCTACGCCTGCGAGTGGCACGGGCCCGTGCGGCCGGGGCCCCGGGCCGTGACCGATCTGGACGCGGGACGCTTCGAGCCCCGATGTCCGCGCTGCGGCGAGGAGTTGACGCCGGGGCTGGTGGGTGAGGACGCGCCGGTCGACCCCCGCAATGTGTACGCGACGACCAAGCTGACCCAGGAACATCTGGCGGCGAACTGGGCGCGTGCCACGGGTGGTTCGGCCGTCTCACTGCGCTACCACAACGTGTACGGCCCCAGGATGCCGCGCGACACCCCGTACGCCGGGGTCGCCTCCTTCTTCCGGTCCTCGCTCGCCCGTGGTGAAGCCCCTCGGGTCTTCGAGGACGGCGGCCAGCGTCGGGACTTCGTGCACGTACGGGACGTGGCGACGGCGAATGTGGCGGCGCTGGAGGCCGAGCCCCGGGAGGGGGCGCTGACCGCGTACAACACCGGCAGCGGGGACCCGCACACGGTCGGCCAGATGGCGCGGACGCTGGCCGCCGCGTACGGCGGGCCCGAGCCCGTGGTGACCGGGGAGTACCGGCTCGGCGATGTCCGCCACATCACGGCGGACTCCGCACGGCTGCGGGCCGAGCTGGGCTGGAAGGCGGAGGTCCCGTTCCCGGAGGGGATGCGGGAGTTCGCGGTGGCGAAGCTGCGCGGGGAGCGGTAGCAACTGGGCGGCCGGGACGCCTCCTGCGATCGCCGCCCAGGCGGCCGCCCCTCGGCCCTGCCTGGCGACTGTCGCTCACGGCCCTGCCGGACGGCTGCCCCCTCAGCCCGGCCCAGCGACTGTCCCTCGGTCCGATCCAACGCCTGCCCCCGGCCCTGCCCGGCGACCGTCACTCACGGCCCTGCCGGACGGCTGCCCCCTCAGCCCGGCCCAGCGGCCGTCCCTCGGTCCGATCCAACGCCTGCCCCCGGCCCGACCCGGCGCTGTCCCCCGGCCCGACCGGGCGGCCGAGGGCGCCCTCTGTGGTCACCCCTCGGCCATCGGCAGGGTCACCTCGAAGCGGCAGCCGCCGGAGACGTTCCGTACGGCGGCCCGGCCCTGGTGGGCCTCGACGATGCCGCGCACGATCGCCAGGCCCAGGCCGGCCCCGGCCGGGGGTGTCCGCGCGTGGGTGCCGCGCCAGCCCGTGTCGAAGACGCGCGGCAGGTCCTCCTCCGGGATTCCGCCGCAGCCGTCCGTCACGGACAGGACCACGCCCTCGGCGGACCGCTCGGCGGCGACCGCGACCGTGCCGTCGGCCGGTGTCCGGCGGATCGCGTTGACCAGCAGGTTCCCCAGGACCCGGCTCATCTCGCGGCCGTCCACCTCGACCGGCACCGACACGATCCGGTCGCCGACCAGCCGCACCCCGTGCTCGCGGGCAAGGGGGTCCGCGCCGGCGAGGGCGTCGCCGATCAGGTCGTAGAGCGACATGCGGGACGGGGAGAGCGTGAGGGTCCCGGCGTGTATGCGGGAGAGTTCGAAGAGGTCGCCGACCATGTCGTTGAGGCGTTCGACCTCGGTTCGGATCTGGCGGAGATAGCGGTCGGGGTCGGCGGCGACCCCGTCCTCCAGGGCCTCGGACATCGCGCGCAGACCGGCGAGCGGGGTGCGCAGGTCGTGGGAGATCCAGGCGACGAGTTCGCGGCGCGAGGACTCCAACGCGCGTTCGCGGTCGCGGGATTCGGCGAGCTTGGCGCTGGTCGTGGCCAACTCCCGGCTCAGATCGGCCAGTTCGGCCGTCGCAGGGCCCACAGGGGCCGAGAAGTCGCCGCCGTCGCCGAAGTCCCGCGCGGCGCGGGCGAGTTCGCGGCTGCGGGCGACGACCCAGCGGCCGAGCAGCAGCGCGGTGACGAGGGAGACCACGGCCGCCATGGCGACGACGGTGGTGACGACGGACAGGTCGTGCGAGGACAGGAACATCGCCTGCGCCACCGCCAGTGTGCCCGCGAACATCGCCGTCACCGCGACCGCGGCGACCACGGACACGGACGCGGTGAGCGACCGCCGGCGCAGCAGCCACAGCGCGCCCGCGCCGAGCACCCCGGCCCCGGCGGCGCCCAGAAAGGCGAACAGGGCGATGAGCAGCATGTCGCGCATGATCAACCCTCCTCGACGGTGCCGGTGCGTGCCGGTTCGAAGCGGTAGCCGACGCCCCACACCGTCTGGATCAGGCGAGGTCTGGCGGGATCGTCCTCGACCTTGCCGCGCAGCCGTCGTACGTGCACGGTGACGGTCGACAGGTCGCCGAAGTCCCAGCCCCACACCTCCCGCATCAGATCCTCCCGGCTGAAGGCCCGCCCGGGATGCCGTAGGAAGAACGCGAGGAGGTCGAACTCCCGCAGGGTGAGGGCGAGTTCGGTGCCGTTCTTGGTGGCGCGGCGGGCGGCGGGGTCGGCGGTGAGTCCGGCCGAGCGCAGCGGGCGGGTCACGGCCGGGGGGCCGCTGCGGCGCAGCACGGACTCCACGCGGAGGACGAGTTCGCGTGGGCTGAACGGCTTGGTGACGTAGTCGTCGGCGCCGACCTCCAGACCGAGGATCCGGTCGTCCTCGTCTCCGCGCGCGGTCAGCATGATGACCGGCACGGGTCCGTGGCCGCGCAGTCGGCGGCACACCTCCAGTCCGTCCATGCCCGGCAGCATCAGGTCGAGGACCACCAGGTCCGGCCAGTGCGCGGCGGCCCGGGCGAGCGCGCCCGGCCCGTCCTCGGCGCGGTCCACGACGTATCCGGCTCGGTCGAGGTATCCGGAGACGACCTCGGCGACGGTCGGGTCGTCGTCGACCACGAGGACGCGCGTCGGGTGGGCGGGCCCGCTCTCGACGGGCACGGCACCTGGGGATTCGTACGGCTGCTGCATGTCATCAAGGGTCCCACCGGCCGCGCCCGCCTTCCGGATCCGCTGGCCCGACGTCCGTGTTTCGTAAGGAACCGAAGTCCGGTATGCCGGATTCGCGCTCGTAGGGTGAAAGCCGTGACGACACCTCCCCCACCAGATCCGGACCCGGCGCCCGTCGACGTGGTCCTCCCCTGTCTCGACGAGGCCGAGGCCCTGCCCTGGGTGCTGGCCCGCATTCCGCGGGGCTGGCGCGCGCTGGTCGTGGACAACGGGTCCACGGACGGTTCCGCGGCACTCGCCCACAGCCTCGGCGCCACCGTCGTGCGCGAGGAGCGCCGCGGGTTCGGCGCCGCCTGCCATGCCGGGCTGCTGGCCGCCACCGCGGACATCGTGTGCTTCTGCGACTGCGACGCCTCGCTCGACCCGTCCCTGCTGGTGGACTTCGTCCGCGAGGTGCGCGAGGGCGAGGCAGATCTCGTGCTCGGACGGCGCCTGCCACAGGGGCGCGGGGCCTGGCCCGCGCACGCCCGGGCGGGCAATCTCGCGCTGGCCCGGATGCTGCGCCGCCGCACCGGGCTGCGGCTGCACGACCTCGGCCCGCTGCGGGCCGCCCGCCGCGCGGAGCTGCTCGCGCTCGGCCTCACGGACCGGCGCAGCGGCTATCCGCTCCAGATGGTGGTGCGGGCCGCCGACGCGGGTCTGCGCGTCGCCGAGCACGACGTGCCGTATCTGCCGCGTACCGGCGCCTCCAAGGTCACCGGGACCTGGCGCGGCACCTGGCAGGCGGTACGGGACATGCGCCGGGTGCTGGCCGAACCCCCGACAGCCGCCCCCTCACCTCAAGGAGCCCATTCCCGGTGACCACCCTTCTCGTCATCTGCAAGGAACCGCGCCCGGGACGGGTGAAGACCCGGCTGACTCCGCCGTTCACGCCCGAGGAGGCCGCCGCGCTCGCCGAGGCCTCGCTCGTCGACACCCTGCACGTGCTGCTGGCGACGCCCGCGCGCCGTCGGGTACTGGTGCTCGACGGAGCTCCGGGCCCCTGGCTGCCGCCCGGCTTCGACGTCGTACCGCAGTGCGGCGGAGGGCTCGACGAACGGCTCGCCGCCGCCTTCGCGGGCTGTGACGGGCCCGCGCTGCTGATCGGCATGGACACGCCCCAGGTGACGCCCGCGCTCCTGAACGTCGACTTCACCGACTGCGACGCGTATTTCGGGCCAGCTGAGGACGGCGGCTTCTGGGCGCTCGGCCTCGCCGACGCGAACCCGGCGCTCCTGCTCGGCGTACCGATGTCGACGCCGACCACCGGCGCCGTCCAGCGCGCCCGGCTCACCGCCGCGGGCCTGCGCGTCCGCGACCTCCCGCCCCTGCGGGACGTCGACACGGCGTACGACGCCGAACTGGTCGCCGCCGAGGCGCCGGAGGGGCGGTTCGCGAAGGAATTGGCGCGACTGAGGACGGGAGTCGGCAGGTGAGTGCGGCGCGTCCGGTGCCGACCGGCGAGGGCACGCGCCCGGTGACTGCCCTCATCGACTGCCCGCCGTCGGACTCCCCCGCTCGCCCCTGGTCCGCCGACCCGTACACCGACGCCCTGCGCGCCGGTCGCGGCCCGCTCTTCCTCCGCCGTACCGACGGCTGGCTGCTGCCCCTCGAGGTGGAGCGCTGGTGCGCGGAGGCCGACGCGGCGGACCGGGAGGTGCTGCGCCGCTGCGAGGGGGCCGTGCTCGACGTGGGATGCGGGCCCGGGCGGCTCGTCGCGGAACTCGCCGCGCAGGGGCGGCCGGTGCTGGGCATCGACGTCAGTGAGGCCGCCGTCGCGCACACCGTCCGGCTCGGCGGGCAGGCCCTGCGCCGGTCCGTCTTCGAACCCGTCCCCGGCGAGGGCCGCTGGGACACCGCCCTCCTCATCGACGGCAACGTCGGCATCGGCGGCGACCCGCACGCCCTGCTGCGGCGAATGTCCCAACTCCTCGCCCCTGGAGGGTTGTTGGTCGCGGAGACCGCTCCGGTCGACGTCGACGAACGAGTGCGGGTCCGTGTCGCCGACGGCCGTGGAGCCTCCGGTACGTCCTTCCCGTGGGCCCGCTTGGGGACCCCGGCCCTGTTGCGCCACGCCGGCTGGGCGGGGTGGCGCACGGAGGGTCAGTGGACGGCCGACGGCCGCTGCTTCCTCGCCCTGCGCAACCGCAGCGACCGGAGGACGAGCAACACGGCCGAGCCGCCGAACAGGGCCGCCGTGACCAGCAGCCAGCGGGAGAGGAACCCGTCGCCGGAGAGCGCGGTGGCGGACCTGTAGCGGTCCGCGACCTGCCCGCTGATCAGCGGGAACCACACCAGCAGCAAGAGGCCGGAGAGCAGGACCGGGACTCGGACGTAGCCCGTCCACTCCAGGTGTCCTGCGGTGCCCAGCACCCGTGCGAGCGCCCGGTCCGCGCCCGCGTACAACGGCACCAGGACCAGGTCGTGCAGCACCGCCGCGCCCACCAACCACAGCGCCACCCCGAACCAGTCGTCCGCGAGCAGCCGTACCCCCGCGTATCCGGCGAGCGCGAACGAGCAGGCCAGCAGCAGGAGTTGGAGTGGGCTGCCGAGGGCCGGCCGCCGGAACGGTACGCGCATCACAGGTCTCCGAAGGTCATACGGGCCACCCATTTGGTGTTGAGCACGCCGGGTGCCGCGGGGACGATCACACGGGCGGGGTAGCCGTGATCGGGGGTGAGGTCCGCGCCGTTGACGAACAGCGCGAGCAGCGAGCGCGGGTCGCGGACCTGGTTGTCGCGCAGGGCGGACCGGCGGAACGCCCCGTGCCGTTGCAGGGACTCCACCAGGACGTCGGGTGCCGTGTCCGCCTCGTAGCCGACGAGTGCCGCGAGATCCCGCAGCCTTACGCCTCGCCACCACTGGTCGGAGGTCGACCAGCCCTCCACGCAGGCGATGGGCAACGCGGCGCTGTGCAGAGGGAGTTGGAGCAGCGCGGCCCGGTCCAGCCGGACGGTGCGGCCGTTGCCCTCGACCACCAGTCGCCAGGCGTCCTCGGACGTCTCCCTGGCGTCGATCCCGACCGCCGCCGCCGTCTTGTTGATCTGGAAGGCGCCGGGTCCCGAGCCCGGTTCGGGGCCGCCGTGGGGTGCGAGTACGGCCGTCTCCCGCAGTGGTCCGTCGAAGCCCCGGCCCACTGTCGTGCCGAACAGCAGCAGCGATCCGCCGCCGACCACACCGAGGGCGCCGCGTCGGGAGACGGTGGGTTCGGCGGGGTTGGGCGACACCAACTCCCCTTTCCTGTCAGGGAGTCCATGGCGCAGGTTGCGCAGAGCCGCCGGTGTCTTCAGGACGGCGTGCGCGAGGAAGGCGGCGAAGAAGACCCAGGCGCCGTAGAAGTGCAGGGGGTAGAAGGAGCCGGGGAAGACGTAGTCGAGCTGGACGTTGAGGACGCCCGTGGTGAACTCGAACAGGCCGCCGCCCACGAGGAGCAGCAGCGAGAGCCGTTCCAGCGCGTGGGTGAGGGAGCGGGCCGGCGGCAGGGCGAACAGCTTCGGGACGACCGACCACAGCTTCGCCAGCAGTACGGGGATCAGCGCGATGCCGAGGGTGACGTGTGCGCCCTGGGTCAGGCGGTACAGCCAGGACGGGTCGGTCGGCCAGGCGAAGAGATAGAAGCCCAGGAGGCCCTTGTCCGGGGTCTGGTCGTTCACCGGCGAGAGGTCCGGGTTGTAGGCGGCGTACGACAGCAGACCCGTCACGAACAGCACGGTGATCCCGACGAGCAGTACGACGCCCAGCACGGAGGTGAACCAGGGGCCGCGCAGCGGGCTGCGCCAGAAGGCGGGCGAGGAGGGGGAGCGTGGCATGCCCCGACCGTAGGCCGGGGACACCCCCCGAACGGGTTCGCAAACCATGACGAAACCCTGACGTCTGCCTCGGCGGCGGCTCCGCCGGGCACACCCCGACCTAGCGTGGCGATGTGAACCGCGATCTTCTCGTCGACAGCGAGCGCCACCACGGCGCCCGCCCCGCCGACCGTCCCCATGACACTCCGGGCGACCGCCCGCGCGACCGCGTCCGCGATCTGTCGGCCGCCCTGGCCGCCGCGCTGCTCGTCCTGGTGGCGGTGCTGGTCGGTACGGCGATCCAGCACCGCCACCATTCGCTCTTCGTCGCCTGGCCGCCCGTTTTCGCCCAGTGGGAGCCGCACGTCGGCCCCGGCACCCCGGCAGCGATCGCGGTCGCGGCAGCCGTCATCGCGTACGGCCCAGTCCTCGCCGCCCAACTTCCCTGGCGTGCCCTGCTGTTGACCGCCTGGGGCACCGCCACGGCGTGGACGTTCTCGCTGGCCCTGGTCGACGGCTGGCAGCGGGGCATCGCGGGACGGCTGACGACCACGAACGAATACCTGACGGTCATCGGCCGCTTCCACGACATCCCCGCCACCCTGCGGGACTTCACCCACCACATCCTCAGCCACTCCCCCGCCCCCTGGCCCGCGCACATCGCCGGGCATCCCCCCGCGGCCACCGTCACCTTCGTCCTCCTGGACCGGATCGGACTGGGCGGCGGGGCCTGGGCGGGCGTCTGGTGCATCACCGTCGGGGCGACGGCGGGTGCGGCGGTCCTCGTCGCCGTGCGCGCTCTTGCCGGTGAGCAACTCGCGCGCCGCGCCGCCCCGTTCCTCGTCCTCGCCCCGGCCGCCGTGTGGGTGGGCACCTCGGCGGACGGCTACTTCGCGGCGGTCGCCGCCTGGTCCGTCGCGTTCCTCGCCCTCGCGGTCACCGGACACCGGCCGCGCTCGACCGGTCTCGCCGCCGGGCTGTTCCTCGGCCTCACCGCGTATCTCTCGTACGGGCTCACGCTGTTCGCGGTGATCGCGGGCGCCGCGCTGCTGCTCGGGCAGCGGCGGCTCCGTCCGCTCCCGTACGTCGTCGCCGGACTCGCTGTCGTACCAGTGGTGTTCACGCTGCTCGGCTTCAACTGGTGGGAGGCGTACCGCCTGTTGATCACCCGCTACTACGAAGGCGTCGGCGGGATCCGGCCGTACGGCTACTGGGTGTGGGCGAATCTGGCCTGCACCGTACTGCTCGTGGGCCCGGCGACGGTGGCGGGTCTGCGGCGGGCTGGCACCCACCTCCCGGAACTGCGGGGTGGTTTGCGGACCGCAGCGCCCCGACTCCGGCTCGCCCTGCTGGTGTTCGCCGCGCTGCTCGCCCTGCTCGTCGCGGATCTCTCCGGTATGAGCAAGGCGGAGACGGAGCGCATCTGGCTGCCGTTCGCGATGTGGCTGCTGCCCGCGTGCGCGTTCCTCCCCCGGCCCCGCGCCTGGCTCACCGCGCAGGCCGCCCTGGCCCTGCTCCTCAACCACCTGCTCCTGACGGGCTGGTGAGGCGCAGGCGCGGGCCTACGCCACCTCGTGGGGCTCCGGAGCCGTAGTGTTCGCGTCGGCCACGGGGGTGGCCTCGTCCCGCCCGCGCCCGGTCAGACGGGTGGCCAGCGGCTCGGTGTAGCGGGCGCTCAGCGGGCCGACGATCACCAGGATCAGCACGTACGCCGTAGCCAGCGGGCCCAGCGAGGGTTCGATGCCGGCGGTGACGGCGAGGCCTGCGATGACGATGGAGAACTCGCCGCGGGCGACCAGCGTGCCGCCCGCCCGCCAGCGGCCCTTGGCGGAGATGCCCGCGCGGCGGGCAGCCCAGTACCCGGTGGCGATCTTCGTGCCCGCGGTGACGACCGCCAGGGCGAGCGCGGGCAGCAGGACGGG
>NZ_BARG01000032.1 GCF_000376565.1 Streptomyces hokutonensis | reverse complement strand
TCCCATGCAGTGGACGCCCGACCGCAACGCGGGCTTCTCCTCCTGCGATCCGGGGCGTCTCTTCCTGCCGACGATCATGGACCCCGTCTACGGCTATCAAGTCACCAACGTCGAGGCGTCGATGTCGTCGCCCTCCTCGCTGCTCCACTGGACCCGCCGCATGATCGAGATCCGCAAGCAGAACCCGGCGTTCGGCCTCGGCTCGTACACGGAGCTCCAGTCGACGAACCCGGCGGTGATCGCGTTCCTGCGCGAGTACGAGGACGATCTCGTGCTCTGTGTGCACAACTTCTCGCGGTTCGCGCAGCCGACCATGCTGGATCTGCGGGAGTTCGACGGCCGGCATCCCGTGGAGCTGATCGGCGGAGTGCGCTTCCCCGCGATCGGTGAACTGCCGTATCTGCTGACGCTCGCGGGGCACGGCTTCTACTGGTTCCGGCTCTCACGAGCCGCTCCCCGCAACGGCCGACGACTTTGAGGATGTGCCCGCGAAAGGACGCGTCACCATGCCGAAGACCGCACCCCTCCGACAGGGCGGCCCCGCCGTCGACCGGCCGCCGGCCACGCTCGCCGGGCTGCTGCGCGAATGGCTGCCCGGGCAGCGCTGGTTCGCCGGCAAGGACCGGCCCGTGGCCGACCTCGATGTGCTGTCCACCACGGAGCTGTTCCCGGGCTGTCTGCATCTGCTGGTGCACGCGTCCCACACGGGAGTTCCCGCGCCGGGCGGCACTCCCCCGCCCGGCGACTGCTACCAACTCCTGCTCGGCGTAAGGGAACATGTCTCGCCGCGCCTCGCCCGGGCCTTCATCGGCCGGGTGGAGGAAGGTCCGCTG
Organism: Streptomyces hokutonensis; assembly: GCF_000376565.1. Taxonomy (GTDB): domain Bacteria; phylum Actinomycetota; class Actinomycetes; order Streptomycetales; family Streptomycetaceae; genus Streptomyces; species Streptomyces hokutonensis. The sequence goes on along the minus strand of NZ_BARG01000032.1, from coordinate 17,279 downwards.
GCCGGGCTCGCGGTGTACGACGCCCTGCAGGACCCGCGGTCGGCGGAACTGCTGTTGGAGCGCCTGCGGCACCCCGGTACGGCGGGACCCCTGCGCTTCGAGGCGGACCCGTCGATGTCGGTATCCGCAGGTCTCGCACCCCGGCTGCTGGACGCCGAGCAGTCCAACTCCTCGCTGGTGTACGGCGATCGGTTCATCCTGAAGGTGTTCCGACGCATCCAGCCCGGTATCAACCCCGACCTGGAGCTGCCGGGGGCGCTGGCGGCGCAGGGCTGCACCCGCGTTCCGGCGCCGGTGGCGTGGTTCCGGACGGCGGAGCCGTGGGCCGCGACGCTCGGCGTGCTCCAGCCGTTCCTGCCGGACGCCTCCGACGGCTGGGCGCTGGCGCTGCGAGCGCTCGCCACCGGTGACGAATTCACCACTGAGGCATTTGAGTTGGGGCAGGCCACCGCGGACATCCATCTCGCGCTGGCCTCGGCCTTCCCGTCCGGTGGCCGGCATCTCGCCGACAACGACCGTACGGCGGACGCGATGGGTGAACGGCTGGAGGCCGCCGCACACTCCGTTCCCGCGCTGCGACCGTTCGTGCCGGGGCTGCGGACCGCGTTCGGCGCGCTGGTGGGCCGTGACGCCGGACCGCCCGCCCAACGCATCCACGGCGATCTGCATCTCGGGCAGGTGCTGCGGGCCGGCCGCGACTGGTTCGTCATCGACTTCGAGGGCGAGCCGTCCAAGCCGCTGGCCGAGCGGCGCAGCGCGCAGTCCCCGGTGCGGGACATCGCCGGGATGCTGCGTTCCTTCGACTACGCGGCCAGGCAGCGCCGTCCCTGGCGCCCCGAGTGGGCGCGCCGCTGCCGCGAGGCCTATTGTGCGGGCTACGCGGCCCGGGCCGGCTGGGACCCCCGCACCAAGCACGCACTACTGCGCGCCTACGAGACGGATCGCGCGGTCTACGAAGTGCTGTACGAGGCCAGACACCGCCCGGACTGGCTTCCCGTACCCATGGCGGCGATCGAGCGACTCGCCGTCCGAGGAGGCTGAACTCCGTGGCCCTGCGCGACACTTCACCTTCGGAGGCGGGCGGTCCCGCCGTGTCCCTCCCCCTGGCCCCGGCCGACCGCGAGCGCCTGCTGTCGGGCGCCCACCACGACCCGCACGCGCTGCTCGGCGCACGTCCGGTCGCGGGCGGGATCGCCTTCCGGGCGCTACGGCCGTACGCCCGTGCCGTGAGTGTCGTGATCGACGGCATGCGCAACCCGCTCGCCTCGGAAGGGGGCGGCCTCTTCTCCGGCGTACTGCCGCTCGACGCGATCCCGGCGTACACACTGCTGGTGTCGTACGCGGAGGGCGACGAGCACGAGGTGCACGATCCGTACCGCTTCCTGCCCGCGCTCGGGGATCTCGATCTGCACCTGATCAGGGAGGGGCGCCACGAGGAGCTGTGGAAGGCGCTCGGCGCGGAGCCGATGACCCACGAGGGAGTCACCGGCACCCGCTTCTCCGTGTGGGCGCCGAACGCCCAAGGGGTGCGTGTCGCCGGGGACTTCAGCTCCTGGGACGGGACGGCGTTCCCGATGCGGTCGCTCGGTTCGTCGGGTGTGTGGGAGCTGTTTCTGCCGGGAGTGGGCGAGGGCGCCCGCTACAAGTTTGAGATCACCTCCCGGCACGGCGACCGCTTCCTCAAGGCGGACCCGATGGCCCGCCGCACGGAGGTGCCGCCCGCCACGGCGTCCATCGTGACGGCCTCGCACCACGAGTGGGACGACGCGGAGTGGCTCGCCCGCCGGGCGGAAACACCGGTCCACGAAGCGCCGTTGTCCGTGTACGAGGTGCATCTCGCTTCCTGGCGGCCCGGCCTGACGTACCGTCAGCTGGCTGTCGAACTCCCCACGTATGTCAACGGCCTGGGCTTCACCCACGTCGAGTTCATGCCGGTGACCGAGCATCCCTTCGGTGGCTCCTGGGGCTACCAGGTCACCGGCTTCTACGCCCCGACCGCGCGCCTCGGCACCCCCGACGACTTCAAGTTCCTGGTCGACGCCCTGCACCAGGCCGGCATCGGCGTGATCATGGACTGGGTCCCGGCGCACTTCCCCAAGGACGACTGGGCGTTGGCCCGGTTCGACGGGGAGCCGCTGTACGAGCCCGGGGACGCGCGGCGGGCGGAGCATCCGGACTGGGGGACGTACGAGTTCGACCTCGGGCGGACCGAGGTGCGCAACTTCCTTGTGGCGAACGCCGTCTACTGGTGTCAGGAGTTCCACATCGACGGCCTGCGCGTGGACGCGGTCGCCTCCATGCTCTACCTCGACTACTCGCGCGACTCGGGTCAGTGGACCCCGAACGTCCATGGCGGGCGCGACGACCTGGACGCCGTCGCCTTCCTCCAGGAGATGAACGCGACCGTGTACCGCAGGGTGCCGGGCGTCGTGACCATCGCCGAGGAGTCCACCGCCTGGGACGGCGTGACCCGCCCCACCGACACCGGCGGACTCGGCTTCGGGCTGAAGTGGAACATGGGCTGGATGCACGACTCGCTGGGCTACATGGCGCACGAGCCGGTCCACCGCAAGTTCCATCACCACGAGATGACCTTCTCGATGGTGTACGCGTACAGCGAGAACTATGTCCTCCCGATCTCCCACGACGAAGTCGTCCACGGGAAGCGGGCGTTGGTGTCGAAGATGCCGGGCGACTGGTGGCAGCAGCGCGCCGACCACCGGGCGTATCTGGGGTTCATGTGGGCCCACCCCGGCAAGCAACTCCTCTTCATGGGCCAGGAGTTCGCCCAGGGCGCCGAGTGGTCCGAATCCCACGGCCCCGACTGGTGGCTCCTCGATCCGGCCTACGACGCAGCGCCCGACCACCGGGGCGTCCAGAATCTCGTGCGCGATCTCAACACCGTCTACCGCCGTACGCCCGCTCTCTGGCAGCTGGACACCCAACCCTCCGGATTCCGCTGGGTGTTGGGCGACGCGGCCGAGGACAACGTCTTCGCGTTCCTGAGGTTCGACGCCGAGGGCGCGCCGCTTCTCGCCGTCAGCAACTTCTCCCCCGTCGTCCGCCACGACTACCGGCTCGGCGTCCCGGACGACATCCCGGCCTGGCGCGAGACGCTCAACACCGACTCCGCCGCGTACGGCGGCAGCGATGTCACCAACCCCGATCCGGTCAAGCCGGAGGACGGTCACATCCGGCTCGCCCTCCCGCCCCTGGCGACGGTGTGGCTGACACCGGGGTGACATCCTGCTCGCATGCCGACGCCGATACATCCTGACATCACCCGAATAGCAGGCCTGCACCTGGAGTTGCGGGACGTCACGCAGGAAGTGCGGGGCGCGGGGCGGGTGTTGGACGAGGTGTCGTTCGAGGTCGGGGCCGGGCAGCTCACGGTGATCGCGGGCAGCAGCGGCGCGGGCAAGACAGTGCTGCTGGGGACCCTCGCGGGACTCCACAGCCCGACCACCGGGACCGTACTGCACGACGGTGCCCAACCCGGTCCGCCCGGCACGGAGTTCGGGTATGTGCCGCAGGAGGACGTGATCCACCGCGAGCTGCCGTTGCGGCGCACGCTGGAGTACGCGGGGCGGTTGCGGATGCCGGGCGGGTCGGTGCCGGCGCGGGTGACGGAGGTCCTCGACGTCCTCGGGCTGTCCGGGCGTGCCGATACGCCCGTGCGGGCGCTGAGCGGCGGGGAGCGCAAACGGGCCTGTATCGCGGCCGAGTTGCTGACCCGGCCGCGGGTGCTCTTCCTCGACGAACCCACCTCCGGGCTCGATCCGGTCACCGGGGCAGCCCTGTTGGCCACCCTGCGAAGCCTGGCCGAGGCCGGCACCACCGTCGTGCTCACCACCCACGTCCTCGCCGATCTGCCGCGCTGCGACCGGGTCGTGTTCCTGTCGCCGGGCGGGGCTGTCGCGTTCGTGGGACCGCCGGACACGCTGCTCGGAGCGTTCGGCGCGGAGACGGCGGAAGACGTGTATGCGGCGGTCGCGGAAGGGAAGCGCGCCGAACGGGCGGCCCCCGCAGCGCTTCCCGACCACCGACCGGTGCCCACCGCACACCGTCCGCCGCGCGTCGGCGCCGTACGCCAATGGGCGTTGCTGACCCGTCGTACGACGGCCCTGTTGGTGCACAACCGGCTGTCGGTGGCCGTGTTCGTGGGGTCGCCGGTGATGATCGTGGCGATGTTCGCGGTGCTGTTCCGGGCGGGGGCGTTCGATGCGGCGGCGCCCGATCCGGGGTCCACGGCGATGATCATGTTCTGGATCGCGTTCGGGGCGTTCTTCTTCGGGCTGACGTACGGACTGCTGCAGATCTGCCCGGAGTTGGCCGTGCTGCGCCGGGAGTGGCTGGCCGGGGTGCGGATCGGGCCGTACGTGGCCTCGAAGTTGACCACCGTCCTGCCTGTACTGGCGGCGGCGGACGCGCTGTTGCTGGCGGTGCTGCGCGCGCTGGACCGGTTGCCGGCTGCGGGCTGGGACACGTACGGCTCGCTGTTCCTGACCAGTGTGCTGGCCTCGGCCGCCGCGCTCGCCCTCGGGCTGCTCACCTCGGCCGCGGTCACGGAGCCGGCCCAGGCGACCCTGATGCTGCCTCTGCTCTGCTTCCCCCAGGTGCTGTTCTCGGGCGCCTTCGTACCGGTGCCCCGGATGGCACCGGCTGGTCAGGCGATCAGCTGGGCGATGACCAACCGCTGGGCGTTCGAGGCACTGGGCGGCGCCATCGGCCTCAACGGCCTGTGGCGCGACGGCAGTTCACCGGCGGGGCCGCCGCTGCTGCGGTCGTACGGCGACTCGTTCGCGCATCCGGCCGGACGCGGCTGGCTGATCCTGGCGGGGTTCGCGGCGCTGTTCCTGGCGGCGACCTGGGCGGTGCTGGTGCGCAGGTGCCGTCAGGGGGTGCCGGCGGCCCGCGCCGGACGGTGAGCTGATCCGACGCTCGACCGCACTGCCGGCTCGACCGCACTGCCGGCCCGGCGGCCCGGCGGCTCGGCAAGCTACCGGTCCGTCGTCCCGCTCTGCCTCCCAGCCATCACGCCGTCCCCTCGGTCAGCACCCCGCCCGGTCCGCGAGGCCGGCCGTCGTCGGTACGCGGTCGCGGTAGGTGTCCGCGACGAACTCCAGAAAGGTTTCGACGTCCCTGGGCTGCGAGGAGACGCCCACCGAGACCCGTACGGCGCCGGCGGACGGCAGGCCCAGCAGGTCGAGGTAGTCCTCCAGTGAGCGCATCGGTGTGCGGGCCGCCGAGCGCAGGCTGCGCAAGGGGAGGGCGAAGGCGGCCTCGCCGGCGCCCGGGTTGCAGAAGCAGCCGAAGCGGAGCGATATGCGGCGCTCGGCGCTGTCCTGGGCGACGACGCGTTCGTCGATCACCCGGCCGTCCGCGCCCAGGAGGTTGAGGGCGACGGTGCCGCCGCGTGCGGGGCCGCTGTCGGTGGGGCCGTAGACCCGCGCCATCGGGGAGCCGTCGCTGTGCCGTAACTTCGCGATTCCCGTGAGGAGTTGGCCGGTGAGCCGGGCGACGTGGTCGTGCACGCGGTCCATGCCGATGGCGTCGATCCACTCCAGGCCGGCCGTGATGTCCGGTATGGAGAGGAAGTTGACGGTGCCGTCCTCGAAGGCCGCCTCGCCGTCCGCGAGGACGTGCCACTGTGCCTGGGCGCTCGCGGCGTAGATGGTGCCGCCGGAGAACCAGGGCCTGCGCAGCCGGGCGAGGGCCTCGCGGCGGACGATCAGACTGCCTATGCCGGTGGGGTAGCCGAACACCTTGTACCAGCTGACGACGGTGAAGTCCGGGTGGAAGCGGGACAGGTCGAGGGGGTTGGCGGGGACGAAGGCGGCGGCGTCGAGCAGGACGTCGTAGCCGTGTTCCCGCGCGGTGGCGATCCAGTCCAGGGAGTGCCGTACGCCGGTGAAGTTGCTCTGTGCGGGATAGGCGAGGAGTCCGCGCCGGCGGCTGCGGGCCGTGAGCGCGGTGTGCAGCCGGTCCTCGTCGACGGCCAGGTCCTGGCCGTGGACCGGGACGTACTCGGTCCTGGCACCGGCGGCGCGGGCGTACTCCCTGAGGCCGTTCACCGAGTTGTGGTTGTCGAGGAGCATCACGAGCCGGCTGCCCGGTGCGAACGGGTAGGACTCGCCGACCAGGCGCAGCGCGGCCGTCGCGTTGGCGGTGAACACCACGGTGTATTCGGCCGGGTCGGCGGTGAAGTGCCGCAGTACCGCCGCGCGGGCCTCGGCCAGCAGGTCGCCGGAGGCGCGTGCGGCGGGGCTCTCCGAGTGCGGGTTGCCGAAGACGCCCCCGGTGATCCGCGCGGCGCTGGCCCGGACCAGTGAGCTGGGGGCGAGTCCCGCGCCCGTGCAGTCGAGATAGGTGTGCCCCTCGGCGTCCAGATAGCCGAAGTCCTGTGCTCTCAACTCGTCGAGATCCACCGTGGTCACGTCCTCGTACACCCCGCTTTGTCAGGTCGGTTCCACTCAACCAGCAAACTCCGCAAGGGCACTTCCCTGTTCCCCTCACCAATCGCTCACACCTGGGCTACATTCGAGCACCGTCGATAACAGCAATGATCGGCAGAGTCACGCCCCGTACAACCCAGGAGCAGCGCATGCGCGACTTCGCCGTCGCTCCACCCCCCACCTCCGCCCTGTCCACCCTGACCGGCGGCCTCGCCGACAGCCTCTTCGAGACCGCGGCCGTCCATCCCACCCTTCCGCTGGTCGCGCGCCGGCCCGACCCCTCCTCCCCCGCGTGGCAAGAGGTGACCGCGGTCGAGCTGCGGGACGAAGTCGTCGACGTGGCCAAGGGGTTGATCGCCTCCGGTATCTCGCCGGGGAGCCGGGTCGCGATCATGGCCCGCACCCGTTACGAGTGGACGGTGCTCAGCCACGCCCTGTGGGCCGTCGGCGCCGAGGTGGTGCCGGTCCATCCGACGTCCTCGCGCGAGCAGGTCGAGTGGATCCTGCGGGACGCCAACTGCGTGGCCGTGGTGGTGGAGGACGAGCAGGGCATCATGACGGTCGGCACGGTGTGTGCCGCGCTGCCGCTGCTGCGGCACGTCTGGCAGCTGGACTCCGGGGCGCTGCCCCAACTCGTGGAGCGGGGCACGTACATCCCGCAGACCACGGTGGACTCGCTGCGCCGGATCGTCATGCCGGACTCGACCGCGGTCGTCGCCTACACCTCGGGCACCTCGGGCCGCCCGATGGGCTGCGCGCTGAGCCATCGCAGCCTGGCCAGCCCCTGCGACACGCTGCTCTCGGGCTGGCCGAACACGGCGGCGCCCGCGGGGGATCAGCCGGCCGTGCTGGCCTTCCTGCCCTTCTCGCATGTGTACGGCCTGATGATCCAGGGCCTGTGTACGCGCGGTGGCTGGCTGATGGCCCACGAGCCGGAGATGACCGAGGCCGCGCTGGTGTCGGGGCTGCGTTCCTTCCGGCCCACCTATCTGTACGCCGTGCCGTCGGTGTTCGAGAAGATCTACAAGAACATGTTGCGGACGGCCCAACAGCTGGGCCGCGGCGCGCTGTTCGAGCGGGCCTCGGCGACCGCGCGGGAGTTCGCGGCGGCCGAGGAGCGGCTGAGACTCGGCCGGGGCTCGGGCCCCGGACTCGATCTGCGGCTGCAGCACGCGGTGTTCGAGCGGACGGTGTACCGCAAGCTGCGCGCGGGCCTGGGCGGCCGGGTGGTCGGCGGCACGTCGGGCGGCTCTCCCCTGAACCGTGAACTGTCCTTGTTCTACGCGGGCATCGGCATCATGGTGCACGACGGCTACGGGCTCACGGAGACCGCCGGCGGGATCACCATGCAGCCTGCGGGCCGGGAGAAGATCGGCACCGTCGGGCAGGCGCTGCCGGGCACCGAGATCCGGGTCGCGGAGGACGGCGAGATCCTGGTGCACGGTCCGTCGCTGTTCCAGGGCTACATCAACGACGAGCGGGCGACCCGGGCGACCATGCACGCGGGCTGGCTGGCGACCGGGGACATCGGGCGGCTGGACACCGAGGGGTATCTGACGATCACCGGCCGCAAGAAGGACATCATCATCACCAGCAGCGGCAAGAGCGTCGCGCCGGCCGCCCTGGAGAACCGGCTGCGCATGCATCCCCTGATCCATCAGGCGGTGGTCGTCGGCGACGACCGTCCCTGTGTGGGGGCGCTGCTGACCCTGGACCCCGAGTTCGTGGCCCACTGGCAGGCCGGTCTCGCGATGCAGAGCGACGCGCGGGGCCGGGAGGCGCGCGAGGAGAACGCGCTGCGGGAGGAGATCACGCGGGCCGTGGCAGCCGCCAACAGCCCGGTGGGGCGCGCCGAGTCGATCCGGGTGTTCCGGGTGCTGCCACAGCCGTTCGACGTCGCGGGCGGGCTGCTGACGCCGTCGATGAAGCTGCGCAGGGACGCGATCGTGCGCAAATACGCGTTCGAGATCGACGCGATGTACCAGGCACGCGCGCGTGCCCCGCGACTGCCGACGGTGGACGAGCAGGTCACGGGGTGGGAGGACGCGGACAACGTGTTCCGGTGAGGTCACCGGAACACGGGGGCGCTCCGCGCGGTGGGCCCGTGCCCGGCCCCGCCGGACAGTCTCCAGGTCACCGACCTGCGGTCACTCCGGGCGGTGGGCGACGACCGCGAACATCGTCACGGACATGTGCAGCGCGCCCTGTTCGGCGGCCTCGGTGAGGTCGGCGTAGGCGCGGTCGCGCTGGGCCTCGGTGAGGGCGCCGCGACGCACGGCGGACTCGCCGAGCATGCGGATCAGCGGCCAGACGACCGACCGGTGGTCCTGGAGCAGCGCCTGCGAGCCGCGGTCGTCGACGACGAAGCCGGCCGCGCTGAGCTGGCCGACGAGCCGGCGTCCCGCGTAGGGGTTGGCCGCGCCGGTGAGGGCGCCCGAGGTGAGCGCGGCCATGATCTCCGGGTCGCCGGGATGCAGGATCGTGGTCGCCCAGTCGGTGTCGAGGAGGGCCACGCGTCCGCCGGGGCGCAGCGCACGGGCCATCTCGGCGACGGCCTTGTCCGGTTCGGCGAGGTGCTGGAGGACCCGTTCGCACCAGACGACGTCCACGGAGGCGTCCGGCACGGGCAGGGACAGCGCGTCGCCGTCCGTGAAGCGGGCCGCGTTGCCGGCCTCGGCGGCACGTTCCTGGGCGATCGTCCGCAGCCCGGGGTTGGGCTCGACACCGAGCGCCGACCCCGTCGAGCCCACCGCCGCCGCGAGTTCACGGGTCGTCGAGCCGGTGCCGGACCCGATGTCGAGGGCGCGCTCGCCGTCGCGCGGGGCGAGTGCCTCGTGCGCCCAGGCCCGCAGGCGTCGTACGCCGGGATTGGCTTCCTGTATGTCGAGCGCTGCCACCAGCCGCGGCACGCCGCCGGGGTCGATGTTCTGGGTGCGGAAGCCGGACCCCGGCTCGGGCTGAGTGTGCGACATGGCGTGCACTCTACGGTCCGAAGCGGTCGGCCAAGAGCGGGCCGGGACCGGTTCACGTACGCCATTTGTTCACGCGCCCGGGGCGTACGCCGGGCGTCGGCGGGGCATGCTGGTGCCCACGCGTTCGTCTGCCTGCCGCGCTCAGCTGGCGGAACGGCTCCCGGCACGGTGGGATCGATGTTGGTGTGCGAAGCAGCGATCCAGGGGCAGGCGGACGACGTCGAGGCAGACCGCCTGGAGCCGCAGAAGGGATGAACACCGTGACACGACCGAGGATCCTGGTGGTTGGCGCAGGCTTCGCAGGAGTTGAGTGCGTTCGCCGCCTGGAACGGAAACTGAACACCGACGAGGCGGACGTCACGCTCGTGACGCCGTTCTCGTACCAGCTCTATCTTCCCCTGCTGCCGCAGGTCGCCTCCGGCGTCCTGACCCCGCAGTCGATCGCCGTCTCGCTGCGCCGCAGCAGCAAGTACCGCACCCGGATCATCCCGGGCGGTGCCATCGGTGTGGACATCAAGGCCAAGGTCTGTGTGATCCGCACGATCAACGACGAGATCGTCAACGAGCCCTACGACTACATCGTGCTCTCCCCCGGCAGCATCACCCGCACCTTCGACATCCCCGGGCTGACGGATCACGCCTTCGGGATGAAGACGCTCGCCGAGGCCGCCTACATCCGCGACCACGTGATCACGCAGCTTGACCTCGCGGACGCGAGCGACGACCCGGTGGAGAAGGCCTCGCGGCTGCAGTTCGTGGTGGTCGGCGGCGGGTACGCCGGCACCGAGACGGCCGCCTGTCTGCAGAAGCTGACGCACGCCGCGGTCAAGCGCTATCCCCGGATCGACCCGGGCCTGATCAAGTGGCACCTCATCGACATCGCGCCGAAGCTGATGCCCGAGCTGGGCGACAAGCTCGGCAAGAGCGCGCAGGAGATCCTGACCAGGCGCGGTATCGACATCTCCCTGGGTGTCTCCATCGCAAAGGCCGGGCCGGAGGAGGTCACCTTCACCGACGGGCGCGTGGTGCCGACCCGGACCCTGATCTGGACGGCCGGTGTGGTCGCCAGCCCGCTGATCGCCACGCTCGGTGCGGAAACGATTCGGGGGCGGCTCGCGGTCACCGCCGACATGAACCTCCCCGGGCACGACGGGGTGTTCGCGCTCGGCGACTCCGGCGCGGTTCCGGACGAGGCCAAGGGCGGGGACGGCGCGATCTGCCCGCCGACCGCGCAGCACGCGATGCGCCAGGGCAAGGTGGTCGCCGACAACGTGATCGCGACCCTGCGCAACCAGCCGCTGAAGCCGTACGTCCACAAGGACCTCGGGCTCGTCGTGGACCTCGGCGGCAAGGACGCGGTGTCCAAGCCGCTCGGCATCGAGCTGCGCGGTCTGCCGGCCCAGGTCGTGGCCCGCGGCTACCACTGGTCGGCGCTGCGCACCAACGTCGCCAAGGTCCGCGTCGCCACGAACTGGACGCTCAACGCGCTGGCCGGCGACGACTTCGTGCGCACCGGCTTCCAGGCCCGCAAACCGGCCACGCTGAAGGACTTCGAGTACACCGACTCGTATCTGTCGCCGGAGCAGGTGCGGGACCAGGTCGAAGGGGCCGGGACCAAGGAGCCGTAGCATCGGTGGTACGGATCTTGAAGTGAACCCGGGGAGAGTACGGCGGCGTGAGGGCAGCGGGACGGGCGGCGTGGGCACGGGTGTGGGATCGCGTCGCGGCGTCCGATCCCGGACTGCTGCGGCTGACGGCCGGACTGCGGACGGTGGCCTCGATCGCGCTCACGCTGGCCGTGCTCTCCCTGCTGCACGCCTCGGTGCCGCATCTGGTGGCCGGAGCGATGTCGGCGATGGTCTCCACGTTCGCGATCCGCGAGAAGCAGCGCGCGGGGCAGGCGGTGACGCTCGCGCTCGGTCTGCCGGTGGCACTGGCCTCGGTGTCGCTGAGCGCGCTGCTGAACTCGCGGGTGGTCGCCGGTGACGTCTTCTTCGTCCTGCTGATCTTCGGCGCGGTCTACAGCCGCCGCTTCGGCGACCGCGGCACCGCGCTCGGCCTGATCGGCTTCCAGATCTACTTCCTGTCCCTGTTCATCGGCGCGACCGTCTCCGCGCTGCCCCGGCTGTACGGCGTGATCGGCGTGGCCTTCGTGTGCAGCGCGCTGGTGCGGTTCGCGCTGGTGCCGGAGACGCCCACGGGGACGCTCGATCGACTGCGGCGGGCGTTCCGGGCGCGGTTCGCCCAACTGGTCACCGCGCAGCTCGCGTTGCTCGACGCCGGCCCCGACGACATGGAGAAGGCGCTCGACGACGTACGGGAGGGGACCGCGCGGCTGCACGAGACGGCGCTGCTGATCCAGGGCCGGCTGGAGGACGGGACCTCCGACGAGGCGGTGGCACGGCTGGTGCAGCGCCGTATCGCCGACGCGGAGATCGCCGCCGAGCGGCTGGGGCTCCTGCTGCTGACCGCGCGCAGCGCCGAGCGGGGTCACACGCTGACCCTGCATCTGCCGGGCGCGCCCGTACCGTCGGCCGACCGGCTGCCGGTGCGGGACGGGACGACCGACACGCTGCGCCACGAGCTGGAGGCGCTGCGCCTGCTGGTCCTGCGGCCCGTGGGCGCGGACTCGGGCACCGGGCTGGCCCATGTCCGCAACCGGCTGCTGGGGTATCGCGAGGAGGAGAACCTGCCGGACGCGTCGGACGCCGTGCAGGACGTGTTCCGGGGCATCGGTGAGGCCGCGCGTGCGGTGCTGGGGCTGCGGATCGCCGTGGACGGGCCGCAGGACGAGTCGGAGGACACACCGGCGACGACCCGTTCGCGCGAGGAGCTGGACGCGGAGGACGTCGCCATCGGGGGCAGCGAGGAGGCCGAGGACGCGGAGCGGACGGGGCTGCGGCGGCCGACGACACGCGCCGCCGTGCAGGTGGCCGTGGGGTCGTCGCTGGCGATCATCGGCGGCGAGTTCCTGTCCAGCCAGCGCTGGTACTGGGCGGTGCTGACCTGCTGGATCGTGTTCCTCAACACCTCGTCCACGGGCGAGATCCTCGTCAAGGGCTACCGGCGGCTGCTCGGCACGGTCCTCGGCGTGGTGGCCGGCATCGGGCTCGCGGGCCTGGTCGGGCACCACACATGGACGGCGTTCGCGCTGGTCCTGCTGTTCATCTTCGCGATGTTCTACACGGCACCGCTGTCGTACACCCTGATGTCTTTCTTCGTCACCGCGATGCTGGGCCTGCTCTACACGCTGCTGCACACCTACAGCGCTTCGGTGCTGGTGCTGCGGATCGAGGAGACGGCGCTCGGCGCGGCCTGCGGGGTGGTCGCGGCGGCGCTGGTGCTGCCGGTGCACACGGACCGCCGTACGAACGAACTGCTCGGGACCGTGCTGGCGCGGCTCACTGATGTCACCGAGGCCGCCGTCGACCAGCTCAGCGGCGGGGCACCGGCCGAACTCCTCGACAAGGCAAGGGACTTGGACCAGGCGCTGGCCGACCTGAGCGCCTCCACACAACCGTTGACGCATCCGATCACGCCGTTGCGGGCGCGCCGGGACACCGCCCGGTTCGTCGTCGCGCTCCTTGAGACCTGTGCCTATCACGCGCGGTATCTGGCGGCGACCGCCGAGCTGCTGCCGACGCATCCGTCGATCGCGGCCGATCCCCGGCTGCGGGATGCGGGGCACCGGATCGTGCACAACATCGGGGTCATCGGCGCCCATGTCGCCGACGGGGACGCGATCGGCGAGATCGAGACCGGGCCGAGCATCGCGTCCCTGCTGCGGCCCGGCACCCCCGGGACCCCGCGCTACGGCCGGGTCACCGACCGTGTGCTGCGGCATCTGCAACGCCTCGACGAGGCCGTGGTCGGTCTGGCCCGGCCGCTCGGTGTGCCGATTCCGGCGCCGTCGAAGTGAAGTCCGCGCGCCTGGGGTAGACGTCTGGCATGACTGATGTCGTGGACTCGGGTGAATTGTTGCGGCGCATCCAGCGGGCCCGGGCCTTCGCCGCCCAGGAGGCGCACGCGTGGTCGGAGCAGGGCGACCCCGTACGGGAGGTGGCCTACGAGGCCGTTCTGCGGGTGCTGGACGAGATCGTGGCGCCCGGCCGGCACGCCGCGAAGTGAAACCGGTCACGCGACCGGTTCAGCTGGGTACGAAATGCCCGCTGATGGTTTACGGTTCATTCATACGTGGTCACGGAGTCGACCGTACCGTCCTCCGCCGCCACCGCTTAACGGCCCTGGCTGGTCTCCCCCGTCCAGCCAGGGCTTTTTCATGCCCCGATTCCGTCCCCCGAGGTGCCCGGGACGTCGACAGCGGCTGAAATGGGCGTAGGGAGAATTCCGGAACCGCTGCCGGCGAGGAGCCCCGAGCCATGACCAAAGCGATAAAACTGCTGACCGCCCTGCCCCAGGCCCAGCGCGAACGGCTGATGGAGCTCGCGCAGGAGGTGTCGTTCGCCGAGGACTCCAGAATCTTCGAGGCGGGCGGCACGGCCGACCGGTTCTGGGTGATCCGCTCCGGCGCGGTCTCGCTCGACCAGCGGGTGACACCCCAGCAGCGGGTCACCGTGGGCAGTCTCGGGGCGGGCGACCTGCTCGGCTGGTCGTGGCTGTTCCCGCCGTACCAGTGGGACTTCGGCGCGGAGGCGTTCAGTGCCGTGCGGGCCTACGAGTTCGACGCGGCGGCCGTGCTCGCCCTGTGCGTGGAGGATCCGCTGCTCGGGCTCTCCCTGGTGCGGATCGTCGCGGAGATCCTGGCGCACCGGCTGGAGCTGACCCGGGGCAAGCTGATGGAGCACTACACGCTCCACGGGCACGCCTGAGCGCGGCCTCAGATGCGGTAGCGGCGCAGCGCCGGGACCGCGAAGGCGAGGGTCAGCATGATGACCACGACCAGGATGCCGCCGCCGGCGACCGCCGTACGGGGGCCGAAGGCCGAGCCCGCCGTGCCGTGCAGGACGTCGGCGAGGCGGGGGCCGCCCGCGACGACGACGGTGAAGACGCCCTGCATACGGCCGCGCATCTCGTCGGTGGCGGCGGACAGCAGGATCGCCCCGCGGAACACCATGGAGACCATGTCGGCGACCCCGGCGGCGGCCAGGAACGCCACGCCGATCCACAGGTTGCTGCTCAGTCCGAACCCGGTGATGGCCGCGCCCCAGGCGACGACCGCGCCGATCACCATCCAGCCGTGCCGCCGCGCCCGGGAGAACGTGCCGGAGAACAGCCCGCCGACCACCGCCCCGATCGGGATCGCCGCGAACAGCATGCCGAGCGCGAGTCCCTCGCCGTAGGGCGCGTAGGTCTGGGCGGCGAGCTGGGGGAACAGGGCGCGGGGCATGCCGAAGACCATCGCGATGATGTCGGCGAGGAAGGACAGCAGCAGCACCTTGTGCAGCGAGATGTAGCGGAAGCCGGCGACGACCTCGCGCCAGCCCGCGCGGCGCGGTGTCGCGGATTCCTGGGGCGGCAGCGCGGGCAGCCGGACGACCGCCCAGAGCGTGACGCAGAGGGCCAGCGCGTCGATGAGATACAGCTCGGGCAGGCCGATGACCGGGATGAGGGCGCCCGCGAGGAGCGGTCCGACGACCTGGCCGGTCTGCATCACGGTCGAGCCCAGCGCGTTGGCGGCGGCCAGCTGCTCGGCGGGGACCAGACGGGCGATGGAGGCGTTGCGGGCGGGCGCGTTGAGGCCCCAGAAGGCCTGCTGCATCGCGAGCAGCAGCATCAGCGCGGCCACTGATTCGAGGCCGGTGACGGCCTGGAGCCAGAACAGGACCGAGGTGACGGCTATCCCGCTGTTGGTGATCAGCAGCAGCTTGCGGCGGTCCATGCTGTCGGCGAGCGAGCCGCCCCACAGCGCGAACACGATGAGCGGCAGCAATCCGGCCATGCTGGCGGCGCCGACCCAGGCGGAGGAGCCGGTGATGTCGTAGATCTGCTTGGGTACGGCGACGGCGGTGAGCTGGCTGCCGACGGCCGTGACGATCGTCGAGGACCACAGGCGGCGGTAGGCGGGGATGCGCAGCGGGCGGGTGTCCATCGCCCAGCGGCGCCAGCCGCGCCGGGGGCCGGTCGCCGGTTCCGTGTCCTTCGCGGCCTCGGGTTCGGTGCCGCTGTCGGTGCTCTCGCTGGTGTCCACTGGCTTCCTGGTTGCTCGTTACATCTTTCGACCAGGGTTCACTATCGCAGCACCGGCTGTGGCCGCCGAATCCGCGATCTCACGTTCCGGCGACGAGAGTTGCGCCGAGGCCGATCATCGTGGCGGCGACCAGGCCGTCCAGGACCCGCCAGGCCGAGGGCTTGGCGAGGAACCGGCTGAGCAGCCGGGCGCCGAAGCCGAGCGCGGTGAACCAGCACACGCTGGCGCACACCGCGCCGAGTCCGAAGGTCCAGCGCAGCGGGCCGCGGTCGGCGGCGATCGAGCCGAGCAGGAAGACGGTGTCGAGGTAGACGTGCGGGTTGAGCCAGGTCATCGCCAGGCAGGTGAGGACGGCCCGGCGGCGCGAGACGGTGGCCCCGCCCTCGGCGCGCAGGGCGGCGGGCCGGAATATCCGGCGGGCGGCGAGGACGCCGTAGACGAGCAGGAAGGCGCCGCCTATCAGGCCGACCGCCTTGAGCGCGCCCGGCCAGGCGACCACGACCGCGCCGATCCCGCCGACGCCGAGTGCGATGAGGAGGGCGTCGGACAGGGCGCAGATGCCGACGACGGCGAGGACGGCTTCGCGGCGGATGCCCTGGCGCAGGACGAAGGCGTTCTGGGCGCCGATGGCGACGATGAGCGAGAGGCCGGTGCCGAAGCCCGCGGCCGCCGCTGAGAGTGCGTTGGTCACGCCCTCGACGCTAAGGACGCCGGCATCAGGAGTACAGCTAAAGATTCTTACGTATCATTAGCGCTCGTGATGGTTTCGGAGCTGCCTCTCGACCAGGTGCGGACGCTGCTCGCGGTGGTCGACGAGGGCACGTTCGACGCGGCGGCCACCGCTCTGCATGTGACGCCCTCGGCGGTCAGCCAGCGGGTGAAGGCCCTGGAGCAGCGCACGGGCCGGGTCCTGCTGCTGCGCACCAAGCCGGTGCGGACCACCGAGTCCGGTGAGGTGGTCGTGCGCTTCGCCCGCCAGCTGGCCCGCCTGGAGCGGGACGCGCGCGCCGAGCTGGGGATGAGCGGGGCCGGGGAGCCGACCCGGGTGTCGATCGCGGTCAACGCGGACTCGCTCGCCACCTGGTTTCTCGGCGCCCTCACCCGCGTTCCGCGCGATGTGCCGGTCTGTTTCGAGCTCCGCCGCGAGGACGAGGACCATACGGCGGCCCTGCTGCGCGAGGGCCTGGTCATGGCGGCGGTGACCTCGTCACCGGACGCGGTGCCGGGCTGCTCGGTGCGGACGCTGGGGCGGATGCGTTATCTCCCGGTGGCGAGCCCGGAGTTCAGGGAGACATGGCTCGCCGGTCCGTTGCGGGACACGCTGGCCGAAGCGCCGGTGGTGACCTTCGACCGGCGGGACGACTTCCAGGACACCTTCGTACGGCGGCTGCGGCGCGGGCAGGGCGGGGCGAGCGCGGTGCGGCATCTTGTGCCGACCTCGGAGGGGTTCGTGGCCGCTGTCGCCGCCGGGCTGGGGTGGGGCATGGTCCCGGAGATGCAGGCCGAATCGCTGCTGCGTGCGGGCGAGTTGGTGAACCTCGCGCCCTCGCGGGCGGTCGATGTACCGCTGTACTGGCAGCAGTGGAAGCTGGATTCGCCGACGTTGGCCGCGGTGTCCGCAGCGGTGGCGGCCACGGCAGTGGATGCGTTGCGTCAATAGAACACGTTGGGTCGTCGGTCGGCTGCTGCGCCGCCGTGGCTGGT
>NZ_BARG01000033.1 GCF_000376565.1 Streptomyces hokutonensis | reverse complement strand
AGGTGAGAGTGGGTGGGCCCTTGCCCGGAGTTACTCCGTCGCGATGGCTCGGAGTAGGTCCAGATGTGCGGCTCGGCGGGCTGGGCGGAGGCCTGCCAGTGCCCCTGCTGTCAGGCCTACCAGGGCTACCAGGAGGAGTTGTTGGGGTGGGATGGAGAAGGCGAAGGTGCTGTCGCTTGCTCCGTCCGAGGCCTTGACCAGGACCCAGCCGAGGAAGGCACCGAGGGCTAGGCCGCCTACCGTGCCGAAGGCTGCCACCAGGACCGATTCCCAGCGGATCATGGCCCTCAGTTGGGGGCGGGTCTGGCCCACGGCCCTCAACAGGCCCAGTTCCCGGGTGCGTTCGTGGATTGCCAGGGTCAGTGTGTTGGCGATGCCCAGGAGGGCGATCAGGACGGCCAGGGCGAGTAGGGCGTAGACGAGGGTCAGCATCATGTCTATGCCGCCTGCCGAGGACTGGGCGTATTCGTGGCGGGTCTGGACTTGGGGGGCGCCGTAGTGGTCGGCGACCTTCGCTACGGCGGCCTTGCCCTTGGCCGTGCTCACGCCGTCCTTGAAGGAGACTGCGACCAGTGTGTCGGAGTCCTGGGTGCGGTGTGGGGCCCAGGCGGCCCGGGTGATGACGTAGTCGCCGGCCAGTTCGGACTGGCCGTAGACCGCGCGGACCGTGAAGGTCTTCTTCTTGCCGTCGGTGAAGGTGAGTTGGGCCTTGCTGCCGGTGGTGAGGTGTTGGCGGTTCGCTTCTGTGCGTGTGATGGCGATGCCGTCGGTGCCCAGGGTGGTCAGGGAGCCCTGGACCTTGCCCAGGTCGAAGGTGCGGGCAAGGGCCGTGGGATCCGTTACCGTCAACGCCCTTCCCTTGCCGTTGACTTCGGCCACTCCTCGGCCCAGGCCCACTGCTGTGTCCACCTCGGGCAACTTGGCTATGGCTCCGGCCAGTTGAGGGCTCAGGCCGCTGCCGCCCGCGCCGAAGGAGGGGGTGCTCACCGCCACGTCTCCGGCGAAGGAGCGGGACACCGTCTGGTCCATCGTGGCCTTCAGTGAGGCGCCGAAGACCGTGAAGAGGGATACGACGGCCACGCCGATCATCAGTGCGCTCGCGGTGGCGGCCGTGCGGCGGGGGTTGCGCAGGGCGTTGCGGCGGGCCAGGCCGCCGGTGATGCCTCGCAGTCGGTCGAGCGGGACGCCGAGGACGCGTACTGCCGTGGAGGAAGCCACCGGGCCCAGGACCACGAAGGCGATCAGTGCCAGTAGCGCGCCAAGTCCCGCCAGAAGGAGGGATGGTGAGACCAGTACGCCGGTGAGTGTCACTGCGAGCGCGAGGGCGGCCAGGGTCGTTCCGATCACTGCTCGGGTGCGGGACGCGCCGGACTCGTCGACTGCCGTCTCGCGGAGTGCGGCCAAGGGGGCGGTGCGGCCCGCGCGGACGGCCGGCATGAGGGCGGAGGCCAGGCAGACGATCGTGCCTACCAGCAGGGGGAGGGTGAGGGAGAGCGTGTGGATCACCAAGTCGCCGTTCGGGAAAGGGAATCCGATTGCCGGGAACAGTGCCTGGAGTCCGGCCGCTATGCCGATGCCGCCTGCGAGGCCCGCTGCCGATGCCGTCACCGCGACCACGCTCGCCTCGGTGACCGTGGCCGCGGTGACCTGGCGGCGGGAGGCGCCGAGGGCTCGCAACAGGGCGTTCTCGCGGGTGCGTTGGGCGATGACGATGGCGAAGGTGTTGTGGATGGAGAAGGTTGCCACCAGGAGGGCGATGCCCGAGAAGACCAGGAGGAACGTGGTGAAGATCGTCAGGAATTGGGAGGCGACCATGTCCGTGTTCTCCTGTGCCGACTGCTGGCCCGTGATCGCCTCAACTCCCTTGGGGAGTACGGGAGTCAGG
This sequence comes from Streptomyces hokutonensis, assembly GCF_000376565.1. Classification (GTDB taxonomy): domain Bacteria; phylum Actinomycetota; class Actinomycetes; order Streptomycetales; family Streptomycetaceae; genus Streptomyces; species Streptomyces hokutonensis. The sequence goes on along the minus strand of NZ_BARG01000033.1, from coordinate 360,581 downwards.
CGGTCGACCAGTTGGCGCTGGCTGATGCCGGGGCCCGCGCGCACGCTGATGCTCGATGCCTCGCCGGGCTTGGCGGTGAGGTACTTCTCGGCGTCGGACTGGGTCATGCCGGTGAACGTCACCTGAGCCATGCCGTCCTCGCCCGCGAAGGTCGCGAGGCCCACGATCCTCACCTTGACGGGGTCCGGTGTGCGCAGTGTTGTGGTGTCTCCGATCTTCAAGTGACCCTTGGCCGCGGCGCCTCGGTTGACTACGACCTCGCCGGTGGCGGTGGGGGTGCGGCCTTCGGCCAGGCGGTACGGGTTGAGTTTGGGGTCGGTGATCCAGTTGCCCGCGAGGGTGGGAGGGCCCTTGCCGCCGATCGCTTCGCCGTTGGCGCCGACCAGTTGGCCCGCGCCCTGGATGCTCGGGGCGGCGGCCGCGACGCCGGGTACCTGGGTGATGGTCTTTGCCAGGGATGTGCTCACCGGTTGGCGTACGCCCTGGCTCTCGCCCGGGGTTGTGATGGCGTCGGCGCTGCGGACCACGGCGTCCGTGCCGCTGGTCGCGTCGCCGAACATGGTGTCGAAGTTGGCGCGCAGGGTGTCGCCCATGACGAGGGTCCCGGCGAGGAAGGCGACGCCCAGGAACACGGCGAGGAACGTACCGGCGAAGCGCCTTTTGTGGGCTCGCAGGGAGGACATGCTCAGGCGTACGGACGCGTTCATGACCTCACCTCGAAGGCCTTGAGGCGGTCCAGCACCTTGTCGGCCGTGGGGGCCTGCATACGGTCCACCAGGCGTCCGTCGGCGAGGAAGACGACCTCGTCCGCGTGGGCGGCGGCGACCGGGTCGTGGGTGACCATGACGACCGTGCGGTCCGTCTGGCGTACGGCGCGGCGGAGCAGGCCGAGGACCTCGCCGCCGGAGCGGGAGTCGAGGTTGCCGGTCGGTTCGTCGGCGAAGACGACCTCGGGGCGGCCGGCGAACGCCCTTGCCACGGCGACGCGTTGCTGCTGGCCGCCGGAGAGCTCGGAGGGACGGTGATGGAGGCGGTCGCGCAGGCCGACGACGTCGATGAGTTCGTCGATCCACTCGTGGTCGCCTCTGGTTCCGGAGAGGTCGAGGGGGAGGGTGATGTTCTCGGCGACGGTCAGGGTCGGGATCAGGTTGAAGGCCTGGAAGACGAAGCCGACGCGGTCGCGGCGGAGGAGCGTGAGGCGACGGTCGTCGAGCGCGCCGAGTTCCGTGTCGCCGATGTAGGCGGCTCCGGAGGTGAGTGTGTCGAGTCCGGCGGCGCAGTGCATGAGGGTGGATTTGCCGGAGCCGGAGGGGCCCATGATCGCGGTGAAGCGGCCGGCCGGGAAGTCGACGCTCACTCCGTCGAGGGCGCGAACGGCGGTGTCGCCGACGCCGTACACCTTCACGGCGTCGACGACCCGCGCGGCCGTGCGGGTGGTGGTCGCGGTGGTCATGCCGGGCCGCCTCCCTTGCCGGCGCGGCCGAACTGCTCGTCCAGGACGGACAGGCGGCGCCAGTACTCGTCCTCGTCGATCTCGCCGGAGGCGAAGCGGCGGCCGAGGACCGCGAGCGGGGAGTCGCCGGTGGGGCGGGGGTCGGCCATGGCCCGCCAGGGGGCTCCGCGTCCGCGCCAGGCCGTGCGGCGGAGCACGGTCACCACGCCGACGACTACGGCCGCCCAGATCAGCGGGAAGAACAGGATCCACGGGCCGGGGCCGCCGCCGTTCCAGTTCGCCAGAGTCTGCATGTCGATTCATCTCCAAGGAGTCCTGAGCCCTCAACGGGCTTCCGGTGATGTATCGAGACTGGCTCCGGGGAGGGGGTCGGGTCGTCGTACGGCCAGCGGCAGTGCGTGTACCTCCCGGGGAGTAGGTGCGTTCGTTCCGGCTGCTCCTTAAGTCCTCGACTTCTGTAACTACTAGTATGTACAGTCGTTGCATGAGCACCCCGGAGCGGTTGATCGAGTCCACCCGCGAGCTGTTGTGGGAGCGCGGTTACGTGGGCACCAGCCCCAAGGCGATCCTGGAGCGCGCGGGCGCCGGGCAGGGCAGCATGTACCACCACTTCAAGGGCAAGCCGGATCTGGCGCTGGCCGCGATCCGGCGGACGGCCGAGGAGTTGCGGGCTACCGCGGCGGGAGTACTCGACGGGCCGGGTACGCCGTACGAGCGGATCGAGGCGTATCTGCGGCGCGAGCGCGATGTGCTGCGCGGATGTCCGGTCGGGCGGCTGACGATGGATCCGGACGTGATCGCCAGCGCCGAGTTGCGCGAGCCGGTGGACGAGACCCTGGACTGGATCCGTGAGCGGCTCGCCGGAATCGTCGAAGAGGGCAAGGAGCAGGGGCAGTTCGGGGCGGAGCTGGACGGCGAGGAGATCGCGGCGACGATTCTCGCGACCGTGCAGGGTGGGTACGTCCTGGCCCGTGCGTCCGGTTCACCGGGCGCGTTCGACGCGGGTGTCCGAGGACTGCTCTCCCTTCTCACCCCGCATCGACCCACCCCCTGATAGGAGTCCAGGCAAGTGCAGATCACCAGGATGCGCCCCGACACACGGCAGGGCCCGGCGGAGAACTTCACCGGCACGGTGTGGCTCGACGAGCTCGCGGCACCCGGACCGCCGTCCCGGATACGGATGTTCAGCGTGCACTTCACGCCCGGCGCGCACACCGCGTGGCACACCCATCCGCACGGCCAGGTGCTGTACGTGACGGAGGGCGAGGGACTCGTGCAGCGCGAGGGCGGTGCCGTCGAGACGATCCGCGCGGGCGACACCGTGTGGATCGAACCCGGCGAGTGGCACTGGCACGGCGCCGCACCGCGCACGTTCATGACGCATCTCGCCGTCGTCGAGGCCGCCGAGGACGGCACGACCGCCGACTGGCACGGGCACGTCGACCCCGCGAACTACCCCTCCTGAGGAGGCACTTGATGCACGCCATGCAGTACGAACTCACCCTGCCCGCCGACTACGACATGGGCATCATCCGGGGGCGGGTGGCACGGGTCGGGCATCTGCTCGACAACTGGGACGGGCTCGGTTTCAAGACGTATCTGCTGCGTGAGCGCGGGGTGCACGGCTCGCCGGTTAACCAGTACGCGCCGTTCTACCTGTGGAACACGGTGGAGGGCATGAACCGCTTCCTCTGGGGCGGCGCCTTCCAGCGGCTCGCCGACGACTTCGGGCGGCCGGAGGTTCGACAGTGGACCGGTCTCTCCTACGAGGAGGGCGGCGCCGCGGACTCCCCCGCCGCCGTCGCCGTGCGCAGTCGGCGGCGGATACCGGAGGGGGTGGAACTGGCCGCGGTCATGGAGGACGCCGTAGGTGAGACCCGGCGGCTGGCCGGGGAGGACGGCGCGGTGCTCGCTGCGACGGCCGTCGACCCGCACCGCTGGGAGTTGGTCCACTTCTCGCTCTGGGAGCAGTACGACAGGCCGAAGGCGGAAGGGGATGTGTTTCAGGTGCTGCATGTTTCGGAACCCGGGCGGGGCGCCTTGCCGCGCGGTCGGCAGTGGTAGCGGTGAGTGCCGTCGGCTTCGTCCGTACGGTGCTGGGGGATGTGGACCCCGGAGAACTGGGGGTGTGCGACGCCCACGACCACCTCTTTCTGCGCAGTCCCCAACTGCCCGGCCAGGAGCTGGAGGACGCCTCGGCCGCGCGGGCCGAGTTGGCCGCGTTCCGTTCGGTGGGCGGTGGCGGTGTCGTGCAGTGGACGCCGTACGGGATGGGGCGGCGGGTCGCCGATCTGCCCTCGCTGTCCCGGGACACGGGTGTGCATGTGGTGTGCGCGACCGGATTGCATCAAGCGGCCCACTACGGGCGGGAGTTGCTGGCCGGCCTGCGCGGTCGGCTGGCCGAGCTGTTCGTCGCCGAGCTGACGGAGGGCGTCGGGCCGTCCGGTGTTCGTGCCGGGGTCATCAAGGTCGCGGGCGGCTTCCACGGCCTCGACGCGCATGCCCGCTGGACGATGTCCGCTGCGGCCGAGGCGCACCGGGCGACTGATGCGCCGATCGCCGTCCATCTGGAGATGGGTACGGGCGCACTCGACGTACTCGACCTGCTGTGCGGGGAGTTGGGCGTCGAGCCGCGTCGGGTGATCCTCGGTCATCTCAACCGCTCCCCCGACCTCGTGGTCCAGCGTCAGGCTGCCGACGCGGGCGCCTACCTGGCGTTCGACGGCCCGTCCCGCGCCCATCACGCCACGGACTGGCGCATGCCGGACGGAGTGCGGGCGTTGGCCGAGGCCGGTTTCGGTGACCGGCTGCTGCTCGGCGGGGACACGGTGGTCGCGGGCGCCCGCTCGGTGGACGGTGGGCCGGGGATGCCGTATATGCTGCGGCGGTTCGCGCCACGACTCGCGGTGGAGCTGGGCGAGGAGCTGGTGGGGCGCGTCCTCCGGGAGAACCCCGCGCGGGCTTTCGCCGTCGACTGGCATTGAGAGAGGGCGGCACGCCTCCGCGTCGGAGGCGGTTGTCGAGGGTTGGCGAGGGCCCGCTATGTTCGACGCGGACATCGAACATGTGGAGCTCGCGTGCAGACGACAGTGGAGCCGCCCGGAGCGGCGGAGGCTGAGGATGTCGCGGCGGCGGGGTGGCCCCGGTCCTGGCCGCTGTTGTTGCTGGGGGCGGCCGTTCTTCCCGGGCTGGTGCTCTTCTCCGTCGGGCGGTGGCTGGACTCACCGGCCGTGCAGGCCTGGCGGACCGTCTGTCTCGCCATCACCACACAGGCGCTGCCCTTCCTGCTGCTGGGCACGGCACTGTCGGGGGCGATCAACGCGTTCGTGCCGGCGCGGGTGTTCACGAGGATCCTGCCGAAGCGGGCCGCGTTCGCGGTGCCGGTCGCCGGGGTCGCGGGGGTCGTCCTGCCGGGGTGCGAGTGCGCGTCGGTGCCGGTCGCGAACAGTCTGATCGGGCGCGGGGTGACCCCGGCCGCCGCGTTCGCGTTCCTGCTGTCGGCGCCAGCGATCAACCCGGTGGTGCTGACCGCCACCGCGATCGCGTTCCCCGCCAGCCCGGTCATGGTGCTGGCCCGGCTGCTCGCCTCGCTCGCCACCGCCGTGGTGATGGGCTGGCTGTGGCTCTGGCTGGGGCGGGAGGAGTGGCTGACCCCGGTCGCGCGCCACACGGGGCACCAACCGGGGCACAGCCGCTTCACCGAGTTCAGGACCGGGTTCCAGCACGACTTCCTGCACGCCGGCGGGTTCCTGGTCGTCGGGGCCATGGCCGCGGCGACCTTCAATGTCGCGGTGCCGCGCTCCGTGCTCGACACGTTCGCCGGTTCGCCGTGGCTGTCGGTCCTGTTCCTGGCCGCGCTCGCGATCATCCTCGCGGTCTGCTCGGAGGCCGACGCGTTCGTGGCGTCCTCGCTCACGGGCTTCTCCCCCACCGCCCGGCTGGCGTTCATGGTGGTCGGCCCCATGGTGGACCTCAAGCTGATCGCCCTCCAGACCGGCACCTTCGGCCGGGCCTTCGCGGCCCGCTTCTCCGCCGCCACGACGGTCGTCGCGGTCCTGTCCAGCGCGCTGATCGGAGCCGTACTGCTGTGAGACGCCCCCTCCAGGTGACCCTGCTCGTCCTCAGCGGCCTGGGCCTGCTGCACGTCTCGCTCTTCACCGACCTGTGCCTGCGCTACGTCAAGCCGAGCATGCGCCCGATGCTCATCGCCTCGGGGTTCCTGCTGATCCTGCTGGGCATCGCGGAGGCATGGTCACGGCGAAGCCCTGCAGGCACCGACGGCGACCACATCGAAGCCTCCGAAGGGCATGTGGGCCACAACCACTCCAAGGTGCCCCGCGTCGCCTGGCTGCTCTTCCTCCCCGCGCTCAGCCTGCTCTTCTACGCCCCGCCCGCCCTCGGCGCCTACACGGCCTCGCGCGCCGCTCCCAAGGCCGTCCCCCAGCAGGACTCCTTCGATCCGCTGCCCGCGACCTCGCCGCTGCCGATGACGCTCACCGACTTCACCACCCGTGTGCAGCAGGACCGCAAGGGGACCATCAAGGGCCGCACCGTCCAGATGACCGGTTTCGTCACGCCCGACAGAGGAAGCACCTCCTGGGACCTGACCCGCATCATGATCTCGTGCTGCGCGGCGGACGCCCAGTCCATCAAGGTGCGGGTCTACGGCATTCCGGCCCTGGCCGCGAACACCTGGGTGACGATCACCGGGACCTGGCACGCGGGCGGAACCCTGGGTACGAGTTCCGCCCCGGCCGCGCTCGACGGCGTCACCGTCGAGAAGGTCGCCAAGCCGGTGAACGCCTACCAGGACGCCCTGCCGTTCCCGACCTCGCGGTGATCGGCTCCTAGGCCACGGAGATGTCCACGGACGGCCGCAGTTTCGCCGCGGCTGCCAGTGCCTCGTGCATGGGGTGGGCGTCGAAGGCCGTCAACAGGGCCTCGTTCGGCGGGAGTTCGGACGCAGGGTAGGCGATCTGCTCGTAGGCCGCCTGGAAGCGCGGGCCCCAGCGGCGGGTGCCCAGGCGGGCCGTGCGGGAGCAGTTGTCGACCATGTACGCCACGTCACGGGCGTGCATGTACGGCAGCAGGGAGTCCACTGCCTCGATGACCGACTCGTTGACGATCTCGGACCAGGGGTGGCCGCGCTCGGCGAACTCGTCGACCTGGGCGGTCATCGTCGCCACGAACACTCCGGCGGTGAACGGCTCGACGGGCAGGGCGCGTTCGGCCCGGCGGGCGCGGACCTCCGGACCGGCTGCCCACATGGGTGAGCCGCCGATCCCGCTCATCTCCCGTGCGCCGAGCCGCCGTTCGGCGAGGACGACGCTGCGCAGTTCGGTGCCGTCGGCGACCTCGTCGTAGATCTCGGCGACGATCTCGCGGGCGGGACCGTAGGTCGCCGAGTACGCGCGGTCGAAGACCTCGCGTCCGGCCGGGTCCAACTCCTCGCGGACGGCGCGGAGTCCGGCGTGCGAGATGGTGCGCGCGATGGGTCCGGTGACGTTCTCGCAGGAGCGCTCGTACGCGGTCACCGGGTCGTCGCCGGACAGGCGGTAGCGCGTGTAGAGGCTCTCGACGATGCCGTGGACGGCGCCGAGCAGGATGGCACGCTCGCCCACGATGTCGGAGCGGTACTCGCTCTCCAGGGTGGTGCGGAAGGTGTACGGCGAGCCCAGCGCGACCGACCAGCCGAGCGCGCGGTCGGTGGCCTTGCCGTCGGGGTCGGCGTGGACGGCGTAACTGCTGTTGATTCCCGCTCCGTTGATCTCGGCGCCCTGTTCGTAGAGGCGGCGCACGGAGTCGCCCATGCCCTTGGGGCAGACAGCGATCACGCCGTGTCCGGGCGGGAACTCGCCGCCGGTGGCCCGGAGATGGCCGAGGAGGAAGCCGTGGGAGAGGCCGATGGTGGCGCCGGGCTTGAGCGCGGCGAAGATCTCCTCGTGGTGGGCGGCGAGGGCGGCGTCCGCGATGAGGAGGACGACGAGGTCGCTGTCGGCGGTGACAGCCAGCCAGTCGCCGAGCGTGCCGTCCTCCTCGGTGAAGCCGTGGGCGCGGGCGTCGGCGGCGGACGCCGAGCCGGGGCGCAGTCCGACACTCACCCGGATGTCCGTACCGGCGAGGGAGTCGCGCAGGTTGCGGGCCTGGGCGCGGCCCTGCGGGCCCCAGCCGATGACGCCGATGCGGCGGACTCCCGCGAAGGCCTGCGGGAGCAGCGGGAAGAGGTGGCGGCCGCCGCGCAGGATGGTCTCCGTGCCGCCGGGCACGTCCATCGTTTCGAGGGTGAAGACGGCGGAGGTGTGCGTGGTCGAGGTCATGGTCGAGTTGTAGGCTCCGGGCGAGTGTTGCGGCAAGCGCAATCTGTGCAGCGGACTGTTGCGAGAAGTGAAAGGGCCAGGTCAAGGGATGCGGGACGACCGTCGGGAGCTGCATCTTTTCCTGCATCTGGCGCAGACGCTGAACTTCGGGCGGACGAGTCTGGACTGTCATGTGAGTCCGGCGACGCTGACGCGGACCGTGCAGCGGCTGGAGGCCGACCTCGGGCACCGGCTGTTCGACCGTGGCGCGCGCGGGGTGTCGTTGACGGCGGAGGGGCACCGGTTCCGTGAATACGCCGTCCAGGCACTGGAGTTGTGGCGCGCCTACCGCGAGGAGCATCCCGATCCGGCCGAACTCACCGGCAGCCTCGCCCTGTTCGCCACGGTGACCGCCTGCCAGGCCCTGCTGCCCGACCTGTTGGCGCCGTTCCGGGCCGCGCATCCGCAGGTGCGGCTCGATCTGCGCACCGGTGACGCGGCGGCGGCGCTGGCCCGGCTCGACGAGGGTGAGGTGGACGTGGCGGTCGCGGGCATCCCGGCGCGGCTGCCGGAGCCGCTGGTGAGCCGGACGGTCGCGGTGACCGAGCTGGTGCTGGTCACCGCCCGCGACCGTCCCGATCCGGATCTCGACGGCCCGTTCGTGCTCCCGCACCGGGGTCTGGTCCGGGAGGCGGCCGACCGCTGGTTCCGCGCCCGGGGTACGACACCGGACGTGGCCTGCGAACCGGACGGCCACGAAGGGCTGTTGACGCTGGTCGCGCTGGGCTGCGGGACGGGTGTGGTGCCCCGGCTGGTGCTGGAGTGCAGTGCCGTACGGGAGCGGCTGGCGGTCGTCGCGGCGGATCCCGCGCCGGAGCCGCTCCCGATCGGGCTGTGCGTACGGCGGGCGGACCTGCGCCGCCCGCTGGTGGCGACGTTGTGGAGTCTCACGGCTCCCTGGTAGGACCGGCCCCGCCTCGCGCGTCTGTTAGTCGAGGTCCACCGGACCGTCGTCCTTCTTGTCGTCCTTCTTCGCCGGGAGTTGGAGCAGGTTCTTGACGTCGTCGCCGGGGCGGCGGCCGTCGTTGTCCGCGTTGCCCAGGTTGCCCCGGACCGAGTCGAGGATCGTGAGGCCCTGCGAGACCAGGCCGGCCGCGATCTCGCCGAGGCCGTCGGCGCCGTTGAGGACGTTGACGTTGGCGCCGGCGAGGCCGCCCGCCGCTTCCTTGACGATCTGCGGGAGCTGGTCGATCAGCATGCGGTCGAGCGCGACCCGGTCGTAGGAGGCCGCCGCCTCGGCCTGGATCTTCATGCGGTCGGCCTCGGCGATGGCGAGCAGCTTGATCCGCTGGGCCTCGGCCTCGGCCGGCTTGACGATCTCGGCGACGAGCTGCTGCTGGCGCAACTCGGCCTGGCGCTGGGCCAGTTCGGTCTGCGCGGCGAGCACTTCCTGCTGGGCGTGGGCCTGTGCCAGCGGTCCGGCCTGCGCGGCCTGCGCCTGGGCGCGGTCCACCTCGGCCGAGTACTCGGCCTTGACGACGGCGGTCTGCCGGGCGTACTCGGCCTGGTTGCGGGCCGCGACCTGCTGCGCCTCGGCGGAGGCCTGGGTGGCCTGGGCCTGGGCGATCTGGGCCTGGCGCTGAATGGCCGCCTTGTGCGGGGCGGACATGGCCTCGATGTAGCCGGTGTCGCCGTCGTCGATCGACTGGATCTGCAGCGAGTCCACGATCAGGCCGATCTTGGCCATCTCGATCTTCGAGGTGTCCAGGACCTCGGCGGCGAGCTTCTGCCGCTCGGTGACGATCTCCTCGACGGTCATCGAGCCGATGATGGACCGCAGGTGACCGGCGAAGATCCGGCCGGTCAGGACCGACATCTGATCCTGGTCGGACAGGAAGCGCTGGCCCGCGTTGATGATGCTCTCGGTGTCGTTGCCGACCTTGAAGGCGATGACGGCACGGACGTTCAGGGCGATGCCCTGCCGGGTCACGCAGGTCTCGGTGACCTCTGCCTCGCACATCGCCAGGGTGAGGAAACGGGTCTTGCGGAAAACCGGGAGCACGAACTTTCCGTGCCCCGTCACCACTCGGAACGGCGCGCCCCCCAGTCCCCGCCTGCCACCCGAGATCAGCATCGCCTCATCGGGAGCGGGAACGCGGTAACCGAACATTGGTACTCCTCACTCTGCGCCGGCGGGGTCCCCGCCCAGCGCGTCCAATGGATCCACCCATTCGATGACGTGGACCTCACGACCCCCACGCGACTCGATCACGAGCACGGTCGCCCCCGTGGGCAGAGGATCGTCAGACCAGGCGAGGAAGGTCTCGGAGCCGCCGCGGACGCGCACCAGGATCTCGCCGGGGCCCGCGTTTCCACGGGTTCCGATGATCACCTGCCCCGTGCATCCGATCACGGGCTCATCCTGCGGCATCACCGGCCGCCCTCCATCCTCTGGCCTTAGGTTTCCGACGATAGACCTACTCTGCCCCGGCTCCCAACGGGCTCGTCAATTCCTTGCGTCACGTGCCGTCCGCGCGGTCAGGAAAGGGCCGCCAGCGGGTCGTCGAGCACGGGCTGCCACGCCAACTCGGCGGCGCCCACCAGGCTGTTGTGGTCAAGGGTGCAGGCGAGGATCGGCACGCCCCCGCTCTGCCCCCACAGGCTGCGGTCGGCGACGACCGCGCGCAGCCGGTCCGGGTCGGCGTCCAGGAGGGTGCGGTGCAGTCCGCCGAGGATGATCCGGTCGGGATTGAGGATGTTCACCAGCCCGGCGAGTCCCAGCCCCAGGCGGTCGATCAGCGTCTCGGCGGCCCTGCGGACGGACAGGTCGTCGTAGTGCAGGCGGATCAGGTCGTTGGACTCCTGGAGCAGGGACACCTCGGGACCCGGCTCACGACCGGCGGCCGTGAGGAAGGCGAGGGGGTCGGCCTCGACGTCGAGGCAGCCGCGGCTGCCGCAGTGGCAGGGGCGGCCCTCGGGGTTGACGGTGAGGTGTCCGACCTCGAGCGCGAGCCCCGAACTCCCCGTGTGCAGACGCCCGTCGAGCACCAGCGCGCCGCCCACACCCCGGTGCCCGGTCGCCACGCACAGCAGGTCGCGGGCGCCCCGGCCCGCGCCGTGCCGGTGTTCGGCGAGCGCGGCGAGGTTGACGTCGTTGCCCGCGAACGCCGGTCCGGCGAGGCCGGCCGCGCGCACGCACTCGGCGAAGATCCGCCGCACGGGCGCGCCCGCGGGCCAGGCGAGGTGGAGGGGGTTCAGTGCCAGTCCGTCGGGTTCGGCGACGGCGGACGGTACGGCGAGTCCGGCGCCCACGCAGCGGCGGCCGGTCGCCCGCAGCAGATCCGCGCCCGCCTCGACGACCGAGCCGAGCACCTTCGCCGGGTCGGCGTCGACGGCCTCGCAGCCCGGGGCTGTCGCCACGATCTGGCCGCCGAGACCGACCAGCGCGGCGCGGAAGCCGTCGGCGTGCACCTGGGCGGCGAGGACGACGGGGCCGTCCTCGGCGAGCGCGAGCCGGTGCGAGGGGCGGCCCTGCGAGCCCGCCGCCGCGCCGGGCCTCGCGTCGACCCTGATCAGGCCCAGTGCCTCCAGCTCGGCGGCGACCGCGCCGGCCGTTGCCCGGGTCACGCCCAGTTCCGCGGTCAGTACGGCGCGGGTGGGGGCGCGGCCGGTGTGCACGAGTTCCAGCGCGGGGCCGAGGGCTCCGCGTCCTCGGTCCAGCCGCGCTCTTGAGGTTGTCCCTTCGCCGCTCATGAGGGGGAGTCTCCCATGATCCGTATCGAGAGCCGGTGGGGGTTGTGGTCATAGTGGCGGCCGGTGGGGGCTGGTCGCGCCCACGCGGCGGAGCCGCATATCGACACAGCCCCGCGCCCCTTCGAAGCGCACCCCGCTCAGAAGCCACTGACCCTCAGCGTCACGTTCAGTCTCCCTCTCAGCCCCAGCTCCCCCGGCGCCGTGCCCTCGTACACCCTCGGCACCCCGTGGTACGCCAGCCGCGACGGGCCGCCGAACACGAACAGGTCGCCACTCCTCAACTCCACGTCCGTGTAAGGCTTCGTGCGGGTCTCGGTGTTGCCGAAGCGGAAGACGCAGGTGTCGCCGAGGCTCAGCGACACGACCGGTGCGTCGGACTTCTCGTCGCTGTCGCGGTGCATGCCCATCCGGGCGTCGGCGTCGTAGAAATTGATCAGTGCGATGTCGTACGACGCGGTCGGCGTCCCCAGTGTGTCGGTGACCGCCTGTCGGCCCAGTTCGTCGAGCCAGGGCGGGAACGGCTTCACGGGGGTGCCGTCGCCGTCGGTCGTCGTGCGGGAGTAGGCGTACGGGTACCAGTGCCAGCCCAGGCAGACCTGGCGGGCGGTCATCGTGCCGCCGCCGGGGGTGCGGACCGTGCGCAGGCCGGCGGGTGGGCGGGCCCAGTCGCGGCAGGCGGTCAGGAGGTCGCGCTGGCGGCCCTGGTCGAGCCAGTCCGGCACGTGCACCGCGCCCGGCGCGATCTCGGTGCGGGCCCGGGGAAACAGCTCGGCGTCCATGCGCTCCATCCTGCCCCGACCGGCCTTGAGCTGGTACTCGGTTAGCCTTGGCGCACGATGGACGACCATATCGACCGCATGACGACCCCGTGGGGCGACCGCGCCCTGGCCCGCTTCCCCGAGGACCCGCGCGACCGGCTGCGCGCCTGGGACGCCTCCGACGAGTACCTGCTGCGACATCTCGCGGAACAGGACACCCCGCTGTCCGGCACGGTCGTGATCGTGGGCGACCGCTGGGGCGCCCTGGCCACGGCGCTCGCGCGGTACGGCCCGGTGCAGATCACGGACTCGTTCCTCACCCAGGAGGCGACGAGGGCGAACCTGGCACGGAACGAGGTCGCCGCCGATTCCGTACGGCTGCTCACCACCCAGGATCCGCCGCCCGAGCGCGTCGACGTGCTGCTGGTGCGGGTGCCGAAGAGTCTCGCCCTGCTGGAGGACCAGTTGCTGCGGCTGGCGCCCGGGGTGCACGCCGACACCGTCGTGGTCGGTACCGGCATGGTCAAGGAGATCCACACCTCGACGCTGAAGCTCTTCGAGCGGATCCTCGGCCCGACCCGGACCTCGCTGGCCGAGAAGAAGGCCCGGCTGATCCACTGCACGCCCCGGTCGTCGGGGACGCGTGCCACCAATCCGTGGCCGCACAGCTACGCCCTGCCCGATGGCATCGGGGTCGTCTCCGGACACACCGTGGTCAATCACGCGGGTGTGTTCTGCGCCGAGCGCCTCGACATCGGCACCCGCTTCTTGCTCCAGCACCTGCCCTCAAGTCGCGGGCTGCGCCGGGTCGTTGACCTCGGGTGCGGGAACGGTGTCGTCGGTACGGCGGTGTCGCTGGCCGATCCGGAGGCCGAAGTCCTGTTCGTGGACGAGTCGTTCCAGGCGGTGGCGTCGGCGGAGGCCACGTACAAGGCCAACGGGGTGCCGGGGCATGCCGAGTTCAGGGTCGGGGACGGGCTGACCGGGGTCCCTGCCGAGAGTGTGGACCTCGTACTGAACAATCCGCCGTTCCACTCGCACCAGGCGACGACCGACGCGACGGCCTGGCGCATGTTCTCCGACGCGCGGCGCGCGCTGCGGCCGGGCGGAGAGCTCCACGTGATCGGCAACCGGCATCTCGCCTACCACGTGAAGCTGAAGCGGTTGTTCGGCAACAGCCAACTCGTCGCCAGCGACCCGAAGTTCGTGGTGCTGAAGGCCGTCAAGCGCTAGGTCGTCCCGTGAGGACGCCGATGATCCGGGCCACCGTCCCGGCCATCGCCTCCCGCGCCACGCTCAGGTACGTGCGGGAGTCGACCGCCTCGGGATGCGCGGCGAGGTAGGCGCGGATCGCGCCGGTCATCGCGAGGTTGAGGGCCGTGCCCACGTTCACCTTGGTGATGCCGCCCGCGACGGCCGCGATCAGCTCGTCGTCGGGGACTCCCGAGGAGCCGTGCAGAACGAGGGGAACGTCCAGGGTGGCGGCGAGCCGCTTGAGGAGCTCGTGGTCGAGGGTGGCCGTACGGGTGGTCATGGCGTGCGTGCTGCCGATGGCCACGGCGAGGGCGTCGACGCCGGAGTCGGTGACGAAGGCGCGGGCCTGGGCCGGGTCGGTGCGGGCGCCGGGTGCGTGGGCGTCGAGGGGCGGTTCGCCGTTCTTGCCGCCGACCTCTCCCAACTCGGCCTCGATCCACAGCCCTTGGGCGTGTGCCCAGTCGGCGGCGGCGCGGGTCGCGGCGAGGTTCTCGGCGTACGGGAGGCGAGCCGCGTCGTACATCACCGAGCTGAACCCGGCGTCGGGTGCCTGCCGTAGCAGGTCGTCGCTCTGGACGTGGTCGAGGTGCAACGCGACGGGTACGGCGGCCCGTTCGGCGGCGGCCACGGCCGCGCGGGCGAGGGGGAGGAGGCGGCCGTGGCGGAACTTGACGGCGTTCTCGCTGACTTGGAGGACGACGGGGGCAGCGGCGGACTCGGCGCCTGCGATGACGGCCTCGATGTGCTCCAGCGTGATGATGTTGAAGGCGGCCACGGCGGAGCGGGCCTCGGCGGCGCGGGTGACGAGTTCGCCGGTGGTGACGAGGGGCACGGCCTCTCCTGTCCTTTCAGGGGGCGAGGATCACCGAGCGGGTGAGGTGGCGCGGGCGGTCGGGGTCGAGGTCCCGGTGCGCGGCGACGGCGACCGCTAGGCGCTGGGCGCGGACGAGTTCGGCGAGCGGGTCGAGGCCGCCCTCGATCCACAACCCGCCGGTGGCGCGCACCTGTTGGGCGAGTCCCTCGGGTGCCTCGCCGAGCATCCAGGTGGCGGTGCCGCGGGTGGTGATGCTGATCGGGCCGTGCCGGTACTCCATCGCCGGGTAGGCCTCGGTCCAGGACAGCGAGGCCTCGCGCATCTTCAGCCCGGCCTCGTTGGCCAGACCGACCGTCCAGCCGCGGCCGAGGAAGGTGAACTGGGTGCAGGCGACGAGCTGTTGGGACAGTTCGGCGGCGAGCGCGGTACGGGCGTCGGCGACGGCGGTGCCGGTGTGCAGGCCCAGGTGGGCGCGGAGCAGGGTGACCGCGGTGGTCGCGAACCGGGTCTGCACCACGGAGCGTTCGTCGGCGAAGTCGAGCACGACGATCTCGTCGGCGGCCGTCATCACGGGGGTGTGCGGGTCGGCGGTAATCGCGGTGGTAGGGGTGCGGCCCTTCAGCTGTCCCAAAAGTTCCAGGACTTCAGTCGTGGTGCCGGAGCGGGTGAGGGCGAGAACCCGGTCGTACGGGCGGCCGTGCGGGAACTCGGAGGCGGCGAAGGCGTCGGTCTCCCCCTGGCCCGCCCCCTCGCGGAGGGCGGCGACGGCCTGGGCCATGAAGTACGAGGTGCCGCAGCCGACGATCGCGACCCGCTCCCCCGGCGCCGGCAGCACGTCCCGGTACGACGGCGCCTCCGCCGCGGCGCGCGTCCAGCACTCTGGCTGGCTCCTCAGCTCGTCCTCGACATAGGTCATGTCCCGCCCCTCCCCAACGATGCTCGTTCCTGCAAGATATAGCGAGCTTTCGAGCACAATCAAGCAAAATCCGTGAGGATGGTGTGCGCTAGGGTCGCCGGAGAATCGAGGAACGGAGAGTGCGGATGTCGCGCGACGCCCGCTGGAAGGCGCTGCTGGAGCTGCTCGTGGAGCGCGGGCGGCTCGACGTCGAGGAGGCTGCTGCCGACCTCGCGGTGTCGGCCGCCACCATCCGCCGTGACTTCGACCAGCTCGCCGAGCAGCAGATGCTGGTGCGTACCCGGGGCGGCGCCGTGGTGCACGGGGTGTCGTACGAACTGCCGTTGCGGTACAAGACCGCCCGGCACGCCTCCGAGAAGCAGCGCATCGCCAAGTCGGTCGCGGAACTCGTCGCGCCGGGCGAGGCGGTGGGTCTGACCGGCGGTACGACGACCACGGAGGTGGCCCGCGCCCTGGCCGTGCGCGGCGACCTCGCATCCGGCGCCCCCGGAAGCTCCGGATCACCCGCGCTGACCATCGTCACCAACGCGCTCAACATCGCCAACGAGCTTGCCGTACGGCCCCAGTTCAAGATCGTGCTGACCGGTGGGGTCGCGCGCCCGCAGTCGTACGAACTCGTCGGGCCGCTCGCGGACGGGGTGCTCTCGCAGATCACCGTCGATGTGGCGGTGCTCGGTGTGGTGGCCTTCGACGTGACGCACGGTGCGGCGGCCCATGACGAGGCGGAGGCCGCGATCAACCGGCTGCTGTGCGAGCGCGCCGAACGTGTCATTGTCGCGGCCGACTCCAGCAAGCTCGGGCAGCGGGCCTTCGCCCGGATCTGTTCGGCCGAGTCGGTGGACACGCTGGTGACGGACACGGCGGTGGAGCGTGACATGGCAAGGCGGTTCGAAGAGGCGGGGGTTCGGGTCGTCGCGGTGTGAACCCGCCCCGCAGGAGACGGAGTTGCGGGACGCCGGACATCGACGTCCCGCGCTTTCCGGTCAGGTGACGATGCGTCAGCCGAACACCTTCACGGCCTGGTAGTACGTCCACGCCGTGCTGTTGCACGCGGTCGCGGTGGCTCCGCCGTAGGCGGCGCAGACGCGCTTGAGGTCCTCGTAGAAGGCGCTGTCGAGCCGCGACTTGTTGGCGTCGAAGCTGCCGGCGGCCTTGTAGTTGCGGTAGCCGAAGTCGTGGCGGGCGCAGGACGTGGCGAAGGGGAAGCCGAAGGGGTTGTCGGGCGAGTCGGAGCAGTAGTCGGTGGACCAGTCGAACTCGTAGGCGGACCAGGCGGTTTGGTTGGCGCGAGCCGCGGCCCAGAGGCTGTAGCTCGACGCGCTTGTCTGCGTCCAGCTGGAGAGGACCTGGGGCTTGTCGGCGGGTACTGCGGTGGCGGCTGTCGCGGTGGCGACGACGGCGACCAGGGCCAGAGTCGAGGCGGCGAGACCGGTGGCGAGTCTGCGGTGCATCCAACACCTCCATGAGACCGCGATCCGCCCGTCGGATCGCAGGTTCATGACAAGATGATTTCCGGCCCGACCCCGCCTTCACACCGCATGTGCCCCAATGACCCGTTAACTCTCGGATGTGGCAGGAGATCGGGACATGAACCCCATGGGAGACACCGGCGGTGGGGCTCGGGCGACCGGTTCCAGGGCAGTGAAACCGTCGTGAAACCGCGCTGAATGCGGCCTGCCGCACGCTCTGCGGCATGACTTCGACGACATCGCACTCACTCGGCATCGCGGCCAAGGGGCTGCGCAAGGCCTACGGGGACAAGACGGTTCTCGACGGCATCGACCTGGCGGTACCGGCCGGCACGGTGTTCGCCCTGCTCGGCCCGAACGGCGCCGGCAAGACCACCGCCGTCAAGATCCTCTCCACCCTGATCGCCGCGGACGCCGGCGAACTGCGCGTCGGCGGCCACGACCTGGCCGTGGACCCGCAGGCCGTACGGGCCGCGATCGGCGTCACCGGGCAGTTCTCCGCCGTCGACGGGCTGATCACCGGCGAGGAGAACATGCTCCTCATGGCCGATCTGCACCACCTGCCGAGGAAGGAGGGACGCCGGGTGGCCGCCGAACTCCTCGCCCGCTTCGACCTCACCGAGGCGGCGAAGAAGCCCGCCTCCACCTACTCCGGCGGTATGAAGCGCCGCCTCGACATCGCCATGACCCTGGTGGGCAGCCCGCGGATCATCTTCCTCGACGAACCGACCACCGGCCTCGACCCGCGCTCCCGCCACACCATGTGGGGCATCATCCGCACCCTGGTCGCCGACGGGGTCACCGTCTTCCTCACCACGCAGTATCTGGACGAGGCCGACGAACTCGCCGACCGCATCGCGGTGTTGAACGACGGCAGGATCGCCGCCGAGGGCAGCGCCGAGGAACTCAAGCGGCTCGTCCCCGGCGGACACGTCCGGCTCCGCTTCAGCGACCCGGCCGCCTACCAGTCCGCGGCCACCGCCCTGCGCGAGGTCACCCGCGACGACGAGGCGCTGTCACTGCAGATCCCCAGCGACGGCAGCCAGCGTGAACTGCGGGCCGTCCTGGACTGGTTGGACGCCGCCGGCATCGAGGCCGACGAACTGACCGTGCACACCCCCGACCTCGACGACGTGTTCTTCGCCCTCACCGGCGACAGCAAGATCCCCCACCAGGCCAAGGAGAACGTCCGATGAGCACTCTCGCCCTCGCCGTCCGCGACTCGTCCACGATGCTGCGCCGCAACCTGCTGCACGTACGGCGCTACCCGTCGATGACCCTGAACCTGCTGCTCACCCCGATCATGCTGCTGCTCCTCTTCGTCTACGTCTTCGGCAACGTGATGAGCGCGGGCATCGGTGGCGGCGGCGCCGACCGCTCCGACTACATCGCCTATCTCGTCCCGGGCCTCCTGGTGATGACCATCGGCAGCACCGTGATCGGCGCCGCGGTCTCCGTCTCCATGGACATGAACGAGGGGCTCATGGCCCGCTTCCGCACGATGGCGGTCTACCGGGGCTCCGTCCTCATCGGGCACGTCGTCGGCAGTGTGCTCCAGGTCCTCGCCAGTCTGGTCCTCGTCGGCGCCGTCGCCGTGGCCATCGGCTTCCGGTCCACGGACGCCACCGTGCTGGAGTGGCTGGCGGCCTTCGGGCTGCTCGCGCTGTTCGCCCTGGCGCTCACCTGGATCGCGGTCGGGATGGGCATGGCGAGCCCCAACCCCGAGGCGGCCAGCAACATGGCGACCCCGCTGATCCTCCTCCCGCTCATCTCCAGCGCCTTCACCCCGGCCGACACGATGCCGGGCTGGTTCCAGCCGATCGCCGAGTACCAGCCCTTCACCCCGGCCATCGAGACCCTGCGCGGCCTGCTGCTGGGCACCGGGATCGGCAACAACGGGTGGATCGCGCTCGCCTGGTGCGTCGGGCTCACCGTGCTCGGCTACCGCTGGTCGACGGCACAGTTCAACCGCGACCCGAAGTAACCGCCATGACAGCGCGGGCCGCCTCCCGCAGCTCGTCCCGCTCCAGGGCGGCGTACTCCGACACCGCGTCGGCGTACGCCGCCCCGTCGGCGTCCTCGGCCGCCCGCCGGGCACGCTCCGCCGACATGGTCGGCTGGAAGTCGCGCAGCACGCGAAGCCGTTCGGCGAGCGCGATCAGCCGTACGGCGGAGGCGTCGCCGGAGACGATCCCCGCCATGCCGAGGGCGTGCAACCCCGTCCCGAACACGGGGAGTTCCATGGGCGAGCGGGCCGGACCGTCGAGCAGAGTCCGCAGGCGCCGGCGCAGCCGGTCGGTCACGTCCGTGACGAGCCCGAGCCGGTCGGCGTGCGCGTGGGCCGTCACCGCCGCCGACTGGACCTGGACCAGCCACCGGTCGTAGAAGGGGTCGTCGCTCCCCGCCGAACCGGCCTCGGAGATCGCCTCCACGTTGCGGCGCCACACGCCGAGTCCGACCTCCGTCAGCCCGCGGGCGAGCGCGATCTCGGCACGGCCGCCGAAGTCGGGGCTGTAGACGTCGTCCTTGTGCGCGGGGTTGCGCTCCTCCGCCTGCCGCAGCCAGTACTCGGCCTCGTCGGGTTCGCCGCGCTGCAGACAGGCGAGGACCAGGCCCCAGCGGACGCCGATGGAGTCGTGCTCGTCACCGAGGCGCGGCAGTGCCGCGAGCGCCGCCCTGAGGCTCTCGTACGCGGCCTCGCCCTGCTCCGTCTGCAGGCACAGCTCGCTCAGCCGGGCGTGCCCGAGGACTTGGAGGAAGGGGTGGTCGACCGGCGCCAGTGCCTCGATGCTGCGCCGGGCGGAGGCGAGCGAGCGGTCGATGTCGTGCTCGTACTCCCACACATAGGTGGCCACGCACTCGGCGATACCGGCGAGCAACGGCCGCTCGCTGTCGCAGAGTTCGCGCAGCACGCCGTAGTCCGGGGGAAGCATCTCGGGGACCGCGCCCAGCACGGCCGAGATGGCGCGCAGCAGGGTGTCCGGCGGGGCCGGGGGCAGCCGCCGAAGCGTGACGAGCTGCCGTACGACCTGCGGGCCGTAGCCCATGAACAGGCTCGCCGTGCACAACACCGCGGCGGCACGGGCGACTTCGACGTACTCGGGCTCGGGGTGGTAGTGCGACAGCGGCGGCCCGGTGTCCGCGGCGAGCGCGGTGAGGCGCGGGTAGCTGGAACCGGTCGACCACAAGGCGGCGAGAACCGCGGTGAGGGCGGCGATGGTTGGACAGTCCGTCCGGGCCAGGGCGTACCGCAGGGCCAGCACGAGGTTGTCCTGCTCGCCCCTGATCCGCTCCCAAGCGGCGCGCGGTTCCGAGCCGAAGAACCAGTCGTGGTACGCGACCCCGAAGTCCCGTGCCCAGAGCAGGAATTGGTCTACGGCGGCCTCGTCCTCGCCCGCCTCGGTGCGCCGGGCCGCGCTGAACTCCCGTACGGTCTCGAGCATGCGGAACCGTACGCCCGCCGGGGTGTCGGCGACGGTCAGCAGGGACTGGTCGGCCAGTTGCTCCAGGAGGAACAGCGGGTCCTCGCCGAGGACTTGCTCCGCCGCCTCGGCGAGGAAGCCGCCGGGGAAGACGGAGAGGGTGCGCAGCGCGGCCCGGGCGTCCTCCGCGAGGAGGTTCCAGCTCCAGTCGACGACCGCGTGCAGGGTGCGGTGCCGCTCGGGCGCGTCGCGGGCGCCGCCGCGCAGCAGGGCGAACCGGTCGCCGAGGCGCCGGGCGATGTCCGGCACGGAGAGGACCCGGACCCGTGCCGCGGCCAGTTCCACGGCGAGCGGCAGTCCGTCGAGGTGGCGGCAGAGCTCGGTCACCGCGGCCGACGGCAGTTCGACGCCGGGACGGGCGGCGCGCGCCCGCTGGGTGAACAGTTCGACGGAGGTGGCGAGGCCCAGTTCCGGGAGCGCGTACACCGCCTCCGAGGTGAGACCCAGCGGGGCGCGGCTGGTGGCCAGGACCCGCAGGTCCTTCGAGGACGAGACGAGGGCCTGCACGAGGCCGGAGGCGCCGCGCACGATCTGCTCGCAGTTGTCGAGGACCAGCAGCGCGGGGCCGGTGCCGAGGATGCCGAGGACGGCGGTCACCGGGTCGCCGGCGGCGGGCCCGCTCATGCCGCCCGCGCCGAGCGCGGAGGCCACCTCGGCGGCCACGTCCGCGTCGGCCGTGACGCCGGCGAGCGGCACGAAGTACACGACGCGCTGTTCGGCCCGGCGGCTGACGGCGTGCGCGAGCCGGGTCTTGCCCAGGCCGCCGGGGCCGACGACGGTGACGGCGCGGGAGGTGTGCAGCGCCCGCTCGACGGCCGCGATGTCCTCGTCCCGGCCGAGGAGGGGGTTCGGTTCGTGCGGCACGCCGTGTCTGACCACCGGTGCCTCGCCGTTGAGCAACTCCTTGTGCACGGCCTTGAGTCCGGCGCCGGGGTCCGTGCCGAGGTCGTCGCGGAGTTCCCTGCGGTACGCCTCGTAGCGCATCAGCGCGGCGGACGGGCCCGCCGACGCGGCCTCGCCGCGCAGGAGTTCGGCGAGCACCTCCTCGTCGCGCGGATGCTCCGCGGCGGCCGCGGCGAGCGGGCCGGCCGCCTCCGCGTGCCGTCCCAGGCGGGCCAGCGCGAGTGCTCGCGCGCGGGCGAGCGTGGCGTGGACGGGGGCGCGTTCGGCGCGCAGTGCGGCCACCGGGTCGGCGCTGTCGGGGTCGCCGTCGGGGGTGCCCTCCCACAGGGCGAGCCCGGCCTCGGCGGCGGCCAGCGCTCCCGCGTGGTCCCCGGCCCGGGACCGGTCGGCGCTGACCGTGGCGTGCAGCAGCAGGGCGGAGCTGTCGACCTGGTCCTCGGCGAGGGTGAGCCGGTAGCCGGTCGGGGTGCTGGCGATGACGTCGGCGCCCAGCTGGGAACGGGCCCGGGACACCAGGACCTGGACCGCCTTGCCCGGCCGCTCCGGCAGCTCGTCCGGCCACAGCCCCGCCACCAGCCGCTCGGTGCTGCAGCCCGTGCGCAGGTCGCCGGCGAGCAGCGCGAGGAGGCCGCGCAGCCGGGGCGCGGTGACTTCCTGTCCGCGGTGGGCGACGCGGGGCAGCAGGGTCAGATCGGTGGTCACCCGTGCAGGTTAACCAAGGTCGGGGCGTCGCGACTCCTGCCGTCCGAACGCCCGTGTCGTCGGCGGCAGTTCACGTCAGCGGGTGGGTGTGAGAGGCAGGTCGTCCGTGAAGGCGTTGACGGGTTGGGCGATGGGCCGGGTGCCGTGGACGTCGAGGGCCGCCGCCGCGGACTTGGTGCCGAGGGCGCCCTGGGTGTGCCAGGTTCCGGTGACGGCCAGCCAGGTGTTGGCGGGCGGGGCGGGGGTGCCGTACATCCGGATCTTGACGGTCTGGGCGTCCGCCGCGCAGCAGGTGAAGATGATGCGGGTCAGGTCCCAGGCACCGCCCTGTCCCGGTGTCACGAAGCCGGTCATCTCGACGGTACGGCCCCGGATGGCGCGTTCCTTGTCCTGCTGGACCCGGGTGGTGAAGTCCGTGAGGGTCATCGGGAGGGGCGAGGTGGCGGGCAGTGCGGCGAAGCCCTTCTGCTGCTTCACGGTCTCGCTGCCGGCGTGCGCTGCCGTGTAGGCGCCGAGGGCGGGTGGGGCGTAGAGGAGGAGGCTGAGCGCGGGGAGGAACAGGAGCCAGGCGATGCGGGGTGCGGTGGAGTGGTCGTGCCCGTGGTCGTGGTCCTCCTTCGCACCGGTGTCGTGGTCGAACGCCGCGTGGGCCAGGCCCAGCAGCAGCAGGAGGACGCCGGAGACGATCAGCAGCGGACGCAGGCCCTCCTTGACGTAGCGCAGGTAGAGGTCGGTGAAGAGGGCGGTGTGCAGCAGGCCCAGGCCGGTCAGGATCAGGAGCGCGATCTGTGCGGTGCGCTTCACAGCAGGGCGCCTCCGATCAGGACACTGGCGGCCACGGCCACGACGGTGGTCGCGGTGGAGAAGCGGACGGCGAACGCCCGGCCGAAGGTGCCGGCCTGAAGGGCGATCAGCTTGAGGTCCACCATGGGACCGACCACCATGAAGGCCAGCCGGGCTGTGGGTGAGAAGCCTGTGAGCGAGGCGGCTACGAACGCGTCGGCCTCGGAGCAGACCGCGAGGACGACGGCGAGCGCGGCGAGGAACAGCACCGACAGCCAGGGCGAGCCGGAGAAGGTGTCGAGGACGGAGCGCGGGACGGTCACGTTGAAGGTGGCCGCGGCCATCGCGCCCAGCACGAGGAAGCCGCCCGCGTGCAGGAAGTCGTGCTGGAAGCCGAGCCGGAACTCCGTGAAGCGGCTGTGTCCGTGCTGGTGTCCGGTGTGCCGGACGACCGGGCGCAGCCATTCCGTACGGCCGAGCCAGAGCCAGAGCCAGCCCATGACGGCGGCGGTGGCGAGCGAGGCGAGCAGCCGGGCCAGCACCATGGCGGGGCTGCCGGGGAATGCGACGGCGGTGGCGGTCAGCACGATCGGATTGATCGCGGGCGCCGAGAGCAGGAACGCGAAGGCGGCGGCCGGGGTGACGCCCCGGCGGATCAGGCTGTTGGCGACCGGCACGGACGCGCATTCGCAGCCCGGCAGGACGGCTCCGGCAAGGCCCGCCACGGGGACGGCGAGCACGGCGCGCTTGGGCAGCACCTTGGTGAACAGGTCGGCCGGCACGAAGGCGTTGATCGCGCCGGACAGGGCGGTGCCCAGGAGGAGGAAGGGCAGCGCCTGCACGGTGATGGCCAGGCAGACGGTGCGCCAGGCGGCCACGGCGGGGCCGTTCAGCCACGGTGTGCCCGACAGCAGAAAGGCGGCGATCGCCAGGCCGAGGGCGGTGACGACCGCCGTCGTGGGCGGGGGTCTGCGCGCGAGGCGGCGGCGCCGTCGCTCGGGTGGGTGGACGGTGGCCGGGGCCACCGCCTCCGTCACATCAAGCAGCTCATCCGTTTTTGGCATATTTGCTCCGAATGTCTGATGTTGCGACAGAACATAGTACGGTTCTCCCGTGATCAGCCGACTGTCCGTCACGATCGTCCGCGCGTGTCTGCGCGAGGGCACCGGCGGAAGCCCCACCGCGGTGCTGAACGAGGTCCCGTTGAGCGACGACGAGCGGCGTCGGGTGCCGGTCCTCGCGGGGACCTCGCACGCCGTCTTCATCTCGGTGCGCGGGTCCGGGGTGTCGCTCCGCTTCTTCACCGCCGAGGGCGAACTGCCCGCGTGCGGCCACGGTACGGTCGCCGCCCTGGCGTACCTCGCGGCGCGCGCCCGGGGCGCGGGGTACCGGGGCACCCTGCATGCGGCGGGGCGTTCGTTCGCCGGCCGGGCGGTACGGGAGGGGACACGGTTCCGTGCCGTCTTCGAGCCGGGTCCCGTCGAGTTGCGCGATCCGACCCCGGACGAGTGCGCGCACGTCCTGCCCCCGTTGGGCATCACTCCGGACAGGCTCGTTCAAGGCGCCCGCGTGGCCTCGGTCGGGCGGGCGCGTCTGCTCGTCCCGGTCGCCTCGCGTGCCGAACTCGCCGCGCTGGCACCGGACTTCGAGGGGCTCCGCGCGGCCTGCGACCGGTTCGGGCTCCTCGGCTGCTACGTCTACTCGGTGCCGGAGCGCTCCGGTCGGATCGCGGCCCGCATGTTCGCGCCGTCGATCGGCGTCCCGGAGGACATCGCGAACGCCAACAGCACCGCGTGCCTCGCCGCCGACCTGGCCGAACGGGGTATCACCGAGATCGCCGTCGACATGGGCGACTCCCTGGGCAGCCCGGCCACGATCACCGCGAGCGCGCGACCCGTGCTGCGGCTGGGCGGCGTCGCGGAAGTCGGCGGTGTCGTGCGGGAGTTGAGCGTCTAGGCCGTGTCCGCGAAGTCCCGTCGTCCGCCCGGAGGGCGGGCACTGCGGCGTCCGGTGCGTGCTCTGGGGGTCCCCCCGGCCGGAGGCTGGGGGGGTCCGGGTGGAAGCCCTCGTACTGGTTGTACGTGGGCTTTCGCCCGGTGCGGCGAGTGGGGGCACCTCCCACGCCCTTAGGGCAGTGGGGGAGCGTGCCGGGCGTCGTAGGGCTGGGGGTACCCCCTCTGGGGGGAGGGACTTCGCGGACACGGCCTAGCGGGCCCGGACCCGCTCCAGTACGTCACGGATCAGGTCGGCGCTGATGGTGAAGTGGCCGCGGGCGATCTCCTCGGCGCGTTCGGGCTCGCCCGCCGCGATGGCCTCGTACAGGGCCTTGTGGTCCTCGCCGCCCTGGTGGAAGTGGGTCTCCTCGCCCTTGCCCCAGGGCTCGACCGGGAAGCCGAGGCTGATGCGGGCCAGCAGGTCCTGGCTGAGCATGACGATCTGGGGGTTGCCCGTGGCGGCGCGGACGGCCTGGTGGAAGGCGCTGTCCGCGGTGTGCGCGTCGCGCGGGGTGCTCGCGGAGAGGTAGGCGGACAGGGCGTCCTTCATGGGGTCGAGGTCCTTGGAGCCCCGGCGCCGGGCGGCCGTCGCGGCCACCATGCCCTCGACCAGGCCGCGCAGGTCGAAGAGTTGCTCGAACTCCTCCCAGCGGGGCAGCAGCGTGTGCCGGACGGCCGCGGCCGTCGACTCGGTCCAGCTGTCGCGGACGTAGGTCCCGCCGTTGCGGCCGCGGCGGATCTCGACGACGCCGACGGCCTGGAGGCGGGCGACCGCCTCGCGCACGGTGGGGCGGCTGACCCGGAGCAGCCCGGTGAGTTCGCGCTCGGCGGGCAGGCGTTCGCCCGGTAGGAAGTCGCCGACGGCGATCGCGGTGAGCAGCCGGTCGGAGACCTCGTCGACCGCCGAGGCGACCCGGACCGGGCCCAGTGCCGAGGACGGCGAGCCGCCGAGGAGGACACGGTCGAGGACACGTGAGAACTCGTCCCCGGCCTCGGATGCCTCAGGTACGGATGTCAGTTGTCCTCCCCCTTCAATGCCGCCGCTGTAAACGCGGGCGGGCCACGTGAACTCGCCGTTACGTCTTGCCCAGCCCCCGCTAAAAGGTCTTGTGCGCTGACCTTTTACCCAATCACTATCGCAGCCATCCGTCACATCCTTTTCGTTTCAGCCAGAGGCCAGGCCCGCAAAACGGCCTGGCGGACGGCCCTCCTGGGAGGCCCTCGCGTGGCGATTCCCGAACCGAATCACACCGGCACCGTCGACTTCAACGGCCATTCGACCTGGTACCGGATCACCGGCACGCCCGGCAGGACACCCCTGGTCGTCCTGCATGGCGGACCCGGCGCCGGTCACAACTACACCCTCAGCATCGCGGGCATCGCCGAGCAGGGACGCCAAGTGGTGCACTACGACCAGCTCGGCACCGGGCTGTCCACGCATCTGCCCGACGAGGGCGCCGACTTCTGGACCGTCCCGCTCTTCCTCGACGAACTCGACAATCTGCTCAAGGAGTTGGGCATCGCCGATGCCTATCACCTCCTCGGGCAGTCCTGGGGCGGCATGCTCGCCGCCGAGCACGCCGTGCGCCGGCCGGCCGGGCTGCGCGGGCTGGTCATCGCCAACTCCCCCGCATCCATGGAGCTGTGGCTCGCGGCGGCGGCCGAACTGCGCGGCCAGCTGCCGCCCGAGGTCCAGCGCACCCTGCTCGCCCACGAGGCCGCCGGGACCACCGACCACCCCGACTACCTCGCCGCCGAGCAGGTCTTCAACGAACGCCATGTGTGCCGCCTGACCCCCAACCCGCCCGAGGTGCAGGCCACTTGGGAGAACATCGCGGCCGACCCGACCGTGTACCACACGATGAACGGGCCCAACGAGTTCCATGTCGTCGGCACGCTCAAGGACTGGTCCGTGATCGACCGGCTGCACCTGGTCGAGGCACCGACCCTGCTGGTGTCCGGACGGTACGACGAGGCGACCCCCGAGACGCTGCGTCCTTTCGCCGACCACATCCCCGACGTGCGCTGGCACATGTTCGAGCACTCCAGCCACATGCCGCACGTCGAGGAGGAAGAGCTCTACCTCCGGGTCGTGGGCACGTTCCTCGACTCCACCGACTGACCCCCCGGCCCAGTCCACGGCCCACCCCCTGGCCGATCCAACAGCCCTTCCTCCGACGGGAGTTCCCTGGATGTCCCGCACCACGAGACGGAGCGCGTTCGCCGCCGCCACCGTCGCCCTCGCCCTGACCACCGCCGCCTGTTCGTCCTCCGACGGCAGCTCCTCCGCCGACGCGACCACGTCCTCGTCGGCGTCCGGCTCTTCCGCCTTCCTGCCGCAGCACAAGGGCGGCACGCTGAAACTGGTCGCCCACGCGGCCGCCGGCAGCATCGATCCGCAGGTCAACTACACGCTCCAGTACTGGCAGTTGTACCAGTCGATGTACGACGGGCTGCTGTCGTTCAAGAAGGTCGGCGGACAGGCCTCGTTCACGGTCGTCCCGGACCTGGCCGCGGCGATGCCCAAGGTCAGCAACGGCGGGAAGACGTACACCTTCACACTCCGCAAGGGCATCACCTTCTCCAACGGCAAGGCGCTGACCACCGACGACGTGGTGGCGTCCTTCCAGCGGATCTTCAAGGTCTCCAGCCCCACCGCGGGCACCTTCTACAACGGCATCGTCGGCGCCACCGCCTGTCTGAAGACACCCGCGTCCTGCACGCTCAAGGGCGGCGTGACCGGTGACGCGACGGCGAACACGGTCACGATCAACCTCACCGCGCCGGACTCGGAGTTCCCGTACAAGCTCGCCGTCCCGCACGCCAGCATCGTGCCGAAGGACTCGCCGACGAAGGACGCGGGCACGAAGCCGCTGCCGACGACCGGCCCGTACATGGCGGCCTCCTACGACCCGAACCGCGCGCTGAAGCTGGTGCGCAACCCGCACTTCAAGGAGTGGTCGCGGGAGGCCGAGCCGCAGGGGTACCCGGACGAGATCGACTACACCTTCGGGCAGACCGTCGAGTCCGAGGTGACCGCCGTCGAGAACGGCCAGGCGGACTGGATGTACGACCCGCCGCCCGCCGACCGCCTCAACGAGATCGGCACCAAGTACACCGCCCAGGCGCATGTGAACCCGCTGACCGCGTTCTGGTACGCGACGCTGAACGTCAACATGGCTCCGTTCAACAACAAGTTGGCGCGTCAGGCCATCAACTGGGCCGTGGACCGGTCCGCCGTGGTGCGGCTCTACGGCGGCACCAACCTCGCCTCCCCCGCATGCACGATCCTGCCGCCGGGCTTCCCCGGGCACGTCGACTCCTGCGACTACACCAAGGGCGGCGGCAAGACCTGGACGGCCGCGGACCTCGCCACGGCCAAGGCGCTGGTGAAGCAGTCCGGTACGGCCGGGCAGGAGGTCGGCATCGTCGTGCAGGACGACGACGTCAACAAGTCGATCGGACAGTACCTGCAGAGCCTGCTCACCCAGCTCGGCTACAAGGCGACGCTCAAGCCGCTGTCGGGGAACATCCAGTTCACCTACATCCAGAACACCAAGAACAAGGTCCAACTCGCCCTGACCTCTTGGTACCAGGACTATCCGGCGGCCTCGGACTTCCTCAACGTGCTGTTCTCCTGCGCCGCGTTCCACCCGGGAAGCGACTCCAGCATCAACATCTCGGGCTTCTGCGACAAGGGCGTCGACGCGAAGATGCAGAGCGCGCTGAAGACCGCGCAGACCGACCCGACGGCCGCCAACACGCAGTGGGGCGCGATCGACCAGGCGATCATGCGGCAGTCCCCGGTCGTCCCGCTGATCAACCCGAAGATCATCGACTTCACGTCGAAGCGGCTGGGCAACTACCAGTTCAGCAAGCAGTTCTACATGCTCGTCGGCCAGACATGGGTCAAGTGAGCACCGCCGCACCCGAGTTGGCCACCGTGGAGGCCCGGCGCTCGCCGGGCCCCTGGCGGACGGCCGGCGCCGACCTGCTGCACAACAGGTCGGCGCTCGCCGCGGCCGTCGTCCTCTTCCTCGTCGTCCTGGCGACCCTGTGCGCGCCGCTGTACGCGCACCACATCGCCCACACCGATCCCTTCCAGTCCCATGTCTCCGGCACCACGGTCGTCGACGGGAAGACCGTGCCGGTGCTCACCCCGAGCAGCACCGGCCTCGGCCTCGGCGTCACCCCGATCGGCCCGACCTGGGACCCCGCCCACTACTTCCTCGGCGCCGACAACCAGGGCCGTGACGTGATGGCCCGGCTGCTCTACGGCGGCCGGACGAGCCTGTTCATCGGGTTCACGGCGGCGCTGCTCACCTGCGCCCTCGGTACGGTCGTCGGGGTCGTCGCCGGGTACGCGGGCGGTGTCGTCGACGCCGTCATCTCCCGTGTCCTGGACGTCATTTGGGCGTTCCCGGTGTACCTGCTGGCGATCTGCCTCTCGGTCGTCCTGCTCACCGACGGGCTGCATCTGGGCCCGCTCACCGTCGAGGCGGGGAGTCTCTGGCTGCCCGTCGCGATCATCGCGGCGATCTATGTCCCGTACATCGCACGCCCGTTGCGCGGTCAGGTGCTGGTGCTGCGCAACAAGGAGTACATCCAGGCGGCCGTCGGCTCCGGGGCGCCGACCGTGCGCATCCTGCGCCGCGAGGTGCTGCCGAACGTGCTGCCCACGGCCATCGTGTTCGTGCCGCTGATGACCGCACTGGCCATGCTGACCGAGTCGGCGCTGTCCTTCCTGTCGGTCGGTGTCCAGCCGCCGGACGCCAGTTGGGGCACGATCATCGAGGACGGACTCGGGCTCCTCTACACCCGTCCCGCCGTGACGATCGCGCCCGGCCTGCTGATCGCGCTCACCACGGCGGCCCTCAACGTCCTCGGCGACGGCGTGCGCGACGCGCTCGACCCGGGCGCCCGGCTGCGCGGAGGGGTGTGAGAGCCATGCTCCAGTTCATCGTCAAACGCTTCGCGTCCGCCCTGCTGGTGATGTTCGCGATCAGTGTGCTGGTCTTCCTGATCTTCTTCGCCACACCGGGAGTCGACCCCGCCGCGCGCATCGCGGGCCGCAACGCCGACCCGGCCACGCTCGCCCAGGTGCGGCACTCGTTCGGCCTCGACCGTCCGATGCCCATCCGCTATCTGCTGATGATGCGGCACCTGTTGATCGACCGCGACCTGGAGTCGTTCGTCAACCGCGGCTCCCGCGTGATCCCGCAGATCGTGCAGGCCACCCCGGTGACCCTCTCCCTCGTCATCGGCGCCGCGTTGATCTGGATGACGGCCGGCATCATCATGGGCACGGCAGCGGCAGCCCTGCGCGGCAGGGCGGCCGACCCGCTGATCATGCTCGTCGGCGTGGTCGGGGTCTCGCTGCCGGCCTACTGGCTCGGCGAGGTCGTCAACCTCATCACCCAGAAGCAGCTGCACAGTTCGGTGTTCTCCTGGGTGCCGCCGCCGGGTTACGTCGGCCTCGACCACCCCGGCCAGTGGGCCCTGCACCTCCTGTTCCCCTGGCTGACGCTCGCGCTGCTGTACGCCGGGATCTACGCCCGGCTGCTGCGCGGCGAGGTCGTCGGCGCGCTGAACGAGGACTACGTCCGCACCGCGCGTGCCAAGGGCCTCTCCGAGCGGCGCATCCTGATCCGGCACGCCCTGCGCTGCTCGCTGATCCCGATCGTGTCGCTGTTCGGCCTGGACTTCGGCGCGCTGGTGGGCGGCGCCGCGCTGCTCACCGAGGTGGTCTTCGGCCTCCCCGGCATCGGCAAGCTCACCTTCGACGCCCTCCAGAACCTGGACCTGCCCGTGATCATGGGCACGGTCCTGTACGCGGCGTTCTTCGTCGTCCTCGCCAACGCCCTGGTGGACATCCTGTACGCCCGACTCGACCCGAGGGCCCGCCATGCCTGACCAACCCCTGCTGGACGTACGCGACTTGAGGGTGTCCTTCCGCACCCGCCGAGGCTCCGTCACGGTCGTCGACGGCCTGTCCTTCTCGGTGGCGCCCGGTGAAATCCTGGGCGTGGTGGGCGAGTCGGGCTCGGGCAAGAGCGTCTCGATGCTGGCCGTGCTCCGCCTGCTGACCAGTCCGAACGTCACCGTCGAGGGCGAAGTCCGCTTCCGTGGGCGGGACTTGCTCGCCCTGCCCGACAAGGACATGCGGGCGGTACGAGGCCGGGAGATCGCCATGGTCTTCCAGGACCCGATGACCGCGCTCACGCCCGTGTACACCGTGGGCTGGCAGATCGCCGAGCAGATCCGGGCGCACGAGAAGGTCTCCCGCAAGGAGGCCCACGCGCGTGCCGTCGGTCTCCTCTCCGACGTCGGCATCCCCGACGCGGCCTCGCGCGCGAACGCCTACCCGCATGAGTTCTCCGGCGGCATGCGGCAGCGCGCGGTCATCGCGATGGCCCTCTCCTGCGGCCCCGCGCTGCTGATCGCCGACGAGCCGACCACGGCCCTCGACGTGACGGTCCAGGCCCAAATACTCGACCTGATGCGGGAGTTGAACACGGAGGGCTCGGCCGTCGTCCTCATCACGCACGACATGGGCGTCATCTCGCAGATCGCCGACCGGGTCCTGGTCATGTACGGCGGCCGGGCGGCCGAGGAGGGCCCGCGCCGGGCGGTGTTCCACGGACCGCGGCACCCGTACACCTGGGGACTGCTCGACTCGGTGCCCCGCGTGGGCGGGCCCCGGCTGCGGCGGCTGCCCACCATCGCGGGAATGCCGGTGGCGCCGGGGGACCTGCCGGAGGGGTGCGCGTTCGCGCCCCGGTGCCGGTTGCGGCACGAACAGTGCGCGGAGCGACCGCAGTTGAGGGACTTCGCCGGCAGCGCGCACCGCGATGCCTGCTGGCTGCCCGACGACGACCGCGCCGCGCTGCGCCTGACCGCACGGGCCGCGGCGACGGACGTACCGGACCTGGAACGAGAGGCGACACCGTGACCGCGCGAACGACACCGTCAGAGGTGCTGCTGCGCGCCTCCGACGTCACCAAGCACTATCCCCTGCGCGCCGACGGGTTCTCCCGGCACCGCAGGGTGCTGCGGGCCGTGGACGGGGTGTCGCTGGAGGTGCGCGGTGGGGAGACGCTAGGCATCGTCGGCGAGTCGGGCTGCGGCAAGTCGACGCTCGGCCGCTGTCTGGTCCGGCTCACCGAACTCACGGGCGGGCGGGTCGAGTTCGACGGCCAGGACATCAGCACCCTGTCCACGCGGCGGCTGCGCCCCGTACGTCCCGGGATGCAGCTGGTGTTCCAGGACCCGCAGGCCTCGCTGAACCCGCGCCGCCGCGCCGGGGACATCGTGGCGGAGCCGCTGCTCGTGCACCGGTACGGCGACGCCGCCGCCGTGCGCCGTCGGGTCGCCGAGCTCTTCGACGTCGTAGGGCTGGCGGCGGCCCATCTGGACCGCTATCCGCACGAGTTCTCCGGTGGGCAGCGGCAACGCATCGGTATCGCGCGGGCGTTGGCGACGAACCCGAAGCTGATCGTCGCCGACGAACCGGTGTCGGCGCTCGATGTGTCCATCCAGGCACAGGTGTTGAACCTGTTCGCGGATCTTCAGGAGGAGTTCGCGCTCACGTACGTCTTCATCGCGCACGACCTCGGGGTGGTCCGGCATGTGTCGGACCGGATCGCGGTCATGTATCTCGGGGAGATCGTCGAACTCGATGAGACGGAGGCCCTGTACAAGGAGCCGGCGCATCCGTACACGCAGGCGCTGTTGTCGGCGGTCCCGGACATCGACGACGGTGCGGACGCGCCGCGCCGCGAGCGGATCGTGCTGACCGGTGAGGTGCCCAACCCGGTGGACAAGCCGACGGGATGCCCGTTCCGCACCCGCTGTCCTTACGCGCGTGAGCTCTGCGCCACGGAACGGCCCCGGCTGACTCCGACGGCCTCCGGTCGTCACACCGCCTGCCACTTCCCCTTGATCGACTGAGGGTACGGAGGGCGGGCGCGGCATGATGGCCCGTATGCACCTCCGCATCGACGCCGTCGACCTGCCCGGCCGTACCTTCCCCGCCCCCGCCGGCAAGCCCGTCCCGACGTACGACGACGTCCACGTCGCCGTGCAGCGCCGGGACCGGCCTGCCGAGCTGCTCGATCCGCAGCCGGGGGACGCCGCGTCCGCGACCTGGACGCTGGAGTGCGCGGCGGAGGTCACGCCGGACGGCGTCGTGGTCACCGGCCCCTATGTGCAGCACCGGATGGGCCTGCGGTTCGTCTATCTGTCCTGGGGGACGGTCGACGGGGACGGTGTCTTCACGATGTTCCGGCGCGCCAAGCTCATGCTCGACTCCGTGCCCGCCGACGTGCTCGCCGCCGCCGCGCGCGACGGCCTGCTGGTGGGCCGTCTCGGCCTGACCGACGCGAACGGCGGCCCGCTGTGCGCGCGGGTGGATCCCCCGCGCATCACCTGGACCGCCGCCGCGCGTTAGCCGTGGGTCAGGACGCCGAGTCCTTCTTGTTCGTCGCCGCCCGGTACGCCTGGGTCGGGGTCATCGCGACGCCGTTGAGGCTGACGGTCTTGTAGGGGCTGACCTCGGCGCACTTGGACTGGTCGGCGGTCGCGGCCTTGGCGTTGCTGGTGGCCGCCTTGGTGTCGGCCGGGGCCGGGGACGAGGAGCCGCCGGGGAGCGTCGTACCGCTGGGCCAGTCCGTGCCGATGACCAGGGTCAGGCCGGTGCCGGTTCCCTGCTTGAGGTGCGAGGAGGAGAGGCCGATCGCCTTGGCCACGGTCTGGGCCTCGGCCTTCAGTCCGGTGCCGTAGGTGAGGGTGGTCGTGGTCGCGCTGACGGAGGCGTTGCCGGTGGTGGTGCCGGAGCTGAAGCCGCCGTCTATGAGGCCGGTGGCGACGGTGGAGGCCCGGCCGCTGATGCTGGTGCCGTTCTCCACCGTGACGGCGATCTTCGCGGCCGGTACGGCGACCGCCGTGGCGGTCGCGGTGGCCGCCGCCGACTTCTTGCCGGACGAGCTGGTCAGCGACTGGTCGTTGGCGATCGTCGCGAACAGGCTCTTCGCGGCGGCGGCGGGCACGACCCGGTTGGCGTTGGCCGGGTCGGCGCCGGTCTGCATGGTGGTGAAGGTCATGCGCTTCGTCGGCACCTTGTCCAGGTCCGCGGCGAGCCCGATGAGCTTCTTGACGGTGCCCAGGCCCGTGTCGACGGTGAGCGCCTTCGTGGCCGCGTCGGCCAGGTTGTAGACCGCCGAGGGGTTGGTGAGGGTGCCTGCGCTCTTGAACTTGCGGATCATGGCGCTGAGGAAGATGTGCTGGGAGACGGTACGGCCGAGGTCGCTGCCGTCGCCGAAGCCGTGCCGGGAGCGCACGAACTCCAGTGCCGCGGTGCCCTTGAGGGTGTGGGTGCCCTTGGCGAGCTTCAGGTGCGAGTAGGTGTCGTAGACGTCGGCGTCGACGCACACCGAGACACCGCCGACCGCGTCGGACATCTTCACCACACCGGAGAAGTCCATCTGCACGAAGTGGTCGATGGTGATGCCGGTGAGCGCGTGCACGGTCTTGACCTGGCATTCCTGCCCGTACTGGAGGGCGCTGTTGATCTGCCCGTAGTAGCCGGACGTCGACTGGCCGCTCTTGGGGTCCTTGCAGGCGGGGACCTGGGTCATGGTGTCGCGGGGGATGCTCATCACGGTGGCGTTGGAACGGTCCGCCGAGATGTGCACCACCATCTCCACGTCGGCGTTGCCGTTCCCGGACTGCACACCGGTCGTCGAGCAGCCGCCGCCGAGCTTGCAGTCGGTCGTACTGGACCGGGCGTCGCTGCCCATCACCAGGAGGTTGATCGGAGTGCGGCCGAAGGCGTCTGCCTTCTCCTTGCCGCCCGCGCCGTCGTCGATCGGGACGCTGTTGATGTTGCCGTTCAGGTGCTCGTAGAACCACCAGCCGGCGCCCGCGGTCACCATGATCACCACCGACAGGGATATCGCGCTGATCTTCAGCACCCGCCTGCCGCGCGGAGGCTGTTTGCGGCGCGAGGCGGCACGGCCGGCCGCGCGGGATCCGCCGCGCGGTGCCTGGCGGGCCGCGGCGCGGGAGGCGGCCCGGCCGCCGGTGGGCAGCGGCTCGTCGGCCTCACCCGCCCGCGGTCTGGGCACCCCTCGTGTGCGGCTGCGCGTGGCGTGGCCCACGGGGCCGTCCCCGAGGTCGGTCATCTGGCACTCCCACAAAACGGTCGGGCCGTTCAGGCCGTCGGTGCTGCGGCCAGGGGCGCGCGGCCATGTCAGGTCGGACGAGACGGGGTTCCCACCTCGCTTGCGTGGTTGCGCAATATAACAATCTCAGATGAGAACACCGCAGGGGCTTTCTCATTTACGGACTTTCATTTTGCGTCAAGGTCGGTCAACTGGTCGGAATGCGGGCGGTGGTGATGGTCATCGGGGTACCGGTGACGGCGATGAGATAGAAGCGGGGATGCGAGCCGCCCGGCACCCGCCTCAGGCCTCCGGGCGGCTTCACGACATACGTCGCCGAGGCGTGCGGGGCGAGGGACCGCGGGCCGCCGGAGGCGGTCCACCAGTCGGAGGCGCCCTGCCCGAGGCGGCTGGCGAAGTGGGGGGTGAGCCGGGTGCCGGTCGTGTTGACGACCCGGGCGACGAGCTGCGTGATGTCACGGTGCCCGGAGCGCTCCACGATGTCCGCCGTGACGTTCATGCGCAGCGGCGGCGGACTGGCCGCCGCGATCGTCACACACACGACGGCGGGCGCGAGCAGCCCCGCCGCGAGCACGGCCCGGGCCGGGCGTGCGGTCAGGCGCGGGATGCGGGGCTGCCAGGCCGAGGCCAGCGCGGAGGCGGGGACGGTGGCGGCCGCCGCGAGCCACAGCGGGGTCATCATCAGGAAGTAGCCGTCCTGGGACCGGGTGGCGAGGTAGAAGCTCAGCCAGGGCAGCACGGTGATCGCCGGGCCGAGCCGCCGCACGAACAGCAGGGTGGCGGCGAGCAGGCCGAACAGGAGCAGGAGACTGCCGTAGGAGTAGTAGTCGAGGTGCCTGCTGCCTGCGGTGAAGTAGTACGAGATCCCCATCAGGCCCTGGCCGTGCAGGATCGCCTTCTGGGTGATCGGGAGCAGCAGTCCGTGCAGCCAGCTGGAGAAGTCCTCGGCGGCGAAGTAGGCGTTGATCGCGGCCCAGGTCAGTGCGGCGGTGCCGGTGTAGCGGGCGATCACGCCGAGGGCGAGCCGGGGGCCGAGGTCGCCGCGGCGGACGGCGTAGAGGCCGACGAGGAGGAACGGTGTGAGGAACCAGGCGAGTTGCTGGGTGGCGCAGGCCGCGCCGAGGCAGAGGGCCTGGAGCACTCCGGGGAGTCCGAGCCGGCCGCCGGCTCCGGTGTCGGGCCACCTGACCACCACCGGGATGAGCAGGACCAGGGCGAGGACGGCCGGGTAGCCGGAGTAGGCGTAGCCGGGGAGGAAGCCGAAGCCGAGGCAGACGGCGGTGGCGGCGGACCGCCAGGGGGCCGGGAGCAGCAGCCACAGCAGGACGGCGCCCGCGAGGAGCGCGCCGGTGGTGACGAGGGTGGCGGCGGCCGTGGAGTGGATCACGGCGTGCACGGGGGCGGCGAGCAGCGCGGTCAGCGGCGGGTAGCCGTAGGTGTAGTCGGCGCTGCCCGACATGGTCTTGGTGATGCCGACGGACGAGGAGTCGAAGAGCCAGGGCCAGGGCTGGCCGTAGACGGGGTGGCCGTGCAGGATCTGGTTCGCGGCCTGCGCGGTGAGTACGCCCTCGTCGGTGCCGGCGTGGTTGAGCCAGTAGCCGCAGAGCACCAGGACGACGGCGAGCACCAGGACTCCGGCGTCGACCCTGGTCAGGGCGCGCCGGGTGCGGGTGGTGAGGGTCAGGACTCCGGCGACCAGGATCCCCGCGTAACAGACGGAGATGATCCCGGCGACGGGCGGACGGGAGGTCATCGCCCTGGTCCAGGCGTCGCGGGTGCCGATGAACAGGCTGATCGTGGCGATCAGTGTCATCCCCCGGTGCAGCTGCTGCGGCGCGGCGGACCCGGTGGTGAGCGGCCGGGTCAGCGGCGGCCCGGCGGTGGCGGGCGCGTCACGGCGCCGCAGTCGCAGACCACCGCCGGCGCGGGGACCGTCATCCATGGCGTCCTTCTCCTCCTCGTTCCGCCCTCGTCGGTCGGCGGTTCACGTCGGGGCAACCTCTACTACATGTCGTAGAGGTGAAAGGAGCCGTCGAGGTTCATCAAGGGAAGGGAAGAGCTGGGCAAGAACCGCGGATCACATCGGCAGTGACCGGCCCCTGTCAGTTGGTCGGCAGTTCCGCCGCGATGAAGCGCTCGAAGCCCGCGTGGAAGGCCGTGCCGCGCGGGTCGGTCGCGCTGTAGTGGAAGGCGGCCAGCCCGCAGCCCCGCGCGTCGAAGGCGACGCCGGTGTAGGAGGCGACCCGGGTGCCGTTGACGGCGAGTTCGACCTTGATCCGGCCCGCGCCGGCCGGGGAACAGGTCATCGACATGTCGACCTCCTTCCCGGTCTCCACTTCCAGGCCCAGGTCCGCGAGGTCGACCTCGACGACCCGGTCGTGCTGGAAGGCGCCCTTGTACCTGAACTCGCGCACGATCAGGGCTTCCTGATCCGTCGTCAGATAGGTGGCCCAGCGGGAGCCCTTGCGGTAGTCCCCCGAGCCGTCGCACCACAGCCCGACCCCGCCCTCACCGCCGTACCACTCCGTCTGGGTGCTCAGCCGTACCGCGAACGACGACGGTTCGAAGGGGGCCTGTGGCCACACCTCCAGTTCGGACTTGGGATCCACGAGCATGGTCCCGCCCTGGTGCGTGATCCTCGCCAGGGTCGGGTCCTTGTACGACCAGTCGCCCGAGTCGGTCAAGTCGTCGGTGTACGTGAGGGGTTGGGGGTTCGTGGAGCTCCCGGAGCTGTGGGTCTGCGGGGCCGATCCCCCCGAGGTGGTGCTGAGCACGATCGCGAGCAGTACGGCCACCGCGGCGCTGCCGGCCGCGAAGCCCCACAGGCGTAACTGTTTGGCGCTTCTGCCGGGGGAAGCGCCAGGGCCGGCCGCGGGAGCGGAGCCACTGCTTTCGCCGCCGTTTCCCGGTGGTGGCGTGCTCGTCTCCGTGCGCGCTTCGTCCGTCGCCTCCGCCGCTTCCGCGAGCCTGGTGATGAGTTGGGCGGCGGTGGGGCGTTCCGCCGGGTCCTTGCGGAGGCAGTCGGCGATGGCCGAGCGGACCGGTTCCGGTACCTCTGTGAGATCCGCGTCGCGGGTGGACACGGCGACCAGCACCTCGTAGTCGCTCTCCCCCTCGAAGGGATGTCTGCCCGTGGCGGCGAAGTAGAGCGTGCCGCCGAGGGAGAACACGTCGGTGGCGCTGGTGACGCGGAGCGACTTGACCTGCTCGGGTGACATGTAGGCGGGTGAGCCGAGCACGCTGCCCGGGGTGGTGAGCGCGGACTCCAGCAGGCGGTCGTCGCGGGCGATACCGAAGTCGATGATCCGCGGTCCGTCCGGGGAGAGCAGGATGTTGGACGGTTTGATGTCGCGGTGCACGACTCCCGCCCGGTGCACCTGTGCCAGCGCGTGTGCGACGGCCAGTGCCAGGGACTGAAGCCGGCCCGAGGACAGCGGGCCGCCCGCGGTCACATGCTGGTGGATCGTGGGGCCCGGGACGAACTCGCTGACGATGTACGGGTGTCGGCCGGTGAGGTCCGCGTCGAGGACCCGGGCCGTGGCCAGTTCACCGACCCGGCTCGCGGCGCCGAACTCCCGGCGCACCCGGGCGAGCGCGACCTCGTCGTACTCCTTGCCCGGCAGCAGGAACTTCACCACGACCTGCTGTCCCGCCCGGTCCCGCGCGAGCCACACCACGCCTTGTCCGCCGCGGCCCAACTCGCGCTCGCAGACGTATCCGCCCACCGACAACTGCATTCGCGGATCCATGTCCACGCCCCCAGCCCCGCCCCCGACATGGCTGTCGTTCAGCGTATCGGCTCGCCGGCCGCCGAACACCGGGGACGGGCGGACATGTGCACCGCGTCGTGGCAGCCGGTGCTTCAGCCGATGTCGATGCGTGCTCCCGCGCCGGCGACGCGGACACGCGGGTCGCCCGCGCGCAGCGTCACGGTGAGTTCGCCGGGGCGGCCCAGGTCCTCGCCCTGGTGCAGCGTGAGGACGGAGTCCTCGGGGACCAGGCCGAGTTCACGCGCGTACGCGCCGAACGCGGCGGCCGCCGCGCCCGTCGCCGGGTCCTCGACGACGCCGCCGACGGGGAAGGGGTCACGGACGTGGAAGACCGTGGCCGACTCCCGCCACACCAACTGGACCGTGGTCAGGTCCAGTTGGTGCATCAGGGCTTCGAGGCGCCCGAAGTCGTAGGCGAGATCCGTGAGTCGGGCGCGGGTCGCCGCCGCGAGCACGAGATGGCGGGCGCCGGCGAAGGCGATACGGGGCGGGAACGCGGGGTCGAGATCGGCTCGCGGCCAGTCGAGCGCGGCGAGCGCCTCGTCGAGATCGGCGTCGGTGATCTCCTCGGTGTGCGGTTCGACGCTGGTGAGTGTGGCCCGGAGCGTCCCGTTCTCCTCGGTCACCTCCACGGGTACGGTGCCCGCGCGCGTCGCGAACACCAGCTCGCCCGTGCCGATCCGTTCGGCCAGTGCGACGGCGGTCGCGACGGTGGCGTGCCCGCAGAACGGCACCTCGGCCTTGGGGCTGAAGTACCGGATGCGGTACGCCCGCCCGTCCGGACCGCCGAGGCCCTCCGGGGGCGCGGTCAGGAACGCGGACTCCGAGTATCCGAGCTCGGCGGCGATGGCCAGCATGTCGCTGTCGGCCAGGTCGGTGGCGTCCAGCACGACGCCGGCGGGGTTTCCGCCGGAAGGGTCGCTGGAGAAGGCGGTGTAGCGCAACACCTCGGGCCGGGGCTCGTTCGTCGTCATGGTCGTGGCAACGCGGGGCGGGTTCCCGACCATTCCCGGGCACCGCGCCGGTTCACCGTGCGCCCTTCTTCTCAGCCCAGTTGCTCGGCCAGTCCGACGATGATGCCCTCCGGGCCGCGGACGTAGCAGAGCAGGTAGATGTCCTCGAACCGGGCGATCTCGCCGAGGAGTTCGGCGCCGTGCGGGCGCAGACGGGCGACGGTGTCCTTGATGTCGTCGACGGCGAACATGACGCGGTGGGTGCCCAGGATGTTGTGCGGCCGGTCGCGCGGCCCGTCGCTGATCGCCTCGGGGCTGCGGTACTTCGCGAGTTCGAGCCGGCTGTGGCCGTCCGGGGTCCGGAGCATCGCGATGTCGCAGTGGACGCCGTCGAGTCCGGTGCACTGGTCGGCGAAGAGGCCCTGGACCTCTCCCCTGCCCTCCAGCTCCATTCCGAGTTCCACGAAGAACGCGACGGCGGCGTCCATGTCCTCGACGACGATGCCGACGTTGTCCATCCGCTGAATCGCCATGCCGGTTTCTCCCTCTTCCTTGTGCGGCCGGTGGTGACCGCTGCCGTCCCTGGGACGGAGTCGATGGCCCGTTCTCGACATACTCGGGCCACCGGACTCCGAAAGAGGGGTGCGACTTCTCGGGTCAGGCCCTGGCGTCGGCATCCTGCGTGGCGGCAGCGAACTCCTCGGGTCCCTGCTCGGCCGCCGCCGGGTCCATCCACATGACCTGCCAGCCGTGGCCGTCGAGGTCGTAGAAGCTGCGTGAGTACATGAAGCCGTAGTCCTCGGCGCCGTCCACCTCGGTGCCGCCCGCCGCGAGCGCTGCGGCGCTGACCGAGTCGACCTCCTCGCGGGAGGACACGCTGAAGCAGTAGAGCGCCAGCGTGTGCGTGGTGGGATCGGCCAGCGGCAGCTTCGCGAACTCCGCGAACTTCTCGCGGGTGAGCAGCATGACGAAGGCCTGCTCGCCGACCAGCATGCAGGTGGCGGTCTCGTCGGTGAACTTCGGGTTGAAGCTGAACCCGAGCTTGGCGAAGAACGCCTTGCTGCGCTCCAGGTCCAGCACGGGGATGTTCAGGAACAGCATGCGGCCGGGGTGTGCGGGAGTGGTCATGATGGGTCTCCGGTCAGTGGCTCGATGATGTACGTCCTGGTAGACCGGCCCGGTCGGCAAAACTCATCGGTGCTCATCGATGCCGCTGTCGGACGGCGACGGCCCGGAGCCGCGCGTTGCGCGCGTCGATCGCTTCCTGCGTGGAGGGCATGATGAGTTCGCCGCCGTCCCTGACACTGTTCTGGGCGAACTCGGCGTAGGGGCGCTGGCGTTGCTCGTAGCGCTCGAACGCGATCGTATGATCGCCGCCCGCGGCTTCGAGTTCCTCGGCCAGGAAGTGGGCGCCGCCGAGGGCCAGAGAGGTGCCGCGGCCGGAGAGCAGGGCCGCGCTGGAGTTGGAAGACACCGGGGATCTGCGCCACGACCTGGTCGACCACCTGGTGGCGTTGGCCGAGCTGCTGTCCACGACGACCGGCCGCGCCATGCAGCGCGTCATCCAGTCCGCACGGGAGAATCCCGAGGTCGCCCTGCCCGTCGACCGGATCTTCGAGCGGCGTCCGGCCCGGCTCCAGCAGGTCGTGGACACCGCCGCGGCACGGGGTGAACTGCCGCCGGTCGACGGCTACTTCCTCGCCGAGCTGCTGACCGGCCCGGTGCACCTGTACGTCAGCCGCGGTCTGCGCCCCTTCACCCGCGCCGGGGCGGAAAGGATCACGGACGTGGTCCTGGCCGGGCTGCGGCACGCGGCCGGCTGACATCCGCCGCCGACAACACGCAAGCGGGTGCCCGGCCGACGAGCGTCGGCCGGGCACCCGGTGTGTCAGAACCGCTCGTCACTTCTTGACCACGGACTCCACCCAGCTGATGAAGTTCGTCGTCGCGTCTCCGGTGCGCTCGGCCATGGTGTGCGCCTTGGCCCACACCGTGGCGAAGTCGACGTCGCGGATGCCGTAGTTCCGCAGCGCCAACCGGAGGTTGATCTCGGTCGTGTTGCCCGTGTCGCCCTGCATGATGCCGGTGCGGATGCGCCAGTGCCGCGCCACCTTCGACTGCCGGTAGCCGGCGAAGGCGGGCGAGAGGAAGTACAGCGGGTTGTAGGCGTCGCCCCGCCAGGCCATGTCCTTGCCGACGCTGTCCTTCTTCGCGAAGTCGGTGTCGTAGGCCGCGGCGCCGTAGGCGGAGTCCCAGTCGGAGTATGTGGCGTACGTCGTCTCGTTCGCCTTGACGACGTCACGGGTGAGCGGCGCGAAGTGGGACGGGACACCCAGCCCCATCGCGAAGACGCTGTTCTCGCCCTGCCCTCGGGAGACCCCGTCGAACGCGCCGACCGGCTTGTTCGCGTTCTTCTGGCTGCCCACGAAGCCTTCGAGGCCGGACACCGTCGCGGTGTTGGTCGTGGCGTCGTAAGTGACCCAGGTACTGCCGGTGTTGAGGTAGGCGATGTAGTCGTCGACCGTCTCGTACGTGGTCGAGGTCCCCGTCTGGCCCGATCCGGGCGGGCCGCCCTGGGTCGTGATGGTGTACGGGAAGGTGTTGTCCGACAGGAAGTTGTTCAGCGAGGTGGTGATCACCTCGATCAGGTGGTCGTAGTAGCTGCCGGCCAGGTACGTGCCGCTGCTGGACCCGGTCAGCTCCAGGCGCCTGCCGTGCTCGTCGCGCAGCCCGAGGCGGTTGAGGTACTTGGGCCAGGCCTTCGCGAGGTCGGCCGAGTAGGCGCTGGTCCAGGTGGTGGACGCGCGGGTGCCGGTCGAGGCGAACTGGCCCATGTTCCACTCGTAGGACAGATTGGCCTCCGCCAGGTTGGTGATCGGGCACCAGGCCATGACGCCGGCGACCGCGTCGCTGAGGGGGCGGCCCTGGGCGTCCTCCATCGCCGCGCCGATCGTGCGCAGGTACGGGTGGTACAAGGGGCTGTCACCGGACGTGCCCGCCACGGTGTCCTGGGCGCCGCCGCCGCTCATGCCGAACAGGACGATGTCGTCCGTGCTGCCGGGCAGGACGCTCTCGTTGTACCGGAGGAACCGGATCGCGGCCTTCAGGTCGGTCACGCCCCAGGGCGCCGCGTCGGAACGGGTGCTGGTCGAACTGTCCCGGCCGCGCAGACCCGGCCACACATAGACGAGCCCGGCCGCGAGGTACTGCGACACGCTGCTGTAGCTGTAGGACGTGGCCGGCGCCTGCTGGGCGTAGCCGGGGGTGTTGACCGGGATCACGATCGGCGCCGTGCCTCCCGAGTACTGGCCGACGGTGCCCTTCCGGTTGAGCTTCGCGGTGTACGTGGTGCCGTCGCTGTTCGCGGTGGCCGTCAGATAGGCGCCCGGCACATAGATCGACAGGTTCTCGTAGTCCGTCGCGGCCGGGTTGGCGACGTACACCTTGCCGAGCTGGTAGTACACGTCGTTGGTCGCGTCGTACGACCAGGCGGTGGGATCGAACTCCAGCGAGTACGCCGAGGACGTGGTCGACGAGCTCTTCGACGAACTGCCCGATGACGAAGTGGCGGCGAAGGCCGTGCCCGCCGCGCCCTCGGCGACTCCGAACGCGGTCATGGCCGCGACGCCCGTGGCGCTCCGGATCACAGTTCTACGGTTGACGTCCACCCGTGGACCTCCTTGTACAGCTGGTTGCGTGGTCACAGCCGTACGCACCCAGCGCCTCGGCGACATCGCGGGCAGGTTGGGCGGCGTGCGGCTCGGTCGCGTCCCAGACTGTCGGTTGGGCCCCAGGATTGTTAACAATTTCGATGATAATTCTGTTAGAAGTGTTACGGCAGTGATTCCTCCGCCTCCGCGACCAGTGCGGTGATCGCCGCGCGCAGGGCGGCCAGTTCGGCCGGGGTGGGGTCGGCCGGTTCGTGCGGTACCAGCGCGGCGGGGGTCACCACGGGCGTGGCGCCCTCGGGGCCGGGCGCGGCCGCCGCGCGGGCGAGGAGTGGGCCGTTGTCGGGTGGCGGGGTGCCGAGTCCGTCGCCGAGCCTGCGCAGTGCGGCGGCGAGCGGGGGCCGGGGGAAGGGGAAGTCCGCCTGGAGCAGCTCGGCCTGCAGTGTGTGGTCGTCGCCGCGGAAGTCCAGCGCCCAGTCCTCCCAGCCAGGCAACGGCCAGTCGTGAATCCCGGCCACGGTCTGCACCGCCCAGAGCGAGACGGTGCGGGTCCCCGGGTCGAAATGGACGCCCCCGTACGGCATGTCGGTGAGCCCGGGAGTGGCCGGCGACGCGGCGAGATGGTCCATCAGGCCTCGGCCGCCCGCGAGGTGTTCGACGGGCTCCCAGTCGCTGCCCCACCCGCGAACACTTCCGTCGGGCAGGCGCAGGGAGGCGACGGAGTGGGGCTCGCTGTACTCGGTGTGCGCGAACCCGACGGCCTCGAAGGTCTCGAACCAGCCCGGCGTGCGGGTCAACTCCCGCCCCAGGCCCAAGTGTTGGGTCAGATCGCCCATGCCGTCGTGCGCGAAGCGGACGTCCCAGCCGGGCCAGGTCCCGGCCAGTACGGCACGGGCGGCGAGGTGGTCGGCCCAGCCGTCCACGAAGGCGAACCAGAGCAGGATCCGGCGGTCGTGGTCGACGAGCACGGCGCCCTCGCACCACACGTCGTCGAGCCATTCGCCGGTCTCCCGGTGGGCGCGGAAGCTGCGTGTCGCCGCGGCCGGACCGGGCAGCAGATCGTCGACCACCCGGTTCGCGCCCCAGTGCGAGTAGTACCGCTGCCAGGCGCCGTTCTCGACCACCACGTACTGCGCTCGTGCTCCCATGACCGGCGAGGTTAGCGCCGCCGGGTGACAGTGGCGCGACCGGGAGGACCGGAGGTGGATCCGCCCGGAGCCTTGTCGCCGGTGCCTCGCGAATCTAGACTCACAGAAAATGAAGCTAGTTCAGTTCAGGTTGCGTGATGTGCGCTGGGAGCGGATTCATGACGGGTTCCTTGGACGGCAGGACCTGCCTCGTCACCGGGGCGGGCCAGGGCATCGGGCGGGCGATCGCGGTCCGCATGGCCCGGCAGGGCGCCTCGGCCGTGGCGGTCGCCGACCGGACCGGGGA
Organism: Streptomyces hokutonensis; assembly: GCF_000376565.1. Classification (GTDB taxonomy): domain Bacteria; phylum Actinomycetota; class Actinomycetes; order Streptomycetales; family Streptomycetaceae; genus Streptomyces; species Streptomyces hokutonensis. The sequence goes on along the minus strand of NZ_BARG01000033.1, from coordinate 315,998 downwards.
GACCGCCGCCGAGACCGCGGAACTGGTGCGTGCCGCCGGCGCGCGGGCCGAGGTGATCGTCTGTGATCTGCGCGTCCGCGACAGCATCGCCGACATGGTGACGCGCACGGCGGAGCGCTTCGACGGTCTCGACGTCCTCGTCAACAACGCCGGGGTCGTCGAGACCGCGTTCACCGCCGAGCCGGACCGTGGCGTCGACACCCTGCCCGAGGCCGTCTGGGACGCGGTCTACGAGGTCAACCTCAAGGCGGTGTGGCTGACGACCAAGTTCGCCGCGCCGTATCTGCGCCGCTCACGGCGCGGGCCCGCCATCGTCAACACCGCCTCCGTGTCCGGCCTCACCGGCTTCCCCAACGCGCCGGCCTACGGCGTCACCAAGGCCGGTGTCGTCCATCTGACCAAGGTCACCGCGGTCGATCTCGCCCCGGTGCGCTGCAACTGTTTCTGCCCCGGCGTCATCGACACACCGCTCGCCCAGGCCTACTTCGCCGCCGCGGGGGGCCGTGACGCCATGGAACGCGAGCTGACCGCACCGCAGTTGGTGAAGCGGCTCGGCCGCCCGGAGGAGGTCGCGAAACTGGCCTGCTTCCTGGCCTCCGACGACGCCGCGTTCATCACGGGGTCGTCGTACGTCGTCGACGGCGGCGCGCTCGCCTGGCTCGGCGTCCGGAACTGAGCCTGCGCGCACTGCATGTGACACACCATCAGCAAGCGAGAGGGGTTCCGATGCAGTCGAGGCTGGCCGGGAGGGCGGCGCTGGTGACCGGTGCCACGGGTGGGATCGGCGACGCCGTCGTACGACGGCTCGCGGCCGAGGGCGCGGCGGTCGTGGTGACCGACCTCGATGCCGAGCGCTGCGAGAAGCTCGCCGCGGAGGTCGGGGGCGGCGCCCTCGGTATGGCCCTGGACGTCTCGGACGAGTCGGCGTGGCGTGATGTGGTCGCCGCGGCGACCGCCGCCCGGGGTGAGCTGTCCGTGCTGGTCAACAACGCCGGGATCGCCTCGATGAACACGGTCGAGACCGAGACGATGGAGTCCTGGGAGCGGGTTCTGGGCGTGACCCAGACCGGGGTGTGGCTCGGCATGAAGTACGGCGGCCCGTCCATCGAGCGGTCCGGCGGCGGCTCGATCGTCAACGTCGCGTCGATCTTCGGCACGGTCGGCGGCTTCGGCGCCCAGTTCTCGTACCACGCGGCCAAAGGCGCCGTACGGCTGATGACGAAGAACGCCGCGCTGCACTGGGCGAAGCGCGGTGTCAGGGTGAACTCGCTTCACCCCGGCTTCATCGAGACACCCCGGTCGCGCGAACTGTGGCGCGACACACCCCGGTTGACCGCGATGCTGGAGGGGACACCGCTCGGCCGGCTGGGCACGCCCGAGGAGGTGGCCGCCGCCGTTGCCTTCCTCGCCTCCGACGACGCGAGCTTCATGACCGGGTCCGAGCTGTACGTCGACGGGGGCTGGACCGCGCGGTGAGCCGCTCTAACCCGTGGTCGCCGTATACCTGTCGACCCCGTCGGACTCCGTGCGCCGGGCCCGGCCGCGGGCCACCAGCACGTCCAGGTGGGCCGCCGTCTCGTTGACGGCGAGCATCCGGTCGAAGACGCCGAGATCGGCGAAGGAGACCCTGCGACGGGTCCACCCCAGTTCCTGCGCCACCTCGTGCGCGGTGCGCGTGCGGTCGCCGAGGGCGGCCCGCGTCTCGGTGAGCCGGTCGTCGTGGTGGGCCAGCAGCTCTCCGACCCGGGCGTGCACGCTGTCGCCGACCGGGCCGTGCGCGGGCAGGAGTTGGGCGTCCGCGAGAGTGGTCATCAGGTGGAGCGAGTCGAGGTAGTCGCCCAACGGCAGTGCGGGACCGCCGAGTTCGAAGCCTATGGACGGGGTGATGTGCGGCAGGACGTGGTCCCCGGAGAACATCAGTCCCCGTTCCCGGTCGAGGTAGACGACATGGCCCTGGGTGTGGCCGGGCGTCGGAACGACCGTCAACCGGACGTCCCCGAAGCGGAGTTCCTCCGCCGTCAGCCAGCGGTCGGGGGCCTCCCAGACGGTGACGTCGAACTCACCGCGGTACGTGGCGAGGACGCGCTCGGCGAGGTCGTGGGCCCCGGCCCGGCGCAGCGTCTCCAGCGAGCCGACCGGCGCGTCCGTGCGCAACTCCCCCAGCAGCTCGAGTCCGCGCCGCTCCCCCGCGCCGAGGTGGACGCGGGAGCCGAGCAGCCTGCGCAGTTCGACGGCCTGGGTGTAGTGGTCGCGGTGGATGTGGGTGACCAGGATGTGGTCGATCTCGCCGAGATCGTGGCCGAGTCGGGCCAGGGCGTCCTCAAGTGCCTTGCGGGACTCGGGAATCGACCAGCCCCCGTCGATCAGGACCAACCCCTCCGTGAGCCCTTCCAGCGCGTAGACGTTGACGGCCCGCAGTCCGTCCTCCGGGAGCGGGAGGGGGATGCGGTGGACCCCGGGTCGTACGGTCTCGGGTCCCGACTGTGCCCAACTACCGCGGTCGAGGCGGGGAGTGGGGGTCGTGGGGAAGGTCATGCATCTCCTTGGCGGTGCTGCTCGGGGTGCACGGCGATTCCCGCGTGCAGTTCGTGGGCGAGCCTGCGGGCGCCCGAGCGGTCGAGCTTGCCCACAGTGGTCTGCGGCAACTCGCCCACGGTGAAAGCGAATTCGGGCCACTTGGCCTTGGACAGGCCGGTGCGGGCGAGGTGTGCCCTGATCTCGTCGAGGCCGAGTTCACCGCTGCCGTCCTCGACCACGACGAGCACGGCGGCCCGTTCGCCGAGGAGCGGGTCCGGTACGGGGGCCACACAGGCGCGCGCCACCGCCGGATGGGTGGCCACGGCGCGCTCGATCTCGGTGATGTCGAGGTTGCGTCCGCCTCGGATGATGACGTCCTTCTCCCTGCCCATGATGGTGACGGTGCCGTCCTCGCCGGTCACCAGCAGGTCGCCGGTGGGGAAGAAGCCGTCCGGGGTGAGGGCCGGCGGTTCGACCTTGCCGTCACGGGCGTAGCCGAGGAAGAGGGAGGGGCCGCGGACCTGGGCCCGGCCGGTCGCCCCGGGGCCGAGAGGGGTGCCGTCCGGGGCGACGGCCCTGAGGTCGGTGCCGGGGAAGGGCCGTCCGTCACGGCCGAGGCGGATCTCCTCGGGGTCGTCGGGCCGGGGCGAGGTGTGCCCGAGACACTCCGACATGCCGAAGACGCGCAGGATCCGTGTCCCCAGGGAGCGTTCGGCGCGGGCGAGGGCCCCGCGGTCCATGGGGCCGCCGCCCACGGTGATCGCGCGGACACCGTCCAGGACCTTGGAACCGGCCGCCGCCGAGCCCATCTGGAGGGCCATGGTGGGCACGCACATGGTCCACCGCACGTCGTGGACGGCCATCCGCGCGAGTGCCTCCTCGCGGTCCCAGCGGCCGGACAGGACGAGCGGGCCGCCCAGCATGAGCGCGAGGCAGACCCCGAAGCAGTAGGCGGCGGTCGAGGAGAGCGGGACGACCGCGGCCACCGCGTCCCCCTCGCGCAGTCCGTTGACGTCGACCGTGCGGGAGCACGCGTACCGCAGGGCGCTCTCGGACTGGACGACGCCCTTGGGCCGGCCGGTGGAGCCGGAGGTGAGGCCGATGAGACTGCCGCCGGACCAGCGGGAGACGTCGCGCGGGCCGAGTCCGGCGCGGACCGTCCAGCCGTCGAGCGCCTCGGCGGTCACCGCGTCCGGCAGGGCGGGGACGGCGTCCCACTCCTCGATCGCGGACGGTTCGGCGACCAGGACGTCTGGCCGGATGTCCGCCACCGCGGCGGTGAACTCGGCGCGGGTCGTGTGGCGGTTGAGGAGGGCGAGGACTCCACCGGTCATCCCGACGGCGAGGGTCGCCGCGACGGTGCGCCAGGAGTTGTCGGCCTGGAGGAGCACGGTGCCGCCGGACGTACCGTTCGGGGTCATCGCGTCGGCCAACTCATGTGCACGCAGCAGGAGTTCACGCGCGCCGTGCGGCCCCTGGTCGTCGACGACGGCTGTGAAGTCGGCCTGTTCGGATCGGTCCTGGAACTCCCGTACTGTCTGTCGCATCCGCTTCCTCGCCTCGTTGCGAAGGGGGCGCTCCGGGTCGGCCCCGGGTCATGCCCCGGTGTGCCCGGTCCGCTGCGCCGGGTCCGCGTACATCTCCGACTCGCCGCCCATGACGGCGATCCGGCGTCCGCGCATGTCGCCGACCTGGGCGACGGCGGCGGCCCACTCAGGACTGTCCAGTGCCTTGCGCAGGTCCTCGGCGGTGTCGAAGCCCAGGACGGAGAGACCGTCCCAGCCCTCCGAGCGCGGTTCGAGGGCCGCGTCGATATCGGTGTGCCGCCAGGACCTCAGTCCGGGCAACTGCCGGGTGAGTTCGGCGTGTTCGCCGCGCCACCAGCCGATGAACCGTTCGTGGGTCCACTCGGGCGGCCGGGCGGCCAGCAGAACGAGGTTGTACATCGTGTCTCCTCAGGTGAACAGGACCGCGGGCGAGCGCCCGATCAGCAGGTGCCGCACCCTGCCCGCGTCGTCCAGCCGGGCCGAGGCGACGAAGGTCGCCTCCGGTACGCCCGCCCTGCGCACCTCACCGAGGTACAGCTCGTCCCGGCCGACGACGGATCCGGTGAGCAGGTGGTGGGTGCGCGTGCCCACCTCACGCTGGGCGAGATAGCCCTCCATCTCGGCGCGGCCGCCGTGGAAGTCGGTGCCCGCGTCGCCGCCCGTGGAGAACAGGATGGAGAAGGAGAAGTCGTCGCTGATCAGGTCGAGGATGCGGTCGGCGTCGTCACTGTCCAGGATCCCGAACCACGTGGTCAGGAAGGGGGCGGCGGACGTGGCGGGCGCGCTCACGGCCGGTCCACGAGGTCGAAGTCGGGGGTGAAGAACGACTGGTAGCGCGCCATCAGCCCGCCCGGCGACACCCGCACGGCGGACAGAAAGGCCCCGCTGGTCACTCCGCCGTCGACGACGAAGCCGTACGCCGTCTCGACGTCGCCGTCGACCGAGTAGCGCACGATCTCATGCCTGCGGTCCACGGCGTTCCGCCCGGCGAGGTAGCCGGCGAAGTCCGCGCGGGACGTACCGGACCGCCCGCCGCCCGGGAGCGCGATCAGGAAGCGGAAGTCGGGTTCCAGGAGTTCGAGGGCCTTTTCCGGGTCCTGGCCGTCCATTCTGGCCATGTATTCGCGAAGCACCATTGCCGATCGCTCTCCCTCAGCGTCACTTTCCCAGCATCATCAAAAGAGCTTTCCCAGGATCATCAAACAACCTGAGTTCAGTTCAGTTTGACTGTAGGACGGCCGCCCCGCCGCCGACAAGGGGCGGGGCGGAGACTATTCGGCGACCATCCGCACCACGCATCCCTCGATCATCTCGCTGATCTCCGAGAGGGGGATCGCGCCGGTCGGCCGGTACCACCGCCAGACGCTGACGATCATGCCGAGGACGGAGAGGCCGAGGGTGTGCGCGTCGCGGAGCGGGAAGGCGCCCTTCGACATGCCGCGCATCAGCAGGCTCGTCCAGTCCCGCTCGACCATCTGCACCAGCTGGCGGGCCGCGACGCGCTCGGTCTCCTCGCGCTTGGACTTCCGCGGGGTGGCGAGCAGGGACATGTTGGCCTGGAGGATGCGCATCTGGCGGATCTCCTGCTCGGTGACGGCGAACGCGGACCGCACCGCCGCGCGCACCTCCTCCACCGGGTCCGTCTCGTCCTTCGTGGCCTCGACGAACTGGTCGTGGGAGCGCTGGAGTTCGAGCCGCATGATGGTGAGCAGGCAGTGGGCCTTGGACTCGAAGTAGTGGTAGAGGGCGGTCTGCCCGATGCCGACCCGGTCGGCCACCTCCGACCACTTGGTGTTCTCGTAGCCGTCCTCGCCGAACCGCTCCACGGCTGCCACGAGGATCGCGCCACGCTTCGACCGGGGCCCCTCCTCCGGATCCACGATCCGTGCCCTCGCCATCGTCTCTCCCTCTTCTCCACGGCCGGTACCCGTCGCCGTCCGGTCGTCCGAGAGTAGACCCAAGTTCAAGTCGGCTACGAATCGAAGATCGGCCGGGGATTCCGCGGACTCGGTTCGCGTAGGTCACCGGACCGCGCGACCCCGGGCTCCCGAACCACCCTCGCACCCCGCGAAATCGGCCGGGCGCCCCGCCAGGAATGCCGCCACGCCCTCGCGGCCCTCCCCGGACACCGCGGCGGCGGCCAGCCGGCGGGCCTCGTCGTCGAGGTGTTCGTCCAGATCCGTGGAGAGTGCCCGCCCGACCAGCCGCCGCGTCGCCCCGTACGCCGCCGTCGCCCCGCGCGCCAGCGTCCCCGCGGTCCGTACGGCTTCCTCGTACAGCCGCTCCGGTGCGACGACACGGCTGACCAGGCCCATCCGCAACGCCTCGGCGGCCGGTACGCGCCGGTTGGTCAGGAGCAGGTCCACCGCCTGCCGTGGACCGACGAGCCGGGGCAGCGACCAGCTGACTCCGGCGTCCGGCGTGTACCCGATCGCGGTGTACGCGGCGGTGAAGCCGGCGTCGCTCGCCGCGAGGCCGATGTCCGCCGCCCCCACGAGCCCGAGCCCGGCGCCCGCGACCGCCCCCTGCACGGCGACCACCAGCGGGGCGTCCAGCCCGGAGAGGATCCGCAGCGCCTCGTGGAGCGCGTCGGTCACGTCGGTGAGGTGCGCCGCGAGACGCTCCCCGGACAGCGCGGCGAACTCCTTCAGATCACCGCCCACACAGAAGGACCGCCCCCGCCCGGTGAGCAGCACCGCCCGGGCCTGCCTCCGCTCGCACTCCAGTGCGGCGTCCCGCAACTCCCGGGCCGTCGCCAGGTCGATCGCGTTGCCCGACCCGCGGCACAGCTCGACCCTGGCCAGACCGTCGCCGTCGACCTCGACCGTGACCCTCATCGCGCCGTCCACCCGCCGTCCACGGTGAGCACGTGCCCGGTGCAGTACGAGGACGCGCCGGACGCCAGATAGAGCAACGCCCCGTCCAGTTCGCCCTGTTCACCGCCCCGCCCCAGCATCGTGCCGCGCTCGACCCAGCGCCGGGCGCGCTCGTCGGAGAAGAGTTCGTCGGTCATCTCGGAACGGAACCAGCCGGGCGCGAGCGCGTTGACCCGTACCCCCGACGGCCCCCACTGCCCGGCCAGTTCACGGGTCAGTCCGACAAGTCCCGCCTTGGAGGCGGCGTAGGCCGCGCCCCCGAGCGGAGCGCCCGAGACCAGCCCCAGGACGGACGAGACGTTCACGATCGACCGCGTCGTACTACGGCAGTCGCGCCGCGGAGCCTCCGCCAGCAGCCGCGCGAGGTGGAAGGGTGCCACCAGATTCACGGCCAGTACGTCCGCGAAGTCGTCGGCGCTCTCGTCCTCGGCGCGCACGGCTCCGGACATGCCGGCGTTGTTCACCAGCACATCGACCCGTCCGGTCTCGTCGAGCGCCGTCTCCATCAGCCGTACGCGGTCCTCCTCCCGCGAGACGTCGCAGACGGCGGGATGGATCCGCGGATCCGTGTCGGCGAGGTTCTTGAGCCTCTCCAGCCGGCGGGCGGCCGCGAAGACGGTGGCGCCCGCCGACGCGAGCACCAGGGCGAACCGGGCCCCGAGCCCGGACGAGGCCCCGGTGACCACGGCGGTCCGGCCGTGCAGCGAGAACAGGTCGGCGATCGCGTGGCTCACCCCTCCACCCCGATCGGCAGCACGGTCGCCCCGCCGTCCAGCACCAGCGTCTGCCCCGTCATCCAGGACGAGGCCCCGGACGCCAGGAAGACGGCCGCGTGCGCCACGTCCTCCACCGTCCCGAGTCTGCGCAGTGGCAGCTTCGCGGTCAGGATCGGCTCCCGCGGCTCCCATACGGCCCGTGCCAGCTCGGTCTTGATCAGTCCGGGCGCGATGGCGTTCACGCGGGCCGTCGGGCCGAGTTCGTAGGCGAGTTGGCGGGTCAGGTGCAGCATGGCCGCCTTGGTGGCGTTGTACCAGCCGATGTGGGGGTCGACGACGAGTCCGCCGACGGAGGCGATGTTGACGACCGCTCCCCCGTGCTCCCGCATCCACGCCCGCCAGGCGCACCGGGTCCAGGCGATCATGCCGTACTGGTTGACGCGTACGGTCTTCTCCGCGCGCGGCAGGTCGAGGTCGAGGAGATCGCCCATGTAGGGGTTGGTGGCCGCGTTGTTGACCAGGACGTCGAGTCGGCCGAAACGGGACACGGTCTCCGCGACGCAGCGTTCGGCGTCCTCGGGCTCGCCCGCGTTGGCGACCACCTCGTGGACCTCGCCGTCCCCCTTGGTCCGCAGCAACTCCTCGCGCGCCGCGGCCAGTCCGTCGGCCTTCCGGGCGGCGATGACCACATGGGCGCCCGCCTCCCGGTACGCCTTGGCAATACCGAGGCCTATGCCTCTGGAACCGCCCGTGATGACGGCGACCCGGCCGTCCAAGACCTGTCCGTTCACGCCGACTCCTCCTGATACTTGGCCAGTTCACGCCGCGCGACCGTCCGCAGATGCACCTCGTCCGGCCCGTCCGCGATCCGCAGTGCCCGGGTGATGGCGTACAGCCGTGCCAGTACCGTGTCGTCGCTGACCCCCGCGGCTCCGTGTGCCTGGACGGCCCGGTCGACCACCCGGTGCGCCACCTCCAGCGCGGCCACCTTGATCGCGGCGACCTCGGTACGGGCCGCCGCGTTGCCCCGGGTGTCCATCAGCCAGGCCGACTTGAGGACCAGCAGCCGCAGCTGCTCGATCTCGATCCGGCTGCGGGCGATCCACTCGCGGACGACGCCCCGTTCGGCCAGCGGGCCTCCGAAGGCGGTGCGGGTCAGTGTCCGGCGGCACATCAACTCCAGTGCGCGTTCGGCGAATCCGACGGCCCGCATGGCGTAGTGCATCCGGCCGGGGCCCAACCTCCCCTGCGCCAGGGCGAATCCGTCGCCCTCGCCGCCGAGCATCGACGACACCGGGACCCGCACGTTCTCGAAGAGCACGTCGCCGTGGCCGCAGCGGTCGGTGTAGCCGAACATCGGCAGATCGCGCAGCACGGTGATCCCGGGGGTGTCGCGCGGAATCAGCAGCATGCTCTGCCGCCGGTACGCGGGCGCGTCGGCGTCGGTGACGCCCATCAGGACGATCAGCCGGCAGTCCGGGTCGAGGATGCCCGACGTGTACCACTTGTGGCCGTCGACCACGTACTCGTCGCCGTCGCGGGTGATGCGCGTACGGATGTTGCGGGCGTCCGAACTGGCGACCTCGGGCTCGGTCATGGCGAAGCAGGAGCGGATCTCGGCGGCCAGCAGCGGTCGCAGCCAGCGGTCCTGTTGCCCGGGTGTGCCGAAGAGGGCGAGGAGTTCCATGTTGCCGGTGTCGGGGGCGGAGCAGTTGAACACCTCGGGGCCGATGATCGAGCGTCCGGCCAGCTCGGCGAGCGGCGCGTACTCGAGGTTGGTGAGACCGGCGCCCCAGGTACCGTGCGCGAGGAACAGGTTCCACAGTCCCTCCGCGCGCGCCTTCTCCTTCAACTCACGCATGACGGACGGCAGTTCGTGCGGGTCGGCCGCCTCGGCGAGCTGGCGGTCGTAGACGTCCTCGGCGGGCAGTACGTACTCCGCCATGAACGCGGCCATGCGCGAGCGGAGTTCGTCGGCCTTCGGCGAGAGTCCGAAATCCATGGTGTCGCTCCTTCAGGACCGTCGGGCGAGCAGGTCGCGCGCGGTGCGGATCATCGCCGCGATCGTCGGCGGCAGTCGCTCCTGGTCGGGGTCGTGGTGCTTCCCCTCACGGTGCCGGCGCAGGTTGTGGCCCATGATCGCGGCCATCTTGGTGCGGGCCAGGGCGCGGAACCAGTCGAGGTCGGGGGGTTCGGGCCTGCCGTCGAGGTAGGCGGCGAGCAGTTCGTCCTCGCCGGGCAGACCGGGGACGGCGCGGCCGAGCAGCGGGAAGTTGCGGTGGTCGGCGAAGAGGAGGAACCACCCGAGGTCGATGCGCGGATCGCCGTACCCCCAGATCTCCCAGTCGACGACGGCGGTGGGCTGTTCGTCGACGCACAGGACGTTGCCGAGCCGGAAGTCGCCGTGGGTGAGGGTGGGTTCGATGCCGACGGGGATCGCGGTGGCGAGGGCGGCGAGCACGTCCTCGGCGCCTGGGCGGAGTTCCGCCGGTACGGCGCGCATGGTGCGGTTCCAGCGCTCCAACTCGCCTGTGGGGAGGAGAGGTTCAGCGCCCGCCACCTCGGCCCGATGCAGCTCGCTCAATACAGGGGCCAGGGCCAGCATCCGTTCGCGGCACAATCCAGGGTCGAGTCGGTGTTCGTCGAGGACGGGCTCGATGGCTTCGCCGTCTACGAACTCCATGGCGAACCAGGCCGGTTCGGCTTCGTCGACGGCGACGACGCCCGGCACGGGCACCGGCGATCCGGCGAGCGCGCGCAGCACGCGGGCCTGGCGGAGCACGTCGTTGCGGCCGACGGGCCGCTGTCCCGGCGGCACCGCCTTCACGACGTACGAGACCGGTCCCGCCGCGATGCGGTAGGTGAGCCCCGAATGGCCACCGGGCAGTGTGCGCAACTCCCCCACGGGCAGACCGGGGTGATGCTCCGCCAGTCGTTCGCGTACCCGGGCAGTGAGCGCGGTCGTCTCGGAAGTGGTGGTCAACGTCCCGCTCCCTTCGGTTCCTTGGGCAGTCCCAGTACGCGTTCGGCGAGGATGTTGCGCTGGATCTCGTCGCTGCCGCCGGCGATGCGGTAGCCGGGTGCGCCGAGCAGGTGCTCGGTCCAGGCGAAGGTGCCCCATTCCCCGGTGTCCGCGGCCAGGCTCGGGCCCAGGAGTTGCTGGACCAGGTCGGTGGTGGCGCGCATGGTCGCGGTGGCGTGGAGTTTGCCGACCGAGGCCTCGGCGCCGGGTTCGCGGCCGGCGGCCAGGGCCGCCGTGACACGGAGCGCGATGAGCCGCTGGACCAGGGCACGGGCGAACAGGTCGGCCGCCTGCTGCTGTTCGCCTCCGGTGAGCGGGCGGGGCAGGTGCCGGGCGAGGTCGAGGGCCCGGTCGGCGTTGTCCAGGCCGAGACCGCCGGAGTCGAGGCGCTCCGCGGCGAGCACGGTGAGGGTCACCCGCCAGCCCTCGCCGACGGGCCCGAGCCGGTCGCTGTCGGGCACGAACACGTCGTCCAGATAGACCTCGTTGAAGCTGGAGCCGCCGGTCATCTGCCGGATGGGCCGTACGGTCACGCCCGGTGCGTCCATGCGGACGAGGAGGACCGTGATGCCCGCGTGCCTGGGCGCCTCGGGGTCGGTGCGGCAGACGGCGACACCCCAGGTGGCGACGCGGGCACCGGAGGTCCAGATCTTGTGGCCGTTGACGATCCAGCCGTCGCCGTCCCGCACGGCCCGGGTGCGGACGGCGGCGAGGTCGGAGCCCGCCTCCGTCTCGGAGAACAGCTGGCAGGCGAGTTCGTCGGTGCGCAGCATGGGGCGCAGCCAGCGCCGTCTCTGTTCGTCGGTGCCCCAGATCCGGATCGCGGGTGCCACGAGTTGCCGGGTGACCGGGAAGATCTCGGTACGGCGCGGTACGTCGAAGGCGGCCTCCTCCGCGCGGTACAACTGCTCGTAGTACGCGGGCAGTTCGCGCCCTCCGTACTCCGGGGGCCAGCCGATCGCACCCCAGCCCTGGTCGTACCGGGTGCGTTCCCAGTCCCGTGTCCGGTCGGTGTGGGCGCGTTCCTCGGCCTCGGTCCAGTTCTCGAAGACGGCCACCGAGTCGTCGCCGCGGCCCCATTCCCGGTGCGCGGCACGCGCTGTCGCCGCGCCCTTCAGCCAGCTCCGGGCGTCGGCACGGAACTCGTCGGGGTCGGGTATGCCGTCCATGGCGGTCCTTCCTCCTTTCAGCGGGGCGGTACGGTTCAGCGGGTCAGCACGGTGCAGGCGCTGACGCCGGGTGCCCCGTAGACATGGGTGAAGCCGGTCGCGGGATCTCCCGGTACCTGCCGTTCGCCCGCCCGGCCCCTCAACTGCTGCACGATCTCGTGGACTTGGCGCAGTCCGGAGGCGCCGATGGGCTCGCCGTTGGCGATGCAGCCGCCGTCGGTGTTGACGGGGAGCGAGCCGCCGATGCCGGTCGCGCCGAACGGGATGAGCGACTCCTGGTCGCCGTGCGCGCAGAACCCGCACTCGGCCATGTGCATCACCTCGGCACCGCTCTCGGTGTCCTGCAACTGACACACGTCGATGTCACCGGGCCCCAACCCGGCCTCCTCGAAGGCGAGTTGCGCCGCATCCGCGGTCACGCTCGTCGGTGTCCCGGCCGGTGCCCAGGGGCTGAACACCTCGAAGGAGCCGAACCGCCGGGTCCGTACGACGGCCGCGCGCAACGCCACGGCCGTGCCGCCGAGTCGGCGGGCCACCGCACGGCTGCACAGCACGAGGGCGACCGCACCCTGTCCGGGCGAGCAGAACATGTACCGGGTGAGCGGGTCGTTGACCATGCCCGACGCGAGGATCTCGGTCGCGTCGAGCGGTTTGCGGCGCCAGGCACGAGGGTTCAACACCCCGTTCGCGTAAGCCTTCTCGGCGACGAGGGCGAGGGTGCGCGGGCTGATGCCGTGGTCGTGCATGTACCGCTGGATCTTCATGGCGAAGAACTGCGTGGTGACCATCAACCCGTCGCGCCCGTAGGCCTCCTCGAGCCCCCAGTCGGCGGGTCGCGGGTCGAAGGCGCCGCGCGGATGCTTGTCGAAACCGACGGCGAGGGCCACGTCCGCCGCCCCGGACCGGATCGCGTTGACGGCCGAGACGAGCGCGCTGCCGCCGGTGGCGCAGCCGTTGCGCACATTGGTGAACGGGACGCCGGTCAGGCCGAGTTCGGCGACCAGGGTGTCGGCGTTCCCGGCCGCGTCGCTGCCGCCGTAGGCCGCGCGCACCCGGGTCCACGGCAGTCCCGCATCGGCCAGGGCGTCCCGCACGGCCCGCACGGCGAGCTGCCGGCCGCTCTCCTCCGTACGGGCGAAGGAGGTGATCCCGGCCCCGCAGACGAGGACGTCCTCGGCGGTCATACGACGGCTCCCGTGGCCCTCGGCACCCCGTCCCCCGCGGCGATCGTCAGCGGCATGCCGATCTCCGCGTCCTCGGGCCGGATGTCGAGGACCGCCAACACCCGTACACCCTCCGCCAGTTCGACATAGCCGACGGTGAACGGCGCGAATCCGGCGGCGGGCGGGACGTACGGCGGCGACTTGGGCGCGTACCGCTGCACGGTCCAGGTCCACAGCGTGCCCGTACCGGAGAGCGCGACCGGCTCGGCCGGTCCGCCGCAGCGCGGGCACGCCGGGTCGGCCGGGTAGACGGCCACCGCACAGTCGGCACACCGGGAGCCGCGCAGCCGGCCCCCGGTCTCCGACGGCACGGCGCTCAGCGCCCCTTCCACTGCGGCTCCCGCTTCTCCAGGAAGGCGGCCACGCCCTCCGCCGCGTCCTCGGAGTTGAGCATCACCCCGACCGCGAGGTGCTCCATGACCATCAGCGACTGGATGTCGGCGTCGAGGCTCCGGTCGATGGTCATCTTGGTGATCCACATGGTGAACGGGCTCTTGTCGACGAGCTGGTCGGCGAACTCCTCGACCGTGGCGTCCAACTTGTCGGCGGGCGCCGAGGAGTTGATGAGACCGAACTCGGCGGCCTCGACCCCCGTGAGCAGCTTGCCGGTCAGCATCAGCTCCTTGGTCTTGCGGACGCCGATCATGCGCGGCACGCGGTAGATGGGGCCGGCGCCGCCGAACAGGGCGCGGCGGATGTGGAAGTCGCCGATGAGGGCGTCGTCCGCGGCGATCGCGAAGTCGCAGGAGATCATCAACTCGAAGCCGCCCGCGGTGACATGACCTTCGAGGACGGCGATGGACGGGGTCTTCATCGAGTAGAGCCGGTCGCAGACCTTCGCCGACAGTACGGCGACGTCGATCGCGTTGGACCTGCCCACGAAGTCGGCCTTGAGGCTGTCCAGGTCGAACCCGGAGCAGAACGTGTTCCCACGCCCGCGCAGCACCAGCACGCGCAGTTCGGGGTCCGCGTCGACCTCGGTGATGATCTCGTCCAGCCGGTCGAGGATCGGCACGGTCACACAGTTCTTCTTGTGCGGGCGGTTCAGCCAGACCCGCGCCACCTGCCCGTCCCGCTCGAACTGGATCTCGTCTTCGACTGCCATGAGCTCCTCCAAACTGAACTGAATTGAGTTCGATTCTGTGGGCGGACGGATGCCCCTGTCAATGGATCGGGAGGCGATCGCCCGGGAAGCGATCAGCGGGCGAGCCCGAGCAGTCCGGCCAGGCGCAGCCGGTGGTCGTCGCCCGTGCCGAACAGTGCCTCGTCGGCCCGCGCCCGGCGCAGATACAGATGGGCGGGGTGCTCCCAGGTGAAGCCGATCCCGCCGTGGAGCTGCACGTATTCGGTGGTGGCGAGCCGATGGGCGCCGGTGCACACGACCGCCGCGGCGCTCGCGGCGAGCGGCAGTTCCGACGCTCCCGCGGCAAGGCAGGCGCTCGCGTAGGCCGAGGCCGACCGCGCCCCCTCGATCTCGACGAGCAGATCGGCCAGCCGGTGCTTGACCGCCTGGAACGAGCCGATGGCCCGCCCGAACTGGGTCCGCCGCGAGACATGGGCGAGCACGGCGTCCAGGGCGTGCGCGCTGCCGCCTACATGCTCGGCCGCGAGGGCCACTCGGCCGGCGTCGAGCACGGCGTCGACGACCTCCGCCGCCCGCCCGGGTTCTCCGACCGGCTCGGCGCGCGCTCCGCGGAATCGCACGAGTGCCTGCCGCCGCGTGGGATCGAGGACCCGCCGAGCCGTACGGTCGCAGGTCGCCCCGTCCGGCTCGCAGGCGAACAGCCGCTCCCCGTCCGGCGCGCGGGCCTTGACCAGCAGCAGATCCGCGCCCTCTCCGCCGGGCACGAAGTCGGCGTCTCCACGCAACACCCAGCCGCCGGGGCCGCGTTCGGCGGTGACATCGGCGGGATACAGGAATCCGGCCACCGTGGCCGTGAGTTCGCCGGACGCGATACCCGGAAGCCAGCGCGCACAGGCCTGTTGATCGCCGCTCACCAACAGGGCATGCCCGGCGAGAACGACAGTGGCCAGCAGGGGCGCGGGACACAGCACGCGCCCCAACTCCTCCTGAGCAACGGCCAGTTCGGCGTACGTATACCCAGCACCCCCGTACTCCTCGGGCAACGCGAGCCCATGCACCCCGATCTCACGGGCGAGCCGGTTCCACAGCACCTGGTCGAATCCGCGGGGGCTGTCGACCTGTGCGCGAACACCCACGGGTCCGCAGTATTGGCCGAGCAAGTCCCGTAGAACTGAACGTAGTTGGCGCTGCCCATCGGTCTCCGACAGCGCTGCGGGATCAACATCGAGCCGAATCACCGAAACCTCCCTGGCTCGAACTCCTTGAGGGGCGCGAGGCTGTATCGATTCGCGGCTCCGCCGCGTGGGCGCGACCAGCCACAACCATCTCCTGAACTGACTTCATTTTTGTTACTGTCCCATGTATGTCAACAGGCGCAGCGAGAGCGGTCCGACTGACCCGCTGGGGCGGCCCACCGGTCCTCACCGAGGTGGCACACCCCACTCCCACGAACGAGGAGGTCCTGATCGAGGTGGAGGCGGCCGGCCTCTGCCGGTCGGACCTCCATGTCATCGACGCCCGGCCGGGAGCCCTCCCCTACCGGCTCCCGTTCACCCTCGGACACGAGGTCGCGGGCCGGGTGCTGCACCGCGGCCCGCTGGCGACCGGACCGGCGGTCGGCGAGCGCGTGATCGTCTACGGCCCCTGGGGCTGCGGGAGTTGTGCGCGCTGCGCGGCCGGGGCGGAGAACTACTGCGACCGGCGACCGGCGCTGGACACCGACCGTGTCGGCACGGGAGCGGGGCTCGGGCGCGACGGCGGAATGGCGGACCTGCTGCTCGTGCCGTCCGGGCGACTGCTGGTCCCGGTGGGCGACCTGGACCCCGTCCAGGCGGCGCCCCTGTCGGACGCCGGGCTGACCGCGCACCACGCCGTGACCATGGTCCGGCACGCCCTGAGCGAGGGCGCGACCGCCCATGTGGTGGTCCTCGGCATCGGCGGCCTGGGACATCTGGCCGTGCAGATCCTGCGTGCCACGACGGCCGCGCGGATCCTGGCCGTGGACGTGCGCGAGGAGGCGCTCGCCCTCGCGGAGGAGTGCGGCGCCCACTTCGGGACGCTGTCGCGGGCCGACACCGCGCGAGTCCTGCGGGACCGGACGGGCGGCGCCGGGGCGGTGGCGGTGCTCGACTTCGTCGGCAGCCGGTCCAGCCTGCAGCTCGCGGTGGCGGTGCTGCGGGCGGGCGGAGAGCTGGCCGTGGTGGGCAGCGGCGGCGGAGAGCTGGCCGTACGCAAACCCGGCGCGCTTCCGCCCGGGACCCGGATCTCGCTGCCGTTCTGGGGGACGCTGCCCGAGCTGGAGGCGGTCGCCGCCCTGGCACGGAAGGGCGCGCTGAAGGTCGGCGTCGAGCGGTTCGCGCTGTCGAACGCGGCGGAGGCGATCGAGAGGCTACGGTCCGGCGCCGTACGGGGGCGCGCGGTCCTCGTACCCGACTGACGCACCCGACTACGGCCCGCGCGGCCGAAACCCGCACCACCACATCCTCCGTCGTCCACCCTCTCGACTACAGAAGTGAGTTCAATTAGCGTCGCATTCCAGTCGGCGACACAGAGGCGGTGGGACCCGTGGCGGACGCGGAGACAGTGGATCTGCTGGTGATCGGCGGCGGCATGGCCGGGCTCTCGGCCGCCGCCCGAGTGGCCGCGGAGGGCGGCTCGGTGGTGCTGGTGGAGAAGGCGGAACGCACCGGCGGCTCGGCCCGGTTCGCCGGTTTCGTGTGGACGGCCCCGACCGTCGAGGAGATGCGCCGGGTCAACCCGGACGGCGACCCGGAACTGGCCGCCGCCCTGCTGGACGGGTTCGCCGACGGCGTCGCCTGGATCCGGTCGCTCGGCGTGGACTGCCGCCCGCCGGTGCCGGTGCTCGGCTTCGGCCGGGGGCATCAGCTCGACACGAACCACTACCTCGACACGTGCGAGCGACTGATCCGCGACCGGGGCCAGGAGGTGCTGACCGGCACCTGGACCAAGTCCCTCGTGACGGAGGGCGGGGCGGTCAAGGGTGCGGACGTCCTGCTCCCGGACGGAACTCCGCGCCGTATCGGGGCCACCTGGACACTGCTCGCGACCGGCGGCTTCCAGGGCGATCCGGACCTGCGCGCCGAGCACATCCACCCCCGGGCCGCCGACATCGGGCTGCGGGCCAACCCGCACAGCCGGGGCGACGGCCTGACGCTGGGCCGTGCCGCGGGCGCCGCGTTCGGCAAGAAGGACGCGGGGTTCTACGGCCATCTGATGCCGGCCGGTGTCTCGCCGGCGGACCCGGCGCGCTTCGTGGACCTGGCGCTCTACTACAGCGAGCACGCCCTGCTGTTCGACACGACGGGCGAGCGCTTCGTCGACGAGACGGCCGGGGACCACCTCACCACCATGGCGCTGCTCGAACGACCGGAAGCGCGCGGCCTGTTGGTGGCCGACGCGCGGGTGCACCGGGAGTGGATCAGCGCCTCGTACGTGGAGGGCATCCCCGGCGTCGACAAGTTCCAGCTGTGCCATCGGGCCGGTGCCCGGTGCGCGGTGGCGGACAGCCTGGAGGACTTCGCGTCGATGCCCGAGGAATGGGGTTACCCGGGTGCGACGATCCGTGACCGGATCGCGGAGTTCAACGGCACCGCGAGCGCGAGCGGCGGCCCGACGCCCGGCCGCTCCCTCGATCAACGCCCGTTGGACGAAGCGCCGTTCTACGTCGTCGAGGCGGCCCCGGCGATCACGTTCACCTTCGGCGGTCTGTTGATCGACGCCGGGGCGCACGCCCTGTCGACGGCCTCGGACGGTCGGGTGCCGGTCCCGGGCCTGCTGGCGGCCGGCGCCGACGCGGGCGGCCTGTACCGGCGTGCCTACGCGGGCGGTCTCGCCCCCGCGCTGGTCTTCGGCCTGGCGGCGGCACGCGCCGCGCTCACCGAGTCACCGTCGGCCACCGGGCACTGAGTCCGCTCGGGGTGCCCGGCACAAATCCGGTGCACGAGGCTTGCCCCTCCGGCGAGACCGCCCCTAGCTTACTGAAGTGAGTTCACTTTGACTCTCTTGTGAGGTGATCATGCTTCCCGCACATGTGGCGCGAACGCGCTCTTCCCCGAAGGAGGGACTGTGAGTCAGTTCCTGCTCGTCCTGGTGAGCGGTGTGGCCAGTGGAGCCGTCTACGGCCTCATGGGTCTCGGGCTGGTCATCATCTACCGGGCCACGGACGTCGTGAACTTCGCGATGGCGTCGCTCGCGACACTGGGCCTGTACGTGGCGCTCTCGCTGCACGACCGCGGTGTGGCCACGGTCCTCGGCGTCCTCGCCGCCGTCGTGATCACGGTGGCGGCGGGCCTGCTCGTCCGGGAGACGGTGATCCGGCCGCTGGGACAGGGCCAGTTGTTCTCCGCGCTCGTCGTGACGATGGGCGTCTCCCTGGTCGCGGAGAACGTCGCCGGATCCATCTGGGGCGACCAGCCCAAGGCCTTTCCCAGCCTGGTCGACGGGACCGTGCGCTGGTCGGGGGCGGCGGTGCCGGCCCAGAGCCTGCTGACGATCGCCGTCGCCGCCGTGGCGATGGCCCTGGTCGGCTACCTCTTCGCCCGCACCACGCTCGGCTCGGCGATGCGCGCCGCGGCCGAGTCCGCGGAGACCGCCCGCGTGGTCGGCCTGAGTTCGCAGCGGCTGGCCCGGATCTCCTGGGCGCTCGGCCTGGGCCTCGCCGCACTCGCCGCCTGCCTGTACGCACCGCGCTCCGGTCTGGTCCCCACCGCGCTGGTCGCGCCCCTCTTCCGCGCCTTCGCCGGAATCTTCCTGGGCGGCCTGACCAGCATGTACGGCGCCGTCCTCGGCGGGCTGACCATCGGCGTCCTGGACAACCTCGCGGCGAACTACGTCTCCGCCAGCTTCCGGGACACGTTCGTCTTCTCCTTCACCGTGCTGGTGCTGCTGATCCGCCCTCAGGGCATGTTCGGCACCCGCACCTTCCAACGGGTCTGAGGGGTCGCATCCATGGTCTTCAACCGTTCCCTCCTGGCGCGGGCCGCGCTCGGCCCGGCGGCCGGCGCGGTGCTCATCGCGTTCATGGCCTCCGGCGCGATCCCCGCGTACCAGATGTACTCGGTGGGGCTCGCGGCCGTGTACACGATCGTCGTCCTGTCGGTCGGCCTGCTCGCCGGCTGGTCCGGCATCTGGTCGGTGGGCCACCCCGCGTTCTTCGCCATCGGCGCCTACTTCGCCGCGTACGGCAGCGGCCACGGCTGGACGCTGGAGACGGTGGTCCTCGGCGCGGTCGCCGCCGGTGCCGCGCTGGGCGCCTTCCTCGGGTACGCGGGGGCCCGGTTCTCGGTGCTCTACATCGCGCTGCTGACCCTCGCGTTCACCACGGTGACCCTGGAGCTGATCAACCGCTGGAGCAGTGTGACCGGCGGCGACCAGGGAGTGCCGGTGGTCCGACTGCGCAGCGTCCTCGGCCTCGGCACCCTCGCGGGCGGCGGCACCGAGACCCAGTACCTCGCGGTCGGCGCCGCGGCCGTCGTCCTCGCGCTGGCCGTACCGGCCGCCTCCTCCGGGCTGCGGATGCGCCTGGTGGCCGCCAAGTCCCATCCCCTGGCGGCCCGTACGATCGGCATCGCGCCGGAGGCGCAGTCGGCGCTGTCGTTCGCGGTGAGCGGGGCGTGCACCTGCTTCGCGGGCGTGCTGCTCGGACTGCTCACCGGGTTCGTGAGCCCGGACCCCTTCTCGCTGACGTTCGGCATCTCGCTGATCGCCGCCTGTGTGCTCGGCGGGGTCGGCACGATCGTCGGCGCGGTGACCGGTGGCATCTACCTGACCTGGAACCCCTCGCTCTCCTCCGCCGTGGGACTGCCCCAGCCGGTCGTCCAGGGCCTCGTGCTGATCGCGGTGCTGCTCTTCCTGCCGGGCGGGGTCGTGCCGTTCCTCGGCGGGCTCGCGGACCGCGTCCGGCGCCGGTCGAGCGCTCAACGCATGTCACCGTCCGAGGAGTTGACGGATCCCATGCCTCCGCCGACCCCGTCCGAGACGGTCGGCGACGGACCCGAACTGCTGCGCCTGGAGCACGTGTCGGTCTCCTACGGCGGGCTGAAGGCCTTGGAGGACGCCTCTCTGACGCTCCGCCGGAACGAGATCCTGGCGCTCATCGGACCCAACGGGGCCGGAAAGACCACCCTGTTGAACGTCCTCTCCGGGCTCACCGGCAACGGCCGGGTGAGCGGGACCGCCGACTTCGCCGGGCAGCCGCTGCTGGGTGCGAGGGCGACCGCGCGGCGGCGGCTGGGCATCGGCCGTACGTTCCAGCACGCGGAGGTGTTCTCCGAACTCACCGTCGCGGAGAACGTGTTGTGCACCCGCCGGCGGATCACCGCCGGGCACCGGGCCGACGTCACGCGGCTGCTGCGCTCCGTCGGTCTCGCGGAGGTGGCCGAACGGCGTCCGAAAGAACTGCCGTTCGGCCTCCAGAAGCGCCTCGATCTGGCCCGTGCGATGGCCGAGCGACCCGAACTGCTCATCCTGGACGAGCCGTTCGGCGGCCTCGACGCGGGCGAACGCGCGCTGCTGGCGCGGCACATCAGACGGCTGCACGCGGACGGCACCGCCGTGGTGATCATCGACCACGTCCTCGACGACCTGTTCGCCGTCGCGCACCGTGTCCTCGCGTTCGACTTCGGCCGCACGATCGGCGAGGGCACCCCGGACACCGTACTGAAGGACCCGAAGGTGCGGTCGTCGTACCTGGGAACGGTCGGCACCAGGACCCGGCCGCCCGAGCACGTGGGCGGACGGAGCATGATCCGCCTGCGCGGGGTCGGCCACACCTACGGCGGGGTGGTCGCGCTGCGGGACGTCGACCTCGATGTCCGGCAGGGGGCGGTGCTGGGCATCGCCGGAGCCAACGGAGCGGGCAAGAGCACGCTGGCCGGGATCCTGCACGGCTCGCTCGAACCGGCGCGCGGGGAGCGGGAGTCGGGCGGAGTCGTCCGGACCGGTCTGGCGCCGGAAGGGCGGGCATTGTTCAGGACGCTCTCCCTGCGCGAGAACCTCGAGGTCGCGGCATACGCGGCGGGCATCACCGGCGGCGCGCTGCGGGAACGGCTGGAGGAGACCGTCGAGTGGCTGCCGGCCCGGCTGCGCGACCGGATGTCGGCCTCGGCCGGCGGGCTGTCCGGCGGGGAGCAGCAGATGCTCGCCGTCGCCCGGGCCCTCATCGGCGCGCCGGACGTCCTGATCGTCGACGAACCGGCACTCGGACTGGCCCCCGCCCTGGTCGACGAGGTGTACGACCGGCTGACCAAGCTGGCCCACGAGGGGCTGACCGTCGTCCTCCTCGAACAGCTCCTGAGCCGTGCCCTGTCCGTGTGCCACGAGGTGGTCGTCCTGCACGAGGGCGTCGTCGCGGCGCAGGGGCGGCCCGGCGACCCGGAGTTCGCGGCCCTGGCGGAAGCGGCCTACTTCGGCGGCGGCCTCGGAGCCGCACCCACCGCGGCGGGCAACGCCCGGACCCCATCAGTGAATTGAACAATCCGTTGCGAACGAGGTGGACCGTGTTCCCGACCAAGAGAAATTCCCGCCGCGCCCTGGGCGCGATGGCCGTCCTGGCCGCGGTGGCGCTCACCGCCAGTGCCTGCGCGGGCCAGGACTCGGCCGCTGCCGGAGGCAGTTCCTCCGAGATCCACATCGGCGCGTGGCTCCCCCTCACCGGCGCCACCGCGACGTACGGAGTGGGCGAAAAGGCGGGCGCCGACGCGTACTTCAAGATGGTCAACGCCCAAGGGGGCGTCAACGGCCGCAAGATCACCTGGACCGTCAAGGACAACGCGGCCGATCCGCAGCAGACCGTGCAGATCGCGCGCGAACTGGTCGGACAGGACAAGG
This sequence comes from Streptomyces hokutonensis, assembly GCF_000376565.1. Lineage (GTDB taxonomy): Bacteria > Actinomycetota > Actinomycetes > Streptomycetales > Streptomycetaceae > Streptomyces > Streptomyces hokutonensis. Next base: position 293,996 of record NZ_BARG01000033.1, on the reverse strand, counting down.
TCGTCGCCATCGTCAACGCGAACGGCACCTCGCAGGCCGAGGCGGCCTTCCCGTTCGTCCTCAACCAGTCCAAGGTGCCCGTCGTGAACGAGGTGGGCGGCACCGAGTCCTGGTACAAGCCGCCGCGCGCCGGTCTGTTCGGCACGCAGACCCTCTACGAGGACCAGGCGGCGGCGATCGCCGCGTGGGCGGTGCAGGACGGCGCGAAGAAGATCCTCGTGGTGCACAGTGACCCGGCCGCGTTCGTGAACGTGGCCAAACAGGTGGAGCCCGTCGCGAAGAAGCTCGACCCCTCGGTCGAGGTCGACCGGCTGCCGGTCAAGTACCAGACCACCGACTACACCCCCGTGATCAGCAAGGTGAAGGCCGCGAAGACCCAGGCCGTGGTCCTGATCCTCACCTCCCCGGAGGCCGCCGCCTTCCTCAAGGAGGCCAAGCTCCAGGGTCTGTCCCTGCCCACCTACGCCTACGCGCCGGTGGCCGCCGAGTCGACGGTCGCGCTGGCCAAGGACGCCGCCGAGGATCTGAAGGCCGTACAGCTGGTGAAGGCGCCGTCCGACGACGACCCCGCGGTGAAGGAGTTCCGGACCGCGATGGCCACGTACGAGCCCGGTCAGGACGCCGGGTTCCTCGCGCTGTGGGGCTGGAGCAACGCGAAGGTGTTCGCCGAGATCGCGAAGACCATCAAGGGGCCCGTGACGTCCAAGGCGATCACCGAGGCGTACGGGAAGGCGTCCTCGGTGGACCCGGGGGTGTCACCGGTGATGAGGTTCAGCGCGAGCGATCACCTCGGGACGCGCAGTGTGCAGCGCGTGGTCGTGAAGAACGGCGTCTGGACGTCCGTCGGCGACTTCTACACTCCGCCGCCCCGCGACTGACCGCCTCCGGAGGCCTGGGGCCGTCGGCTGCACAGCGGCACGCCGAACGGCCCACTGGGGGAACGGAAGTGCGGGAAACCCAGAACGTACGCCACCGCTCGGCTAGCCTCGTGACTCCTTGGGGCCGAACTGACGTACGGCGCACTTCACTTCGGGGGTTCCTTGTCAGAACAGCGGCCGATGCCACCGGACTTGGCAACGAACGAGGCCGCCGCGGTGCGGCAGACCGGTGCCTCACCCCTACGCCTCGGCGACCCGGACCGCATCGGCCCCTATGTGCCGCTGGCGCTGCTCGGCAGCGGCGGTATGGGACGGGTCTATCTCGCACGTCCGGCGGACGGCGGTCCCGGTCTGGCCGCGGTGAAGGTCATCAGGCCGGAGTACGCGGACGATCCGGGCTTCCGGCGCCGGTTCGAGCGGGAAGCGTCGGTGCACGAACGGGTCAGCACCTCGCACACCCCGAGACTGTGCGGTACGGGCTTCCAGGACGAGTTGCTGTGGATGGCCACCGAGTACCTCCCGGGGCTCGATCTCGCGCATGCCGTACGTGAGCACGGCGCCCTGGAGACGGCCGCGGTCTGGCGCCTGGTGGCCGAGTTGGGGCAGGCGCTGGCCGACCTCGCGGCCACGGGGATCGTGCACCGGGATCTGAAGCCGTCCAACGTGCTGTTGTCCGTCGGGGGCGCGCACGTGATCGACTTCGGTATCTCGAAGGCCGTGGACGCCAGCACGATCACCGGCACGGGTGTCCGGGTGGGAACTCCGGCCTACATGTCGCCGGAACACTTGCGGACCGGCAGATCCGGCCCGGCGTCGGACGTGTTCTCACTCGCCGGGACCGTGGTGTACGCGGCGGCGGGGCGTGCCCCGTTCGGCGACGGTACGGGAGTCGACGTGATGCACCGGGTCGCGTTCGAAGAGCCGGATCCCGAGCTGATCGCCGAGATCTCGGCCGCGGACGCGGCACTCGGCTCGCTGCTGACCGCCTGCCTGGCCAAGGAGCCCGAACGGCGGCCCACCGGGCAGGACTTGACCGATGCCGCCGGGGAACGCACCGAGACGACCGTGTGGCCGGAGCCGCTCGCCGGCCAACTGCTGGCCCGGCAGCGGGCGTACGAGGTGCTGTACCGCGTCCCCGTCGCGCCCCAGGCCCGATTACGGTCTCCGGACGAACGCCCGATGGCGATGCCGTCGGCACCGGCCGGGCCGGGCGGCCGGCCTGGTCCGCCCGTTCCCGAACCACCGGTAGTGGCCGCCGACGCCGCCTCCGGGACACCAGCGGCACGCCCCCAGGAGAGCTGGGTCCGCACCTGGGCACGGAGGAGGTCGGTGCGGACCGTCGTCGTGGGCATCGCCGTCTGCGCGGTGGCCGCGGGGGTCTTCGCGCTCAGTCGCCAGGACGCTCCGCCCGCCGCTTCCGCCCCGGGGTCCGCCACGACGACCGTCCGCACCGTGCCCGGCGGCACCGCCTTGTCACCGATACCCGGGGCCTCGGACGCGAGAGCCGCGTCCGGCAAGAGCGTCGACGGCGCCGCGAACCCGAACGGCGCGGCCGCGGATCCCGGGGATTCCGGCTCCGCCGCACCGACGGTGCACGGCACTCCCTCCGCTCCCGATGCCGATCCCGGCGCCTCGGCCGGCGCGACTCCCTCGTCGTCTCCGAGCAGTCCGCCCACCACCGGGCCCGCGACCCCGGCCTGGATCTCGGACTGCACGTACTACAACGGCAACGGACGCACGCGCCTGGGAGACAGCGGCAAGCGGGTGCTCCAGGTGCAGTGCGTGCTGACGAAGCGCGGATACGACGTCGGGAGCACGGGCGTGGACGGCGACTTCGGTGCCGGAACCGAGTCCGCGGTGCGGAGCTTCCAGAGCGACAAGCAGCTGGACGCCGACGGCATCGTGGGCCGCGAGACCTGGCTCGCCCTGCGCAGCACGGAGTGACGCCCCTGCCGTGGGACGGTTCAGCGGGGTGTCTTGACGTAGGTGTACGGGGCGGAGACGTACGCGCTGTGATGATCCGCGGCACGCAGGGCGGCGGTCAGGCGCTCGCGCGGTAGGAGGCCGAGCTCGGCGGTGGCGTGAAGACCTTCGGGGCGCGGCGGATCGTGAGCTGCGATCCGCCGCTGCCTGCCGGGTCTCCGCCCGGGCGGAGCCACCACTTCCGCGAGGAGAGCCGAGGGAGCGTTGACGAGAGTGCGATCTTCACCCAGCGGTCGCCGCGCACAACGCCACCACCTGCCGGGCCGATCCCCCAACGCGCCCCGGCTCCCTTGCCCCAGCCACCGCACCCACCTAACCTGAATTTGTGCCGCAAATAAACAAACCCCGGACGCACAACGCCGTGCCAGGCACCCCCACCGACCTCACCCGGCTCCGCGCCGTCCTCACCGCGTTCTTCGCCCTCGACGGCTTCATCTTCGCCGGGTGGGTCGTCCGCATCCCCGCCATCAAGGAGCAGACCGGCGCCTCCGCCGGCACCCTCGGCCTCGCGCTCCTCGGTGTCTCCGCCGGCGCGGTCGTCACCATGATGCTCACCGGCCGCCTCTGCCACCGCTACGGCAACCACCAAGTCACCGTCGTCTGCGCCGTGTTGCTGTCCCTCAGCGTCTCCCTCCCGCCGCTCACCCACTCCGCGCTCACCCTCGGCCTCGTCCTGCTGGTCTTCGGCGCCGCCTACGGAGGGATCAACGTCGCGTTCAACAGCGCGGCGGTCGAACTGGTCCGGGCCATGCGGCGGCCGATCATGCCCAGCTTCCACGCGGCGTTCAGCCTCGGCGGCATGGTCGGCGCCGGCCTCGGCGGGCTGGTCGCCGGAAGCCTGACCCCCACGCAGCACCTGTTCGGCCTCACGGTGCTCGGCCTCGTCGTCACCGTCCTCATCGGCCGCCCCCTGCTCCGCCTCCGGCCCCCGGCACCGCACGAGGACTCGCCGAAGGAGGAGGCCGCGCCCCGCCGCCTGAACACCCGCACCCGCGGCCTCGTCGTCACCTTCGGCCTGATCGCCCTCTGCACGGCCTTCGGCGAAGGCGCCCTCGCCGACTGGAGCGCCCTGCATCTGCAGCAGGACCTCGACGCCACCGCGGGCGCCGCCGCCATCGGCTACTCCTGCTTCGCGCTGGCCATGACCGCCGGCCGGCTCAGCGGCACCCGGCTGCTCGAACGGCTCGGCCGGACCCGCACCCTCGTGGCCGGCGGCACGACCGCCGCCGCAGGCATGCTGCTCGGCGCGCTCGCGCCCACCCTGTGGGCGGCCGTCCTCGGCTTCGTGATCACCGGGCTCGGCCTCGCCAACCTCTTCCCGGTCGCCGTCGAACGCGCCGGCACCCTCGCCGGTCCCGACGGAGTCGCCATCGCCTCCACCCTCGGCTACGGCGGCATGCTGCTGGGGCCGCCCGCGATCGGCTTCATGGCGGACTGGTACTCGCTGCCCGCCGCCCTCACCAGCGTGGCGGTGCTGGCCGCCACGGCCGCGCTGATCGGATTCCTCACACGGCACGCGGCAGAACGTTGACTCCCGTTCACCCAAGGTGGCAAACAAGCCAACGGGCGGCCGAACAACGGCGGTTGGGACCGGCGGGGCGCATGTGTCGAGGCGTGGGGGAATAACGTGGGCCTCCACGACCGGTGTTCGACGGTTTCGTGGCTCTCACCACGGTGGCTGTGACCACGGTGGTTCTCACCACGTACACACAGGAGTGACCATGACGGACGAGGCAGCCGGCTCCGAGCAGGAAGCGCTCTCCAAGTTCGATACGACGGTGCCGCAGTCGGCCCGGATCTGGAACTACTGGTTAGGGGGCAAGGACAACTACGAAGTGGACCGCGTCGCCGGAGACGCCTTCCGCGAGATCTTCCCCGGCATCGAGACCGGGGCCCGCGCCGCCCGCTACTTCCTCGCCCGCGCCGTGCGTCATCTGGCCGCCGAGGAGGGCATCCGGCAGTTCCTGGACGTCGGCACCGGGCTGCCCAACGTGGACAACACCCATGAGATCGCCCAGCGGGTGGCCCCCGAGAGCCGCATCGTCTACGTCGACAACGACCCACTGGTGCTGGCACACGCCCGCGCCCTGCTCACCAGCACCCCGGAAGGCGTCACCAACTACGTCGACGCCGACCTCCGCGACCCGGAGACCATCGTGCGGGAGGCGTCCAAGACACTGGACTTCGACCAGCCCGTCGCGCTCATGCTGATGGGCATCCTGGGCCACATCGAGGACTACGACGAGGCCCGCTCGATCGTGCGGCGACTGGTGGCGGCGCTCCCCGCCGGCAGCTACTTCGTGCAGTACGACAGCACCAGCACGAGCGAGGCGTACGTCGACGCCATCCGGCAGTACAACGAGGGCGGTTCGATCCCGTACATCCTCCGCAGCCCCGAGCAGATCGCGGGCTTCTTCGAGGGCCTGGAACTGCTCGAACCGGGCGTGGCCTCGTGCTCCCGCTGGCGTCCCGACGACAGCGCCTGGGGCCTGCCCGCGGAGGTGCACCAGTACGGCGGCGTCGCCCTCAAACGCTGACCCCCTCCCAGCGGGCCCGGCTCCCGGCTCAGGTCTCCTGAAGGATGCGATGCAGGATCGTCGGAGTCTCCTCCGGCGATTCCGCCTCGACCACCAGGCGGTTCATGACGTCCCAGTAGCACTCGATCTCGCCGGGCCGGTCGGGATAGAGGGCGGTGACGCGCTGTTCGAGGTAGACCATGTCGGGCAGCCGGCCGCCGGGCAGCCGAAGGATCGTCACCGGGCCGGCTTCCCCGGCGTGGCCGCCGGCGACGAACGGCATGATCTGGACGGTGACTTGGGGCAACCGGCAGATCTCGATGAGGTGCCTCAGCTGGGCGCGCATCGTACGGATGCCACCCACCGGGCGGCGCAGCGCCGCCTCGTCGATCACGGCCCAGAGCTGCGCCGCGGGCCGTCGGCGCAGGATCCGCTGGCGGGTCATCCGCAGCATGACCCGCCGGTCGAGCTCCTCCCCGCGGGCGTCCGAGTGCGCGAGCCGCAGGGAGGCGCGCGCGTACTCGGGGGTCTGGAGCAACTGGGGCACGCGCTGGACTTCGAAGCAGCGGATGAGGCTCGCCGCCTGTTCGGCCCCGAGGTAGGCCTGCGTCCAGGTGGGCACCACATCGTTGAAGTACTGCCACCAGGCAGGGGCGTTGGCCTCTTCCGCCAGGGTCAGCAGGGTGGCGCGCTCGCCCTCGTCGCGGACGCCGTAGAGCGTGAGCAGGTCGGTCACGTCACGCAGCTTGAATCCGTGCCGGCCGGCCTCGAGTCGGCTGATCTTGGACCTTGACGCGCGGATGACCTCGCCCGCCGCCGTACGGGAGATCTGCCGCGCTTCCCGCAACTCGCGCAGCCGCGCGCCCAGGACCAGACGCGGCACCGTGGGGCCGGCCGAACGGCCGTCCAGGAGCGTGCTGTCGGGCGGTGTGGTTAAGACCTCGTCGGAACCCATGGTCGATCTCCCTGCGGTGCACGCGACGTTGTGTGGGGACGAACGCTACGGCCAGTCATCCTAGGCGCTCTTGGCTGTCAACTCGCCGTGCTCAAGAGTTTGCTTTCCTATACGATTTTTTAGGTCACCAGGCGTTTCGAAGATCAGGAATGCTTCCATTCCCGCCTGCCGTTGCCGCAAGCCTTGACGCACAAGGGTTCCTGCCCCACGATCGCCGCATCCATTTCCTATTTGATTTGGCGAGGGCCGGGCATGCGCTTCCCCACCAGATCCGTCCTGCCCGCAGTTGTCGCCGTCGTGCTGCTCAGCGCCGGGACGACGGCCTGCACCTACCGCAACTCGGGTTCCCAGTCGGCCGGTTCGGCCTCTTCTGCCGCGCGGACGGGCGGCGGCGCCGACCTCGTGGACGGCTCCGGGACCAAGGTCGCCCTGGTGCCGGGCGGCGCCCACCCCTACTTCCAGCCCTGGAAGACCGCGGGCGCCACCGCGAAGAAGACCTACGACCTCGGCGCCGTAGCCTTCGACGAGACGGCCGAGTGGGACCAGCAGAAGCAGAACAACCTGCTGTCCACACTGGCGGCGCGCGGCTACAACGCGTTCGGGGTGTTCGGCGTCTCCCCCACCGACATCAACTCGACCTTCGCGGACCTCAGGTCCCAGGGTTTCCCGGTGGCTTCGCTCGGTTCCTGCCCCGCCGGTGACAAGGACGAGGCCGACTTCTGTCTTTCGACGGACGTCCGACTGGCCGCCTACAAAGCCGCGAAGGCGGCGATCGCGGCCATGGGCGGCCACGGCGTGCTGGTCCATCTGACCGGCAACAACGTGGACGCCAATACCCAGTTGAGGATCAAGGGCGTCGGCCGGGCCGTGCGGGAGACGGGCGGCAAGGTGAAGCTCCTGCAGACCATCACCGACATCGACACCGACCTGCAGACCGCGCAGAAGGCGGTGTCCGACCTGATGGCGGCCAAGGGCGAGCAGATCACGGGCATCGTCGCCACCGCCTACAACCCCGCCGTCGCCGCGGCGGATGTCGTCAAGTCGTCCGGTTCGAAGGCGAAGGTCGTCGCCATCGACGACGACGCCAAGATCCTGAGCGGCATCAGGCAGAGCACGGTCACGGCGACCGTCGTGCAGAACCCGGTCGGCCAGGCCGAGATCGGCACCTGGGCCCTGGCGCTCCTGCAGACGAAACAGTGCTCCGTGCGCGATCCCGGCGTACGGGTGGACTCCGGTTCGTTCGTCGTCGACATGGCGAACGTCTCGGCCTACGACACCGCGCGGCAGGCGAAGACGGCCCAGCTGAAGCAGCAGTTCGCCGACGAGATCCTCAACTGCGGCTGACCTCCACCAATCCCCACGACAGAAATCGGAACCGCCGGATGAGCATCATCACGACCGCGACCGCCAGGCTGGTCGACATCGCCGTCGAGCAGGACCGCACCGACGCCGTGCAGTCGTTCGTCAAGCAGGAGACGATCCTGGTCGACGTGGAGACCTGGGACGGCGCCAAGGGAACCGGCTACTCCTACACCATCGGCACCGGCGGCACCTCCGTACTGGCGCTCCTGCGCGACCACTTGCTGCCCGCCCTCGTCGGACAGGACGCCCGCAACATCGAGGCGCTGTGGCAGCGGCTGTTCGCGCTGACCCGGGCGACCACCACCGGAGCCATCACCTCGCTCGCCCTCGCCGCCGTGGACACCGCCCTGTGGGACCTGCGCTCCAGGCGGACCGCCGAGCCCCTGTGGCGACTGGCCGGCGGCCACCGCCAGGAGGTGCCGGTCTACGACACCGAGGGCGGCTGGCTCCATCTGAGCACCGAGGAACTGGTCAAAGGCGCCCTGCGCGCCCAGGAGTCGGGCTGGGCGGGCGTGAAGATCAAGGTCGGCAAGCCGCATCCCGACGAGGACGCGGAACGGCTGCGTGCCGTACGCGAGGCGGTCGGCCCTTCGCTGCACATCATGACCGACGCCAACCAGTCGCAGACGGGCTCCTCGGTGCTGCGGCTCGCGGCGGCGCTGGAGCCGTACGACCCGTACTGGCTGGAGGAGCCGCTGCCCGCGGACGACATCAGCGGGCACGCCCGGCTCGCGGCGGCGACCCGCATCCCGGTCGCCGTGGGCGAGTCCATGTACTCGCTCATGCAGTTCCGCTCCTATCTCGAGTCCGGCGCCGCCTCCGTCGTACAGGTCGACGCCGCCCGGATCGGTGGCATCACACCCTGGCTGAAGGTCGCGCACCTGGCGGAGAGCCACAACGTCATGGTCTGCCCGCACTTCCTCATGGAGCTGCACGTCAGCCTCGCCGCGGCGGTGCCCAACGGCCAATACGTCGAGTACATACCGCAGTTGAGGGCGGTGACCCGCACCGAGCTGACCATCCGGGACGGCATGGCGGTGGCCCCGGACGTACCGGGCATCGGCATCGACTGGGACCCGGACGCGCTGGACGACCGGAGGGTGGCGTGACGACCGCCGTCGGCCCGCCGGACACCGTCACGGAGGAGCGAACGGCACCACGACGCCTCCCCTTCTGGGTCAATCAACGCCTCGGCCTGCTGCTCCTGGTCGTCGCGCTCAGCGTCCTGTTCGGGGTACTGCGCCCGGCGTTCCTGGACCAACGGCTGGTGCTCTTCCCGCTGTTGCGGGACATCTCCACCCTGACCGTGGTCGCGCTCGCCCAGATGGTCGCCCTGTCCGTGGGCCACATGAACCTCGCGGTCGGCCGCATGGCGGCCTTCGGCGCGCTCTTCGCGGGCCTCGGCTACGACCGTCTCGGCGTCCCCATGCAGGTGGGCCTGCTCGTGTGCCTGGCCGCCGGTGCGGCCGTCGGCGCGCTCACCGGCTGGCTCATCGCCCGCACCGGAGTCAGCTCCTTCGTCGTCACCCTGGCCATGGACTTCGCCCTGCTGGGCCTGGTCTCCCTGCTCTACTCGGCCCTCACCGACGACGCCGCGTTCACCACCCACCCCTCCGGCATCGACGCCCTGCGCTCCTACTCCCTCGCCGACATCTGCGCGGGCCCGATCTGCGGCTCCCCCGCCGTCCCGCAGATCGCCCAGTTCACCGTCCTCGCCATGCTCGGCCTCGGCTTCCTCTACGGCAGTACGCGCATCGGCCGTGAACTGCTGCTCACCGGCGCGAACCCGGCCGCCGCCGAACTGTCCGGCATCCCCACCGGGCGTCGGGTCGTGCTCGCGCACACGCTGTCCGGGCTGCTCGCCGCGCTGGCAGGGTTCATGGCGGCGGCCGGCACAGGTACGTTCCGCGCCTCGATCGGCGACGACTTCATGCTGCCGTCCTTCCTCGGCGCGGTGCTCGGCGGAACCCTGCTCACCGGCGGGGTGGTGTCGGTGCTCGGCACGCTGCTGGGCACCGCGCTGGTCGGGGTGATCCGCAAGGGGCTCGATCTGCTCGGCGTCGGCCTGGAGAGCCTGAACATCTACCTCGGCTGTGTCCTGCTGCTGGCCCTGTCGGCCGACCGGATCCGCGCCGTGGTGTCCTATCGGAAGGTGGTGCGCTCCACATGAACACACCGGCTGATCAAGGGAGTTGGGCCGCCGGGGCGCTGCGCCGGTTCTCACGTTCCACCGCGGCGATGCTGCTCGCCGTGGTCGTGGCCGGCTATGCGGCACTGGGCATCGCCTCGTCGGGGGCCTTCTTCGAGGGCCCCTCGGTGCGGGTGTTCCTCCAGTACCTGGCCACGCCCATCCTCATCGGTCTGGCCCAGATGGTGGCGCTGTGCGTGGGCCAACTCAACCTCGCCGTCGGCGCGTTGGGCGGTTTCACCGCCTGCCTCATGGGTGTCCTGATGGCCGACCACGATGTTCCCGCCGAAGTCGCCGTGCTCGTGGGCCTGTTGACCGCGACGGCCGTCGGCCTGGCGACCGGAGTCGTCATCGTCGCCACGCGGATCAACGGCTTCATCGTCACCCTCGCCACGATGACGATCCTGCTCGGAGCGCAGTACCGGCTCACCGGCACCCGTACCGTCGACGGCTACTCGCGCACCCTGCGCGACCTGGGCACGTCGGCGCCGCTGAACATCCCGCTCGTCTTCGTCACCGCGCTCGTCGCGGCGGCGGCGCTGGCCGCCTTCATGTACCGCACGGTCGCGGGCCGACGGCTCCTCGCCGCGGGCGGCAACCCCCTCGCCGCCCGGCTGTCCGGGATCTCCACCGACCGGCAGATCGTCGTCGCGCACACGCTGTCCGGGCTGCTGGTCGGTGTGGCCGCGGTGACGGCCACGGCCTCGCTGCCGGGCGTCAACCGCAGCGTCGCCGGCGACTGGCTGCTGCCGAGCTTCGCCGCGCCGATCATCGGAGGCGTGGCGCTCACCGGCGGTTCGGTCGCGGTGCTCGGGACCGTGCTGGCGGCCTTCGTGACCCGGCTCATCGACGCGGCGCGGGCGCAGTTCTCGCTGGATCCGAGCTGGGTGAACCTCCTCATCGGCCTGGTGGTCCTGGGGACGGTCGCCGGTGGCCGGCTGCACCAGACCCGCCTGGAGAAGAGCCCGCAGTCACCAACTGCCCTGCCACAGACGGGAGGTGCCCAGTGACCGGGACAGTTCTGCTCGAATGCGACGACCTGGTCAAGGTGTTCCCCGGCGTACGGGCGCTGGACGGCGTGGGCCTTCGGCTGACCGCCGGCACCGTCCACGCTCTCCTCGGCGAGAACGGCGCCGGCAAGTCCACCCTCATCAAGGTCCTGACCGGAGTCCACTCCCCCGACGGCGGCACACTCACCTGGTGCGGCCAACAGGTCCAGCTCCGCTCGCCGTTGGAGGCGACCCGCACCGGTATCGGTGTCGTCCACCAGGAACGCAATCTGATCCCGGGCTTCTCTGTGGCGGAGAACATCACCCTGCAACACCCGCCCTCCCACTACGGCCTGATCGACCGTCAGGCCATGACCGCACCCGCCCTGGCATGCCTCGCGGAGCTGGGAGTCGACCTCGATCCGCACCAACCGGTACGTGAACTGTCCGTGGCCCAGCAGCAGTTGGTGGAGATCGCCAAGGCCCTCCACACCGAGAGCCGGGTGCTGCTGCTGGACGAACCCACCGCCTCCCTCTCCCCGCAGGAGGCGGAGCACCTCTTCGAGGTCGTCAGGCGACTGGCCGGGCAGGGTGCCTGTGTGGTCTTCGTCAGCCACAAGCTGGAGGAGGTCTTCGCGGTCTGCGACACGGTCACCGTGCTGCGCGACGGGAGGTCGGTCCTGGAGTCCGCACCGCTGGCCGAGCACACCCACGACGACATCGTCGGCCTCATGGTGGGCCGCGCCCATACGGCAACGGAGCTGCGCCCACGCACGGTTGACCGCTCCGCCACTCCAACTCTCGTCCTGGACGCGGTGTCCACGGCCGGCGGACACCGCGACATCAGCCTGGAGGTCCGCCCCGGGGAGATCGTCGGCCTCTACGGCCTGGTCGGCGCCGGGCGCAGCGAGTTGGTGAAGGCGGTGCTCGGCCTGGACCGCATCACCGGCGGCGAGGTCCGCGTGCACGGCACACCCGCCCGCATCACCTCACCGCGTCAGGCCCTGCACGAGTTCGGCATCGGATACGTCACCGAGAACCGCAAGGAGGAGGGCGTCTTCCTGGAGCAGCCCGTCGTCCGCAACATCACGGTGACGGTGTGGCAGCGGCTCGCCAAGGCCTTCGGGTTCGTGTCGGCGCGCGAGGAGCGCGACACCGCGCAGGATCTCGTCGACCGGCTCGGCATCCGGGTCTCGGGGCTCCAGCAGAACGCCGGTGAACTCTCGGGCGGGAACCAGCAGAAGGTCAGCCTCGCCAAGTGGCTTGCCGCGGATACCAAGTTGCTCGTCATCGACGAACCGACGGTGGGCGTGGACGTCCGTACCAAGCGGGCCTTCCACGAACTGATCTGGGACCTGGCCGCCGACGGCCTGCCCATCCTCCTCATCAGCAGCGACCTCGCGGAGATGGTCACTCTCGCCGACCGCATCGTCGTCATGACGGACCACCGCGTGCGTGGCGAGGTCGACAACGACCACGACTACGACCGGGTGAGCGGCCGGGTCATCCGCCTGATCCACGACCGCGACGCGGTGCGCTCATGAGGCGGGTGGCCCAGGTGATCGCCGTACGCCCGGAACTGCTGGACGAATACCGGGAGTTGCACCGGGCCGTGCCCGAGCCGGTGCTCGACCGGATCCGGCGCAGCCACATCTCCAACTACTCGATCCATCTGCTGGGCGACCGCCTGTTCAGCTACTTCGAGTACGACGGCGACGATCTCGCGGCGGACCTGGCAGCGATGGCCGAGGACGAGGCCACCCGGCAGTGGTGGCAGCTCACCGCGCCCTGCCAGGTGCCCGTGCCGGAAGCGGCGCCCGGTGAATGGTGGGCCACGGCGGAGCAGGTGTTCCTCATGGAGTAGCCGACCCGTCGTCGAGCTGCCGCTCCAGGCTCCGGGTGAGGTGCTCCGTCATCGCCTCGGCCGCCCGCTCGGGGTTGCGGCGCAGGATCGCGCGGACGATCCGTTCGTGCTCCGCGACGGTCGGGCCCTCGGCGCCGACCACCTTGCTGAGCCGGAAGATGTGCAGATGGGCGTGGAGCCGTTCCACCGCGTCCGCGAGCAGCGGCCGGTGGGTGGCCTGTCCGATCGCCTCGTGGAAACGCTGGTCGAGAGCGGCGAAGTCGCGGTAGGACGCGTACCGGCCCTTGGGGCTCGGGTGGGCCTGGAGCTCCTCGACGATCCGCTCCAGGCCGTCGAGTTGTGCCTCGGTGGCGTTGATCGCGGCCAGCGCGGCCGCCTTGGGTTCCAACAGCAGCCGCATCTCGAAGAGTTCCTCGAGGCCCCGGCGGGTCAGCAACTGTGTGGCCCGGTATCCGGAGAGCGCGCGCTTCACGACCAGGCCCTCGGACTCCAGCCGGGCCAGCGCCTCCCGGACGGGGGTCGGCGAGACCTTGAGCGCCCGGGCCAGCGAATCGATGCCGACCCGTGCGCCGGGGGCGATCTCGTGGTCCATGACCATCGCCTTGATGCGCTCGTACACACTGTCCGACAGCGCCTGCCGGACGGGCGGCACGCTCAGCTCACCGCCTTCGTCCGGAACCCCGGCCACGGAAGGGCTGTGCGGCGGCATCCCCACTCCCCTTCAAGGCTTGCTGTGTCCGCCCAGTTTAGCCAGTGCCGGGTGGGCGCAGCGGGACACCCAGGGAGCTGTCACCCCGCCTCCGCCGGCACCGCCGCTTCCCCGCTCTTCTCGGTCAGGTCGAGGCTGCTGCGCAGGCTGACCGGCTTCAGCAGGATCGCGGCGATCACCGCGAGCAGGGCCGCCCCGGCGGAGAGCAGGAAGATCTGCGCGGTGGCGTCGCCGTAGGCGGCACGGACGATCTCCCGCACGGTGACGGCGTCCGATCCGGTGGCGGTGCTGCGCAGTCCCGCGTCGGCGAGACCGTGCGAGATCTGGTCCTGGACGTGCCGGGCCAGTACGGCGCCGAGCACGGAGACACCGATCGTGCCGCCGAGCGAGCGGAAGAAGGACACCGTGGAGCTGGCCGCGCCGATGTCCTTCAGCGGCACGGTGTTCTGCACGACGAGCACCAGGTTCTGCAGCGTCATCCCGACGCCCATCCCGACGCAGAGCATCTCCACGCTCAGCAGCAGGATCGGCGTCCTGGAGTCGAGCGTGCCGAGACCGGTGAAGCCGACCGTGAGCAGGACGGCGCCGGTGATGATGAACGGCTTGATCTTCCCGGTCCTGCTGATCAGCCGCCCCGCGACCGTGGACGCGATGAGGATGCCCGCCATCATCGGAATGGTCAGCAGACCGGCCTCGGTCGGACTGTGCCCGCGGCTGAGCTGGAAGTACTGGCTGAGGAAGACGGCGGCGCCGAACATCGCCGTACCGACGGCGAGGCTGCCGACGATCGCCAGAGCGGTCGTCCGCTGCCGCACGATGCCGAGTGGTACGACGGGTTCGGCGGCCCGCGACTCCACCCACACGGCGACGGCGATCAGCGCCAGCCCGCCGCCGACCATGGCCGCGGTCTGCCAGGAGGCCCAGCCGAAGGAGTTGTCGACGAAGGACACCCACACCAGCAGCACACTGACTCCGGCGGCGATCAGGGTCGCGCCCAGGTAGTCGATCCTGACGTTCTCACGGCGGATGACGGGCAGATTGAGCGTCCGCTGGAGCAGGAACAGGGAAACGACGGCGATCGGCACGCCGATGAAGAAGCACCACCGCCACCCCAGCCACGAGGTGTCGACGATGACCCCGCCGAGCAGCGGCCCGCCGATGGTCGACGTCGCGGTGACACTGCTCAGGTAGCCGCTGTAGCGACCGCGCTCGCGGGGCGGGATCATCGCCGCCAGGGATATCTGGACGAGGGCCTGCACACCTCCGACGCCCACGCCCTGCAGGGCCCGCGAGGCGATGAGCTGCCCCGCGGTCTGGCTGATCCCGGAGGCCACGGCCCCCAGCACGAACACGGCGATGGACGCCTGCACGAGGGTCTTCTTGCTGAACAGGTCGGCGAGCTTGCCCCAGATCGGTGTCGTCGCCGTGGTGGTGAGGAGGGTCGCGGTGACGACCCACGTGTACTGGGTCTGCGATCCGTGCACCGCCCCGATGATCTTCGGCAGCGCGCTGGAGACGACCGTACTGCTGAGGGTCGACACGAACAGCGCGAGCAGCAGCCCGCTGAGCGCCTTCAGCACCTTGCGCCGGGCCGCGGGGGACGTCTCCGTGGGACCCGCCCCGTTCACTGCCGTGCTCATCCGACGAACCCCCAGCGACCAGTTCGCTATACACCGCGTATAGCAACATCGCCTCACCATACATGGCGTATAGCGACGGGAGACAGTGCCGTCATGTTCGACCCGCTGGGAGGCTGTACGTCACGGTGATCGACGCGTGCGGGCTGCGCGGCGGCAGCGTGAGCGTCAAAGTGTGGGTCGTTCGGTCGAAGTGGTAGTTGTCGGGGGACAGTTGGAGCCCTCCTGCACGCACGGTGCTCGGGGCGGTGACGACGCCGAGCAGAGAGACGGTCCACTGCCGGGTGCCGACCTGGCCGTGGAAGGTCCCGGTGCTGGGACCGATCGTCAACGTGCGCCTGGCGCCGTTCTCCCGGTACCGGATCCTCGTGGTGGCCGTGTGGCCGCGCCCGGTGGTGGTTCCGTCGTCCTCGTAGAGGGAGAAGGAGCCGGAGGCGCCCGCGGCGACCGTGAGCGTGACCTTGGTCAGCGGGGCCTTGTCGTCGCTGGTGACGTTGTGCGTGCGGGTCGGCACGACGGAGCCCGCCTTGACGAACACCGGCATGGTGTCGAGGCCGGAGGTGATGTTCTGGGTGGTGCCGCCGGCGTAGGTCTGTCCGGTGAAGTAGTCGGTCCACTGGGTGCCGGGCGGGAACCACACCGAGGTCGTGGCCGTGGTGCCGGGTGAAGTGACGGGAGCGACGAGCATGTCGGGGCCGTAGAAGTACTCGCTGCCCGAAGTGGCGTACGCCTGCGGCTCGTCGGGGTATTCCAGGTAGGTCGGGCGGGTGACGGGGACGCCGGTGGTGCTGGCCTGCTGGGCGAGTGAGTAGGTGTAGGGCACCAGGTTCTCGCGCAGGTTGAGGAACTTGTCCGCCGAGGCGCGGGCCGCGCTGCCGTACTGCCAGGGCAGCCGGTCGCTGTGGTTGCTGTGCAGGCGGTCGATGGGCTGGAAGGTGCCGAGCTGGACCCAGCGGGCGTACATGTCGTCGGGGAGTTTGTGCGTGGTGTGGGTCGTGCCGTCGGAGGTGTAGGTCTCCGAACCGGTCAGGTTCGTGGTGTCGTTGTGGCCGCCGATGTCGTGGCTGATCGCCGACAGGCCGGTGGCCGCCGCTTCGCCGGGCGTGTAGCCGACCTCCGCCTTCAGGGTGCCCCAGGTGGAGGAGGTGTCGCCGGTGAAGTGGACGGTGGTGCGCTTGTCGGCCCACGGACCGGTCGGCAGACCCTGCTGGCCGCTGTAGCCGCCCGCCTGGAGGGAGCCGTAGGCGCGGGAGACGACGAAGCCGCGGCCGATGGTCTTGTCGGAGTCGGTCGCGTACTGCTGGTTGATCCATGCGTCGGGCGTGACGCCGGGCACCGACGACTGGGAGTTGTCGCAGCACCAGTCCGGCCACCAGAAGTCGTTGCCCTGCTGGTCCATGGTCTGGTGCAGGTCCATGTACGCCTTGAGCTGGTCGGGGTCGCCCCAGTCGAAGGTGTAGCAGTCCCCCGGCCCGCTGTTCGCGGAGGGGGCGCAACCGCCCTTGCGCAGCTTGCCCTTGGCGGTCGCCTGGGCCTGGGCGAACTGCGGGTCGCCGCTGAGGATGCTCGGGTGGACGTTGAGCGTGTTGTGCAGGCCCTGGGCGGCGGACCAGTCGAAGAACCCTTTGGGATCAGGAAACTTGGACGTGTCGATCTCCCAACCGCTCCAGGTGTTCGGCGACTTGAAGTCGGTGTCGGTCACCAGGACGTCCAGGGGCACGCCCTCGGCGCGGAAGGCGGGCAGGATCCTGTTCTCGTAGTCGGCGGCGGTGCGGTCGATGTACTCCGAGTACCAGACGCCGTAGGCCCATTGGGGCAGGAGTCGGGACGGGCCGGTGAGGGTGGCCAGGTCGGACAGGGCCTGTTTGTAGTCGTGGCCGTAGCCGAAGACATAGCCGTCCTGGTACGGCGTGCCGCCGTGGGACGGGCGTGGGGTGACCTGGCGGGTGCCGGTGTCGTAGAGGGCCGAGACGGTGTCGTCGAGCAGGTACCAGCCGTCCTTGTACAGCAGGCCGGGCGTGGTGGCCGGTGTGCCGTTGTCGCCGTTGAAGCCGTCGAGGCTGCGGCGGTAGCCGCCGAGCGCCAAGTGCGGTTGCGGAGGCGGTGAGTCGGCGGCGGTGACGGAGACCGTGTCGAGGTTGACGTGGCAGCTCGCCGCGTCCGGACAGCCGACGGAGATGTCGTTCGCTCCGGCCTTGAGGGTGACCGGGACCGACGCCGTCTTCCAGGTGTCCCAGTTGCCGGTGACGGGCAGCGACAGGGTCCGCGTGGTGCCGCCAGAGGACACCGTCGCCGTACGGGTCTGGTTGAGACCGTCGCTGCCGGTGGCGTTGGCGTAGCGGACCTGCAACGCGTAGGTGCCGTCGGCCGGTACGCCGACCACGTGGGTCAACAGGCCTGCCCCCTGGTTCAGTTCGGCGAGAAAGCCGCTGCCGGAGTGGCCAGTGTGGTCGGTCGCCGTGATCGCCGAACCGGAGGCGCGGTCGGCCTCGGCCTCGCAGTTGACGCCGACTCCGCAGCCGGTGATCGCGGTCGTCGACGTCGGCGGATAGCCGTCGCCCTCGTCGACCAGAGCGACGCTGTCGATGTTGACGTCGCCGGAGTCCGCGGCGGTCCTCGTCAGCGCGATCGTGTGGTGGCCGGCGCCCAGTTGTACCGCGGCGCCCGCCAGACCCCAGGTGTTCCAGTTCGCGGTGACGGGCAGGCTCACCGACCGGTTCGCGCCGCCGTCCACCGACAGGGTGAGGGTGCGTGTCGTGTTCTGGCCGTCGCCGCCCAGGGAGTTGGCGTAGCGGATGTCGAACCGGTACGTCCCCGACGTGGCGACATCGACGTCGGCCGACAGGGAGTCGCCCGTCCCCTCGAAGCCGGCCAGGAATCCGGAGCCGGTATAACCGGAGTGGTCCGAGGCCACGCCCGGCCCGCTGTGCGGCAGTTGCTCGGCCTCGCACAGGGCGCCGAGGCCGCAGGTGAGCCGCTGCCACGGCGTGGCGTCGACGGACGACCCGCCGGCCGACAGGCGCACCGAGAGGTTCTGGGCGTCGAAGGGCCCGGAACCCACCTGGTACCGCAGGGTGAGCGCGCTCGTCCTGATGGTCAGCCAGCCGTCGGACGTACTCGAGGTGTACGAGGTCGGCGCGAACGCGGTGCGGCCGATCGCGTTGAACGTCGCGCCGTCGGTGAACTTCCCGTCCTGCGCGTACTCGGTGCGGATCAGGGTCGGGGACAGGATCTGGAAGCGCGCGTTGCCCGAAGTCACCGACGCCGTACGGTGGTTCGGCGACGCCTCTCCGGTACCGGTCACCGTCAGCGCCGCCAGGCTGCTCACCAGGGCGATGACCGCGAGGCGTCTTCGCAGGAAGCGCGTCGTGCGTAACGCCGATCTTCTTCTCATGGACAGCTCCGTCCTGAAGCGGGTGCGTCGGTCACCGTGCACGCCTGGTGGAAACTGCCGCCGTTCGACATCGTTGTCAAGCCCCGGCGTTCACATCCGTCGGCATCCGCGCGAGCGGGTCCGCCCCGGCACACGCGGGGCGTGTGCGCCGAGGCGGACGCCGGCGGCTTCGGGCAGGCGCGGTCCGGTCACTCGGTTCGTCTCAGCCCTGCGGCGAGGATCTCGTCAGGCTCTGGTCCGGCACGCTCCCCCGTCCTGGGCCGGTCACCATGCGGAGGTGCGATCGGTCCGGGTCTCCGGAGTCGGTCTCCGCCAGCCGCTTGAGCAGCATCGGGGTCAGTCCTCGGTACGCGGCCGGGTCGACCGGGCCGAGCCAGTGGGCGGCGCGGACGAGCGAGCTGATGTTGAGGCCGAGGTCGCTCAGTACTTCGTCGGCGTTGTGCATCGAGAACGGAATGATCTTGGTGCCGCGACAGTGGTGGGTGTCGGTGGCGCTGTCCATGAAGGCCAGTTGCTCGACGACGGCGTGCCGCATGGTCTCGGTGTCGGGTGTCTCGAGCGCGCCGGCGAGGTCGGCCGCGATCCACAGCGCCGCGAGCTCGGCGTTGAGCGGGCTGAAGAAGGAGGAGTTGTAGCCGTTGAAGTACAGGCCCGGGATCCCGAGAGGCAGGATCTGGCGGTAGAGCATGAAGTTGCCGCGCCCGTCGAGCAGTTGGGACCGCACCCGCTCGGGCAGGAACGGGACGCCCTGGGTGAAGCCGGTGGCGCAGACCACCAGGTCGGCGGGGAGCAGGGTGCCGTCGGAGAGGCGGGCGGAGGGGGCGCCGTCCACGACGAGGAGCTGCTCGATCGTGCGGTCCCGGTGGACGGTGATGTCGCCCGCCGTGACGGCCTCGAAGAATCCCTCGGTCGCGAGCCCGATGGCGCCGCGCACGATGTCCTCCATCGTTCCCTCGGGCACCAGGTCGAGCCGCTTGAGGCCGAGTTGACGTATCGACACGGTGCCGATGGAGTTGATCATCCGGCGGCGCAGGCCGTTGCCGGGGCCGTGCAGGAAGCGTTCGAAGCCGCGTGGGCGGATGTAGCGGAAAAGTCCCTCGCCGAGCCGGGTGAGCAGCAGCATCTTGAAGTTCAGTCGGCCGCCGATCTTCCGCGGGACCTTCCACAGCAGTTGGCGCGCGATCACATCGGTCCGGGCGGCGACGGCGCTGATCGGCACGGCCACGTCGCAGGCCGACTTGCCGTAGCCGACGACGAGGACGTTACGGCCGCGGGCCTGCTCGGCGTCGTGGAACTCGGTGCCCGCGCACACCACACCGCCGGCCTCGGTGAACTCCGCCAGGCCGTCGAACTTCGGTACGGCTGGTTCGCAGAACACCCCATTGGCGACGACGAGTTGATCGTAGGTCTCTGTGGTGTGCGTGCCCGTGGCGTCGCGGTACTCGACGTTCCAGGCGCCGTCGCCGGTCGGCCCGGCAGAGACCACCTCGGTGCTCAGGCGCAGTGCGGGTTCGAGTCCGAAGTGGGCGGTGTAGTCGGCGAGGTAGGACTGCACCTGGGCGCCGTCGGGCCACTCCGGGAAGTCCTTGGGCATGGGGAAGTCGGAGAAGGAGTACTGCGCCTTCGGGCTCTGTGTCGTCACTCCCGGGTAGCGGCGCGTACGGCTCCACACGCCGCCCACGTCCGGTGTCTTCTCGAACACGTGCGTCTGGTGCCCGGCCTGGGTGAGCACCTTCGCGGTGACCAGGCCGGCGACACCGGCGCCGATGATGGCGATTCTCATGGTCACGCGACCTCGGGCGGGAGTTGGAGCTCGATGCCGAAGTCGGCCATGATCTTCTTCATCAGCCCGATGTCCTTCGGTCCCGGCGGCATCTCCGCGAGCGCCTGGTAGTAGCCCTCCAGACCGGCGGGCGAGACGACGGAGATGACGCGCGACTCCTCCGGGTAGGGGTTGCGGAAGGCGTGGATCACATCGCGCGGCAGGTAGAGGTAGTCGCCGTGTTCGAGGACGAAGTCCCTGCCGCCGAGGTGGACGTCGAGCCGTCCGGCCAGGCAGATGAAGGACTCGTCCTCGCGCGTGTGCAGATGCGGCGGCGGTCCGTCGGTCTCCGGCGGGACCGTGTACTCGAACAGCGAGTACGCGTCGCGTGTCGCCGCGCCGTCCGCCTTGAGGGTGATGCCGAGCCCGATCGCCGCGATCTTGTGGCCGTCGCGGGAGGGCAGCATGTAGCCACCGCCTAGAGTCACCGTCGTCTCCTTCCGGTCGCCACCGCGGCCGTCCGACCGCGGCGCTGATCCGCTGCGCCCAGCGTGGTTTCGACGCGGTCGATGCGCAATGACCGAGTCCCATGGGCTGGGACGATTTCAGCAGCGGATGCTGTAGGCCCGGGAGGCCGCCGCGGCGGCGAGCCGCACGGCCGGCCCGGCCCGGTCGGTGCGGACCAGCGCGGTGGGACCGGTGACGGACAGGGCGGCGGCGACGTGGCCGTCCGGGCCGAAGATCGGGGCGGCCACGCAGCTCACGCCGATGTTGCCCTCCTCGCGTTCGACTGCCCAGCCCCTGGCCGGCACGGCAGTCAGTTCGCGGATTACGGCGACCTTGGTGGTCAGGGTGCGCGGAGTGCGCGGCGGCATGTCGGCGTCGAGCACCGCCTCGATGGTGGCCGGGTCGCTGTAGGCGAGGATCGCCCGGCCCAGCGCCGAGCAGTACGCCGGGATGATCCCGCCGACCTGGGAGAGCATCGGCATCGGGCGATGGCCGGTGATCTTCTCGACGACCAGGATCTGCGTGCCTTCCAGGACGCCGAGTTGGACGGTGATCCGGGTCGCGCTGTGCAGGTCCTGGAGGTAGGGAAGCACGGCCTCCCGCAGTTCGAGCCGGATCGGCGCCAGGCTCGCGATCTCGAACAGCCGGTTGCCGATCCGGTAGTGGCCCTGGGGTTTGTCCAGCCAGCCGAGCCGGATCATCCGCTCGGCGGTGCGGTGCGTGGTCGACCGGGGCAGCCCGCAGCGGGCCACGAGCGCGGAGAGGGTCAGCTCGCGGTGTGCCGCGTCGAAGGCGCCGAGGATCGCCGCCGCGCGCTCCAGGCCCTTGGTCTCCGTCGCGCCGTCCCGCGCAGTGGGACTCGTCCCTTGTTCTCCGGGGCTCATGCCGGTCACGCTAAGGCCCTCCCGCTCCGCGGACAAGGAGCGGATTCAGGAGGATGCCCACATCATGCGGACAGCATTGGTCGGCGGCGGTTCCAGCGGTATCGGCCACGCGATCGCCGAGCGCCTGGCGGGTGCGGGCGACCGGGTGGTGATCACCGGTCGGCACGCCGACGCCCTCGAAGCCGCGGCCGTCCAACTCGGCGGCATCGTCGGCGAAGTGCACGCCCTGGTGAGCGACATGGCCGACCCCGCCTCGGCAGCGGCGGCGATGGAAGAGGTCGAGCACCGCCACGGCGGCCTCGACGTCCTCGTGCTCAACGCCGGGGGTCCACCGCCCGGTGGGATCCTCGACCTCGACGACACGCGCTGGCGGGAGGCGTCCGAGCTGTTGCTGCTCGGCCCGCTGCGGCTGGCCCGCCTGGCGATGCCGGGCATGGCGAAGCGCGGCTTCGGGCGGGTCGTGTTCGTGACGTCCACCGCGGTGCGCCAGCCCCAGTCCGACCTGGCCGCGTCCGTGGTGCTGCGTTCCGCGGTCACGGCCGCAGCCAAGCTGCTCTCCCTGGAGTTCGCGGCCCAGGGTGTCACCGTCAACTGCGTTGCTCCCGGCGCCACTTCGACTGAACGCCGTACGCAGATCCTGACCAACCGGGCACGCGCAACACACCAGGGATTCGACGAACTCGACGCGCAGGACCTCGCGCGCATTCCGGCCGGGCGCGCCGCGCGGCCGGCGGAGATCGCGGCGGCCGTGGCGTTCCTGGCCTCCGACGAGGCGGCGTACATCAACGGGACCGTACTCACGGTCGACGGCGGAAGGACGGAGACGATCTGATGGCGGCATCGGGATCCCGCTTCACCATGGCCGATTTCCTCGGCTCGCTCCACGACACCGTGCGGCCCGGCGCCGCGCGGCCGGTCGTCGTGCACGCCGACGAGCTCGTGCCGCTGCCGGCCGACCAGGTGCACAACCCGACCGTGCTGGCGATCGCCGGTCTGCTGCCGACGGCCACCTTCGAACTCTTCCGGCAGACCATCCCGCCGGGCCTGAGCTCGGACATGCAGCGCCATCACCACGAGACCGTGCATTTCGTCATCAGCGGGAACGGCCACAGCGAGATCGAGGACGACACCGAGCCCTGGGCCGCCGGCGACTTCATCTACACCCCGCCCTGGACCTGGCACCGCCACTACAACGACTCGGAGACCGAGCCGGTCGAGTTCCTGACCATCGAGAACTCCCGCCTGCTGAACCTGCTGGGCGTCGGACGCCGGCAGAGCGCGGGCCTGGCCACGGTCGCCGAGGCCCGCGCACGATTCAAGGAGGAGCAGGCATGAGCCCGCTGCCCGCCCACATCGGCATCTGGGGCGAACTGTCCGACGTGGAGCACGAGTTGCGCTTCGTCGACGTCGCGAGCGTCCGTACCCGCGTCCTGCGCGCGGGAGTCGGCCCCGACCTGCTCCTCCTGCACGGCACCGGCGGCCACTTGGAGGCCTACGCCCGGGACATCGCCGGGCTGGCCGCCGACTTCCGTGTCACCGCCTACGACATGGTCGGCCACGGCTGGTCCGACCTCCCCGACCGGCCTTACACGATCGACGTGCTCTCCGATCACCTCGTCGGCCTGATGGACGCGCTGGGGATCGACTCGGCACACCTGTCCGGCGAATCGCTCGGCGGCTGGGTCACCGCATGGACCGCGGCCTACCACCCCGACCGCGTCGAACGGCTCGTGCTCAACACCCCCGGGAACATCGCCAACAAGCCCGAGGTGATGGTCCGGATGCGCGAGAGCACCCTGGCCGCCGTACAGGACCCGAGTGACGAAACCGTGCGCCGCCGCGTCGAGTTCCTCTTCCACGACACCTCGATGGTCACCGACGAGCTGGTGAACCTGCGACGCGCCGTCTACAGCCGCCCCGGCTTCCTGCGCGCGATCGAGAACACGCTGGTGCTGCAAGACCCCGAAATACGCAGGGAGTTCGCCTGGGACCCCGCCTGGGTCGGCGGGATCACCGCGCCCACCCTGCTGCTGTGGACCGACCACGACCCGACCGGCGGACTCGACGAGGCGGCGCTCCTCCGGAGCTGGCTGCCCGACGCCCGCCTGCACGTGATCGAGGGCGCGGGTCACTGGCCGCAGTGGGAGAAGCCTGACGAATTCCTGCGCGCCCACCGCGACTTCCTGCTGCTCGGCAAGGACCCGGTATGAGCGAGATCATCGGCATGGTCGCCCTGTCCCACTCCCCCTTCGCCACCCTGCTGCCGCCCGCCGGCCCCGAGCAGCCCGGCGGCCGGTTCCTCGCCGAGGCGGCCCGGCTCTCCCGTACGGTGGCGCGGCTCGCGCCCGACGCCGTCGTGGTCGTCGGACCCGACCACTTCCACGGGAACTTCTACGACGCGATGCCGCCGTTCCTCATCGGTGTCGAGCACGCGGTCGGGTTCGGCGACTTCGGCAGCCGGTCGGGCCCCCTGCCCGTCGCCGGCGAACTGGCGTGGTCCGTGTACGACGGGCTCACCCGCGCGGGCTTCGACCTGTCGCTGTCCTACTCGCTGACGGTCGATCACGGACTCGTGCAGAGCTACGAGATGGTCTGCGGCGGCGCGGAGATACCGATGGTGCCGCTCGTCGTGAACACCGCCGCTCCCCCGCTGCCGGCCATGGAGCGCTGCATCGGCTTCGGCCGGGCCCTGGGCGACGCCCTGCGCGACGGTGCCGGCACCGGCCGGGTGCTGGTCATCGCGAGCGGCGGGCTCTCCCACTGGCTGCCCAGCAACGACCCCCGCGATCCGGCGATGGCCGAGGAGCGCCGGCACGCGGTGATCCACGGGCGCGAAGCCCCCCGCGCCCTCTCCGTCGAACGCGAGCACCGGGTGCGGGCAATGGGCGGCAACCGGGACGCCCACGTCAACAGCGGGTGGGACCGCTGGTTCCTCAAGCAGTTGGGGACCGGAGAGTCCCGGCCGGTCGCGGCCCTCGGCGACGCAGGTCTTGAGGAGCAGGCGGGCAGCGGCGGCCACGAGATCCGCACCTGGCTGATCGGGCACGCCGCGGTACAGGCACCGCTGGTGTGGACCGCGTACGAACCGGTCCCGGAATGGATCACCGGCATGGGCCTCGGCGCCACCTTCGAGGTGCGCTGAGGGACCAGGGCCCGCGGGCGGCCACGGCCGCAAGCTGAAACAGGCATGCCCTCGTAATGAGAGTTCACTTGCATAAAGAGAGTCGACCGTCTAAGTTCATGAGAGCCAACCCCAATAAACACAGTGGTCTCTCTCCCCGGAGGTTCAGATGACGGACGTCTCAGTGGTCGGCCCGGACGACGGTGAGTCGATCCGGCTCGGCCCGACCCTGATGCGGATCCTCGAGGACGGCACCACGACCGACCACCGCCTCGGCATCGGGGAGATCACGCTCGCCCCGCACACCGACGGTCCGCCGCAGCACCGGCACGCCCGGCACGACGAGGGCTTCTACGTCGTCTCCGGCGCGGCCCGGTTCACCGTCGGCGAGACCGTGTACGACGCGCCCGCCGGAACACTGGTCATGATCCCGCCCGGCGCCCCGCACACCTTCGCCAACCCGACCGACGGCATCACGGTCCTGCTCAACACGTTCACCCCGGACCTGTACGTCAACTACTTCCGGGACCTGCGCGACATGATCGCCGGCGGCCGGCCGCTCACCGCCGAGGCGACGGTCGAGGCGATGAGCCGCTACTCCACCGAACCGTCCACCGACTTCGCCTGAACACCCGCAACTGCAACTGCACCTGCAATGAAGGAGAAGACCGTGGGAATCACCACTCAGTACACCGTCGACCTCGACGAAGTCGGCCCGGTCGAGGTGTCCGTGGCCGCATACGGTTCAGGACAGCCGTTCCTGCTGCTGCACGGCGGAGCCGGCCCGCAGTCGGTGACAGGGTTCGCCGAGAAGTTCGCCGCCGCTCACGACGTGCGCGTGCTGGTCCCGACCCACCCGGGCTTCGGTGGCACCGTACGACCCGAGTCACTGACCTCCGTCCCGGGCCTGGCCGCGCTCTACGGCGCGCTGCTGGACCAGCTCGACCTGACCGACGTGACCGTCGTCGGCAACTCGATCGGCGGCTGGATCACCGCCGAGATCGCGCTGCTGAAGTCGCCCCGGGTCAGCGGCATCGTCCTGGTCGACGCGGTCGGGATCGAGGTGTCCGGCCACCCGGTGGCCGACTTCTTCTCCCTGACCATGGATCAGGTCTTCGAGCTCAGCTTCCACGATCCCGAGCCCTTCCGTGTCGACCCCGCGACCCTGCCCCCGGCGGCGCAGGCGATCGCCGCAGGCAACCGGGCCGCGATCGCCGTCTACGCGGGCTCCGCCATGACCGACCCCACCCTCCTCGGGCGTCTCGGGTCCCTGGAGATCCCCACCCTCGTGCTGTGGGGCGAGAGCGACGGGATCGTCGACGTCGACTACGGGCGCGCCTACGCCGCCGCGATCCCCATGGCCCGGTTCCAACTGCTCCCCGGCACGGGCCACTCCCCGCAGCTGGAGACCCCCGACCAGGTCGACCACGCGATCTGGGACAGCGCCGACACGGACTTCTCCGCCTTCGCCCGCTGAGCCGGGACCACCTGCCGACCCCGCCCCCCACGGAGACCCCGCCATGCCCAAGACCGCGGTCACCCGCATCACGCACAGCTGCCACCTGATCGAAATAGGCGGCCGCACCTTCCTGACCGACCCGTGGTTCAGTACCCGGCCCGGCTACTACCAGGGCGAGCCGATCGCGATCGGCATCCCCGACCTGCCCCGGCTCGACGGCGTACTGATCAGCCACGAGCACTACGACCACTGCGACCTGGACGCCTTCGCCGCGTACCGGGACCGGGCGGTCCCGCTGTTCGTCGCCGGGACCGTTGTCGAGGCGGCGCGCAAGCACGGCTTCACGAACGTCACGGCCCTCGCGCCCTGGCAGGAGGCCGAGGTCGGCGGCGTCACGATCACGGCGACCCCGGCCGAGCACGGTGTCTACGAGGTCACCTTCGTCCTGCGCTCAGGCTCCGACGCGGTGTACTTCGCCGGCGACACCCTGCTCATCCCCGAACTGGCCGAGATCCCCGAGCGGTTGGGGCACATCTCCGTCGCCCTGCTGCCCACCAACGGCCTGCACATCCGGCCGGCCGACGACATGCAGGTCGTCATGAACGCCGACGAGGCGGCCGAACTGACCGCCGTCCTCAAGCCCGAACTGGCCGTCCCGCACCACTACGCCTTCACCAAGGGCTTCCTGGGCGACCGGTTGATCACCCGCAGCGACAAGAACCCGCTGCGCTACCAGGACGCGGTGCGCGACCTGGCCCCCGGGACCAGCGTCCGCATCGTCGAACCCGGCATCAGGATCGAGCTCTGAACCATGCCCGACACCGAGGACTTCCTCAGCGCGAGCCTCGCCCACGACAACCTCCAGGTCGACGCGGAGGACCCGAACCCCCGCCCGATGATCGCCGTTCTGGACGCCAGGCCCGGTCTGAGGGACAGCCTCTGCGCGAGGATCGTCGAACTCGTCCGCGAGGTGCGCCGCGAACCCGGCTGCGTGACCTTCACCGCCTACGAAGCGCGTGATGTAGCCGGCCGGTTCTACCTCTACGAGGTCTACACCGACGCCGCCGCGTTCGACGCCCACCTCCGCACCGAGCACGTCCACCGCTTCATCTCCGCCATACCCGAACTCAGCACCGGCGGCCCCGAAAGCCTCGTACAACTCGACGAACTCCTCGTCGACCAGCCGTAGTCGGGGACTTCTCCGGCACCCACGCCACCGCCCACAGAGAGGATGGACATGACGACGCACGAGTCCCTGGCCGACGGCAACCGTCGGCGGGCGGGCGTGATTCTGGCCGTGTGCTGCCTGAGCCTGCTGATCACCGCCCTGGACACCACCGCCGTGAACGTCGCCCTGCCTGCCGTCGGCCACGATCTGCGCGCCTCGGTGAGCGGCCTGCAGTGGACCGTGGACGGCTACACCCTGGTCGTCGCCGCCTTCATGATGCTCGCCGGATCCACCGCCGACCGGATCGGACGGCGCCGGGTGTTCCAGGCCGGACTGACCCTGTTCACCGTCGGCTCGCTGGCCTGCTCCCTGGCCCCGACCCTGGGCTGGCTGATCGCCTTCCGTGTCACCCAGGGGCTGGGCGCCAGCATGCTCAACCCGGTCGCCCTGTCGATCATCACCCACGCCTTCCCCGATCCCCGCGAGCGCGCCCGCGCGATCGGGCTGTGGGGCACCACGGTCGGCCTGTCGCTGGCCGCCGGCCCGGTGGTCGGCGGCCTGCTCGTCGCCTCGGCCGGCTGGCGCTCGATCTTCTGGATCAACATCCCGATCGGGCTGGCCGCCCTGGCGCTCACCGCGGTGTTCGTTCCCGAGTCCAGGGCCGCGACAGCACGACGGCCGGACCCGGTCGGCCAGTTGCTGGTCGTCACGATCCTCATCTCGCTGATCTTCGCGATCATCGAGGGCTCCCGGCAGGGCTACGGCAGCGTCCACATCATCGCCCTGTTCGCCCTGTCGGCGGCCGCGGTCGTGGCGCTGCCCGGCTACGAACGACGCCGTGAACAGCCGTTGGTCGACCCGGTGTTCTTCCGCTCCGTCCCGTTCACCGGCTCCTTCGTCGCCGCCGTCACCGCGTTCCTCGTCCTGTCCGGCTTCCTGTTCCTCAACACGCTGTATCTGCAGGACGTGCGCGGCTACAGCGCACTGCACGCCGGCCTGCTGACCATGCCGCTGGCCGTCGGCACCGCGATCGCCTCGCCGCTGTCCGGGCGCCTCACCGCCCTGCGCGGTCCACGCCCGCCACTGGTCGCCGCGGGCCTGCTGATCGCCGCCGCGACACTGACCCTGACCACACTCACACCGACCACCCCATGGGCGGTCCTGCTCATCGCCTACGTACTCCTCGGCATCGGATTCGGCCTGGTCAACGCGCCGATCACCAGCACCGCCGTGGCCGGTATGCCACGCGCCCAGGCCGGGGTCTCCGCCGCGATCACCACCACCGGACGTCAGGTCGGCAACAACCTCGGCGTCGCCGTCCTGGGCGCGATCGTCACCGCACGCACCCAGTCCCCGGGCCGAGCCGGATTCGCCGCCGCCAGCCATCCCGCCTGGTGGATCCTGACCGCATGCGGCCTGCTGATCGCGGTGATGGGCCTGGCCACCACCACGCCCCGCGCCACCGCCACCGCCGCCCGGGTCGCCGCACGCTTCCCGACCGATCCCGCGCCCGATCCCACGACCGCCTCGAGCGGCACGCCCGGCGTCCGCGACGGCACACCGGCGTGATGCCACGCCAGTCCGCATCCCAACTCCGCTCGCACGAAAGGAAGTTGCGTGTCCACGTTCCTCGACGACCTGCAGAAGGCGATCTCTGCGCACGATCTTGAGGCACTGGTCTCCTGTTTCACGGAGGACTACCGCTGTGACATGCCGACCCACCCGGCACGCGGTTTCGTAGGACAGGAAGTCGTCCGCAGCAACTGGGCCGGCCTCTTCGCCCGTGTGCCGGACATCGAGGCGCGCGTACTGCGGGCAGTCGAGGACGGCGACGTCATCTGGAGCGAGTGGGAGATGTCCGGCACGACTGTCGACGGAACGCCCCAGGTGATGAGGGGTGTCGTCATCGTCCGCACCGAGGGCGACCGGGCCTCGCAGGCGAACTTCTACCTGGACCCCGTCGACTAGGGCCCGGCGCGCCGGGGGTCGGCCGGACCTGGGCTCGGGGCAGGTTCACCACGGGAGGTTCCCGGACCGGTCGACGAACCGGCCCGTCGGTCCGTCCGGGCCGAGCGTCGCGAGGGTCACGATGGACTCCGCGCCGTCGGCGACGCTGTGTCCGAGGCCGCCGGTGAAGTCGGTCGCGGTCTGCCCGGGGTCCGCGGCGTTGACCTTCACGTCCTTCAGTTCCTTGGCGTACTGCGTCGTGAGCATCGTGACCGCGGCCTTCGAGGCGCAGTAGAGGGGCAGGGCGTACTGCGACTCGATCCGCGCCGGGTCCTGGGTCATGCCGAAGGAGCCCATCCCGCTGGACACGTTGACGATGACGGGGTTCGGCGATGTGCGCAGCAGCGGGAGGAAGGCGTGCGTGACACGCACGATCCCGACGACGTTCACGTCGAGCACGGCGCTCATGTCGGCCGCGGTGTACTCCTCGACGGGGCCGACCTTGCCGAGGACGCTGGCGTTGTTGACCAGGACGTCGACCGTTCCCTCGTGCGCGGCGACATCCGCGGCGGCGGCCCGGACCGAGTCGTCGTCGGTCACGTCGATCCGGACGAACCGGGCGCCGAGCGAATCGGCCGCGGCCCGACCGCGCTCAGGGTCGCGGGCACCGAGGAGGACGGTGTGCCCCGCCTCGACGAGGCGACGAGCGGTTTCAAGACCGAGGGACTTGTTGGCCCCGGTGATGAATGTGGTGGTCATGCGGGCTCCTCCTGACTCCGAACAGCACGGTCGTGCGCTGTTCACGCACTTCATGCTGGGTCGTCGGGAAGGACGGCGGGAGCTACGGGACTTCCTGGTACGGCGCGTACCACCCGGTGGGCCGGGCGGAACTGGGGGTTTCATCCCTGCGGAGTCATCCTCTGGACCCCGATGGCCGCGAGGAATTCGAGTTTGCTGCCGGCGTCGGTGCCCGGCTGCGGCGTGTACACCACGAGGCGGAGGTTCGTGTCCTGGGTGGCGAGGATGTCGGAGGTCAGGGCGATGTCCCCGACGTCCGGGTGCTGAACGAGTTTGTGGGCGCTCTGGTGACCGCCCACCGCTCGGCGGCTCCACAACTCGCCGAACCGTGGGCTGAGGTTCAGCCTCGACACCAGCGCCGCGAGGTCGGGATCCTCGGGGTATCGGCTCGTCGTGGCGCGCAGGTCGGCGACGAGGGACTCCTCGAACGCCGCCCGCTCGGCCGCCGTCTGCCGGACCCGGGGCAGCTCACCCAGGAACTGCCAGACCAGGACGTTGCGGTCGCCCACACCGTGGACCGTGGGATCGCCGAACGTGGCCGCGAACAGCGGATTCCAGTGCAGCAACTGCCAGGTGGCGTCGTAGATCGCCAACGGATTGGCGGCGAGCTGGTCCACGATCCGGTACAGACTCTCCGGGATCATGCGCGGAATCCGGGTCGGATCCGCCGCGTGGCCGGCCATGCGCAAAAGGTGCGCGTGCTCGTCGTCGGACAGGTGCAGTGCGCGGGCCAGGGCCGAGCAGACCTGCGCCGAGGGCGTCGCCACCCGTCCCTGCTCCAGCCGGACCACGTACTCGACCGAGATACCGGCCAGCGTCGCCAGCTCCGCGCGCCGCAGTCCGGGGACCCGACGGGGTGAGCCGTGGGCGAAGCCCACGGTCGCGGGGTCCAGCCGGTCCCGCCACGACCGCAGCGCCGCACCGAGTTGATCCATGCACACCATCCTCCCGCACACCCCGCCCCGCCGGGTGGTACGCGCTGTACCACGAAGACCCGTAGCTCCCGCCGTCGCTCCCCGGGGCCCAGTGTCGAGTCGTGAACGGCGCACAACGACGCTGTTCGGAGTCCAGGAGGAGCAAGCATGACCACCACGTCCAACCACTACGTCACCGTGCTCTGGGAAGCCCGGGCCAGATCCGGGAAGGAAGCCGCGATGAAGGCGTTCATGACAGCCGCCGTCACCGCGTCACGCCACGACACGGGCAACATCGACTACGAGGCCCACCAGGTCGAGGGAGAACCGGGCACGTTCGTCGTCTTCGAGCGCTGGGAGAGCCGCGAGGCCCTCGAAGGCCATCTGAACGCACCCCGCATGCGGGACCTGATACCCCAGCTGCTGGAACTGATGGACGGGAGCATCGAGGACGGGATCCGCTTCCTGCAGCCGTTCCGCCCGGCACGGTAGGCCGCGACGTCGTCCGGCCTGAACACAGGTGAACGTGCCGGTGAGGTTGACCGCCGGCACCCGGTCCCAGGCATCGGGCGTGATGTCGATGACGGAGGCGAACGTCTCGACGCCCGCGCCGGTGACGGTGACGGTGACGGTGATCGGACCGTACGCCTCGCGGACCGCCTGGATCACCGCTGCGACCACACCGCGGTCGGAGACGTCGCAGGCGTAGGCCGTTGCTTCCGCGCCGGTGACGCGCGCCTACGTGGAGGACCTGATCCACCGCTTGGAGGAGCATCCGTCACCGTACGGCTGACAGACCGTCAACTCCGCTGCACGAGCAAGCCTGTTCGGGGTCGGGGGCGCCGCCCACCGCGCGCCCTTCACGCCCATCTCCAGGCGCTCGAAGAGCACGGGTTCGACGCGGCTCCGCAGCCGGTCGATCTCACCGCGAACGGCCGCGGGCAGCTGACCTTTCACTGGACGCCCCGCCACGACTGCGGATTCTCGCCGACGGCTACGGCCTCTGCTGTGTCCCGTGGGTCTGTGCAGCCCACGGGACACAGTCCGCGGAACAGGACTCCTGAGGCGCCGTTCGCCGGCTACGTCAGGTTGAGGGTGTCCCCGGCCGACGCCTTCAGCGAGGTGGTCGTGGTGCCGGGGAAGTACCAGCGCCAGCTGCCTGCCGCCGTGACGGTCACCTTGGTGCTCAGTTGCCCGACGTTGCCCGTCGTGACGGTCCTGACCGTGGCGTAGTGGGCGGCGCCCTTCTTCCTGAACTGGAGCTTGACCTGCTGCCCGGGGAACCCGTGGTACTTGCGGTCCTCCCAGTTGGCCCGCGCCAGCTTGCCGGTGACGGTCACCTTGGCGTTCTTGGCGACCTTCTCCGGTGCGATCACCGTGGTGAGCCGGGCTGCCCGCTTGACCTTGTACTCGGCGATGTGGTCGGAGATCCAGTAGTCGCCGTCGTTCGCCTTGACGGTCGCGTTGACCTGCCAGACGCCGGCGACCTTGTTGGTGTCGATGTCGTCGCTGTCGGCGATCCAGGAAGGATCGACTGTCAGCGTGGCCCGGCATACCGAGGTCGTCGCGCTCTTCTTCGTGCAGGACGAGTCACCGTCCCAGGTCACGAAGGTGTAGGCGTTCGACTTGTTGAAGGTGCTGAGGTCCGTGAGCCCCTTCACCCCCGAGTTGTCCTTGACGGTGATGTCGACCGGGTAGCGGATCGTCTTCGCCGTGCCCACGATGACGTTGCCGCCGCCGTTGACGACGGTCTTCACCACCCGGACATCGCCCCGCCCCTCCGCGTGCGCCCCGGTCGCCGTCACCAGCACCAGGGCCGCAGCCCCGCCGGCCGCGGCCCAGGCCGTTCTGCCTCTCATGGTCCTCCCCTTGTCGTGTGCGTGCCAGGAGAGGCTATGTGATCAGCGCGCTTCCCCGGCCACCCGGCCAGGGCGTGCCGATGAGGTTGCCCACCACCTGGTACGTCTGCCGGGGCGTGATCGAGCGCGGTGACGGTGCCGTCTACCTCCGGTCCAGGTGGGCCAGCAGCAGGTTGGGGTCCTCGGCGGTGACGTAGGCCGCGCTCAGGACGTAGGCCGTGTCACCGCGCAGGGCGATGGAGGTGGGGTTCTGGAGGCCGTCGGCCTTGGTCAGTACGACCGTGTTGCCGATGTGGGGCTCGACGAGGACGACCTCGCTCGAACCGTTGACGGTGGCGAGCAGTTGGTCCCCGCGCCCGGTGAAGGCGAAGTCGTCGATCCCCGGCAGACCGGTGGCCTCGGTGCGGACCCGGCCCGCGCGTCCGTCCCGCAGGACGGGGATGCGTACGACGGTGCCCTGGTCGAGGTTGGTGACCCACAGCGCCCCGCCCCGGATCTTCAGGCCGTTGGCACCGAGGAAGCCGGCCGACGCGAGTTCCGGGGCGGTGGACCAGGCGGTGGGGGTGCCGCCGGAGACGGGCACCTTCCAGACGGTGCCGAGCACGGAGTCGGTGACGTACAGGGAGTGCGAACGGGCGTCCAGCGCAAGGCCGTTGGGCAGTCCGTCCGCCGGCAGCGCGGCGATCCGCTCCGGTGCGCCGCCCGGCCGCAGCCGCCATACGCCGGTGAGGTCGGCGGTGCCGGTGGCGTACAGGAAGTACAGCGTCCCGTCGTGGGCCCGGACGATCCCGGACGTCAGCGCGAAGCCCAGGACGGGGGTGTGGACCCCGCCGTCCGCCGGCGCGGGCAGGGTGGCCAGGATCTGTGTGGCGCCCTTGGGCGAGAGCCGTGCGATCTGGCGGGCGGCGGCGAAGGTGACGTAGGCGCTGCCGTCCGGGGCCAGTGCGATGTTCTCCGGGGTCTGCCCCTCGGCCAGGTCGAAGTGGCGGGCGATCCGCGCGTCGCTCAGCGGCGCGGAGACGGCCGACGCGGGGGCCGGGGACAGCACGGCGGTGGCGGCCGCGACGAGGACGGCCGCGGACAGGGCCGACTTGGTGAGGGTCTTGCGCATGGGTCGGTTCCTTCTTGAGAGATGGATTCGGGCACTGCTTCTGGGCATGCGGCAGCCAGGCGCCGATGCGCGGGTGACATCGAGCGGGCGGCGGTCGACCGCCCCGGACGGGTTCAGTCCGTACTGACCCGGGACCGGTTCGACAGGGACTCGGCCGGTACGGCGGCCTGGGCGAGCAGCGCCAGTGCCGCGCGCGAGGGTGAGCCGGCCGGGGTGGTGGCGACGACGAGGCTGATGCCACGCCCGAGACCGAGGCTCTGCTGCACGACCGTCAGCGGACCCACCAGCGGATGCTGCATGTCGTAGGAGGCGAACATGTGCGACTTGACGCGGTGATCGGCCCACATCGAGGCGAACTCGCCGCTCTTGGCGCTCAGTTCACCCACGAGCGCGTGCAGCGCCGCGTCGTCGGGGAACCGGCCCGCCATCAACCGGAGATTGCCCACCGCGGCCCTGGCCTTGCTCGGCCAGTCCGCGTACAGGTCGCGGGTGTGCGGGTCCAGGAACACCAGCCGGGCCAGGTTGGGGCGCTCGGCCGGCCGGTCCGGGGCCTCGGGGTCGAGGTGCCCGGCGAACAACGCGTGCCCCAGCCGGTTCCACGCCAGCACATCGGCGCACCGGCCCTGCACGATCCCGGGAGTGTCTCCCAGTACGTCCAGGAGCTGGGCGTTCTCCTCCGTCACCCGCTCCGGCGGGAGCCGCCGGCCCCGGGGGCGCTGTCTGCCCGCACGGGCCAGATCGTGCAGATACCGCCGCTCGGGCTCGTCGAGCCGCAGGGCACCGGCCAGCGCGTCCAGCACCTCGGGTGAGGCACTCGGCGACTGGCCCTGTTCCAGCCGCGTGTAGTAGGAGACGCTCACCCCCGCGAGCAGCGCCAGTTCCTCGCGCCGGAGACCGGGCACGCGTCGCCGCTCCCCGTAGGTGCTCACCCCGACGTCCGCAGGACGGAGGTGAGAACGCCGAGCCTTCAGAAAATCCCCGAGCTGCGTTTCTCCGTTCACGGAACTCAGTATGGGCAGCGATCGCGCACGCAGCCTGACCCAACTTCGGGTAGGCAAGGGCGGGTCCGGCTCCCCGGGCCGGCCATGTTCCCGTCACTCCTTGTGAGCGCGCTTGACACCGGCTCGTTGTCGATTCGACAGTGTCGGGCGTGACAGCCTCCGCGGTACGACCGGACGGACATCCGCTGCGCCTGCTCTGCGAATCGCTGCAGTCCCGGCTCGACGAGCTCAGTGTCGAGCTCACCGACGACATCAGACGCGAGATCCCCTCGTACGCGGCCTTTCCGCTCGCCGAGCAGCGCGGGACGGTGCGGGTCCGCCTCGGCTATGTGCTGCGCGGCCTGGCCCTCGATGTGGAACCGACGGCCGAAAATCTGCTGGAGGTGCAGACCGCGTCCCGCAGAAGGGCGTACTACGGTCTGCCCGTCCAGGACGTGCTCGCGACCTTCCATCTCGTCTCCCGCCGGCTGTGGGACGAACTGCGGGCCGCGGCGCGCGGTACGGCGGCCGAGGACACCGCGGTCGAGCTGGTCGCGCCGCTGTGGCTGTGGGTCCAGGCGATGAGTGGTGTCGTGGCGGACGTGTACGCGGACGAGGCCGGGGCGCGCTACGGCCGCGAGGCCGGGCTGCGCCAGCGCTTCCTGGAGCTGCTCCGCACCGGTGGGGCACCGCGCGAGCACACCGCCGAGATCGCCCGTGAGCTGGGCTTCGACCCGGACGGCGAGTTCCAGGCCCTGTGCACGACGGCAGCCGTGTGGTCCGCGGAAGGGCGCCTCGGCCTGTTGCAGCGCGCGGCGCAGCAGGTCGCCGGGAAGGTCTCCTGCGGCCTGAGCGGTGAACTGATGGTCGCCGTCACCCAGCGAAGCGACCCGGCCGACCTCGTCAGCCGCGTGATCAAACTGGGCGGTGACGACGCTCTCGTGGGCGTCGGCCTCGTACGGACCGGGCTCGCCGGCGCGGAGATGAGCATCAGCGACGCCGAGCGCGCCCTGGTGGTCGCCGAACAGGGCGGCCGTGCGACGTCGTTCGAGGACGCCTGGCTGCGGGCGAGCCTCGTCGACAGCCGGGACCGGCTGCTGCCCCTGTTCACGGAGGTCCGCCGGGTCGCGGTCGAACAGCCCCAACTGGCCGAGACCGTCCTCGCGTTCGCCGACTGCGGGCTGTCGCGCGCACATACCGCCGACGCGCTCCAAATCCATGCCAACACGGTGGCCTACCGGCTCGGCCAGTGGCACAAGCTCACCGGCACCGACCCGCGCACCTTCGAGGGCCTGGTGCGCTCGGTCGTCGGCATCACCAGCTGACGTCACGAGTTGACCTCGGCTGTGGAATCCACAGCGAACCGCCCGATCACTCCATGATCACGCCGAAGACCGCCCACCGCCCGATTCCTACACTCCGTAGTTGACGACGTGCCGCGTTCAAGGCACCCCGTAAAACGATGGAATGGATCAGGAATGGTCGAGACGGACCCGGGTTCCTATGTCATGGGAAACAGCTCGGAAGAGGCGGACAGGCTCGGAATACAGGCCTCTCTCTACGACCGCCACACCGAATACCTGTTGCGGACGGCGGGGTTGAAGGAGGGAATGCGTGTCCTCGACGTCGGCTGCGGTACGGGTGAGGTGTCGCTCTGTGCGGCGCGGATCGTCGGCCCGCGCGGCCGGGTCCTCGGCGTCGACATGGAACCGGGGGTCCTGGAGCGCGCACGCGCCAACGCGGCGGCGTCCTCCGCCGGAAACGTCACCTTCGAACAGGACGATCTCTCCGACCTCCGTACCACCGGGCTCTTCGACGCCGTGGTGGGACGGCTGATCCTCATTCACCTCGACGATCCGGCGGCGGTCGTGAAGGAACTGACGCGGCTGGTGCGCCCCGGTGGCGTCATCACCTTCCAGGACTTCAACGTCTCGAGGACGCGCGCCGTCCCCCACGTACCCCTGGTGACGGAGACCGTGGAGTGGATCGCGGCAGCGCTCCGAGAAGGCGGCCGCAACCCCGACATGGGTGAACAACTGGCCCAGGTGCTACGGCAGTCGGGGCTGCCCGAGCCCCGGGTGGCGGTCGCCGTGCCCACCGGCGGGCCCGACTCGGCCGCGGTGACCCTGATCGCCGAGTCGGCGCGCAGTCTGCTGCCGGTGATGGAGCGCGGCGGCATCACCACCGCCCGGGAAGCGGACCTCGACACCCTGCGCGCCCGCATGTCACGCGCCTGCGCGGAGGTCCGGGCGACGGTCTACGTCCCGGAACTCGTGGCCGCCTGGGCCGAGTTGCGCTGACGACGTCAGTCGCTCGACGGCAACTCGCGGAACTGCGCGGCGAGTTCGCTGGGGAGCGGATGCCGAGTTTCGAGTAGACGTGCGTCAGGTGGTACTGGACTGTCCTGACCGAGATGAACAGCTCCAGCGCCGCCTGCTGGTTGCTGGCCCCGTCGGCCACCAGCCGGGCCACGGACCGTTCCTGCGAGGTGAGTTGGGCCATGCCGGGGGTGAGGCGGCCGGTGTGCAGACCGCCCGCCTGGAGTTCCCGGTCGCAGCGCTCGACGTAGGTGCGGGCGCCGAGGGTGGCGTAGGCGTCGCGGGCGTTCTTCAGGACGGTGTCGGCCTCCCGGCGCTTGCCGGCCCGGCGCAAGGTCTGGCCGTAGGCGAAGCCGACCCTGGCCCGGTCGTACGGGAACGGCAGGTGTTCCAGGTGGGCAAGGGCCTGCTCGAACTCCTTGCGGGCCGCGTCGATGTCGCCGCGCGCGGCGACGAGCCGGCCGCGGGCGAGGCCGAGGCGGGCCTGTGCGGAGCGTCGGCCGCAGCGGGCGGCCAGTTCCTCGTGCGGGGTGAGGAAGGTGTCGGCCTCGTCCCAACGGCCGGTCACCACAAGGGCGTTGGAGTACACGTCGGCCCAGGGCCAGAAGCCGGGTTCGTCGACGCCGTCCCGTTCGCTGAGCTGGACCACGGGGGCCAGCGCCTCCACGACACGCTCGTAGTCACCGCGCGCCTCGGCGACCTGGGCGCGGGCGAGGCAGGACGGGACGAGCATGACCTCGTAGTGGTGGAGGCCCGCGGCGGCTTCGGCCACCTGCCGGTCGGCCACGTCCCAGTCGCCGCGCAGGGCGTGGATCTGGGCGCCGGTCCAGTGCACAGGGGCCGGACCAGCTCGATCCGCACTTCCGCCGGCCTTAGGGCGGCGCGCTGCACGGTCTCCAGTGCCTCCGACCAGGAGCCCAGGGTGAATTGGGTGCGGGCGAGCCAGCCCTCGGCCCACAGGAAGATACGGGTGGAGCCCATGCGGAAGCTGGTCGGTACGGCCGCCTCGAGCCGGGGGCGGGCGGCCTCGGGGGCGTCCAGGGCGAGGTCCACCCAGCCCCGGCCGAGCTGGAAGCGCTGGGGCTGGGCGCCGCCGGGTGTCTTGGACGCGGCCGCCTCGTAGGCGGCCAGGGCCTCTTCGGGACGGCCCATCGCGGCTAGGCCGAGGCCGAGCACCGCCTCCGACTCGATGGCGGAGGGATCGTCGGGGTCCGCCGCGAAGTCGATGGCCCGGCGGGCCCAGTCGACGAGGTCGCGCCCGTCCCAGCGACCCAGTGCGTGCAGTACGCGCCGCTGGCAGATCTTGGCCATGAGTTCGGGGTGCCGGTCCGGGTCGCAGTGCTCCCAGGCCTGCGTCAGGTAGGTGTCCGCCTCGGCGGGCCGGCCGCGCATGATGGCGAGGTAGCCGAGGACCGTGTCGCGCAGCACGCCTGCGGGGAAGCTCTGCTGCACATCTGGCGGTGCGTCGGCCAGTACGCCAACATCAGCGTCTTCGACGTCGCCGACAACGAGGCGCTGCACCAACTCCTCTGGGATCTACCGCTGTTCCCCTACATGTCCATCGAAGTGACACCGCCGGCACGTCACCCCTCGGGCCTCGCGGCGGACGAGACATCGGCCTGAGAAGCGGCGACCGCCGGTTCGGGCAACGACAACGTCCGCTGTCCGGCGTCCAGTTGGGCACGGACACCGACCGGCATCGGCAGATTCGGCCCGGCATGCCCGAACTCGACATTGCCCAGGACCGGGATGTCACGGTCGCCGAGGACATCGAGAACTATGTCCCGGAGAGTCGGAGACCCGTCGCCGGGCGTCCCGAGTCCGTCGATCTCGTGCGGGACGCCCACGACCATGCCGGAGATCCGATCGAGGATGCCGCAGTGCCGCAGCACGTGCAGAAGGCTCCACACATGCGCCGCCTGGCCGCCCGTCTCCTCCCAGAACAGCACGGCGCCGTCGAACCGTTCGAGCGGCAGCGCGTACGGCGTCGCCTGCGCAAACACGATGCGATTGATCACTCCGCCGATCAGCGGGCCTTCGGCGCGACCGGCCCGCCAGCACTCCCAGGACGGGGTGGTCGGCAGCGCACCGATCGCCTCGCCGCCGGTCAGCAGTCTCAAGTAGAGCCGCTCAAGCACCAGTTGGCGCGCCGCCGACGCTCTCTGCCAGTGGCCGCCGAGTCCCGGGGTGGCCATGTCGGCGTGAAATCCGACCAGTCCGGTGCGGGCGTAGAGCACCAGGTGTAGCAGCGAGATG
Source organism: Streptomyces hokutonensis (assembly GCF_000376565.1). GTDB lineage: Bacteria > Actinomycetota > Actinomycetes > Streptomycetales > Streptomycetaceae > Streptomyces > Streptomyces hokutonensis. The sequence continues at coordinate 254,437 of NZ_BARG01000033.1, read as the reverse complement.
TCGCTGTAGCCGAGGATCGGCTTGGGGTCGGCGACGACCGCCTCGAAGTCGATCAGGTCCAGATAACCGAGCGCCGTCTGGCCGCCGTCGTGCGCGACGATCGCCCGCACCTCGGGATCACGCAGCAGCCCGTTGAACTCCTCGGCGATCTCCGCCGGCCGAGCCGCACTCCACCAACGCTTCCGCCCGGCCTCCAGAAGCGGCGCCCGCCGCACCCGGAACCCCATCCGCTCCAGCACGGCCACCGCCCGCTCGAGGTCGGGCTCGTAGACGGCGTGCAAAGGCCCGGACAGCGAGGCGATGACGACGAGATCCCCGGGCAACAGGGCCCGGGGCCTGAGCAGTTGAGGCGGCACGGTGCGGGTCACCGAGGCAGTGTCCCGACGCCCGCAACACCACGCCACTCATTTACCACCGGGTCCCCTGTGTACCCGCGCGTAACCCCAAAAACATAACGCTCGTTGCGTAAGCGCACATCACAACCGCCGCAAGAGACAAGAGGACCCGTTCAATGCCTCACGGCAGCGCACTGCGCAGCGCGATCACCGCTTCCGGCACGACGCCTCTGATCGGCGTGTACGACATGTACTCGGCGTCGATCGCCGCCCAGCACTACGACGGCCTCTTCGTCTCCGGGTTCGGATTCGCCGCGTCCTTCTACGGCCTGCCGGACATCGGTTTCATCGCCTGGCCGGACATCGTGGCCTTCACCGAGCGGCTCCGCTGGGCCTTCCCCCGCCATCACCTCCTCGTGGACATCGACGACGGCTACGGCGACCCGGAGGTGGCCTGTCATGTCGTACGGCGGCTGGAGCGGGCCGGTGCCTCGGGGGTGATCCTGGAGGACCAGAAGCGGCCGCGCCGGTGCGGTCATGTGGCGGGCAAGCAACTCCTTCCGCTCGACGAGTACCTCGACAAGCTCGAACGCGTACTGGCCTGCCGCACCGGCGACTTGACCGTGGTCGCGCGCACCGACGCGACCGACGAGGCCGAGATCCTCACGCGCGCCAAGGCGCTCGCCGCCACCGACGCCGACGTGGTGCTGGTGGACGGGGTGCGTGACGTCGACGCGATCCGCCGGATCCGCGACTCCATCGGCGACAAGCCGCTGCTGTTCAACCAGATCGCCGGTGGCCGCTCCCCCCGGTTGTCGCTGGGCGAGTTGGCGGAACTCGGCGTGGACGTCGCGATCTACAGCACCCCCTGTCTCTTCGCCGCGCACGAGGCGATGGACAAGGCTCTGACCGACCTCAAGGTGACCGACGGACGGCTCCCGGAGACGGGGGACGACGGAGTCGGCGTACCGCAGTCCGTCGAACTGCTCACCCGCAATCTCCGGGCCACACCGAGCTGACGCGGCGGAGCCGTCTATCTCCGGTTGGACGCGGTGATCGTCCCGGGGCACGAGGACGGTGCCCCGCCCCCGCCATAGCCTCGATCACATCGAGAAAGCGCGCGGCCCCTCGACGGAGCCGGCCGCCCGCTCTCCGGTAGTTCGCGGCGCCGGCAGCACAGCGCGCCGCGGCGATCCCATTCCACGAGAGCGCGGAGGCGTTGTGCCCCTCTTCGGATTGCCCCCTGTCCCCGGCCGACGGCCGCGAAATCTCCGTGCCGCCACGGCAGTTGTGGTCACCTCGGCCGCCGCGTTCACGCTGAGCGCGCCGACGGCGACGCCGGTCCCGACCGTGCCTGTGGCAGTCAGCACCCGCGGCGGATCCCCCTACGTCGCGCTCGGCGATTCCTACGCCTCGGGTGCCGGGCTGGCCGGGGTGAAGGACGCCAAGTGCGACCGTACGAGCGGCAGTTACCCCACTCTGATCGCCAAGTTCCGTGCCGTCACCGGAGCGCGCCAGGCCTTCAAGGACGTCACCTGCAGCGGCGCCACCACAGGCGACTTCTGGAACAGCCGGGGCGGCATCCCGCCCCAGATCGACGCCCTCAGCCCCGACACGAGACTCGTCACCCTGACCCTGGGCGGCAATGACGTGGGCTTCTCCAGCGTGCTCGCCACCTGCGCGCGGGTCGCCTCCTCCGACCGGGACGGCAGTCCGTGCGAGCGGTACTTCACGGCGGACGGCAAGGACGTACTGGAGGAGCGCGTCGCCACCATGGAGGGGCGCGTCCACGACGTGCTCGCCGACATCAGGCGGCGCAGCCCGCACGCGAAGGTGATCGTCGTCGGATATCCCGCACTCTTCCCCGACGACGGCGTCGCCTGCCCCGAAATCCCTTTCGCCAAGGGCGACTTCGCCTATCTGCGGGACACGACGAAGAAGGCCAACCGGGCACTGGAGCGTCAGGCGGTGGCCGCCGGCGCGGGGACGTCCTTCGCCGACACCTACACGCCGACGATCGGCCACGACATGTGCCGGCCCCGCGACGAACGGTGGATCGAGTCCCTGACCCCCGCCCCGAACACCATGGCCGCACACCCCAACACCCTCGGCCAGTCGGTCATGGCGGCGTCGGCGCTGTGGCAGATCTACCAGCCCTTCCACCGGCCGTAGCGGTCGGCTTCACCAAAACACCAGGTCAGGGCAGCATCGGTCAATGGACCGCGCCCCAGCCGCCGTATAGTCGCGTCATGCAAGAGACTGGGCGGATGGAGCCGACGCCCCGCAGGAACCTGCGCGAAGAGCAGAAGATCCTCACCCATCGCCGACTGCTCGAGGCGGCCGTCACGGTGTTCACCGAGAAGCCCTTCCTCGAAGCGCGGATGGAGGACATCGCCCAGGCGGCGGGGGTGACCCGCGTGACGGTCTACGCCCACTTCCCGGGCAAGGCCGAGATCGTGGACGCGCTGGTGGAGCGCCTGTACGGCCTGATGGGCGAGGCCTACGCCGACCTGGCCGCGCTGCCCCGGTGGACGCCGGCGGACATCCGGGCGTGGCTGGAGGAGGCGGCGGTCCGCTGGCGGGAGATGGCGCCCATCCGTCGCGTCGCCCACGCGGCGGCCCCTACGGCACTGCGCAGCCTGGGCGACGGCCGGACGCAGTACGTCGAGGCACACGAGCGGTATGTCGGCATGCTGGTCGGCGACTACGGGCGGTGGCGGGGCGTGGACCCCGCCGAGGCCCGGCAGCGTGCGCTGATGGCCGTACTGCAGACCGAGTCGTTCTTCTCCGCCTGGATCGCCGTCGAGTGGCCCTTGGAAACCGCGGACCCGCTGCGCCTGTTGGCGGACTCGCTCTGCCACCTCCTCGCCCCCGCAGTGGAGAACGACAGCGCCTCGGCCTGAACGGACCGTACGACAGGGGTGGTTGGCCGTCGGTGTCCTAACCGAGGGTCAACCACCCCTGGAACAGCGGTCGTTGGTCAGCCGGTCTCGCCGACGACGGTTGCCCCGGCGGCCGTTTGGGTGGCCGCAACGGGCTCCGTGTGCGGGGCGCGGGCGCGGACGCCGATCGTGACGAGGGCCACGGCGGCTGCCACGAGCATGCCGACTCCGCCGACGAGGGCGCAGGTGTGCAGCGCGTCGGTGAAGCTCGCGCCGTAGGCGGCCAGGGCCCGGCCGGTCGCCTCGCCGGAGTTGAGGTGCAGGAAGGCGCCCGCCTGGATGCCGACGCCGTTCACCGTGCCGATGACCTGGCCCTGGTCGGCGGGGCTCAGGCCGGACGCGGCGACGTGGGCGGGCAGGGTGTCCAGGGTGCGGTTGGTGAGGACGACGCCGAAGATGGCCGGGCCCAGGGCGCTGCCGATCTGGCGGAGCGCGCTGTTGGCGGCGCCGGCGGTGCTGCCGAGGCGGCGCGGGAGGCTGTTCATGGCGATCGTGGTGACGGGGGCCATGGCGAGCGCGATACCGAGGCCGAGCACCGCGATGACGAGGACCGCCTCGCCGGTGCCGGTGGTGGCGTCGAAGAGGTTCACCAGCAGCGCCCCGATGCCGCCGACGAGCAGGCCGGTCACCAGCACGAGGCCGGGCGAGAAGCGGTGCATCAGCCGGCCGACGACCGGGCCGAGGACGACGGTGAAGCCGTTGAGGGCGATCAGGCGGACCCCGATGTCCCAGGTCGAGGCGTGGTGGACGAGGCCGAAGTACTCGCTGAGCGAGAAGACCAGGCCGACCTGGGCGAACAGGGTGAGCGCCATGACGAACGCGGCCCCGGAGAACGCCGTGGACTTGAACAGGCGCATGTCCAACATCGGGCAGCGGGAGCGCAGTTCGACGACCACGAAGGCCGGCAGGGCGAGGGCGGCCACGGCGAACGCGGTCACGACCTCCGCCGAGCCCCAGCCCGGAGCGCCGCCGCCCTCGATGACGCCGTAGACGATGCCGGTGATGGCGACGATCGCGAGGAGCTGGCCGGGGATGTCGAGGTGGCGTTCGCGGTCGGAGCGGGAGTCGACCAGGACGACGGCGCCGACCAGGACCGTGAGGACGCCGATGGCCAGGGTGGGCAGGAAGATCCAGCGCCAGCTCGCGTGCTCGACGATCAGGCCGTTGAAGAGGGGGCCGAGCGTCAGGCCGAGGCCGAGGGCGGCCGTCCACAGGGCTATCGCGCCGGCCCGCTTGCGGTGGTCGGGGCAGACATGGCTGATCAGGCCGAGGGTCGCGGGGAGCAGCGCGGCGGTGCCGACTCCGGTGAGCGCCTGGCCGACGCAGACCTGGACGACGCTGTGCGCGGTGAGGGCGACGAGACAGCCGACGCAGGACAGCGCCAGACCGATCAGGTACATCCTCTTGCGGCCGAAGAGGTCGCCGATGACACCGCAGGTCAGCAGTAGGGCGGCGGTCGGGAGGATGAACGCGTCGGTGATCCACTGGAGCCCGGTGGTGGAGGCGTCCAGCGCCTGCTGGATCACCGGAAGCGCCACCGACACACCGACGACCGGCAGATAGGAGACGAAGACTCCCAGGCAGGCCAGCAGGATGGTGGCAGTGACGTGACGGGACGGGGAGTCCGGCTGGGGGGAGGTAGGCGAGACTTCGGAAACCAGGGTCGGCATGGCACCTCTTCAACGTCGAACGGGGCGGATTGACCGGGTGTGAACTGCGCGTGGCGTTCCGTGCGCGGCTACGGCGGGGGTGACGGTGCCGACTCCGTCAGTCGTGTCCCGGAGCCCGGAGGCTGACGTGGTTGTTCGGCTTGAATCTCCATTGACGTAAGCCATTTCCTTTCGGGAAATCGCTTCGGACCGTATACCGGTGACCCGGTCCTGGAGATGCCGTTGGACCTGCAAACTAAGCTGAACAGCGGCGACGACACACCGCTCCGCGGGGCCTGAACGCGCAGGTGGGAGGCCGGTCAGCCGGCGGCGACGTTGGCCGTGATCAGCCGGAGGAGCTGCTTGGCCAGGGCGTCCTGGTCGGGGGTCAGGCCCATCGCGTCGCCGATCGACACGGGCACGGACGCGGCCCGCTCCCGCATCCGCGCGCCGGTGTCGGTGAGCCGGATGGCGACCGAGCGCTCGTCGTCGAGGCGGCGTTCACGGCGCAGCAGTCCGTTCGCCTCCAGCCGCTTCAGCAGCGGGGAGAGCGTGCTGGATTCCAGCTGGAGCGCGGCGCCCAACTCCCGTACGGAGATCGAGTCCTGCTCCCAGAGGACGAGCATGACGAGGTACTGCGGGTAGGTCAGGCCCAGTTCGTCGAGCAGCGGCCGGTAGCGGGCGGTCACCGCGCGCGAGGCCGCGTACAGCGCGAAGCACAACTGGTCGTCGAGGAGCAGCGACCCCTCGGCCGGTTCCGCGGCGGCTGGGCTCATGGTGCGACTCCTCGCTGCGGTGCTCTTCAGGGCAATCACCACCTTATCGTTCGGGTCCGGTCGATCCTATCGAGCACGCTTTAGTTGTGCACGACTTAATCGCGCGCTATTCTCAAGCCTGTGCCGCACCACCGGCCCGGACCCCACCGGGACCCGCCCGCGGCACCCGCTCGTGAGGAGATCGTCATGACCGACACCGCACCCCGCCCCGTCCTCGAACCCGCGGCCCAGGCCTTCGCCGAGGCGACCGCGAACCCGCCCTACCTCTTCGACCTGACGCCCGCCGAGGGCCGCAAGGCGGTCGACGAGGTGCAGTCCGGCGAGATCGCGAAGCCCGCCGTCGACGAGGAGTGGATCACCGTCCTCGGCGGCCCCACCGGCCAGGTCAAGGCCCGCATCGTCCGCCCGGCCGGGGTCACCGGCACACTCCCCGTGATCATCTACATCCACGGCGCGGGCTGGGTCTTCGGCAACGCCCACACCCACGACCGACTGGTGCGCGAACTCGCGGTCGGCGCCGGTGCCGCCGTTGTCTTCCCGGAGTACGACCTCTCCCCCGAGGCCCGCTACCCGGTCGCCATCGAGCAGAACTACACCGTCACCCAGTGGGTCGTGCAGCAGGGCGCCACCAAGGACCTCGACCCGACCCGCATCGCCGTCGCCGGTGACTCGGTGGGCGGCAACATGACCGCCGCGCTGACCCTGATGGCCAAGGAGCGGGGCGATGTCCCCCTGCTCCAGCAGGTGCTGTTCTACCCGGTCACCGACGCGAACTTCGACACCGCCTCCTACCACCAGTTCGCCACCGGCTACTTCCTGCGCCGCGACGGCATGCAGTGGTTCTGGAACCAGTACACGACCGACGAAGCCGAGCGCGCCCAGATCACCGCATCCCCGCTGCGCGCCACCACCGAACAGCTCACCGGCCTGCCCCCGGCCCTCGTCATCACCGGCGAGGCCGACGTCCTGCGCGACGAGGGCGAGGCCTACGCCAACAAGCTCCGCGAGGCCGGAGTCCCCGTCACCGCGGTCCGCTTCCAGGGCATCATCCACGACTTCGTCATGCTCAACGCCCTGCGCGAGACCCACGCCGCCGAAGCCGCCATCACCCTGGCCGTGGGCGTGCTGCGCAAGGCACTCGCCACCGGCTGATCCCGGGAGCACCCGCCCCTGCCTTCCGTACGGCACACTCGCCCCATGGACACCGATGCGTTCGTGGGGACCCTCGACCGGGAGGGCGGCCTGCTGGCCTCGGCCGCGGAGGAGGCGGGCGTCGACGCCGAGGTCCCCACCTGCCCGGAGTGGCGGGTGCGGGATCTGCTCCGGCACACGGGGATGGTGCACCGCTGGGCGACCGCGTTCGTAGCGGAGGGATACACCGAGTACCACCCCGACGGCGGTCTGCCGGATCTCGACGGCGCCGATTTGGTGGCCTGGTTCAGGGACGGGCACCGTTCCCTCGTGGACGCCCTCTCCGCCGCCCCGCCCGACGTGGAGTGCTGGCACTTCCTGCCGGCGCCGTCACCGCTCGCCTTCTGGGCGCGGCGTCAGGCGCACGAGACGACCGTGCACCGGCTGGACGCCGAGGCGGCGCGCGGCGGGGTGGCCGAGGAGATCGCCCCGGACTTCGCGGCCGACGGCATCGACGAGTTGCTGCGCGGCTTCCATGCCCGCCGCAAGAGCAGGGTCCGCAGCGAGGAGCCCCGGGTGCTGCGGGTGCGGGCGACGGACACGGACAGCGCTGTGTGGACCGTACGGCTGTCCCAGGAACCGCCCGCCGCCGAGCGGCACGACACCGGGGATGCCGACTGCGAACTGGCTGGTCCTGCAGGGCAGTTGTACCGGGCGCTGTGGAACCGGGGGCCGTTCCCGAGGGTGACCGGTGACATGTCGCTCGCCGGGCTGTGGCGCGAGAAGTCGGCGATCACCTGGAGCTGACGGTCCGTCAGCCGGACAGCATTCTCGTCAACACCGCGCGCTGCAGCGGAAGTACCTCGCCGTGCAGGTCGCGCCCTTTGTCCGTGAGGGTCACGCGCACGCCCCGGCGGTCCTCCGCGCACATGCCGCGCTCGACGAGACCGTCCTTCTCCAGGCGGGCGATCAGCCGGGACAGGGCGCTCTGACTGAGATGGACGCGCTCGGAGATCTCCTGGACGCGATAGGCGCACGCGTCACCGGCCAGCACGTCCAGCACCTCGAAGTCACTGCCGCACAAGCCGTGTTGGTGCAGGGTGCGGTCGAGTTCGCACTGCGTGCGGGCGTGCAGCGCCAGCATCTCCCGCCACTGGTCCACGAGCGCTTGCTCGGCCTTCTTCGCCGCCATGAGAGCGCACCGTAGCAGAGAAGCGGATTTATTGCACCGTAATTAAATGCGTTTGCATTCGATGCATACGCATGTAGTCTCTGCGGCATGACCTCTCCGCTCTCCCCTCCCGCGGCCCCGTCGTCGGCGGTTCGCTGGACCCCACGGCTGTGGGGCACCCTGCTGGTGCTCTGCGCCGCGATGTTCCTGGACGCGCTGGACGTGTCGATGGTCGGCGTCGCCCTGCCCTCCATCGGCTCCGAACTCGACCTCTCCACCTCGACACTCCAATGGATCGTCAGCGGCTACATCCTGGGATACGGCGGACTGCTCCTCCTCGGTGGCCGGACCGCCGACCTGCTGGGCCGACGCCAGGTCTTCCTGGTCGCCCTGGGAGTCTTCGCGGTGGCCTCGCTGCTCGGCGGGCTCGTCGACTCGGGTCCGCTGCTGATCGCCAGTCGCTTCATCAAGGGCCTCAGCGCGGCCTTCACCGCACCGGCCGGCCTCTCGATCATCACGACGACCTTCGCCGAGGGCCCGCTGCGCAACCGCGCCCTGTCCATCTACACCACCTGCGCGGCCACCGGCTTCTCGATGGGCCTGGTGCTCTCCGGCCTGCTCACGGAGGCCAGTTGGCGGCTCACCATGCTGCTGCCCGCGCCCATCGCGCTCATCGCCCTGCTCGCCGGCCTGAAGCTGCTGCCGCGCAGCGAGCGCGAGAAGGACCACAACGGCTACGACGTGCCCGGCGCCGTCCTCGGTACCGCGTCGATGCTGCTGCTGGTCTTCACCGTCGTACAGGCGCCCGAGGCCGGATGGGCGTCGGCCCGAACTCTCCTGTCCTTCCTGGCCGTTGCCGTCCTGCTGAGCGTCTTCGTGTACGTCGAGCGGCGCTCCGCCGGGCCGCTGATCCGGCTCGGGGTGCTGCGCTCCGGCAACCAGATCCGCGCCCAGCTCGGCGCGATGGCGTTCTTCGGGTCGTACGTCGGATTCCAGTTCCTGGTCACGCTGTACATGCAGTCGCTGCTCGGCTGGTCCGCGCTGCACACGGCGCTCGCCTTCCTGCCGGCCGGGGCGGTGGTGGCGGTGTCCTCGACGAAGGTCGGCTCGATCGTCGACCGGTTCGGCACGCAGCGGCTGATCGCGACCGGCTTCGCGCTGATGGTCGTCGGGTACGCGCTGTTCCTGCGGGTCAGCCTCGATCCGGGGTATGCGGCGGTGATCCTACCGTCGATGCTGCTGATCGGCGCGGCCTGCGCGCTGGTCTTCCCCTCGCTGAACATCCAGGCCACGAGCGGGGTCGAGGACCACGAACAGGGCATGGTCTCGGGGCTGTTGAACACCTCGGTGCAGGTGGGCGGCGCGATCTTCCTGGCCGTCGTCACGGCCGTGGTCACCGCCCACGCTCCCGCGCACGCCACCCCGCAGGCGGTGCTGGACAGCTACCGGCCCGGGCTCATCGTGGTGACGTTCATCGCGGTCGCCGGGCTGCTGATCACCCTGCCGGGGCTGCGCGGCCGTCGCGACCAGCAGACCCTCGTGGTCGCCAAGTCCACCGTGAAGGAGGCGGAAGCGGAGCGCGTGGCGGTCCGTGACTAGGGGGACGCCTCCCTGAGTGTGCGCCCGGCGGAGCCGATTGCTCCGTCGGGCGCACACGTGTGAGACTCGCGGAATGAGCATGACCGGGGGACGACGCACACAGGCCGAGCGGGACGCGATGACCGTCGAGATCGGGTACGCGCTGGTCAGCGCGGTGTTCGCGGCTGTCGTCGTGTTCGGGGCGGTCGCCGGTCCGGTGTGGCTGTTCGAACTGCCGGGCACGGTCGAGACGGTGCTGACGTGGGCGGGCCTCGTGCTGCTGCCCGTCGTGTTCTTCGTACGCGTGGCGAGCGTGCTGTACCGGTATCGGCAGGAGTCGGGTCAGCCCAGCCAGCCGGGGCGGACCAACCCCGACTCGTAGGCCAGCACGACCAGTTGGGCCCGGTCCCGGGCGCCCAGCTTCACCATCGTGCGGCTGACATGGGTCTTCGCGGTGAGCGGGCTGACGACCAGACGGCGGGCGATCTCCTCGTTCGAGAGGCCGATACCGACCAGGGCCATCACCTCCCGTTCCCGCTCGGTGAGTTGGGTGAGGGCGTCGGCCGTGGCCGGTTCCTTGGACCGGGCCGCGAACTCGGCGATCAGACGGCGGGTCACCCCGGGGGACAGCAGCGCGTCGCCGTCGACCACCGCCCTTACCGCGCGCAGGAGTTCGTCCGGTTCGGTGTCCTTGACGAGGAAGCCGGAGGCGCCGGAGCGGATCGCCTCGAAGACGTACTCGTCGAGTTCGAAGGTGGTCAGCATGACCACCTTGACCGCTTCCAAGTCGCCGTTCCCGGTGATGCGTCGGGTCGCCGCGAGGCCGTCGAGCAGCGGCATGCGGATGTCCATCAGGACGACGTCGGGGCGCAGTTCGCCCACCTTGCGCACGGCCTCCTCGCCGTCGGAGGCCTCGCCCGCGACCTCGATGTCGGGCTGCGCGTCCAACAGCGCCTTGAACCCGGCGCGGACCAGCGACTGGTCGTCGGCGAGCAGTACCCGGATCACCGGTCGTCCTCCTTCGATGTGACCTTCAACGGCAGTACGGCGAGCACCCGGAAGCCGCCGTCCGGGCGCGGGCCCGCCTCGATGGTGCCACCGAGCGCGGCGGCCCGCTCCCGCATCCCGGCCAGCCCGTTGCCGCTGCCCCCGGCGTCCGCGCCGGTCGCGGGCCCGTCGTCGTCGACGCGCAGCCGCAGCTCCCGGGCATCGTGGTCGATGTGCACGCGCGCGTGCCGCGAACCCGAGTGCCGTACGACATTGGTGAGGGCCTCCTGGACGACGCGGAAGGCGGCGAGGTCGGTGCCGGGCGGGAGGCGGGGCGGGGTTCCCTCGACCTCCACCGTGAGGCCCGCGCTCGCCGCCTGCTGCACCAGTTCGGGCAGCCGGTCGAGACCGGGGGCCGGGGCGCGGGGCGCGTCGCCCGGGGTGCGCAGGCTGTCGAGGACCTGGCGGACCTCGCCGAGCGCCTCCTTGCTGGCGGCCTTGATCGTGGTGAGGGCCGTACGGGCCTGCTCGGGGTCGGAGTCGAGGAGCGCGAGGCCGACGCCCGCCTGGACGTTGATGACGGAGATGCTGTGCGCGAGGACGTCGTGCAGTTCGCGGGCCATCCGCAGCCGCTCCTCGTCGGCGCGGCGGCGGGCCGCCTGGGCGCGCTCGGCGCGCTCGCGGACCCACTGGTCGCGGCGGGTGCGGGCCAGTTCGGAGACCGCGGCGACGGCCACCAGCCAGGTGGCGACGGCCAGTTCACGGCCCCAGGGCATCGCGTGGTCGTGCTGCGGGGGCAGCCACCGGTACAGCCAGTGGGCGATCAGGAGGTGCGCCGCCCAGAGCGTGCCGAGCGCGGCCCAGGCCGCCCGCCGCCGCCCGGCGACGACCGCGCTGAAGCAGCCGAGCGCGACGGGCAGGAAGACCGGGCCGTACGGGTATCCGGCGCCGAAGTAGAGCACGGCGGCGAGCGCGGTCCCGAAGGCCACCCCTACGGGGTAGCGGTGGCGCCACAGGAGCAGCACCGAGCCAGCGACGAGCAGCACGCGCGCGTAGAGGTCGAGCTGGACGCGGTCGGGCTGGCTGTGCGAGGCGAAGCTGCTCCCGATCAGCACGAACAGGGTGACCAACAGCGTGGAGCGCCACGGCCACCGCGTCGGGGCCGCCTCCCCGCCCCACGGCGGTCCATGGCGCCACCACTGGGGCGGTCCCCCACCGCGTACGCGCTGCTCGTCCATGCACGTCACGCTAGACGCCGGGCGAGGTCGGGGGCATCAGCCGGGCGGGGTGATCACGAGTACTTCCCGGGGAGTACGTCCTACTCCGGTCCACCACAGCGCCCTGCAAGGGGCGCGGGGAACTGCGTGCCCAGCCCCCACCGGCTCGCAGCCGACGAGCTCACACGTCCGCAAGCCCCACCCCAAGCGCAAGCCGTCGTACCGCATGACGAAAGAACGGCTCCCGATCCTCCACCACCCGGCGGAACTGGCCAAAAAGCTCAAAGCTGACCAGTCCGAACGTCTCGGCGATAGCGGCGACGAGGGCCACGGCCGATCCGGGCGGAAGGCCGCCGGCGAAGTCCGCGATCATACGGTCCGCCTCGGGGCGCAGACCGGCCGGAAGCGGGGGCTCGGTAAGGGCGCCGGCCTGGTGGGCGTCCTGTACGACGCCGATCAGGATGAGGGCGACACGAGCGGCGGACGGGACGGTCGTCTCGGGGGCGACATAACCGGGGACCGGTGAGCCGTAGATCAGCGCGTACTCGTGCGGATGCGCGAGCGCCCAGCCCCGTACCGCCTCGCACACGCTCGTCCAGCGCCGCAGCGGGCTCGCGTCGGCCACCTTGGCGTGGGCCGTCTCCGCGCTCTCGCCGACGGAGTCGTACGCATCGATGATGAGAGCGGTCAACAGGTCGTCGCGGCTGGGGAAGTACCGGTACAGCGCGGAGGAGACCATGCCCAGTTCACGGGCCACGGCGCGCAGCGAGAGCTTCGCGGCGCCCTCGGCGGCGAGCTGTCTGCGCGCCTCGTCCTTGATGGCCGCGGTGACCTCGATCCTGGCTCGGGCGCGGGCGCCTTGTGTGGTGCTCATACGGGCAAGTGTGGCATGGAATCAGATCAGTGCACACAAACAAGAGCGGCGAACAAAAAAGAGAGCACCGCTCTTGCATTGGATCGCCTGGCCGATGCAGACTGTTCCCGAGAGCGAGAGCAGTGCTCACAAAAGGGAGCCGCGCTCTCCAAAACCCAGGAGTCGTCATGAGCACGCACGTCCAGAAGCCCGGCTGGTTCACGGTCAACGTCTTCAACCGCGCCGTCGCCTGGTTCACCCGCCGCGGTCTCAGCGTCTGGGGTTCACGGGTGCTGGCGGTCCGCGGCCGTAAGAGCGGCGAGTGGCGGACCACCCCGGTGAACCTGCTGACGGTGGACGGACAGCAGTACCTCGTCGCCCCGCGCGGGCACGTCCAGTGGACGCACAACATGCGGGCGGCGGGCGGCGGCGAGCTGCGGCTCGGCAAGAAGGTGGATGTGTTCACCGCGACCGAGGTCACCGGCGACGACAAGGTGCCGCTGCTCCGCGCCTACCTCAAGCGATGGAAGGCCGAGGTCGGCGTGTTCTTCGGAGGAGTCGGCCCCGACTCCTCCGACGACGAACTGCGCCGGATCGCCCCCGACCACCCCGTCTTCCACGTCACGGTCAGGAGCTGACCTCTCAGTCAGGAGCCGGCCTCGCCCTCCGCGGACTCCACCGTCTCCACGGGCCCAACGGGCTCCGCGGTCCTGCGGTCGAAGGCGGTCAGCGCGCGCTGCGCCATCGGGTGGCTGCGCACCAGCTCGCCGAGCGTGGTCGAACCCCGGGTGATGTCCATGAAGGCCTTCCAGGCCGGCCGGAAGCCGGTGAGGGCCGCGTGGAACAGTCCGGGGCGCCGCTCGAAGATCGCCAGCATGGTCTTGCCGACGCTCATCTCCACGCCGAGCCCCGCCTTGATCGCGAACGCGTAGTTCAGCGCCTGGCGGCGGGTGTCCACGGCGTCGTGCGCCTCGGCGATCCGCACCGCCCACTCCCCCGCGAGCCGTCCCGAGCGCAGCGCGAACGAGATGCCCTCCCGGGTCCACGGCTCCAGAAGTCCGGCCGCGTCCCCGCAGACCAGCACCCGCCCGCGCGAGAGCGGCGAGTCGTCCGCCCGGCAGCGGGTCAAGTGCCCGGAGGAGATGCTCGGTTCGAAGCCGGCGAGACCGAGCCGGGCGATGAAGTCCTCCAAGTACCGCTTGGTGGCGGCGCCTTCACCGCGCGCGGAGATCACGCCGACCGTGAGCGTGTCCCCCTTCGGGAAGACCCAGCCGTAACTCCCGGGCATCGGGCCCCAGTCGATGAGGACCCGCCCCTTCCAGTCCTCGGCGACGGTCTCCGGCACCGGGATCTCCGCCTCCAGGCCCAGGTCCACCTGGTCGGTCTTGACCCCGACGTGCGCCCCTATGCGGCTGGCACTGCCGTCCGCGCCGACGACGGCCCGCGCGAGGACCGTCTCGCCGCCTTGGAGGACGACGGCGACCGTACGGCGGTCCGGCACCGCGGAGCCGTGCTGCTCGACTCGTGTCACTGTGACGCCGGTGCGCAGCTCGGCGCCCGCCTTCTGCGCGTGCTCGACGAGCTGCTGGTCGAACTCGGGCCGGTTGATCAGCCCGAACAGCATCTGCCGGGACCGGCGGGTGCGCGTGAAACGCCCGTTGTTCGAGAACGTTATGGCGTGCACCCGGTCCTTCAACGGCAGGTCGAAGCCTGGCGGGAGCGAGTCGCGCGAAGGTCCGATGATGCCGCCGCCGCACGTCTTGTAGCGCGGCAACTCGGCTTTCTCCAGCAACAGCACACGCCGTCCCGCGACGGCCGCCGCATAGGCGGCCGAGGCCCCCGCGGGTCCCGCGCCCACCACGACGACGTCCCACACCCGCTGCACGTCGTCCGCCGAAGAGTTCTCGCTGCTCACGATGGTCTACTGCTCCCGATCAAGCCGCTGCCGCACCTGTCCCCCGCATCCTACGGCGGACATCGCCACAGGCCGTTGTGGGAGGATCGACGGCATCATTCGTACAACGTCGCACCCACAAGGAGCGTGCCCATGTCGTCGAATCCGGTCGCCGAGACCGTCGCCTCGCTGATGCCCAGGGCAAGAACTGAGCTCGGCGAGCTGGTGGCCTTCAAGTCGGTGGCGGACTTCGACCAGTTCCCGAAGAGCGAGAGCGAGGGCGCCGCGAACTGGGTCGCCGACGCGCTGCGCACCGACGGTTTCCAGGACGTGGCCCTGCTCGACACCCCCGACGGCACACAGTCGGTCTACGGCTACCTGCCCGGCCCCGAGGGCGCGAAGACCGTGCTCCTGTACGCCCACTACGACGTGCAGCCCCCGCTCGACGAGTCCGCCTGGACGACCCCGCCCTTCGAACTGACCGAGCGCGACGGCCGCTGGTACGGGCGCGGTGCCGCCGACTGCAAGGGCGGCCTGATCATGCACCTGCTCGCGCTGCGCGCCCTCAAGGCCAACGGCGGCATCCCGGTACACATCAAGGTGATCGCCGAGGGCTCGGAGGAGCAGGGCACCGGCGGCCTGGAGCGGTACGCCGAGGAACACCCGGAACTCCTCGCCGCCGACACCATCGTGATCGGCGACACAGGAAACTTCCGCCTCGGTCTGCCCACCGTGACCTCGACCCTGCGTGGCATGACCCTGGTGCGCGTCCAGATCGACACCCTCGAAGGCAATCTGCACTCGGGCCAGTTCGGCGGCGCCGCGCCCGACGCACTGGCCGCGCTGATCCGCGTACTGGACTCGCTGCGCGCCAAGGACGGCTCGACGACCGTCGACGGGCTCGCCGCCCACGCGACCTGGGACGGACTGTCGTACGACGAGGAGCAGTTCCGCCAGGACGCCAAGGTGCTGGACGGCGTCGAGCTGATCGGTTCCGACACGGTCACCGACCGCATCTGGGCGCGCCCGGCCGTCACCGTCCTCGGCATCGACTGCCCGCCGGTCGTCGGCGCGACCCCGTCCGTGCAGGCCGGCGCCCGCGCACTGGTCAGCCTCCGCGTCCCGCCGGGCGTCGACGCGGCCGAGGCGACCACCCTGCTCCAGGCCCACCTGGAGGCCCACACCCCGTGGGGCGCCCGCGTGAGCACCGAACACATCGGCCAGGGCCAGCCCTTCAGCGCCGACACGACGAGCCCGGCGTACACGGCGATGGCCGACGCGATGGCGGTCGCCTACCCCGGCCAGGAGATGCAGTACGCCGGCCAGGGCGGCTCCATCCCGCTGTGCAACACCCTCGCGGCCCTCTACCCGCAGGCCGAGATCCTCCTCATCGGCCTCAGCGAGCCGGAGGCGCAGATCCACGCGGTCAACGAGAGCGTGTCGCCCGAGGAGTTGGAGCGGCTGTCGGTGACGGAGGCGCTGTTCCTCCAGAACTACGCGGCCAACTGAGCGCGTCCATGCGGTTCGTCTTCACCGGCCGGGTGATCGAGTGGCGCGGCCCCGCGCCGTACTACTTCGTCCCCGTGCCGGACGAGGAGTCGGCGGACGTCCGCGAGGTCGCCACCATGGCCTCGTACGGCTGGGGTGTGATCCCCGTCGAGGCGCGGATCGGCGAGGCCGTGTTCACGACCTCGCTCTTCCCCAAGGACGGCGGATACTTGCTGCCGCTCAAGAACGCCGTGCGGAAGCCGTGCGGTCTCGGCGCGGACGACGAGGTGACCGTGGAGATGACCGTCCGACTCGGCACCGCCTGAACGAGGATGGGGCCATGCCCCGCACCGCGCGCATCGCCGCCCACACCGACATCGCCACCACCCTCGCCCTCCTCTCCGACCATGAACTCACCGAACTGGTCGACGCGGGGACGCCGTTGGGGACCGGTATCGGCGGGCGCTCGGCGCTGATCGAGGTGGACGGCAGAAAGGTGTTCGTGAAGCGGATGCCGCTCACGGATGTGGAGCGGCGGGCGGAGAATGTGCGGTCGACGGCCAATGTGTTCGGGGCGCCCGCCTACTGCCACTACGGCATCGGCGCGCTCCCCAGTCCCGGCTTCGGCGTCTGGCGGGAGCTGGCCGTCCACGAGATGACGACCAACTGGGCACTGTCCGACCGCTTTTCGGGTTTCCCGCTGCTGCACCACTGGCGGGTGCTGCCCGACCCGGAGCAGTCACTCCCCGAGGAACTCGCCGACGCGGAACGGACCGTGGCCTACTGGGGCGCCGGACGTGAGCACATCGAGGCCCTGCGCACGGCGTCCGCGAGCCTGACGCTGTTCATGGAACACCTGCCGCACACCCTCCACGACTGGCTCTCCGAACAGCTCCGCACCGGCGACCCCGACACCGCCTGCGCCCTGGTGGAGCAGGGTCTCGAAGCCGTCACCGGATTCCTCCGCGAGCGGCAACTCCTGCACCTCGACGTCCACTTCAAGAACATCCTCACCGACGGCCGGCAGCTCTACCTCGCCGACTACGGCCTCGCCCTCTCCCCGCGCTTCCGACTCGCCGCGGACGAACGCGACTTCTACGACCGCCACCTTCACTACGACCACGCCTACGCCTTCTCCTACCTGGTGCACTGGCTCGTCGTGGACCAGTACGGCTACGGCCCGGACGAGCGCCGGGAGTTCATCCGCGGGTGCGCCGACGACGGCAAGCGGCCCGAGGGCATCCCCGAGGCCGCCGCCGAACTCATCTCCCGGTACGCCCAACTCGCCTTGAAGGTGGGCGACTTCAACCGACGGTTCATGGACGGGAACAGGCTGACGCCGTACCCGTCCGCCGGGGAACTCGGCTACAACAGCTCCACACTCTCCGCGTAGTGACAGGCGACCGGGTTGCCACCGCCCCGGTCGACGAGTGCCGGTACCTCCTCCACGCACGACGTCCGTTCACTGTCGGTGAGCTGGTTCGCGAACTTGGGGCAGCGCGTGCGGAAGCGGCAGCCGCTGGGCGGGCGCACCGGGCTGGGGACGTCGCCCTGGATGGTGATCCGCTTCCGGGCGCGCTCCTTGCGCGGATCGGGCAGCGGGATGGCGGAGACCAGGGCCTGGGTGTACGGGTGCGCCGGGCGGGCGAAGAGCTGACGGGCGGGGGCGATCTCGACCAGGCGGCCCAGGTACATGACGGCCACCCGGCCCGCCACATGCCGCATCACCGACAGGTCGTGGGCCACGAACAGGAAGGACAGGCTCAGTTCGCTCTGCAGGTCCATCAACAGGTTGAGGACGCCCGCCTGGATCGACACGTCGAGGGCCGACACCGGTTCGTCGAGGATGACGACCTTCGGGCGCAGGGCCAACGCCCTTGCGATGCCGATGCGTTGGCGCTGTCCGCCGGAGAACTCGTGGGCGAAACGGTTGCCGTGCTCGGGGTTGAGTCCGACCAGCCGCAGGAGTTCGCTCACCTCGGCACCCGCCCCGGACCCGTACCGCCCGTGGATGCGCAGCGGTTCGGCGACGATCTCGTGGACGGTCATCCGGGGGTCCAGCGAGGCGTACGGGTCCTGGAAGACGATCTGCAACTCCCGCCGCAGGGGCCGCATCTGACGTCTGCTCAGTTCGGTGAGTTCGTGCCCCTGGTAGCGGACCCGGCCCGCGGTGGCCCGTTCCAGGCCGAGGACGGTGCGGGAGATCGTGGTCTTGCCGGAGCCCGACTCCCCGACCAGGCCGAGGGTTTCGTTCTCGTAGAGGTCGAAGGAGACTCCGCAGACGGCGTGCACATCGCCCACGCGGCGGCGGACGATTCCCTTGGACATGACCGGGAAGTGTTTGACCAAGTCCCGTACCTGGAGGACCGGTTCGCCGGTGCCGCCGTGGCCGGGCAGCGGCGGCAGGGGGCTGGCGGCCTGCGCGGGCGCGGTCATACGGGGTCCTCCTCGGGGTTCGTGGCGGGGGCCGCGTCGGCGAAGCGGGCCAGGGCCTCGGTGTCCGCGCCGACCGCGTCGAAGACCTGGTCGGCGCCGGTGTCGACGAGTTCGTCGGCGAAGTGGCAGGCGCTGAGGTGCAGGTCTCCGCCGGCCCTGCGCAGGGCGGGTTCGTCGGTGTCGCACACGTCCCGGCGCATCGGGCAGCGGGGCGAGAAGGGGCAGCCGGGCGGCAGGTTGAGCAGGCTCGGCGGTGAGCCGGTGATGGGGGTGAGGCGCGCCTCCTCGCGGTCGAGGCGGGGCAGGGAGCCGAGCAGGCCCAGGGTGTAGGGCATGCGCGGGGTGTAGAAGATGTCCTCGACGGAGCCGGTCTCCACTATCCGGCCGGCGTACATGACCGCGACCCGGTCGGTGTGGCCGGCCACCACGCCCAGGTCGTGGGTGATGAGGACGAGGGCCGCTCCGGTCTCGGCGCGGGCGGTCTCCAGGGCTTCGAGGATCTGCGCCTGCACGGTGACGTCGAGCGCGGTGGTCGGCTCGTCGGCGATGATCACGTCCGGGTCGTTGGCCATGGCGATCGCGATGACGACGCGCTGGCGCATGCCGCCGGACATCTCGTGCGGGTAGCTGTCGACGCGCCGTTCGGGGCTGGGGATGCCGACCGTGCCGAGGAGTTCGACGGCCCGTTTGCGGGCGTCCCGCTGTTTCATGTCGGGGTTGTGGCGGAGCAGGGTCTCGCTGATCTGGTAGCCCACGTTGTAGACGGGGTTGAGGGAGGTCATCGGGTCCTGGAAGATCATCGCGATGCCGCTGCCGCGCAGGTCGGACAGGCGCGCGTCGGACAGCCCGAGGAGCTCGGTGCCCTCGAAGCGGACCGAGCCGCGCACCTTGGCGCCGGTCGGCAGCAGCCCCATCACGGCGAGGGCGGTCACCGACTTCCCGGACCCCGACTCGCCGACGATGCCCAGCGATTCGCCCCGGTCGAGCCGGTAGCCGACGCCGCGTACGGCCCGTACCGTCCCGTCCTCCGTGCCGAACTCCACGCTGAGGTCCTCGACTTCGAGCACGGCCGAGGTCACGGGGACCTCGCGCACTCCATGACTCGTGGTCGTCACTGTCGCACCCTTTGCTGCCGGGGGTCGAAGGCGTCGCGCAGGCCGTCGCCGATGAAGTTGATGGTCAGCGCGATGGCGATGATGAACGCGCCGGGGATGTAGAAGAGCCAGGGCCGGGTGTCGACCGCCGTCTGGGCCTGGGAGACCAGCAACCCCAGGGAGGTGTCGGGCGGTTGGACGCCGAAGCCGAGGAAGGAGAGCGCGGTCTCGGTGAGGATGCCGGTCGCCACCAGGATCGTCGCGTTGACGATGATCGGGCCGAGGGCGTTGGGCAGCAGATGCCGGAAGATGATCCGCACGTCGGAGGCGCCGAGCGCCCGGGCCGCCTCGATGAACTCCTTCTCGCGCAGCGACAGCACCGAGGAGCGCACCACCCGGGCCACGTACGCCCAGGTCAGTCCGGCGATGACGATGGCGATCCAGTACCAGGAGCCGCCGGTGCGGGAGGAGATGACCAGGGCGATCGCGAACAGGGGCAGCGTCAGCACGAGATCGGCGATGCGCATCATGACCGCGTCGACGATGCCCCGGTAGAAGCCGGCGATGGCGCCCCAGATCGCGCCCACCAGGGTGGACCCGAGCGCGATCATGATGGCGATCTTGAGTGAGGTCTGGGTGCCGCGCATGACCTGTGCGTAGGCGTCGTATCCCGAAGAGTTGGTGCCGAACGGGTGTTTCCAGGACGGCGGTTTGGAGTTGTCCTCGGTGTACTTCTCGTAGGAGTAGTGCCACAGGTGCGGGCCGATGAACGCCCACAGCAGGATCAGCACGAACACGACCAGGCTGACCATCGCGGCCCGGTGCCGTACGAAGCGGCGCAGCACCAGCTGGGTCTGGGTGCGCTGCCTTACGGTGAACTCGCGTTCTCCGGGCGGCAGTTGAGTGCCCGCGGACCCCGGTGCCTCGATGTCAGTCATAGCGGATCCTCGGGTCGAGTACGGCGTAGAGGAGATCGGCGACGAGATTGAACCCGATGACGACGACGGCGGAGAGCAGCAGCCAGGCCATGGTGCGGTAGACGTCGAGCGTGGTCGCCGCCTGGACCAGCATCTCGCCCATGCCGTGCCACTGGAAGATCGTCTCCGTGATCACCGCGCCGCCCAGGATGATCGCGATGTCGAGCGCGGTGACGGTGGCCAGCGGGATGAGGGCGGTGCGCAGCGCGTGCCGGGTCATCACCTTGCCGCGCCGAAGTCCCTTGGCGCGGGCGAGCCGTACGTAGTCGCTGTTGAGGACCTCCAGCATGGAGGCGCGGGTGTAGCGGGTCCACGACGCGAAGGAGACGAGGGCGAGGGTGATGGTGGGCAGGATGAGGTGGCCGACGTGATCGGTGAACTGGTTCCAGGTGGTGTCGACTTCGAGGTACGGGGACTTCTCGCCGATGGTGCCGAGGAACTGGCTGCCGGTCTTCTCGTTGAACCAGATTCCGGCCTGCTTGAGCAGCACCGCGAACCAGAACACCGGCATGGCGAGGAAGAGGAAGCCGAAGAAGGTGATGGTGTAGTCGGCGGCGGAGTACTGGCGGATGGCGCTGAAAACGCCGAAGACGACGGCCATGATCAGCGCGAGGATCATCGCCGCGGCGACCAGGGTGATGGTCACCTTGAAGCGGGTGAACAGGTCGTGCCCGATGTTCAGGTTGGCCTGCACGGACGGGCCGAAGTCGCCGTGCAGGACGCCGGTGATCCAGTTCCAATAGCGTTCCATCACCGGCTGGTTGGCGTGGATGTGCCGGGCGAAGGCGGCCACCGCGGCCTTGCTGGGGGCGGGTTGCCGTGAGGTGGCGAAATTGGCCACCGGGTCGCCGGAGTTGATGACGACGAGGAACACGATGAACGTGGAGACGATGAGGACGGGTATGGAGACGAGGATGCGGCGCACGGTGTAGGCGAGCATGCGGTCTTCTCTCGGAGGCCGACGGTTCGGGGATGCCGTCCGTGGTCGGGGCCCGGCCCCGGTGTCGCCGGGGCCGGGCTCTACGGGCGTGCCGGTGTAGCCAATTCCCTCTGGCGGTGGGCTACTTCTTCAGGCCCCACGTGCCGGTGTTGTAGGCCGGTCCCACGTTGGTGGAGTTGTTCCGCATGTTCACGAACCGCGTCTGCGAGGCGAAGAACGTCGGCTTCTGGTAGAGCGGCAGGACGTAGGCGTCGTTCACCATGATCTGGTCGGCCTGGTTGAGGAGGGCCGCGGCCTTGGTCGCGTCCGTCTCGCCCACGGCCTGGGAGATCAGGGAGTCGGCCGTCTTGTTGCTGTAGCCGCCGTAGTTGCCGCCACCGCCGGTGAACCAGTTCTGCTGGGCGTTGCTGGTCGGGAACGGTGCCGCGACCCAGGCGAAGACGATGATGTCGTACTGGTGCCCGGCGAGGACCGTGCCGAGGTCGGCGGCGCCGATCGGCTTGATGGTGATCTTGATGCCGAGGCTCGCCAGGTTGCTCTGCAGGATCTGGCACTCGCTCTGCCGGATCTGGTTGCCGGTGGTGTAGCGGCAGTTGAAGGGTCCGACCGTCTTGCCGTCCGGGGTCTTCAACGCCGTGCCCACACCGGTGAACTTGGCGTCGGTGAGGTACTTCTTCGCCTTCGTCAGATCACCGGATCCCTGACCGGTGGCACTGACCACGTCCTTGTAACCGGCCTGCCCGGGAACGAAGTTGTGGCTGCCGAGCGGCTTCACGGCCGGGTCGAACTGGCCGACCGTCTTGGCGATGATGTCCTTGGTGTTGATCGCCGTGAACATCGCCTGCCGCAGCGCCAGATACTTCCCGAGCACCGGGTCGTGCAGGTTGAGGTCGAAGTGCTCCCAGGTCAGCCCGTTGCCGATGCTGTAGGTGACGCCCGGGATGTCCTTGACCTGGTTGACCAGGTCCACCTCGGGCTGCGGATAGATGCCCTGAACCTCGTTGTTCTTGAGGGCGGTTGGCTCCTGGGTGGCGTCCGAGATCACCTTGAAGATCAGCCTCTGCAGGGTCGCCTTCTTCGCGCCGTACCACTTCGGGTCGGGCACAAAGGTGGCGTGGTCGTTGTCGACCCACTGCTGCATCTTGTAGGCGCCCGCGGTCGGGTACTTGGTGGGCGGCGTCTTCAGGAAGTACTGCCAGGCCTGCGCCATCTGCGTGGCCGTCATGGCGGCGGCGTCGCCGACCTTGGCGCCGGAGAGCTTCTCCGCGGTGTGCGCCGGATAGAGCGGATAGCCCGCGCCGAACAGCGACTTCCAGTCCGAGTACGGCTTCGACATCACCATGGTGAAGGTCTTGCCGTTGTCGGACGGGGTCAGGGACTTGATCCGGTCGTAGCCCGCGGTGCTCTGCGGGAGACAGCCATGGGTCTGGCTGGAGTCGCTGGCGGGCGGCGGCGGGCAGTCCTTGCCGTTGTTGGTACGCCAGTAGTAGGTGAAGTCGTCGGCGGTGATGGGCGTGCCGTCGTTCCACGCCGCCTTCGGGTTGATCTTGTAGACGATGGTCTGCGGGCTGGTGCTGGTCTGTGTCGCCGAGGTCACCAGATCGGTGTTGAGGGCGACGGTGAAGTCCGGCTGGGGCACGAACACCTGCGGCAGGACGACCTCCAGGGCCTCCCCGTTCTCGAAGGTGTTGCCGTTGACGTCCTGGACGTTCCACTGCTGGATGTTCTTCTCCAGCACATAGGTGTACGTTCCGCCGGACTTGGTGGCGGCCGAGTTGCAGGTGTTGGCCTGGCCCACGGTGTTGCAGGACGTGAGTCCGGCCGAAGTGCCCTTGCTGGGGCCGCCGCCCCCACCGCCGCTGCTACAGGCGGTGAGCACCAGGGTGAGCCCGGCGGCGAGAGTGAGGGCCCGGGTGAGGGCCGAGGATGGCGCGCGCATGTTCCTCTCCTTCGACCGGCGAAATGTCCGGTCCCGTCGAGGCGGCCGGCGGCCGCGAGAGAACTGAGCTGCGCAAAGACGTTAGAGCTCCGATGTACCTTCTTCACGTTCCTGTTCATACCGGGACGGCGACAATTCACCCTCGCTTTGTTATCGGAATGACCCATGCCCCGCAAAATCGCCAGGTGGTGCCCCCGAAAAGGCAAAGTCCCGTTCAACATCGTTGATCAGACCGCAAATTGACGTGTCGTCACCCGAGCGGTACGCCCGCCTCCAGATAGAGCGCGGCCCCGCGTTCCCGGGCCCGCAGCGCCCACCGCAACCGCTCGTAGCGGACCGGCGGCAACAGGTCGGCGGCCTCCTGCTCGCTGGCGAAGCACCAGCCGCGCAACTCCGGTCCTGGCAGCAGCAGTCGGTCCGCCTCGGCGGCGCCCAGCCGGCCGCCGTCGAAGAGGAGGCGCAGTCCGCCGTAGCCGGGCGGGGCGGGTGGCTCCCAGTCGACGACGAGCAGCCGGGGTACGTCGTCGAGGACGAGGCCGGTCTCCTCGGTGACCTCGCGCATGCCGGCCCGGGCGGGCGCCTCGCCGGGTTCGACGACGCCGCCGGGGAACTCCCAGCCGGCCTTGTAGGTGGGGTCGACGAGCAGGACCCGGTCCTCCTCGTCGAAGAGGAGCACGCCGGCCGCGACGGTCTCGGAGGTGGGCTCCGGGGTCTGCACGATGTCGCAGACGGGGACGGAGCCGCTGCCGACCGCGTCGGCGATCCGGCAGGCCGTCTCGTACGGGGTGAGGGCACTGGTGTCGACGAGATGAGCGTCGGCGGTGAGCCAGGAGGCGAGTGCGGCGCGGTACGGCTCGATGTGGTCGTACGCCCACTGCTGCATCCGCAGCTCGCCGTCGGGGAGGTCCGGCGGGATCTCCCGGCCGGCTATTCGCTCGCGCAGGATCGTTTCCGCCGGTGCCAGGAGAACATGCCGGACCGCGACCCGGCGGGCCGCGAGGCCGCCGAAGATCTCGTCGCGGTACTCCTGGCGCAGCAGGGTCATCGGGACGACGAGGGTCCCGCCGAGCTCGGCGAGCATGGCGGCGGCCGTGTCGATCACGAGCCGTCGCCAGATCTGCAGGTCCTGGAAGTCGCCGACCTCCGCGAGGTGCTTGGGCGGGAGCAGGTTCGGAAGTGCCCCGCCGATGATCTCGGGGTCGAAGAACGTGCTGTTCGGGATCAGGTCGATCAGTTCCCGTGCGGTGGCGGTCTTGCCTGCACCGAACGCGCCGTTGATCCAGACGACGGTCACAGGTCCCCCTCTTCTGTTGGCCCCCTGAGGCTTGCCCGTTCCACCCTGCCACGGAAACCAGCCCCAGTTGAGAGCGCACAAACGACGGCGCCGGTACCCCCTCCGACGAGGCACCGGCGCCGTTGGCTTTCGACCGGTATCAGCTGTTCTCTCCCAGGGCACCCTCGTCGACGGCGAGACTGCCGTCGCTGACGAGGTGGTCCATGGAGCCCACGGTGTCCTTGACGTTCAGATCGCCGAGTACGTCGTGGTCGTGGGAGTGCGACGGGGTGATCGCGGCGACGACGAACCCGGTGGCGAGGGAGGCGATGGCCAGCATGCTGCGCTTCTTCATGCCCCGTTCAACTGACGAAGCGCGCCGGGGTCACGCCCGGACCGGCCGCCGGGTGGAAACCGCCCCGCCGCGTGACCGTCGTACGAGGTCCACGGCCGCCTCGGGCCACTGCGGATGGTCGAAGGTGAACCCCTCCGCCAGCAGCCGACCCGGGACGACCCGCCGGCTCTTCAGGAGGAGTTCGGTGTCCGAGCGCAGCGCGAAGGCGCCCAGCTCGGCCATCCACTTCGTGGCGGGCAGACCCACGGGGATGCCCCGTGCGGCGCGCAGGACGCGCATGAAGGCGCGTTGCGGGAGCGGCCCCGGGGCGGCGAGGTTCACCGGCCCGGCGATGTCGTCGCGCGCGACGAGGAACTCCACCGCGCGGACGAAGTCCTGGTCGTGGATCCAGGAGACGTACTGGGCGCCGCCCGCGACCGGACCGCCGAGCCCGAGCCGGGCCAGCCCGAGCAGCACGTCGAAGACACCGCCCCGGTCGGGGCTCATCACCATCGCGGCGCGCAGGGCCACCTTGCGGGTGCCCGGGGTGTCGGCGCGCTCCTGCTCGCGCTCCCAGTTCTTCGCGATCTCGACGCTGTACGCCCAGTAGTCGGGGACGTCCGGTTCGGCGCCGCCGATCAGGCCGGTGGCCTCGTCGTTCGGGGCGTCGTAGCGATGGGCGTAGACGGTCGCGGTGCTCATCTGCAGCCAGACGCGCGGCGGGTGCGCGGCGGTGGCGATCGCCTCGCCGACGACCCGGGCGGAGTGCACGCGCGAGTCCATCATGGCCTTCAGGTTGGCGGGGGTGTAGCGGCAACTGACGCTGCGGCCCGCGAGGTTGATCACGACGTCGCTGCCGTCGATCTCCCGGGCCCAGGCGCCCAGCCGCTCGCCGTCCCACCACACTTCGCGGTCGCGCGTCGGTCGCCTGGTGAGGACGACGACCTCGTGGCCGGCCTCGGTCAGGGCGCGGTCGAGGATCGCGCCCACCTGTCCCGTGCCGCCGGGAATGACGATCTTCACAGGGCTCCCCCTTCTGTTCGGGAGTGAGCCTAGCGCAGAAAGTTGAACGCGTTCAAAAGGCGCGCGATGGAAAGTCGAACAATCAATACGCAACTCTTCCAACAGAGTTGGACACGTCCTACCGTAATCGCGCACATGGCATGCACAGGAAGTGATCCCATCTCTCGCGAGTCCGGAGGAAGGTCACCATGCGTCACCCCTACACCCGCACGACCCGCCGAAGATTGGTAGGAGCGGTCGCAGCAGGGCTGTTGTGCACGGCGGGCCTCGCCGCGCCCGCCGTCGCCACCCCCGCGCAGGACCCCGTCTCCCCCGCCCTGGCCGACGGTCAGGCGCTCACACCTCCGATGGGCTTCAACAACTGGAACTCCACCAACTGCCGTGCCGAGTTCAACGAGTCCATGGTCGAAGGGATCGCGGACCTCTTCGTCGCCAAGGGCCTCAAGGCGGCCGGCTACCAGTACGTCAACCTCGACGACTGCTGGGCCCTGCCGAACCGCGACGCCGACGGCAAGCTGGTCCCCGACCCGGTCCGCTTCCCGCACGGCATCAAGGCCGTCGCCGACTATGTGCACTCCAAGGGACTCAAGCTCGGCATCTACACCAGCGCGGGCACCAAGACCTGCAACGACGCCGGCTTCCCCGGAGCTCTGGGCCACGAGTACAGCGACGCGCGGCAGTTCGCCGACTGGGGCGTGGACTACCTCAAGTACGACAACTGCAACAACCAGGGCGTGGACGCCAAGTTGCGCTACACCACCATGCGCGACGCCCTGAAGGCGACCGGCCGGCCCATCGTCTTCAGCATCTGCGAATGGGGCGAGAACAAGCCCTGGGAGTGGGCCTCGGACGTCGGGCACCTGTGGCGCACCACTGGTGACATCAGCGACAACTGGGGTTCGATGCTGTCGATCCTCAAGCAGAACCTGCCGCTCGCGCCGTACGCCGGCCCCGGGCACTGGAACGACCCCGACATGCTGGAGGTCGGCAACGGCGGGATGACGGACACCGAGTACCGCTCGCACTTCTCGATGTGGTCGATCATGGCCGCGCCGCTCCTCATCGGCTCGGACCTGCGCAAGGCGACCGACGCGACCTTCGACATCCTCGACAACAAGGAGGTCATCGCGGTCGACCAGGACCCGTTGGGCAAGCAGGGCAACGTTGTCACGTCCGAGGGCGGACGCTGGGTCGTCGCCAAGGAGATGAAGGACGGCAGCCGTACGGTCGCGCTCTTCAACGAGTCCGGCAGCGCCCAGCGCATCGCCACCACCGCAACCGCCGTCGGCCTCCCGAACGCCCGCGCCTACACCCTGCGCGACCTGTGGCAGCACAGGAGCTACAACACCGCGGGCACGATCTCCGCGACCGTCCCGGCTCACGGCACGGTCCTCGTACGGGTCTTCGCCGACCGGCAGTCGGTCAAGAACCCGCCCGCCGTCGAACTCGGCCTGGACGGCGCCCCGTTGGTCCAGGCGGCGACGGCGACCCCGCTCACGACGACGGTGACCGACCTCGGCCGTACGACAGCCGAGCACGTCTCGGTGAGCCTGACCGGGCCGGCCGGCTGGAAGATCCGGCCCAAGTCGTCGACGACCGCGAAGGCCGTGCCGACCGGCAGGTCGCTGCGCACCAAGTGGACGGTCACCGCTCCCTCGGGGACGCCCATGGGGTCGTACGACCTTGTACTGAAGGCGAGTTACCGCTCACCGAGCGGTATGCGCGTCACCAGCACTCTCCCGTTCACCGCGTCCGTGGTGGTCGCTCCCCCGGCGGGCACCTCGTACCTCGGTGACCTTCCGTGGATGTCAACGGCCAATGGATGGGGGCCCGTTGAGCGCAACACCAGCAACGGGGAGAGCGCGGCGGGGGACGGCAATCCGATCACTCTCGGCGGAGTCGTCTACGCCAAGGGGCTCGGCGTCCACGCCGAGAGCGAGGTGGCGTACTACACCGGGAAGGCGTGCGAGAAGGTCACCGCGGACGTCGGTGTGGACGACGAGAAGGGGGCCAACGGGACCGTCGCCTTCGAGATCTGGGCGGACGGCACGAAGGTCGCCTCCACCGGCGTCCTCACCAACGCGATGCCCGCCCAGCCGGTCACGGCGGACGTGACCGGCGCCCAGGTGGTCCGACTCGTCGTCACCGACGGCGGCGACGGGATCGACTCGGACCACGCGGACTGGGCGGACGCTCAACTCACGTGCTGAGCAAGGGCATAGGCCACTGAACGAACGTTTCGTCCGTTCCGCGCCTCACACCCCGGCCGCGGTCGCGTTGTTCGCCTGACGGGCGAGCGCGGCCGCGGCCGCTCCCACCAGCCCGGCGTCCGTGCCCATTTGGGCCGGCGTCACGGTCAACCGCCGTACGAAGGACAGCGTCGCGTAGTCGCTCAACGCCTTGCGCAGCGGCGTGAAGAGCACGTCGCCCGCCTTGCCGACGCCGCCGCCGATCACGGCGATGTCGATCTCGACGAGGGTCGCGGTGGCGGCGATACCGGCCGCGAGGGCCTGTGCGGCCCGCTCGAAGGAAGCGACGGCGACCGGGTCGCCCGCGCGGGCGGCGGCGGCCACCGCGGCGGCCGAGGTGTCACCGTCCGAGCCCGGCCGCCAGCCTCCCTCGACCGCCCGCCGGGCGATGTTGGGACCGCTGGCGATCCGCTCGACACAGCCGCGCGAACCGCACGGACAGGCGTCCCCGTCCAGGTCCACGCTGATGTGGCCGATGTGGCCCGCGTTGCCGGTCGGCCCGGGATGCAGCTGCCCGTTGAGGACGAGACCGCCCCCGACTCCGGTGGAGACCACCATGCACAGCGCGTTGGCGTGCCCGCGCGCCGCTCCCTGCCAGTGCTCGGCCGCCGTGATGGCCACGCCGTCACCGATCAGCTCCACGGGCAGGTCACCGGCCGCCGCACGCACCCGCTCGACGAGCGGATAGTCGCGCCAGCCGGGCACGTTGACGGGACTCACGGTGCCCGCGGAGGCGTCCACGGGACCCGCGCTGCCGATGCCGAGGGCGCTCGCGCGGGACCACGAGGGCGATGCGGTGAGTTCCGCGAGCACCTCCTCCACGGCCCGCATCACGGTGTCGCCGTCGTCCTGCGAGGGCGTCGGGCGCTGCGCGCGCACCAGGATCTTGCCGTGGCCGTCCACCAGCGCCCCGGCGATCTTGGTGCCGCCGATGTCGAGCGCGGCCACGAGGTCGGTGTGCATCAGTGTCAGATCTCCCCGTCAAACATGAGAACCACCAGAAGGTGAGTTGGACCGGTCTCGCGGTGGGGGCGCAGGCCGTTGATATCGGTGGACAGTCTCTCTCGCATATGACAACGTTGTCCAGGCTCTATGCTCGACGCCACATCCTCATACAAACCCATGGACCTATGCATCCCCCGTGGACGACAGGACAGGACAGCGCATCGTGCCAGAGACCGCCCGCCGCCCCGAGAACCGCTACGGCAACCGTCCGACCATGAAGGACGTGGCCGCGCGCGCCGGTGTCGGCCTGAAAACGGTGTCGCGGGTGGTCAACGGCGAGCCGGGCGTCACCCCCGACACCGAGCGCCGCGTCCAGGAAGCCATCGACGCACTGGGGTTCCGGCGCAACGACAGCGCCCGCGTCCTGCGCAAGGGCCGCACGGCCAGCATCGGCCTCGTCCTGGAGGACCTCGCCGACCCGTTCTACGGCCCCCTCAGCCGCGCGGTCGAGGAGGTGGCCCGGGCCCACGGCGCCCTGCTCATCAACGGCTCCAGCGCCGAAGACCCGGACCGCGAGCAGGAGTTGGTGCTCGCGCTGTGCGCCCGACGGGTGGACGGTCTTGTCGTGATCCCGGCCGGGGACGACCACCGCTACCTGGAGCCGGAGATCAAGGCGGGCGTCGCGACCGTGTTCGTGGACCGTCCGGCCGGACAGATCGATGCCGATGTCGTCCTGTCCGACAGCTACGGCGGCGCACACGAGGGGGTCACCCACCTCATCTCCCACGGCCACCGGCGCATCGGCTTCATCGGCGACATGCCCCGCATCCACACGGCCGCCGAGCGCTTGCGCGGCTACCGGGCCGCCATGGAGGACGCCGGTATAGCCGTCGAGGACTCCTGGATGTCCCTCGGTGTGACCGACCCCGTGCGGGTGCGCCGGGCCGCCGAGGAGATGCTGTCCGGCCCCTCCCCCGTCACCGCGATCTTCGCCGGCAACAACCGCGTGACGGTCACCGTCGTCCGCGTCCTCGCCGAACAGTCCCGCCGGATCGCCCTCGTGGGCTTCGACGACTTCGAACTCGCCGACCTGCTCCAGCCCGGCGTGACCGTCGTCGCCCAGGACGCCGCGGCCCTCGGCCGTACCGCCGCCGACCGCCTCTTCCGCCAGCTGGACGGGACGCTCATCGCCCCGGAACGCATCGAGTTGCCGACCCGGCTGATCACCCGGGGCTCGGGCGAGCTGCCGCCGTCGGACTGAGCCGAACCGTGAACGACCGTACGCTGGAGGCTCTGGGGCTGGCCCGGGCACCGCGCGAGTTCCCGCTCGACTACCCGGGCGTCTGGCCCGCCACCTCCGGACTCCTCGTCGGGGACCGGCTGCTGCCCCTCGACGACCGCGTCACCTACGACGACCGCACTCCGGTCCTCGCCATCGGTTCCAACGCCTGCCCCGCCCAACTGCGGCACAAGATGGCGGAGTTCGGGATCGACTCCCCCGTGCCGATGGTGAAGGTCCGGGCCACCGGTGTCGACATCGGCGTCTCCGCGCATGTGAGCCGCGTGGGCTATGTGTCCGCGTCGCCGGTCAACTCGCCGGGTGTCGTACGGGAGTTGTTCGTGACGTGGTTCGACGCGCGGCAGCTCGCGGTCGTAGATGCGAGCGAAAGGGCGTACGACCGAGCATGGTTGACCGGGCCCGAGTTGCGTTTCACGTCGTCGGACTCCGGGGAGTCGCTGCGGGGCGCGTATGTCTACGTCAACCGGTACGGGGTGTTGCGTGACGTGCGTAACGGCACGGGTGTGCCGCGCCGGCATCCGGGCGAGCAGGCGCTGCTCACCGAACTTCTCGCCGCCTCACCGGAGTTGAGGAAGCTGTTCGGGCGGACGCCGGAGGAATTCTGCACGCGGTCACGCGCCGACCGGGAGTTGTGCGAGCGGGGTACGCGGCTGTTCCGGGAGGAGGGGTTGGTGACGGTGTCCGGTCTGGAGCGGTTCGTAGCGCCTCAGCAGACCGGCAGCCCCGGGACGGGTTCGTCGTTGCCCCCGCCCTTGATGTAGACGTCGCTGACATAGACGTTCGTGTTGCCGCTGTCGTCGTCCGTCTTCGCCCACCAGACATTGGTCCACTGGCCGTAGGTCTCGCGGCGGCCCAGATTCACCTGGCAGTAGAAGTAGTTGGTGCCCGCGCCGAGGACGCCGACCTCGGTACCGGACGCGGTGTAGGACTTGGCGGTGCGCCACACCTGGCAGTTGTACTTGCCGCCGCCGATGGACTGACAGGCGGGGGCGGGGCTGGAACTGGGGCTGGTTCCGGTGGTGGGGGTGCTGTTGCCGCCCGTGCCTCCGCCGCCGGAGGACGTGGACCTGCTCGGCGAGGCGGTCGGCGAGTGACCGGCGGTCGGGTCCCCGCCCTTGCCGGTGTGCTGCTCGGTCGGTGCCTGCGTCCCGTCGGCGCCCTGTCCCGTGGGCTTGGCCGAGTCCGAGCGCTTGGCGTCCGCGCGTGCGGTGGGCGAGGTGTCGCCGGCGTCCTGGGCCGGGGGTGAGCCGCCCTGCGAAGTGACCGACGCGTCACCGGAGTTGACGTAGTGGGCGACGACCACTCCGGCACCGGCGAGCACGACCGCTGCGGCAGCGGCGGCGATCAGAACGCGTGCCTTGCGGCGGGGATGGGCGGGGTGCGCCATGGGCCCGGTCGGTGGGGTCGGTGCGGGCATCGGGGCGAGGGGCGGGCCGAAGCCCTGGGGGACAGAGGTGGGAGCGGGCGTGGAGACGAGTGGGAGGGCGTCCGATCCAGCCGGCGGAACCGGTGAACCGGGGGCTTGGGCTCCCGGTCCGGGCGGATTTCCGGAGGTACCCGCCGCGCTCGGCTCTCCTGCTCCGGCCGGGACGTCGAGCTGCGCCGCACTCCCAAGCCCCGTGGTGCGGGCCGCCGTTGACTCCTGCGGGTCCTTAACCCGAGCTTCCGGCCCAGCACTTCCGCTCGGTGTCGGCGCCCCCGCTCCGAAGCCCACCGCCACCGCAGCAGCCCCTCCCCCGGCCCCCCGCAACACGGTCGTCGCCGAGTCCGTCTCCGGCGCCTGTGCCACCGCTTCCAGCAGTCTGCGTGCCTGATCGGCGTCGGGGCGCAACTCGGGGCGTTTGTCGAGGAGTTGGCGCAGGACGGGGGTGAGCGGGCCGGCGCGGTGGGGTTCCGGCAGGGGCTCGTCGACGATCGCCGTGAGAGTGGAGTACGTCGAGGTGCGGCGGAACGGTGAGGCGCCCTCGACGGCGGCGTACAGCGTGGCGCCCAGGGCCCAGACGTCGGAGGCCGGGCCGGGGTCGGCGCCCTGCGCCCGCTCGGGGGCCAGGTAGTCCAGGGAACCGATGAGTTCGCCACTGCGCGTGAGGTGCGTGGCGGAACCGTCGCCCGGGTCGTCCATCGTCGCTATGCCGAAGTCCGTGAGGACGACCCGGCCCGAGCGCTCCAGGAGGATGTTCCCGGGCTTCACATCGCGGTGCAGCACACCGGCGGCGTGGGCGGCGGCCAGCGCCTCCATCACCTTCGCGCCGATCCCGGCCGCCTCGCGCGGGTCGATGGGACCGCGCTCCCCCAGTACGTCGTCCAGGGAGGGGCCGTCGATCAGCTCCATGACGATCAGCGGGCGTCCGTCGACCTCCGCGATGTCGTGCACGGCGACGACGCCGGGATGGCGGACCCGTGCCGCCGCCCGCGCCTCGCGCTGCATCCGCAGCCGCAGATCGGCGAGTTGGGGCGCGTAGTCGTCGGTGAAGGTGCGCAGTTCCTTGACCGCGACCTCACGGCCGAGGACCTCGTCGACGGCGCGCCAGACCACACCCATGCCGCCCCACCCGAGCCGGGCCACGACGCGATAGCGTCCGGCCAGCAGTCGGCCGACTCCGTCCACGCGTCCGCTCTCCCCCGAAGACACTGCCGCTCCGTTCCTGTGGCACATCCATGAACGCCGTACAGCCTACGGGGCGACAGTGACAACGGGAGATGGCGGCGACAGCTGTGACAGGTCCGCTACTTCGCGGACACCGTCAGGTCGCCCCGGCGGGGCGCCGCGAAGCCCTCAAGGTCCGTCCGGGTCAGCCCGGTCGCGCCGGCCACCTCCGCGATGTCGAGCGCGCCGCAGTCCAGGCCGCGCAGCAGATAGCCGCTGAGGGCCTTGGCTGTCGCGGGCTCGTCCATGACGTCGCCGCCGGCCCGGTTGGCGTAGCGGGCGAGGCGGGCCGCGGCCTGTTCGAAGCCCTCGCGGTAGAAGGCGAAGACGGCCGCGTAGCGGGTGGGGATGTGGCCGGGGTGCATGTCCCAGCCCTGGTAGTACGCGCGGGCCAGCGCCCGCCGGGTGAGGCCGTAGTGCAGCCGCCAGGCGTCGTGGACTCGCTCCGTCGGCCCGACCGGCAGCACATTGGTCGAACCGTCCGAGACGCGTACGCCCGTCCCCGCCGCCGCGACCTGCATGACCGCCTTCGCGTGGTCGGCGGCCGGGTGGTCGCTGGCCTGGTAGGCGGCGGAGACGCCGAGGCAGGCGCTGTAGTCGAAGGTGCCGTAGTGCAGGCCGGTGGCGCGGCCCTCGGCGGCCTGGATCATGCGGGCGACCGTGGCGGTCCCGTCCGTGGCCAGGATGGACTGGCTGGTCTCGATCTGGATCTCGAAGCCGATCCGGCCGGCGTCGAGCCCGTGCGCCTTCTCGAAGGCCTCCAGGAGCCGCACCATCGCGGTGACCTGCTCGGCGTAGGTGACCTTGGGAAGGGTCAGGACCAGCCCCTCGGGCAGTCCACCGGCCGCCATCAGTCCGGTCAGGAAGATGTCGAGGGTGCGGATGCCCCGGTCGCGCACCGGCGCCTCCATGCACTTCATCCGGATGCCCATGTACGGCGCCGCCGTGCCCTTCGCGTACGCCTCGGCGATCAGCCGGGCCGCGCGGGCGGCGGCCTCGTCCTCCTCGCCGTCGGGGCGGGGGCCGTAGCCGTCCTCGAAGTCGACCCGCAGGTCTTCAATGGGCTCGCGCTCCAACTTGGCCCGCACGCGCGCGTGGACGGGTTCGGCGAGTTCGTCGGAGAGGCCGAGGACGGCGGCGAAGGAGGCGGCGTCGGGGGCGTGTTCGTCGAGGGCGGCCAGCGCGCGGTCGCCCCAGGTGCGGATCGTGTCGGCGGCGAAGACGTCACCGGGGACGTAGACCGTGTGGACGGGCTGGCGGGTGCCGGGGTCGCCGGGGTAGCGGCGCTCCAGTTCGGCGTCGACCGGTGCCAGGGAGGCGCTGATCTCCTCGCCGACCGCGCCCGCAAGGCTCGTCGCCACCTTCTCCTGCTCGCCCTGACCCATCCCACAGCCTCCAGGTTTCCGCTCTACGGAATCAACAATCCGTAGAACGAAGTTATCCGTGGATCTTCCCGCCGGTCAACACCCTGTCCACGGCGTGAACCCACGGCGTTCACTCCCGCCCCGAGGCCCTCTTCCGCCCGACGCCCCGCCCCTTCATCCTGACTCGCAAGGGGAGGGATGCACATGTCGACTGCCTGGACGGTGACCCGTCGCGCGGGGCTCACCACGCTGGTGGCGGCCGCCATCGCCGTGCCACTGATCGGAACCGTACGCGCCGACGCCGTCCGGCACGAGACCCGTCTGCTGGACGTCATGACCTTCAACCTGCGCTACGCGAGCAGCTCGGAGCCCAACAGCTGGCAGGTCCGCCGCCCGGTGATGCGCGACCTGCTGCTCCGCGCGGCGCCCGACATCATCGGCACCCAGGAGGGCCTCTACGGGCAGCTCCAGGACATCAAGCAGGACCTGGCACCGCACTACGACTGGATCGGCAGCGGCCGCAAGGGGGGCAGCCACGACGAGGAGACGGCGATCTTCTACGACACCCGCCGGCTCGCCCCCGTCGAGTACGACCAGTTCTGGCTCTCCGACACGCCCTCCGTGATCGGCTCGAACACCTGGGGCGGCGCCCATCCGCGCATCGCCACCTGGATCCGCTTCCGCGACCTCGGGGACGACGGACGGCAGTTCTACGTCCTCAACACCCACCTGGACAACGCAAGTCAGTACGCCCGCGAGCGCGCCGCCACGCTCATCGCCGAGCGCCTCGCCCGCCTCGACCGCTCCCTGCCGCTCGTGGTGACCGGCGACTTCAACACCGCCGCGTACACCACCTCGGTCTACGCCACGATGCTGGGCGCCGGCCTCAGGGACACCTGGGACGCGGCGGCCGGGCGCGGGCAGCTGTACGGCACCTTCCACGGCTATCGGGCGCTCATTCCGGAGGGGATCCGCATCGACTGGATCCTGGTCGGCGAGGGGATCACCGTGCGCCGTACGGTCATCGACACGTTCTCCGAGAACAGCCAGTTCCCGAGCGACCATCTGCCCGTGCAGTCCACGATCAGCCTGGGATGAACAAAGGCTCCCGCGACCACGTGGGTCACGGGAGCCTCGTACAGCCCGAAGGCATCAGCCCGGTATCAGCCCTTGCGGGTGTTGATCTCCTCGGTGAGCTGCGGGACGACGTCGAAGAGGTCGCCGACCACGCCGTAGTCGACGAGGTCGAAGATCGGGGCCTCGGCGTCCTTGTTGACGGCCACGATCGTCTTCGAGGTCTGCATGCCCGCGCGGTGCTGGATCGCGCCGGAGATGCCGTTGGCGATGTAGAGCTGCGGGGAGACGCTCTTGCCGGTCTGGCCGACCTGGTTGGAGTGCGGGTACCAGCCGGCGTCGACGGCGGCACGCGAGGCGCCGACGGCCGCACCGAGGGAGTCCGCGAGGGCCTCGATGATCGCGAAGTTCTCCGAGCCGTTGACGCCACGGCCGCCGGAGACGACGATCGCGGCCTCGGTCAGCTCCGGGCGGCCGGTCGACTCGCGCGGGGTGCGCGCGGTGACCTTCGTGCCGGTGGCCTTGTCGGAGAAGGTGACCGCGAGGGCCTCGACGGCGCCGGCGGCCGGGGCGGCCTCCACGGCGGCCGAGTTGGGCTTCACGGTGATGACCGGGGTGCCCTTGGAGACACGGGTCTTGGTGGTGAAGGAGGCGGCGAACACCGACTGCGTGGCGACCGGGCCCTCGTCACCGGCCTCCAGGTCGGTGGCGTCGGTGATGATGCCGGAGCCGATGCGCACCGCGAGGCGGGCGGCGATCTCCTTGCCCTCGGCGGAGGACGGCACCAGGACGGCGGCCGGGGAGACGGCGTCGTAGGCGGCCTGGAGGGCGTCCACCTTCGGTACGACGAGGTAGTCGGCGTACTCGGCGGCGTCGTGCGTGAGCACCTTCACCGCGCCGTGCTCGGCGAGCGCGGCGGCGGTGTTCTCGGCACCGGAGCCGAGGGCGACCGCGACGGGCTCGCCGATACGGCGGGCCAGCGTCAGCAGCTCCAGGGTGGGCTTGCGGACGGCACCGTCCACGTGGTCGACGTAGACGAGAACTTCAGCCATGGGAATGGTCTCCTGCGTGCTTGCGAAGTCTGAGGGGCGGTGAGGGAGCCTGCGGAGGGTCGGGGCCCTTAGATGAACTTCTGGCCCGCGAGGAACTCGGCGAGCTGCTTGCCGCCCTCGCCCTCGTCCTTGACGATCGTGCCGGCGGTGCGCGCGGGGCGCTGGGCCGCGGAGTCGACGGCGGTCCAGGCGCCCTCGAGGCCGACCTCGTCGGTGTCGATCTCCAGGTCGGAGAGGTCCCAGGCCTGAACCGGCTTCTTCTTGGCGGCCATGATGCCCTTGAAGGACGGGTAACGCGCCTCGCCCGACTGGTCGGTGACGGACACGACGGCCGGCAGGGAGGCCTCCAGCTGCTCGGAGGCGGTGTCGCCGTCCCGGCGGCCCTTGACGACGCCGTCCTCGACGGAGACCTCGGAGAGCAGCGTGACCTGCGGGACACCCAGGCGCTCGGCCAGCAGGGCGGGGATCACACCGGCGGTGCCGTCGGTGGAGGCCATGCCGGAGACGACCAGGTCGAAGCCGGCCTTCTCGATCGCCTTGGCCAGCACCAGGGAGGTGCCGATGACGTCGGTGCCGTGCAGATCGTCGTCCTCGACGTGGATCGCCTTGTCGGCACCCATGGACAGCGCCTTGCGCAGGGCGTCCTTGGCGTCCTCCGGGCCCACCGTCAGGACGGTGATCTCCACGTCGTCGTCCGAGTTCTCGGAGATCTGCAGCGCCTGCTCGACCGCGTACTCGTCGAGCTCGGAGAGCAGACCGTCCACGTCGTCCCGGTCGACGGTCAGGTCATCGGCGAAGTGCCGGTCGCCAGTGGCGTCGGGCACGTACTTCACAGTGACAACGATCCTCAAGCTCACGCCGGCTCTCCTACTGCATCGTCATTTTTCGGCTGCCTACTTCCAGGCAGCATAGGCGCCTTGAACGGCCGTTCCCGGTGCGGGCGGCCGGTGCTCCGAGCGAAATATTACTCGCCAGTACGCAGCACTACGCTCCCTCAGCAGGTGCCCGCTAAGCAAGCGCTTTGAACTGTGACCTGTGCAACGCAGCGTAATCGGAACTCGACGCTTCCGCAGGGTGGCCCGTCACCCACCGGGAGTGGTCTCAGTCACGCAGCCCGTTGAAGCGGCCCTGGTGATAGAGGAGCGGGCGGCCGGAGCCCGCGTGGTCACCGAGGACGACCTCGGCGATGACGATGCGATGGTCCCCTGCGGGCACGCGCGCGACGACCCGGCACACCAGCCAGGCGAGCACGCCGTCGAGGACCGGAACGCCCTCGGGCCCCTCGTGCCAGACGGTGGGCGCCCCGAACCGGTCGGCGCCGCTGCGGGCGAAGGTGGCGGCCAACTGCTCCTGATGCTCGCCGAGTACGTGCACGCCGACATGGTCGGCCCCGGATATCGCGGGCCAGCTGGACGCGCCGGTGCTGATCCCGAAGGACAGCATCGGGGGCTGGGCCGAGACGGAGCTGAGGGAGGTGGCGGTGAAGCCGACCGGACCGGTCTCACCGTACGCGGTGATCACCGCCACACCGGCCGCGTGCTGCCGGAAGACGGAACGCAGGAGGTCGGGGGAGGCGAGCTGAGAGGTGCCGAGATCGGGCGTGGCCGTCATGGGGCTGTCCTTCTTGGGGAGGCGACGAGCTGGACCGTGGCTGCTCAACAGCCCGGACAGCACGCGCTCGCGGTGCGTGCGAGGTCGACGTGCGCCCGCCCGAAAAGAAGGAGTTCCGAAGGCATACAGTCAGGCTGACGATAGGTGGTGTGCGCAGTCAAGTACGTTCCGGCATATGGGAGATGACTCACCGCTTCCGCCCGAATCGTCAAACCGCCTCCCCCAGGGCCGCGATGACATCCGCCTTGCGGGGGAGCCCGGTGGCGCGCCGCACGACCCGTCCGTCCGCGTCGAGCACCAGCACGGTGGGGGTCTTCAGGATGTCGAGTTCCCGTACGAGGTCCAGATGGTCCTCGGCGTCGATCTCGATGTGACGCACTCCGGGGACCATGCCGGCCACCTCGCCCAGCACCCGGCGCGTGGCCCGGCAGGGGGCGCAGAAGGCGCTGGAGAACTGCACCAGGGTGGCCTTCTCGCCGAGGTCGCCGCCCAACTCGGCGACGCCGAGCCGTTTTCCGCCGTCGCGCCCGCGCACCCGTACCCTCCCGCTCCGCCGCCGATGCAGCACTCCGTAGGCGCTCGCCGCCGCGAGCACCACCACGCACACCACGAGTCCGGTCATCCACTGCTCCAGCGTTCACGAGACTGCAAAGATTCCCAGCACCACGAATCGTTTCCGCTGCGGAATCCTAGGTTCATGGACATCGATGTGAGAGGACCGCGTTTCGGGGCGGCCCTGACGACCGTGGTACTGGCGGTCGTGCTGGTCACCGGCAGCTTCTGGCTGCTGGCGTGGCAGACCCTGGCGTTCGCGCTGGGCGCGGCAGGCGGCGTGGGCCGTTCGCCGTACGGCTGGCTGTTCCGGAAGGCCGTACGGCCGCGGATCGGGCCGCCGACGGAGTTCGAGTCGCCGGAGCCGCCGCGGTTCGCGCAGGCGGTCGGGCTGGTCTTCGCGGGGGTGGGCCTGGTCGGTTTCGGCCTGGGGCCGACCTGGCTGGGGCTCGCGGCGACCGGTGCCGCGCTGGCCGCCGCGTTCCTCAATGCCGCGTTCGGGTACTGCTTGGGGTGCGAGATGTACCTGCTCGTACGGCGGGTGACGGTTCGCGCAGAGTAAAGGAAATTTAAAAGTCCGAGGTGGATCAAGTGATGGACGTGACGAGGATCTCGCCGTTCTCCGGCACGAGGACTGGCCAGTCGTTCGTTCTTCGGGCACGATCTGCGCAATGCCGTAAACCTACGGCTGCGTAACTTTCCCGCCCGGAGAACCCCTTCAGGCAGAGAGAAGGGTCCACCCCGTCCATGGCTGAGCTTGTCTACCGCCCCGTCGTCGGTCTCGCCCAAACGTTGTTCAAGGTCTGGGACCTCAAGATCGACCTCAAGGGATCGGAGAACATTCCGCGCTCGGGCGGCGCCGTGCTGGTCAGCAACCACATCAGCTACCTGGACTTCATCTTCGACGGCCTGGCCGCCCTGCCGCAGAAGCGCCTGGTGCGCTTCATGGCGAAGGAGTCGGTGTTCCGGCACAGGATCTCCGGTCCGCTGATGCGCGGCATGAAGCACATCCCGGTGGACCGCAAGCAGGGCGAGACCGCCTACCAGCACGCGCTGGAGTCGCTGCGGTCCGGCGAGATCGTCGGCGTCTTCCCCGAGGCGACGATCTCGCAGTCCTTCACCCTGAAGAGCTTCAAGTCCGGTGCCGCGCGCATGGCCCAGGAGGCCGGCGTCCCGCTGATCCCGATGGCCCTGTGGGGCACGCAGCGGCTGTGGACCAAGGGTCACCCGAAGAACTTCAAGCGCAGCCACACCCCGATCACCATCCGGGTCGGCGAGCCGGTGGAGGCCCCTCAGGACCAGTACGCGGGCGCGATCACCCGCCGGCTGCGCGAGCGCGTCCAGGAGCTCCTGGAGGCCGCCCAGCGCGCCTATCCGGTACGCCCCAAGGGTCCGGACGACACCTGGTGGATGCCGGCCCATCTCGGCGGCACCGCGCCCACCGCCGAAGAGGTCAAGGCCGCCGAGGCTCGCTGAATCGTCACGCCGGGGCGTGGACAGTGATCCGCGCCCCGGGGCTGAACTTCTCCAGCAGTACGGCGAGTTCGGCGCCCGCGCGTTCCACCTCGGCGACGGACATCGGCGCCAGGCTCTCCAACAGGAAGACGGCGGACATCGATTCCTCCGTGAGCCTGGTGCGCGGCCCCTGTCGCCAGTTCCAGCGGCGACAGGTGACACCGGCCGCGTCGGTCCACACCACCTCGCCCGCGTCGGGGTGTTCGACGATCTCCTCGCCGCCCGCGACGGTCACGAACTCCTCGTCCCCGGTGGCCCGTTGGAGGGTCATCCCGCCCTGGATGCGGTCGGTGTCCTCACCGCCCACGGGGATCAAGTACGCGACGCTGATGGCGTTGTAGAGGTCGACCAGCACATTGATCCGGGGCAGTCCGGCGTCCGTGAGCGCCCTCTTGGCCAGCGCCTCGGCCGAGTTGCGGGTCCGCGACGGCTTCGACCCGAACGCCGTGTACACCTCGCGCCAGGCCGCCATGTGCGGGTCCTCGTGCGGGGCACGACCGTCGAGTCGTACGGCGAGGCGGCGGGCCGCGTCGTCGAGGAGCGCCGAACTCGCTTCGGTGCTCGGCCCGTTGACCAGTCCGTGCGCCTCGATCACGACATGCGTGAAGCCGGGTGCGAGGGTGCGGACTTCGTCGGACACGGTCAGGGTCAGCGTCATGAGGTGCCTCAGAGTGCGGTCGGGAGCGTCTGCCACAGGTACGGCCGGTCGGGAGCGGCCTTCAGGGCGCTCAGGACGACCGGGTGCGGTTCAGCGTACAGCACCGGATAGTCCAGCTCATTGAACTCCGGATCGGGTACCAAGGCCAGCCGCTCGCCGTCGAGGGAGAACTGCGCGTCCACGCCCGGTTTGTTGCCGCGCGGATCCTGCCGGTGCCAGGCCCCGTTGAACCGTACGGCGATCAGCCCGTGCACCACGTCGAACTTCTGGTAGCACAGGGCCGTCGGGATGTCCTCGGCCCGCAGCAGCGCGGCCAGCGCGTGCGCCTTGGCGTAACAGATGCCGGTGCCCTGCTCCAGGACGTCGGAGGCCCGCCAGGTGACGCGCGGGTCACCCGCGTCCTGCGAGTGGGGGATGGCGTCCCGCACGAACTCGAACGCCAGTCGTGCATAGCCATACGAATCCACGGCGCTCTTGGCGAGTCGCGCGGCGGTCTCGCGCACGAGGGGATGACCGTGGTCGATGACCTCGTCGGCGGCCAAGTAGGCGGACAGATCGGGGGTGTTCTGGATCAGCTCCATGGGTGGAGAGCATAGGAAAGCGATCACCCGAGAGTCAATGACTTTTCAGGCGACCGCATACCTATGCATCATCTGTTCAAGCTTGACTAGCGGGCCATCTCCTCCTTGAGCGCCGCCACGAACGCGTCCACGTCGTCCTCGGTCGTGTCGAAGCCGCACATCCAGCGGACGTCGCCGGCCGCCTCGTCCCAGAAGTAGAAGCGGAACCGCTCCTGAAGGCGCACGCTCACGTCGTGCGGGAGGCGGGCGAAGACGCCGTTGGCCTGCACCGGGTAGAGGATCTCCACCCCGTGCACCGCGCGCACGCCCTCGGCGAGGCGCTGGGCCATCTCGTTCGCGTGACGGGCGTTGCGCAGCCACAGGTCCTTGGCGAGCAGCGCCTCCAACTGCACAGAGACGAAGCGCATCTTGGAGGCCAGCTGCATGGACAGCTTGCGCAGGTGCTTCATGTGGCTGACGGCGTCCTGGTTGATGACGACGACCGCCTCGCCGAAGATCGCGCCGTTCTTCGTCCCGCCCAGGGAGAGGATGTCGACGCCCACCGCGTTGGTGAACGTCCGCATGGGGACGTCCAGGGAGGCCGCCGCGTTGGCTATCCGGGAGCCGTCGAGGTGGACCTTCATGCCGCGCGCGTGGGCGTGGTCGCAGATCGCGCGGATCTCGTCGGGCGTGTAGAGGGTGCCGAGTTCGGTGCTCTGGGTGATCGAGACGACCTGTGGCATCGCGCGGTGCTCGTCGTCCCAGCCGTAGGCCTGCCGGTCGATCAGTTCGGGCGTGAGCTTGCCGTCGGGCGTGGGCACCGTGAGCAGCTTCAGGCCGCCCATGCGCTCGGGGGCGCCGCCCTCGTCGACGTTGATGTGGGCGCTCTCGGCGCAGATCACCGCGCCCCAGCGGTCGGTGACCGCCTGGAGCGCGACGACGTTGGCGCCGGTGCCGTTGAAGACCGGGAATGCCTCGGCCGTGGCGCCGAAGTGGCTGCGGATGATTTCCTGGAGGTTCTCGGTGTAGTCGTCCTCGCCGTAGGCGACCTGGTGGCCGCCGTTGGCGAGGGCGAGGGCGGCGAGCACCTCGGGGTGGGCGCCGGCGTAGTTGTCGCTGGCGAAGCCGCGGATCTCCGGGTCGTGGTGGCGCCGTGCGTCGGTCTTCGGAGGGTTCACGGCTTCTCGGTCAGCCACAGACGGTTTCCGTTCACTTCGGTGGCGGGCTTGTCCCAGACGCCGGCGATGGCCTCGGCGAGGTCCTTGACGTCGGTGAAGCCCGCGAACTTCGCGTTGGGGCGTTCGGCGCGCATCGCGTCGTGCACCAGCGCCTTCACCACCATGATGGCGGCGGCGGAGGTGGGCCCGTCCTCGCCGCCGGCCTTGCGGTAGCCGTCGGCCATCGCGAGGGTCCAGGCCTCGGCGGCGGCCTTCGCGGCGGAGTACGCCGCGTTGCCCGCCGTGGGCTTGCTGGCGCCCGCCGCGCTGATCAGCAGATAGCGGCCGCGGTCGCTGCGCTCCAGGCCGTCGTAGAAGGCCAGGGAGGTGTGCTGCACGGTGCGGATGAGCAGCTTCTCCAGCAGGTCCCAGTCGGCGAGGTCGGTCTCGGTGAAGGTGGCGCTGCCGCGCCAGCCGCCGACGAGGTGGACCAGGCCGTCGACGCGGCCGAAGTCCTTCTCGATGTGCGCGGCCCAGTCACGGGTGGCCTGCGGGTCGAGCAGGTCGACCGTGTCGCCGACGACGGTGGCACCGCCGTGCGCGTAGCGGGCCGCGTCCACGGCCTCCGCCAGGCGTTCGGGATGCGCGTCCGAGCCGACGACGGTCGCGCCCGCCTCCGCCAGCCGCAGCAGCACGGCCCGGCCTGCCGGTCCGCCCGCTCCGGCCACCGCGATCACCGCGCCGTTGAGCGCCCCGTTCCCCATGGTCCTCGCCTCCTGAGCCACTTCGGTGCTGCGGTCGCTCACGCGGCGATCCGCTCGGCGCTCTCCGCCGTGATGCCCTTGGTCGAGGCGATCACGTTCTTCAGCTTCTTGGAGAGGGCCTCATAGAACATGCTCAGCGGAAACTCGTCCGGAAGCACGTCATCCACGAGTTTCCGCGGCGGCTGGCTCAGGTCCAGGGCGTCGGGACCCTTGGCCCACTTGGAGCCCGGGTGCGGGGCGAGATAGGTCGCGACCAGGTCGTAGGCCTTGAACCAGTGGACGAGCTTGGGGCGGTCGATGCCGGCGCGGTAGAGGTCCTCGATCTCGGCGCACAGCTGGTTGGTGACCTCGGGGGCGCGGCGCCAGTCGATGTGCAGCTTGTTGTCGGTCCAGCGGACGACGTCGTGCTGGTGCAGGTAGGCGAAGAGGAGCTGGCCGCCGAGTCCGTCGTAGTTGCGGACGCGCTCGCCGGTGACCGGGAAGCGGAACATGCGGTCGCACAGGACCGCGTACTGCACGTCACGGGCCTGCGGGACGCCGTCGGCCTCCAGCTTCACGGCCTCCTTGAAGGCGGTGAGGTCGCAGCGCAGCTCTTCGAGGCCGTACATCCAGAACGGCTGGCGCTGCTTGATCATGAACGGGTCGAAGGGCAGGTCGCCGTGGCTGTGGGTGCGGTCGTGGACCATGTCCCACAGGACGAAGGCCTCCTCGCAGCGCTTCTGGTCGTCGACCATGGTGGCGATGTCCTCGGGCAGTTCCATGCCCAGGATGTCGACGGCGGCCTCGGTGACCCGGCGGAAGCGGGCGGCCTCGCGGTCGCAGAAGATGCCACCCCAGGAGAATCGTTCCGGCGCCTGGCGTACGGCGATGGTCTCCGGGAAGAGCACGGCCGAGTTGGTGTCGTAGCCGGTCGTGAAGTCCTCGAAGGTGATGCCGCAGAACAGCGGGTTGTCGTAGCGGGTCGCCTCCAGCTCGGCCAGCCAGTCGGGCCAGACCATGCGCAGGACGACCGCTTCGAGGTTGCGGTCCGGGTTGCCGTTCTGCGTGTACATCGGGAAGACGACCAGGTGCTGGAGTCCGTCCCGGCGGTTCGCGGCGGGCTGGAAGGCCAGCAGCGAGTCGAGGAAGTCGGGCACCTGGAAGCCGTCGGCGGCCCAGCGCTC
This sequence comes from Streptomyces hokutonensis, assembly GCF_000376565.1. GTDB lineage: Bacteria > Actinomycetota > Actinomycetes > Streptomycetales > Streptomycetaceae > Streptomyces > Streptomyces hokutonensis. The sequence continues at coordinate 209,789 of NZ_BARG01000033.1, read as the reverse complement.
CAGGTCCCGGACCAGGGCGGCGTGATAGGCGGCATCGTGCGGGAGCAGCGGGGAGAGCTCCTCGACGGCACCCGTCACCCGGCGCACGGCGTACGCGGCCTCCGCGCGGTCCGGCGCCCCCTCGGCCGCGAAGTCGATCGACCCGTCCTTGGTCTGCCATGGCCGGATCCGCTCCACGGCATCCTTGAGCACGGGCCATGCCGGATGCTCCACCACCCTGGTCACGGGAGGAACCCGCTCCTCCGAACCCACCTGCACAAGAATTTCCGTCATGTCCCATCCTCCACGGGAGAATCCAGCGTATGGGAACCGTATACATATGTGGATTCTCTCAGCAAGAGGATCTTCGGGAGATTATCCTGCCAACCCCTACCCGTGACCGAACTTTTTCCTGCCGGAAACCCTGATGACCACCGAAGGGGCATGGCGCCGCTACCCAGGGACCGAGGCGCCGAAACCGGCCACCGGTCAATCGCCCAGGGACGCGCCCACGCCAGGGTGACCGCTCCGGCCGGTGCCGTGCAGGTCGGCCGCCGCCGTCTCCGCGATCCTCCGTGTACGCGCGGGTCCATCGCCGGGCCCGGCCGTTAGGCTGCGGCTCTGCCGCGTGGACGCCGGTGTCCGGCCGCGCCCGCGCGCGCGTGCCGAGCCGCCGTCGACGGAAGCGAGTTGAACCTTGAACTTCCTTACCATCGGTCACCGCGGAGTCATGGGTCTCGAACCCGAGAACACTCTCCGTTCCTTCGTCGCCGCCGAGCAGGGCGGCCTCGATGTCATCGAACTCGATCTGCATCTGAGCAGGGACGGCGCCCTCGTCGTCATGCACGACGCCGACGTGGACCGTACGACCGACGGGACCGGTCCGATCGCCGAGCGGACCCTGGACGAGCTGCGCACCCTGGACGCGGGCCGCGGCGAGCGCGTACCCACCTTCGAGGAGGTGCTGGACGCCGTCCGCTCGCCGCTCCAGGCCGAGATCAAGGACCTCGCGGCGGCACGGGCGCTGGCCGAGGTCATGCACCGGCGGGACCTGGTCGGACGGGTCGAGGTGTCCTCGTTCCACGACGAGGCGATCACCGAGATCGCCCGTCTGGTGCCCGGTGTACGCACCGCGCTGATCGCGAGCCGCTTCGGTCCCGAGGTGGTGGAGCGGGCGACGGAGGCCGGTGCCGAAACAGTCTGCCTGAACATCCGCCGACTGACCCTGGAGGTCGTCGAGGCGGCCCGCAAGGCGGACTTGAAGATCATCGGCTGGGTGGTGAACACCCAGGACCACCTGCGGCTCGTACGCGCCCTGGAACTGGACGGCGCGACCACCGACTACCCGGAGATCAAACGCACGGGCCGCTTCACCGCGTGAGGGCTACGCGAGTTCCTTGACCAGCAGCTCGAACTGAAGGTCGTCGCGCTGCGGAATGCCGAACCGCTCGTCGCCGTACGGGAACGGGGTCATCCGGCCCGTACGGCGATAGCCGCGGCGCTCGTACCAGGCGATGAGGTCGTTGCGCACGGAGATCACGGTCATGTGCATCTCGCGCACACCCCAGGTCTCCCTTGCCGCGCGCTCCGCCTCCGCGATGATGACCTTGCCGAGGCCGCCGCCCTGGAGCTGGGGGCTGACGGCGAACATCCCGAAGTAGGCGTGGTCGCCCCGGTGTTCGAGCTGGCAGCAGGCGACCACCCGGCCGTCGCGTTCGACGACCAGGAGACGGCTGTCGGGAGACTTGATGACCGCGAGCACGCCCTCGGGGTCGGTCCGCTGCCCTTCGAGGATGTCCGCCTCGGTGGTCCACCCGGCCCGGCTGTCGTCACCCCGGTAGGCCGACTCGATCAGCACGACGAGGGCGTCCACATCGGCGTCGGTGGCGTCGCGGAAGGTCAGTCCGGTGGCGGCGGTGTCCATGGTGCACAACTCCGATCAGAGGCGCGGCTCGGCAGTGACGAGAGTAACGCGGCCCGAAGACTAGGCTCCGGCCGCATGGTGCACGTACTGAGCAGCCGTATCCTGCTCCGCCCGACCGACCCCGACCGTTCCCGCGCCTTCTACGGCGAGCAGCTGGGCCTGCCCGTCTACCGGGAGTTCGGGACGGGGGTCGAGCGCGGGACCGTCTACTTCCTCGGCGGCGGCTTCCTGGAGGTCTCCGGACGCTCCGAGACCCCGCCCTCGCCCGCCGTGCGGCTGTGGCTGCAGGTCGCGGACGCGGGGGCCGCGTACGAGGAGTTGCGGGCGAAGGGGGCCAAGATCGTACGGCCGCCGGTGAAGGAGCCCTGGGGGCTGGTGGAGATGTGGGTGGCGGATCCGGACGGGACGCGGATCGTGCTGGTGGAGGTGCCCGCGGACCATCCGCTGCGGTATCGGCCGGGGATCTAGGCCTACGGCGGGCAGGGGCCGTTCCGTGTCGGTTGGCCGGGGTCGTGGCCCGGGCTTAGCGTGCTGGAAGGAGTACTTCCTGCGGAAGGAACGCCATGAAGCTCGACAGGCCGGTGACCGGCGGGCCCTGTTGGGTCGAGCTCGGGACCAGTGACCTCGAGGCGGCCAAGGGGTTCTACGCGGACGTGCTCGGCTGGCGTCCGGAGACCGATCCCCGGCAGGAGGCGGGCGGCTACACGGTCGCGCACGTCGGGGACGCGGCGGTCGCCGGCCTGACGCCCCTGTTCCAGGAGTCGCAGCCGGTGGCGTGGAACGTGTCGTTCGCGGTGACGGACGCCGACGCGACCGCGGAACGGGTGCGTACGGCGGGCGGGACGCTGCTGATGGAGCCGATGGACGTGTTCGACATCGGGCGCTTCGCGGTCGCCCTGGATCCGGGCGGTGCCGTGTTCCAGATGTGGCAGGCGCGGACCTTCCCCGGCGCCGGACTGTTCAACTCGCCCGGCGCGCTGGGCTGGGTGGAGCTGCTGACGCGGGCGCCCGAGCGGGCCGAGGCCTTCTACACGAGCGTGTTCGGCTGGACCGTCCGGCCGTCGGCGCACTACCCGCAGTGGGGCATCGACGGCGCCGACTTCGGCGGCATGATGGCGATGGACGACAAGTTCCCGCCCCAGGTGACACCGCACTGGCTGCCGTACTTCGCGGTGAACGACGTCCACGCGGCCGCCGCCGCGACGACCTCGGCGGGCGGCGCGGTCCTCATGGAGCCCCGGTCCGTCGGCGACGTACGGCGGATCGCGGTGCTGCGGGATCCGCAGGGGGCGGTCTTCGGGGTGCACGCGGCGAGCGGGGAGGGCTGAGCCCGTTCGCCCGCCCGCCACACGCGGTCAGGCCAGCGGTGTCACCGTCACCTGGTCGATCACCGGGGCGTACGCGGAGCGTTGGCCGTACGGGTTCCTGGACCGGCCGTCGTGGTCCGGGAGTTCGTCGGCCGTGAACGTGAGGGTGTTGGCGCCCTCGTCGAGGGTGACGGGGACGCTCAGGTCGTGGAAGTTGTTGAAGTGGAAGGTCGTGGGGAACAGGACGCGCTGCGGGGCGGCCCCGTTGACCGCGATGTCCGCGTGGCGGCAGACCGGGTCCGGGTTGTAGTGGGTGGCGGGCGCCTGCTCGCCGTTGGAGTAGCGGATCGTGAGCGCGTACCGGCCGGCCCGCTCCGCCGTCACGGTGAGGGTGAGGGCGTTCCCGGGCCCGCCGCCGATGCCGTCGACCGCCTTGCCGCCGGTGGCGAACGTGTGGGCGCCGGTGACCCGGGCACCGCCGGTCGTGGTGCCCTCCTCGGCCGGGTGCGTCGAGGTGGGGAGGAGACCGCGTGACGGGTCTGTCCGGAGGCGGTCCAGGACGAGGTCGTCGGAAGTGGCGGTGACGGTGACCTTGTTGATGCCCGACGTGAGGAAGAGGGACAGGGGAGATCGTTCAACAATCCCTACGTTCTCACCGTTGATCGTCAACTCGCCCTCCCCGGGGCCGATCCGGTCGACGGTCACCGTCGCCTCCCCGTCGTCCGCCGCGTGCACCCAGAAGGTGGAGGTGCCACCCCGCGGCAGTACGGCGACACCCGGGCCGGAGGCTCCCCTGATCGCGTAGTCGACACGCGCGCCACCACCCAGGGCGGCGAACTCGGCGTCGTACAGCGCGGACCCGGTCCCCCGGTCGTCGCGGAGGGCGAGGTCGAGCTTGTCGACGACCGCATCGCCCCGCGTGACACCGAGGTCGGGGTCCTTGGCGGCGAGGGTGATGGTGTGCGCGCCGGCGGTCAGTTCGACCTGGGTGTCGGTGTGGCCCCACACCGCCCACTTGTAGCCGAGGGGCAGCCGAAGTTCGCACGGCTGACCGCCGTCGACGCGGAGGAAGACGTTGGTGGGTCCCTGCTCGCACACCGCGTCGGCCAGGTTGTACGAGTTCGCGAAGACGCTCACGTCGTACGTCCCGTCCTGCGGGACCTCGACGGAGAAGGCGAGCACGCCGTCGGAGCCGGTGCGGAGTCCGCCCACGTGGTAGCCGGTCGAGGTGGCGAACTTGTCGACGTCGGACGGCGACCCCTCGGGCCCGTTCAGGGAACGGCCGCCACCGAGATAGGTCGCGAACTCGGCCTGGTACGTCCGCCGCCAGCGGACCGAGGGCGGCAACGCTACGGCGCCCTCGCCGCCCGGGGACAGGATCACCTGGTACGCCGACATCTCCTCCAGATCTGTCAGACGAAGCGTCACTTTCCCGTCCACGACGGCGAGTTCATGGTCAGCAAGTCGCAACGGCTGCGCGGAGGCGCCGACTTGGCCCGTCCACGGGATCTCCAGGAGCCGAGCGTGGACGGTCGTACCGAAGACTTCCGGGTCGACGTGCTCGAACACGACGTCCGCCGAGCCGCCCGCGCCGCCGAGCAGCACCCGCGCCTGCCGCTTGTCCCGGTCGAGCGCGGCGACGCCCTGGAGCGTGTACTGCACGTTCGGGTGGGGCGCGGTGACCCGGACGGTGTGGCCCGTGAGCTGGCCGTAGGCGTTGAACAGCCACCACTGCCCGTTGCCCTTGTTGGCCTGGACCGCCGAGTCGTTGAGGTTGCCGTCGATGTTCCAGTACGCCATGTCGGCGTCGACCTTGGACTCCTCGATGGCGGCGATCCACTGGATCATCTGCCCCGGGACGGACAAGTGGTAGTTGTGGGCGTACTCGTTGATGTTGACGGGGAGCGGACCGATGCCCAACTCCCGTTCCAGGGCACGGTATTTGGTGACGTTCGTGCGGATCTCGTCCGGCGAGGACAGCTCGTGCCAGGTGACGATGTCGGGCAGTACGCCCTCGGCCTCGGCGAACTCCAGGAAGCCCTTGACCTCGTCGTACAGTTCGCAGGTGTTGGGGCCGGCGATGCGGGCGTCGGGGTCGAGGTCCTTGATCAGGCGGTAGATGTCCCGCCAGGCGGTGAAGTAGGCGCGCGGGTCGGTGCGCCAGGAGGTCCCGTCGTAGCTCCACTCCCCCGTGCCGAACATGTTGCCCTCGGGCTCGTTGAACGGGACGTACACGACATGGGACCGGTACTCGCCGAGTGCCAGCACCTGTTCGACGTGCCTGCGGACGCGTGCCGTGAAGTCGGCGAGGCGCTCGGGGCCGGTGGCGCCGGGCCATTCGTAGGGGAAGCCGCGGTAGATGTCGGTCAGGTAGACGTAGACGTCCTTGCCGCCCGCCTCGACGAAGGGGCGCAACATCTCCAGGGCGTCGGCGCCCGGGTGCTGGACGCCGTCCTGGGCCTTGGTGGAGACCGTGCGGACGTACATGCCCTCGACGACGTTGCGGCTGGGGACACCGTCGCCGTAGAGGCCGTAGAGCGTGCCGCTCGCGCCTCCGTGGAAGGGGCCCGTGTCGGTGCCGAGGTCGATGGTGAGCGTCTCGCGGGCGGAGGCTTCGGCTGCCACGGCATCAATCCCTTGTTCGGCATGTCGTACGACAGTCGGCGTCCCGAACCGACCTGGTCGAACGTAGGGAGATCACGCGGCCCACGTCAACGGTCCGTCACCGCTCGCCTACGGCGGCTCAGACGCGCAGCACGCCCAGCCGGCCTTCCAGCTGGACCAGCAACTCGCCGAGCAGCGTGGCGAGTTCGCCCTGTCCGGGGGTGTCGAGACCGGCGAGCACGGTGGTCTCGTAGGCGAGCTGCTCGGGCAGGATCGCGTCGACGAGCTCGCGGCCGGTGTCCGTCAGGCGGACGTGCGCGACGCGGCGGTCGCGGGTGTCGCCGCGGCGCTCGACCAGTCCGCGTTCGGTCAGCTGCTTGAGGCGCTTGGTGACGGCGGCCCCCGAGGAGAAGGTCTCCCGGGTCAGCTCGCTCGGCGTCAGCTCGTGCCCGGTGCGGCGGAGCGCGCCGAGCAGGTCGAACTCCGGGCGGCTGAGCCCGGCCCGGCGCAGCGGCGCGTCCTCGGCCTGCTGGAGCAGGGCGGCACACCGGTTGATACGGCCGATGATCTCCATCGGACCGGTGTCGAGATCGGGGTGCACGGCCTGCCACTGCCCGACGACGGCGGCGACGGTGTCGTGGCGGGGAGCGCTCGGTGAGGGGTCGTCGCGGGCCACATCCGGAGAGGCACCGTTTCCGTCCGCCGGCCGTCCGTTCATTGACGTCATCCCCGTACGCCCTCCGTCTTCCTGCACGTGCGCCGATCCGCGGCCGGCCGGGGCTGCGGTCCCCGGCGTCGTACCGTCGCGGCGAGCGTACGGTGTCCGGACTGCTCGGCGAGCACGACCCGCTCCTGGGGCAGGGCACGCTGCCACCACTCGCCGGACGCGGCGTCGACGGTGGCCCGCAGTTCGACCAGCGCGGCGGCGAGCGCGCGATGCGCGGAATCCAGGGCTCCGGGGACGGGGGCCGGTTCCGTCAGGAGGCGCGCGGCCCGCCCGCGCGCCCCTTCGACCGCGGTCAGCGCCTCCTCGATGCGGTCGGTCGCGCGGCGATTGGTGACGACGACCGCGGCCACGAGGCCGACCAGAGCGCCGACAAGGGTGTCCACGACCCGCTCGGTGATCAGCTCCCCGGGCTGCTGGGTCCGGGCGAACTCGGTGATGAGCAGCGCCATCGGGGTCACACAGACGCTGCCGAGCCAGTAGTTGCGGCCGATCAGCGCCTCGGCGCCGAAGTTGAACGCGAGGCAGCACAGCACGAGCGCCGCCGGATGGGAGTGCGCGAGCGGGGCCACACCGGCGAAGACGAGCACGCCCACGAGGTTGCCGACGACCCGCTGCACTCCGCGGCCCCAGGTGAGGGTGATGTTGGCCTGGTAGAGGGAGGCGGCGGTGACGAGTGCCCAGTAGGGGCGGCCGACACCGAGGGCGAGGGAGGCGTATCCGGCGAGGGCACAGCCGATCGCCGTGCGCAGCACGAGGGGGGCGAGCGGGCCGAGCCTGGTCCACAACGGGAGGGCGGGGGTGGCGAGTTCGGCGTCCACACCCATGAGTTCGGCTACGGCGTCCACCGGGTCGTCGGTCCGTGGGACCGGTCCCTTGCCGCGCAGTTCGCGGGCCCAGGTGCGCAGCGGCTCCGGGTCGGTGTCCGCGGGCGCGGCGAGGGCGACCTCGGCGCGGACGACGAGGCGTTCGAGAGCGCGGCGGGGCTCGGTGCGGGCGCCGGTGGCGAGCAGGGACTGCCAGGCCGCCTGGACGGCCGCCGCCGTGGCGGCACGCGCGCGTGCGTGGCCGTCGCCTGTGCCGTGGGCGGCGGCGTACCCGGCGGCGGCATCCAGGGCCTGGGCCGTGGCCCTGCGCTCGGGGCCGTAGGGCCGGACCAGGCCGGGTGCCATGCCGACGAGCCAAGCCCAGACGCCCGCCGCGGCGGCCAGCGCGAGGTGGCCGGGGACCTGGGCGGGCGTCTGCGGTGCGAAGAGCGAGGCGGAGCTGATGAAGGTGAGGACGACGTTGCCTGGCGGGCCGATCCGGGTCGCGTCGCACAGTCCCTTCTGTACGGCGGCCAGGACGGCGCCGACCGTGACCAGCACGACGGCGTTCGTCGCGAGGGAGGCGGTGACCAGTGCGACGGCAAGACCGCCGATCATCCCGAGCACCACCCAGAGCAGCGCGCGGGCCCGGGCGGCGTAGGGCTTGTTGTGGGCGTAGAGCGCGCACAAGGAGCCGGCCATCGTGTACATCGCCAGATCGAGGCGGCCCAGGGCGAGCAGGGTCAGGTTGGGCGGGGCGACCGAGGCGACCGCGCTGAGCGCGGGCTTGAACCAGATGTCGGAGGGCCGGCCGAGGCGCAGCACACCGACGAGCGGAAGGCGTCGGACGCGCGGGGTGGGGACGGGGGTCGCACTGCTCATGTCGGACAAGTTTAGCAGGTGTTTTACTCGTGAATTAGTTGCGCGAATACGCCTCCGACCTGCCGCACTCCGCCGAGTGCTCCCCATGTACACCGTTGCGCTCGATTGCGCCCCGTGCGGCACGGGCAACCTGTGACCGATCGTCTACGAAGAGTGAGAACCGGGGTGGAACGGGGGGCTGCGCATGCACGGACCGGCTTCGCCCGGCTGGCTGCTGGTCGCGCTGTGCGCGGCGACCGGGGCCTACTGCCTGCTGCGGATGCGCAGCCCCGTCGAGGAACAGCGGCGGGCCGCCGGCGGCGAGGCCCTGATGGGCTTCGGGATGGCCGCGATGGCCGTACCCGCCGCGGTGTTCGCACCGCCGTCGTGGGCCTGGCCCGGCTACGCTGCGGTGTTCGGCGCGGCGGCGCTGCGCGCCCTGTGGACCGCGCGCAGGAGCCCGCACCATGTGCACCATCTGCTGGGCACCGCCGCCATGGTCTACATGGCGCTCGTGATGGGCTCCTCCCCCGGTCACCACCATGAACACGAAGGCTCCGGAGTCCCGCTGGTGACAGGTGTGTTGCTCCTCTACTTCGTGGGATACGTGCTGCTGTCGGGCATACGGCTGGTACCCGTCACCGGCGTGACCGTCGCCGACGGCGGGGGCGGGAGCGTCGGGTGGGGCGACCGACCGGAGCTGGCCAGGGCGTGCCGGCTGTCGATGGGGATCGCCATGGTCGCCATGCTGTTGACGCTCTGAGGATCCGAGGGTTCAGGAGATCCTCGCACTGTACGAAACCGTGGTCTGCGTCACTTTGCCGTAGCAAGCCGTACCCCTGATCACCGCGGCGCTCATAGGGTGCTCCCATGATGGTCCCCGCGGCACTGTTGCTGCTCGGCGCCTTGGCCGCCGTCGTCGCCCCACGGCTGCTCGCCCGGGCCGACTGGCCGGACCATGAGCCGGTGCTCGCGCTGTGGGTGTGGCAGTGCGTCGTGGCGGCCGTCCTCCTGTGCTGCGCCCTGTCGATGACGCTCAGCGCCGCGGCCGCGTGGCAGGCGGTGCGCGGCCATGTCTTCGCCAACGCCCCGCACGCCGTCCTGGACGCCTATCCCCTTGTGACGACCGGGCCTTGGGCCGCGGCGACCGCGGTAGCCCTCGCGTGCGGCGGGGCGTGGACGGCGGCGATGCTGGTCCGTGAGGTCCTGCGGGCCCGGTCGCGGCGTCGGCGGCGAAGGGCCGAACTCCTCGTACGCGCACCCCTGTTGCCCGGCGAGGGGCCGGGCGCCGAGCCGCTGGTCGTGCTGGAGGGCGAGCGCCCCGACGCGTGGTGGATGTCCGGTCCCGCGCCTCAACTGGTCATCACCACAGCCGCGTTGCGCCGACTGAAGGGGCGGCAACTGGACTCCCTGCTCGCGCACGAACAGGGGCACGCGCAGGCCCGGCACGACTGGCTGCTGCACTGTTCGGCCGCGCTCGCGACCGGGTTTCCGCAGGTGCCGGTGTTCGCCGCGTTCCGGGACGAGATGCACCGCCTGGTCGAACTCTCCGCCGACGACATGGCCTCCCGCCGCTTCGGCCGCCTCACGACCGCGCTCGCGCTCGTCGAACTCAACGAGGACCGTGGGGTGTTCGGGCCGTGCCCGACCCCGCATGCCCATGTCCCGCAGCGAGTGCACCGGTTGCTCGCGCCCCAGGACCGGCTCACGACGACACGCCGTCTGGGGCTGACCGCCACGGCGGCGCTGGTGCCGGTGATTCCGGTGCTGGTGGCGTTCGTACCGGGGCTGCGGGCGCTCGGCTGAGGTCGACGTGGACCGGCACGGAGGGGCATGGACCGGTACGGATCGGTGAGGATCGTTCCATGCACCGTCCGTCCCGCCCTGCTCGTCGGCACACCACCGTCGTCCTGGCCCTGCCCCTGACTCTGGCCCTGTGCTCCGGGCTGCTCGTCACCCTCATCGCGGTCGACTGGCGTCCGCTGATCGACCTCGACCGCCGGATCGCCGTAACCACTCATCGCTGGGCGGTCGAGGACCGCGGGGTGACACAGGTGTGCCGCATCCTGACGGACTGGGTCTGGGACCCCCTCACCCTGCGCCTTGTATGCGCGGCCACCATGGTGTGGCTGGTGTGGCGGCGTTCCGCGTGGTGGACGGCACTGTGGCTGGCGGCCACATGTGCGCTCGGCACAGTGCTGCAGCAGACCCTGAAGGCACTGGTCGACCGCCCCCGCCCGGTGTGGCCCGACCCCGTCGACTCCGCCCATTACGCGGCCTTCCCCTCGGGCCACGCCATGACCGCCACCGTGGTCTGCGGACTTCTCCTGTGGCTGCTCCACCGCTCCGACGCCGGACGTGCCGTGTGGCGAACGGCCATGACTCTGGCCGTGATCTCCGTGGCGGGTGTGGGACTGACCCGTGTGTGGCTGGGTGTGCACTGGCCGTCGGACGTGGTGGGCGGCTGGGTGCTCGGTGCGTTCGTGGTGGCAGTGGCTGTCGGGGTGTACGAACGGCGGTGGGCGTGAGCGAGTGGCTGAGTAAGATCACCGCATGAGTGCCGTCCTCTTCGACTTCTCCGGAACCCTCTTCCGTATCGAGTCCACCGAGTCCTGGTTGCGTGCCGTACTGCGGGAGACCGGGATCTCGCTGCCCGAGCCGGAGTTGGCCGAGGCCGCGCGGGCACTGGAGTCGGCCGGGGCGCAGCCGGGTGGGGCGCGGCCGGAGCGGCTGCCCGCGGAGTTCGCCGAGATGTGGGCGGTCCGGGACCGGAGTGCGGAACAGCACCGGGCCGCTTTCACCGGAGTCTCCCGCCAAGTCCCGCTCCCCGACCCGGCGTTGCACGACGCGCTGTACGACCGGCACATGAAGCCGGCCGCCTGGACGCCGTACCCGGACACGGAATTCGTGCTGCGCACGCTGCGCGAGCGCGGCATCGCCGTGGGCGTGGTGAGCAACATCGGCTGGGATCTGCGGCCGGTGTTCCGGGAGCACGGCCTCGACGCCTACGTGGACACGTACGCGCTGTCGTACGAACACGGCATTCAGAAGCCGGACCCGCGGCTGTTCGCGGTCGCCTGCGAGGCGCTCGGGGTCGACCCGAAGGACGTGCTGATGGTCGGCGACGAGCGACACTCGGACAGCGGGGCGGCGGCCCTGGGCTGCGGGGTTCACTTCGTGGACCACCGCCCGGTGACCGAACGGCCGGACGCCCTGCGCCCCGTGCTCGACCTGGTCGGTCAGGGCTGAGCCGGGGCCGGCTCCAGGAGTCCAGGAGCCGACCCCGCCCGCCGAGTCACCCCTGATACCCCTCGACCTCGGACTCCGGGCGCACTCGCGCCTCGTCCGGGTTCTCGCCGAACTCCACCTTGGCGCGGCGCTGCCGCAACAGGTCCCAGCACTGGTCGAGTTCGCGTTCCAGCTGGCCGAGGCGCTGGTGCTCCGTGGTGCTGTCGATCGTGCCGGAGGCGAGGGCCTCCCGGAGCTTGCGCTCGTCGTCGACCATCTCGTTGATCCGCGCGAAAATCTGCTGGTCCTGGTCCATGCCCGTGCGCCTCCTCGGCTCGTCACCCGTGCCCACTCTAGGGACGGATCACGTGCCGTGCGACAGATGTGCGAGAAGGCGCGGCGCCGGACGCCGGGCCAAAGGTCGCCCCGGGTAACCATTGGGGTGAAAAGGAGCCGCCCGCCTGAGACGATCCCCCGCGTCGCCCCAGACGGACGGCAGCATTTCGACGGGTCCTCGCGACGGGGACCCGTACGTCCTGAGTATAGTTGGCTGATAGCCAGTCAACGCAGGAGTTACAGCATGTCCCCGCGAAGCGCCTCGGTCAATGAAGAGTTGCGACGGCGTTCCCGGGAGCGGCTCCTGCAGGCGGCGGTCGAGTTGGTCGGTGAGCGCGGCTTCGAGGCCACGACCTTGGGTGACATCGCGGACCGGGCCGGCTCGGCGCGCGGACTGGTGTCGTACTACTTCCCCGGAAAACGCCAGTTGGTGCAGTCCGCCGTGCACCGGTTGATGCACCGCACGCTGGAGGAGGCGCTGGAGCGTGAGCCGCGCACCACGGACGGACGGGAGCGCATGGCGCGGGCCATCGACGCGATCCTGGGCCTCGCGCACGACCGGCCCGTGCTGATGCGCCAGCACATGGCCGGGCTGCTCCAGGGCGAGGGCTTCGTACAGTGCCCGGAGCAGCGGCGCCTGGCCGAACTGCTCGGGGAGACGATCGCGCGGTACGGATCGGGGAGCGCCCCGTCCGACTACCCGATGCTGCGGGCCCTCCTCATGGGCGCGGTCTACGCGGCACTTGTGCCCGGGGTGCCGATGCCGATCCCGGTGCTGCGTACCGAGTTGTTCCAACGGTACGGACTCGACTGGGAGTTGGGGATCCCGCCCGACAACGGCACGCCGCGCCCCGCGGCCGACACGGACCTCTCACGGTTCTTCGCGACGGACGACCGGCCGGTCGAGGATCCCACCACATAGCTCACCCCGCCCAACTCACCGGCTCAGCGGCGCGCATGACGAGGCGTCAGGTAACCCGCGTCGCGCGCCTGGGAGATGAGCCGGAGCGAGCGGCGTCGGCTGTGTCCGGTCGCGCACATCACCGCGAGGACGGGATCGACGCCCTCTTCCTGTGCGGCGCGGTACTCCTGGGCGACCAGCCACCGTCCCTCGATGCCGCGCGGCCAGGGCGGCCGGGCCCGGCGCGCCCCGCCCACCTCTGCCTCCTCCTCGCCCACCGGCCCCGGTTCCAGGCCGCACGCCTCGAAGAGCGGCCCCTCGATCCAGTCGGCCAGCACCGTCAAGTCGTCGAGGGAAAGGGCCGGTTGGGCCCGTACGTCCTCGACGGAGAGGCCCTGGTCGGAGACCACGGCGAGGGCGTCGACCCGGGCGCCGTCGGTGAAGGCCAGCCGGACGTGGAACCACGAGGTGGCGCCGTCGTGCTCCTGCACTTCCCACGCGGGCCACACGGAGACCGCGCCGTCCTCCGGGCAGCGATCGGAAAGATTAACAAAGGATGCTTCTAGCACACACGCAACGTAACCGCATGATCACATTCCATACGAACGGACACGCGCGCCCCGGTCGCGTACGGGTCCGCACGGCACCCTGTCAGCGGAGCCCCTGTGGTGGGACCCTGGAGTTGCCAGCGGTCTGACGATTCACCGATCTCCTGTGTGCCTGACGGGTGAGGAGTTCCGCCGTGCTGCGTGTCGCCGTCGTCGGTTCCGGGCCGAGTGGGGTCTACACCGCCCAGAGCCTGGTCCAGCGGGAACCCGGGGTGCTGGTCGACGTCCTGGACCGGCTCCCGTGCCCGTACGGCCTGGTGCGCTACGGCGTGGCACCGGACCACGAGAAGATCAAGTCGCTGCAGAACAATCTGCGGACGGTGCTGGAGCACGAGCGGGTGCGATTCCTCGGCGGGGTGCAGGTGGGACCCGGCGGGCTGCCTGCCGCGCGGCTGCGGGAGCTGTACGACGCGGTCGTGTACTGCGTGGGCGCCGCCACCGACCGTCACCTGGGGATTCCGGGCGAGGAGCTGCCGGGCAGCTGGTCGGCGACCGAGTTCGTGTCCTGGTACAGCGCCCACCCGGACTCCACCGCCGACGGTTTCGTGCTCGGCGCGCGCTCGGCCGTGGTCATCGGCGTGGGCAATGTGGCGGTGGACGTCGCGCGGATGCTGGCGCGCGGCGCGGCCGAGCTGAGCCGGACCGACATCCCTCAGGCGGCGCTCACCGCGCTGGCCGCGAGCGGGGTGACGGACATCCACATGGTGGGCCGGCGCGGCCCCTCGCAGGCCCGCTTCACCACCAAGGAGCTGCGCGAGCTGGGCGGTCTGCCGGACAGCGAAGTGACCGTGGATCCGGCCGAGTTGGCGCTCGACCCCGACTTCCTCGATCCCTCCGCCCTGCCCGCCGCGCAGCGCCGCAACGTGGAGACGCTGCGCACCTGGGCGGCCCTGCCTCCCTCGGGAGCCGCCCGCCGTATCCACCTCCGCTTCTTCCTCCGTCCCGTCGAACTCCTCGCCGACGCGGGGCGGGTGGGCGCGGTGCGCTTCGAACGGACCGCGCCGGACGGGCACGGCGGGGTGCGCGGCACGGGTCAACTGGAGGACATCGAGGCGCAGTTGGTGCTGCGTTCGGTGGGCTATCGCGGGGTGCCGCTGGACGGACTGCCGTTCGACGCCGAGCTCGGCGTCGTGCCGCACCGGGCGGGCCGCGTCCTCCGCGAGGGGAGGGCCGTACCCGGCGAGTACGTGGCCGGCTGGATCAAGCGGGGCCCGACGGGCGTCATCGGCACCAACCGCCCGGACGCCAAGGAGACGGTGACGTCCCTGCTGGAGGACGCCTCCACGCTCGTACGACAGGAAGCGTCCGAAGACCCGCTCACCGTGCTGCGTGCCGAGGGGATCGAGCCGGTCGAGTGGGCCGGGTGGGAGGCCATCGAGCGGGCCGAGGCCGAGCTGGGGGCCTCGCTCGGGCGGGGCGGTGTGGTGAAACTGCCCGGCTGGGAGGCCCTTCGGGAGGCTGTGCGCGCGTCGCGCGCTTAGCAGATGGGCATGACACACGGCGGCAACACCTCAGAAATCAACAAACTGTTCAAGGCGCTTACGGTCTCGTGCTGTCCGCATGTCTCTCCCCTCCCCCTCCTCCCCTCTCCGCCGCTCAGGAGTGTCCATGGCAACGACCACACCCGTGCATCCCGTCGACGAGGTCCCACCCGTACGGCAGTTGGCCGCCTTCGGACTGCAGCATGTGCTCGCGATGTACGCGGGCGCGGTGGCGGTTCCGCTGATCGTCGGCGGGGCGATGAAGCTGTCGGCCGCCGATCTGGCGTATCTGATCACCGCCGACCTGCTGGTGTGCGGTATCGCGACGCTCATCCAGTGCATCGGCTTCTGGCGGTTCGGGGTGCGGTTGCCGATCATGCAGGGCTGTACGTTCGCGGCCGTGTCGCCGATGGTGCTGATCGGTACGACGGGCGGCGGACTGCCCGCGATCTACGGCTCCGTGATCGTCGCGGGGCTCGCCATCGCGCTCCTGGCACCGGTGTTCGGCAAGCTGCTGCGCTTCTTCCCGCCGCTCGTGACCGGCACGGTGATCCTGATCATCGGTCTGTCGCTGCTGCCCGCGGCGGGCAACTGGGCGGCGGGCGGCCAGGGTTCGAAGGACTTCGGTGAGCCGAAGAACCTCGCTCTCGCGGCGTTCGTCCTCGTGGTCGTGCTGGGTGTGCAGCGGTTCGCGCCCGCGTTCCTGAGCCGGATCGCGGTGCTGATCGGCATGGCCGTGGGGCTGGTGGCCGCGGTGGTGTTCGGTTTCACGGACTTCAGCGGGGTCGGGGACGCCGACTGGGTCGGCATCAGCACGCCGTTCCACTTCGGTACGCCCACCTTCCACGCCTCGGCGATCGTGTCGATGCTGGTGGTGGCGCTGGTGACGATGACGGAGACGACCGGCGACCTGATCGCCGTCGGCGAGATGACCGACCGGAAGATCGAGCCGCGCTCCCTCGCGGACGGCTTGCGCGCCGACGGCCTGTCCACCGTCCTCGGCGGCGTCTTCAACACCTTCCCGTACACGGCCTACGCCCAGAACGTCGGCCTCGTCGGCATGACCCGGGTCCGCAGCCGCTGGGTCGTCGCCGTCGCCGGCGGCATCCTCGTCGTCCTCGGTCTGCTTCCCAAGCTGGGCGCGGTCGTCGCCGCCATACCGGCACCGGTGCTCGGCGGCGCGGGCCTGGTCATGTTCGGCACGGTCGCCGCGAGCGGCATCCGCACCCTGACCCAGGTCGACTTCAAGGACAACCACAACCTCACCGTCGTCGCCGTCTCGGTGGCCGTGGGCATGCTGCCGGTCGGTGTGCCGACGGTGTACGCGCAGTTCCCGGACTGGTTCCAGACGGTCATGAACAGCGGCATCAGCGCGGGCTGCCTGACGGCGATCGTGCTGAACCTGGTGTTCAACCACCTTGCGGTGAAGGGCAGTTCGGCCGCGGCCCCCGCCACCGCGAAGGAGCCGGCCGTCTAACGCAGCAGTCCGGCGGGAACCGTCGCGGCCAGCACGCCGTACCCCGCCGGATTGAGATGCAGCCAGTCACCCACCTGGAGGGACTCCAACAGGCGGCGCGGGTCGGCCGGATCGCGTACGGCGCGGTCGAAGTCGAGGACCGCGTCGAAGTGACCGCCCGTCCGGATCCAGGTGTTGACGGCCCGGCGGGAGAGCTCGCGTTCGCCGGCCGGGTCGTCGTAGGTGTTGCCGCCGAAGGGGAGCAGGGTCGCGCCGTAGACGCGGATGCCCTGGGCGTGGGCGCGGACGACGATCTGGTCGTAGGCCGCCAACAGGTCCTCGGTGACCTGGTGTTGGGCGGCCGGGGTCGCGTCGGCCGTGCCGATGTCGTTGACGCCCTCGAAGACGATGAGGCGGGTGACTCCGCTGCGGGAGAGGACGTCGCGGTCGAGGCGGGCGAGGACGTTGGGGCCGAGGCCGTCGTTGAGGACCCGGTTGCCGCCCGCCGCCTGGTTCAGGATCGCTACGGCGGCGGTCGCGGGGTGGGCCCGGAGGCGGTCGTAGAGCTGGTCCGGCCAGCGGTCGTTGGCGTTGGTCGTGGAGCCGCGGCCGTCGGTGAGCGAGTCGCCCAGGATCGCCACGGCCGTGATGGTGCGCGGGGCCAGCACCTCGACGTCGCTCAGCAGATACCAGTGGTCGACCGGGGTCGCACCGGGCAGGTCCTCGCCCCGTGTGTGGTCTCCGAGTTGGAGATACGACGTCGTGCGCGAGCCCGGGTGCGAGGTGAGCGCGAGTGACGGCTGGCCCGTCGCCAGGTAGGTCGTCACGGTCAGGACGGATGCGGCGGGCAGGTCCAAGTCCAGGGGATCCGAGACCAGTTGGGCGCCGACCGGGACGGTCGCCGAGCCGCGTCCGGCGAACGTGACCGGTCTGCCGCTGCCGGGCACGATCGCGCTCGCACCCGCCTTGCCGTCCTGCGGGAGCGCCACCGTCACCGCGGTGAGCGGCAGCGGAGTGTCGCCGTAGGCGTTGGAGAAGCGCAGTCGCAGGGTGCGGCCTCCGGTGGTGACGCGAAGGGTCTGTCGCAGGGTGGTGTCGACCAGGACCGATCTGGTGCCGATGAAGGGCGCCGGTGGCAGGTTGCCGGGCTCGGTGAGCTGGGGCATCGCTGTCCAGGTGTTCACCCAGTGGGAGCCGGGGAGCGTCGAACTAACCTCGGCACGCATCGAGTTGGGGGCTACCAGCGCCGAGGTCGTGGCGCCGATCACGGTCCGTCTCGTGAGGTGCACGGAATCCGCCTTCCTCGGGGAGGAGTTGGGAGCGAGGGACACGGGGTGCGGGTCAACCGACCGTGCAGGCAGTCCCGTTGAGCGTGTAGGCGGTGGGTGCGGCGCTGTTGCCGGTGTGGTTCGCCTGGTAGCCGATGGTCACGCTCGCGTTCGGGGCGATCGTGCCGTCGTACGACGCGTTGGTGGCCGTCACCGTGCCGGAGGCCGGTGTGTACGTGGCGCCCCAGCCGTTGGTGATGGTCTGGCCGGTGGGCAGGGTGAAGCCGAGCTGCCAGCCGCTCACCGTACTCGTGCCGGTGTTGGTGATCGTCACGGAGGCGGTGAGGCCGGTGTTCCAGGCGCTGGTCGTGGCCGTCACCTTGCAGGGGCCGGTCGAGGGCGGGGGCGTGGTGCCGCCGCCGGAGAGGCCGAAGAAGGTGAGGACGCGGGCGCCCATGCCGTAGGTGTAGAGGTTGTGGGTGACGCCCTGGAGGCTGATCGCCTCGACGGGGGCCTGGTCACCGGTGGCGCCGTAGCGGGTGCGGGTCCAGCCGGTGGCCGGGGAGTCGGTGGCGGCCGGGGTCTGGCTCACGCCCTGCACGTTGGTCCACTGTTTGATCTCCTCGCCGAAGTTGGGGTAGCGCAGGGTGTCGTCGGCGGTGCCGTGCCAGAGCTGCATCCGGGGGCGGGGGCCTGTGTAGCCGGGGTCGGCGGCGCGCACCAAGTCGCCCCACTGCTGCGGGGTTTGGACGACCGTCCCGTTGGCGCAGGCGGTGTTCCACTCGGAGCCGTCGGTGGTGGCGAAGCAGCCGAACGGCACGCCGGCGAAGGCGGCGCCGGCCGCGAACACGTCGGGGTAGTCGCCGAGCAGGACGTTCGTCATCATCGCGCCGGAGGAGATGCCCAGGGCGAAGACGCGGCCCGGGTCGGCGGAGTAGGTGCTCTTCACCCAGTCGACCATGGACTTGATGCCGACCGGGTCGCTGCCGCCGTCGCGGTGCAGGGCCTGGGGCGAGGAGACGTCGAAGCACTTGCTGGCGCGGGTGACCGACGGGTAGACGACGATGAAGCCCAACTGGTCTGCCAGCGAGGCGTATTCGGTGCCGGAGTACATCGCCGGGCCCGATCCCCCGCAGTAGTGCACGGCCACGACGACCGCAGGGTGGGCGGTGACGGCGGCCGGGACATACACGTACATCTGGAGGTTGCTGGGGTTGGCGCCGAAGCCGGTGACCTCGGTGAGGGTCGCGGTGGGGACCGCCTCGGTGCGGGCGGTGGCCGGGGGCGCCAGCAGGGTCAGGGCCGCGAGCAGCGGCACCAGCGCTCCGAAGAGGGCGACGAGTACCGAACGCGGTTTCTTCCGGGCGGACTTGAGGGTGTTGTCGGCGGCTGTGATGCGCACGTCATCGTCCCTTCCTGATCGCGGCTCGTGCGGCTCGTGCGGCGTCGTTCAAGGGGGGAACCATCGGCATCGTGACATGGACATGAGTCTCATGGAAGCGCTCCCACGCTCCGAATAGTTTCGCGCGGGGCGTTGACTAGAAAGCGCTTGCACCCTACGTTCCGTTCAGAAGTGTGACCGCGCGGTCCTTCATGGCGTACATCGTTCACGTATCCGATCACCCATGCCCTGTTGAAGGGACGCACCCGCATGCGTACTCGTAGATCAGCTCTGACGGCGGTCGCGCTCGCCGCGACGGCCGTGCTCGCGCTCCCCCACTCCGCCTCCGCGGCCGACGCCTCACCGGTCGGCTTCGGCGCCGGCACGACCGGCGGCGGCAGCGCCACGACGGTCACGGTGTCGACGCTGGACGCCTTCAAGTCGGCCGTCACCGGCAGCACTTCGAAGGTGGTGAAGGTCAACGGCCTGATCTCGCTGAGTGGTCAGGTCGACATCGGATCCAACACGACGGTCCTGGGCGTGGGTTCGGCGTCCGGATTCACCGGTGGCGGGCTGCGCCTGAAGAAGGTGACGAACGTCGTCGTGCGCAACCTGAACATCAGCAAGCCGGTCGCGCCCGCCGACGGCATCACCGTGCAGGCGTCGACGAAGGTGTGGATCGACCACAACGCCTTCTCGTCCGACCTCGACCACGACAAGGACTACTACGACGGACTGCTCGACATCACGCACGCCTCCGACTACGTCACCGTCTCCTGGAACACCTTCAAGAACCACTACAAGGGCTCGCTCGTCGGCCACAGCGACAACAACGCGAGCGAGGACACCGGGCATCTGCGGGTGACGTACCACCACAACTGGTTCGACCAGGTCAACTCCCGTGTCCCCAGCCTGCGTTTCGGCACCGGGCACTTCTACGACAACTACGTCGTCGGCGCCGAGACCGCCGTGCACTCGCGCATGGGCGCCCAGATGTTCGTCCAGAACAACGTCTTCCGGGACACGGAGGTCGCCGTCACGACGAACCGGGACAGCGACCTGGACGGCTACGCCAACCTCAGCGGCAACGACCTCGGCGGAGCCGCCACCGAGATCTCGCAGGTCGGCACGTTCACCAGCCCGCCGTACAGCTACACCGCCGAGCCCGCCTCGACCGTCGTCGCCTCGGTGACCGCGGGCGCGGGCACCGGAAAGCTCTGACCACTCCCCCACCTCGGAGAAGGAATCGGGACATGACTTCTTCCGCACGATCGCGTGCGCTCACCGGCACGCTGGCCGCCTTCGGCCTCTCCGTTGGCATGATCATGGCATCCGGTGCGCTCTCGCCGGCCAGTGCCGCCACCTGGCCCACCGCGAGCGGCAGCCAGGCCGTCACCTCGACCATCTCGGTCTCGGGCACCAAGGACTACGGGATGCTGCGCCTGTACGGCAGCGGTGACCTGGGCACGGGCAGCCAGGACGAGGACCAGGGCCCCATCCTGGAGCTGGCCCCCGGCGCCGTCGTCAAGAACGTCATCATCGGCTCCCCCGCCGCCGACGGCATCCACTGCCTGGGCAGTTGCACGCTTCAGAACGTCTGGTGGGAGGACGTCGGCGAGGACGCGGCGACCTTCCTGGGCTCCTCGTCGTCCAACGTGTACACCGTCAACGGCGGTGGCGCGAAGGAGGCCAGCGACAAGGTGTTCCAGTTCAACGGCGCCGGCACCCTGAACGTCTCCAACTTCGCGGCGCAGACCTTCGGTACGTTCGTCCGCTCCTGCGGCAACTGCAAGACGCAGTACAAGCGCACGATCAACCTCAACACCATCGAGGCGACCTACAAGGGAAGCCGGATCGTCGGCATCAACACCAACTACGGCGACAGCGCGACTCTGAAGGCGATCACGATCGTCGGGGACACCAGCAAGAAGATGATCCCCTGCCAGAAGTACATCGGAAACAACACGGGCGCGGAACCGACCACCAACGGCACGGGCGCGGACGGCACTTACTGCAAGTACGCGGCTTCGGACATCACGTACAAGTAAGGCCGCCGCGGTGACGGCGGCCGCACGAAGCGTCCCCGCACGACGCTTCGCACGGCCGCCGTCATCGTGCGGGACGACCGGCAAGGTCACCGGCTCCGTCGCGGCGGCCGGGAACGGGGCTACGGCCTGGCGATCTCTTGCCGGAGCTGATGCGTGAAGCGACGCAGCAGGTCCAGCGTCTCCCGGAATTCGGCCCGGCGGTCGTCCCTGCCGTCGGAGGGCAGGGTGCTCCAGACCCGACGCGCGAGAGCGTCCGCGAGATCGACGGTCTCTTCGGCGCAGAGCAGGTAGAGGGCCGAGCGCGCCTCCTGCATCCGGTTCGCCAACTCGTTGGCTCCGGGACCGTCGTCACTCAGCTGCGTTTCCTTCAGGTGGTCCAGTAGCTGAACTACGGCTGTGTTGAAGCCGATCCCGGCTTTCAGCTTCTTGTCAACTCCCCGGATTCCCCAGCACCGTCGCGATCAACTCCCGCCGGTGGCTGGTGTATTCGGCGCGCAGGGTGGGTCCCGGCCAGTCGGCGGGCAGGAGTTCGGGGGGCAGGACCGGGTCGGCGAGCAATTGGCGTACGACGGCGGCGAGTACGGTGAATCGGTCGCCCGGGCGGTCGGCGGTGGCGTCGATCCGGGCGAGCAGCGCCTCGGCCGTTTTCGCCCAGGACTCAAGTGGCCACAGGTTCTCAGCCAGTTGGCGGGCCGATTCCTCCGGTCGGGTGGTGAAGTGCCGGGCGACCGTGCCGAGTTCGTCGGGTCGGGGTCGTAGCAGGTTGGCCGGGCGGAGCCAGACTCCCTCGCGGAGTTCCGCGAGCCGCAGTGCGGTCAACTTGCCGCGCAACTCCGCGCGTTCGGCGGGGCCTCGGCCCGTCGCGGTGACGACGGTCATCTCCCAGTCGCCGTCCCAGGGGCGGGTCTCGGGGTGTACGGCGATGTCCTGGCGGCGCTGGCGTTCCAGCAGCCGGTCGCTGAGCCGGTAGACGGCGTCCGTGCTCCGCAGATCTCCGGCCGCGACCATCCGGCTGAGCGCGGCCCGCAGGGTGGATCCGGCGACGCCGAGCGGCTCGACGGCCCGCAGCAGATCCCGTACGGGCAGCTCGGGCGGATGCGTGCCCAGCAGCAGGCTGAGGACGACCGAGCGCGCGGACAACGGACGCAGGTCCACCTCACCGGGCCCTTCCGACTCGTTCATCCGCATGGCCTCGTACTCTACGGGGCAGCCATCGTGTTACATCATTGATGCGACCGCAGGAATAGTGCAACACTGCCCGTATGGCCCACACACTCGCGCACACGCCGCCCCAGCCCCGGAACGCCACGCACGACGTCACCAACCAGCCCCCGCCCCTGACCCCCTACGACGCCTCCGAGGACACGGCCCTGCTCGAGGGGCTGCGCCGGGAGGGGGCCGGCTGGGCCGAGGAGGACGTACGGCGGCTCGGTCGGGCGGCGGGGAGTGCGGAGGCGCAGGAGTGGGGTGAGCAGGCGAACCGGCACGAGCCGGAGCTGCGCACGCACGACCGGTACGGCAACCGGATCGACGAGGTCGAGTTCCACCCGAGCTGGCACCGGCTGATGGGCGTCGCCGTCGCCGAGGGACTGGCGGGCGCGCCCTGGGCGGACGAGCGACCCGGTGCCCATGTGGCCCGTACCGCACGGGGGTTGGTGTGGGGGCACACCGACGCCGGACACGGCTGCCCGACCTCGATGACGTACGCCGCCGTTCCCGCGCTGCGCGCCCAGCCCGAACTGGCCGCGGTCTACGAGCCGTTGCTCACCAGCCGGGTGTACGCACCGGGTCTGCGCGCCCCGACCGAGAAGCGCGGGCTGCTGGCCGGCATGGGGATGACGGAGAAGCAGGGCGGCTCGGACGTCCGCACGAACACCACGGCGGCCACCCCGACCGCCGAACCCGGGGTGTACACACTGCGCGGGCACAAGTGGTTCACGTCGGCGCCGATGTGCGACGTGTTCCTCGTGCTGGCGCAGGCTCCGGGCGGGCTGTCGTGCTTCCTGGTGCCCCGCGTGCTGCCCGACGGCAGCCGCAACGTGTTCCGTATCCAGCGGCTGAAGGACAAGCTGGGCAACCGGTCCAACGCGTCCTCGGAGCCGGAGTTCGACGGGACCGTCGCCTGGCTGGTCGGACCCGAGGGGCGCGGTGTCAAGACCATCATCGAGATGGTCAACTGCACCCGCCTGGACTGCGTGATGATGTCGGCGACGCTGATGCGCAAGACGCTCGTCGAGGCGGGTCACCATGTGCGCCACCGCGGCGCGTTCGGCGCACGGCTGCTCGAACAGCCGCTGATGCGCAATGTGTTGGCCGATCTGGCGCTGGAGTCGGAGGCCGCGACGACCCTCACCCTGCGGCTGTCGGGCGCGGCGGACCGTGCGGTGCGCGGGGACGACTCCGAGGCCGCGTTCCGCCGGATCGCCACCGCCGTGGGCAAGTACTGGGTCACCAAACGCGGCCCGGCCTTCACGGCGGAGGCCCTGGAGTGCCTCGGCGGCAACGGCTACGCCGAGGACTCCGGCATGCCCCGCCACTACCGCGAGGCGCCCCTCCTCTCCATCTGGGAGGGCTCGGGGAACGTCAACGCCCTTGACGTACTACGGGCGTTGAGCCGGGACCCCGGCCCGGCGGAGGCCCTGTTCACCGAACTCGCCCTGGCGCGAGGCGCGGACGCCCGCCTGGACGCGGCGGCGAGCCGGCTGAAGAGCGCGCTGAGCGAGGCGACGGAGACGGGCGCGCGCCGCCTCGTCGAGCAGATGGCGCTCACCCTCCAGGCGTCCCTCCTGGTACGGCACGCCCCGCCCGCTGTCGCCGACGCCTTCTGCGCGACCCGGCTGGGCGGCGACTGGGGATACTCCTTCGGCACCCTCCCCGACTCCACCGACCTCGGCGCGATCCTCTCCCGCGCCCTGCCCGACGGGGACTGACCCTCGGTCACCTCTCGATTCCGCTTCGTTGTCAGTGGCGTGGTGCAGACTCGCGATCAGTTGGCACTTCGTCTGGGGAGGGCAACGTGTTCACGGGGATCGACGAGGTCGACTGGGCCTCGCTGCGCCATGCGTACGGCAGTGCGGAGGACGTGCCCGGACTGCTCAGAGGACTGGCCTCCACGGACCCTGTCGAGCGGGCGAGCGCCCTCGACGGGATGTACGGCGTGGTGCACCGCCAGGGGACGGTGTACGACTCGACGCTCGCCTGCGTTCCGTTTCTGCTCGAGCTCGCCGTCGAGGAGGGGGTCGCGGAGCGGGGCGAGTTGGTGGAGCTTCTGGTCGGCATCGGGCGGGGGCGCGGGCCGGCGGAGGCCGCCTTACGGGCCGGGGCCGAGGTCTTCGTCGTGCTCGTCGGCGACCGGGACCCCGGTGTGCGCCGGGCCGCGGCCGAGGGCCTGGTCCGGTTCCTCGATCAACCCGCGCGCGTGCTGGACCTGTTGCGGCAGCGGATCACGGTCGAACGCGACGACCGGGTGCTGCTCGCTCTCGTCGAGAGCCTCGGTCTGTTCGTACGACGGTTTCCGGCCCACGCCTCCGAGGCCCTGGACACCCTGCTGGCACTCGGCACTCCGCCGTACGATCCCGGGCTACGGCTCGCCGCACTCGGCCAACTCGCGGGCTGCGCACCGGATCTGCTCCCCGCCGACCTGGTCCCGAGGGTCGTGGGCCTGCTCGGGGAGCGGTCCGAGCGGCGCCGGTCGGGCCTCCATGGACGGGACGACATCGACTGCCCGGACACGCTCGCCGGGCGGTTGTGGCGACTTCGCCCCTCGGACGAGGAGGGCGCGCAGCTCGTGCGCACGCTGCACACCGCGCTCGGCGGGCGGCTCGCCGAGCGGATCGCCCTGTTGGAAGGGCAGTTGGCCGCTCCGGACTCCACCGATCGGTGCAACGGGGTGTGGATGTCGGCCGGACTGTTCCGCGAGTGGCGGGCCGACCACTCGGCACTGGTCGCGCTGGTCGGAGAGCAACTGGGCACGGAGGCGGGCCGGTTGCGCGATGCCGCGTCGTCGGTCCTGGGGGAACTCTTCCACCTGGCCGCGCCGGCCGCCGATCACCTGCAGGCGCTGGTGAGCGCGCGCCCCGACCTGTGGACGGAGCGCTGGGAGCGTGGGGCGCCGGCGCTGGGCGGCGCGCTCAAGGCCCTTGCCCGCAGCGGCGATCCACGGGCGGCACCGGTACTGGCCGAGGTGCTCGCGGGGCCCGTCGTACCCGACGACCTGGGGCGGGTGATCGTCCACCTGGGCCGCTCGGCCGCACCGCTCGCCCCGGCGTTGCGGCACCGGCTCGGCCGTGTACCCCTCGACTCCCCGGAGACGTCCGACCGCGCCGTACCGCTGCTGTCCGCGCTGACCGCGCTCGCCGACCGGGAGGCCGTGCCGGAGGTGCTGCGGCTGTTGCGCGGGGTGCCGGACGGGGTGCGGTCCGGGCAGCGGGTCGTGGCGTCGGCGGTGCGGGCGCTCGATGTGTTCGGGGTCGGGGCGGAGGGTGTCGTACCGGTGCTGCGGGGGCTGTTGGAGTCCGACTGTGCGGGTGTCGCGGCGGGTGCGTTGTGGTCGGTGGAGGGGGATGCGCCGGCCGTACTGCCGTCCCTGTTGCGGGAGTTGGCGAGTCCGGACGGGCAGCGGCGCCGGGTGGCTGCGGACGTGCTGGCGCGGGTGGGGGTGGCCGCGCGGGTCGCGTCGGACGGGCTGGCGGGGATGGTGGCGGCGGAGTGCGTGGAGGAGCGGGTCGGGGGGGCGCGGGCGCTGTGGCGGGTGACCGGGGATGCGGAGAGGGTGCTTCCGGTGCTGCGGTCGGCTTGGACCGGGCATCCGCGTATGCGGGGCGCTGTCGCCGCGTGCCTGGTCGGCATGGGGGCGGCCGGGGCATCGCTGCGCGACCTGGTGGAGGCGGAACTCGCCGCGCCACGACGGCACTTGGCGCGGAGCGGCGGACATGGGAGCCGGGACGTATTGGAGGACGAGCGGCTGTTGGCTGTGTGCCGGGAGATGGTGGCGAGAGGTGGCGCCGCGTGGGGCGGGGAGGGGTGACGGGTGGTGGCGCCGCGTGGAGCGCGGAGAGGCGACGGGCGGTCGTACCGCGTGCGGCACGGAGAAACGACGGGCGGTCGTACAGCGTGGAGCGGTGACGGGCACAACGAGGGCCCCCGCAGCGACCTGCGTGCCGGGGCGCTCATGTCGTGCCGGGCGGTCGGCTCGTACTCCTCAGCCCGTCTTACGGCTCCACAGCGGGCCGAAACGTGCCCACTCCTCGTCCCACTGGTCCATGCGCCGGCGTTCCAGCCGGATGCGGAGGGCGCGCGCGCTGATGAAGGGGACGGCCGCCGCGCCCATTCCCAGCAGGGTGCCGATCAGCGCCGCCCGCAACTGGGCCTGGGACGCGGTGGCGGGCTTGGTGACCAGATGGCCCCGCGGGTCGGTCCAGATGGTCACCGGAGTGCCGATGCCGCTGCCGGAGGGGACACGGATCTGGCCGGTGTGCGAGGAGCCGTCCACGGCCGTCCAGCGGACCTTCGCCCAGACGAGTTCGCTGTTCGTTCTCCCGGAGTTGGCCGGGGAGGGGCCGGGCGCGTCCTGGGTCACCAGTGCCACCACCGGTTTCCACTCGACGCGTTCCTGGGCCAGTTCGTGTTCGACGGACCGGGTCGCCGTCAGACCGGCCAGCACGCCTGCCAGGACGGTGATCAGCCAGGCGCCGAGCACGATCCACGACTCCACCGCATCGGCGCGGCGCTTGAGCGGATTGCGCCGCCACCGCCACAGCCACACCTTCGGACCTCGGAACGCCATCGAAGGCATCCTCCTCATGAACGCACTGACATGCCGAACCGACCTCCCATACGGGAGACGTCCCCTCGATGCTCACGACGAATACCCCGACTCGACGGTCCCATGGCTGACGAGGTGTTCGCGGGCTTTTCGCGAGAGGCGTCCCCGGGATCCGTCCCTCGGGCCCGGATCGTGGCGCTGACCTGCGGTGACGTCCGTTCCGGGGGTGACTGTCAGTGGTGGGGTGCAGACTGGCGGGTGAGGGGGCGAAATGGCCAAAAACGCGGTGGAGGTGATCGTCATGACAGAGGTGCTGCTCGCGGTGGGCACGCGAAAAGGCCTGTTCATCGGGCGCAGGCGGGGTGGAATCTGGGAGTTCGACGAGAGTCCGTACTTCAACGCGCAGGCGCTGTATTCGGTCGCGATCGACACACGGGGCCACATGCCGAGACTGCTGGCCGGTGGTGACAGCGCCCACTGGGGTCCGTCCGTGTTCCACTCCGACGACCTGGGGCGTACGTGGGTCGAGCCGGAGGAGCCGGCCGTCAAGTTCCCCAAGGACACGGGGGCTTCACTGGAGCGGGTGTGGCAACTGCACCCGGCCGCGGCGGAACCGGACGTGGTGTACGCGGGTACGGAACCGGCCGCGTTGTACCGCTCCGAGGACCGCGGTGAGAGCTTCGACCTCGTCCGTCCCCTCTGGGAGCACCCCACCCGCTCGCGCTGGGTGCCGGGTGGCGGCGGGGAGGGGCTGCACACCGTCCTCACCGACGAGCGCGACCCGAAGGCCGTGACGGTCGCCGTCTCGACTGCCGGAGTTTTCCGCACCCGTGACGGGGGCGCGAGCTGGGAGCCGTCCAACTCCGGTGTCTCCGCGGTGTTCCTGCCGGATCCGAACCCGGAGTTCGGCCAGTGCGTGCACAAGATCGCGCAGGACGCGGCGACCCCGGACCGGCTGTATCTGCAGAACCACTGGGGGGTGTACCGAAGCGACGACGCGGGCGCGCACTGGACGGACATCGGCGAGGGGCTGCCGTCCACGTTCGGCTTCGCGGCGGCGGCCCATCCCCATCGCGGCGACACCGCCTATGTGTTCCCGATCAACGCGGACGCGGACCGGGTGCCCGCCGGACACCGGTGCCGGGTCTTCCGTACGGCCGACGCGGGCCGGAGCTGGGAGGCGTTGTCGGCGGGGCTTCCGGCCGAGGACCACTACGGCACGGTGCTGCGCGACGCGATGTGCACGGACGGCGCGGACCCGGCGGGCGTGTACTTCGGCAATCGCAACGGCGAGGTGTACGCGTCGGACGACGACGGGGACAGCTGGCGGCAGTTGGCGTCCCACCTCCCCGATGTGCTGTGCGTGCGCGCCGCGGTGATCGCATGAGGACGGGAACTCCCCCGCGCACGTCGGCATCGGCCTCGGGCGCCGGAACCGCCCAGTGGGCAACTGCCTTATGGGGAGGCTTCGTTCACGCGGGCCCACGGTCCGGTCGTTCTCGATCGGGCCCGGGCCACCGGTTGATCGTCGAGCCGTGTACGGCAGTAGGGTGACGCCCGTGGCACCACGACCGTTGCATGAGATTGTCGAACCGGGCTGGGCGAAAGCCCTGGAACCCGTGGCCGGACGCGTCGCCGAGATGGGGGACTTCCTGCGCGCGGAAATTGCCGCCGGGCGCACCTATCTACCGGCCGGACCGAATGTCCTGCGGGCCTTCCAGCAGCCCTTCGACGACGTCCGCGTCCTGATCGTCGGACAGGATCCGTACCCGACGCCGGGGCACGCGGTGGGGCTGTCGTTCTCGGTGGCCCCCGAGGTACGTCCGCTGCCGCCGAGCCTGCTCAACATCTACCGCGAGCTGAACACGGACCTGGGGCTGCCCCAGCCGTCCAACGGTGATCTGACGCCGTGGAGTCAGCAGGGGGTGCTGCTGCTCAACAGGGCGCTCACCACTGCCCCGCGCAGCCCGGCCGCCCACCGCGGCAAGGGCTGGGAGGAGGTCACCGAGCAGGCGATACGAGCGCTGGCCGCGCGCGGCAAGCCGCTGGTGTCCATCCTGTGGGGCCGCGACGCCCGCAACCTGCGCCCGCTCCTCGGCGACCTGCCCTCGGTGGAGTCCTCCCACCCGTCCCCGATGTCGGCCGACCGCGGCTTCTTCGGCTCCCGCCCCTTCAGCCGCGCCAACGACCTGCTGGTCCGGCAGGGAGGACAACCGGTGGACTGGCGCCTGCCGTGACGACCGGTCCGGGGGACACCGGTTCGGACGGGGCGGCGGAATCAGCGGGGGTGCCGGACGGAACGGTTTCCGCGGGCGGGGCTGCCGGGGCCGGCGGCAACGCCGAGGGGACTTCGGAGGGGCCGATTTCCGTTGGCCCGTCGGCTGAGACCAGAAGCAGCGCCACGAGACCCTCGGACGGACCGGTGTCCTTGGCCCGGTCCGCCGAGGCCGGCGTTCCGGATGGGACGGTGTCCTTCAGCCGGGCCGCCGATGCCAGAAGCAGCGCTGAGGGGATTCCCGGCGGTCAGGTGTCCCTTGGCGGCACCGCCGGGGCGGGCACAGCCGCCGGGAGTGCGTCGGGCAGGCTCCCCGAGCCGGCTCCCTCCGCGATTCCTTTCGCGGTGCCTCCACCGGCACCCCCCGCACAGGACACCCGCGCCGGATTCCTCGCCGTGGACTCCGGGGGTTCCGGGCTGCGGGTCGTCGTGGGGGAAGTCGGGCGTCCGGTGTCCGTGCCGCTCGTGTCCGGGGAGCCGGTGTGGACCGGTGCGCGGGGGATCGACGCCGGGCATTTCATGGAGCAACTGGCCCCCATGGTGCGGGAGTTGGCCGGTGATGCCGGGCATGCCGAGTGGGGTACGGCCGTCATCGGGGCCACCGGGCTCGCCACCCTTGGAGACGGGTTGCGGGAGGAGTTGCCGGGGGCTCTGGCGCGGGAGTTCGGGGTGCGGGCGGTCGCGCTCGTCGCCGATGCCGTGAGCGCCTATGTCGGTGCCCTCGGGATACGGCCCGGTGCCGTGGTCGCGGCCGGTACGGGACTCATCGCGATCGGCACCGATCTCACCGGCTGGCGGCGGGCCGACGGCTGGGGACATCTGCTGGGCGACTGCGGCGGCGGGGCGTGGATCGGGCGGGCCGGGCTGGAGGCGGCGCTGCGGGCGTACGACGGGCGGGACGGCGGTTCGGTGCCGCTGCTGGCCTGCGCGGAGGAGCAGTTCGGGCCGATGTCCGGACTGCCCGGCAAGCTCTACCCACGGCCGGACCGTCCCGCCGTACTCGCCTCCTTCGCGCCCCGGGTCGCCCAGTGCGCCCCGGACGACCCGGTGGCGGCGGGCATTCTGCGTGCCGCGGCCCGGCACATGGCCGAGTCGGCGGCCGCGGTCTGCCCGACGGCCGGCGAGCCTCAGGTCGCCCTCACCGGTGGCCTGTTCCGGATGGGCGCCCCCCTCCTCGTACCCGTGCGCGAGGAGTTGGCGAAACGGCTGCCGCACGCGCGACTCGTCGCGGCGGCGGGCGATCCGCTGGACGGTGCCGTACGGATCGCGCGCGACCTCGCGGCGGACGCGCTCACCCTGCCGGCCGACGGCGTGATGGTGCACGTGGTGGGCGTGGCGGGCCAAGGTGATCACTTCTGATCCGTACGTAACTCATCAGACAAAACAGGACGGATACCGCTCACCTGCACCCTCCCCGAACAGGGGAGCCCAAGAAGCCAGTAACATGCCTCGCCATGAGCTCCCCCACTGGGCCCGCGTCCGGCCTGCCAGTACGAATGCCGCGACCTCGCCAGCCCGGGCGGCACCGCCGACCCGAGCCGCTGGCGGCTCCCGAGGGCGCGCCCGCGCTGGTGCTCGCCGTTCCGGGCACGCCCAGCGCCGCCACGCGCAGCCTCGCCGAGGAGGTCGTGAGCATCGCGCGCTCCGAGCTGCCCGGTCTGGACGGGCGCATCGGTTACCTCGACGGGGACGACGCCGAGTTCCCCACGCTGACGGCCGTGCTCGCGCACGCGGCCGAGGAGCGCACCGCCCGCTTCGAGCGGGCCAAGGCCGCCGGTGCCGACGTCAAGGAGCCCGACGGTCCCGTCGCCGTCGTCGTGCCGCTGCTCGCCGGTCCGGACAGCGCGCTGCTGCGCCAGGTCCGCCAGGCCGTCATGGACAGCCGCGTCGCGGCCGACCTGACCGATTCGCTCGGCCCGCACCCGCTGCTCGCCGAAGCACTCCACGTACGGCTCTCCGAGGCGGGTCTCGCCCGTGCCGACCGGGCCCGGCTGTTCACCGTGGCGACCGCCGCGGACGGCATCATCCTCGCCTCCGTGGGCGGCGAGGAGGCCGTGCAGGCGGCCGGTATCACCGGCATGCTGCTCGCCGCGCGTCTCGCCGTGCCGGTGATGGCGGCGGCGCTGGACCAGGAAGGTTCGATCGCGGCCATCGCGGAGCAGCTGCGCGGGTCCGGCTCGCAGCAACTGGCCCTGGCGCCCTACCTGATCGGCCCCGAGATCGACCCGGGTCTGCTCCAGGCCGCGGCCGCCGAGGCGGGCTGCTCGGCCGCCGAGGCGCTCGGCCCGTATCCGGCGATCGGCAAGCTCGCGCTCGCCAAGTACACGACGGCGCTGGGTATCGCCCCGCCGCAGCAGCAGGGTGCACCGGTTCGCTGACCCGATCCGGTCCGGCTTGGCCCGGCCTGGCACGTGTAACGCCGTAGCGCCGAAAGGGCCCCTCCTCACGCGGGAGTGGGCCCTTCGGCATGCCGTGGACACGGCCGTGGGGTCAGTCGAACACCACGCAGGACGCGGCGGTCACGTCGATCGAGCCGCCGGGGCGCGGAACGCCGGTGACGGGGTCGACGGCGAACCAAGTCACGTCTCCGGACCGCTCGTTCGCCACGTACAGGTGTCCGTCGGCCTCGGCGAGGGCGCGCGGCCAGTGGCCCCCGCAGGGCACCGTCCCGACCAGGCGCAGCCCCTCCCCCTCGACGGCGAGCACGGACAGCACGTCCTCGCCGCGGGTCGCCGTCCAGACGAAGCGGCCGTCCGGTGAGGTGACGATGCCGGAGGGGTAGGCGGCGTCGCCGACCGGGGCGCCCGGCAGTACCGGGGTCTCGGCCAGCGGTTTCAGTGCGCCGCGTTCGGCGTCCCAGCGGCAGGCGGTGACGGTCGGGGTGAGTTCGTTGAGGACGTAGGCGCGGTCGCCGTCGGGGTGGAAGGCGAGATGGCGGGGGCCCGAACCGGGTCTGAGGGCGATCTCGCGGTGCAGTACGGGGCGCCCGTCGTCCAGCGTGCACACCAGCACGGAGTCGGTGCCGAGGTCGATGCCGACGGCCCAACGGCCGCTGGGGTCGGGCTGGATCTGGTGGGCGTGCGGACCCTGCTGGCGCAGTTCGTGCGGGCCCGAGCCGGTGTGCCGGAGCTGTCCGGAGGGGCGGTCCGCCAGGGTGCCGTCGGGGCGGACCGGCACGGCGGTGACGCTGCCGGAGCCGTAGTCGGCGGTCAGGACGTGCCCCGCGTACAGGCTCAGGTGGGTCGGTCCTGCGCTGCCGAGGCGCACCGGCGGGCCGAGCGGTTCGGGCTTGTCGCCGTTGACGCGGTACGCGGCCACCGCACCCTCGTCCGTCTCGCTGACCGCGTAGAGGGTGTCCCCCTCGGGCGCCAGGGCCAGATACGAGGGGTCGGGGACGCCGTCGACACTGCTCAGGACGGTCAGTGCACCGCTGTGCGCGTCCACGGCCACCACGACGACACCGGGACCGCCCGCCGCCGTGAACGACCCGATGAAGGCCCGCCGTTGCCGCCCGCCGCCGTCTGTCACCGCTGTCCCCTCTCGGTTCAGTGCTGTCCGGGGTGACGGTAGCAGTCGATCATCAGCGGTCTAGACCAAAGCGCGGAGTCTGTCTCAGCAGAACCTGTCGGACCGCGCACGCAAGGCTGGGCAAGTTCGGCGCGGGGCCGTTCCAGCCGGTACAGATGGGCCGACGCGGATTGGCCGGACAGGCGCGTCGTGCCGCGGCCGCCACCCCACCGGGCCGAACCGCTCAAACCCCGACGAGCCCGAACCGGGCCGCACCCGCAGCGGACCCGCGAATGCCGCGGGAGCCCGCTCCAACCCGTACAGATGGGCCGGCTCGAGTTCCACCGGCAGCCCGGGCCTACGGGGCGTCGAACGGCGACATCACGCCGTCAGCGAGGGCCTCAACCGCGGTCCCGACGCGGTGACCGGGCAGACCCGGCGCGTGAGACCCACCCTCACAGGGCCGAACCCGCTCAAGCCCCGACGAGTCGCGAACCCGACCGCACCCGCAGCGGACCCGCGAAGGCCGCGAGAGCCCGCTCCAACCCGTACAGATGGGCCGGCGCGAGTTCCACCGGCAGCCCGGCCTACGGGGCGTCGAACGGCGACATCACGTCGTCAGCGAGGGCCCTCAGCCGCGGTCCCGACGCGGTGACCGGGCAGACCCGGCGCGTGAGACCCACCCCCATCGGGCCGAACCCGCTCACGCGCCCACGAGCCGCGAACCCGATCCCGCCCGCAGCGGAGCCGCGAGTTCCGCGAGGGCCCGTTCCAGCCCGTGCAAATGGGCCAGCGCCGGTTCCGTCGGCGGCCCGCCAACAGTCGCCGTGAGCGGTGACACCTCGCCTCCGGTGAGTGCCTCGACCGCGGTCTCGACGCGACGGCACGCGGCGGCGAGGCGAGCGTCGTGGGAGGCCTGCGGGTCGGCGGCCACCACGGCCAGGCCGCGGATCTCGTGGGCGCAGTCGTCGAGCAGGGCCAGCACCCGGCGGGCGCGGCGTTTGCGGCCGAGCATCGGGTTCAGCGGGTGGACGAGGGGCGCGACGGAGAGCCGTACCCGGCCGAGGAGTTGTTCGAGCTCCGTAATGCGTTCGGCGGGGTCGGCGCGGCCGGAACCGGCCAGGCGGGCGGTGGCCTCGGCGGTGCAGGTGTGGACGCAGCGCAGGGCGCGTTGGATCCAGGCGTCCGTGGTGGTGTGGGTGGTCACCGGGAGCACCAGCAGGACGGCCAGTACGGCGCCGAGCGCGCCGACGCCGGTCTCGGTGAAGCGCAGGGCCAGCAGGCCGGGGGTCAGGACGCCGAGGAGGCCGTAGAGCAGCTCGGCCATCAAGGTCACCGAGAGCATCATCCAGGTGTAGGAGACGGCGGCCGAGTAGAAGATCCCGAAGACGCAGGCGGCTACCAGGATCGCGGTCACGACGGGGGCGCCCGCGACCGGTACGGCGACCAGCAGGCCCAGCGCGATGCCGAGGACCGTGCCGAGGACGCGGCGGAAGCCTCGGACCACGGTCTCGCCGCGTGAGGCGGTGTTGACGAAGATCCACCAGGTGGCGCCGACGGCCCAGTACCAGCGCTGACCGGACACCAACTGGCCGACGACCAGGGCGAATCCGGCGCCCGCGGTCGCCTGGACGGCCTGTCGGGTGGTCACCCGGGCCAGGCCGCGGCCGGCCGGCGTGGCGGGTACGGCGGGCGGGGGCAGCCGGCGTTCGTAGCACCACAGGCCGAAGCGGACCGTCGCCGCGGTGAGCACGGAGAGGGCCACGGCGGCGTAGAGCGCGGGCAGTTGGGCGGTGGTCGCGTGCAGGAACTGGGCCACGAAGAAGGTCATGAACGCGAACACGCCGAGGCTGTGGCCGCGCGGTCCCCAGCGGCGGGCGTAGACGCCGGCGCCGACCACGGCGAGGAAGGTGAGGTCGCGGGCGACGGGGTAGGCGTGCAGTTCGGCGGCTGCGGCGAGCACCGGGAGGCCCACGCAGGGCAGCAGCGCGGTGGTGACGGCCTGTCCGCGCACCGTGGCGTCCGTGACGGTGAACAACGCGAGCAGCGCGGCGAGGCCACCAGTGACGGTGCCCGCGAGGGACTGTCCGGTCAGGCCGCAGACGGCCACCGCCAGGCCGATGCCGAGGACGGCCCGCGCGGCGAACCGCAGCCGTATCCGCCCCGGGTCCGGAGCCACGAACACCCGCTTCAGCACTGCTTCCCCGCCCCTTGCGCACGCCCACGAAAAAGGCGCCGCGGAGGTCCGCAGCGCCATCGACGCGCCCATCACAGCATCACCCGGCAGGCTGGCTCAAGTGACCTCTGAATCACTGGGCCATTGGCACAGCCAATTGTTATTGAGCCATTGGTACAGTCATGACCCATGAGCGTGGACGAACTCGACACCCGCATCCTGCGACTGCTCCTGGAGCAGCCGCGTACCAGCGTGCGCGAGTACGCCCGGCTCCTCGGCGTCGCCCGGGGCACCCTCCAGGCCCGGCTGGACCGGATGGAGCGGGACGGGGTGATCACCGGTACCGGCCCTTCCCTGTCCCCCGCCGCCCTCGGTCACCCGGTGCTCGCGTTCGTGCACATCGAGGTCACGCAGGGGCATCTCGACGAGGTGGGGGACGCGCTGGCCGCCGTACCGGAGATCGTGGAGGCGTTCTCGATCACGGGTGGCGGGGATCTGCTCACCCGGGTCGTGGCGCGGGACAACGGTCATCTGGAGGACGTGATCCAGCGGCTGATCAGCCTGCCGGGGGTGGTGCGCACGCGTACCGAGATGGTGTTGCGCGAGCGGGTCCCGCACCGCCTGCTGCCGCTGGTGGAGGCGGTAGGCCGCGCGGCCGGGAAGTGACCCTTGGCATCCTGAGGTCATGAGCAACCTCGGCGGCCTCTCGGTCATCTTCGATCTCGACGGAACACTCGTGGACAGCGAGCCGAACTACTACGAAGCCACCCGGCAGACCCTCGCCGACCACGGCGTCCCGGACTTCACCTGGGCGCAGCACGAGCGCTTCGTCGGCATCAGCACCCAGGAGAGCCTCGCCCTCCTCAAAGAGCGCCACGGGCTGAAGGCGCCGGTGGAGGAGCTGCTCGCGGAGACGAACAGCCGCTATCTGGCGCTGGCCCGGGCCGCCACGCACGCGTATCCGGAGATGCGGAAGTTCGTGGAGCTGCTGGCCGCCGAGGGGGTGCCGATGGCCGTGGCCTCGGGTTCGTCGCCGGAGGCGATCGAGGCGATCCTGAGTGGGACCGGGCTCGACGCGGTGCTGCGGACCGTGGTCTCGGCGGACGAGGTGGCGTACGGCAAGCCCGCGCCGGACGTCTTCCTGGAGGCCGCGCGCAGGCTCGGGGCGGCTCCGGCCGACTGTGTGGTCCTGGAGGACGCGGCTCCGGGCGCGGCGGCGGCGCACGCGGCCGGCATGCGCTGCATCGCGATCCCGTACGTGACCGCGCAGGCCGACGCCCCCGAGTTCGGCACGGCGGGACTGCTGCTGCGGGGCGGCCAGGCGGAGTTCAGCGCGCAGGGGGCCTACGCCTGGCTGGTCGGCTGACCTCCTGGCGACGTAAACCCGAATGCGCCCGCTTGTTCGGTTCTGGGAGCATGTCGGAATGATCGACCGACTCGAACCGCTGGTCATCCGGCACACGCTCCGCGTCCCCGCGCCCACGGGTCCCGTGGGTGAAGGCGCCACCGTCGCGCGGCAGTTCGACGCCGCGCTGTTGTCCGTGGGCTTCAAGCTCTCCCCGGAACTGCTGGAGCGGCTGTCGGGGCTGGCCGGGGAGACGGTCGTCCGGATCGCCGGCCGCACCCTGCGGACCGTCCGCGCGATGGTCGGCGACCACGTCCGGCACAACGTCTACTTCCTCGACTTCCCGGCCAACGTGCCCGACACGGTGGACTTCTGGATGTCGTGCGTCGCCGCCGCGCTCTACGACGAGGAGACCTCGGCCGCGACGCTCAAGCAGTTGCGGACCGGTGTGGTGAACCTGCTCGACCTGCCGACCTACGGCCGGTACCAGCACACGTACGCCGAAATGCTCGCCGCCCAGGACGAGTTGATCGCGGCGGTGGGCGACCGGATCACGGTGCTGCACCCGGGCGGCGACCTGGCTGATGAACTCACCGCCCTGTACCTGCAGTTGGCGGGCAGCGTCACACCGCTGAGCGAGGAGCACCTGAGTGATCTCCGGGCGCTGGCCGAGCGGTGCGGCGACGGGCCGCAGCCCGAGGCGATCCCGGTCCGGGAGAACCGCGCGGTCGTCAACGAGGCCCGGTTGAAGGCGGGTTCGGACCTCCTGCTGGACACCGTCACCGATGTGCTGCGGCTGGCCTGCGCGCTGTCGGACGGCGATGTGGCGCTCGCGGAGCCGACCCGCTTCAAGTCGCTGTCGCGTCCGGTGCGCCGGGCCCTGCTCGCGGGGCTTGACTCGGTGGTCGCCGCGGCGCCCGCCAAGCTCGCCGACGTGACCGCCCACCGTGAGGAGTGGAAGCGGCTCGGTGAGCGGCTGCACCCGCACGAGTACCCGAAGTGGCCGCACGCCGCCGAGGTGTTCGCGGTCGCGCGGGGTGAGCTGAAAGCGCGGTCGTTCGACGGGCGGGTCGAGGCACTCCTCGCGGAGAACGACGTGTTGGGGGCGGTAAAGCTGCTGAGGTCCGCGCCCGGCAAGCTGTTCCGCGCGCTGGACCGGCTGCTGCGCACCGCGCTCACGCAGGAGGAGCGGGACGCCGTGGTGGCCGCCGCCGAGGAGGTCGCGCCCGAGGTGTCCGGCCGGGTGGTGCTGTCGGTGCGCGAGCATCTGCACAACAGGGCCCGGGAGACCGGGGAGTTGCGGGTGTTCGTGAACCGGCGGGGCCGTGCCTGGGTGGCCGACGACGAGCGGACGGTCGTAGGGCCGGTGGAGCGGGAACGGCTCATCGCCGCGCTCGACGACGAGACGCGGCGTCGACTGCCTTCCGCGGAGCGGCTGTTGGTCGATCCGGAGGTGCTCGACGTGGCCCTGCCGTTGAGCGGGAAGGCGACGGCGGCGGGGCTCGGGGTGCTGCCGCGCGGGTCCGTGTCGGCGGTGGAGGGCGAGTTGCTGCGCTTCTTCGTGTACTGGAAGGAGTCCGAGCAGCGCACCGACTTCGATCTGTCGGCGCTGATGCTCAACGCGGACTACTCGACGAACACCTGGTTGTCGTACACCTCGCTGACCGATGTCGAGGGTGAGCACTCCGGTGACATCGTCGAAGCACCGGACGGGGCCTCGGAGTTCATCAATCTGCGGCTGGGTGCCGTGCGCGGGGCGTTCATCGTGCCGCAGGTCAACATCTTCGCGGGCGAGGGCTTCGAGGAGGTCGAGGAGTCGTTCTTCGGATTCATGCTGCGCGAGAGCGAGCAGCAGGGGCGGCCGTTCGAGCCGCGTACCGTGCGGATGAAGTCGGAGCTGCGCGGTGCGGGGCGGGTCGCGCTGCCGCTGGTGTTCCTGCGCGGGGAGGACGGTCGCTGGCGGGCGAAGTGGCTGCACCTGTATCTCAAGGGCAGCCCGTCGGCGAACCGGGTGGAGGAGAACCGGGTGACGGTGGCGAACCTGCTGCGCGGCATCGTGGAGCGCGAGCAGCTCACGGTGCGGCATCTCGTCGGCCTGATGAGCGGGGAGACGACCGAGGTGACGCTGTGGGACGGCGGGGCGGTGCCGGACGACGGTCCGGTGACGTATGTCGGTCTGCGCCGCCCGGACGGGCTGCCCGAGGGCTCGCGGATCGTGACCCTGGAAAATCTGCGCGACCTGATCCCCGCCTGACTGGTAACGTCGGCTTCGGCGAGGCCATGAACGGACTTCCTTCTCATCTTCCTAATGAATTTAGTCCGTTCGCTTTCCTCGCCCCCGACGTCGCGTGAGGGGTGCCCCAGGGCACCCCTCACGGCGTTCCCCCACTTGAAACGCACTTTCCCCACTTGTGGGACAATCCTCTATGCGCGGATGAAAGGCCACTTCAGTGAGCAGAGCGAACGACGGGGCCGACTACGGCAGCCTGCGGCTCGACCGCTCGGGTCAGGCCGAGGCCTTCGACGCCATCGGGGACCGCTACGACGAGGCCTTCCCGCACAAGGAGGGCCAGATCGCCGCCGGTGACTGGCTGATCGAGTCCCTCGCCCCGGGCTCCCGGGTGCTGGACCTCGGCAGCGGCACCGGCGTGCCGACCGCCCGCCAGCTGGCGGAGGCGGGCTTCGAGCTCGTGGGCGTGGACCTGTCCCGGCGGATGGTGGAACTGGCCCGCACATACGTCCCCGGCGGCACGTTCCACCAGCTCGACCTGGCCGACCTGCGCCCGGGCGGCCCCAGTGACCTGGGCCGTTTCGAAGGCGTCGCCGCGTTCTTCTCCCTGCTGATGCTGCCGCGCGTGGAGATCCCCCTCGCCCTGCGCACGATCCACCACCTGCTGACCCCGGGCGGTCTGTTCGCCCTGTCGATGGTGGAGGCGCATGTGGACGACTTCGCGATCCCCTTCCTCGGCAACACGATCAGGGTCTCCGGCTACCTCCTCGACGACCTGCACAAGATCCTGGACGACGCGGGCTTCGAGATCGTGAAGGAGACCTCCTACACCTACGCCCCGGCGGTCGCCGACGTGCCGCCCGAGGAGCAGGTCTTCCTCTGCTGCCGACGGCGCGACTGAGGCCGTAGCACCGACCCGGCGGCCCTGGGCCGCACCAGTGGACGGGACGAAGCGTGACGGAGCCACACAGCCCCCGCGAAGGCCCCGCCGGAACCGCCCGGCGAGGCGGTCCGGCGAGCGGCCGGGCCCCGGTCCCGCCGCCGGATCCGGGATGGGACCGGGTGCCTCTCGCAGCCGTACCGCAGACCGACCGGCTCCAGTACCTGGACGTGGCGACCCGGCGGATCGCCCGTGGAATGGACCTGGACGAGACGCTGCGCGAGTTGCGGTGGGCGGCGGTGCCCGCGTTCGCCGACGCGATCGTCATCCACCTGCACGATCCGCTGCCCGTCGGGGACGAGAAGTCGGCCGCGCCCGTCGTTCTGCAGCTGCACAGCATCGACCGGGCGCCGGAGGCGCGGACCGCGCTGCTGATGCCGCACGCCGAGTACGCGGACGTGACCGAGCGGATACAGCCGGTGCTCGACGGACGGCTCGCGAAGCTGCTGCTGGCCGGACAGCCGGCCTTCGGCGACGCGGACGACATCGGGCCCGCGGTGGCCGAGCTGCTGGGGCCCGCGGCGAGCGCGCCGGGGACGCTGCCGCAGGGCCGGAGGCTGATCATCGCCCCGCTGCACGGCCGCCACCACGTCATGGGCACGGTCGTGCTGCTGCGCCGCCCCGACCGCTCCGCGTTCACCGGCGACGACCTCCTCGTCGCCTCCCAGCTGGCCACCCACACCGCGATCGGCGTCCAGAAGGCGGTGATGTACGGCCACGAGGCCTCCGTCGCGGACACCCTCCAGCACACGATGCTCCCGTCCTCGCTGCCCGAACCGACCGGTGTGCAGCTGGCCAGCCGCTATCTGCCCGCGTCGAAGACCGCGCAGGTCGGCGGCGACTGGTACGACGCGATACCGCTGCCCGGCAACCGGGTCGCGCTGATCGTCGGCGACGTGATGGGCCACTCCATGACCTCGGCCGCGATCATGGGCCAGCTGCGCACCATCGTGCAGACCCTCGCCGGTCTCGACCTGCCCCCGCACGAGGTGCTGCACCACCTCGACGAACAGGCCCAGCGCCTGGGCAGCGACCACATCGCGACCTGCCTGTACGCGATCTACGACCCGATCTCGCACCGCCTCCTCATGGCCAACGCCGGCCACCCGCCCGCCGTGCTGCTGCGCCCGAACGGCCACGCGGAGGTCCTGCGGGTCCCGCCGGGCGCCCCGATCGGCGTCGGCGGAGTCGTCTTCGAGTCGGTGGAGATGCCCGCGCCCACCGGCACCACCCTGGTGCTCTACACCGACGGCCTGGTCGAGTCCCGCGACGTGGACGTGGGGACCGGCGTCGAGGCCCTGCGCACCCACCTCCAGTCCACCAGGCACGGACACCGCCTGTCCTCGCTGGAGCGGCTCTGCGACCGCATCCTCGCCGCACTGGCGCCTGGTCCGCGCGACGACGACATCGCGCTGCTCACCGCCCGCTTCGAGGGCTTCCCGCCGGACAGCGTCGGCTACTGGCACCTCGACCCGCACCCGCTCACCGCGGGCCAGGCCCGCCGGCTGACCCGCCGGGTGCTGCGCCGCTGGGGCCTGGACGCCCTGCTCGACCCCACGGAACTCATGGTCAGCGAGATCGTCACGAACGCCGTACGGTACGCCTCGCGCCCGATCTCCCTGCGGCTGCTGCGCACCGACGTGCTGCGCTGCGAGGTGACCGACGACTCGCCCCAGGTGCCCCGGATGCGGGAGGCGGAGCCGGGCGACGAGGGCGGCCGGGGACTGTTCCTAGTGGACCGGCTCGCGCAGCGCTGGGGGGCGACGCGGCTGAGCACGGGCAAGGTGGTGTGGTTCGAGCAGCGGATCCCGAAGGAGCCGCCGTATCACGGGAGTTGACGCTCAGACCGGTCCGACTCCCGTGCCGCCCTTGAGACGTTCCAGGTCGGACGGACGGACCTGGATGACGACCACGGCGATCAGCGCGGCGACCACGGTGAAGATCGCGGCCATGACGAAGGCGGCCGACGCTCCGGAGGTGAGGACCTGGTCGCCCCAGGTGCCCGGGAGCTGCCCGGTGTGCTGGAAGCGGAGCCGTTCGGCCGGGGTCGCCTGGGAGAGGAACGCGGGGATCTGGTCCTTCGCCTCGTTCCTGCTGGCCGTGCCGAACATCGTCACCAGGATGGACAGGCCGAGTGAACCGCCCACCTGCTGCATGGCGTTGAGGAGTCCGGAGGCCGCGCCGGTCTCCTGGACGGGGACGTCGGAGAGCGCCATCAGGGTCAGCGAGACGAACTCCATGCCCATGCCCAGGCTGAACACCAGCATCGGGCCGAGGACACTGCCCGCGTAGGTGGAGTGGACGTCCGTCAGCGTCAGCCAGGACAGGCCCCCGGCCGCGAGGATCGCGCCCACCACCATGAACGGCTTGGGCCCGTAGGTCGGCAGGAACCGTGAGGCCAGGCCCGCGCCGACCGCGATCACCGCGCTGACCGGCAGGAAGGCGAAGCCGGCCATGAGCGGGCTGAAGCCCAGCACGTCCTGCACGAAGAGCGTGAGGAAGAAGAACATGCCGAAGATCGCCGCGGCGAGGCAGAGCATGATGCCGTACGTCCCGGCCCGGTTGCGGTCGCGGAACATGTGCAGCGGGGTGATCGGCTGCCGGGAGCGCCGCTCGACCATGACGAACAGGGCGAGGACGACGACGGCCGCACCGAACGAGGCCAGGGTGAGCCAGTCGCTCCAGCCCTCCTGCGCGGCCCGGATGAAGCCGTAGACCAGCAGCACCATGCCCACGGTGGAGGTCAGCGCGCCGGTGAGGTCGAAGTGGCCGGGATGGCGTTCGGACTCGCGGATCCAGCGCGGGGTGGCGAGGACGATGAGCAGTCCGATGGGCACGTTGACGAAGAGCACCCACCGCCAGTTCAGCCACTCGACGAGGATCCCGCCCATCAGCAGCCCGATCGCGCCGCCGCCCGCCGAGACACCGGCGAAGACCCCGAACGCCCGGTTGCGCTCCGGTCCTTCGCGGAACGTCGTGCTGATGAGGGCGAGGGAGGTCGGTGAGGCGATGGCGCCGCCGACGCCCTGGAGGGCACGGGCGGCGAGGAGTTCGCCGGAGTTCTGGGAGAGCCCGCCGAGCAGCGACGCGAGTACGAAGAGCAGCACGCCGAACACGAACACGCGCCGCCGGCCGAGGATGTCGCCCGCCCTGCCGCCGAGGAGCAGCAGACCGCCGAAGGTGAGGGTGTAGGCGTTGACGACCCAGGCCAGGCTGGTGGTGGAGAACCCCAGCGCGCTCTGGATGTGCGGGAGCGCGATGTTCACGATGGTGATGTCGAGGACCACCATCAACTGGCAGGAGGCGATCACCAGCAGCGCCATGGTGTTTCCGCCACCGCCCGTGTCCCGGGTGGTGGCGGTCTGCGCTGGGGAGACTTGCCGAGGGCCGCTGCTCATGGTGCTTCGCACTCGCGAGAGGACGGTGGACGGTCGCGCCCACCGGATTGCTCACCGTTCGACGGTACGCCCGGCCCCCGCTCCCCACCACTCGATCATCACCGGCCGAGCCGCTAGGTTCACTCATGACAGGACATGGGGAGAGACCATGGGTGACCGTGGTCGTCGTCGACGGGCACACTCAACGCCTTGGCGGGAGAAGCGACATGACCAATGTCGACGTACACCAGCATCTGTGGACCCCTTCGCTGGTGACGGCTCTGCGCGCCCGCCGCGAACCGCCGTATCTGGACGGCTGGACCCTGTTCCTGGACGGTGAACCGCCCTTCGGGATATCGCCCGCCGACCATGACGTCGCCCGGCGCGCGGAACTCGCCGCCGCCGACGGTCTCGACCGGGTGCTCGTCTCGCTGTCGGCCCCGATCGGCGTCGAGTGGCTGCCCGCCGCCGAGGCACGGCCGCTGCTCGACGCGTACCACGACGGCGCGGCGGCACTGCCCGAGCCGTTCGGGGCCTGGGCCGCGGCCTGTGTGCGGGACATCGACGCGACGGCGACCGCCAAGGACCTCGACCGCGGCTTCGCCGGTCTCCAGCTTCCCGCCAACTCCCTTGCGGACGCGGCCGGTTACGACCGCTGCGCCCCGCTCCTCGACCTGCTCGAAGAACGCGACCTCCCCCTCCTCGTCCACCCGGGGCCCGCGGTGGGTTCCCCGGCGGACCCCGGCTGGTGGCCCGCGATGGTGCCGTACGTCCAGCAGATGCACGCCGCCTGGTACGCCTTCCACGCCTTCGGCCGGCCGCGCCACCCGCGCCTGCGGGTGTGTTTCGCCCTGCTGGCCGGACTCGCACCGCTGCACGGGGAACGGCTGGCCGCCCGGGGCGGCGGACCCGGGCACGCCGACCT
Source organism: Streptomyces hokutonensis (assembly GCF_000376565.1). GTDB lineage: Bacteria > Actinomycetota > Actinomycetes > Streptomycetales > Streptomycetaceae > Streptomyces > Streptomyces hokutonensis. Next base: position 166,338 of record NZ_BARG01000033.1, on the reverse strand, counting down.
CGGGGTGTTCGTCGAGACGTCGTCCTACGGCCCGACCGCCGTCGAGGCGACCGTCCGCGCCCTCGGTGTGAACGCCGTGGTCCAGGGCTCGGACCGGCCGTACGCCGAGCCGCCGCGGCATCCGGGCCACGGGCTGGGCGGAGCGGCGGCGTACGCCTTCCGCATCGCCAACCCACGCAGGCTGCTGACCGGCCAGGGATGACGGGCCAGGGATGACGGGCCGGCTCCTCGCCCTTCCTACGTCGCGAACGTCCGGCGTTTGGACTGCGCTGCCGCCAGGGCCGCCGTCGCCTCGCGGGCCCGGTCGGCCAGGTGGGCCGAGCCCCAGGCGAGGGCGGTCCGCTCGGCCAGGGTGTAGTGGTCGGCCGCCGGACCGTCCTCGCCCAGGAGCCGGTACAGGTCGGCGAGGGCGTGGGCGAGGGGGCGGGTCGCGTAGGCGGCTCCGGCCGCGCCGGCGAGCTGGTCCCGGACCGGCAGCAGCTGCGGGACCAGTGCCGACGCCAGGTCCAAGTCGCCTTGCAACACGGCGAGTTGGGCGCGGAAGTCGAGCTCCAAGCCGTACAGGTGGTCCGTCACGGGCTCCGGCGGGCAGCGCACCGCGAGTGACTCGTCCAGTCTGCCGAGGCGGGCCAGGATGAGGGCGAGCGCCACCCCGCAGGGGGCGCCGACGGTCTCGTAGACCTTCCGCATCACCGGTTCGATCTCGGCCACCCGGTCCTGGGCGAGCCGGATGGTGGTCAGTCCCAGCGTGCGCAGTCCGCGGGCGTGGTGCGAGCCGACGCGGCGCAGCAGGACGTCGGCCTCGGCGTACCCGGCCTCGGCCGCGTCGAAGCGGCCGGCGACCGTCGCCAGCATGGCCGAGGTCGCGACGCCCAGGCCCTGCGCCCACACCATGCGGTAGCGGTGGGCGAGTTCGAGTCCCCGCTCGGTGTGCCGGCGTACCGCCGCGGGGTCGTTGAGCGTGCCGGCGGTCATGCCGTCGAGGTGTTCGGGGACCCAGCGGTAGGCGGGCAGGTCGTGCGCGTGGGCGAGCCGGCGGAGTTCGGCGACCAGCGGGGTCCGCGCGGCGGCCTGTGTCTCCAGCGGCAGGAGCCTGGCCGAGGTCATCAACGCGGCGGCGAGCAGGCGTGGTTCGCCGTTGGACCGGGCCAACTCCAGTTGGGTGCGGGCCGCTTCCAGGGCCTGGGGCGCGTTCTCGGCCGCCACCGCCTCGACGTAGACCTGCAACACCCGTGCGCGGGTGGGGTCGTCGAGGCCGGGATCGGCTGCGAGCCGTTCCAGGCGCTCCAGTGTGGTCCGGTCGCTGAAGCCCTCCAGTCTGCTGCGCCAGGGCGAGGGTTCGGTCCAGGCGCCGTAGACCGCGGCCACCAGGTCGCCCCGGTCGGCCTGTTCGGCGAGTTCGACGGCACACTGCCGGGTGCGGCGGGCCGCGTCGGTGGAACCGGCCCTGACCTGCGCGCCGAGCAGCCGCACCAACAGGCCTACGGTGTCCTCCAGTTGAGCCGGGCCGTCGGCCGCCGCGCGGGTCTCGATCGCCTGCTGGATCAGGTCAACGGCGACGTCGTGGGCGTAGCGCCGTTCGGCCGCCTCGGCGGCGCGGAGCGCGTAGTCGACGGCGAGGGGCGCGTGCGCGGTGCTGCCGGAGTGGGCGAAGTGGTGCGCCAGGGCGGCGAGTTCGTGCGGGCGGTGGCGGCGCAGCGCGTGCGCGACGCGGGCGTGCAGGCGGGCCCGGCGTACGCCGGACAGGTCGGTGTACACGGTGTCGCGGACCAGCGCGTGCACGAACCGGACGCGTCCGGGGCCGGACTCGGTCAGCAGGTCCGCGGCGAGGGCCGCGTCGAGGCCCGCCAGCACGGTGTCCTCGTCGGTGTCGGCCGCGTCGATCAGGACGGCCGCGTCGGCCTCCAGGCCCACGACGGCCGTGAGCCGCAGGGCCGCGCGGGCGGCTGCGGGCAGCAGCGCGAGCCGTCTGCGCAGGACGTCGCGTACGCCCTGCGGGACCTCGGAGACGGCGACGAGGGCGCCCTCGCTGGACAGCAGCCGTGCGCTCTCCAGGACGTAGAACGGGTTGCCGCCGGTCCGTTCGGCGAGGGCCGTGACCGTCCAGGCGTCGACGGGTTCACCGCACACGGCGTCGACGACGGTCGCTACGTCGTGCGGGCGCAGACCGGTCAGCGCGACGCGGCGCGGTGCGACGGGGGCGAGGTGGGCGAGGGTCTTGCCCAGGTCCTCCCCCGCCTCGGCGGGCCGGTAGCTGGCGACGGTGAGCAGGGGTACGCCGGTGACGGTGGCCGCGGCTTCGAGCAGGGCGAGGGTCTCGCCGTCGGCCCGGTGCAGGTCCTCCAGGACGACGGCGAGGGGGAACTCACCGGCCGCCGCGCGGAGCCAGGCGGCGAAGGCGCGATGCATCCGGAAGCGGCCGGCGGTCGCCTCGTCCCGGGTCGCGACGGCCGCGCTGTCCTGCTCGCGCAGCAGCACGGCCAGTTCGTCGGGCCGGGTGGGCGGCAGTTCACGGGCGAGCGCGCCGAGCGCCTCCGCCCAGGCCCAGGCGGGCGGCGCGCCCTCGTACTGCGGGCACCGCCCGACGACCACCGTCCATCCGGCCGACCGCAGCCGTCCCTCGACCCGCCCGAGCAGCGCGGACTTGCCCACCCCGGCCTCACCGGTGACCAGCACGACACCGCCCCGGCCCCGGGCGGCCCGCGCGGCGGTCTCCACCGCGTGCAGCTCGCTGTCACGGCCCACGAAGAGGGCGGCTCCGGCGCGTGGTTCACCGCTGTGGGTGGGCACGAGGCCGGTTCCGCCACCGAACTCGCCAGCCCTCGCTCGGTGTTCGCCGTGCCCGGCGACCAACGCGCTTGACTCGGCGCGCGGTTCACCACGGTGCGGCACCTGTGCGCGCAGCACGTCGAGCCGTCCGTTCAGTACCGCCTGTTCCAGTTCGGTCAGTGCCTGGCCGGGGTCGCAGCCGAGTTCCTCGCGCAGGACCCGGGTCGCGCCCCGCAGTGCGGCAAGGGCGTCGGCCTGTCGTCCGCAGGCCCACTGGGCGAGGGCGAGCAGCCGCCATCCCTCCTCGCGCAACGGGCTTTCCCGTACGAGGAGTTCGGCGGCCGGTACCGCCTCGGCGGGGCGGCCGGTGCGCAGGTCGGCGCCGACGGCGAGTTCACGGGCCTCGGCGCGCAGCGCGGTCAGGCGGGTTACTTCCGGCTCGGCCCAGGCCTCGTCGGCGTGTTCCGCGAAGGCCGGGCCCTGCCACCAGGCGAGCGCCTCGGCGAGCAGGGCGCGGGCCTCCTCGGCCGGTGCCTGCCGGGCGCGGGCGACCCAGCTCTCGAAGCGCCAGGCGTCCACCGCGTCCTCGGGCAGCCGCAGGGCGTAGCCGGGCGGAGCGGTGACCAGGACGGTCGCCGGGGTGCGCGGCGGCCGGCCCGGTTCGAGGGCGCGGCGCAGGTGGGACACATAGGTGTGCAGGGAGACCGTGGCACGGCTCGGCGGTGCCCCGCGCCACAGCGCGTCCGCGATCCGGTCGACGGGTACGACGGTTCCGCGGGCCGCGATCAGCAGCGCCAGCACGGCCCGTTGGCGTGGAGCACCGAGTTCTACCGGTCGCCCCTCGTCATCGGCGCCCAACGAACCCAGGACTCGAATACGCAGCACGGCGCGGGAATCTACCCGAGCCGTGTCGAAGCCCGGTCAACGGACGATAAACGCCCTTCCCACAAGCCTGCGGCCGAGGGCGCCAAGTGAACACCAAGAGGGTCGTACGACCCTCGGAGGCTGTTGCCGATATCCGATCGTTGGAGCAAGCAAGCGTGTCACCCACCAGCACGACGGACGAACTTCCCACGGCCGAGCGTCCGTACACCCACGAGATGATCGTGGTCCACCGCGTCTTCCGCCGCGAGTCGGCGTATCTGCCCCGCCTGGTACGAGCCGTCCCCGACGGCGACACCGCCCGCGCGAAAAAGATCGCCGACCATCTGCGCGAGTACGTGGCGGGACTGCACAGCCACCACTCCGTCGAGGACGAGCTCATCTGGCCGCACCTCCAAAACCGGGCCCCGGACGCCCGGTTGGTGGCCCGTATGGAGGAGCAGCACCAGCGGATCGACGTGAGCCTGACGGTCGTGACGGAGTGGACGGCCGCGTGGGAGCGGGCGGCGGACACCGTCGCCGGTGAGGAGTTGGCGCTCGCGCTGGAGCAGCACTCGGCCGTGCTGCTCGAACACCTCGCCGACGAGGAGCAGTTGGTGCTGCCCCTGGTCGCGGAGCATCTGTCGGTCGAGGAGTGGGACCTGGTCGGACGCCGCGGTCTTGAACGGATCCCCAGGAACAGGCTGTTGATCGCGCTCGGCGCGATCCTGGAGGACGCCACGCCCGAGGAGCAGGCGTACTTCCTCGGCAGGACCCCGCTGGTCGGCCGGCTGCTGTGGAAGGCCGTCGGCCGCCGCCAGTACGCCGCCGCCTGCCGGGCGATACGCGGCCCGCTGGACGGGGAGCAGAGCCGATGACCCTTCTCGACTCCGCGCCGCTCGACGTCCTGGACGCCTACCGCACCTGCGAGTTCGTCACCCTCGGCCGCGACGGCACACCGCTGGCCTGGCCGACCGCCGTACGGCGGCAGGAGGACGGCACGCTTCTGCTGAGCACATCCCTGGCCTTCGCGCAGAAGGCGCTGAACATCCGCCGGGACGGCCGTGTCGCCCTCCTCTTCTCCGACCCCACCGGCAGCGGCCTCGACCACGCCCCGCAGATCTTCGTCGGCGGCCGTGCGGAGTGTCCCGACGAGATCATGACGGGTCCTCAGGGAGCCGAAGACTACTGGCGGATGCTGTTCGAACGGCAGCCGCACAGCAGGGCCTATGTCTCCCCTCCCCTGCGGCCGTTGACGACCTGGTACTACCTCCGGCTCCTGATCACCGTGACCCCGGACCAGGTCGTCGTACGACCGCCGCTCCCCGCGTCGGACCAACAGGCCCCGGGGACGGAGCACTTGCTGCCGGGCGCGGCCCAACTCGCCCGTTTCTCCTCGGCGGTGCTCGCCGCGCGCGACACGTCCGGGGCACCGGTGCTCGCCCGCACACGGCCCGTGCCGACCGGGGACGGCTTCGCGGTGGAGGTGCCCGCCGGCTGCGCGGCGACCGAAGGCCCGGCCTCGCTCCTGGTGCACCGGCACGACGAGCAGCTGAACAACATGCACAACGCCCTGGTCCGGGGCACCCTGAAGGCCGTGGGCGACGGCTGGCTGCTGGTCCCCACCAAGGTGGTGGAACCCATGGGCACGGGCCGCCCGACCGACGCGTTCCGCGTCCTGCGCGACACCCGCCGCGCCACCGCCCGCTATCTGGAGCGCCGTGGCCTGACTCGTCCCCGGGTCCGGTGGGACGAGTTCAAGGCCTTGGCAGCAGCCGCGAAACGGAGGTGACGGACCGTCAATTCGCCGCGTTCATCAGGTCGAGCGCGCTCTGTTGCCGGGCCGCGTCGGTGGAGTCCAGCGGCCCGGCCCAGTGCAACCCGTATGCGTCGAGGGCGTTGCGGTCGCTCGCGTAGGCGGCGGTGGCCTGGCGTGTGATGTACGAGGTGTAAGGGCGGTCGGACAAGCGGGAGTTGAAGGCGCTCAGCCCCCGGATGTACGCCCCCTTGAACGACGGCCCGTCACCACCGCAGCCGCTCGCCTCGCACGGTTCCCGAAGAATCCCACCGGAGTTGAGAGCCGCCGACGTGGTCGAGGCGTCGCCGATCTGCCGGCCGGTGGTGAGGAGGCCGGCGTCGCCGGTCGCCCGGTACAGCTCCGAGAGGCCGCCGAGCAGCACGCCCTGGTTGTACGACCATGTCGTGTCGCCGTTGTTGCCGCAGGTCGCCAGGTTGATGCCGTCGTTGACCAGATGGGAGCCGTTGATCATGCCGGTGCCCTTGAACCAGGACCACTCGGCGCTGGCACGTCCGAGGTACGTCGTGTCGCCCGCGATGCGGTTGTGCAGGGCCGCGTTCAGCTCCAGGTAGAGGGAGTTGGCGATCGCGTTCTTGTAGGTCTTGGCGGTGCTCCACCACACGCCGCCGCCGCAGGTCGAGTCCCAGTAGCGGGCCATGTAGTCGGCGTCCGCGCGGGCGGTGTTGAGGTAGCGGGAGTCGCCGGTGAGGTCGTATGCGTCGACCCACGCGAGTCCCCACCAGCCGGTGTCGTCGATGTAGTCGTTGGTGAAGTTGCCGCCCTGGGCGGAGAGGTTGCGGTCGTAGGTGTTGGCGACGGCGTACTTGTAGCTGCCCATCCCGGTGACGCGGATGTTGTCGATGAGGGCGGTCAGGGCGTTGGCGGAGTTCCACCAGCCGGTGGTGTCGAAGAGGCCGGTGCCCAGGTTGTACGACTGCATCAGCGCGGTGGCGGCGGCAGTTGGGCGGCTGCCGGCGTTCCAGGTCGTCCGGGCCCACTGCGTACAGGCGATCTCAGCCCGGTCACCGGCCTTGCCGCAGGCGCGCAGGGCGCCGACGCCGAGGGCGTTCCAGTCGTCGACGTTGTACATCAGCGTGCGCCAACCCCCTTGCCCCGCAGGGATGGTGGTGTCGCCGAGCTTGCTGCCCGAGCTCCAGGTACGGCCGCCGTCGAAGGAGCGGTCGAGCCAGACCTCGTCGCCGGGGCTGCCGTTGGTGATCGAGGCCCAGCCCATCGCGTCGGTGTCGTCGAAGTGCAGGGTGAGGGTGCGGGAGTAGATGGTGGCGGACACGGGTTGCCGGTCCACCGGGGACAGGGCGGGGTCGCGGGCGTCGCAGTACTTGTTGCAGATCGTCGCCTCGGCGGCGGCGCTCGCGACGCCCGTGGAGACCGGCACGAACAGGGCCAGGGCGGCGATCAGACCGGTCCCGACTCGTTTGACACGTCTGGCAGTTGAGTTCATGCCGGCTCCATCGAAGTGGGGGATTGCGGATGGTCAGCCCAGGCGCCACTGCTGGTTGGCGCCGCCGTTGCAGGACCAGAGTTCCAGCGCGGTGCCGTTGACATTGCCCGCGGGCTGGTCGCCGCCGGTGACGTCGAGGCAGAGGCCCGACTGGGTGCCGGTGACGGTGCCGTTGGGGTTGAGGCTCCACTTCTGGTTGGCGCCGCCGTTGCAGGTGTAGAGCTGCACCTTGGTGCCGTTGCTCGTCTGGTTGTTGTAGGCGTCCAGGCACTGGGTGCCGCCGTAGAGCCGGAGTTCACCGGCGGCGGTGATGGTCACGGCCTGGTTGGTGCCGCCGCCGCAGTCCCAGATCTCGATCTTGGTGCCGGGGGTGGTCTCGCCGTTGTAGGCGTCGAGGCAGCGGTTGGAGGAGGCGCCGATGAGGGGGTGGGTGGTGCCGACACTGGTGCCGCTGCCGGCGGAGACCCGGTACATGACCGAGCCGTGGCCGGGGACGCTCGCCGAGATGGTGCCGGTGGTGGAGCTGATCACGTGCGACCAGAGGTTGTTGAGCTTGTACGAGGACGCCGAGGGGAGGCCGGCCGCGGTCGCGGAGGTGGTGATGGTGGCGGCCGAGGAGTTCTCGTTGAAGAGGACCACCGAGACGTCGCCGTTGGCGAGCGGCTTGGAAAGGACGTGCAGGCCACCGGAGTTGGCGATCTCGGTGCCCTGTTTGCCCAGGGAGTCCTGGTCGACGGCGATGACGTCCTTGTTGCCGTAGAGGGAGAGCGTGGCGGCGGTGGCCTTGCGCAGGTCGGTGCCGGCGATCAGGGGTGCGGCCATCTCCGACCAGAGGCTGAAGTGGGCACGGTCCTCGGTGAACGACATGCCGTTGCCGACCTCGAGCATGTCCGGATCGTTCCAGGCGCCCGGCTTGGCGTACGAGGCGAGTTTGACGTTGGCCTTGTAAATGGACACCACGGTCGAGAAGTTGACGTTGATGTCGTCGGTGGTGCGCCAGCTGTTGCCGACGCCCGCGCCCCAGGTCCACACGTCGGCGAGACCCCAGTTGCAGAGGCTGTAGACGATCGGGCGGCCGGTCGCCGCGAGGGCGTCGCGCATCGCGGTGTAGCGCTGCTGGTCGGGCACGTTCTGGTGGTTGCAGTTGTCGTACTTGAGGTAGTCGACACCCCAGGCGGCGAAGCTGTTGGCGTCCGTCTGCTCGTGGCCGAGGCTGCCGGGGTAGCCGGCGCAGGTGGCGGTGCCGGCGCTCTCGTAGATGCCGAGCTTGAGGCCCTTGCCGTGGACGTAGGCGGCGGTGCCGCTGATGCCGTTCGGGAACTTGACCGGATCGGGGACGAGTTGGCCCGCCGCGTTGCGGGCCGAGGTCATCCAGCAGTCGTCGATGTTGACGTACTGGTACCCGGCGTCCTTCAGCCCGGAGGAGACGAGGTAGTCGGCGGTCTGCTCGACGAGCTGCTCGGTCACGTTGCAGCCGAAGGCGTTCCAGTCGTTCCAGCCCATCGGGGGCGTCCTGGCGAGGCCGTTGTCGAGGGCCTGGGCGGGCGGTGCGGCGCGGAGTACCAGCAGGGCCGGGACGAGGGCCAGCAGCAGCGCCATGGTGAGGGCGGCGCTCAGGCGTCTCTGGAACGGTGCCGGAACGGTCATGTCGAGGTCTCCTGCTTCGCCGTGGGGGGCTGCACGAACTCACCGTTGGAAACGTAACCATCGCGAGGGTTCCACTCGCCCGGTTCGCCCGTCAATGGTCCGGACCAGAATGAACCGGGAGTGAACTGCCCGTGCCGTCAGAGGCGTTGACGGCCTCCTGAGTCGATGGCAACGTTTCCATCACCCGCACCCTTGGAGGCCACCATGTCCCTGCGCCCCTCCCGGCGAGTGATGATCGGTTCCGGTCTGGCCGCGCTGACGGCGACGGCCGTCACACCGGCGGACGCGGCCGAACGGCCCGGCTCCGTAAAGGCGTTGTCCCGCGCGAGAGACGCGTACTCCGCGCTGAGAAGACACTTCGACACGTCGGACGGCTCCGGGCTCGTCCGCGAACAGATCCCGGCGGCGGGCGGCGACAACCCGTACTCGTACGAATGGCCCTTCTCCCAGGTGCACATCGCCGCCCTCGATCTCACCGCCGTGGACGGGGAGTTCGAGCCGGAACTGTCCCGGCGGGCGGCGGCGCAGGAGCACTACTGGAAGCCCGGCGGAGGCACCACCGGCCTTCCCGGTTACGCCTCCTACCCGGTCGCGCCGTTCGGCTCGGGCGGTGACATGTTCTACGACGACAACGAATGGGTCGGCCTGGCCAAGATCCAGCGGTATCTGCAGACCGGGGACACCGCCGCGTTGGACCGTGCCAAGGAGATCTTCGCCCTCGTCCGGTCCGGCTGGGACACCGACAGCGGTCATGCCGCGCCGGGCGGGGTCTTCTGGACGCAGGCCGACTGGAGCCACGACCGCAACACCGTCTCCAACATGCCGGGCGCCCAACTCGCCCTGCGGCTGCACCAGATCACCGGGCAGAGCGACTACCTGGACTGGGCGAAGCGCTTCTACGACTGGACGAACACGCACCTCCAGAGCCCAAGTGGCCTGTACTGGGACCACCTTGACCTCCAGGGGACCGTCGAGAAGACGTTCTGGTCCTACAACCAGGGCGTACCGGTAGGTGTCGCGGTGCTGCTGTACGAGATCACCCGGGACCGCTCCTACCTGCGCCAGGCGGAGCGGATCGCCGCCGCCGCGTACGCCTACTACGTCACGCAGGGGCGGCTGTTCACGCAGCCCGTGTTCTTCAACTCGATCTTCTTCAAGAACCTGCTGCTCCTGGAGTCGGTGACCGGGAAGGACACCTGCCACCGGGCGATGGCCGGCTACGCCGACCAGGTGTGGGACACGATGCGGGACCCCGCCACCGGACTCGTGCACTTCGACACGGCCGGTGGCACCCAGGCGATCCAGCAGGCGGCCCTGGTGCAGCTCTACGCCGTGCTCGCCTGGCCGCGTGCCAAGTGGCGGACGCTGTACTGACGTTACGGGTGCCCGATCTCCCCCGTGCCGCGCGCGATCAACTCGACCGGGAGGACGGTGCGTTGGGAGGGGGAGTCGTCGCCGTCGATACGGTCCAGCAGGATATGGGCGGCCCTGCGGCCGAGTTCCTCGGTGTCGGAGGTGACGACGGTGACCGGGGTGGGCAGCATGTCCGCGAGCTTGAAGTCGTCGAACCCCACTACCGCCAGGGAGACTTGGAGCTCGCGGCAGGCGCGCAGGACGCCCTCGGTGAGGAAGCCCGTGGTGGAGAAGACCGCGGTGGGCGGGTTCGCGGAGGTGAGCAGGGTGCGGGTGGCTGCCTCGGCCTCCTCGGTGGTGCCGGCGCGCAGGGTGACGACCAGGTCGTTGTCGGGCTCGATGCCGCTGCGGCGGAGCGCCTTGCGGTAGCCGCGCAGTCGGCGGCCGGTGCTGTAGTAGGAGGGCGCGACGAGGATCGCGATCCGTTGGTGGCCCTGGTCGACGAGGTGCTGGGTGGCCTTGCGTCCGCCCTCCTCGTTGTCGACGAGGACGACATCGGCCTCGGCGCCGGTGGCCGGGCGGTCGACGAAGACGATGGGCACGTGGTCGTGGCCGTTGATCTCGTTCAGGAAGGCGTGGTCGCCCTGGTCGGGGACGATGATGAGCCCGGCGACCCGGCGACCGATCAGCTCGCCCACGGCCCGGCGCTCCACCTCCGGATCCTCGTCGGCCGTGCTCAACAGGACCGCGTAACCGGCCTCGTTGGCGACCTCGACGGCGGCCTTCGCGAGTGAGGCGTAGAACGGGTTGGTGAGGTCGCCGAGCAGCAGGCCGATGGTCATCGAGTTCTGGCCGGGGCGCAGGGAGCGCGCGATCTCGTTCCGCTGGTAGCCGATGGCGGTGATCGCCGCGTTCACGCGCTCGGCCGTCTCCTCCCGGACCGTGCCGATGCCGTTGACGACGCGGGAGACGGTGACGACGGCGACTCCGGCCCGCTCCGCGACGTCGCGCATCGTGGGCCTGGTGTTCTGGCTGTGCGGGGGACGACTTCTCACGTGAGTTGAAGACCAACCTTCCATCGCGTACCGGGGGCCGGGACCGCTCCCAGGATACGTTTCGGGTCCCGGCCCGCCGCTCGGCCTGCGGCCCTAACCGTTGCTCTTGATCACATCGTTGATCTTGCCGGTCATCGTCTGGAGGTCGGAGAGCGGCTTCTTGCCGTTGAGGATGTCCGGCCAATAGGCGGTGATCAAGTCGTTCGACTGACTGGCCCACTGGGTGGTGAAGCGGACGCCGATGGTGGTCGGGGTGTTCAGGCCCGCCTTGACGGTGGACGCGACAGTCGTCAGACCGGCCTTGTCGAGGGCGCCGAAGTAGGCGCTCTGCGCCGAGAGATAGGCCGGGGCCGCGACCGGGGAGTCGGGCAGCACCTTGGTCCACACGGTGGAGTCGAGGTACTTGAGGACCTTGAAGGTGGCGTCCGCGTTCTGGGTGTACGACGGCGTGCAGATGCCCACCGCGTCGTACAGGGTGGCCGCCTTGGTCTGCTGGGGCAGCGGCGCGAAACCGTACTTGATCTTCGGCTTGTCGGTGAGGAAGCCGGCCGCCAGCCACTGGCCGCTCCACAGCATCGGGATCTGTCCGGCGGCGAACAGCGCCTGCTGGTTGCTGATGTCGTATCCGGGCGGTGCGACGGCCCCGCTCTTGATCCCCGCCACGACCTTGCCGACGCCTTCGGTGTACGTCGTGTCGATGGTCGTCTTCGTGGGGTGGTGGACGTCGTCGGCGAACGGCGCGCCGCCCGCCGAGAGCGAGTACGTGCTGAGCGAGAACGGGCCGTCCGTTGAGGTCAACGCATCAGCTACGAGGCCGTACTTGGCGCCCTTCGCGTGCAGCTTCGCGGCGTCGGCGAACATCTGGTCCCAGGTCCAGCCGGCCGCGGGGACGGTGAGGCCGGCGGCCTTGAAGGCGTCGACGTCGTACCAGATGCCGTAGGTGTTGAGCAGGGAGGGGACGCCGCCGATCTTGCCGTCGGCGGTCTTCCAGTTCTTCATGGTGGAGGAGACGAAGCTGCTCGCGCCGAAGTCGGTGGAGCCGGAGAGCCGGGAGGCCCAGTCGGTGAGCAGGCCCTGGCTGGTGTACTGCTGCTCGGTGTCGTTGCCGCACCAGAACAGGTCGGGCAGCTTCTTGGCCTGGGTGAGGGCGGCGAGCTTGTCGCTGTAGTTGCCGTTGGGGGTGTCGACGCGCTTGACCGTGATGTTCGGGTCGTGGAAGCCGGTCAGGGCCTGGTCGATGGCCTTGTTGGTGGTGGCGGACTCCCAGGTCATGAGGGTCACCGTCACCTTGCCGTCCGACTGCTTCCCGGACGAGCCGCCGCAGGCCGCCGTCGCGAGCAGTCCCCCCGCCGTCAGCAACGCTCCGGCTAGACGGGTCCATCGTTTCATCATGGCCTCCTGGTAACTGGGTCGGAACTGGGCGCGGTTCAGCGCTGGTTGACGGTGCCCAGGGCGCTCAGCCCCTGGATGAAGTAGCGCTGGGCGACGAAGAACACGGCCAGTGGGGGGAGCATGTAGAGCAGGTTGGTGGCCATGTAGAGGTTCCAGTCCGGGGTCTGGCCGGCGAACTGGGTGACGAAGGAGGCCATGCCGACGCTCAGCGGCCACTTCTGGGACGAGTACAGGTAGATCAATGGGTTGAGGTAGTCGTTCCAGGACATCTGGAAGGCCAGGATTGACATCGTTATCCAGGCGGGCTTCGTGATCGGCAGCATCACACTGAAGAAGATCCGGACGTGGCCCGCGCCGTCGACCTTGGCCGCCTCGTCGATGGAGTGCGGGATCGACAGGAAGTACTGGCGGGCCAGGAAGATGAAGAGCGGATTGCCGCCGAGGAAGGCCGGGACGATCAGCGGCAGCCAGGTGTCGTACCACCCAATGTCCTTGAAGAGCTGAAACAGCGGGATGATGCCGACCACCGGGGGCAGCAGCATGCTGCCGACGAAGACGTAGAACCACACCTTGCGGCCGGGGAAGCGCAGCCGGGCCAGGGCGTAGCCCGCCATCATCGAGGTCATCACCCCGCCGATCACCGAAAGTCCGGTGATGACAAGGGAGTTGAGCAGCAGGCGCGGGAAGTGGATGACCCTCGGACCGTCGATGAAGTTCTTGAAGTGGAACTCGTGGGGCAGGAGCCGGGGCGGGACTTCGAAGACCGCCGAGGGGCCCTTGAGCGCGACGGTGAGCATCCAGAGGATGGGCACGATCATCACCGAGGCGATCAGCAGCGCGACGGCGTACCAGGACGCTGTGCGTACGGCCCTGCCGCGCGGCTTGGCCGGGGCGGCCGGCTTCGGCGCCGTCGTCGGCGCCCTCGTGACGTCAGGAGACGTGGTCACTGTAGGTCCAAATCGACGAGAAGCGGGCGGTCGCGGCGATCACGACGACGATGACGAGGAAGAGCACCCAGACCTGCGCGGACGCATAGCCGAACTGGGAGACCTGGCCGAGCCGGGGGAAGCCGTTGTTGTAGATCGACAGCATCAGGGTCCTGGTGCTGAACCCCGGTCCGCCCTGGTTGTCCGGCGAGAGGATCTTCGGCTGGTTGAACGCCTGGAGGGCCGTCACCATCTGCATGACCACCTGGAGCAGCATGATCGGGCTGATCAGCGGCAGGGTGATGCGGAAGAACACCGTGCGGGGCCCTGCGCCGTCGAGTCTGGCCGCCTCGTACAGCTCGGTGGGGACCGCCTGGAGCGCGGCGAGGAAGATGATCATCGTGGAGCCGACGCTCCACAGCATGACGATCACGATCGACGGCATCGCGGAACTGTCCCCGGACAGCCACTCGCTGGTGGGCAGGTGGAGCCAGTTCAACACCTGGTTGGCCAGGCCGACTTGGGGGTTGAACACGAACTTCCAGAGCGTGATCGTGGCGACCACGGGCAGGACGACCGGCAGGTAGCACAGGGTGCGCAGCAGGCTGACGCCGCGCATCCGCTGGTTGCAGAACACCGCCAGGGCCAGTCCGACGGCCAGCGACAGCGGCACGTACAGGACGACGAGCAGCAGGGTGGCGCGCACCGAGGGCCAGAAGGACGGGTCGGTGGTGAACATCCGGCGGAAGTTGTCGAGGCCGATGAACTTCGGGTCCGACAGGCCGTTGTAGCTGGTCAGCGCGAAGTAGGCGGACCTGAACAGCGGGTAGACGACGAACGCCGTGAAGCCGATGAGCGCCGGGGCGAGGAACACGTACGCGGCCAGGGTGTCCGAGGAGCGCCTGCGCCGTCGTCGCCAGGGGCGTCCGAAGCGTCCCGGGCTCCCCCGGTCCGGCGGTCGGTCCACGGGTGGTGCGGTGGTTCTCGTCTCTTGGTGCGGAGCGGCTGTCACACGCGCTCACCTTCTTCCTCCGAGGAGTTGGCGAAGTCCCGGACCGGGGCCGACCCGACCGTCTGGTGGTCGCCGACCGCCGCAAGGTAACGTTTCCATTCCCTGGCGATCACACCGTGGCGCACGCCACATGAGGGAGTCAAGAGGCGCGATGGTAACGTTTCCCGGGTCAACATCCGGAACAGTGTGGGCAGTTCCGGAGTCGCTGAGCACGCTCGGGCGGCGGCTGGCGGGCGGGCTGCGGGGCGGCCCTGCGACGGACATCGTCGAGCGGTGTCTGACCAACACCTGGACCACGTCGATGAGTTGGGGCACTGGGTCGGCGTCCGGCCCGGAGGTGTTCGTCAAGACCGGTGACATCCCGGCGATGTGGCTGCGGGACAGCACGGCACAGGTCCGCCCCTACCTCGCGGTGGCCACGGACCCGGAGGTCGGCGACGTCCTGGCCGCCGTCTCGCGCCGGCAGATCCGCTGTGTGCTCCTCGACCCGTACGCCAACGCCTTCAACGACGGCCCCTCCGGCGCGCACGGCGAACCCTGCGACCAGCCCACTCCGGGCGACTGGATCTGGGAGCGCAAGTACGAACTCGACTCGCTCTGCGCGCCGTTGCAGCTGGCGTACGCGATCCGGCGGGCGACCGGCCGGGAGGACCATCTCGACGAGGCGTTCCACCGGGCGGCCTGGACGATCGTCCGGCTGTGGCGGGCGGAGCAGTCCCACGGGCGGGACTCGCCCTACGGGTTCGTCCGCCCGTCCGGCCCGTTCTCCGGTGACAGTCTGCCCCTCAACGGCCGTGGCGCGCCGGTGGGTTGGACCGGTATGACGTGGTCGGGCTTCCGGCCGAGCGACGACGCGTGCGTCCACGGCTATCCGGTACCGGCCAACGCGCTGGCGTCGACGAGCCTGCACGGGCTGGCGGAGCTGGCGGCTGCGGTTCTCGACGACACCGAACTCGCCCATGAGGCATGGCGGTTGGCGGACGAGATCGACACCGGGATCCTGTCGCACGGGGTGACCGAGGTCGACGGGGCCGCCGTCCTCGCGTACGAGGTGGACGGCCTCGGGCGCGCACTGCTCTGCGACGACGCGAACCTGCCGAGTCTGCTGAGTCTTCCGCTGAGCGGCTGGTGCGCACCGGAGGACCCGCTCTACCGGGCGACCCGGAACTTCGCGCTCTCCGACGCCAACCCCTCTTATTTCAGCGGTAGTTACGCCGCTGGAATCGGCAGCACGCACACACCGGACCGGCATGTCTGGCCGCTGGCGATCGCCACGGCGGGCCTCACGGGGGACCAGGACGAGGCGGCTCGGGCTCTGGAGATCCTTGCGGGCACGACCGCCGGTACGGGCCTCATGCACGAGAGCTTCCATGTCGACGCGCCGGGCCGGTTCACCCGGGAGTGGTTCGGCTGGGCCAACGCGATGTTCTGCGAGCTTGCGCTTGAGGTGTGCGGGGAAGGGGTGCGGCAGCTGTTTCCGGTGCATCCGCGGGCGCTGCCGGGGGCACAGGGGCTCCTGTCTTCCTAGACCCGCGAAGGGATCGAGCCCGGCCAGCGCCTACTCGTCCCCAGCACGGTCGCGTCGCAGCAGGTCGGCGACCCGGCTCAGCCACCCTCGTCGGGGCTGGTTGTCCCGGTCCATCAAGAAGCGCGCTGTTTGCAGCGGGTCACGTGGGGGCCGGCCCGTTTGGTGGCGGTGCCAGTAGCCGGCCACCCTCCGCTCCAGATCGTCCAGGTCGACGCTGCCGGTCCTGGACACAACGACCGATCCCTCCGGCCCTTCGGGGGCCGTGAGCGTCAGCACGCCGCCGTCCGGTGAGTACGCCGCTGTGTACTCACCCTCATCCATGTCGATCGCCTCGATCCAGTTCGCAGCGTGCGTGGGGGACTCGAAGATGAGCAGGCCCTCGTCGCGATCGAAGACAAGCACGGTGTCGGGAGGCAGCTCCATGCCGATCACTGTGGCAGCCCCGCTCGTCGCCCCGCCACCAAAAAGACGGCGTCTTGGTCGAGGCAGCGTGTCGATCCGCGGATCCCCCGTTCGACGTACGGGTGAAGGCGCGGCCCGCAAGGGAATCCGGACGGGTCGCGGCCATGTGATCAGTAAGTACTGTCCATTCGTCGACGAGAGGTTCGGGTTGCCGGCCGTGTGGCCGGTCGCCGGACGCCCCGAGGAGAGATCATGCAGATCCGCGCCCGTATGAGCATGAGTGCCGATGGCTATGTGACGACGCCGAACGGGTGGCCCGCCCAGACCGCCGACCCCGCCTTCGTCTCCGGGCAGAGCCACGGAATCCGGGAGTTCCTCGAAGGCTGCGAGGCGGCGCTGATGGGCCGCACCACCTTTGAGCCCGCGCTCTCCAACAACCGCTGGCCGTGGCCGGACCTCGATGTGTTCGTGCTCGGCTCGCACCGTCCGGACGGCACCCCTGACCACGTCGTCACCGACAATGACCCGGTGCGGCTGCTGGCGAAGCTCCGGTCGGCCAACCGGGGCGGCGACGTCCATCTCATCGGGGGCCCTCGGACGATTGGAACGTTCCACGCCCTCGGCGCACTGGACACTCTCGAACTGGTCGTCCTGCCGATGCTGTTCGGCGGTGGGATGCAACTGACGCCCATGGTCGGTCCCGACACCGGGCTGGTCTTCCAACGTGAGCGTGCCCTCCCCGGTGGTTCGGTGGAGATCGTCTACTCATGCAAGGGCAGTCGCGCCGAACTGCCCAACAAGCCTGCCAGCCAGCGCTGATCCGGGTCCTGTCCGGTCTCACGACGTGATCGTCAGGCCGTCGTAGTCCGACAGGTTGGTGAGGTTCAGTTGAGTCGGGGTCGTTGCCCCGGTCGTGGCTCCCGGCATCACTACGTGGCTCAGGGCGATGTCTGAAATGGGCGCGCCCGGAAGGCCGTTGATGCGGGCGGCGGTCGTACCGGCGTTGCGGACGCGGACGTTGGAGATCGTGACGCCGGTGACCGGGCCGATGCCCGCCGTGTTGCCGGTCATCATCGCGAGCCAGGTCCGGTTGCCGTCGTTGCTGAAGCTGAGCCGTTCGATGTCGATGTCGTCGAACGTGAGGTCGGTCGCGGCGGCCGTGCCGTACTTGTGGTGGACGCCGATGCCCACGGCCGCGTCGTAGACGACGACGTGCTGGAAGGTGACCTTGTTCTGCGGCTCGTAGACGCCCTGGCCGACCTTGACGCCGTAGCAATAGGTCCAGGAGACAAGGTCGTTGAAGGTGACGTTGTCGAGAGGGCGGGCGGTGCCTGGGACCGTCTTGTAGATGTCGGCGACGTCCGGCCAGGTCTTCGTGCTGAAGGGGTCGTCGAGGCCGATGCCGATGGCGTGGTCGACGGTGACGTTCGTGGACTCCATGACGTCGATGCCGTCGTTCTCGCCCATGTCGAACCGGTTGAACAGCTTGATGTTCCGGAAGGCCAGGTCCGAGGAGCGCAGCGGGATGACCGCCCAACTGCTGGACTCCCGGAAGGTGATGCCGTCGACGGTGAAGCCGCTCGTGTAGATCGGGGCGAGGAGGTTGACGCCGAGGTTGGAGGGCGCGAGCGCCGCCTGGCCGTTGCCGTCGATGATGCCGCGGCCGTAGATCTTGATGTTCGTCGAGGAGTACCGGGTGGAGATGAACCAAGTGAGGTCCCGTCCTTGGGAGTTCTTGTGTCCGGTCACCGCATAGTGGGCGGCCTCGCCCGTGTAGCGGAGGACCGCGCCGGGTGCGAGGTAGAGCGCGAGGTTGCTGCGCAGGTAGAGGTTGCCGAGGGTGTAGACGCCGGCCGGGACGTACACGATGCCCTGGGTGGCGTTGGCGGAGCCGTACGCGGCCGCGTCGTTGAGGGCCGTTTGGAAGGCCGTCGTGGTGTAGGCGCCGGTGTTCGGCTGGGCCGAGTAGGGCGCGCTCTGCACGTTGAAGATGCCGGTGCCGCCGGTCGCCGGGCGGTTCGTCTCGGCCGGGTCGGCGGCGATGACCAGATTGGGGCGGCCGTCGAGCTTGACGATCAGGTACTCGTCGTTCTGGACGGTGAAGGTGAGGGTCGGGCCGCTGACGGTCCCCGTGATGCCCAGCTTCTGCGGGCTGATGCTGTACGCGCCGATGGCCGTGTTGTTGAGCTTGGTGACCGCGATGGTGGCGGTGCCGGTCCCGAGGGCGAGTTGGGCGATGTCGTAGCCCGTGTACTTGGTGACGGGCACGGAGGTTCCGTTGACGGTCAACTTGTAGTCGGTGGACGCCGGGTAGACGGACGGGACCGGGTACACCGACACCGGTCCCGCCGCGGCCCGGGCGGGGTGCGGGGTTCCCAGAAGTGCCGCCGCACCGAGCAGGAGTGCGGTGAGCACGAGGGCCAGTCGCCGGCGGAGCGGATTCCCGGCTCCGGCGATCGGCGTCAGTGATGATCTCATCCGGTGTCCTCCCGAAGGGCAACGTTTCCATTGCCATGACAGCACAGTGGTCTGGACCACGGAACCCCCCAGCCCCTGCCGCCCCCTCGCCGATCCGTTGTCACCTCAGGACGAACCTCCGTCGCGCGGGACTCAACTCCCGCAAACAGAACGGCGATCCTCCGGTCGTTCGCCGAATCGCTGCCATATTCGAGAACCACTTCGGAGGTGGCTGTGACGCTAGAGGCGACAACATCCCTGACGGCAGTGACACCCGCGACGGACCGCACCGCCGGACGCATCGCCGACCTGCAGGAGCGACGGGCGCGGGCGGTGGTCACGGGCGCGCCGAGAAGACACGGGGCGCTCGGTGCGCGGGAGCGGATCCAACGGCTGCTGGACGCCGGCTCGTTCGCGGAGACCGGTGTGTTCGTGCGGGCGAGAGCGGTGGGGGACGGCGCCCAACGGCCGTACGGGGACGGGGTCGTCACCGGGTACGGCACGGTCGACGGACGGCCGGTCTGTGTGTTCGCGCAGGACTCCACGGTCTTCGGCGGCAGCATGGGCGAGGCCTTCGGCGAGAAGACCGTGGCGCTCATGGACCTCGCCCTGAAGACCGGATGTCCGGTCGTGGGGCTCAACGACTCCGGCGGCGCCCGCATCCAGGAGGGCGTCAACTCCCTCGCGCTGTACGCCGAGTTGGTGCGCCGGAATGTGAAGGCGTCCGGGGTGATCCCGCAGATCTCCGTCGTCCTGGGACCGTGTGCGGGCGGTGCCGCCTACTCCCCCGCGATCACCGACTTCACCGTGATGGTGGACGGCGCCTCGCACATGTTCGTCACCGGCCCCGACGTCATCGAGGCGGTGACCGGTGAACGCACCACCGCCGAGGAGCTGGGCGGCGCCCGCACCAGCAACTCCGTGAACGGCAACGCCCACTTCCTCGCCGCCGACGAGGAGGACGCGCTCGACACCGTACGCGACCTGCTGTCGTATCTTCCCGCCAACAACCTGGAGCGGCCCCCGGAGTACGCGCCCGGAGCCGTCGCCGGCGGTGACTCGCTCGACGAGGTCGTGCCGGACCGGCTCGGCCATGCCTACGACATGCGGGACATCCTGCGCGCGGTCGTCGACGACGGTGAACTCCTGTACGTCCAGGAACTGTTCGCGCCGAACATCATCTGTGCGCTGGCCCGGGTCGAGGGGGCGAGTGTCGGGGTCGTCGCCAATCAGCCGCTGCACTCGGCGGGGGTCCTCGACATCGACGCCTCCGAGAAGGCCGCGCGTTTCGTGCGGTTCTGCGACGCGTTCGGCATCCCGCTGCTCACCTTCGCCGACGTCCCCGGTTATCTCTCGGGCGTGTGCCAGGAGCGGGGCGGCATCATCCGGCGCGGCGCCAAACTCCTGTACGCGTACGCCGAGGCGACCGTCCCCAAGGTCACCGTGGTGGTGCGCAAGGCGTACGGCGGCGGCTACGCGGTGATGGGCTCCAAGCACCTCGGCGCCGACCTCAACCTCGCGTGGCCGACCGCGCGGATCGCCGTCATGGGCGCGGAGGGCGCCGTGGGGGTGCTGCACCGGCGTGAACTCGCCGCGGCGGACGACCCGGAGGCGCTGCGGGCCGACCTGGTCGCCACGTACGAGGCCACGCACGGGACTCCGTACCTCGCCGCCGAACGCGGGTACGTCGACGACGTCATCGCGCCGCGCGACACCCGCGCCCACGTCGTCCGGGCCCTGCGCGCGCTGCGGGGCAAGCGTGCCCCGATGCCGGAGCGGCGGCACGGCAACATCCCGCTCTGACCGCCGAGTTCACCCCCTTTCGCGCCACTCCCCCGCCGCTCGCCCCGCTGTTCGTGAGGAGCCCGTCCGATGGACAGTCGCCGCCCGCCGCTCGCGCCCGCGTACCGGACCCTGCCCGAGTACGTGCGCCACTGGGCCGAACTCACCCCGGACCGCCGGGCGTTCACCTTCGTCGACCATCCCGCGCCCAACTCCCGTGGCGTGCACCGCACGTTGACCTGGCAGCGGCTCGATCTGCGGGTACGGGCGCTGGCCGCCCGGCTCACCGAGCAGGCCGAACCCGGGTCACGGGTCGCCCTGTTGTGCCCGCAGGGGACCGACTACATCACCGGGTTCCTGGCGGCGCTGGCCGCCCGGATGGTCGCCGTACCGCTGTATCCGCCCGGTCTGCCGGGGCAGGGCGACCGGCTCGTCGGGGTGTTGGGCGATGCGCGCCCCGCGGTCGTGGTGACCACCGGCCGGGTGCTGGCCGAGGTGACGGAGTTCTGCGAGCGTGCGGAGGTGCCGGTCCTCGCGGCGGACCGGGTTCCGGACACCGCCGCCCTCAACTGGCGGGCGCCGGAACCGGATTCGGACGCGACCGCCTATCTCCAGTACACCTCCGGGTCGACCCGGGCCCCGGCGGGTGTGGAGATCACCCACGCCAACGTCGTCGCCAACGCCCGCCAGGCGCTCGCCGCTTACGGTGCCGACGCGCATCCGGTGACCTGCGTGGGCTGGCTGCCGCTCTACCACGACATGGGGCTGGTGCTGAGCGTGGCGGCCCCCGTCGTACGCGGGGTGCCGTCGGTCCTCATGGACCCGACCGCGTTCCTGCACGAACCGGCGCGCTGGCTACGGCTGTTGGCCGCGCATCCGCGCGCGTTGAGCGCCGCGCCGAACTTCGCCTACGACTACTGCGCCTCCGCCGTCACCGAGGCGCAGAAGGAGGGGCTGCGGCTGGACGGGGTGGCCGCGCTGATCAACGGCAGCGAACCCGTCCGGCCCGGCACCGCCGACCGTTTCCACGCCGCGTTCGCCGCACAGGGGCTGGCGGCGGAGGCGCACTGTCCTTCGTACGGGCTCGCCGAGGCCACGGTGTTCGTCAGCGCCGCCCGGCCCGGCCGGCCGCTCGGCCGGTTCGCCCTCGACCGGGACGCCCTCACCGCCGGGAAGGCCCTGCCCGCACGGCCCGAGGATCCGCGGGCCGTCCTCCTCGCGGGGTGTGGAACTCCGGTCGGGCAGCGGGTTCGCATCGTCGATCCGGTCGCCCACGCCCTGCTGGCCGAGGGGGAGGTCGGGGAGATCTGGGTGCAGGGCGCCAATGTGGGGCGCGGTTACTGGAACAACTCCGCTCAGACCCGGCGGGTGTTCGGCGCCTCGCTCGGCGGGGACGCGCCGGGCGGCTGGCTGCGCACCGGTGACCTCGGGACGGTCCTGGACGGGCAGTTGATCGTCACCGGCCGGCTCAAGGACCTCATCGTCGTCGACGGCCGCAACCACTATCCGCAGGACGTGGAGGCCACCGCGCAGGACGCGCATCAGGCCGTACGACGGGACCGGCTCGCCGCGTTCGGGGTGCCGGGCGTTGCCGGCGGCGCGGGCGAGCGGGTGGTGGTCGTCGCCGAGCACACGCGGGGCACCAGCCTCGCCGACCTCGACGTACCGGCCCTGACGCGTGCCGTGCGCGCTGCCGTCTCCGCACGGCACGGGCTGCGGCTCGCCGACGTCGTCCTGGTCGCCCCGGGCACCGTGCCCCGCACCTCCAGCGGCAAGGTGTCACGGGCCCTGACCCGCGCCCGGTACCTGGAGGGCGACTATGCGACGGAGACCGCGGGATGACGGCCGTCGACGGGAACGGGACGGGGGAACGGATGACGGCCGCCGACGAGAACGCGCTGCGGCTGCGGATCGTGGAGCGGGTGGCCGAGTGGTACGGCACGCCGGTGCGTGACGTGGCGACGGACCGGCCGCTGGCCGAACTCGGCATGTCCTCGCGGGACGCGGTCGTGCTGGCGGGCGAGTTGTCGCTGCTGACGGGTCACGAGCTGCCGGCGACGCTGCTGTGGGAGGCGCCGACCGTGGACGCGCTGGTCGCGCGGGTGTGCGGCATGGACTCCCGGCCTTCCCCGCTTGGCATCACCGCACCGGCCGTGCGCGCAGCGCCCGGCGAGCCCGTCGCGGTCATCGGGGTCGGCTGTCGGCTGCCGGGTGGAGTGCACGGCCCGGACAGCTACTGGCAGTTGCTGATCGACGGCGTCGACGCCATCAGACGCGCGCCCGAGGACAGATGGGGCGACTTCACGCCGTTTCCGCCCGCCGAAACACCCGCGTTCGGCGGCTACTTGGACGACATCGCCGGGTTCGACGC
Source organism: Streptomyces hokutonensis (assembly GCF_000376565.1). Lineage (GTDB taxonomy): Bacteria > Actinomycetota > Actinomycetes > Streptomycetales > Streptomycetaceae > Streptomyces > Streptomyces hokutonensis. The sequence continues at coordinate 143,523 of NZ_BARG01000033.1, read as the reverse complement.
CGACTTCTTCCGGATCACCCCGCGCGAGGCCGCGGTGATGGACCCGCAGCAGCGGATCCTCCTGGAGGTCGTGCGCGAGACCCTCGACCACGCCGCCGTCCCGGCGCCGGCCCTCGCGGGCACGGCCACCGGTATCTACGTCGGTGTCTCGGCCCCGGAGTACGGCCGCCTCACCGGCGCCGACGCGCACGCCGTCGACCCCTGGGCCCCGGCGGGCGCGGCACTCAGTGTGACGGCGGGCCGGCTGGCGTACGTTCTGGACACCCATGGCCCCAACATGGCGGTGGACACGGCTTGTTCGTCCTCCCTGGTCGCCCTGCACCAGGCCTGCGTGAGCCTGCGCGACGGCGAGACCGACATGGCGATCGCCGCCGGGGTCAACGTCCTGCTCTCGCCCTCCGTCGGTGTCGCCTTCGCCCGGGCGGGGGCTCTCGCGCCGGACGGCCGCTGCAAGCCGTTCGCCACCACGGCCGACGGCATCGGGCGCGGCGAGGGCTGCGCGGCCGTACTCCTGAAACGGCTGTCCGACGCGGAGCGCGACGGCGACCGCGTCCTCGCGGTGATCCGCGCCACCGCGGTCAACTCCGACGGCCGCTCGGGCGGCCTGCTGGCGCCCAACCCGGCAGCGCAGCAAGCCCTGTTGGCGACGGCGTACGGGCGGGCCGGACTCGCCCCGGCCCACGTGGACTACGTGGAGGCGCACGGCACCGGTACCCCGCTGGGCGACCCCATCGAGGCGGGCGCGCTCGGCGCGGTGCTGGGCGCCGACCGTGACCGTGAACAGCCTTTGCTGCTCGGCTCGGTGAAGGGCAACCTCGGCCATCTGGAGTGCGCGGCCGGTCTCGCCGGCCTGGTGAAGACGGTCCTCGCCCTCCACCACGACCTCGTCCCGCCGTCGCTGCACGGCACCTCCCTCCCCGACGCACGGCTGCGCCTGGTCACCGAGCCCGAGCCCTGGCCGCGCTACGGCGGTACAGCCACGGCCGGTGTCTCAGGGTTCGGCTTCGGGGGCACCAACGCCCATGCGGTGCTGGAGGAATGGCGGCCGACCGTGCCTCCGACCGAGAAGTCCGGGGGGACGTCGGCCGCCCGCCTCCATCTCCTCTCCGACCTCGACACCGAGCGGGTCCGTGACACCGCCGCCCGGCTCGCTGTATGGCTGCACACGCCCGTGGGGAGCGCGGCCCGTCCCGTCGACGTGGCCCGCACGCTCGCGGGACGTACCGGGCGCGGGCCCGTGCGCGCCGCCGTCGTCGCCCGCGACCAGCACGAACTGGCGGACGCACTTGGCGCGTTGGCGCAGGGCACGCCGAACCCACGAGTGTTCACCGGCGACCACGACCGAGTGGGGCGCGGTCCGGTGTGGGTGTTCTCCGGATACGGCAGCCAGTGGACCGGCATGGGACGCCAACTCCTCGCGGAGGAACCGGCCTTCGCCGCCGCCGTGGAGAAACTCGACGCCCAGCTCGCCGACGTCCTCGGCTTCTCCCTCCGCGCACACCTGGCCTCCGCCGGACCGCTCGACCGGCTCGACGTGTCCCAACCCGTCCTCTTCGGCACCCAGTTGGCGCTCGCCGAGCTGTGGCGGTCCTACGGCGTCGAGCCCGCCGCCGTGATCGGACACTCCCTGGGCGAGGTGGCCGCCGCGGTGTGCGCGGACGCCCTGGACGTGGTGGACGCGGCGCGGGTCGTCGCCGTACGGGCCCGGTTGCTCGGTGGGCTGCGCGGGGGCGCGATGGCCGTCGTGGACCTGGAGGACGGTGAACTGCCCGACCTGGAGCGGGAGTTCCCCGGTGTCCAGGTCGCCGTGCACTCCTCGCCCCGGCAGAAGGTCGTCACCGGTGACGAGGTGGCGGTCGCCCGGCTGGTGCGGCGGATGGAGGAGCGGGGGCGTGCCGCCCGGGCCATGCGGGTCGTCGGCGCCGGACACTCGCCGCAGGTGGACCCGCTGCTGCCGGAGCTGGTCGAGGCCCTCGCGGACCTCCGGGGACGGTCACCACGCGTCCCCGTCTACTCCACCGTCCTCGACGACCCGCGCGGTGCCTGCGAGTTCGGCGCCGAACACTGGGCCGCCAACCTGCGCCGGCCGGTGCGGCTGGACAGGGCCCTCGCCGCGGCCGCGGCGGACGGTCGTACCGCCTTCGTCGAGATCTCGCCGCATCCGGTCCTGGCCCGGGCCGTCACCGACACCGTGCCCGGCGCGCTCACCGTGGGCACACTGCGCCGCGACGCGGCCGGATCCGCCGCGTTTCTCGGGGAGTTGGGCGCCCTGTACGCGGCGGGGCTGCCCCTGCCGGTGCCCGCCGGGCGGGTCGTCGACCTTCCGCTGCCACGCTGGCGGCATGTGCGGTACTGGTGGACGGACGGGCGGGGGCGTGTCACAGGGGATCGGCCGCCGGGACCCGCCACTGTCGTGGAGTCCGCACCCGCTTCGGTGGTCGCCCGCGTCGGTCACCACATCGCCGCCGTCACCGGCCATCCCACGGCCCGCATCACCCCCACCACGGCGTTGGCCGACCTCGGCCTGGACTCCCTGCTGGCCGTCCGGATCCGTACCGCACTGGACCGCGAGTTCGGGATCGAGCTCCAGCTGCGCGACCTGTTCGACGCCACGACGGTCGACGAAGTGGCCGACCGGATACGGCAGTTGACGGACCACCCGTCTCCGCTCCGCACGCTGCACAGCGGCGGCACACACGCCCCGCTCTTCCTCTTCCACGCCGCCGGCGGCACCACCGATGTCTACCGCGCACTGGCCCAACACCTGGGCGACGACCGGCCGGTGCACGGCCTCGACCGGATCGAGGACGCCCGTACGGTGTCGGAGAAGACACGGCGCTACGCCGAGGAGATCACCGCCGTGCACCCCAACGGGCCGTGCCTGCTGGGGGGTTGGTCCTTCGGCGGGTTCCTCGCCCAGGAGACGGCACGCCTCCTCGTCGCCGCCGGGCGGGACGTCGAACTCGTCGCGCTCATCGATTCCGTACGCCCTCTCCATCGGCCCGGCCGTGTCCGCGCTCATCTCACTGGTTTCGCCCGGCACGTCGCCGACACGTATGGCGTCCAACTGTCCTTGCCGTACGACGAGTTGGTGGCAATGGACGACGACCGCGAACGCATCGACGCCGTGCTGCGCATCCTGCGCGGAGCCGTGCGGGTGCCGTCCGCCGCGCTGGAGCACCAGCGTGCCTCGTACCTGGACCTGAGGATCGGCGAGGCGCACCGGCCCGGCCGGTACGAGGGCCCCGTGGTGCTGTACCGGGCCACGGAACCGGCGCCGCACACCGTGCGCGACCCGGCGTACGAGCGGGACGACGACGCGCTGGGCTGGGACGAGGTGTGCCCGCACCTGACGGTCGTACCGGTGTCGGGGCACCACCTGTCGCTGCTCGACCCGCCGCACGTCGACGAGATCGCCGCCCATCTGCGGCGGGTGCCGGCCTCGCCGGGCGGACCCACCGCACCGGCCTGAGGACCCGCCGACCCGACCGAGGAGCCGCCATGCCGCACCACCGCCCCGCCGCACCACAGCCCGCCTCCGGGATCTCCCCACGCACCGCCCTCCCGCAGCGCCCTCCCGGCGGGATGTCCCGCCGTGCCGCCACGCGGTTCGCCGCGGCCACCGGGCTCGCCGTCCTCTTCGGTGCCACGGCCGGCGTGGGCCGGGCCCGGGCCGCGACGCAGGTCTCGGCTCGGACCTTCGACGTGTCGGTGTCCTCGGCCGCGCTGGGTCGCAGTGCGCCGGTGCGGCTGATCCTGCCGTCGGACTTCGCCGCGCAGCCCGGTCGGACGTATCCCGTGCTGTATCTGCTGCACGGGGCGCACGACGACTACACGTCCTGGACCCGGGAGACGGACATCGAGGCCTTCACCGAGGGGCGCGATCTCATCGTCGCGATGCCGGACGCGGGTCCGACCGGTATCCCCAGCGTCTGGCGCGAGGGGCCCGACTACGAGACCTTCCAACTCCTCGAGGTTCCGGCGCTGTTGGCCCGCGACTACCGGGCTTCCAGTGTGCGGGCGGTCGCCGGGGTGTCCACCGGGGGCTACGGCGCGATGGCGCACGCGGCCCGGCACCCGGGCGCGTTCACCGCCGCAGCGTCCTACAGCGGGATCCTCGACACCACGGCGCCCGGAGTGCCCTCCCTGGTGGACGCCATCGTGGCCCGGGAGAGTCTGGCGCCCCGCACGCTGTGGGGCAACCCCCTTCTGGACGGGCTGACTTGGCGTGCCTTCAATCCGCGCGCGCGGGCAGGCGGGTTGCGCGGCACACCCCTGTACGTGTCCAACGGCAGTGGTCTGGCCGGGGGTTCGGGCGACTGGCTGCCCGAGGCGCTGGAGAGTCTGCTGTGGCCGTCCGCGCACAGTTTCACCGGTGTGCTCGCGCTTCTCGGCATTCCGGTCACCGCCCACTTCTATCCGGGCGGTGGGCACAGCTGGGCCTACTGGAAAGGGGAGTTCACGGCCTCGTGGCCGATGCTCGCCGCAGCGCTGGGGCTGCCGGAGTGATGTCGGTGCAGCCGGGGCACGGAACGGAGCGCAGGGGACGGCCGTCCAACACGGGACGTCCCCCTCGTCCCACGGGCAACGGCCCGTGGGTGAGCCGCCTCCGGGGGAAAGGAGTGTCCGTCGTGGCCGTCCCCACCCCGCGCGGAGTTCCCGCCGATCCCGCCGCCACCCCGGTCCCGCCCGAGCTGGCCGAGCTGCTGCGCGCCCAACTGCCGCGTGTGGCCGACGAGGTGGAGGAGGAGGTCCGCAGACAGGTGCCCGAGTACGGGCTGCCGTCCGGTGCCGTCTACCGCGAGAATCTGCGGGCCGGTGTGGTGCAGGCGCTCACCCTGTTCATCGACCACATCGCCGACCCGCGCGACCAGCGGGCCGCGATGGCCACGACGTACTACGAGATCGGGCGCGGTGTGGCGCTGGAGGGCCGCAGTCTGGACGCGGTGCAGTCCGCGTTACGGGTCGGCGGGCTGCACGCCTGGCGGTTGATGGGGCGGACGGCGGAGGAACTCGGCCTGGACTCGCAAGTCGTCGCCGCGCTGGGCGAGTTGGCCTTCCGGACCGTGCACGAGGTCGCCGAGGCGGCGGCCGCCGGTTACGCGGACGCGCGGTCCGGCAGCGCGGACGAGCTGGAGCGGCGGCGCGGACGGCTGCTCGATCTGCTCCTTGGCGATGGGCCGGTGTCCCCGGAGGAGGTGCAGGACCTGGCGCACGGCGCGCGGTGGCGGGTGCCTTCGCGGGTCGCCGTCATCGCGCTGGCGGCACCGGCGGACCCGCGCACGGAGGACCGGCCGCCGGCGATGCCCGGCGCGCTGGCCGACATGGACTCACGGCCACCGCGTGTGCTGGTGCCGGACCCGGAGGGCTACGGCCGGTTCGGCGGGCGGTCGTTCGTGCTGGGCCTGGGCGGCCGTCCGGCGGCGGTCGGTCCCACGGTCCCGGTGGCGGAGGCGGCGCGGTCGTTGCGCTGGGCCACGCGGGCGCTGGGGCTGATGGGGCGCGGGGTGCTGCCCCGGCAGGGCGTGGTGCTGTGCGCCGACCATCTCTCGACGCTGCTGCTGCACGGCGACGAGCCGCTGCTCGCGCAGTTGGAGGCCCGGGTCCTGGCACCGCTCGACGCGGCGTCCGAGGGCCAACGCGCCCGGCTGGCCGAGACCTTGCTCGCCTGGCTGCTCAGCGGCAGCAACGTCCCCGATGTCGCCGCCCGGCTGCACATCCACCCGCAGACGGTCCGCTACCGCCTGCGCCAGCTGGAGAAGCTCTTCGGCGAGTCCCTGCACGACCCCGGCACCCGCCTGGACCTGATTCTCGCGCTGCGTTCGGCGGCGTCGCGGGAGAGCGAGCGCGACTCACGCGCCGACAAAAACAGGGACGGTTTCTGAATTCCCGTCCATAACACCCGGTGAAACAACGCGAATACCTTCGAGGTGTCCTTTCCACAGGCGCGTGACACGCGCCCCACCCTCAAAGGATTCTCATGCGTATTCGCTTGTGCCTGGCCGCGCTCTCGCTGCTCGGCGGAGCCGGTCTCGCCACTCTCACCGCGCCTTCGGCGTCCGCCGCCACCTGCGCGGACCTCGACGTCGTGGCCGCTCGCGGCACCTTCGAGCCGGGTACTCTCGGTCTGATCGTGGGCGACCCGGTGTTCTCCGCGCTCCAGCAGAAAATCACCGGAAAGACCCTCTCCAGCTATGCGGTGAACTATCCCGCCGACCTTTCCCTGACGTCCGCAGCGACGGGGAATCTCGACGTGGTGAATCACCTCAACGCGCAGGCGGCGGCCTGTCCGAATCAGCGTTTCATTCTCGTCGGCTATTCGCAGGGCGCGAATGTCGTCGACAACTCCATGGGGATCAGCAGTGACGGCGCGGTGGTCGGCAGCCCGATCGTGGCGACGATCCCGGCGGCGGTCGAGCCGAAGGTCGCCGCGGTGCTGCTCTTTGGCAACCCGATCCGCGCTCTCGGCAGGAGCGTCACCGGCACCTATCAGAGCCGCACCATCGACTTCTGCGCCACCGGTGACCCGATCTGCCAGAACGGCGGGACGGACGTGCTGGCCCACCTCGGTTACACCTCCGACGCCGGTGCGGCGGCGACGTTCGCGGCGGGCAAGGTCTGAGCCACAACAGCGCCGTGGGGCCCGGGAGTTGATCCTCCCGGGCCCCTGTCGGTGTGCTACTTGGGCGCTGCGGCGAATCCCGCGAGGCTGCTGGAGACGATCTCGGGCCGGCCGTTGTTCTGGACGGGCGCCGCCGTCAGGACGTCCAAGTGCTGGTATCCGGGGGCGATCACCGGGTGCAGGTCGGTCGGGATGCGGCCCGCGAGGAGTCCGTCGCCCGCGAGCACGGTGAGCGTCGGGTCGGCGGTCAACCCGCCCGGGTGGACGACGAGTTGCTTGACCTGCGGTGAGGTGGCCAGCTCGATGTCGGTGACCAGCTTGGTCGGGAAGTACTGCTCGGTGAAGTCCAGCGGCTGCTCGCCCATGCTGCGGGCCAGCTCGTGGATGTCGGTGACCTCCTTGGAGGCGTTGGTGAAGGGGGTGCCGTCGGCGGACCGGTACCCGGGGTCGTCGGCGGCGCCGACGCGGTCGTAGTTCCGCCAGGTGTAGAGCGGGCCGTGCGGCTGCGCCGGGATCGCCTTGTACTCGACGCCGAACAGCTGCGACTGCCCCGAACTCCCGTTGGCGGCCGGGAAGTTCTTGTCGGTGAGCGGCCCGCCGTCGAAGAGGCCCACGCTGCTCTGCAGGAACGCCAGCGGTTCGGAGTTGTCGTCCATGAGCGCGCCGAGCACGGCGTCGTTGGTGAGCCGGAAGTCCTTCACGGCGGGTGAGCCGGTGAGGAAGGTGGCGGTGTCCTTGGAGAACAGGAACCGGTTCGTGGCCTCGATGTTGACGTTGGAGGGGAGGTTGGCGGGCAGGTCCGACTCGCCGTCCGGGTCGCGTACGGCGCCGAGTCCCGCGATGGCGAGCAGGGTCATGGTCTCTGGGTTGAGCAGCACCGGCGCGGACAGGGAGCGGGACAGCACCCCGCTGTCGAGCCCCGCCTGTACGACGGCGTAACCGAGCCCGATGTCGGGCAGGTTGGTGTCGTCGGGGATGCTGCCGCTCAGGTCGGCGAGCGAGGTGGAGATCGTGGTGTCGAGGGCGAAGTAGCCGGCGCACTGGTTCTGTCCGGCGTCGGCCAGGGTGGCGGGGTTCCCGTCGAAGTCGGCCGCCGCGAAGTACCCGGTGATCACCCCGCCGAGCGAGTGTCCGCCGCACAGCACCTTGCTCTTGCGCGTGCCCTGGTCGGGCAACTCGGCGACGAGCAGGTCGTATTCGTCCCGCACGGTCTGCTCGATGCCGAGCTTCGCCATCCAGCCGAGCTGGTCGTTGCCGACGAACCCGGCGAAGGTCCGGCCGTCGACGGCCTTGCCGCGGTAGTAGTAGTCGACGGCCGTGTGCTGGTCGCCGGAGGCGATACCGGTGGGGTCCTCAAGGCAGTTGGAGCGCCAGTCCAGGGCCCAGAGCTCGAAGTGCCGTCCCTGCGCGGCGGCTTGGGCGACCGTGTCGCGGGCGACGCTGTCGAAGGCTCCGGCCCCTTCCAGGATGCCGGGCTGGGCCACGAGGATCCGGTCGGCGTCGGCCGACGCGCGCGGGCCGTCGGCGGAGCGGTAGCGCAGATACGACAGCCAGTCGCACGCCGCCGGGCGGGCGCCGAACGACTGCGGCAACGGCACTTTCACCCGCACCACCGACTCGACCACACCGTCGGCGGGGTGCGTCGACGCGACCGGGGTCTCGGTGCGCGCGCTCTCGCCCTGTGCCTGCGGGGCGGCGGCGGTGAGCGTGCCCGCGGTCAACAGTGCCGCAAGCGCGGCACCGCGCCACGTCCTCGCCCTTGTCCGTTCTGTGCTGCGACTCGTCTTCATGGCCGGACCGTAGGGCGCTCGCGCCCCGGGGATCAGGCAGTGCTCACAAGAACGCAGCGCCTCGCGAACCCCTTGTCACCGGCCCGCAGAGAACAGGGAGCCTTCCGTGCCCGTCAGACGTCCTTGATCGTCGCGGTGACGGGTGTGCCGGTCTCCACCGTGCGGCTGACCGTGCACAGCCGGTCGTGGGAGACGGTGACCGCCCGGGGCAGGATGGCGCGGGCCCGGTCCCCGGCCTCGCCCGCCGGGAAGGTCACGGCGAAGGTGACCGCGAGGTCGGTCATCCGGTTGCCGAGGTCGTCGCTGACCTTGTTGCCGGTCACCGTGACGGTGAACCCGTCCGGCTCGGCGTGCCGGGTGGTGGCCACGTCGACGTCGGCCGCGGTGCAGCCCCCGATCGCTGCGAGCAGCAGCTCGACGGGGGTGAACTCGGTGCCGCCGCCGTTCGCGGTGCCGAACTCGACGGTGCCGCCACGGGCGTTGGTGGCGGTGAACCGGCCGGGGCCGGTGCGGTCGACGGTGACGAGGCGCAGGGAGTTTTCGCTCATGCCGGAGATCTTTCCAGAGAACCCGGCCGGATCCCCCGCCGCGCGCCGCCGACCTTCGTCACCGGACAGGCCCTAGGGGCGGGCCGCGCGGCCGATCTCGGCCGCGACGGAGGCGTGGGACAGGTACTGCGTGATGTCGTGCGCCCGGTCCTTGCGGTTGGGGCACAGCACGTCGCGGACCTGTGGCCAGTCGTCGTGGAGCGGACAGCCGATGGCGACGGCGTCCGCGGCCGCCCACGCGTTGGTCCACACGTCGACCTGACCGGGGTGGACCGGTCCGCCGACGAGCAACCGCTTGTACACGGCGTCGAGTCCGAGCGGGCTGCCCGCGGTCACCAGCAGGGGGACCGAGGTCCGGTCCGGCAGCCTGGTGAACAGGTCGAGCGCGACGACGGTGCCCAGGCTGTGGCTGACCAGCACGAACTCGCCGCCTTCGGGCAACCCGGCCAGCACCGCCTCCAGCACGGCGTCGCGTACCGACTTGTTGCCGAGGTAGGCCGCTACATCGCGGAACACCGTCGCGATCACGACGTCGTCGAGGCCGCTGCGGGCCGCGATCCAGGACAACGGCCGCTGCAGCGCGGCGACCGCCCCGCCGAGCAGCCCCGACTCGTGCGCGGCATCGGACGCCCGCTCCGGCGCGGGCATCCCGGCGGCCTCGGCGGCTTCCGTCAGCAGCGCCGTGTACACCGCGCGGGCGGCCGAGTCGACGGGCACGTACGCCTCGGCCGTGGTCGTCGCCGTACCGGGGGCGACACTCTCGCGGGTGACCGAGGCGGCGGCCAGCGCGTCGCCGTAGAAGGGGAACCAGACATCGGCGGGGTCCAGCGGCGCGAGGCCCGCCGCCGCGAGGCCGGTGGCCAGGCCGCCGCACCAGCCGGTGCGCAGCTCGGCGGGGTTGTGTCCCTGCTGCCCGCGGCCGTGCAGGAACACCACGGGTCGGCCGTGGCCGGTCCGCCCGGTGACGCCGAGCCGCTCCTGAACTCCCCCGCCTCCGGCCGGCGGGACGGGACGAGCGTCCGGCGACACCGCCGGCGCCGCTTCCCTCGGCACCGCCTGGGGGCCCAACTCGGCGAGCAGCGCCCGCTGTTCGGGTGGCGGCTCCGCCGCGGCGAGGTGCCGCAGGACGGCGCTGACCCGGGCTCCTTCGTTGGCGATCCAGCCCGCGCCGTCGGGATCGGGCACTCCGGCGTGGTGCAGCGCGACGACCTCCCACTGGTCGTTGAACACGGGCGAGCCGGAGTTTCCGGGCTCGGTGTCCGTGCGGTAGTGCAGGAACTCGGGCAACTGGTTGAGGAGTTCGTTGGCGCGGACCGCGATCTCCTTGGGCCGTGCGTCCGGGTGGCCGACGATGTTCACCGGCTCGCCGATCACGATCTTCCCCTGCTGCGCGATCAGCTTCAGCCAGCCGTGGGTCGTGCCGGGCCGCGTCCCGGCGGCGCCCGCCGAGACCGCGACGAGTGTGTAGTCGAGCGCGGGGTCCGTGACGAACAGTTCGTCCGGGGCGAGATCGTAGGAGTCGACCGGTTTGGCCGTGCCGTCGACGTCGGATTCGAGGTCGAACTCCGCGAAGGACCCGGTCGCCGTCGCCGCGTCGGGCAGCACGTGGTTGTTGGTGAGCAGCAGGCGCTCCCCCACGAGAAATCCGGTGGCGAACCCGGCCCGCCGGCCGCCCTCGATGATCGAGACGCGCGCGACCGCGCGGGCCGCACGCGCCCCGCGGTCAAGGAAGTTGACGCTCTGCAGCTCGCTCGCGGCGCCGAGGATCCGTTCGAAGACGACGGCGGGACGCACCGGTTCCCCGTCGGACGGCAGGGCACCCGGATCGACCTCCCCCTTCCGCAACAGCCGCTCCGCGCGGGCGCGCAGCTGCTCCTCGCTGTCGGCGGCGAAGGGCGTGCCGGTCTCCGCCTGCCGCCGCCGGATGTCCGCGCGTTGGGCCACCGTGTCCCGGTAGCGCTCCGTCATGTTCTGCTGCTGTTGTCGTAGGTCCATGGGCGCATGCTCCGAGGAGCGGGACAAACGACGCTTCGGGGAATTCCCTACGGTGCGCCGCGCCCCCGCCGAAGCGGCTCGGCGGGGGCGTGACGTCGGGTCAGAGGACGCGGGCGAACCGGAGGAAGTCCGCGATCGTGCGCACCGGCCGACCGTTCGGGAGCAGGACTCCTTGGGCGGGGCTCCAGCTCGTCCGGTTGACGTACGAACCGGGGTCCTTGCGGAGCTGGCCGATGAGGGTCTCGGCGACGATGCGGCTGCCGACCTCGCCGAGGCGTCGGCCCAGCTCCCTCACCTCGGCCTCCTTGAGGATGTAGAACCACAGCGGGGTCCTGTCGAACAGGCCGCCCGCCTCCAGGGCGTCCTTGACCGGGCCGCTGCTGTCCTGCTCCAGTTCCGCGCGGGTGAGGGGCGCGACGCCGAGCGCTTCGGCGACCGCCTGTCCGGTGGGGGCGGCGAGCCGGTAGCCGCGCAGGAGGTTGCGTTGGGCCAGGTGCTTGAGCAGTTCCTTGATCCGCTCGGGCAGGCTCGGGTCGTTGCCCTCGTTGCGCAGTTGGGCGAGCGGGGGCGCGAGCCTGGTGTCGATGAGCCGCGCGAAGCGGTTGCCGAACTGGCTGTTCTTGTCGACCATCCGGTCCCATTCGGCCGGCCAGTTCGACGGGAGCGTCGTCAGCGGGCCGACGAAGCCGCCCCTGCCGGTGAACTGGAAGAGCTGGTCGAGGGTGGACACGGGGGCCCTGTCGCCGGGGCGGCCGAAGTTGCGGTTCCAGTCGTAGGCGCCGCGCACCATGCTGTGGCCGAAGCGGAAGGCCGCCACCGAGAACTCGATCGGCATGTAGGTGCCGCGCCGGTCCAGGTCGAGCAGGTTCCCCTCCGCGGTGTCGACGAGGTCGACGACGTCGGGGCGGGCCACGGTGCGCAGATAGTCGTGCACGCTCAACCACTGGTAGGTCCACCGGGTGAGGTCCCTGGCCCGGCGGAAGACCTCGGCGTCCGACTCGAACTCGGGCTCGTTCGCACGCACCCAGTCGACGGCCGCGTTGTGGAACCGCAGGAAGGCGACGTGCAGTTGGGCCACCACGAGGTTCTCGTCGTTGCGTGTGTCGCCGACGAGCGGGGTGCGGTCGGCCTTGCGCGGCAGGTCCCGCTGTGTGTCGTCGACCGGGGGGATGAGCGCGCCCACGGTGGCGGGAACCGGCGAGAGCAGGCCCAGCCGGAGCTTGATCCCGTCGTAGGGCACGGCGTCCGTGCCCGCCACCGGTGGCGCGAACGGTCCGTCGCCGTAGACCGAGTCGAGGTTCAGCGTCGGGATCCGCAGGTTCTGCAGCTTCTCGACCACCTCGTCCGGCGGCACCGGTGGCAGGTTCTCGTCGGTGATGTTGATGACCAGGTCGCGGTCGGTCGCGGCCGTCAGATCGTGGTCGACGAACTGGCCCCAGTACGTGTAGACCGGCGGAATCGGCGAGTTGAGCTCGGGGTCGCGCACCTCCTCGGGGGTCTCCACGATCGCCGAGCCCAGTGCGAGCAGGGCTTGGACGACCTTGGGGACGTCGTCCGTCGGCAGGTGGTTGTCCGGGAACTTCTTCGCGAGGTCGGGAAACAAGTAGTCGAAGGAAGTGGTGCCCACGTGCGCCGCGTCGTCGGTGGACTCCTGGACCACCGTGCTGCGCGTGCTGAGGCTCTCCTGGGTCTGGGCGGTCTTCTCCGCCTCGTCCGCACTGTCGAGGATCGCGTGTCCGCCGTGCGTGAGGTTCGTGATCACCCGCCGGAACTGTCCCTGCTCGGCCATCCCTGCCCCTTCCAGGTCTAGGAGCACGCGAGCCTTCCCGAACGCCCGCGGCACGGCTTCGGGGAACTCCCTCCCTCCGCCCGGGAGATGCGCCCCCGCCGTGCTGAGCGGCCCGCCCGCCGGAACTCCTACGCCACCTGCCGCACCGCCGGCGCCGGATGCACCCGGCAGGTCCTACGCCCCGTGCGCCCACCGCGCGGACGACACCGTACGGAGGCCGTCGTAGGACCGTCCCGACCCCTCACGCCGATCGCCCTTCCGGGGGCACCCTGGAGCCATGACGGACCGCCGCTGGGGAGCGGCGGAGGTACGGGGGCGTCATGGAAGAACCAACGATGACGGGCGTGCCGACGGGCGGCTCGGGGGTGCGCGGGCCGACGTCGGCCGTGGCGCACGAGCCGTACTGCGTCCTGACTTCCGACGTGCCGGACGAGGTGACGTCCGTCCCGCGGCCCGGTGCCCTGGTCGGCCGGCGCGCCGAACAGGATCTGGTGAACGGCCTGGTGGACGACCTGCCGCAGCGGGGCGGCGCGCTGCTGCTGAGCGGTGAACCGGGGATCGGCAAGACGATGGTGCTGCGGCACGCGGCCGCCCGCGGCCAGGACGCCCGGGTGCTGTGGGCCTGCGGGGTCGAGTCGGAGGCCGTGCTGCCGTACGCGGTGGTCGCCGATGTGCTGCTGCCGCTGCGCCACCACTTCGGCGACCTGCCGCCGGCCCAGCGGAAGGCCGTCGAGGGCTGTCTCGCGCTCACGGACGTGGCCGAGTCGAACCCGTACGCGGTGTGCGCGGGCGCGCTCGGCGTGCTGGCCGCGGCCGGAGAGGAGTGGCCGCTGCTGATTCTCGTCGACGACGTGCACTGGGCCGATCCCTCCTCGCGTCAGGTCCTGCAGTTCGTGGCCCGGCGGCTGGCCACGGAGCGGGTGGCCCTGGTCATGGCGGCGCGCCGGGGGCAGGAGGAGGACAGGATCCAGGAGAGCGTGCCGCACACCACGCTGAGGCCGCTGACCGACGACGAGTGCTGGACGCTGTTGCGGCGGCAGGCACTCGACCGGGCGGACCGGGCGGCGGGCCGGATCGTCCGGCTGGCGCACGGCAACCCCCTGGTCCTGGTGGAGTACGCGGCGGCGCTCGCCCGGACCCGTGCCTGCGGAGCCGAGCCGTGGGACGACTCGTGGGAGGCACCCGGGCCGCTGGTGGAGCGGGCGTGGCGCGGAATGCTGCGCATGCTGCCGCCCCGCAGCCGGGAGGCGCTGGTGTACGTCGCCGCCAGCCGCACCCCCCAATGGCCGCTGCTGCAGAGGGCGTTGGCGTCCGACGGACTCACGACCGCCGATCTGGACGCGGCCGAGGCGGCCGGGCTGGTACGGATGCGGGACGGCGCCTGCGAGCTGCGGCATCCCGTGCTGCGGCCGGTGGTGCTGGGGCAGTGCGCCACGGTCCGGCGGCTGGAGGTCTACCGGCGGCTGGCCACGCTGAGTTCGGGCGAACTGCAGACCTGGTACCTGGCCGCCGCCGCTCCCGGTCCTGACGAGTCGGTCGCCGCGCGCCTGGTGTCCGACGCCGGACAGGCGCGGCAGCGCGGGGCGTTGGCGGCCGCCGCACCCGCCTGGCGCCGTGCCGCCGAGCTGTCGCCGGACCCCGCGGACGCGGCCCGCCGACTGTTCGAGGCCGCGCACGACGCCTTCTACGGCGGTACGGCGCGCGACGCCGCCCAGTGGTGCGAGCAGGCGCTGTCCCACAGCCGGGACCCGTTGCTCACCGCGGACATCGAGTTCCTGCGCGGCCAGGCCTGTACCTGGCTCGGAGATCCGGGCCGCGCGCACCAGTTGCTGGTCGGCGCCGCCCGGACGGTGGAGCCGGTGGACCGCTCACGTGCCTCCCAGTTGTACGGGGCCGCGGTGGTGCCCGCGACGATGGACGGGCGGATCCGCGACGCGTGCGACATCGCCGCGCGCTGCGAGAAACTCGCGGACGGCACCCACGGCATCGGGCGCAGGCAGGCCGCCGTCATGCGCGCCCGGGCGCAGGTGCTGGGCGGCGATGTGCGCGAGGGCCGTACGACCCTGCTCGCTCTGCTGGAGGAGACACGCGGCCGAACGGGTCCCGAGGAACGCCAGGTGACGATGGAGATCGCGCAGGGCCTGTCCTGGACCGGCGACGGGGACCTCGCCCGCCGGGTACTGGACACGGTGATCGAGGGGATGCGCCGCGACCACTCCCCCGCCCTCCTGCCGTACGCGCTGCTCGCGCGGGGCCAGGTGGAGATGTGGTCGCGCTGGCCGATGGCTCGCGCGGACGCCACCGAAGCCCTGCGCTGGGCGGAGGAGTTCGGGCATCTGGCGATGACGGGGTACGCCCTGGTCCAGCTGGCGCGACTGGACGCGCTGCGGGGCGACTTCGCGCAGTGCCAGGAGCGGGTGGCGCAGTACGAGCGCTGGTGCGGCGGCCGGCTGCGCGGTCTGGCTCTGTTCGCCCGCGGTGCGCTCGGTACGTCCGCGCTCGCCGCCGGTGATCCGGAGGCGGCCCGTACGCATCTGGAGGCGGCGTTCGCCCTGGCGGACGAGATGGGGCTGGTCAATCCCTGCCTCATGCCGTGGGTGGCCGACCTCGCCGAGGTCTGTCTGCGGACGGGGGCACGGGAGGGAGCCGTCGCCGTCGCGGACTGGCTGCGGGAGCGGGAGTCGGCGACCGGTCTGGCGTGGCCGGCGGCCGCGCACGCCCGGTGCCGGGTGATGCTCGCGCGGTCCGCGGAGGAGGCCGCCGACTGGCTGGCCGTCGCCGAACGCGTCCAGGCCGGCAAGGAGATGGCCTTCGAGTCGGCTCGGACCCGGCTCGTCGCGGGAGAGGCGCTGCGCCGGTTCCGGCGGCCGTCGGCGGCGCGGGAGCCGTTGCTGCTCGCGCAGCGGACGTTCACCGCGCTGGGCGCCGTGCCGTGGGCCGTCCGGGCGGAGGCGGAGGTCGCGGCGGCCGGGCACCGCTCCGCCGTCCACGGGAACGAACCGCCCGCGGTCGCTCTGCTCACACCGCAGGAGCTCCAAGTGGCGCGCGCCATCGGTGAAGGCCTCAGCAACGTGGAGGCCGCCGCGTCGCTCTTCCTCTCCCGCAAGACGATCGAGGCCCATCTCACCCGCGTCTACCGCAAGTTGGGCGTCCGTTCCCGCTCGGACCTGGCCCGCTGCCTGGCCCGTGCCGGGGTCACCGGGTAGCGGGCCGGGTCCGCACCTCGCCGTCGACAGCGCCGGCGAGATTCACGCAAGAATTTACTCTTCTTGCGTCCACTTGCGCTCTCGAAGCGCAAGGCCACAACCGGCATCGAGTCGTGGACCGACCGCCCACCCGACTCGACAGTGACGCACGCGCCGCCACCACTCCCAAGTCATGGGTGCTTCTGGTGAAAATTGTGCTGCTCAGGCTGTAGACCTGTCCATGTCACTCTGCAATATTTCGATGAAACAGCGCAAAAACCAGAGGACATGGCACTCCGCACCCCCAGTTCGTCCTGCACCTTTCTGCACCACTCCGCCAGGAACGAGCCGCCCTCGCCGCCCCCACCGGCGCGCGAGCCTCCGCAGGAAGCGACCCCCGCATGACTCGACACAAGCAGAGATCCCCCGGGCGGCGCGCAGCGACCGCCGCGCTCGCCGCCACCGTCATGGTCCTGGGCCTGCCCGCCGTCGCCGCGCACGCGGCCGGCGGCCCCAACGCCGCGGCCGATGCCAGGACTTCGGCGGGCAGCACCCGTGGAAAGCACACCGCCGCGAACATCACCGACGGCGACCTCGACACCTACTGGCAGGCCGGGAAGAAGTCGGCCCAGTGGGTGCAGACCGACCTCGGGAAGAGCAAGCGCGTCCGTCAGGTCGTGCTGCGGCTGCCCGAGGGCTGGCAGTCCCGCAAGCAGACGTTCGCGCTCCAGGGCAGCGACGACGGCAAGAGCTTCGCCACCCTCAAGTCGTCGGCGCAGTACGTCTTCGGCCCCGCCAACGACAACACGGTGAAGGTCTCCATCCCCGCGACCCTCGCCCGGTACGTACGCGCCGACTTCAGCGCCAACTCGGTCGCCGGCACCGCCCAGTTGGGCGAGATGCAGGTCCTCACGACCGCCGCCTCGACCCCCAACCTCGCCCAGGGCAAGCCCTTCAGCGAGAGCGGCCACGCGGACGTCTACGGCGCGGCCAACGCCGGTGACGGCAACCGCGACACCTACTGGGAGAGCACCAACAACGCCTTCCCGCAGTGGCTCCAGGTCGACCTGGGCTCGTCGGTGAAGATCAACCAGGTGACGCTGCGGCTGCCCAGCGGCTGGCCGAGCCGGAGCCAGACCTTCAAGATCCAGGGCTCGACCGACAACGCGAACTTCACCGACCTGACGGCATCGAAGGCGTACACCTTCGACAGTTCCGACGACCAGTCGACGACGATCAGTTTCGACACGACCACCACCCGGTACGTGCGCGCGCTGTTCACCGCCAACACGGGCTGGCCCGCCGGGCAGGCGTCCGAGCTGGAGGTCTACGGGCCGGTCACCGGCGACACCCAGGCGCCCACCGCCCCGACGAACCTGGCCTACACCGAACCCGCCACCGGGCAGATCAAGTTGACCTGGAGCGCGGCGACCGACGACACGGCCGTGACGGGCTACGACATCTACGCCAACGGTCAGTTGAGGGCGAGCGTCGCCGGGAACGTGCTGACCTACACCGACACGCAGTCCGCCGCCACCGACGTCACGTACTTCGTGCGGGCCAAGGACGCGGCGGGCAACGTCTCCGCGAACAGCAACAGCGTGACCCGCAAGGGGACGGGCGGCGACACCCAGGCCCCGACCGCGCCGGGCAACCTCGCCTACACGCAGTCGGGCAGCGACGTGAAGCTCACCTGGCAGGCGTCGAGCGACAACGTCCAGGTGACCGGCTACGACGTGTACGCCAACGACCAGGTGATCAAGTCCCTTGCCGGTGACGTGACTTCGTACACCGACACCCCGTCGGCGACGGCCACGGTCACTTACTACGTGAAGGCGAAGGACGCGGCCGGGAACGTGTCGGTGGCGAGCAACAGCGTCACCCGGGCGGGCAACGGCGCCGGCTCCGACCTCGCGCAGGGCAAGCCCATCGAGGCCTCCTCGTACACGTTCACCTATGTCGCCGCGAACGCCAACGACGGCCAGATCGCGACCTATTGGGAGAGCGGGGGCGGCGCCTACCCGGCCACCCTCACCACCAAGCTGGGTGCCAACGCCGACCTCAGCCAGGTCGTTGTCAAGCTCAACCCGGACGCCGCCTGGTCCACGCGTACGCAGAACATCCAGGTGCTCGGCCGTGACCAGGACGCGACCGCGTTCACGAGTCTCGTCGCGGCGAAGGACTACACGTTCAACCCGGCCACCGGCAACACGGTGACCATCCCGGTCTCCGGCGCGGCGGCCGACATCCAGCTGAAGTTCGCCTCCAACACGGGCGCCCCGGGCGGGCAGGTCGCCGAGTTCCAGGTGATCGGCACCCCGGCCGCGAACCCGGACCTGAAGGTCACCGGCATCACCAACTCGCCTGCGGCGCCTGTCGAGTCGGACGCGATCACTCTCTCCGCGACCGTCACCAACAGCGGCAGCAAGGCGTCGAAGGCGACCGACCTGAACTTCACGCTGGGCGGCACGAAGGTCGCCACGGCCGACGTCCCGGTTCTCGCGGCCGGCGCGTCGACGACGGTCACCGCGAGCATCGGCGCCCGGGACGCGGGCAGTTACCCTGTCGGCGCCGAGGTGGACCCGTCGAACAAGGTCATCGAGCAGAACGAGGGCAACAACACCTTCACCCGCTCCGACGCCCTCGTCGTCAAGCCGGTCTCCAGCTCCGACCTGGTCGCCGCACCGGTGGCCTGGACCCCGTCCAGCCCCTCCGCGGGCGACAACGTCGCGTTCAGCGTGGCGATCAAGAACCAGGGCACGACGGACTCGGCCTCCGGCTCCCACGCCGTCACACTGACGGTCCAGGACGCGAACGGCGCCACCGTCAAGACACTCACCGGCTCCTACAACGGCACCATCGCCTCCGGCCAGACCACCGCACCGATCAGCCTCGGCTCCTGGACGGCCGTCAACGGCAAGTACACCGTCAAGACGGTCATCGCCGACGACGCCAACGAGGTGCCGGTCAAGCGCACCAACAACACCACGACACAACCCCTGTTCGTCGGCCGCGGCGCCGACATGCCGTACGACATGTACGAGGCCGAGGACGGCACGGTCGGCGGTGGCGCCACGGTCGTCGGCCCCAACCGGACCATCGGCGACGTCGCGGGCGAGGCGAGCGGCCGCAAGGCGGTGACCCTCAACTCGACCGGCCAGTACGTCGAGTGGACCACCCGCGCGGCGACCAACACCCTGGTCACCCGCTTCTCGATCCCGGACGGCACCGACTCGACGCTCGACGTCTATGTGGACGGCCAGTTCCTCAAGGCGATCGACCTCACCTCCAAGTACGCCTGGCTGTACGGCAGCGAGACCGCGCCCGGCAACTCGCCGAGCGCCGGAACCCAGCGCCACATCTACGACGAGGCAAATCTGCTGCTGGGCAGGACAGTTCCGGCAGGCTCGAAGATCCGCCTGCAGAAGGACGCGGCCAACTCCTCCACCTACGCGATCGACTTCATCAACCTCGAACAGGCGACGGCGATCCCGAACCCCGACCCGGCCGCCTACACGGTCCCGGCCGGCTTCTCGCAGCAGGACGTGCAGAACGCGCTCGACAAGGTCCGCATGGACACCACGGGCAAGCTCGTGGGCGTCTATCTGCCGGCCGGTGACTACGAGACCTCCAGCAAGTTCCAGGTCTACGGCAAGGCGGTCAAGGTCGTCGGGGCGGGACCGTGGTTCACCCGCTTCCGCGCCCCCTCCTCGCAGGAGAACACCGACATCGGCTTCCGCGCCGAGTCCACGGCCAACGGCTCGACGTTCTCCGGCTTCGCCTACTTCGGCAACTACACGTCCCGAATCGACGGCCCCGGCAAGGTCTTCGACTTCTCCAACGTCTCCAACATCACCATCGACAACATCTGGGCCGAGCACATGGTGTGCCTCTACTGGGGCGCCAACACCGACAACATGACCATCTCGAACTCCCGCATCCGTGACACGTTCGCCGACGGCATCAACATGACGAACGGCTCCACGGACAACCACGTCGTCAACAACGACGCCCGCGCCACGGGCGACGACAGCTTCGCCCTCTTCTCCGCGATCGACGCGGGCGGTGCCGACGAGAAGAACAACCTCTACGAGAACCTGACGTCGACGCTCACCTGGCGTGCGGCCGGTATCGCCGTCTACGGCGGCTACAACAACACCTTCCGCAACATCCGGGTCGCCGACACCCTGGTCTACTCCGGCATCACGATCTCCTCGCTGGACTTCGGCTACCCGATGAACGGCTTCGGGACCGATCCGACGACGATCGAGAACGTCTCCCTGGACAGAACGGGCGGCCACTTCTGGGGCTCCCAGGTCTTCCCCGCCATCTGGGCGTTCTCGGCCTCGAAGGTCTTCCAGGGCATCAGGGTCAACGACGTCGACATCGACAACTCCACCTACGGAGGAGTGATGTTCCAGACCAACTACGTAGGCGGACAACCGCAGTTCCCGGTGAAGGACACGATCTTCACCGACATCTCCATCACCAACTCCAAGAAGAGCGGAGACGCGTTCGACGCCAAGTCCGGGTGGGGCATCTGGGCCAACGAGCTCCCCGAACCCGGTCAGGGACCGGCCGTCGGTTCGGCCACCTTCGTCAACCTGCGGATGAGCGGCAACGCGCAGGACATCCGCAACACCACGTCCACCTTCACGATCAACGTCCAGTAGTTCCGGCCACCACCCCATGACGCGGGGCCGCCCTTCCTGACAAGGGCGGCCCCGCTTCACGCTGTCGACGTCCCTACCAGCCGACGGCGACCAGCAGCCACTGCGGACTGGCGTGCGAGATGAAGGAGGACTGGCCCGCCACGTCGTCGTAGGGGAAGCCGTAGGCAAGCTGGTTGATGGCGTTGTCGTGCCAGAACTTGGCGTAGTAGTTCGCCGGAGCCGCCTTGTAGAACTGCGCCGGGTCGGACTGCTGCGACGCCGGCAGCGTCGCCACATGGCGGTTGAGGGCGGCACACATATTGGGGTCGGCCGCCAGCGAGGCCGCGCACCCGAAGATGTCGGAGGTCGCCGCGTTCACGCCGACCGACTGGGCGTAGGACGTGAAGTAGTTGGCGTTGGCACCGCCCGCGCGGAAGCTCGGGTCGCTGCCGGGGGCGATGATCCGGTACGGCGCCTGGGTCTGGGCCAGCACCTTGAACTGGGACGGCACCGCGTCGGTGAACCGCTGGAAGGTGGTCGCGCGGTCCTCGGCGAAGGTCGCCCGGTTCTCGCCGACCTCGGTGTCGTAACCGTCCTTGCTGTGCAGGCGCATGGCGAGCTTGAGGCCGAAGGCGTCGACGCGGGTGGTGTTGCCGTTGAAGACGTTGTTGCCGACCGTGAACTCGATGAAGTCGTAGTACGAGCTGGTGGGCGAGCCGAGGTAGAAGTACATGCGGCCGGCGGAGTTGGCGGGCATGTCGAGGTACGGCTGCTCGGCGATGGAGTGCGTCTGCCCGTTGAAGCTCCAGTACACCTGGCTGTCGGGGTACTTGCCGTTGGTGCGGTTGAGGATCTTCACCTCCACGGCGTTGTTGGCGGCCGGTATGTCGCTGGTGCTGCCCCAGAAGTCGTCGGGCGGGGTGGTGCTTCCGGGGCCGTAGACCTGGAACTCCCAGAGGGAGTAGCCCCATTGGGTGGCCCGGGCGGTGCCGTACACGCGGACGTAGCGCCCGCTGCCGGTGACGGTGATGTTCTGGGTGCCGCCCGTGGAGGTGGTGGTGGAGTAGACGGTGGTCCAGGTGGCGGCGTCGGTCGAGGTCTGGATCTGGTAGCCGGTGGCGTAGGCGGTCTCCCAGTTCAGCGAGACGCGGGTGAGCTGCTGGACGGAGCCGAGGTCCACCTGTATCCACTGCGGATCGGCGAAGGCGGAGGACCAGCGGGTCCCGGTGTCCCCGTCGACGGCCGCGCTCGCGGGGAAGGACGCGCTCTCGGTCGAGGACGCAGTGGCGGGCCGTCCCTGGGACAGGAGTTGGTCGGCGGCGCGGGCGGGCGAGGGGGTCAGGGCGGCGAAGCAGGCGACGATCAGGACGACGACCAGACCGAGGGCCGTACGGGAGCGTACGGCGGCGGGCGAAGGTCTGCCGGATGTGCCGGCGGTGGTCTGCATGGGGGGTCTCCTCAAGGTTGGGAGCGCTCTCCCCGGGTTGTAGCCGCGTCACCGGCCGCCGTCAACAACTGAAGACATTGCTCATCCCAACCCGCCTTGTTCCTCCAGGACTTGACGCCTCTGGTATGGACTTTCGGGTGACTGCCGAGGACGACGGGCGCGGGTCAGTCGCCGAGCACCCTGCGCAGATAGGCGTTGGTGAAGCGCCGGTCGGGGTCGAGCCGGTGGCGCAGTGCCGTGAACTCCTCGAAGCGGGGGTAGGCGTTCGCGAGGTGGGCGGCGTCCCGGGTGTGGAGCTTGCCCCAGTGCGGGCGCCCCTCGTGGGCGACGAAGATGCGCTCCGCCTCCGCGAAGTACTGCTGATGGGGCGTCCCCCGGTAGACGTGGACGGCGACATAGGCGCTGTCGCGTCCGGACGCCGTGGAGAGGGCGATGTCGTCGCCGGGCGTGGTGCGGACCTCCACCGGGAAGCCGATGCGCAGCTCGGAACGCTCGATCATGGCCTTCAGTTCGTGGAGGACGTCGAGGACGGCCTCGCGCGGAACGGCGTACTCCATCTCGACCATCCGGACCCGGCGCGGGCTGGTGAAGACCTTGTACGGGATGTCCGTGTAGGTCCTGGCCGAGAGTCCCCGGCTGGTGATCCGCGCGATCGCGGGCACGGCGGAGGGAATGGTCCGGCCCAGCGAACTGAGCGCCTGGAAGACGTTGTTGGCGAGGAACTCGTCCTCGAACCAGGCACTGAGCCGGCCCAGCGGAGCGTGCGGGCCGACGGTCCGGTTGTTGCGCAGGGTGGTGCAGTTGTCCGTGTGCGGGAACCAGTAGAACTCGAAGTGGTCGTTGTGCGCGTGGAGTTCGTCGAAGCGCGCGGTGACCGCGTCGAACGTCATCGGTTCCTCGTGCGCGGCGAGCAGGAAGAGCGGCTCGACGGCGAAGGTGAGCGCGCTGACGACGCCCAGGGCGCCGAGTCCGACACGCGCCGCGGCGAACACCTCCGGGTTCCGGGTCGCGGAGCACGTCAGCAGTGATCCGTCCGCCGTCACCAGCTCCAGGCCACGGAGCTGCGCCGCGATCGCGCCCGAGTCGCGCCCTGTGCCATGGGTGCCGGTGCTGATGGCGCCGGCCACGGTCTGCTCCATGATGTCGCCCATGTTCCTGAGCGACAGGCCGTGTTGGGCCAGAGCCATGTTCATCGTCCTCAGCCGCGTCCCCGCCTCGACGGTGACGGTGCCGGCCTCGGGGTCGATCGCGCGGATGCCACTGAGCCGGTCGGGACGGATCAGTACGCCGTCGGTCGCGGCGGCGGCGGAGAAGGAGTGGCCGCTGCCCACCGCCTTCACGGTCAGGCCGTCCTCGGCCGCCCGGCGGACGACGGTTCGCAGTTCCTCCACCGAGGCGGGGGTGACGACTCGGGCCGGGCGGGCGGTGACGTTCCCGGCCCAGTTCCGCCAGCTGTCCGGCTTCGGGCTCGGATCGGCTCTGGGCCGGGGCGCGTTGGAGGGGAGCGTGTCCACGGCTTTCCTTTCTTCGCGGGGTTCTTCTCGGGGTTCTGCTCGCGGTTCTTTTCGGGGCGCGGGAGCTATCTGACGGACCGAACGCGGTACACGAGCACGACCCCCACGGTCGCGGCGACGCCGACGCAGGAGAACAGCAGCGGATAGCCGCGGTCGGAGGTGATGACGAAGCTGGCGATCAGCGGGGCCAGCGCGGGCGGGACGACCGTGCCGATGTTCATGATCCCGAGGTCCTGGGCCCGGCTCTCGGCGTCGGGCAGGACCTGGGTGATCAGCGCCTGGTCCACGGCCATGTACGCGCCGAACCCGGCACCCATGACGGCCGACGCCACCAGCGTGACGCCGAGGTCGGGAAAGCTCGCCAGCAGGAACCCGGCCGCCGCCTGGAGCAGCGCCGCCAGCGCGACGAAGATCCGCCGTCGGCCGAGACGGTCGGACAGCACTCCGGCGACGGAGCTGGCCAGGACACCGGCCACGAGGTAGAGGGCCGTACAGGCGAGCAGGCTGCCGGCCGGATCGGAGACCTTCAGGTCGTCGGTCAGGAAGTAGAGGGTGTAGCAGACGCCGAGGGAGTTGGCCAGGTTGACCAGGAGCCGTCCGCCGAACGCCCACGCGAAGTCGCGGTTCCTCAGCGAGCGACCCATGGAGGCGAGCAGGGTGCGCAGCCGCAGCGCGGGCTCGGAGTCGTACGAGGTGTCGCGGAAACGGGCGAGGAACGGCACGGTACAGACGACCAGCAGGGCCGCGACGACGAGGTAGCCGCTCGCCGGGGACAGCGCGAACGCGGAGACGAGGGCGATGCCGACCACCACGCCGAGGGCCTGGGGGCCGTAGATCGCGCTGGACACCACACCGCGCTGGTCGACGGGGACGCGGTCGGCGATCATCGCGGTGAGCCCGGCGGTGGCGGCGCTGAGGCCGAGCATGCTCGCCGACCAGGCGAGGGTCACGCCCGCCACCGTCGTCTGCTCCCCGGTGACGGTCAGCCCGGCCGCGAAGAACAGGGCGCCGCCCGCGAGCCAGAGTCTCCTGCGTCCGAAGCGGCTTCGGGAACGGTCGCACAGCGCCCCGCAGACCGGGAGGGCGAGCAGGGAGACCACTCCGGCGAGGGCGTTGACGACGGCGAAGCTGTGGACCTTGGACGCGGGGTCGATGACCTCCAGTTGCTGGGGCAGCAGCAGTTGGAGGGGCACGAGACTCGCCATCCAGTACCCGAACCAGACCAGGCCGAACAGGGTGATCCAGCCACGGGAGACGGGCTCGGCCGGCGCATGACCGGCGTCCGTCGCGATGGCAGTTACCGGCACCGGGGCCGGAGGGTGGAACTCGGTGGACATACGACCTCCGGAGAACGGAAACGGGCCGGTTCAGGTACGGATCACAGGAAGGCGTGTCCCTCGCCCCGGTAGGTCGCGACCTCGTCGACGATCTCCGCGCCGGACACCAGGTGGAGGGTGTTGACGCGTTCGCACAGTTCACCGGCCTTGGCGTGCCGGAACCACACGTGGTCGCCGAGCCGCAGCCCGTGCGCGGCGGCCCCCAGGACCGGTGTCTGGACCTCGCCGGTCCCCTCCCTGGGGTTGGTGCGCAGGCCGGGCGGCCAGGTGAGCGTCGGCTGCCGGTCGGGGCCGGTCGGGCCGGAGGCGATCCAGCCGCCGCCCAGCACGGTGGCGATCCTGGGACTCGGGCGGCGTACGACGGACATCACGAAGTAGGCGGCGGGCCGCGGGCGGAAGCGCCGGTAGAAGTCGAAGAGTCCGGGCCCGTAGAGCCCCGATCCGGCACCGATCTCCGTGATGACGTGTTCGGCGGCGGTCTGCTCGACGGAGCCCGTGCCGCCGCCGTTGACGAACTCCAGTGGCGCCACGGCCTCGACGGCGGCGACGACCGCTGCCCGCCGGTCGGCCAGTTCACCGGCGGACACGCGCTGCATGGCGCGGATCGCGGCCCGCCTGAGCAGCGACCCGGGCTGGTTGTCGCCAAGACCGGCGATGTGACCCTCGTAGGACATGAGCCCGGCGAGCCGGAATCCGGGCCGTTCCCCGATGGCGCGGGCGAGTGCGGCGGCCTGCCGGGGTGAGTGCACGGGCGAGCGGTACGGGCCCAAGTGGACGCGGCCACCCGCCAGTTCGAGCGAGGCGTCCAGATCGATGCAGACGCGGAGGTCGGGGCGGGAGAGACCCACCACCTCGTCGACGAAGTCCAGTTGGCCGATCGAGTCGATCATGAGGGTGACGCGTGCGGCGGCCCGCTCGTCCGAGGCGAGTCGTTTCAGCGCGGCGCGGTCCGTCGTCGGATAGCCGATCACCACGTCCTCGTGGTCCTCGGCCAGCCACAGGGCCTCGGGCAGGGTGAAGGCGAGGATCCCCCGGTACCCCTCGTGGCGGACGGCACGCCCGATCAGTTCACGGCTGCGGACCGACTTGCTGGCCAGGCGGACGGTCGCCAGGCCCGCCGCCCGGTGTGCCAGCTCCGTGGCGTTGGCGTCGAAGGCGTCCAGGTCCACCACGGCGAAGGGCGGGTCCAAGTGCTCGGTCGCCCTGCCGAGTTGGACCATCCGGTCCCCGTCCGGCCCGGTGACGGCGGATGCGGCCCTTCTCATGACCGGCCTCTTCGCGTCCGGCCGGGACGTCATGTGCGTACTCAACTCAGCGTCCTTTCTGGGAGGTTCGCGGATTCCCGACAGCCGGGATCCCCTGGGCGGCACGCAGCCTCTCCCGCTCTCGCAGGCCTCTGGCCTCGACGAGGGGGATCACGCGGCGCATCAGCCGGGGGAAGACTCCGACGGCCCGCTGGAAGCGGCCGGCGAACGGCGGGAACACCACCTCGACCGGCTTGGCGGTCATGGCGTCGACAACGGCCTCGGCGATGCGCTCCGGGGCGTAGGACTTCTCCGCGAAGGCGATGGCGGAGGAGGGATCGGCCATCTCCTGGTCGAGCATGCCGGTCCGGGTGGACGGCGGATGGACGATCGTGAAGTCCAGCGGTCCGTCGCGTTCCTCGATCGCGACGCTGTGGTGAAAGGCGCGGAGCGCGTGCTTCGTGGCGCCGTAGGTGGCGTATCCGGGCAGTGGCAGGAACGACGTCATGCTGCAGACGGTGATGACGTGTCCGTGGCCCTGCGCGGTCATGCGCTCGATCGCCGCGCAGACCCCGGTGATGGTGCCGAGCAGGTTGATCTCGACGATGTCGCGGTGCTGCTGGGGGCGGAGATCGCGGGCGGTTCCGGTGTGGGTGATGCCGGCGTTGTTGACCAGTACGTCGACGGCGCCGAAGCGTGCCCGGGCCGCGTCGAACGCCGTGTTCCAGCCCTCGGGGCTGCGGATGTCCAGGGCGTGTGCGGCGGCCCGCCCGCCCAGGGTGTGGGCCCGGGCCAGGACGGCTTCCTCGTCGACGTCGGTCAGCAGGACGCGGTGGCCGCGCGCGATCGCCAGTTCCGCGATGGCTGCTCCGATGCCGCCGGCCGCGCCGGTCACAAGGACGACCTGGCCTTTTTCGGGTGGTTTTGGCATGGCCACAGATTCTCCTGGTCAAGCGTCCAAGTCAATTGTTCAGATCGAATTCCCCCGGATTGTTACCGGGGGACGCGCGACCGGGCTCACAGCCGCACGGACTCGATGCGCCCGCCGTTGAGTTCGGCGGCGCGGACGGGATCGTCGGTCGGGACGGTGGCGGCGAAGAGAGTGCGTCCGTCATGTCCGGCCATCAGGCAGCTCAGCGTGTGCCGGCTGGTGACCACCCGGTCGAGGACGCGGCCACCGCGCGCGATCCGCACGCACTCGCCGCGCAGGGCGTTCGCGACCCAGACGGACTCGCCGTCGGCGTCCCACGCGATGCCGTCCGGTGCGATCGGGGACGAGGAACGCTTCGCGACGGCCGGGTGGTCGAGGAGCGCCGAGATCCTGCGGGTGACCCGGCCCGCCGCCCCCGGGTGATTCAGCAGGCGCCACAGGAGCGGCGGGATCAGGGGCGCCCACGGCTCCGGACCGGACAGGGTGCCGTCGGGGTTCCTGGAGAAGGCGGTGAGCCGCATGGCCAGCGTCTCGGCCACGATCACGCTCCCGCCGTCGGCGCTGAGCAGGGTTCCGTTCGGGAAGAGCAGGGGGTCCGTCAGTCCGAGCAGGCTGCCGTCCGGTGCCAGGCAGGCGATCGGGGCTCTCGTGGGGCCGGGCGGCGCGTACAGCATGGAGTTCGGGTGCTCGCGGGAGTGGGCGTGGTAGTCGAAGCCGAAGTTGCCGACGTAGGCGCGCCCTTCGGGGTCGACGAGCATGTCGTTGACCGGACCGCCGGCGATGTGCCGCAGATCGGCGTGTACGACCAGTTCGCCGTCGGCCTCCAGGCGGTGGACGCGGCCCCCGTCCATGGACACGACGAGCAGCCGGCCGTCAGGGAGCCAGCCGAGGCCGCCGGCCCGGCCGGGGACCTCGATCACCGTCTCCGGCTCCCCGGTGCCGTCCCATCGGCGCACCGTGCCGTGCGCGAGATCCGAGAACCACAGGGCTCCCCGATGCCAGCGCAGGGACTCGGGAACACCCAGGCCGCTCAGCGCGATCGATGTCGTTCTTTTCATCCAACCGCTCCTTCACGTCCACACTTGGACGCTTGTACAAGACGCTTGACTTGTACGGTTGACCGTCTCATTCTGGACGAAGGCAAGTCAACGTTCCGGTGGGGAGTTTTCGGTGACGCAGAATCAAGCCCTGACGGCGGACGGCCCCCCGGCGGGCACGGGAATCGCGGTGGACAACCCCGCCACCGGAGCGGTCGTCGGCGAAGTGCCCGACACGTCAGCCGAAGAGGTGGCCCAGGCGGTGGAGCGCGCCCGGCGGGCGCAGCGGGGCTGGGCCGAGCTGGACACGCGGGCCCGCGCCGCGTTCTTCGCGCGGGGCCGCCGCTGGCTGCTGGCCCACCGGGAGGAGATCGCCGACCTCGTCGTCGAGGAGAACGGCAAGGCGCGGGAGGACGCGGTCGTCGAGATCGTCTACTGCGCGAGCGCCTTCGCATACTGGGCGAAGCGGGCCCGCGGCCTGCTGGCCAGGACGAGGATCCGCTCCCTGTCACCCTTCGTCCTGGGCCGCTCCATGTACACCCGCCGGGTGCCGCGCGGTGTCGTCGGAGTCATCGGCCCGTGGAACAACCCGCTGCTCAACTCCTTCGGCGACGCCATTCCGGCCCTCGCCGCGGGCAACGCGGTCGTCCTCAAACCCTCCGAACAGACCCCGCTGACCGCGCTGTTGATGGAGCGCATGGCCCGTGAGTGCGGCTGGCCCGAGGACGTCTTCCAGGTCGTCACCGGCGCCGGGGCCACCGGTCGCGCGGTCGTGGACACCGTGGACTTCGTGATGTTCACCGGCTCGACCAGGACCGGCCGCCTGGTCGCGGCCCGCGCGGGCGAGCGGCTGATCCCCTGCTCACTGGAGCTCGGCGGCAAGGACGCCCTGGTCGTCCTCGCCGACGCGAACCTGGAGCGGGCCGTCAGCGTCACGATCCAAGGCGCCCTGTCCAACGGCGGCCAGATGTGCACCTCGGTGGAGCGGGTCTACGTCGAGGAGCCGGTCTACGACGCGTACGTCACCCTGCTGCGCGAGCGGTTCCAGCAGGTCACCTCGGGCCGGCCGGCCGGGCTCGGCAGTGTCGACGTGGGAGCCGTCACCTTCCCGCCCCAACTGGCGCTGATCCAGGACCATGTCGACGACGCCGTGCGCAAGGGCGCCCGGGTACTCGTCGGAGGGCACACCCCCGAAGGACCCGGCCGGTTCTTCGAACCCACCTTGCTCGTCGACGTCGACCACGGCATGAAGTGCATGCGCGAGGAGACCTTCGGCCCCACGCTCCCGGTGATGAAGGTCGCCGACGCCGAGGAAGCCCTGCGGCTCGTCAACGACAGCACGTACGGGTTGCAGGCCTCGATCATCGGCTCGGACACGAAGCGCGCCCGCCGCCTCGCCGAGCGGTTCGAGGCCGGCTGCGTCACCATCAACGACGCCCAGACCAACTACATGGCCCTCGGCCTGCCGATGGGGGGCTGGAAGGAGTCGGGCCTCGGTGTCCGGCACGGGGCCGAGGGCTTCCGCAAGTACACACGGCTCCAGGCCATCAGCACGAACCGGTTCCCGATGCGCCGGGACATGCACATGATCCCGTACGAGCCCTCGGCCTACCGGTTCGTCCTCCGCCTGGTGGACGTCATGTACGGGGCCGGCCTCCGCGGCCGTGCCAAGTAGCAGTACCCGCCCCGCTGTTCGGATCACGAAAGGCCGACCCATGACCACCACACCCGAGACGCCCACGCACGCCTCCGTCGGCGCCCTGCCCGAGGGCGTCTTCCTGCCGCTGCCCCAGCAGAACCTGTCCTTCGAGCAGGAGCGCGAGGTGCGCAAGCAGGAACTCGCCGCCGCCTTCCGCCTGTTCGCCCGCTTCGGCTTCTCCGAGGGCGTGGCCGGACACATCACGGCCCGCGACCCCGAGAACCCGTCGGCCTTCTGGGTCAACCCGTTCGGCATGTCGTTCAGCCGGATCCGCGTGTCCGACCTGATCCTCGTCGACCACGACGGCACGCTCCTGGAAGGCGGGCGCCCGGTCAACAACGCCGCGTTCTGCATCCACTCCGAGGTGCACCGGGCCAGGCCGGACGTGGTCGCGGCGGCACACACCCACTCCGTGCACGGCAAGGCCTTCTCCAGCCTCGGCGTCCCACTGCTGCCCATCACCCAGGACGCCTGCGCCTTCTACGACGACCACGGCGTCTACGCGGACTACCGGGGCGTCGTGAACGACACCGAGGAGGGCCGGCGGATCGGCGCGGCCCTGGGCGACGGCAAGGCGGTCGTCCTCAAGAACCACGGACTGCTGACGGTCGGGGCGTCCGTCGCGGAGGCCGCCTGGTACTTCATCACCATGGAGCGGTCCTGCCAGGCCCAGCTGCTGGCCATGGCCGCCGGGGAGCCCCGACTCATCGACTCCGGGACGGCGTTGACGGTCCGTGACCAGATCTCCGGTCCGTTGCCGGGCTGGTTCCAGTTCCGTCCGCTGTGGGACCAGATCACGGCGGAAGAGCCCGACCTGTTCGAGTAGGCAACGCACACGGCGCGCGTCTACGACGCCGGGCTCGGCTCCGCGGCCGGGCTCGGCCCGGCCGCCTGCCGGGTCCGCTCGCGGGCCAGCGTCAAGAGGTGCTCGCCGGTCAGCCGCAGGACCTCCTGGCTGTGTTCGCTGTCGCGGTCGACCAGCCAGCTCAGGGTGACACCGTCGAGCACCGAGTTGAGGTAGCGGGCCAGCACCGGAACAGGAACGGCCCACTCGATGCCGGCGGCCTCGGCGGCCTCCGCCAGGAGTTCCTCGTGGACCTCGCGGTAGTGCTGGTACTGGCGTCGGGCCAGGTCCTCGAACCCGGCCTGGCGCAGGGCGTAGTGGGTCAGCTCATAACTGACCTGGTGTTCCCCGGGGTTGAGCTCGACCGTGCCCCAGAAAGCACTCAGGCTCCTGGTGATCCGTGATCCGAGGTCCCCTTCCCCTTCGAACATCTTGCGCGCGGCGGCCACCGTGGCGTCGGTGAAGCGGGTGAGGACTTCCTGCAGCAGTTCCTCACGCGAGCTGAAGCAGTAGTGGAAGACGCCCAGCGGCATTTTCGCCTCGTTGACGATCGCGCGCGTCGTCGCCTTCGTGACTCCGTCGCGGATCATCACCCGCTGCGCCGCCGCGATCAGCTCTTCGCGTCGGTCCTTCGCCGCCATACGAGACATCTGGCCAGCTTTCTGCTTCGGGAACGGGAATGCGTGTGCCCTTCATGCTATCGCAGCGTCTTGGACGCTCGACCAACATGACACGAGGCCGCCGTGGCCGCAGCGTCCGCCGTCGGAGTTCCCGCAGGGCTAGTGTCTGCAGGGTGAGCACAGACGATGCGAACCGGCGGTGGACACGGTCCATGCCCGAGGCCTACGAGCGCCACCTGGTCCCGGTCTTCTTCCAACCCTTCGCCGTCGACCTGGCCGCCAGAGCGGCGGCGCTGCGGCCCCGCACGATCCTCGAACTCGCCGCCGGAACAGGGGCGTTGACCTCGGCCCTGCTCACCGCGGTGCCCACGGCCTCGGTGGTGGCGACGGACCTCAACGAAGCGATGGTCACCGCGGGGTCGGCCCGGGAACCGCGTGCGGAGTGGCGGCAGGCGGACGCCCAGGAGCTGCCCTTCGAGGACGGTGGCTTCGACCTCGTGGTGTGCCAGTTCGGGGTGATGTTCTTCCCCGACAGGCCCGCCGCGTACGCCGAGGTGCGCCGGGTCCTGGCCCCGCAGGGGCGGTTCCTCTTCAACAGCTGGGGCCCGCTGGCCTCGCACGGATTCGGGGCCGCCTTCCAGACCGCCCTGGAACGGTCCATGCCCGAGGGGGCACCCCCGTTCCTGAAGGCCGTGCCCCACGGCTACTCCGACCCGGCCGTGGTCACCGCGGACCTCACGGCCGCCGGACTGACCCTGGACACCGCCGAGGAGGTCACGCTGGAAGGTGTCGCGGAGTCCGCGGCCTCCGTCGCCACCGGGTTCCTCACGGGCACACCGGTGAGCGCCGCCGTGGAGGCCCGCGAGGACGCGCAGGCCCTCCGGGCCGCCGTCACGCAGAGGATGACGGACCAGCTCGGCAGCGGCCCTGTGAAGGCACCGATGACCGCGACCGTCTATACGGCGCACCAGTAGGCACGATCCTCCCCAAGGGGAGCAACGAAGTGGGGCCCGCGCAGCCTCACATCCGGGATCTCAGTACGTCGACCTCGCAGCCGGGCGCGAACGGGTCGAAGCCGTGCCCGCTCAGCCAGCGCACCACCAGCAGGCTCCGCAACGACCACCACGCACGGATCACCTCGAGGTCGACGTCGGCGCCGTAGCCGGCGAGGACGTCGCCGATGCGCTGCTCGTGTCCGAGCGTGAACGTGGCGAGGTCGTAGAGCGGATCGCCCTGGCCCGCCTCGGACCAGTCGATGATGCCGGTGACCTCCTCGCCGTCGACGAAGACGTGCGCGATCTGCAGGTCGCCGTGCGTGAACGCCGGAATCCACGGCCGGAGCGCGGCCTCGGCGACCTGCCGGTTGCGGATGACCAGTTCGGCGGGCAGGAGGCCGTTCGTCACGAGCGCCTCGCACTCGGTGTCGAGCTCCGCCGCCAGCGCGTCGATGCTCCGCCCGGCCCCGCCGGTCCTGGGCGGCAGCGGCGCGTCGTGCAGCTTGCGGATCGCGGCGCCCGCCGCGGCCCAGGCCGCCGGCGACCCGGTCGACGGCCCGCCCAGGAGCCCGAGCGTCGTCCCCGGGAGCGCGGCGAGCGCGAGGACGTGCGGCTTGCACCACAGCACCTCCGGCGTCGGGACCGGCGCGCGAGACATCGCCTCGACCTCGGCATCGATGCGCGCCTGATCGCCGTCCACCTTCAGGAACACGTCACCGACGCGCAGAGTCGCGCGCTCGGAATGGGCGACGACGACTTCGACCTCATCCATGGGCGACGAGTATCCCGGGGACGATCGCCGACGTCGCCGGGTTTTCCAGGTGCGCTCCTACTCCAGCGGTTCGGTCGCCATCGTCGTGTCGTGGAACCGCGCCCAGGTGCACGCCACAAGCCCTCCACCGGCTTTCCGCACGCGCCGCGGCCCACCAATGGCGGGCGAGGGCAGGGGTGGAGTGTAGTCCCCGGCCGAGCGGCGAGGGTCCCTGTGGCTCACTCGGCGGCCCGCGTCCACGCCGCCTCGCGCAGCAGCCGCAGGCCGTTGAGGCCGACGACGACCGTGGAGCCCTCGTGGCCCGCGACGCCGAGCGGCAGCGGCAGATGACCGGCCAGGTCCCAGACGACGAGGCCCGCGATGAACACTCCGGCGATCACGAGGTTCTGCACGACGAGTCCGCGGGCCCGGCGCGAGAGGGAGATCACGGCGGGCACGGTGGTCAGCTCGTCGCGGACGACCACCGCGTCGGCCGTCTCCAGCGCGAGGTCGGAGCCCGCCCGGCCCATCGCGACACCGGTGTGCGCGGCGGCCAGCGCCGGGGCGTCGTTGACGCCGTCCCCGACGACCATGACCGTGCGGCCCGCTGCCTCAAGTTCCCTGACGGCGTTCACCTTGTGCTCGGGCAGCAGCCCGGCCCGTACGTCGCCGATGCCGACCTCGGCGGCGAGGCGGGCGGCCGCACGGGGGTTGTCGCCGGTCAGCAGCAGGGGCGCGGTTCCGGTGAGGGACGCCAGTGAGGCGACGGTCGTGGTCGCGTCGGCACGCAGGCGGTCGGCGATGCCGAGCACGCCCACCGGCCGCCCGTCGAGGGTGACCAGCACGGCGGTCCGTCCGCCCTCCTCCAGCGCGCCCACGAGCGCGGCGGCCCGCGCGGAGCCCGCGTCCGACGCCTCTGCGAGCAGCCGGGCCGGGGCTCCGACCGCGACCGGTCGCCCCGCGACGGTGGCGGTCACCCCGACCCCGGGCGTGGAGGTGAAGTCCTCCGCCACCGGCAGGGCGAGTCCGCGCTCGCGCGCCGCCTCCACCACGGCACGGGCCAGCGGATGCTCGCTCGGGTGCTCCGCCGCGGCGGCGAGTGCCAGCAACTCGTCCGCGCCCAGCCGGAATTCGGTGAGCGGCTGTACGTCGGTGACCCTCGGGGTGCCCTCGGTCAGCGTGCCGGTCTTGTCGAGCGCGACCACGTCGACCTGTCCCAGCCGCTCCATGACCACCGCCGACTTGACCAGCACACCATGGCGTCCGGCGTTGGCGATCGCGGAGAGCAGCGGCGGCATCGTGGCCAGCACGACCGCGCACGGCGACGCCACGATCATGAACGTCATGGCCCGCAGGAGCGCGTCGGTCAGTCCCGTCCCGAAGGCCAACGGGACGAGGAACACCGCGAGGGTCGCCACCACCATGCCCAACGAGTAGCGCTGTTCGACCTTCTCGATGAACAGCTGTGTGGGCGCCTTGGTCCCGGACGCCTCCTCCACCATCCGTACGATCCGTGCGATCACCGAGTCGGAGGAATCCCGCTCGACACGTACCCGAAGGACGCCGGTTCCGTTGAGGGTGCCCGCGAAGACCTCGTCGCCCTTCTCCTTGGCCACGGGCAGCGGTTCACCGGTGATGGTCGCTTGGTCCACCTCACTGGCCCCGTCGAGCACCCGGCCGTCGGCGCCGACGCGCTCGCCCGGCCGTACGAGGATCGTGTCGCCGACGGTCAACTCCGCTACGGCGACGCTCTGTTCGCCGCCGAAGGTGTCGAGGCGAGTGACCGTCGCCGGTGCCAGGTCCAGCAGACCGCGCACGGAGTCGGCCGTCCGTGCCGTGGCCAGCGCCTCCAGCGCACCGGACGTGGCGAAGATGACGATCAGCAGCGCGCCGTCCATGACCTGCCCGATCGCCGCCGCCCCGAGCGCGGCGACAATCATGAGGAGGTCGACGTCGAGGGTCTTGTCCTTGAGCGCCTTCAGTCCCTCCCAGCCCGGTTCCCACCCGCCGGTGGCGTACGACAGCGCGTACAGCGGACCCCACGCCCACGCCGGAGCACCGGCCCACTGCAACGGCAGCGCGAGCAGAAAGAAGACCGTGGCCGCGATCGCCCAGCGCGCCTCGGGCAGGGCCAGGACACGGGTGCGGCGGTGAGGGGTACGGCCGTCGCGCGGCAACGCGGCCCGGTCGGCGTGCGGCTGGGTGAGGGTGGAGGTCATCGGAGCGGAAGTCCTTCACGGAGACATGGCGAAACAGCGGTCGGCCGGGATCCGGCACCGCTCCCTTCACCGTACAGGACCACATGAAGACCCATTCATGTGTTCATGGGTCCACCTCCGTAGGATGGGCGCCATGGGCCACGGAGCTGACGCCAAGACCACCGCCACCGCACGCGAGCGCCTGGAGGCCGTGGGCGCCGCCGACGTCGCCGCCACGCTCCAGGCCCTGGCCACCCCTTCCCGCCTGCGGATCCTGACCCGCCTCCAGGAAGGCCCCTGCGCGGCGACCGAACTCGCCGACGCCGTCGGCATGGAACAGTCCGCCTGCTCCCACCAACTGCGCCTGCTGCGCAACCTCGGCCTGGTCACCGGCGAGCGCCGGGGCCGCTCGGTCATCTACGCGCTCTACGACAACCACGTCGCCGAACTGCTGGAGCAGGCCCTCTACCACGTCGAGCACCTGCGCCTCGGCCTGCGCGACACCCCGACGCAGCTCCCGACCACAGCGGCCGGAGCCTCCTGAAGCGGAGGGGATCCGCGCGACGGACCCCTCACCCGAGGAACGACAGCCGAACGGTCCTCTCAGGGTTGTCCCTGTTCGTGTCGACGAGACACACCGACTGCCACGTCCCCAACTCCAGCCGCCCGCCCAGCACCGGCAGCGTCGCGTGCGGCGGCACGAAGGCCGGGAGGACGTGGTCGCGGCCGTGGCCGGGGCTGCCGTGGCGATGCTGCCAGCGGTCGTCGGCGGGGAGGAGGGTGTGCAGGGCGGCGAGCAGGTCGTCGTCGCTGCCGGCGCCCGTTTCGAGGATCGCGACGCCCGCGGTGGCGTGCGGGACGAAGACGTTGAGGAGGCCGTCGCGGCCGGCCGCCGCCTCCCGCAGGAAGGCCTCGCAGTCGCGGGTCAGGTCCATGACCCGCTCCCGGGAGCCGGTGGCGACATGCAGAACTCGGGTGGTGAAGGCAGCTGACATGTTCCCATCCTGACCCATCCCCGGAGCCGCCCACCGGGTCGGCCGACCGGCCCGTGATACGAGGGGTCCAGTCCGCGAGACACCGTTGACCGTGGCACGCCATCTGACCTAGTTTCGGCCGCATGTTGCGTTCAGTTCTGCTCACCACGCGCGGTCACATCGACCTGCTGCGGGTGGCCTCCGCCGCGTGTTGTCGCGGCTGCTGACGCCTTCTTCCGCCTCACCCCCTCTTTTCCCGCACTCCGTCGCGCCCGCGCACACCGTCGTGACGCGGCGGCGTTGAGGCGTACCCCTTTCCTCACCGGACGCTCTCCCCACTCCGTGGAGCACCCATGAGCATCAGCCATGCGCCACCCGGCTCCTCCGAGCCCGACATTTCGCGTATATCCACCTCGAAGGCCGGCCCGGACGCGCGCCCGGACGACCACGCCCCCCTCGATCTCGTCCCCCTCGTCCCCACCTCCTCCCGCCGCACCCGTGTCCCCCGCTGGCTGCGCCGCACCACCGGCCCGCTCGTGCTGCTCGCGCTGTGGCAACTCCTCAGCAGCACCGGTGTGTTGACCTCGGACGTACTCGCCTCGCCCGGGCGGATCGCACACGTCGGCTGGGATCTGATCGACAGCGGTTCGCTGACCTCGGCCATGGCCACCTCGCTCCAGCGCGTCGCGATCGGGCTGCTCCTCGGCACCGTCATCGGTACCGGACTCGCCCTGGTCTCCGGCCTGTTCAGGATCGGCGAGGACCTGGTCGACGCTCCCGTGCAGATGCTGCGGACCGTGCCCTTCGTGGGGCTGATCCCGCTGTTCATCATCTGGTTTGGCATCGGCGAGGCCCCCAAGGTCGCCATCATCACGCTCGGGGTGACCTTCCCGCTCTATCTGAACGTCTACGCCGGAATCCGGGGCGTGGACAGCCAGTTGATCGAGGCCGGGGAGTCGCTGGGGTTGTCCCGCTGGGGGCTGGTACGGCATGTGGTGCTGCCGGGCGCGCTGCCCAACGCGATGACCGGGCTGCGTTACTCCCTCGGTATCGCCTGGCTGGCGCTCGTGTTCGCCGAGCAGATCAACGCGGACGCCGGGATCGGCTTCCTCATGGTGCAGGCACGGGACTTCCTGCAGACCGACGTGATCGTGGTCTGCCTGATCGTCTACGCCTTCCTCGGCCTGCTGGCCGACTTCGTCGTCCGAACCCTCGAAAGGCTGCTGCTGCAATGGCGACCGACGTTCACGGGCCGGTGACCGCACAGCCGGTCACCTCGCAGGCGGTGCGCGTCGAAGGGCTGACCCGCTCCTTCGACGGCCGTCCCGTCATCGACAGGCTTCAACTCGACGTACGGCAGGGCGAGTTCGTGGCGCTGCTCGGCCGCAGCGGCTGCGGAAAGTCCACGTTGCTGCGCATCCTCGCCGGACTCGACCGGGACATCGAGGGCACCGTCCTCGTCCCGCGCCGCAAGGCCGTCGCGTTCCAGGCGCCCCGGCTGATGCCGTGGAAGAAGGTGTGGCGCAACGTCCTGCTCGGACTGCCCGGCAAGCCCGAACGGGCCGTGGCGGAGCGCGCGTTGGCGGAGGTCGGGCTCGGGGACCACGCCGACGCCTGGCCCAAGACGCTCTCCGGCGGTGAGGCGCAGCGTGCCTCGCTGGCCCGTGCCCTGGTGCGCGAGCCCGATCTGCTGCTGCTCGACGAGCCGTTCGGCGCGCTCGACGCGCTCACCCGCATCAAGGCCCAGCGGCTGGTGGGCGAGCTGTGGCAACGGCGGGGCTGCGCCGTCCTGTTGGTGACCCACGACGTCGAGGAGGCGGTGCTGCTCGCCGACCGTGTCCTGGTGATGGACGACGGTGTCATCGCGCACGAGCAGCACATCGACCTCGACCGCCCGCGCGACATCACCGACCCCC
This sequence comes from Streptomyces hokutonensis, assembly GCF_000376565.1. Taxonomy (GTDB): domain Bacteria; phylum Actinomycetota; class Actinomycetes; order Streptomycetales; family Streptomycetaceae; genus Streptomyces; species Streptomyces hokutonensis. The sequence goes on along the minus strand of NZ_BARG01000033.1, from coordinate 105,435 downwards.
GGTTCGCCGAACTGCGCGCCGGACTCCTGGAACGCCTCGGCGTCGACACCGCCGCCGAAGCCGCCTGAACTCCCCCCCCTCCCACCGCTCACTTGCACAGAACGGATCCCCCATGCGACGTCGCCTCGTCCCCGCCGCACTGCTCCTCCCCCTCGCCCTCCTGCTCACCGCCTGCGGTGGCAACTCGTCCGCCAGCACGGGGACCGACACCGACGGCACGGGTTCCGTCACGCTCGACGTCGGTGACCAGAAGGGCGGTTCGGAGGCCATCCTGCGGGCCGCCGGTGAACTCAAGAACCTCGACTACAAGATCAAGTGGTCCACGTTCACCTCCGGCCCGCCGCTCCTGGAGGCCGTCAACGCCAAGGCCGTCGACATCGGCGGTGTCGGCAACACCCCGCCGGTGTTCGCCGCGGGCGCGGGCTCCAAGATCAAGGTGGTGGCCGCCTGGCACGGCAACTCCCAGGGCGAGGCCATCCTTGTGCCGAAGGACTCCAAGCTGACGAGTCCCGAGCAGCTCAAGGGCAAGTCCATCGCCGTCGCGCAGGGTTCCTCCGCGCACTACCAGCTGATCGCCTCCCTCAAGGCGGCCGGGCTGACCCTGAGCGACGTCAAGGTCAAGTACCTCCAACCCGCCGACGCGCTGGCCGCGTTCACCAGCGGCAAGGTGGACGCGTGGACGGTGTGGGACCCGTACACCTCGCAGGTCCTCGAAGCGAAGCAGGGCCGCATCCTGACGACCGGTCAGGGTCTGGTCAACGGGCTCAACTTCCAGGTGGCGGCGCCCTCCGCGCTGGCGGACGGCAAGAAGGCCGCGGCCATCAAGGACTATCTGGAGCGGCTGCGGCGCGCCCAGGACTGGGTCTACGACCACCCCGACGCGTGGGCCAAGGTGTGGGCGAAGGACACCGGGCTGCCGTACGCGGTGGCGCTGGCCTCGGTGAAGCGCACCAACGCCTCCCGGATCGCGGTCGCCGTGGACAAGCCGCTGATCGCCTCGGAGCAGGCGATCGCGGACCAGTTCACCGCGTTGAAGCTGATCCCCCGCAAGGTTGATTTCGCCGAGTTCGTCGACACCCGCTTCAACGGCAGCCTGCCGGTCTCGACCACCGCGCCGCGCGTCTACAAGGAGAAGTGACATGACGGTCCGTCTCCACTGGTTCCTGCCGACCGGCGGCGACGGCCGTACCCTCGTCGACCGGCACGCCTACGGCCCCAACCGGGCGGGGTCGGTCCGCGGGGTGCGTCCGCCGGACATCGAGTACCTGGCCCAAATCGCCAAGGCGGCCGAGCAGTTGGGCTTCGAGGCGGTCCTCACGCCGACCGGCACCTGGTGCGAGGACGCGTGGCTGACCACCGTGGCACTCGCCCAGCACACCGAGCGGCTGAAGTTCCTCGTGGCGTTCCGGCCGGGGGTGATCTCGCCGACGCTGGCCGCGCAGATGGCGGCGACCTATCAACGCCTCACGCGCGGACGGCTGTTGCTCAATGTCGTCACCGGCGGCGACTCGGCCGAGCAGCGACGCTTCGGCGACCATCTCGACCACGACCGGCGGTACGCCCGCACCGACGAGTTCCTGTCGGTCGTACGAGGGGCGTGGCGGGGAGAGCCGTACGACTTCGACGGTGTCCACTACCAGGTCGAGGGCGGGCTCACCGCGCTGCCGCCCGATCCGGTGCCGCAGGTGTTCTTCGGTGGTTCGTCGGCGGCGGCCGGGCCGGTCGCCGCCCGGCATGCGGACGTGTATCTCACCTGGGGAGAACCGCCGGCCCAGGTCAAGGAGAAGATCGACTGGATTCGCGGACTCGCCGAGCGCGAGGGGCGGGACGTGCGGTTCGGGGTACGGCTGCACACGATCTCGCGCGACTCGTCGGCCGAGGCGTGGGCGACCGCGAACCGGCTGCTCGACGATCTCGACGCGGACACGATCGCGGCGGCGCAGGCCGCCCTCGGACGCAGTGAGTCGGTGGGCCAGCAGCGGATGCTGGCGCTGCACGGTGGTTCGCGGGCCGATCTGGAGATCCATCCGAACCTGTGGGCGGGGGTCGGTCTCGTCCGGGGCGGTGCGGGCACCGCGCTGGTGGGCAGCCATGGCGAGGTCGCCGATCTGATCGAGGAGTACCACTCGCTCGGCGTCGAGCACTTCGTGCTGTCCGGGTATCCGCATCTGGAGGAGGCGTACTGGTTCGGCGAGGGTGTGATTCCCGAGCTGACGGCGCGCGGACTGGTCGAGGGGCCGGAGCGGGCGGGTGTGCCGTTCCTCGTCGGCAGCGGGCGCTGAGCGCGCGGGAAGATCCACGGCCCCGGGGCTGTTCGTAGAAACGTGAACAACACCCGTGAGGTCGACGTGGTCGTCATAGGCGCCGGGCAGGCAGGACTGGCCGGCGCCTATCACCTGCGGCGCACCGGTTTCGAGCCGGAGCGCGACTTCGTGGTCCTGGACCACGCGCCCGCGCCGGGCGGCGCCTGGCAGTTCCGGTGGCCGTCACTGACGTACGGCAAGGTGCACGGGATGCACGCGTTGCCGGGCATGGAACTCACGGACGGAGATCCGGACCGGCCGTCCTCCGAAGTCGTCGCCGAGTACTTCGCCGCCTACGAGCGCGCCTTCGACCTGCGGGTACGGCGGCCGGTGGATGTGAGAGCGGTACGGGAGGGCGAGGGCGGGCGGCTGCTCGTCGAGACGTCCGACGGGACCTGGTCGACGCGGGCGCTGATCAATGCCACCGGCACCTGGGACCGGCCGTTCTGGCCGCGCTATCCGGGCCAGGAGACCTTCCGGGGGCGGCAGTTGCACACCGCGCAGTACCCGGGGCCCGAGGAGTTCGCCGGGCTGCGGGTGGTCGTGGTGGGCGGGGGCGCGTCCGGAACGCAGCATCTGATGGAACTGGCCCCGTACGCGGCGGCGACGACATGGGTGACCCGGCGTCCGCCGGTCTTCCGCGAGGGTCCCTTCACCGAGGACGTGGGGCGGGCGGCCGTCGCGCTGGTGGAGGAGCGGGTACGGCAGGGGCTGCCTCCGAGGAGCGTCGTCTCCGTGACCGGACTGCCGCTGAACGACGCGATCCGGCAGGCCGTCGCGGACGGAGTCCTCGACCGGCAGCCGATGTTCGACCGGATCACCCCCGACGGTGTGGACTGGGACGACGGCCGCCATGTGGACGCCGATGTCATCCTGTGGGCCACCGGCTTCCGGGCTGCCATCGACCACCTGGCACCGCTGAAGCTGCGCGGCCCGGGCGGCGGCATCCGCCTCGACGGCACCCGGGTGGCCGCGGATCCCCGCATCCATCTCGTCGGCTACGGTCCCTCCGCGAGCACCATCGGCGCCAACCGCGCGGGACGTTCGGCCGTACGGGACATCAGACGGCTGCTGGCCGGGGAGCCGGTCGCGGTCTGAGGTTGTTCGGGCGGGGGCGCTTCGTGGGCGGGGCGGAGGCGTCGAGAGCGCGCACGCCGTCGCCGATCCGCGCCTCCCGCTCGTCGGCCACGGGCCGCCTGCGGGCACCCGTCTACGACGCCGGCCGCGCGGCCGTAGGCGACATCGAGCAACTCCGCGCCGGAGGAACAGCCGCCGCCGAACACCGCGCCGCCCGTTACGGAGACCGTCCACATACGCCTCGGCACAGCCCCACGGGACATCGGACGGCTGCCGGCTGGAAAGCCGGTCGCCGCCCGACGCCGTCCCGCGCGGGTCACTTCGGCGGCTGCGAACTGCCGCTCTTCTGGGCCGCGTTGAACTCGGCCACGTTGCGCTGGTGTTCCTCGTAGGTGGCCGCGAAGCGGGTGTCGCCGGGCTTGACCGTGACGAAGTAGAGCCAGTCGCCCGGGGGCGGGTTGATCGCGGCGCGCATGGCGTCCTCGCCCGGGTTGTCGATCGGGGTGGGCGGCAGGCCCATGCGCTGGTAGGAGTTGTAGGGGCTGTCGATCCGGGTGTCGCTCGTGGTCGTCCTCAACGTGGTGCGGTTGAGGGCGTAGTTGACGGTCGAGTCCATCTGGAGCGGCATCCCGCGTTCGAGGCGGTTGAAGATGACACGGGCCACCTTCCCCATGTCGGCCTTGGAGGCCGCCTCGGCCTGCACGATGCTCGCGATGGTGACCGCCTGGTAGACGTTCATCGCGTTGCGCTGCGCGCCGGCGGCGACCGGGGCGCCGTTGAACTTCCGGTTCGCGATGTTGACCATGAACGAGAGCAGCGACTCCGGCGTCGCCTTCTCCTTCAGCGGATAGGTCGCCGGGAAGAGATAGCCCTCGGGGTTGCCCTCCGCGTCGTTCGGCAGCTTGAGGCCGGCCTTCGGGATGGACTTCTTGGTGGTGCCGGCCGGGAGCGCGAGGGCCTTGTCGACGGCGTCGTAGATCTGGCCCGAGCGCCAGCCCTCCGGGATGACCAGTGAGGTGGGACGCGCGTCCCCTTCGTCCTCCAGGCCGAGCAGCGGCACCGCCACGGCGGTGCCGGCCACGACGGCCCCGGTCGCGATGAGGGCGACCCGGCCCCGGCGGGTCAGTCGAATCGTTCTCCGTGGCGGAGTGTTCATCTGCATGCGGGCACGGTAACCCGCATATCGTCACAATCCCGGCATATCTTCAGCTTGTCGGTTCCAGTTGGGCATCCCGGCGTACGAGGGCCGCGTACCGCCCGTCGAGTTCCAGCAGTTCTTCGTGCGTGCCCCGTTCCGCCACGTGCCCGGAGTCGAGGACCACGATCTGGTCGGCGCTGCGGATGGTGGACAGGCGGTGGGCGATGGTGAGCGTGGTGCGGTTGGCCGACAGGGCGTCGATGGCGTCCTGGACGGCCGCCTCGGTGCGGTTGTCGAGGGCACTGGTCGCCTCGTCGAGGATGAGGACCGGCGGGTCGCGCAGGATCGTGCGCGCGATGGCCAGCCGCTGCTTCTCACCGCCGGAGAACCGGTGGCCTCGCTCGCCGACGACCGTGTCGTACCCGTCGGGCAGGCCCGCGATGTGGTCGTGGATCTGCGCCGCGCGCGCCGCCGCGTACAGCTCCTCGTCGGTGGCGTCCGGCTTGGCGAAGCGGAGGTTGTCGGCGACCGTGGCGTGGAAGAGGTACGTCTCCTGGGAGACGACGCCGACGGCACGCGCGAGCGTGTCGAAGTCCAGGTCGCGGACGTCGACGCCGTCGAGGGTGACCCGGCCGCCCGTCACGTCGTAGAGCCGGGGCGCGAGATAGCCGAGGGTCGACTTCCCGGCGCCGGTCGGGCCGACGATCGCGAGGCTGTTGCCGGCCGGGACGGTGATGTCGATGCCGTCGAGGATCGGGCCGCTCTTCTCGTCGTAGTGGAACTCGACGCCCTCGAAGGCGACTTCGCCCTTGACGCTGTCCAGGTGGACCGGGTTCTCGCGTTCGGTGATGTCGATCGGGAGGTCGAGGTACTCGAAGATGCGCGCGAAGAGGGCCAGCGAGGTCTGGATCTGGACGCCGGTCGACAACAGGCTGACGGCCGGGCGGAACAGGCCCTGCTGGAGCGAGACGAAGGCGACGATGGTGCCGATGGAGACGTCCGGGCCGCCCATCTGGAGGGCGATTCCGGCGGTCCAGTAGATGACGGCGGGCATCGCGGCCATGACGATCGAGATGACGGCCATGCGCCAGCGCCCCGCCATGTTCGACCTGACCTCCAGGTCGACGAGACCCTCGGACTCCTCGGAGAAGGACTGGGTGAGCGAGTCGGAGCGGCCCATGGTGCGGCCGAGCAGGATGCCACTGACGGACAGCGACTCGGTGACTGTGGCGGCCATCGCGGCCATCTGCTTCTGGCGCTGGGTGGCGATCTTCTTGCGTTCGTTGCCGACCCTGCGGCTGATCCAGACGAAGACCGGGAGGAGCAGCAGCGAGACGACGGTGAGCCGCCAGTCCAGGGCGATCATCGCGATGATCGTGGCGACCACGCTGGTCAGGTTCGACACCAGGGAGGTGGCCGTGGAGGTGACGGTGGCCTGCATTCCGCCGATGTCGTTGGCTATGCGGGACTGGACCTCGCCGGTGCGGGTCCGGGTGAAGAAGGCGAGCGACATGCGCTGCAGCCGGCCGTAGACCGCCGTGCGCAGGTCGTGCATGACGCGCTGGCCGACCGTCGTGGAGATGAGGGTCTGCAGGACGCCGAAGATGCTGGTCAGGACGGCGCTCAGGATCATGCCGAGCGCGAGCAGGCTCAGCAGTCCGGTGCGGCCCTGCGGGATGGCGACGTCCAGCGTCTCCTTGAGGAGGAACGGGGTCGCCACGGTGACCAGGGACGCGGCGCCGACCAGGAGGCCGACGACCGTGAGCCGGGCGCGGTAGGGCTTGAAGAGCCTGAGGATGCGGCGCACCTGCCGGGGCTGGTCGGTCGAGGTGCCGGGGGACGGTGTCCATTTGATGTCGTCGCGGGGCATGGTCTCCTGCGGATGGTGAGGTGATCAGGGCTGGTCGAGCACTCAGAACTCGTGGAGCAATGAGATCTGGTGGAGCATAGCTCATTGTTACCTATACTCACAATGAACAAGGTCCTGATATTGTTCCCGCATGACCACCCCCGATTCCGACGGCCTCCTCGCGGAGCAGCTGCTGCGGCTCACCCGCCGGGTGCACCGCATCCAGAAGCGCCATCTGGAGCAGCGCGACCTCGGCATCACCCCGGCCCAGTCCCGCCTGCTGCGCACGCTCGCGCACTTCGGCTCGCCGCCCCGCATGGCCGACCTCGCCGAGCGCCTCGAGGTGGTGCCGCGCGCGGTGACGACGCTGGTCGACGGCCTGGAGGCGAGCGGCAAGGTACGGCGGGTGCCCGACCCGTCCAACCGGCGGGTCATCCGCATCGAGATCACGGACGACGGTCGCAAGGCGCTCAGCGAGCTGCGCAGCGCCCGGCGGGGCGCCGCGGACGAGATCCTCGCGCCCCTCACGGATGTGGAGCGCGAGGTGCTGCGGACCTTGCTGGACACGCTGGTGGACGGCACGCCCGGTACCCATGAGGAGCACGGGCGGACCTGCTGACCACAGGCGGTCGCCACGGCGTCACTCCGGCCAGTCCGAGCCCTTGATCTTCTCGACGAAGTCGCCGCGCACGAAGCCCGGTACGAAGTGGGCCAGTACGTCCGCCTTGATGTTGCCGAAGGTGGTCTCGGGGCGGTCCTTGATGCCCTCGGTGAAGGCGGCGAGGATCCCGTTCTTGAAGTCCGGGCGGGGATGCGCCGCCACGACGGCCGCGCGCTGCCCCTCGGAGACGGCGTCGTAGCCGATGCCCACGACGTCCAGCGACACACCCCGGTTGACCAGGGCGATCTCGGCCGCCATGTGCAGCGGGATCTCCTGGGTGGTGTGCAGCGCGATGCTCGTCCAGACCCGGTCGGCCGACTCACCGGTGATGCCGTGCGCCTGCAGGAACCGGCGGGCCTCATCGGCGCCGTCGATCTCGAAGCGCTGGTCGGTCCGGCGGAACTTCTCGGTGAGCCCGAGGTCGTGGAACATCGCGGCCACGTAGAGCAGTTCGGGGTCGTAACGGATGCCCTGCTCCCGGCCGCGCAGGGCGCCCCACAGGAACACCCGCCGGGAGTGGTCGAACAGCAGCGGCGACGCGGCCTCGCGCACCAGTTCGGTCGCCTCCCGTGCCAGCGCGCTGTCCGGGATCTCCACGCCTGCGATCACTTCACTCATCGTTCTTCCCTCTCCTCGACGGCCTGTGCGTCCAGGATCTTCGGCGGCGTACGCTGGAGCCATGTCCTCAGAGCCATAAAAACCACGGATTCGGACATGACCGCGGTCCCGCTCCCTCGGGTCGGCTTCGTCGTCTTCGACGGCGTGACCCTGCTCGACGTCAGCGGCCCGGCCGAGGTGCTGCACCAGTCGGGCAAACTCGGCCATCCCTACGAGGTGGTGCTGGTCTCTCCGCACGGCGGCCCAATCACCACCGCCAACGGACTCGCCCTGACCGGCACGGTGACCGCGGCCGACGCGGGGCCGGTCGACACGGTGGTGGTCGCCGGGGGCGATCTACTGGCCCAACACCCCGCCGAGGAAGGGCTGTTGAGTACGACACGCGCCCTCACCGACCATGCGGCACGGGTCACGTCCGTCTGCACAGGTGCCTTCGTCCTCGCCGAACTCGGCCTGCTCGACGGCCGTTCGGCCACGACCCACTGGCGGCAGGCCGGGACACTGGCCCGCCGTTACCCCCGGGTGCGCGTCGAACCGGACGCCATCCACGTCCGCGACGGCCGCTTCGTCACCTCGGCGGGAATCACTGCCGGGATCGACCTGGCGCTCGCCCTCGTCGAGGACGACCACGGAGCGGCCGTGGCCCGGGACGTCGCCCGCGAGCTGGTGGTCTTCATGCAACGCCCGGGCGGCCAGTCGCAGTTCTCCGCGGCGACCACCACCCCGCCGCCGCGCACCGATCCCCTGCGGTCACTGATCGCGTCCGTGCTGGCCGACCCCGCCGCCGACCACAGCCTGCCCGCCATGGCGGCGACCGCGGCCGTCAGCACCCGGCACCTGACGCGGCTCTTCCGCACCGAACTCGGGACCACGCCCGCCCGTTGGGTCGAACGGGTGCGTCTCGACCGCGCCCAACACCTGCTCCTCGAAGGCCACAGCGTCACCTCCGCGGCACACCACAGCGGGCTCGGCACCGACGAGACCCTCCGCCGCGCCTTCGCCCGCCATCTGGACACCACACCGACGCACTACCGCAGCCGTTTCACGAGCACGCGCGGGCGGTCGTCGACGCCATGAGTCACCGACGGCACTTCACCTCTCCGCCGGTGGCATGCCGTTCAACAACGCCGTGAGGATGCGGGTCAGTTGGGGCTCGACGTCGACCAGCGCGTGCGCCAACTCGGGATGCGTCTCGTAGAGCGTGCGAAGCCTGGTACCGGGGGCGGCCATCTGGAGAAGCGCCCCGGCCATGCTCGTGGCCGTGGCGATCACGTCCACGGCGGCACGCTCGGTGATCTCGAGCAGTCGGCACAACTCGGCCGCCACGGCGGCGACTTCACCGAGTACGACGGTCTTGAACGCGTACACGGACTCCAGCGACACATTGCGTTCCAGGTTCAACGGCGCCTGAGCCAGGAGGTCGCAGAAGAACGGCCGCGCGACGAGCGACTGCGCGAGGACGGCCGCGATCGCACCACGATCCCCGTCGGCGACTTCGGTGACGTCGGTGAATTCACTCAGCCGCGCGCGGAGCGCCGCCGACCAGTCCTCCCAGCCCTCGGCGGTCAGCGCCAGGAAGATCTGCTCCCGCGTCTCGAAGTACCGCAGCATGGCGGACTTGTGCATGCCGACGGCGGCGGCGATGTCCGTGAGGGTGACCTCGCGCACGCTGCGGTCGGCGCCGAGCGCCCGGGCGGCGTCGAGAATCGCCCGTTCGCGCTGCTGCTTGGCCGCGGCGCTGCGGGCTCGTTGCGGGGTGGGCGTGCTCATGACGCAGAGCATAGCGCAACACAGTTGCACTAATAACGAAACAGTGTTTTGCTAGACCCATGACACAGACATGGTTCATCACCGGTTCGTCCCGCGGCTTCGGCCGCAACCTCACCGTCGCCGCCCTGGAGGCCGGCGACCGGGTCGTCGCCACGGCACGCAGGCCGGAGCAGCTGGACGACCTCGTGAAGGAGTACGGCGACCGCGTGCTCCCCGTGGCCCTCGACGTCACCGACCGAGCGGCGGCAACGGCGGCTCTACAGGCGGGAGTCGACCGCTTCGGGAGGATCGACGTGGTCGTGAACAACGCCGGGTACGCCAACCTCTCCCCGGTCGAGACGACCCCCGAGGACGACTTCCGCCGCCAGTTCGACACGAACTTCTGGGGGGTCTACAACGTCTCGACGGCAGCGCTCCCGTTCCTCAAGGCACAGGGTGCGGGCACGGTCGTGCAGTTCTCGTCGGTCGGCGGCCGGGTCGGCGGCAATCCCGGGCTCGGGTCGTACCAGGCGGCGAAGTTCGCGGTCGACGGCTTCACCCGCGTGCTCGCGGCCGAGACCGCACCGTTCGGCATCAGGTATCTCGTCGTGGAACCGGGCGGCTTCGCGACCGACTGGGCCGGTTCGTCGATGCAGATACCGGAAGTACCGCCGGAGTACGACGAGACGGTCGGCTCGCTGATCCGCCTCTTCGACGGTCCCGTGGTCGCCGCGGGCGACCCGAAGCGCGCCGGGGAGATCCTGGTCCGGATCGTCAAGCAGCCGACCCTCCCCTCCCACCTCCTCCTGGGCGCCTTCGCCGTGGAGCTCGCGCAGAACTACTCACGCGACCAGATCGCACAGGCGGAGGCATGGCAGCGGGTGAGCCAGTCGGCCGACTTCGACCAGCCCTACCCGGCGGACCTCGTCGACCACGCATAGAAGAACGGGCCGCGACTCCCCACCACCTGGGCGGATCAGGAGCCGCGACCCGTCACGACAGCGCTCAACCGGCCTCGGCGGCCGACTCCTTGACGAGCTGCGCGGGGATCTCCGCGTCCGCTTCCACGCCGTTCTCCACGCCATCGTCTTCTACTTCTACGACCGTGATCTCACCGTCGAGGACCTTCTTCGCCCGCTCGATGTCGAGCGCGCCCTCCCAGCGGGAGACGGCGAAGACGGCGACGCAGTTGCCGAGGAGGTTGGTGACGACGCGCATCGAGTCCATGATGCGGTCCACACCCAGGAGCAGGGCGACCGCGCCGGCCGGGATCGCGCCCAGCGAGGAGGCCGTGGCGGACAGGGCGAGGAAGGCCGAACCGGGGATGCCGGCCATGCCCTTGCTGGTCAGCATGAGCACCAGGATCACGGTGATCTGCTGGCCGAGGCTGAGGTCGACGCCGACGGCCTGGGCGATGAACAGGGTGCCGATGGAGAGGTAGAGCGAGGCTCCGTCGAGGTTGAAGGAGTAGCCGGTGGGCAGCACCAGGCCCACCGCGTCGTCCCGGGCGCCCGCCTTGCGCAGCTTCTGCATCACGCGCGGCATGACGGACTCGGTGGAGGCGGTGCCGAGCGCGAGCAGCATCTCCTCACGGATGTAGCGGAGGAACTTCCAGAGGCTGAGCCCGGTGACCAGCCGCAGCGCGACGGCGAGCAGTGCGACGAAGAGCGCGGCGGCGACGTAGCAGAGGATGATCAGCTTGGCGTAGGTCTTGATCACACCGAGCCCGTACTGGCCGACGAGGACGGCCATCGCGCCGAACACGGCGAGCGGGGCGAGCCGCATGACGAAGCCGACGATCGCGAAGATGATCTCCTGGGCCTGCTCGATCGCGGGCAGCACCTGGGGCACCTTGGTGTGGCCGAGGTGGAGCAGCGCGGCGCCCACCAGGCAGGCCAGGATGAGGACTTGGAGCAGGGAGTTCTCGGCGAAGGCGCCGATGAAACTGGTGGGCAGCGCGTTGACGATGAACTCGGTCGTCGAGGGCAGCGCGGCACCGCCCGTCTTCGCGTCCACCGCCGAGGTGTTGAGGGTGGACGGGTCGACGTGCATCCCGGAGCCGGGCTGGACGACGTTGGCGAGGACCAGGCCGATGATCAGCGCCGCGGTGGACGCGACCTCGAACCAGATCAGCGCCTTGAGGCCGATCCGGCCGAAGGCCTTGAGGTCACCGGCCTTGGCGATGCCCACGACGACCACACAGAACACGAGCGGCGAGATGATCGTCTTGATGAGCCGGGTGAATCCGTCGCCGAGGGGCTGGAAGTCTGTGGCCACGTCGGGCCACAGCTTTCCGACGAGGATTCCGAGGACGAGCGCGCAGGCGACCTGCGCGAAGAGAGAGGTACGCAATATGCGTGCGACGCGTCGCGGCAGGGGCGGGACGGACGGCGGCACGGGCACTCCTTGAGGGGGGACGGTCGTTCGCGGAAGCCGAATGGGGTGACTTCTGCGATACGGAAAGCGGCTTCCGTGACGATCACTTTGAAGCCGTTGTTGATCGCCCCGAAAACCTCCGTGTGACAGCCGTGTAAATCACGAACCCGAGTGACGCGTCGCACGCACGACGGCTCAGCAGCCGCTGCTGTCCTCGGTCAGCACCCCCTGCGCGGTCGCCAGCGAGCGGTCGTAGCAGCCGCCCGAGCCGTACAGCCGATAGCGCTCGCTCGACGTCCCGACGGCATGCCGCTGATCACGCGGGACGCCGAGCGTGTACGTCGCGTCCCCGCTGTAGGTGTCATCGAGCCGCGACCATCCGGTCCGCCGCCCGTCCCGCGTATCGACGACCGCCGCCCGGTCGCCGAGCGTGAGAACGGTACGCAGCCGGTCGTCCGTGCCGATGGTCGTCGCACCGTTCATCGTGTACGTCCGATGCGTGGCCGTCGTCCGGGCCGGCCCCCGTCCGTCTACGGTCACCGACTCGTCGTCCGTCCAGGTCGCGTCGAGCCCGTCCATGTTCTCGCCGTCGATCCAGCGGTGCACGGAGGTGTTCGTGAGCCTGCGGTCCACCGTGGTCGCCACCCGTCCGTGCGAGGTGTCGACGTAACCGGCGACGGTCAGCCGATGACCGGCGTCGGTGTCCACGCGTTCCTCCGAACCGGGCGTGTACGCCGAGGAGTTGGCGAGCTCGCCCGCCCGGTCGAGGGTGAGCTTTCCGGTGACGTGGGCACGCTGCGCGTCCTGCCAGACGAGCACGTTCACCGGCGCGCTCCAACCGCTCTGCCCCTCGGGCACGCCCACGACGGAGACGTCGACATGGTGCGGGCGGCCGTCGTTGAGCAGCCCGGCGAAGGGCGTGAGGTCGTATTCGATCGGCTTGACGTCGAAGGCGCGCGGGCCCGGAATGACGTACCAGAGGAAGGGGTCGGACCAGCCGCCGGTCCACACGTTCGGGAACGGGGCGGCGATTCCGGCGAGTTGACCGTCGACCTTGATCTGCACCTCGCGGTAGGGGCCCTTGTCGGCCTGGCAGGAGTACGGCGCCGAGTCGGGGACGGCAAGATACCAGAATTCCTCGCAGCCGCCGCCGGATCCGGTGGCGTACACCTCGGCGACGATGCGTTCGCTGTTGCGCGGGGTGGTGACGGTCGAGTCGGCGCCGAGGGTGAGGACGCGGTCGGGGCTCTGCGCCGCCGCGGGTCTGCCCTCGTAGAACGTCAGCGTGGCCTTGACGCCGATGACTCCGGTGTAGGTGTCGTCGACGACGTTGCCGATGAGCATCTCGACGTTCTGTGTGTCGCGGAAGGTGGCGCTGTAGCGGGTGACGTCCTTCTCGACGGACCATGCGATGCCGTCGGGCGAGGGCTCCGGTGTCGAGGTGCGCAGGATCTCGACCCCGCCGACGTGCAGATAGCCGAGCCGGTCGTACTGGCGCCCCTTGACCGTGCCGTCGAGGCGGAGCACGACCTTGCTCCAGCGGTCACCGCAGCCCTTGGGCGGTGTGTACGTCCCCTGGTACGGGGTGAAGTCGCGGAACTCGGTGTCGGCGAGGGTGACTTGGCAGGACTTGGTGGCGGGCCTGGCGATGGGTGGCGCGGCGGTCAGGGGGTCGTGCCAGTCGGTGCCGAACTCGGCGGGGACATCGGCCGGTTGGGCCTTGGTATCGACTGCCTGGGCGGGGCTCACGCCCAGCAGGGCGCTCGCCAGGAGGGTCGCCCCGGCGAGCATGGACATGACTATCCGGTTTCTCATGGGCGGTGTTCTACCCCTTGAGGTCCGCCCTGTCCCCCATCAGCACCACGGGATGCCGCTCCGGGTCGAGCGTGCGCAGCAGGTACTCCATCGCCTCCTTGGGCAGGCTGACGCACGCCGACGTACCGCTGCCGTGGTCCAGATGCAGCCAGATCCCGCCGCCCTTGTCCTCGCCCTCGGGCTGTTCGGCGTCGTCGGGCGGGGTACCCGGGACGCGGTTGTAGTCGATGGCGATGACGTAGTCGAAGTCGTGCCAGTGGGACTCGTCCCAGTCGCGCGGCGCCTCGTACGACTCGTCCTGGCTGTACGGGAGCGCCGTGCCCGGGTCGTCGAGCACACCGCCCGCGGCGGTCAGGGTGAACACGCCGACGGGGCTGCGTTCGTCCCCGAGGTGGTGGTCGAGGGTCCAGCCCCGCTTGCCGTTGTGCGCGGGCCAGCTGCGGGTCCGCTCCCAGGTGGAGCCGTGCTTCGTGAACAGGACGGCGGTGGAGTACGGGGAGTCCTTGCCGTCGCCGTAGACCGCGAGGACCTGGCGGGATTCGGCGGGGATGTCGCGGTGGAGCCGGTCCCCGACGTCCGGGATGCGGGTCCGGACGGCGACGGCTTTTCGCGGGTGGGCCGCCTGGGGCCCCGGTCTCCCCTCCCGGCCGTCGGCGTGTCTTGTCTCCGTGCTTCCGCACGCGGACAGGGTCGTCATCGTCAGGAGGGAACCGAGAGCCGCCATCGCGACCATCGCACGTCGTGTGCCGCCACTCTGCATCGGCCCATGGTCACATCGCGTTTGGCGACATTGCGTGAGGTCACGGACATCTCGGCACGAATGGGTGAACGCCGGTTCTGACCCCCGACGGGGAAAACCGCTTGCTTCCGACCACGCTGCGAGGCGAACCTTTCACGGTTTGTTGCCGCACTCCGCGGTTCCTTCCGCCGCCCCGACCAGAGCCACTGGGACGTCATGCAGATTCAAGACCTTCCGTATCCCGACCCGGGTGTGCCGGACGCCCGCTCGGGGCCCCGATTCCTGTGGTGGCTCGGCCGGAACCAGCTCGGCGGACAGTTCAAGTCGCTCGCCTGGGGACTGCTGCACTTCGTGTCCGTCTGCGCGCTGCCGTTCTGGGTGGGACTCGCCGTCCAGGCCGTGGTCGACCGCTCCGGCAGCCGGCTCGCCCTGACCGGCGGGCTGATGGCGCTGTGCGGAGCGGGCATCGCCGTGGGCGACACCTTCCTGCACCGGGCCGCCGTCACCAACTGGATCACGGCCGCCGCCCGCGTCCAGCAACTGCTGGCCCGCCAGGCCGCCCATCTCGGGTCGGCGCTGACCCGCCGGGTCGCGGCCGGTGAGGTCGTGGCCGTGTCCACGGGAGACGTCGAGAAGATCGGCTGGTTCGTCGAGGCACTGTCCCGCTTCCTGGCCGCCGCGCTGACCGTCGTCGTCGTGTGCGTCGGCCTGTTCGTGTACCAGCCGGCCCTCGGTGTCGTCGTCGCCGTGGGCATGCCCGTGCTGGCGGTCTCCGTGCTCCCGCTGCTGCCCCGCGCCACCCGGCGCGCGGACATACAGCGCGAGAAGGCGGGACGCGCCACCGAACTGGCCTCCGACACGGTCGCCGGACTGCGGGTGCTGCGCGGCATCGGCGGTGAGGAACTGTTCCTCGACCGCTACCGCCGTGCCTCCCAGGAGGTGCGCCACGCTGCCGTGCGCAGCGCCCGGATGTGGTCGCTGATCTCCGCGATCCAGGTGCTGCTGCCGGGTCTGCTGCTGATCGTCGTCGTCTGGCACGGTGTGCACCTGGCCCGCGAGGGCCGGATCACGGTGGGTGAACTGGTCACCGTCTACAGCGCGGTGATGGTCATGTCCTACCCGCTGCGGCACTTCGAGGAGATCGCCATGGCGTACTCCTTCTCCCGTCCCTCGGCCCGACGCGCCGCGCGTGTGCTGTCCCTGGAGCGGGTCACCGACACCGTGGGATCGCGCGCGGCCGAGGTGCCGGCCGGGGATCTGTACGACCCGGCCACCGGTCTGCTCGTGCCGTCCGGCCGGTTCACCGCCGTGGTGTGCGGCGACCCCGACGCGGCCGGGCGGCTGGCGGAACGCCTCGGCGGACACCCGGCCGAGGCGGGCACCTCGGTGCTCCTGGACGGCGTGGCGCTCGACGAACTCCCCCTCGCCTCCGCTCGCACCGCGGTCCTCGTCCAGGACAAGGACCCGGTGCTGCTGTCCGGTTCGCTGCGCGAACTGCTCGATGTGCCCTCCTCGGGTGCGGTCGGCGCGGAGCAGGCCCTGGCCGCCGCGCAGTGCGGTGACGTGCTGGTGGCGCTGGCGCAAGGTTCGCTCGACACCGACGACCCGATGGACGCCCGCATCACCGAACGCGGGCGCTCCCTCTCCGGCGGCCAGCGCCAGCGGCTCGCCCTGGCCCGGTCGTTGATCACCGATCCCGAGGTACTCGTCCTGGACGAGCCGACCTCCGCCGTCGACTCCCACACCGAGGCCCGGATCGCGGACGGCGTAAGGAAGTTGAGGGCCGGCCGGACCACGGCGGTGTTCACCTCCTCGCCCCTGCTCCTGGACCACGCGGACCGGGTGGTCCTCGTGCACGAGGACGAGGTCGTGGCGGTCGGCACCCATCGCGACCTGCTCCGGAGCGAGCCGCGGTACCGGGCCGTGGTGACCCGTGAGACGGAGGAGGAGACGGCACTGCACAACGCCGCCGACAGCGGGACCGCTCCGCAGAACGCCGTCGCCGACGAGGCCGCTCTGCGAAGCACCCTGGACGACCACGATGTCGCGCTGCGCGGCGCGCTGGAAGAAATCGAGGAGACCGCATGATCGGCGTGGCGCCCCCGGCGTACGACCCGGCGGCCCCGACCACGGCCAACACCCTGCCGGTCGGCGCCCCCGCGACCGTACGCGCCTACGTGTCCGAACTGTTCCGCCGTCATCGCCGGGCCTTCCTCCTCCTGGTCACCGTGAACACGGTCGCCGTGGTCGCGTCGATGGTGGGCCCCTATCTCCTCGGCGACCTGGTCGAACGGGTGTCGGACGGAGCGCGGGAACTCCATCTCGGCCTGACCATCGGGCTGTTCGGGATCGCTCTCGCCGTCCAGGCCGTGTTCATCCGGCAGGTACGGCTGCGGGGCGCGATGCTCGGCGAGCGGATGCTGGCCGATCTGCGCGAGGACTTCCTCGTACGGTCGGTCGGACTGCCTCCGGGTGTCCTGGAACGGGCGGGCACCGGCGACCTCCTGTCCCGCATCACCACCGACATCGACCGGCTCGCCAACGCGATGCGCGAGGCCGTACCGCAGTTGGCGATCGGCGTCGTGTGGGCGTTGCTGCTGCTCGGCGGCCTTGTCGTGACCGTGCCGGCGCTGGCGCCCGCCGTACTGATCGCGGTGCCGCTCCTGGTGGTCGGCTGCCGCTGGTACTACAAGCGCGCACCCGCCGGTTACCGCTCCGAGGCCGCCGGGTACGCCGCCGTCGCCGCGGCCCTCGCGGAGACCGTGGACGCGGGACGCACCATCGAGGCGCACCGCCTGGGCGACCGGCGCATCGCGCTCTCGGAGCGCCGCGTCAAGGAGTGGACGGCCTGGGAGAACTACACGCTCTGGCTGCGGTCGGTGCTCTTCCCGGTCATCAACATCACGCACGTGACGGTGCTCTGCTCGGTCCTGATGCTCGGCGGGGTGTTCGTCCTGCACGGCTGGATCGGGGTGGGCGAGCTGACGACGGGCGCCCTGCTCGCGCAGATGCTCGTCGACCCGGTGAACCTGATCCTGCGCTGGTACGACGAGCTCCAGGTCGCCCAGGTCTCGCTCGCCCGGCTGGTCGGTGTCCGGGACATCGAGCCCGATGCCGGGGACGCCGGGCTGTCCCCCGAGGGCCGGGACGTGCATGCGGACCGGGTGCACTTCGGCTACCGCGAGGGCGTCGACGTACTGCGCAAGGTGTCCCTGGAGGTCGCACCCGGCACCCGGCTGGCCCTGGTCGGCCCCTCGGGCGCGGGCAAGTCCACTCTGGGCAGGCTGCTCGCCGGCATCTACGCGCCCCGGGACGGCCGGATCACTCTCGGCGGCGCCGAACTCTCCCGGATGACCGCCGAACACGTCCGCTCCCATGTGGCCCTCGTCAACCAGGAGCACCACGTCTTCGTGGGCTCCCTGCGCGACAACCTCCTCCTCGCCCGGACCGACGCGGCGGACGCGGAGCTGTGGGCGGCGCTCGGCGCGGTCGACGCGGACGGCTGGGCGCGGGCACTGGACGAGGGCCTCGACACCGAGGTGGGCTCGGGCGGGCTTGCGCTCACCCCGGCCCAGGCCCAGCAGATCGCGCTGGCCCGGCTGGTGCTGGCCGATCCGCACACGCTGGTCCTGGACGAGGCGACCTCGCTCCTCGACCCGCGCGCGGCCCGCCATCTGGAACGGTCCCTGGCCCGCGTCCTCGACGGCCGCACGGTCGTCGCGATCGCCCACCGCCTGCACACGGCACACGACGCGGACGTCATCGCCGTGGTCGAGAACGGCCGCATCAGCGAACTGGGCAGCCATGATCAGCTGGTGGCGGCGGAGGGTGCATACGCGGCGCTCTGGCGGTCGTGGCACGGGTAGCTCCGCCGGTTTGACGGCGACCGACCTGGAGGTCGGTTGGGGGGCTGATCGCAGAGGGTCGTGACGTGGCTGCGGGCCGGTGGGGGCTGGTCGCGCCCACGCGGCGGAGCCGCACACGTCACGGCCCCGCGCCCCTGACGGGGCCCGTGCCGTTGCGCGCGGGGGAAAAGGGGTGGAAGGCTGGGGAGCGGCACCGGTTCGGGGAGTGCCCGGGGACCATGTGGTTCGTGCCGGGCTCCGCCTGTGCCCCGCACAGCGGCGGCCCGCCGCCGAGCGCGGTGAGTACGGGCCGGTCCCCACCACCTGGAGGTACCCGTGAACAGCGTCGACGGATGGGGAGACGACGTCTACCAGCCCGACGGATCCGAGGTACAGGACGACGCGGGCCTGCTCGACGCGGAGGACACCCTCGTGGCCGACGGTGTCGAGGACCCCCTCGACCGCGGCTGGTCGCCACCGGACCGCCCCTGGGCGGTGGAGCGCGCCGACGTCACGGCCGCCGAGCGTCAGCACGGTGAGACCCTCGACCAGCGCCTCGCCGAGGAGGTCCCGGATCTCGCGGTGCCCGACGGCGACGGCCTCGGCGACTCCGAGGACACCGACGGCGAACTCCTGGACATCGAGGTCGGTGACATCCGCTCCGGCCGGCTCGTGGCACCCGACGAAGGGGCGCACGAGGACGAGGAGAGCGGCCTGATCGCCACCGACGTGGGCATCGACGGCGCGGCGGCCTCCGCCGAGGAGGCCGCGATGCACATCGTCGACGAGGACGAGGGTTCGCTCTACGGCTGACCTCGCCGTCCCTCGGCCGTCACCCACACCCCCGCCGCACGAGGAGCAGGAGCAGCCATGCAGCAGGACAAGCAGCCCGACTACCACCCCGTGGTCTTCCGCGACCGCTCCGCCGGATACGCCTTCCTGACCCGGTCCACCGCGACCAGCGACCGGACCATCGACTGGGACGACGGCGAGACCTACCCGGTCGTGGACGTGGAGATCTCCTCGGAGAGCCACCCCTTCTACACGGGCAAGGCCAGGACGGTGGACTCGGAGGGCCGCATCGCCCAGTTCGAGCGGCGCTACGGCGGAGGGGCGGGCGAGGGTTCCGGCGGGGCGTAACCCAGGGGCCATGCCGGAACGGGGGCCGGGCCTCAGATCACGTTGAGCGCCGCCGCGCAGCCCACTCCCCCGAGCAGTATGAACACCGGCATCAGGACCTTGAGCTCGACCCAGCTGCCCGCGCGGAACCGCATCACCTTCGGCGGCCCGATCGGGTACCAGCGCTTGCGGCCCAGCGGGATCGGCCACAGGATCGGGCAGCCGGAGACGGTCAGCGCGTCCCCGATGTCGTGCACCAGCGCGCCCAGCACGACCGGCAGGCCCAGCCACAGGTACTGGTGCTGGTCCGTGAACAGCCAGTCCGAACCGTTGCCCGGCTTGTCCAGCACTCCGGCCAGGATCCACGCGCTCGTCGCCGCCAGCAGCCACACCAGGATGTCGCTGCTGGAGCCGCGGGCCGCCCGCCACAGCAGGCCCTCGATGGCCAGCACCATGTGCACGAAGAGGATCGCCAGCACTCCCCAGCGACCGCCCAGGATCGCCACGCCCGCACTCCCCGCCCCGATCAGGACCGCCCACAGCCAGGTGTGGGTGAGTGTGCGGTGCCCGCCGTTGCGGCGCGGGTCGCCCTGCTTCCTGGTCCCCTTGTAGACGGCGTACGAGAGCTTGTCGACGACCTCGCACACGCCCCGGGAGAGGGGGCCGAAGGCCCGCGAGATGGTCGCCGCCTTGTGGTCGAGGTCCGGGGCGAGCGCGGCGCCGGCACAGATCAGCGCGCCGACCAGGACCACCGGCCAGGGCATCGGGTGTCCTGCCGCGGCTGTCGCCGCCCCGACGCCGAGCCAGGCCGCCGCTCCCGACAGTGAGTGTGCTGGTCCCATCATGGCCGTTCCCCGCCCCATTCCTCTTACGCCGCCGGTCAGTTGCTCGGGCGCCCTGACACTCCGTCGGCGACACAGCGTAGCGGTAGCGATCTTCATCTCCGCAGCCGATTCCCCCATCGGCCACGGCGCCAGGCAAGATGGGGTCGTGACCCTCATCGACCAGTTGCCGCCGACCGCAGACCCCGACGCCCTCTACGAAGCCTTCGAGTCGTGGGCCCAGGAGCGCGGTCTCACGCTCTACCCCCATCAGGAGGAGGCGCTGATCGAGGTGGTCTCCGGTGCGAACGTGATCGTGTCGACGCCCACCGGCTCCGGCAAGAGCATGATCGCCGCCGGCGCGCACTTCGCCGCGCTGGCCCGGGACGAGGTCACCTTCTACACCGCCCCGATCAAGGCGCTGGTCTCGGAGAAGTTCTTCGAGCTGTGCAAGATGTTCGGCACCGAGAACGTCGGCATGCTGACCGGCGACGCGTCCGTCAACTCGGACGCGCCCATCATCTGCTGCACCGCGGAGGTCCTCGCGTCGATCGCGCTGCGCGACGGCAAGCATGCCGACGTCGGCCAGGTCGTCATGGACGAGTTCCACTTCTACGCGGAGGCGGACCGCGGCTGGGCCTGGCAGATCCCGATCCTTGAGCTGCCGCAGGCGCAGTTCATCCTGATGTCGGCCACGCTCGGCGACGTCGCGATGTTCGAGAAGGACCTCACCCGACGCACCGGACGCCCGACCTCGGTGGTCCGCTCGGCGGTCCGGCCGGTGCCGCTGTCCTACGAGTACAAGCTGACCCCGCTCACCGAGACGCTGACCGAACTGCTGGAGACCCGGCAGGCGCCGGTCTACATCGTGCACTTCACCCAGGCGCAGGCCGTGGAGCGGGCGCAGGCGCTGATGAGCATCAACATGTCCTCGCGCGAGGAGAAGGACCAGATCGCCGAGCTGATCGGCAACTTCCGCTTCACCACCAAGTTCGGCCGCAATCTCTCCCGTTACGTACGGCACGGCATCGGCGTCCACCACGCCGGCATGCTGCCCAAGTACCGGCGCCTGGTGGAAAAGCTCGCGCAGGCCGGTCTGCTGAAGGTCATCTGCGGCACGGACACGCTCGGGGTGGGCGTCAACGTGCCCATCCGCACAGTGCTGTTCACGGCGCTGGCCAAGTACGACGGCGTCCGGGTTCGCACGCTGCGTGCCCGCGAGTTCCACCAGATCGCGGGCCGCGCGGGCCGCGCCGGTTTCGACACGGCGGGGCTCGTCGTCGCCCAGGCTCCGGAACATGTCGTCGAGAACGAGAAGGCGCTCGCCAAGGCGGGCGACGACCCGAAGAAGCGCCGGAAGGTCGTCCGGAAGAAGGCGCCCGAGGGCTTCGTCGGGTGGACGGAAGGCACCTTCGAGAAGCTCATCACCTCCGAACCGGAGCCGCTCACGTCCCGGTTCCGGGTCACGCACACGATGCTGCTGTCGGTCATCGCCCGTCCGGGCAACGCCTTCGAGGCGATGCGGCATCTCCTGGAGGACAACCACGAGCCGCGCAAGCAGCAGCTGCGGCACATCCGGCGCGCGATCGCGATCTACCGCTCGCTCCTGGACGGCGGCATCGTCGAGAAGCTCGACACTCCGGACGCCGAGGGCCGCATCGTGCGCCTCACGGTCGACCTGCAGCAGGACTTCGCCCTCAACCAGCCGCTGTCGACGTTCGCGCTCGCCGCGTTCGAGCTGCTGGACCCCGAGTCGCCGTCGTACGCGCTGGACATGGTGTCCGTCGTCGAGTCCACGCTGGACGACCCCCGGCAGATCCTGGCCGCCCAGCAGAACAAGGCGCGCGGCGAGGCCGTGGCGGCGATGAAGGCGGACGGCGTCGAGTACGAGGACCGCATGGAGCGCCTCCAGGACGTCAGTTACCCCAAGCCGCTGGAGGAGCTGCTCTTCCACGCGTACAACACGTACCGCAAGAGCCACCCGTGGGTCGGCGACCACCCGCTGTCGCCGAAGTCCGTGATCCGTGACATGTACGAACGGGCCATGTCCTTCACGGAGTTGACCTCCTACTACGAGCTGGCCCGCACCGAGGGCATCGTGCTGCGCTACCTCGCCGGTGCCTTCAAGGCCCTCGATCACACCGTCCCGGACGACCTCAAGTCCGAGGACCTGCAGGATCTGATCGCCTGGCTCGGCGAGATGGTGCGCCAGGTCGACTCCAGCCTGCTGGACGAGTGGGAGCAGCTCGCCAACCCGGAGGAGATGACCGCCGAGGAGGCCCAGGAGAAGGCCGACCAGGTCAAGCCGGTCACCGCGAACTCGCGTGCCTTCCGGGTCCTCGTCCGCAACGCGATGTTCCGCCGGGTCGAACTGGCCGCCCTCGACCATGTCGCGGAACTGGGCGAGATGGACGCCGAGTCCGGCTGGGACGAGGACGCGTGGGGCGAGGCGATGGACAAGTACTGGGACGAGTACGAGGACCTCGGCACCGGCCCCGACGCCCGCGGGCCCAAGCTCCTGCTCATCGAGGAGGAGCCGCAGCACAACCTGTGGCGCGTTCGGCAGATTTTCGCCGACCCGAACGGCGATCATGACTGGGGCATCAGCGCGGAGATCGATCTCGCGGCCTCCGACGCGGAGGGCCGTGCGGTCGTCCGTGTCACCGACGTCGGCCAGCTGTGAGCACAGGAGAATCCCACCCATGACGAACCCGGCAGAGCGGCTCGTCGACCTGCTCGACCTGGAGCAGATCGAGGTCAACATCTTCCGTGGCCGCAGCCCGCACGAATCCCTCCAGCGGGTCTTCGGCGGCCAGGTGGCCGGCCAGGCGTTGGTCGCCGCGGGGCGCACCACGGAGGGCGACCGGCCCGTGCACTCGCTGCACGCGTACTTCCTGCGCCCGGGCCGGCCGGGCGTGCCGATCGTGTACCAGGTCGAGCGGGTGCGGGACGGGCGGTCGTTCACCACCCGCCGGGTCACCGCCGTACAGCAGGGCCGCACGATCTTCAATCTCACCGCCTCCTTCCACAAGCCTGAGCAAGGTCCTTTCGAGCACCAGCTGCCGCCCCGCGAGGTCCCGGACCCGGAGTCCCTGCCGACGGTGTCGGAAGAGGTCCGGGCCCATCTGGGCGTGCTGCCCGAGCAGTTGGAGCGGATGGCACGCCGTCAGCCCTTCGACATCCGGTACGCGGACGGGCTGCGCTGGAGCGCCGAGGAGATCAAGGACGCCGAGCCGCGCAGCGCCGTGTGGATGCGCGCGGTGGGGCCGCTCGGCGACGATCCCCTGGTGCACACCTGCGCGTTGACGTACGCCAGCGACATGACGCTCCTGGACGCCGTCCGGATCCCCGTCGAACCCCTGTGGGGGCCGCGGAACTTCGACATGGCGTCGCTGGACCACGCGATGTGGTTCCACCGGCCGTTCCGCGCGGACGAGTGGTTCCTGTACGACCAGGAGTCCCCGATCGCGACGGGCGGACGAGGTCTGGCCCGCGGACGCATCTACGACCTGGAGGGACGCCTGCTCGTCTCGGTCGTCCAGGAAGGGCTGTTCAGGGCGCTGTAACTGGCGGACGTGCGCTGCGGCTCACCCTTTTCGCGACTCACGCGCTTCTGCGGCGCAGCCAGCTCAGCATGCCGCGTGATCGCTTGGGTTCCGGCGCCGGCTCGGACGGGTGCTCGCTCGGGGTCGGCGGTGGTCCGGCCAGACGCTCGCTCGGGCGCGGCGGTGATCCGGCTGGTTGGGAGGCGGGGCGCGGTGCCGGGCGCTGGCTGCGCGCCTCGTCCAGTACCTGGGCCAGGTCCGCCCGCAGCCAGCTGATCTCGTCCGGGTGGTCCGCCGTCATGATCCGCTCGGCGAGGTGGGCGGAGGGCGAGCCCGGAGTGCCGTGGGCGGGCGGGTCGGGCCGGAACCGGTTCAAGTGGGCGCGCTCGTAGGGGTCCGGGACGATCTCGGCCACCTGGAGGGGGTCGAGCAAGGCGGACAGAGCACCTGCGCGTTCCCATGGACCGTCCGCCTCGCGCAGCAGGAATCCCAGGTGGCGTCCGCGCCAGTTGCGGGGCCGCAGATCCAGGCCCTCCTGGAGTTGGTCGCGCAGTCCTTCGGGCGTGCGGCCGTTCAGCAGTGCGGTGTGGTTCTTGTCGGTGGCGAACTGCCGTAGTTCTTCGGCGAGATAGAGCCAGACCACGGCTCGGTAGCGGTTCAGATAGAACCTCACCGGCACCACCAGTCCCAGCCGGGCGAGGCGGGTGAACCTGGCGGGGGTGACCTCCATGAGGGCCGCGCCGTCCGTGGTGCCCACGGTCCTGACGCTCTCCACGAGCGATTCCGGGAACCCCTCCGCCGAGCGCAGGCGGTCGATCTCGGTGCGGGCGACGCGTCGGCCGCCGCCCCCTTCGTCGGGCACGGTGCGGATGCGTCCGAGATGGACGGCGAGGTCGAACTCGCCTCGTTTGAGGCCCAGTTCCCGTGCCGCGCGACTCGGAGTGAACGCGAGTTCCGACGGTGTGGTGATGATGTTGCCTGCCATGGTCGATCTCCCCCGTGGAGTCCGTTGCTCACGCTGTGTGCGTTCGCGATGGACAAACCGTAGCCGGTTCGGAGAATCTCGTGGCGAGCCTGTGGATAACTTCGCGGGAGCAGACGAACTCGCAGGTCAGAGGTCCGTGACCGGAGTTCGCTCGGGCTGCCGGGCGTCCACGCCGAGGTGCTCGCCGACGCGGTTGACGAGCAGTGTCATCTCGTAGGCGATCTGGCCGATGTCCGCGTCCGCGCCGCTGAGGACGCACAGACAGCTGCCGCTGCCCGCGGCGGTGACGAACAGGACGGCGTCGTCGAACTCGATCATCGTCTGCCGCACCCCGCCGGCGCCGAAGTGCCGCCCCGAGCCCTTGGCCAGGCTGTGCAGTCCGGACGAGACGGCGGCGAGATGCTCGGCGTCCTCGCGGCGAAGTCCCGTGCTCGCGCCGGTCACCAGTCCGTCGTTGGACAGGACCAGCGCGTGGCGTACGTGTTCGACGCGCTCGGTCAGATCGTCCAGCAGCCAGCTCAGTCCCTGGTTCTGCGCCATGTTCCGGCCTCCCCGTGTCGCGTCTCCCCCTGGCCGGAGGATCTCCCGTCAGCCTTCACCACGCCCGTCGCCCGAGCAAGGAGGATAGGGGCATGGCACAGAACATGACCGACGAGGAATGGCGGGCGTTTGTCTCGCACGGCACGCGCACGGGCAAGCTGTCGACCGTTCGCGCCGATGGGAGCCCACATGTGGCGCCGATCTGGTTCCTGCTCGACGGGGACGACGTGGTGTTCAACACCGCGAAAGGAACGGTAAAAGGGCGCAATCTGGCCCGTGACGGGCGAGTCGCCCTCTGCGTGGACGACGATCGGCCGCCGTTCGACTTCGTGGTGCTGCAGGGGCGCGCCACATTGTCGGAGGACCCGGACGAACTCCGGTACTGGGCCGCCCGGATCGGGGCCCGGTACATGGGCGAGGAGCGTGCCGAGGAGTTCGGCGCCCGCAACGGAGTGCCGGGCGAACTCCTCGTCCGCGTCACGGTTGAGAAGGTGGTGGCCCTGAAGGGGATTTCGGAGTGAGAGCTCCGGTCAGCCCACCGAGTCGAGCATCCGGGCGGTATGCATCCGTCCGGCGTACTCGACAAGCCGGATCAGCACCTCCTTCCCCGAGTCGCGGTCCCGGGCGTCGCAGAGGACCACCGGTGTTCCCCGGTCGAGGTCCAGGGCGCGGGAGACATCGTGGGCGCCGTAACTGCGGGCGCCCGTGAAGCAGTTGACGGCCACCACGAACGGGATGTGCCGGTGCTCGAAGTAGTCGACCGCGGGGAAGCAGTCCTCGAGGCGCCGGGTGTCCGCGAGGACCACGGCTCCCAGGGCTCCCTGTGACAGCTCGTCCCACAGGAACCAGAAGCGGTCCTGGCCAGGGGTGCCGAACAGGTAGAGGGAGAGACCGGACCTGATGGTGATACGCCCGAAGTCCATGGCGACGGTCGTCGTGACCTTCTGGTCCACGCCGTCGGTGTCGTCCACCAACTGGCCGGCCTCGCTGAGCAGTTCCTCGGTGCGCAGCGGCCTGATCTCACTGACCGCGCCCACCATGGTGGTCTTGCCCACGCCGAATCCGCCGGCGACCAGGATCTTCAATGCCAGGGCGGTCGTCTCGCCGCCTTCGGCATCGGAGTGCTCGGAGACCATCGATCACTTCTCTCGGGAGTGCCGGCAACGGTCGACGTCCGTAGGTGTGCATCCTGGCAAGTACGGCCTCACTACGGGCGGTTGGACCGCTATTTGCCCGATGTGACCGTCTCGCACCTGTTCGGTGTACGGAAGGGTGCACAAGTCGTCGTCGTACGCGTTCGAGTGGTGCTGAAGTTTCATCACAGTGCCCGGAGTCCTTCGATCACCTCGCGCAGAATCCGTTCGTCAGGAAGCTGCGCGGGCGGCACGGGACGGCTGACGGTGACACAGCCGAGCTCCAGGAGGTCGCCCAGGAGCACCCTGACCACTCCCAGGGGAAGGTCCGCTCCTGCGGCCAGTTCGGCGACGGACTGTGTCTCCGCGCGGCACAGGTCGATGAGGGCCCGGTGTTCCGGTCCGAGCCCGGTGTCGTCGTCGAAGCCGGGCGCGCCCGCGTCCAGCGTGACCAGCGCGATCAGGTCGAACCGCACTCCTGTGGGGCCCGGTTTGGTACGTCCGCCCGTCATGGCGTAGGGGCGGACGAGAGGGCCGGCCTCCTGGTCGTACCACTGGCTGCCCGGCTCGTGCGGGACACCGGTCATGTCTTCGGTCATCGGAACGGACCGCCTTCTCGCCTCATCCGGCGGCGGGTGGCCGCGCACCGACGCGCGGCGGCGTGTACAGGTGCTCGCCGA
This sequence comes from Streptomyces hokutonensis, assembly GCF_000376565.1. GTDB lineage: Bacteria > Actinomycetota > Actinomycetes > Streptomycetales > Streptomycetaceae > Streptomyces > Streptomyces hokutonensis. Next base: position 78,442 of record NZ_BARG01000033.1, on the reverse strand, counting down.
CGCGCTTGACCAGCCGTGCCATCTCGTACGCCACCAGGCCTATGTCGGCGGTCACAGAGGTGAGGACGGCGAGGCAGGAGCCGTCCCCGGCCGCCGCCACGAACAGGAAGCCGTCGTCCATCTCCACCATGGTCTGCCGCACTCCGCCGGCGCCGAAGTGCCGCCCCGCGCCCTTGGCGAGGCTGTTGAATCCGGAGGCGACCGCGGCGAGGTGTTCCGCGTCCTCGCGGTCGAGGTCGGTGGAGGCTCCGATGGCGAGGCCGTCGTTGGACAGCACCACGGCATGCCGTACTTCGCCGACGCGCATCACCAAGTCGTCCAGCAGCCAGTCGAGTTCACCTGACCGCTGGGCGGCCCTCATGCTCGGGTCCTGGATCATGCGGGGTCTCCTTCGCTGCTGTCGCTGCCCGTTGCGGGGCCTGGGGTGGCGCCGCGGCCCGGCTGCCTGCCGCCGCCGCGCGTCCAGCCTTCGCGGTAGGCCGCCATCCGGTCCCGTACGACCTCCGGACTGCGGTGCTCGTCGCGAGGGGCGGCAGGCGCCCGTTCCCGGTCCGCGGCGGGCTGTTCGCGGAGCTGGGGGGCGAGGCTCGCCTGCCGTACCCGGCGGGGGAGGTCGTCGCCGTCCTCGGGGCCCTCGGTGTCCTCGGGAGGTCGGTGCAGTCGCAAGGTGGTGACTCCAGGGGGCGGGGTGCCGTTCGCCGGCTCCGCCGAGACCCGGGGCGGGGACGCCAGCGCGGGTCGGTCGGCCGGTGCCGGGACGGACTCCTGGTGCGGGGGCGGGGACGGCACGCGCGCGTACTCGCGTTCCACGGCCCGCTGTCCGTCGTCCACTGCCGCGCGGGGGGCGCGTTCGGCCGCGCCGCCGTGCAATAGGGCCGTCGGCAGCAGTACGACCGCTGTCGTTCCGCCGTAGGGCGAGGTCCTCAGGTGCACCTTGATGCCGTGGCGGGCGGCGAGCCTGCTGACCACGAAGAGGCCGAGCCGGTCGCTGTCGAAGAGGTCGAGGGCCTCGGACTGCTCGATGCGGCGGTTGGCCTCGGCCAGCGTCTCCGGGCCCATGCCCAGACCCCGGTCCTCGACCTCGACGGCATACCCGTTGCCGACGGGTTCGCCGGTGACGCGCACACGCGTGTGCGGCGGCGAGAACTGGGCGGCGTTCTCCACGATCTCGGCGAGCAGGTGCGTGAGGTCGGCGACGGCCGTGCCGAGGACGGAGGCCTCGGGGAGTTGGCGTACCTCCACGCGCGCGTAGTCCTCGACTTCGGACACGGCGGCGCGGACCACGTTGGTCAGCGAGACCGGCATGCGCCAGGCCCGGCCGGGTGCCGCGCCGGAGAGGATGATCAGGCTCTCGGCGTGCCGTCGCATACGGGTGGTGAGGTGGTCGAGGCGGAACAGGTCGCTCAGTTCGTTCGGGTCCTCGGAGCGGCGCTCCATGCTGTCCAGAAGGCTGAGTTGACGGTGCACCAGGACCTGGCTGCGGCGGGCGAGGTTGACGAAGACCCCGGAGATGCCGCTCGCGAGTTCGGCGCGTTCGACAGCGGCCCTCAGGGCGGCTCGGTGCACGGTGCCCAGGGCCTCGGCGACCTGCCCGGTCTCGTCCTCCGCTGCCGGTCCGGGCGGAGCCTCCGCGCGGACGTCGATCTCCTCCCCCGCGCGCAGTCTGCGCATGGCCTCGGGGAGTTTGTGGCGGGCGATCGCCAGGGCGTCGTTGCGCAGACTCACCAGTTCGACGACGAGACCGCGCCCGATGCGCACCGAGATGACGAGCGACGCGATGACGGCGGCGAGACCGAGCAGGACGGCGGCGCCGGCCGGGGTGAGCAGTCCTCGTGCGAAGGGATCGGCGCGGTCCGCGACTCCGCCGCCCGCGTCCTCCTCGATGGCGCGCATGCCGTCCCGCACGCGTGCGTGCGCGTTGTTCCAGGTGCTCTCGGGAGCCGAAGCGATCGCGCGGGTGCCCGAGTTGGCGGCGAGGACCTTGTCCTCGACCGCGCCGACCACCGTGTAGGCGCCGGTGTCGGCGAGGTTCCGCCAGGCGGTGCGTTCGGAACCCCGCAGATCCCCGGTGGCGGAGTCGGTGAGGGTACGCCGCGTTTCGACGGCGCCGGTGAACAGCCGCAGCCGCTCCCCGTCGAGGCGGCCGTCGAGACGGGCACCGGCGAGCACCACGTCCTCCTGCGACAGCGATTCCGCGGCCCGGGAGAACTCCAGCAGCACGCGCGCGTCGGAGCCGAGGGCGGCGTCCTGGATTCCGGTGAGCGCCCCGCCCACGGCGAAGGCCGTCGAGATGGTCCTCGTGTACTGCCCGTACGTCTCGTCCCATCCCGCGCGGTGGGCGAGTACGTCGGCCCGCAGCGAGCGCAGTCGCTCGGCTCCGGTGACGAAGGTCTCCAGGCGTTGGGCGACTCCGGCCGGCAGTTCCTCGCCGTCGGCGACGGTGCTGGTGTCGCCGAGCCGCAGCCGCGCGACGGCCAGGTCCGTGTTCGCGGCCAGCTTCTTCAGGTCACCGCTCGGCTCGGCGCCGGGGTCGGTGGCGTAGCGCACCGCGGCCGACCGCTCGGCCTGCAGCGCGACGACGGCGACCGCGACGGGGCTGCGCACCGCCGAGTCCACGCGCTGCAACTGCCGTAGCCGGGCGACGTCCTGGGCCGTGCTGACGGTGGCGTACGCCCACAGGGCGAGCAGGGAGACGACCGGCACCATCAGCAGGCAGACGATCTTGGCCCGTACGGTGCGGGGACGCATCCGCCAGCGTCCCACGCGCGGGGACACCTCGTCCTGCGGTGCGTCCAGGGGCTCGTCGAAGAGTTCGTCGGCGGGTGGTCCGGCGTGTGCGCGGCGACCGCGCACGGGCGGCGGCGTCTCGGCGCCGGCTCTCGGGGTCCTACGGGGGTTGCGCATGGCCTCCTCGCTCGGGAGTGGTTCGGGGCGTGCCGTGGCGGGCCCTTGTCGGTCGGGCCGCTTGTCAGTGGGCGACGCTCTCGGCGGGCCGCTCGGCCGAGGCGGTCGCCTCGCGTTCTCCCGTCGTCGGCGACAGTGCGACGAACGCCGAGGTCAGGAACAGGTAGGACCCGAGGCCGACGGCGAGGGGGAAGATGAACTGCATCGCCGTGGCCCCGGGCAGGACCGAGCCGGAGGGGGTGACGTGCACGCGCACCGCGAACATCCCGGTGTAGTGCATGCTGGCGACGGCCGCCCCCATGACGAGTGAGGCGACGGTGACGGCGATGGGCGACTTGATGTTGAGGGCCGCCCACAGGGCCGCGGTCGCCGCGACGACGGCGATGAGGACGGAGAGCCCGACGAGCATCGGGTCGTAGCTCACATCGCCGTGCAACCGCACCGCCGCCATTCCCAGGTAGTGCATGCTCGCGACGCCCAGTCCGGTGGTGAGGCCGCCGAGGAAGAGCGCGCGGCCACGGTCGCGGCCGTAGCCGACCGCGAAGACGCCCGCGCAGACGACGACGATGGCGACGACGAGGCTGAGCACGGTCAGTGGCACGTCGTAGCGGATGTCGGTGCCGCTGACGCCGAAACCGAGCATGGCCACGAAGTGCATGGTCCAGATGCCGGTGCCGAGCGCGGAGGCCGCGGTGACGAGCCAGTTGCGGCGCGAGCGGCCGGTCGCGCCGAGCGCGCGGACGGTGCAGCGCAGCCCGAGTGCGGAGCCCATGCAGGCCATCACGTAGGACAGCACGGGGGTCAGCCAGCCGAAGGTCGCGTGGTCCAGGTGTCCCATGACCAGGGGACGCTAGTAGGGGCATGGGCGCACAAAGGGGGCGCATTTCGAAAGGTGTTGCAATATGACGCAGTGAGGCGCCTGAACGACCGCGTCACGCTCGAACGTGTGCACCGAAGCGTCATCCGTGTCGGTGAGGGATCATGCGGAACATGAACGACGACCACACGCATGTCCGGGAGTTCTTCGGTGCGCGCGCCGCGGACTGGGACAGCCGCTTCCCGGACGACGGCCCCGCCTACGCGGCGGCCGTGGCCGAACTTGCGCTGCGCGCAGGGGATCGCGTGCTCGACGCGGGCTGCGGGACGGGGCGCGCCCTGCCGCCGCTCCGTGCGGCCGTGGGGCCCTCGGGAGTGGTGGTGGGGGCCGATCTGACCCCGGCCATGCTGGAAGCCGCCGTACGGGCCGGACGCGGCCGTGCCGGGTGCCTGCTGCTCGCCGATGTGGCCGCGCTGCCGCTGCGGCCGGAATCGCTCAATGCCGTGTTCGCGGCGGGTCTGATCGCGCATCTTCCCCAACCGGAGGTGAATCTGCGGGAGTTGGCGCGTGTGGTGCGCCCCGGCGGCACGCTCGCCCTGTTCCACCCGATCGGCCGCGCGGCGCTCGCGGCGCGTCAGGGACGGCAGATCACCCCGGACGACCTGCGCGCGGAGCCCAATCTCCGTCCGCTGCTTGCCGGTTCGGGATGGCGTATGACGTCGTACACCGACGAGGACGCCCGCTTCCTGGCGCTGGCCGTGCGCGAGGGCTGAGTCGCACCGCTGCGGGACGCTCCAGGCGCTTCACCGCAACGTCCCCCTTCTGTCGCCGCAACTCCAACTCTAGGTTGGGTAGCAGTAGATGGACGGTCGGCGACAGAACACCACGCAGGGGGAAGGTGGTCAGCATGTTCGACAGGCCCCGCAAGACCTTCGCCAGACTTCTCGCCTCCACGCGCACGGAGACCGGCGACGGCCCCGAACGGCGGGGGCACAACCTGTTCGAGGCCGCGGCCGTCTACGTCTCGGCACGCGCGGAGGACGACCAGGACCGGATCGACGAGGCCGCGGGCTGGGTGTCGCCGGAGGCCCTGTCCTTCGGGGTGAGCGAGTTGGCGTGCCGGGCCGTGGTCGCGCTCGCCAGGGAGCGTGACGAGTCGCCGCGGACGGTGGCCCGGGCCCTTCTCGGGCTCCCTGCGGCCTGACACTTCGGGTCGCCGGTGGTCATTTCGCCCTGTCCAGACGGAAAACTGCAGCTCCGCGTGTACTTGGGAGTCGTGACAAGCGGCTTCCGGGCACACTAGGGTGCGCGCGGTTGGACGAATGATGGGGAGGCTGGGATGGCCGACACGGATGAAGAGGCCGTCGCCGCCGAGGACGACGCGCTCTATGTGCTCACGGCGGTGCTGCTGACGCCGGCGAAGTTCCCGAGTGTGCTGGGTGACGACTATCCGGAGGCCTGCGCCGCGCTCGGTATGGCGCCGCTCGCCGACGGGTACGGCCTGGTGCTCGGCCAGGACGGCGACGGTGCGCGGTGGACGGTCGTCATCGACGACGTGTCGCTGGTCGCGGTCGCCATCGCGTCCTGGGACTGCGGCATGGAGTACGACCTGTCGCCGAGCGAACGCACGGTGGTCGCGGCCCTGCCGGGCTGGCCGCTCGCGGTCGCGGTCGCGGCTCCCAATGTGCCCGCGCCGCACGACCCGGACCCCGACCTCGTGGACCGGCCGCCGTTGGCCCCGCCGGACACCACCACCTGGGGCCCGGCGCAGCGACGGCTGGGCGCCGACGAGATCGCGCTGCAGTGGGCCCTGTGGCGGGAGCAGATCGACGACTCGGCCTTCCCGGCCCAGGGCAGCGCGGCCGAGGCTTCGGAGTCGTCGCCGGGTGACGTCACCTCCGAAGACGCGTCCGAGTCGGACGAGGTCGCTTCGGGCGGCGGCGGAGAAGGCCCGCAGACGGGCCACAGCGGGGTCCGCAGGGTGCTGTCGGAGGCCCGCGCGTACGTGGACGCCCCGCCGCCACTCGGGCGCGTCAGATCGTCCTTCGCGCCGGGCGAGGCGCGCACGCTGCGGGCCGACGGCCCCGGCTGGTCGATGGTGGCCCGGACCGACGACATCGCGTTCGTCCTGCTCGACGAGGAGCCGGGCGAGGTGCTGCCAGTTGGTCGAGGTCCGGAGTTGCCAGGTCTTCTGGAGGCGCTGGACAAGCTTGCCGTACGGCCGAGTTGAGCGACCGTACGCTCCCGTAGCCGGGCACTGTCCGCGAAGCTGCTGTCAGCAGCCCCGCGGACGGTGCCGTGCTGTTCTCTGTTCCCGCGCGCCGGACGGGAGCGCGGTGGGGCGTCGGTGTGTCGGTGTCAGCGGCCGATCTCCTTGCCCGCGACACGGCGCAGCCGGCGCCGCTGCGAGGGATCCAGCGTGAGATACGCGGCGGCCGGCACTCCCACGACTATCAGGAATGAGACCCACCAGGGCAGCCAGATCAACAGGATCAGTCCGACCGCCACACCTCCTACAACGATCTTCGTGTTCCTCGACATGTGTTGCCTCCTCCGCGGCCACGGCCGCTCTCTGATGTGAAAACGGGTCCGCGCTTCCCACAGTTCCGGACCGCGACCCTGAGACATCCCTGAGACGCTTCCCCTACTGGTCCCCGGGGGCCACCCGTCCCCGAGCCGTCAGCCGTTCCGTCGTCACTCCGTCCACTCCGGCCTCAGCGGCTCCCCCACCTCGTGGAGGTGGCGCAGGGCCTGTCGGTAGGAGTCGACGAGCCCGGTCTCCACATAGGGGATACCCACATCCTCGCAGTGGGCGCGCACCAGCGGCTGGGCGAGCCGCAGATTGGGCCGCGGCATGCTCGGGAAGAGGTGGTGTTCGACCTGGTAGTTGAGCCCGCCGAGGAACCAGTCCGTGAGGGGGCCGCCCCGGATGTTCCGTGAGGTGAGCACCTGGCGACGGAGATGGCCCCATCGTTCGCCGTTCGGGTCCGGCATCTCCATGCCCTTGTGGTTGGGGGCGAAGGCGAGACCGAGGTGCAGTCCGAACAGGGCCTGGTGGAGTGCGGCGAACGCGAGTGCCTTCCCCGGGGACATCGAGGTCAGCAGCAGCGTGGCGTAGGCCGCGAGATGACCCACCAGGAGCGCGCCTTCGACGGTCCGTTCGCGCCGGGGCTGCCGCCGCAGGTCCTGGAATCCGTGGACCTTGAGGGCGATGCCTTCGAGGAGGGTGAGCGGGAAGAACAGCCCGGCCTGGTTGCGGGTGAGCCAACGCCGGAAACCGGAACGGTGCCTGGCCTGCTCACCGGTGAACACGAGGATGTCGGCGACGACGTCCGGGTCCTTGTCGATGTGGTTGGGGTTGGCGTGGTGGCGGTTGTGCTTGTCGTTCCACCAGGAGTAGCTCATTCCCAGCAGCAGATTGCCGTGGATCAGACCGATGAGGCGGTTGACGGCCCTGCCGCCGGCGATCTGGGAGTGACCCGCGTCGTGGCCTATGAAGGCCGTTCGGGCGCCGAACACGGCGAGCAGCGGGGCCAGGAGCAGGGACGCCCAGGAGTCGCCGATCAGCACGATGCCGGTGACGATGCCGGCCAGCGCGAGGGCGTTGACGGAGACGCAGAGCGCGTACCAGGCGCGCCGCCGCTCCAGTAGGCCTCGGCTCTTGACCGTGCGCAGGAGAGGCGCGAACTCGCTTCCTGGGGACGCCGTTACGGCATCCCCGGGATCATGCGCGCCGACGACTGCGGTGGTCTGGGACATGTCCGGTCTCCGGCTCTCTCAGGCAACGGGGTGACCTGAGCAAACGTACGAATCGGTGACCGGTCGCGACCATGGCGGCACCCCCCGTGTCCGTACGGGGGTCACCCGGGTCCTCCCAGGGGGGTTGACGACACCCCCGGCGACCCGGTCCGAAGAAATCGAGCGCCCGGAGAAGCGCGTCGGAAAAGGTGTCGGAAAAAGGCAATGGCAAGGAGGTCGTCCGCTCCTTGCCACACCCAACGTATAGCGCAGCACGGGGCTTGCGGCAAGGCCCCTGCAGTGCCGCAAAATGGCCGACCGAGGCCTGGAGCTGCGGAAACGCGGGGTCCGTGAAACAGATGCCCTCAGGGCGGCCGGCCGGAAAGCAATCTCTTTGAATGGGCGTTTCGATGACGGACGTGATCGTGGCCGGCGGCGGACCGACCGGCTTGATGCTGGCCTGCGAATTGCGGCTGCACGGCGTGCGCGTGGTCGTGCTGGAGAAGTTGACCGAGCCGACCGGGGAGTCCCGCGGGCAGGGTCTGCACGCGCGCAGTGTGGAGATCATGGACCAGCGCGGACTTCTCGACCGGTTTCTCGCGGTGAGTGAGAAGTTCGTGGCCGGCGGTCTCTTCGGCGGCATCGTCAAGCCCTGGCCGGACGGCTTGGACACGGCTCACCCCTATGGGGTCGCCACCCCGCAGCCGGTCACCGAGCGGCTGCTGGGCGAGCGTGCCGTCGAGCTCGGTGCCGAGATCCTGCGCGGCCGTGAAGTCGTGGGGCTGAGCCAGGACGCGGACGGGGTGACCGCCGAGCTGGCGGACGGCGCACAGCTGCGCTCGCGCTACCTCGTCGGGTGCGACGGCGGCCGCAGTGCCGTGCGCAAGTCGCTCGGTGTCGGTTTCCCCGGGGAGCCCGCCACCGTCGAGACACTGCTGGGAGAGATGGCGGTGACCGAGGATCCGGCCACGATCGCCGCCGCCGTCGAGGACGTCCGCAAGACCCAGCTGCGGTTCGGCGTCAGCCCCGGCGAGAACGGCATGTACCGCGTCGTGGTGCCCGCGGACGGGGTGGCCGAGGACCGCGCGACCCCGCCGACCCTGGACGACTTCAAACGGCAGCTGCGGGCCGTCGCGGGCACCGACTTCGGCGTGCACTCGCCGCGCTGGCTGTCACGGTTCGGCGACGCCACACGGCAGGCCGAGCGCTACCGGGTCGACCGGGTGCTCCTGGCCGGCGACGCGGCGCACATCCATCCGCCGACCGGCGGACAGGGGCTCAACCTCGGTGTGCAGGACGCCTTCAACCTCGGCTGGAAACTGGCCGCCGCGGTCAACGGGTGGGCTCCGGAAGGACTGTTGGACAGCTACCGCCTCGAACGGCACCCAGTGGGCGCCCGCGTGCTCGGCAACACGCGCGCGCAGATCACGCTTCTGGGGACCGATCCGGGTGCGACCGCACTACGGGGGCTGTTCTCCACGCTGATGGACTTCGAGGAGGTGAACCGGTACGTGACCGGGATGATCACCGCGGTCGGCATCCGCTACGACTTCGGCGACGACCATGAACTCGTCGGCCGACGGATGCGGGACGTGAAGTTGACGCAGGGGCACCTCTACGGGCTGATGCACGGCGGCCGAGGGCTGTTGCTCGACCGGACCGGCCAACTCTCGGTTACCGGCTGGGCGGATCGCGTCGACCATGTCGTCGACGTCGTCGAGGAACCCGAACTGGACGTACCCGCCGCCCTCTTGCGGCCGGACGGCCACGTGGCCTGGGTCGGTGACGATCAGGAGGGCCTGCTCGATCGGCTGCCCAAGTGGTTCGGTCCCCCGCGCTGAGTGCAGCGTTCGGACCCGCTCCTGCCCGACGAGCGGCCGACACCCTGGATTCATCCGGCCGTCGACCGCGGTTCCTCATGGGGCCCAACTCTGGCCGCTGTCAACGAATTTGCCCTCAGGAGGCCAGATGTCCCCGCATGCCCCCGTCCGGCGCCGCGTCCGTCGTCCCGTCGCGGCGGGCGTTCCGCTCGCCGTCGCGGTCGCCCTCATGGCGGCCGGTACGGCCGCCGGAGCCCCCTCCGGGAGCGGGGCCGCCCATGTCACCCGCACGGCGACACTGGGTGACATCCCTCTCGGCGCCTTCAGCAACGCGCTGCTGCCCGGGTCGGTGGACAACGACCGGGGAGTGGATCTCGGCGGCATCGGCAGCGACATCTACCCGGCCGGCCGCAAGGGCGAGTACTGGACGATCACCGACCGCGGGCCCAACGGCCAGATCAAGGTGAGCGGGACGAAGCGCCGTACGTTCCCGGTGCCCGGTTTCGACCCGGCGATCGTGAAGATCCGTGTCTCCGGGGACACGGTGCAGGTCCTGGACGCCATCCCGATCACCACATCCTCCGGGAAGGGCGTCACGGGGCTCTCGAACCAGCAGGGACGCGACGAGGCGCCGTACTCCTACGACGCGCAGACGCCGCTGTCGTACAACCCGAACGGGCTGGACACGGAGGGCATCGTGCGGGCCGGGGACGGTTCGTTCTGGCTCGTCGACGAATACGGCCCTTCCCTGGTGCATGTCTCCGCGCGCGGGAAGGTGCTTACGCGGTACGTGCCCAAGGGGCTGCGTCTGACCGGGGCCGACTACCCGGTGGTGGAGGCGCTGCCGGCCGTCCTGTTGCACCGGAAGATCAACCGAGGCTTCGAGGGGCTCGCCCAACTGCCCGGCGGTGACCTGGTGATGGCCCTGCAGAGCCCGCTGTCGCTGCCGGACGGGGACGCCGGGAACGCGTCGCTCAACACCCGGCTGCTGCGCTTCTCCACGAAGAAGAAGGCGGTCACGGCGGAATACGCGTACCGCTTCGACCCGGTGAACGTGGTCGACCCCAGCGAGGACGACACCTCCGAGCTCAAGATCTCCTCGGTGGTCGCCGTGGGCGGCGACCGGCTCCTGGTCGAGGAGCGCACCGACAAGGCGGCCCGGCTCCAACTGGTGAGGCTGGAGCGGAAGTCGAACATCCTGGGCGGGCGCTACGACGACGACACGACGTCCCCGTCGCTGGAGCAGCTCGACGACCCCGCCGCCGCGGGTGTCCCGGTGCTGGCCAAGAAGCTGGTCGTGGACCTAGGGACCGTTTCCGGGGTGCCGCTGAAGATCGAGGGCATCGCGCGCGTGGACCACGACACGCTCGCCCTGATCAACGACAACGACTTCGGGATGACGGACGGCGCGGGCGCGTTCGACGCGCAGGGGCGACTCGTCGACAGCGGTATCGAGACGACCCTGGTGTACCTGAAGCTCCCCCATGGCATCTAGGAAGCGTCGCCTTCTGAGGGAACTAGCCGAGCAGGGACGGCAGCAGCGACTGGATGTCGCTCGGGATCTCGCTCGGCAGTTCCGAGGGGAGTTTCGACGGAAGCGCCGTCGGAAACTTGGTCGGCAGGCTGGTGGGGAGTTTCGTGGGGAGGGTCAGGGGCGGGCTCTTGCTCGAACTGCTCTCCGCCGGCTGCTTCTTGTCCGGTGAGTCGTGTCCCCCGAGGACCATCAGCGCGACGGCGACGACGGCTCCGGCCGCCACGATCACGGTGAGCAGGATGTACAGCGGTCGCGGGCGCCTACGGGGCTGCGGTTCATAGTCTCCGTAGCCCCCTCCTGATCCGTGCCCGAAGTCTCCGGGAGGTGGTCCGAAGCCGCCTCCTTGAGGCGGGGTGGCGTCCGGTGGCCCGGGCGGTCGAGGCGGTACGGGCGGCATGGCCATACCGACAAGAGTCGCCGCGCAGAGGTCATGACGCGACCCCCGCGCGGTGGTTGATACGGACTCATGCCATGGATCACATGATTCCGGAGCATTCCGCGCGGGGGTCGGTCACAACCCGGGCTTCGAGTGACGCACGCGTGCGTGCCGTCAGCCGCGTGCTCCCAGGAGGTGGTCCATGGCGAGCTGGTCGAGCTGCTCGAAGGCCATCCCGCGCTGGGCGGCGGCCTCCACGTCGAAGTCCTCGAACGCCGAGCGGTCCGCGAGCAGCGCCTTGAGGCCGTCCGCCGCGGTCTGCTGCGCCAGTTCGTCCAGACGCGAGGCGCGCAACGCCTCCTGGACCACCGGGTCGGCGCGGAAGGCGGCCGAACGCTCCTTCAGGATCAGGTAGTTGCGCATGCAGCCGGCCGCGGACGCCCACACGCCGTCGAGGTCCTCGGTACGCGGCGGCTTGAAGTCGAAGTGCTTCGGGCCGGCGTAACCGGCGCTCTCCAGGAGGTCGACCAGCCAGAAGGCGGCACGCAGGTCGCCGTTGCCGAAGCGCAGGTCCTGGTCGTACTTGATGCCGGACTGGCCGTTGAGGTCGATGTGGAAGAGCTTGCCCGCCCACAGGGCCTGGGCGATGCCGTGCGGGAAGTTGAGCCCGGCCATCTGCTCGTGGCCGACCTCGGGGTTGACGCCGTAGAGCTCGGGGCGCTCCAGGCGCTCGATGAACGCCAGGGCGTGGCCGACGGTGGGGAGCAGGATGTCGCCGCGGGGCTCGTTCGGCTTGGGCTCGATGGCGAACTTCAGGTTGTAGCCCTGGTCGGTGACGTACTCGCCGAGGAGGTCGAAGGCCTCCTTCATGCGGTCGAGCGCGACGCGTACGTCCTTGGCGGCGCCGGACTCGGCACCCTCACGGCCGCCCCAGGCGACGTAGGTCTCGGCTCCGAGTTCGACCGCGAGGTCGATGTTGCGGATCGTCTTGCGCAGGGCGTAGCGGCGTACGTCGCGGTCGTTCGCGGTGAACGCGCCGTCCTTGAAGACGGGGTGCGTGAAGAGGTTGGTGGTCGCCATCGGCACCTTCATGCCGGTCGCGTCGAGGGCCTCGCGGAAGCGCTTGATGTGCGCCTCGCGCTCAGCGTCCGAGGACCCGAAGGGGATCAGGTCGTCGTCGTGGAAGGTCACACCGTGGGCGCCCAGCTCGGACAGGCGCTGCACCGTCTCGACCGGGTCGAGGGCACGGCGGGTGGCGTCGCCGAACGGGTCCCTTCCCTGCCAGCCGACGGTCCACAGGCCGAAGGTGAACCTGTCCTCGGGGGTGGGCTGGTAGTTCATGACGCGGCTCCTTGTTGCTTCGCTCCGACTATTTCGTCATGGCGGTTTACAAATTAGTATGCCGGAGCGTCTCTGGGAAGGGACAATGTGTCTCCGGGCGGAGACACATGCCGCACACAAGGGAGAAACCCGATGTCAGCAGCCGAGGGTCCGCTCGTCGTCGGTGTGGATTCGTCCACCCAGTCCACCAAGGCACTGGTCGTCGACGTGTCCACCGGACAGATCGTCGCGAGTGGCCAGGCGCCGCACACCGTCTCCTCGGGGGCCGGCCGGGAGAGCGACCCCCGGCAGTGGTGGGACGCCCTGTGCGAGGCTCTGCGCCAGTGCGGGGACGCGGCCCACGAAGCGGCGGCCGTGTCGATCGGCGGCCAGCAGCACGGCCTGGTCACCCTGGACGCCCAGGGCGAGCCGGTACGGCCGGCCATGCTGTGGAACGACGTACGGTCGGCGCCGCAGGCCCGCCGCCTCATCGAGGAACTGGGCGGTCCTAAGGCCTGGGCGGAGCGCACCGGCAGCGTGCCGGGTGCCTCCTTCACGGTCACGAAGTGGGCCTGGCTCGCCGAGCACGAACCGGAGGCCGTGCGCGCCACCACGGCCGTACGCCTCCCCCACGACTACCTCACCGAACGGCTCACCGGACAGGGCACCACCGACCGCGGCGACGCCTCCGGCACGGGCTGGTGGGCCTCGGGGACCGAGTCGTACGACGAGGAGATCCTCCGGCATGTCGGGCTCGACCCGGCGCTGCTGCCCCGGGTGGTGCGACCGGGCGAGGTCGCCGGCACGGTGCGCGACTGCCACGACCTGCCGTTCTCCAAGGGCACCCTCGTCGCCCCCGGAACCGGCGACAACGCGGCCGCCGCACTGGGTCTCGGCCTGCGCCCCGGCGCGCCCGTGCTCAGCCTCGGCACCTCGGGCACGGTGTACGCGGTGTCGAAGCACCGCCCCGCCGACCCGTCCGGCACGGTCGCGGGCTTCGCCGACGCGCACGGCGACTGGCTGCCCCTGGCCTGCACCCTGAACTGCACCCTCGCCGTCGACCGGATCGCGGCCCTGCTCGGCCTGGACCGGGAGGCCGTGGAACCCGGCACGTCGGTCACGCTGCTCCCCTACCTGGACGGCGAGCGCACCCCGAACCTCCCCAACGCCTCAGGCCTCCTGCACGGCCTGCGCCACGACACCACCGGCGGCCAGCTCCTCCAGGCCGCCTACGACGGTGCCGTGCACGCGCTGCTGGGCGCGCTCGACCTGGTCCTCGACGAGGACGCGGACCGCACCACGCCGCTGCTGCTGATCGGCGGGGGCGCGCGGGGCACGGCCTGGCAGGAGACCGTACGGCGGCTGTCGGGGCGTCCCGTCCAGGTGCCCGAGGCGAAGGAACTGGTCGCGCTCGGCGCCGCCGCGCAGGCCGCGGGCCTGCTGACCGGCGAGGATCCGGCCGCGGTGGCCCGGCGCTGGAACACGGCCGCCGGGCCGGTGCTGGACGCCGTGGAGCGGGACGAGGCGACGTTCGCCAGGATCTCCGGGGTACTCTCCGACGCGGCTCCGCTGCTCGAACGCGACCCGAGCGGCCGTTGACGCACACCGATCAAGGACTGAGGGAGGCATGACCGCACCGCTGCACGAGGCGCACCCCGCCGGGCCCGGGCGTGCCCTGCCCGACACCCAGCAGGGCATGCGCCGCCGCAATCTCGCCCGGGTGATGCACACGGTGAGCGCCGAGGGTCCGCTCTCGCGCGCGGCCGTCGCCTCGCGCATCGGGCTGACCCGTGCGGCGGTGTCGACGCTGGTGGACGAGCTGATCCGGTCGGGGCTCCTCGAAGAGCTGGGCCCCGAGCGGCCCGGCCGGGTGGGCCGCCCCGGATCGGCGCTGGCCGTCAGCGGGCGCGGTCCGGCCGGGATCGGCGCGGAGGTCGGGGTCGACCATCTCGCCGTCTGCGCGGTCGACCTTCGCGGCGAGATACGGGCCCGGGCGGTGCGGCACGGTGTGAACCGCGGCCGTTCCCCCGAGCCGGTGCTCGCCGAACTCACCGCGCTGGTACGGCAGGTCGTCGCCGAGGCGGACGCGGAGGGCCTGTGGCCGGCCGGGCTCGCGGTCGCCGTACCCGGTCTGGTGGCCCGCGACGGCCGTACGGTCGTCCGCGCCCCGAACCTCGACTGGCACGACACGGATCTCGGCGCCCTGCTGCCCGCCGAACTCCCGCCCACGGTGGACAACGAGGCCAACTTCGGCGGGCTCGCCGAACTCTGGCTGGGCGAGACCACCCCGCGTGACTTCCTGCATGTGTCGGCCGAGATCGGTATCGGCGCGGCGGTCGTGGTGGACGGCGGACTGCTGCGCGGAACCCGGGGATTCGCGGGCGAGTTGGGGCATGTGCCGGTCCGTCCGGACGGACCGGAGTGCGCGTGCGGCGGGCGCGGATGTCTCGAGCAGTACGCGGGCGAGGAGGCGGTGCTGCGCGCCGCCGGCCTCGAGCCCGGCACGGACCGGGTCGGTCTGCTGGCCAACCGCGCCGCCGACGGCGACGAGGCGGTACGGCGTGCCCTGCACGACGCGGGTACGGCGCTCGGCATCGCGCTGACCGGCGCGGTCAATCTGCTCGATCCTCAACTGGTGGTGCTGGGCGGCGCGTTGTCCGGGCTCGCGCCCTGGCTTCTGCCGTCGCTGGAGGCCGAATTGGCGCGGCGCACCGCGGGGCCGCCCTGCCCGGTGTCGGTGTCGCTGCTGGGGCCCGAGGGTCCGCTGCTCGGGGCCGCGCACTCGGTGGTGCGGGCCGTGCTCGACGACCCGGCGGCCGTGGCCGAACGGGCCGGGGCGACCGCGACCGGACGGACTGTGGACATCGTGGCCGAACAGGCCTGAAACACAACCGACTTCACTCGGCCTTCGCTCGTTCGGGTGGCCGGGTTTTCCACAGATCCTCCGTCGTCCACGGAACCACGCCACGCCCTACTGCCCAACCCGCAAGCGCCGTACCGTGATTCACGCGAGGCGCAGCCGTCGTGACGTGACGACGGCGGGCGTGCACGGATGGACAGGTGGACGAGGGGGGATTCACGTGTCGGCGGAGACAGTTCAGGGGCTGCGGCGGGACGCCGTCGGCCTGCGCGAGGTTCTCTTCCAGAGCGTCACGGCGATGGCGCCGGCCGCCGCGGTCGCCGCGTCGATCCCGTCGGGCGCGGCCTTCGCGGGCGGCAGTCTGCCGCTGTCGGTACTGATCGCGCTGGTGGCCTGTCTGTTCACCGCGTCCTGCGTGGCGGAGCTGGCCCGGGAGTTGCCCGCCGCCGGTTCGGTGGCGACGTACGCGGCGCAGGGGCTGCATCCGGCCGTCGGCTTCCTGGTCGGCTGGGGCTATGTCTTCGTGGAGGCACTGGTCCCACCGCTGCTGCTCCTCCAGCTCGGCTTCACCACGGCGGGCACCCTGCACCAGGAGTGGTCCTCTTATCCGGAGAACCTGTGGTGGCCGTGGGCGCTCGCGGGCGCGGCGATCATCGCGGCGGCGGGCTGGTTCGGAGCGCGCGCCTCCGCCCGCTTCGGCACGGTCCTGGGCGTCTTCGAGATCCTCGTCTTCCTGGTGTTCGCCGTATGGCTGATCGGCAAGGCCGGCAGCGCCAACACCCTGTCCGTCTTCGGCACTTCGCACACCGCGAAGGACTACTCGGGCCTCGGCGGGGTCTTCGCCGGCTCGGTCTACACCGTGCTCGCGTTCGCCGGATTCGAGGCCGCGGCACCGCTCGCCGAGGAGACCCGGGACCCGCGCCGGACAATGCACCGCGCGGTGCTCGGCGCGGCCCTGGGTATCGGCCTCTTCTACGTGCTGACGACCTACGCCATGACGGTGTACTACGGCCCGGACCGCTTCGCCGGATTCGGTGCCTCCGGCGCGGCGTCCTGGGAGGGGGTGGCACGCGCGTCGTTCGGCCTGTTCTGGGTGCTGGTGTTCCTGGCCGTGGTCAACTCGACGATCGCCAACGCCAACGCGTGCGCCACCGTCTCGACCCGCACCGCCTTCGCCCTGGCCCGCATCCGGGTACTCCCCCGCGTCCTGGCCACGCTGCACCCCCGCCACCGCTCCCCCGTCGCCGGCATCGCCGTGCAGACGGTCGTCGCGGTGGGCGCCGTACTGGGCCTCGGCCTCGGCTACGACCCGGTGACCGCGTTCCTCCTGCTGGCCACGGTGATCGTCACGGTCGTCATCGCCGTCTACATCGTCGTGAACCTGGCCTGTGCGGGCTACTTCCTGCGCCGCAGACCCGAGTTGCTCAAACCGGTACGGCACCTGCTGGTGCCCCTCCTCGGGATCGTGGCATTCGTCCCGGCCCTGCTCACCGCGGCAGGTCTCCCGGTCTTCGACTTCGTCACCGAGCTGACCGCTCCCGTCTCGTACGCCGGACCGGTCGTCGGCGTCTGGATGGCGGCAGGGACCGTAGTGCTGCTGGTTCTGCTACGGCGCCACCCCGAGCGAATAGCCGAGACCGCCCGTGTCCACCTCGACGACCCCGCCCCCAGTGGTCCTCCTCAGAACGGAGCAGTACAGCCATGAACGACCCCCGGATCCTGACGGTGCGGCCCGAACCGGGCGAGTACGCCTGGACGTTCGGCGGTGCGCCGCCCGTGGCGCGCATCGCGCCCGGCACTGTCCTCGACCTGTACACGGAGGACTGCTTCGCCGGGCGGGTGCGGTCCGAGAAGGACCTGGTGTCCGAGGTGTGCGAGTTCCCGTTCCTCAACCCGCAGACCGGCCCCTTCCATGTGGAGGGCGCGGAGCCGGGCGACACGGTCGCCGTGCACTTCGTGTCGATCGAACCGGCCCGCGACTGGGCCGCCTCGACCACGGTCCCCCTCTTCGGCGCGCTCACGTCGACGCACACCACGGCGACACTGCAGCCGCCGCTTCCGGAGACCGTCTGGATCTGGCAGTTGGACCGCGCCCGCCGTACGGCGTTGTTCCGCGCGCGGGACAGCGACATCGAGATCGAGCTGCCCATGGACCCGATGCACGGCACGGTGGGCGTGGCCCCGGCCAACTTGGAGGTGCGGTCGGCGCTGGTGCCCGACGCGCACGGCGGGAACATGGACACCCCCGAGATGCGGGCCGGAGTCACCTGCTATCTCGGGGTCAACGTCGAGGGCGCGCTCCTCAGCCTCGGTGACGGGCACGCCCGGCAGGGCGAGGGCGAGACCTGTGGTGTCGCGGTCGAGTGCGCGATGAACACCGTGGTGATCGTCGAGCTGCTCAAGGGCGTCGCGACTCCCTGGCCGCGCATCGAGTCGGACACGCACATCATCTCGACGGGTTCGGCACGCCCGTTGGAGGACGCGTTCCGCATCTCCCAGCTCGACCTGGTGCGGTGGCTGGTGCGGGACTACGGGTTCAGTGAACTGGACGCCTATCAATTCGCCACCCAGGCGGTCGAATCGCCGTTGGCCAACGTGTGCGACACCAACTACACCTGCGTGGCCAAGATCCGCAAAGAGTGGCTGCCCGCGCGCGAGACTCACCGAGGGCTGCACGCGCGGTTGCGTGAGACCGCTGCGGCCCTCCGGCACTGAACGGAAAGGCAACCCGACCATGGAACGGGCAACACCGCTCCCGAGCAGGCGATGGCTCCTGAAGGGCGCCGCCCTCGCCGCCGTCCCCTACGCGTTACTCCCCGCCCCACAGGCCGACGCGCAGCCGCAGGCCGTCGACTATCCGTCGGCCGAGTGGCAGCCGGCGACCTCGTCCAACTACACGGCGTCCAGTCGCCCCGGCAGCTATCCCGTCGACTACGTGGTCATCCACGTCACCCAGGAGACGTACTCCTCGACGCTGTCCATCTTCCAGAATCCGAAGAAGAAGGTGTCCGCGCACTACCTGGTGCGGTCGGCCGACGGGCATGTGGCGCAGTGCGTCCGGGAGGCCAACATCGCCTGGCACGCGGGCAATTGGGACTACAACACCCGCAGCATCGGTATCGAGCACGAGGGCTGGGTGGATCAGCCCGCGTACTTCACCGACGCGCTCTACGAGCAGTCGGCCAGTCTCACGGCGGCGATCTGCGCGAAGTACGGGCTCCCCAAGGACCGGTCCCACATCATCGGGCACTACGAGGTGCCGGGCACCGACCACACCGATCCGGGGCCGAACTGGGACTGGACCCGCTATATAAGGCTGGTCACCTCGGTCTGACAAGGCTGGTCGCTTCGCCTGATGAGGCTGGTCGGTTCGGCCCGAGGAGGCTGGTCACTTCGGCCTGATCCGAACCGGGCCGGAGTCCGATCCGGGGCTGCTCCCCGCCTGATCCGACCGGGATGTGCCGCGTTCGGACCGGCCCGGTCGAAACGGTTGTCCGTACCCTTCCCCGGAGTGACGATGTCCGCAGGCGTTTCCCCGCCGTATCGCGGGCGTGTCACCGCTGTATCGCGGTACTCGCGACGCCGTATCGCCTTCCTGGGAGGCCGAGTTGACCGATCCATGGGTGGCCCTTGAGGCGGGGGCCGACCCTGCCGAGCGGGTGCGGGTGCTGCGCCGGGCGCACGAGACGTTCGCCGTGGCGGGCACGGTGCCGCAGCCGGTGCGCTCGGTGGTGGCGGACTCCTGGCGGCGTTCGGCACGTGCCGGTGTCGGTCCCGAGGGCACGGCCAACGTGGAGCTCACGGACGGCGACCTGGGCGTCTATCGCGCACAGCATCCGCTGGCGCGGGTGATGCCGCTGATCCGGGAGTTGATGGGCACGTTCGCCGCCGACGGCGAGCATCTGCTCGCGGTGTGCGACGCGCAGGGCAGGCTGTTGTGGGTCGAGGGGCATCCGGCGACCCGGCGGAAGGCCGGCCGGATGAACTTCGTGCCGGGTGCGCGCTGGGCGGAGAGCGCGGTCGGGACGAACGCGCCGGGTACGGCCGTCGCCGTGGACCGGCCGGTGCAGGTGTTCGCGGCCGAGCACTTCATCCGGCGGGTGCAGCCGTGGACGTGTGCGGCGGCTCCGGTGCACGATCCGCGCACCGGGCGGGTGCTCGGTGCCGTGGACATCACCGGCGGGAACGGTCTTGCCCATCCGCACAGCCTGGGTTTCGTACAGGCGGTGGCGCGCGCCGCCGAGTCCCAGTTGGCGCTGCTCGCCCCGGAGCAGACATCGGTGGACGGACCCGAGCTGACGGCGCTCGGCCGGGACGAGGCCCAACTGTGCGTCGACGGACGCAAGATGAGACTGAGCCGTCGGCACAGCGAGATCCTGGTTCTGCTGGCCCGGCATCCCGAGGGGCTGACCGGCGACGAGCTGCTGTGCGCGCTGTACGAGGACGAGTCGGTGCCGCCGGTGACACTGCGGGCCGAACTGGCCCGCCTACGCAGGCTGTTGGGACCGGGGCTGCTCGCCTCGCGCCCCTACCGGCTCACGCTGCCGGTCGAGTCCGATGTGGCGATCGTCGAACGGCGGCTGGAAGGAGGCGCGGTCACGGGAGCCGCGACGGCGTACACGGGTCCGCTGCTCCCGGGTTCGCAGGCCCCGGCGGTGGTCCGGCTCAGGGCCCGCCTCGCGGACGGGCTCCGTACGGCGCTCATCGCCCGCCGCGACCCCGACCTGCTGGCCGACTGGGCGCACGCGCCGTGGGGCGAGGACGACCTCGACGTATGGCGGGCGCTCGCGGCGATACGTCCGACGGCACCGGTGCGCTCCCGACTCGCGGCCCTGGAGTCGGAGTTGGCGGCACCGGGTCCTTGGTCCCGCGGCACGGGCCGCTGACGTGACTCGGCTGACGTACCTCACGGGAGGCACCGCAACGTACATGCAACGTCCCGCTCCCTAGCCTCGCGCCGAGAGCTGCCCAACGGCGGGCAGCGCTGCTCCGGGAGGCACACCAGCATGACCCGTTACACGGCACCCGGCACCGAGGGCGCGATCGTCTCCTATCAGGCGCGCTACGACCACTTCATCGGCGGCGAGTACGTGCCGCCGGCTCGCGGGCAGTACTTCGAGAACCCGTCACCGGTGAACGGGCAGCCGTTCACGGAGATCGCGCGCGGCACCGCGGAGGACGTGGAACGGGCGCTGGACGCGGCGCACGCCGCCGCGCCGGGCTGGGGGCGCACCTCGGTGACCGAGCGGTCCGACATCCTGCTCAAGATCGCCGACCGGATGGAGGCGCACCTGGAGCCCCTCGCGGTCGCGGAGAGCTGGGAGAACGGCAAGCCGATCCGCGAGACCCTCGCGGCCGACATCCCGCTCGCCATCGACCACTTCCGCTACTTCGCGGGGGCGATCCGGGCTCAGGAGGGTTCGCTGGGCGAGGTCGACGACGACACGGTGGCGTACCACTTCCACGAACCGCTCGGGGTCGTGGCGCAGATCATCCCGTGGAACTTCCCCATCCTGATGGCGACGTGGAAGCTGGCCCCGGCGCTCGCGGCGGGCAACGCGGTCGTCATCAAGCCCGCCGAGCAGACCCCGGCGTCCATCCACTACTGGATGAGCCTGATCGCGGACCTGCTGCCGCCGGGGGTGGTGAACATCGTCAACGGCTTCGGCGTCGAGGCGGGCAAGCCGCTGGCGTCCAGCCCGCGCGTGGCGAAGGTCGCCTTCACCGGCGAGACCACGACAGGGCGGCTGATCATGCAGTACGCCTCCGAGAACATCAAGCCGGTCACGCTGGAGCTCGGCGGCAAGTCGCCGAACATCTTCTTCGACGACGTGTCGTCGGCGAACGACGACTTCCTCGACAAGGCGCTCGAGGGCTTCACGATGTTCGCGCTCAACCAGGGCGAGGTGTGCACCTGCCCGTCCCGGGCGCTCGTCCAGCGCGGCCACTACTCCGACTTCCTCCAGGCGGCTGTCGCCCGCACGGAGTTGATCAAGCCGGGGCACCCGCTCGACACCGACACGATGATCGGCGCCCAGGCCTCCAACGACCAGCTGGAGAAGATCCTCTCCTACCTGGACATCGGCCGGCAGGAGGGCGCGAAGATCCTCACGGGCGGCGAACGACTCGACTACGACGGCGAGTTGAAGGGCGGCTACTACGTCCAGCCGACGATCTTCGAGGGCGACAACCGGATGCGGATCTTCCAGGAGGAGATCTTCGGACCGGTGGTCTCGGTGACCTCGTTCGACGACTTCGACGACGCGATCAAGGTCGCGAACGACACGCTGTACGGTCTCGGCGCCGGTGTGTGGACCCGGGACATCAACACGGCGTACCGCGCGGGCCGGGCGATCCAGGCGGGCCGGGTGTGGACCAACTGCTACCACGCGTACCCCGCACACGCGGCGTTCGGCGGCTACAAGCAGTCCGGCATCGGCCGTGAGAACCACAAGATGATGCTGGAGCACTACCAGCAGACCAAGAATCTGCTGGTGTCGTACTCGCCGAAGAAGCTAGGCTTCTTCTAGGCATACGAAAAGAGGCGCCTGACCTGGGCTTTCACCCGTCAGGCGCCTCTCTCACAGCCCGCTCTCGACCGAGCCCGGCTTGCGTGCTAACTCCCAATTCCTCCCACAGCTGTACCCGTCCTGACCAGTGCTTCCGGACCAGTCGCGGACCGAAGCCCCGGTTCAGTCCTCTGCTGCGTCACCTTGGCTGACGCGCTGCCACTCGTTCATGGACTGCTCGATGAGGCGGTTCGCCTGCTCTCGAAGACCGTCGAGGAACTTGGCATAGTGGCGGAAGAGAACCTCGATGCTCTGGCCTGCGCGGCGGGCGCATTCGGCCGGGTCCACGCCGGAGTAGAGCCAGAACGAGATCCCGGCGTGCCGGAGATCGTAAGGTCGCTTGGCCAGGTGAGAAGTGCGCTCGGTACGAGTCAGGGCGTACTCCCGGGCCCGCGCCCACGTGATGCCGTATGCGGCAGCGTCCACGTAGTTGCCAGCCTGGTTCCGGAAGAGTCGGCCGTCGGGTGCCACGTCGTACCGTTTCACATGGGCACGCAGCATGCGTACGAATTGCGGTGGGATGGGAACAGGCCGCGTCGCGCTTGCCGCGCGACGCTTGAGCGAGTGCACCTCGTGCACCTCACCGTCGTCGGTCCACTCCTTGCCAGACGTGACAACTCCCACCTGATCGTCGCCGCGGCCCGCCGGAGAGCCACGGCAACCCGCCGACGCGCGGTCGCCGCCCTGCGGCGGATGGATGCCACCGGCACCGCGATCACCTTCGGGACCGTCGCCCGCGAAGCGGGCGTCTCCCGGTCCTGGCTCTACAACCAGCCGGACCTGAGAACCGAGATCGAGCGACTTCGCGCTCGCCGCCAGTCGATCCCCGCGGCCCGGCCGGTTCCCGACCGGCAACGAGCCTCCGACGCCTCCCTTCTACGGCGGTTGGAGGCTGCCACCGAGCGCAACCGATAACTGGAGTCCGAGAACCGGGAGTTGCGCGAGGCCCTCGCCCTCGCGCTCGGGGAACGACGCACCGCCGACCTGCCGGGCCGCCACGACGACACGCCGAGAAAGAAGTCTTCCGCCGTCATCGGACCCTGCTGACGAGACCGTCGAGGACACTGTCCTCCACACAACACACCAGGTCAGGAACCTGCGAGATCGGCGGGCTCAAGATAACGCCCGTAAGCGCAGCATCGTCGTCGACACCCTCGGCTTATTACTGCTGGTCATGGTGACCGCGGCCAGCGTCTCCGACAACGAGGCCGGCAAGCAGCTGCTCAGTCAGATCGCCGCCGACCACCCCACGATATCCAAGGCGTGGGTCGATACCGGCTACAAGACCCAGGCCATCGAACACGGCGCCACCCTCGGCATCGACGTCGACGTCGTCCCGCGAAACACCCAGGTCAAGGGCTTCTCAGTGGTACCGCGACGCTGGGTGGTAGAGAGAAGTTTCGGTTGGATCATGATGCACCGGCGCCTCGCTCGCGACTACGAGGCCAAACCCGCGCACTCCGAGAGCATGATCCGTCTCGCGATGATCTCGAACCTCGCGAGACGAGCAACCGGCGAAACGCCCATAACCTGGCACAATCCATGAACTATCCCCCAATCAAACGGGACGTCCTCTAAGAACTCCTGACGAAATGGGTGTTCGGGAACGGCAGGCTCGGTGGCCATGAGTCGGAACGGTTCGCAAGCAGCGGCATTCTTCCGAAATGTCCACCAAGGCAAAGTAGTCTGGCTTGTCCGGGATGGCGACGGAAGTCCGACTCACCTCTCCTCGGACGGCAGGCGAAGTCTCCCCTTCTGGTCGACCTCGCTCCGCACCCAGAGGGCAGCGAAGATCTGGGGGCATGAGCTCCGCGTTGAGTCCATGCCCTTGGACACCTGGTGCAATCGCGTACTGCCCGATGCCGGCCGAGATGGACTCGTGATCGGCATCAACTGGAGCGGGCCGCGCCTGGTCGGCTGGAGCTTCACCGCCAAGGAAGTTCTCAACCGGCTAGCGGCGGCTAACTAGCCGACGGCATCGGGCATCAGAGCGCACAGTCGCCGCCAGCAGATGAGTACGCATCCGAGGATGAGGAAGACACCTCACGACATGCTCTTGCCGGACGCCCGCGTCACCGGTGCCGCCTGGGCACACGAGCCGGCGACAGCGGCGCCACACGTCTCACAAATCATCAGGGCGCAAGATCAGCAGGCACCTAAAGATCCTGCCGACACGACTCCCAACCGCCAAGCCCCACAACATATTTGATTCTGAAATGATCAGTTACTCGGTGCTGCCCAGGCGGTGCTTCCCTCTGTCGTCGCGAGTAGTTCTGGCTTCTCCCCCTTCGGTGGCGCACTGCTGGGTCTGGTGCTTCATCCAGGTCGCGGCGCCTCGATGTTCACTGGATGAACAGGGGCGTTGTAGGAGCAGACCGGCCTCCGGATACTCGTGTGACTGCTTGCCGCGGGTCGGCAGCCGACCGTGACGAGGGGACGCCGACGTGATCATCCTGGACGAAAGCCAGCTCACCGCGGCGGTGCTTGCCGAGACAGAGCGGGCCGGAGACCCGCGGGTCAAGGAGATCACCCAGGCGCTGGTACGCCATCTGCACGGCTTCGCTCGCGAAGTACGGTTGACCGAAAAGGAGTTCGACACCGCCATCAACATCGTGACCAGGCTCGGCCGGCTCACCACGCCCAGCCACAACGAAGTCAGGCTGATGGCGGGTTCGTTGGGTCTGTCGACGCTGGTTTCCCTGATGAACAACGGCACCGAGGACAGTCCGACCTCTGCGAACCTGCTCGGCCCGTTCTGGCGCCAGGGCAGCCCGACCATGAACAACGGCGAGTCGATCGTCCGCTCGCCGACCGAGGGACCACCGCTGTTCTTCACTGGCCGGATCGTCGGCACCGAGGGAAACGCGGTCGCCGGCGCGGAAGTCGACATCTGGCACGCATCACCAGCCGGCTTGTACGAGAACCAGGACCCCGAGCAGGCCGAGTGGAATCTGCGCGGCAAGTTCTTCAGCGACGAGGAAGGTGTGTTCGCCTTCCGCAGCATCAGGCCTTCCGGTTACCCGATACCGATGGACGGGCCCGTGGGCGATCTCCTGACCGCGCTCAACCGCCATCCCTTCCGGCCGGCCCACCTCCACGCGCTGATCCACAAACCGGGCTACAAGACGATCGCCTCCCAGCTCTACAGCCACGACGACCCCATCCTGGAGACCGACGCGCAGTTCGGCGTCGTACAGAATCTCGTCGGCATCTATACGCGCCACGAGAACGAGCCGGCACCGGATCCGGACGTGACCGAAGCCTGGTACAGCCTCGAGTTCACCTTCGTCGTCGAGCCGGGTGAGGCCTGGCTGCCGACGCCGCCCGTGTCGGCCAAGCGCGACACCGAGCCGGACAGCGCGTGACGTGACCGCGCCGTCACCGGGGCCGGTGCATGCCCTGTTCCACCCGAACGCCGCACGAGGACACTTCGCACCCGCGGGAGGAAACCGGTGATCACCGAAGCAGAACGTCGCGCAGCCGCGGCTGCCCTCATGCAGGCCGACCGTGATCGTCAGCCGATCACCCAGCTCAGCCTGACCTATCCCGATCTCGAGATCGTCGACGCCTATGCCATTCAGCAACTCTGGGCCGCCGAGCGTGTGGCGGCCGGAGCTCGGCTCGTCGGGCACAAGATCGGACTGACGTCTCGTGCCATGCAGATGGCCTCGCAGATGACAGAACCCGACTACGGCTTCCTCACCGACGACATGGTCGTGGGCGACGGCGCCTGCCTCGACGCGAGCCGGTACACGAAGCCCAGGCTGGAGGTCGAGCTCGCGTTCGTGCTCGGCGCGGATCTGTATGGGCCGAACCTGCGCGTTCACGACGTCCTGCGGGCGACGGAGTACATCGTCCCCGCGCTGGAGATAATCGATTACCGCACCGAGGTGCCGCGCTCGATCACCGACACCATCGCGGACAACGCCGCCGCCGCGGCGATGGTCGTCGGTGGGCGGGTCGTGCGCCCGATGGACGTCGATGTCCGGTGGGTGGCTGCGACGTTGGCGAAGAACGGGGTGATCGAGGAGTCCGGGGTCTCGGCCGCCGTCATGGGACACCCGGCGGCAGGCATCGCCTGGCTCGGCAACAAGCTCGCCGCGGTCGGCCGGCATCTTGAAGCGGGTCAGCTGCTGCTGTCGGGCTCGTTCACCCGGCCCGTCTCGGTCGAACCGAACACCGTCATCCACGCCGACTTCGGCCCGCTGGGCTCGATCGGGGTGTCGTTCCGGTGACCGTGCACAACCCGTCGGTCGGCGCATCGCGGCCCGCACCGGGCCAGTGGCCCCTGCCGCCGAACGCGTTCAAGGCGGCGCTTGCCCGAGGCCAGCAGATGATCGGCATGTGGTGCTCGCTGGCAGACCCGTACCCGGCCGAGATCGTCGCCGGCGCCGGCTTCGACTGGCTGCTTCTCGACACCGAACACTCGCACGCCGATGTCGCGACGGTGCTCTCACAACTCCAGGCCGTCGCCCCCTACCCCTGCTCGCCCGTGGTGCGTCCCCCGGTCAACGATCCCGTCGTGATCAAGCGGCTCCTGGATGTCGGCGCGCAGTCGCTGCTGATTCCGCAGGTCGAGTCGGCCGAAGAAGCGCGCGACGCCGTCGCCGCGACCCGTTACGCCCCCACCGGCGTCCGCGGCGTGTCGGCATTGACCAGAGCCACCCGCTTCGGTCGGGTCAACGACTACGCCGAACTGGCACACACCGAACTGTGCGTGCTCATCCAGGTGGAATCACGGCACGCCCTGGAGCAGATCGGGCAGATCGCGTCCGTCGATGGCGTGGACGGGATCTTCATCGGCCCCAGCGACCTGGCCGCCAGCCTCGGTCACCCCGGAGACCTCAACGCACCGAGTGTCATCGAGGCGGTGGAGGGGGCCATCGGGCGCGTGCGATCAGCGGGCAAACCGGCCGGCGTCCTGACGACCAACCCCGCGTTCGCGCGACGGTGCATCGATCTCGGGAGCACGTTCACCGCCGTCGGCGTGGACGTAGGCCTGCTGGCACGCGGCGCCGACGCCCTCGCCCAGGCTTTCCGGCAACAGGCCGCGACGGCTGCCGCGCCTGCCACCGCGAGCGGGGACCCGGGGACCCGGTGAGAGGGAAGCGGATGAGTCCCAGCCCGGTGAGTTCACTGTGCGGCCTGCCCAGTTGGCGGGGCCCCGGGCGGCTGCCAGGCCGGCGAGAACGCCTTGCGTGACTGCGCGACTGGCGCAGGTCACGCCTTCGTGGTCGAGCGCAGTGCGCGCAAGGCCGCCTCTACGCGGACGAGTTCGTCAAGCATCGCTGTCGCGGATCCGGTCATGACGTCGTTCGCAACCAAGCCCTCTTCCTCGTCGATGAGTTGGTGCACGAAGGGAATCGACACCGACTCGACGACCGGTGTCATCTTCAAGGTGGTCAGGACCTGCTTGATCATCTGCGCGGCACGGGTGCCGGCCGAGACACCCCCGTAGCTGACCAGGCCGACCGGCTTGTACTGCCACTCGCGGTGCAGGTAGTCGATGGCGTTCTTCAACTCGGCGTTGTAGCCGAAGTTGTACTCCGGCATCACGAACACGAAGGCGTCCGCCTCCGCGACCTTGGCGCTCCAGTCACGGGTGTGCTGGTGGGTGTACGTACCCAGGCGCGGGTGGTGCGGCTCGTTCATGAACGGCAGGTCGACCTCCGCCAGGTCCAACAGCTCGATGTCGTCGAATCCGCCGTGTTCCTTGGCGTGGTTCTCGAACCACTCACCGAGGGTGCGGCCGATCCGGCCCGGCCGCGTGCTCGCGATGATGATCTTCAGCTTGGCCATGGGAAGTTCTCTGCTCCTTTGATACGGGACGCGGGGTGCGGCGACATGTGGGTCTGTTACCGCGTGGATCGTCATGACGGAGCTCCTGATCTCGGCGGAGATCCGACTGACTTGGGCTCTGGCGCGGTGGGGGTGTACCGAGATGCGATCGCGCTAGTGCGCGGCCGGGACCAACCGGGACAGCTCGCTCAGCTGATGCCAGGTCCGGTTGTGGTAAACCAGCGGACCCGAGGCGTCACTTCGGGCGTCGGCGCCCGTCGGCGCATGGTGCGCGTGGGTGGCGTTGACGACCACGAGCGTCGAAGCCCCGGCCGCGCAGGTGGCCGCGATCCTGCCCCGGATGCTTACCGGAGCCGCGACGAAATGCGGCTCGCCGGTCGGCAGCCGGGTCCAGGCGGTGGTGTCCGCGAAGCGGTCCGCTCCGCTCGTCGCGCAAAGACGTGCGAGGTCGACCTGTCCGGCCCCCAGTAGGTGTACGACCACGGACGACGACTCCAGGATCGTCGACGTCGACGAAGAGAGGGTCGAGGCGGAGAACACGAGAAGAGGGGGTGTTGCGCTCACCGATATCACCGATGTCGCGGTCAGGGCGACCGGGCCTCGGCCGGCGTCAGCGGTCACTACCGCTACGCCGCCCGCATGGTTCCGGAACGCCTCGCGGAAATCGTCGGGCGACAGCCCCGGCTCCAGGGAAAGATCGTCGATCAGCGCGACGTGCTCTCGCGCCTGCTTGAAATTGGTGAGTTCGGACATCGGCGGCGTCTCCAGTCAACATCGACGAAACGATGTATTCATGGAACCCGAAGGTCCGACCTGCCCTCTTGCCCGATCTCACCAAATTGCCCTTTGCCGATTGCGCCGACGAACCAACGTCTCGACGAGCGACTTGTTGCGGGTCGACGCGGCAGAACCTGTGTCCGGGCCGATGACGGCCGCGCGGCTCGACGAGGCGCCCGGTTCGAGTTGACGAGGCCTGATCTCCGGCCGAGCGGTTCCTCCGTGCGCTTGACGCGACAGACGACGGTCTTCTTCGCCACGAACACGGCGCGAGTCACGTCCTGCGGTCGGCAGTTGGGATCGCAGGCACGCCCGCAACGTCTCGTGCAGCACGCGCGGTGTATCTCCGCTTCCGCTCAGCTTGTTTCATGGTGTGGGGCTCGGTGTGGCCGGGCTCGACCTGTTCGCGCGGGTGATACGGATCGCCCTCGTGGGCGGCGGGCTGCAGTTCCGGGTGGACTTGTTGAAGACGCGGTTTGCGGGCCGGCCGCCGCGGCATCTCCACGTCCAGCTCATCGGCAAGGTGCTGGCGGGCGAATTCGCCATCGGCGTCCGCCACAGTCTCGGCTGTGGACGCGATGGCCTTGTTCGCGCATGCCGGCTTCGGACGTGATCCGGCTGCACCATTGGGGCGGGCGTGTTCTCAGGCGGTCGGGGGTTGTCCGGACCAGGCGGCGCGCAGGAGACGGCCGAGGCCGTCCGCGGTCACCTCACGGGGGTTGGCGTAGGGGTTGGCCAGCGTGACCTGGACGATCCGGTCGATGGCGCTCTCGGCCATGCCGAGCTCCCTCAGGGATCGCGGGGCGCCGAGCCGGCCGGCGAGGTCCCACAGGTGGGTGGCCGGGTCGGCGGGGGTGCCCAGGGCGCGGCCTAGCGCGGCCACCGCCTTGGGCGCCGTGCCCTGGTTGTGGGCGAGGGCGTGCGGGAGGACCACGGAGTGGGTGGGGGCGTGCGGCAGGTCGAGGGTGCCGCCGAGGGCGTGGCAGAGCTTGTGGTGCAGGGACATGGTGGTGGCCCCGAGGCAGGCGCCGCACAGCCAGGCGCCGTACTGGGCCTGGGCGCGGGCGTCGAGGTCGGTGCCGTCGGCCACGAGGTCCGGGAGTGCGACGGCCAGCGCCCGTACGCCTTCCTCGGCCATCAGGTCGACGATGGGGGAGGCGTCCGGGGCGTACAGGGCCTCGACCGCGTGCGCGACGGCGTTCATGCCGCTGGTCACGGAGACGGCCGGGGGCAGGGTCACGGTTAGCGCGGGGTCGTACAGCACGGAGACCGGCAGGACGCATGGATCGCGGCCGGTGCGCTTGACGCCGTTCTCGGTCACACCCCACACGGGCGTCATCTCGGACCCGGCGTAGGTCGTCGGGACGGCGATGACCGGCAGGCCGTAGCGGAGGGCGACGATTTTCCCGAGGCCGATCGCCGAGCCGCCGCCGACGGCGACGCAGCCGTCCGCGTTCACCAATTTCGCGCGTCGTTGGGACTCGGCCGCCGACTCGGCGGGCACGTGCATACGGGCGTGGGGGTGGATGTCCACGGCGCGGGGACCGATGAGACCGGCGACCGTCGCGGCGAGCTCCCGCTGTCCGGGCGAGCACAGCACGCACGTCGGAGAGCAGGATGAACTCCTGACGGGTGGGATCACATTTGTGCCCGACGGCGGTGAGGTAGTCCACCGCGTACTCCCACTCCTGGATCGTGGGGCGCAACTCACGGACGTAGCCGTGCAGATGGCGCACGAGCCCTTGGAGCAGTTCACGCAGCCGAGGGTCCGGGGTGTCACGGAAACTGTCCACGGCGGCGGCCGTTATCGCCTTCGCCGCTTCGTCGGTTCCGGGCATGGCATACCTCCAGTGGCGGCGGGCGATCGAGGAAACGGATCCCGGTGGACGAACTGGCCCCCGTCATCGCACGTGCCGTCCCGGCCGGCTCCGGGGTGGTGCCGCACACCGAGAACGGCACGCTCAACACAGGACCGAAGGCCGAGGGCGACGCGGTCGACCCCGACCTGACCAACGCCGGCAAAGTCTCGGTGACCGAACTGCCCACGGCGGCGTGCTTGGTCAGGCGCCGTCGTTCTTCGGGATGAGCACCTGCAGCTCCGTGATCAGCCCGTCCTCGTCGACGGTCACGCGCTCGATGCCACTCTGGGATCCGAGTCGGCCGTCGGCGGCGCGCCACGCGGCTATGAAGCGGACCTCGTTCGTTCCGTCGTCGAGCACCGTGGTGGTCCACACATGCTTGCTGTCGGCCATGTCCGAGTAGAGGTTTCGGTAGAACTCCGTGATGTCGGCCAGACCGGTCACCGGAGGGAGTTCACCGAACTGCACAGTGGCCTTGGGCGCGAACACCGCCTCGAGCTGCGTCAGTGCTTCGGGCTCGTGCACCGCGCGGTCGACGGTCGTCATGTAGCGGTCCACCACTGTCTCGATCGTACGAGTCATTGCTTTTCTCTTTCTGGTGAGGTGTCGGCCCATCAGGGCTTTGTCCAGCTTGGCGCCGACCCGGGGGGAAGGCCGCGCGGATCAAGGGGCTACCGGGTGCCGAACAGTGGCGCGCGATGCCGTTCGCTTCCTGCGGTCGCCGGGGCGGCCGTAGACGTGATTGCCACCGGCGACGGGAGCCGATCTCGCGGCGGCGTCACCGCGACTGCCGGGTGAGCACACGCCAGGGGCTCCACCGCATGGTCAGCCCAACTGCCGTGCCCCGACGGCAGGTCGGAATGGCTCGTCGGCCCTAGATGGTGTTCAGGTCCAGCCCGAAGTGGGCCCTCGCCGTCGTCATGGTGATGACGGGCACGTGCTCCGCGATCTGCGCCTTCGACATCTGCGTCACCAGGAAGTAGTCCTGCAGCGGCAGCCCCTTCCGCGCCACCGAGGAGCCCACCGAGCGGAACAGCAGTTCAGTGGCCTCGTGGGACAGCCGACACGACGCGTACAGCACGTTGCCGAGGGCAACCCAGTCCTCGAAGGTCGGGTGGTCACCGCTCGCCCAACGCTCGCCCAGCCGCTCGTAGTCGCGTGCCGCTGTGAGAAGGACGGCCTGCGCGGCGTCGATCGTCGCCCGTGCCTGGCCCCAGATCCTCTGGCTCTCTTCGTGCTTGTACCGCTCGACCAGCGGCGGGTACAGGCGCTTCTTGGTCAGGATGGTCTCTTCGTAGGCGTCTAGTGCCGCCCACGCCGCTCCGACCTGGACAGCCGCGAGCGAGGCCGGATACAGCGGCTGGATCTGGCCCAGGTACAGGGGGTTGCCGGTGGAACGGGTGCCGTGCGTGCCGTCGGGGAAGTTCGAGTATCCCCACTCGAACAGGGGAGACACGTTCTCGGCCGGGATGACGACGTCCTCCACGACGACCGTGTTCGACCCGCTCGCGCCGAGGGCCATCGTGGCGTGCGCTCCCCAGTCGTCCCGGACGGAGTAGTCGCCGCGTGGGAGGAGAGCCACGGCCGGGACGGGGTCACTGCCCTCGGCCAGGATGATCGTGCTCACCATCGCGTGGGTCGAGTACGGGACACCGGACGAGTACGGCCACTCCCCCGTGAGGCGGTATCCGCCTTCCGTGGGGACGAGCGCTCCTCGGGGGGTGGCGGAGTGCGGCGCGATGAAGACACCGTCCTCGCCGAAGGCCTCCCGCACCACCTCCTCCGGGAAGTGCGCGACCAAGGGGACCGTGTGACCGGTCCCCAGGGTCAGGCACCAGCCGATGCCGGGGTCGCCGCGCGAGATCTCGATCATCGTCCGGTAGTACGTCTCCAGGCCGAACTCGTACCCGCCGTACTTCCGCGGCTGCACGAGGCGGTAGAAGCCGGCGTCCTCGAACGCCTTGTGGAGCTCGGCCGAGTACCTGCCCTCCTCCGCTGCTTTCACGCGATTCTCGCGAAGAGTCGGGCGCATCGCCGCGGCACGGGCGATGACCTCCTGCGGGGTGAGGTCCGGCTCCGGTACCCGGAGATCGCCGATCACAGCGGTTGTGTCGTTCGACGACATCGTCGTTCCCTTCGTCCGCTCCTTCTCACCCGGCCTCGTTGCCGTGGGATGAGGAGTGGATCGAGTCAAACCCCCCGCACCCGCGCGTCGCTTGCCCCGATACGCCAAATCCGGCGCAGCGGATTGCCCCAGGGAGGCAAGCGAAATCGGCGCGCGCGGAACGAGCATGAGAAGCGGCTGCTCGATGAACGCGCAGTCCTACGACGAAACGACGGAAGAGTTGGTGGCGATGGTCGACGAAGACTTTTCGTACCCACTGGCGGATCGGGCAGCGAGCCTGCGCGAGCCGGCCGAAGAAGGGCGCTTCTGATGGCGAGTGTCCAGCACCTGGCCGTACGCGTCTCGGACATCGAGCGCTCCACGAGGTTCTACGTCGAGACATTCGGCGGTAAGAAAGTCCTCCACCCGTACCACACCGGCAAGCAGATGACCGAGATCATCTTCGGCCTGAAGGACACCGACTACCGGATCGGATTCATCGAGCTGCCCGACGGCTTCGGCCTCGAACTGTTCCAGTTCCTCCCCGATCGCCACCCTACGATCGGGGTGCCGCAGCCGGAGGCGTCGTTCATGCACTTCGCCATCGCCGTCGACGACGTCGAGGCCACGTTGGCGCGTGCAGTGGCGAACGGCGGGGAGAGCTTCGGCGATCCGGCCGGGTGGGCTCCGAGCGACCCCGCGAAATACGCCTACGTCAAGGACCCGGACGGCAACATCCTCGAAGTGAACGACACCACGTGGGAGCGCATCCTGCACTCCGCGATCGAGCTGTACCCGGAGGCCGAGCAGTAGCATGGGCTGAATCGAAGGGAGGGGCGGAGCACCGTCCCCGCCCTTCCCGCCGGCGCCGCCCCTTCAGCGGGATGCGCGCAGAGAGTGTCCTGCCGGCAGGCCCGACCACCTCGGGCGCTCGCGACGATGCGAGAGGGGATGCGGATGTCCGCCACCGGGTCCTGGGTGTGTCGGCTGCACCCCACCGCTCCCCCTGACGAGCTCGAGCCGACCTGCCTCCCGGAGACCTGGAACCGGACCGTTGCCGGCATCGGAATCGGGGCGTCCTCGTGGGCCGTCGAGTTCTGTCACGAGCTCGCGGGGCTCGCTGTCGACCCCGACGTCCTTGCCCTGCGCCGCGCCGAGGCCACGGAAGAGCTGCGCCCCACCGCCGAGGCGGTCGTCATGGAGGCCCTGGTGGCTCTTTGCCTCGGCCGGCCGGTCCCCACGACGGTCCCCCCGGAAACCACACGACAGATCGCCCGAGCGGTGAGACAACGGATTCCGCTGGAGCGCATACTCGCGTTCCAGCGTGTTTCCCATGCTCGCTTCAGCGACGCCCTTGTCCGCGAGTTCCGTCGTCTTGTGCCGGCCGATCAGCAGTCGGAGGGGTTCTCCGACCTGTCGCGGTTTCTGGTCGACCTCGTGAGTTCGTTCTCGCTCGCATGCAGCGCCGCGTACGCGGCCGAGGAGCAATTGTGGCTCACGAGCATCGACGGCTCGCGTGGGGAGCTGGTCAGGACGCTGCTGCGTGGCGACCACACGGACCTGGACCCCGCCAAGGCCCTGCGGTACGAGCTCGCGAACCGGACCCATGTCGGCCTGATCCTGCGACGCGACGCGCGCGACGACGCGGAGTCGGAGGGACTCGATCGGGTGGCTGCCAAGCTCTTGACGCGCATCGGCGCGACCGCGCACCTGGTGATCCCGTCGGACGATCGCGAGGTATGGGCATGGGGCGGGTTCACCGACCCGCGGAGTGCGGCGGTCCGCTCGATCCCGGTGCTGCCGGGTGCCCTGGTCGCGGTCGGTCGCCCGTCGCGTGGCCTCGACGGCTTCCGGGCCACGTACGAAGAGGCGAAGGCAGCGGCCCGCGTCACGCTGTACTCGGCCTCCCGCTCACGCGCCCGCACGGTCTTCTTCGAGGACGTCCGGCTCGCGGCACTGCTCACCTCGGACCCGGAGCGGGCGCAAGACTTCGTCCGGGACGAGCTCGGGGCCCTGGGGCATCCGCGAGAGGCGCTGCTCCGGGAGACCGTGCGCGTCTACCTCGAATGCAACTGCAGCCCCGCGACTGCAGCGGCGCGGCTCGACGTGGTGAAGAACACCGTTGTGTACCGCATCCGGCGTGCTGAAGAGATGCTGGGGCGGAGTGTCAAGGAACAGCAGGGCATTCTGTGGGCAGCGCTCCATCTGGTCGATGTCGTCGACCCCGCGGAGTCGCAGTATTCGGCCTGACGGCGGAACGTGGAGCCGGGTGCCCTTCGACTGGAGGCAAACACGTGCTGCCGCGGCGGTGGGCACAACGGACGCCGCAGGTAGTTGGCCCGTCCAACAAGGCCGCCGGTAAGGTCGTCCATGTGACAGGGGAAGAGGCGACACCAGGAAAGTCGGGAGCGGCGTCCGGCAGGCAGCAGCGCCGGAGGCACCCCGATGATCCCGGTCGTCAGCGCGACCCGGTGGGCACCCGGCGGGCCATTCTGGCCGCCGCCGGCGCGGAGTTCGCCGCCCACGGTTTCGACGGGGCCCGGGTCGTGCGGATCGCGGAGTCCGCCGGCGTCAGCCATCAGCTGATCACCTACTACTTCGGGGGAAAACGCGGGCTGTACGAGGCGCTGAGCGATCAGTGGCTCGAGGAGTCCATGCGCGTCAGCCAGGCCCGTACCTTCGCGGATGCCGCGCGGCGCTACGTCCACTGGGCGCATGAGGACCCCGCGTGGGTGCACACGCTGACGCGCGAAGAGCCCGGCACGCGCCCGCCCGCCGAGGACGAGCGGGCCGCCGAGCTGTTCAAGCACGTCGAGGAACTCCGCGAGCGGCAGGCGCGCGGTGAATTCCGGAGCGACCTCGACGTGGGGGCCGTGGCCCTCGTCTTCTTCGCCGCCTCGATCGCTCCGGTGGCCATCCCGTGGATCGCCCGTGAACTCGGCCAACAGGACCCGGAGTCACCGGAGTTCATCGACCACTATGCGGAGCAGGTGGGCCGGATCGTCTCCGCGCTCGCCGAAGCGACAACGGCGACACAGGCGCCACTGGACGAGAGCTCGCCGGTGGACGGCGAGCCCCAGGACTGACAACCACCGGATCCCCGGGTTCCGGGAGTCCGTGCGCCGCTCAGCCGGGCGGCAGCCGCCGGGCCATCTGGAGGTGCGCCAACTGCCGGCCGCCCGACGGGGAGCGCACCCAGACCCGGGTGACGACGGCCTGGATGACGAACGGGGTCAGCTCGGGCACGAAGGCGACCCGCATCTCCTGGAGACAGCTGACCACGGCCGTGGTGCCGAAGCGCTGGACGGTCACGTCATGGGTGTCCACCTGACTGGTACGCCCCAGGCGTGCCGCGTACCGCAGCCAGTCGTCGACGCCGTGGATGTGGCCCACCGCCGAGTGCACGATCACGCAGTCGGGATGCATCAGGGCGCGGAGCGCCGGTTCCGGGTCCGGGAGGGTCTGGGCGGCGAGCCAGGCGGCCTCGGCCTCCTCGACCGTGGCGGGAGCGGAGGCGGGGTCGGGGGCAGCGTCGGCGAGGTCTTTCGCCGCGGTCGATGAGGTGGTCACAGTTCCAGCTCCAGGATCGGGGACTTCGACCGGGACGAGCAGGGGGTGAACAGACCCTCCCCGCGCTCCTCGTCGGTCAGGACGTCGTCCCGGTGGTCGGGCTCACCGGCGCGCACCCGCACGATGCATTCGCCGCAGATGCCCTGTCCGCACGAGTTGGGCGCCGCGACGCCGTTCGCCAGCAGGACGTCCAGGACGCTCTGGTCCTCGGGGACGAGGTATTCCGCGCCCGTGGAGGACAGGCGCACGGTGAATCCGCCTTCCCCTCCCCCGCCGGGCTCGGTCGCGACCGGGGGCGAGGCGCTGAAGCGCTCCTTGTGCAGGGCGGACGCGGGCCATCCGAGCTCGGCCGCCCGCCCCAGCGCGTAGTCCATGAACCCGCCGGGGCCGCAGACGTAGACCGCGGTCCCGGGAGCGGGGTCCCCCAAGTCGCTTGCCAGATCCAGGCGTTGCTCCGGGGGCTCGTCGTCGAAGTGGAGGGTGACCCGCGGGTGGTTCTCCAGGTCGGTGAGGAAGGCGGCCTCGCTGCGGCTGCGGGCGCAGTAGTGCAGGTGGTAGTCGCCCCCGGTGGCGTCGAGGCTCTGGGCCATCGACAGCAGCGGGGTGATACCGATGCCGCCCGCGAGAAGCACGTGCCGGCGCGCGGACGTCAGGCCGAAGCGGTTGCGCGGTGCGGCGATGCGCAGCGTGTCGCCCTCGGCGAGGGCGTGCATGGCGCGTGAACCGCCCCGCGAGGCGGGCTCGTCGAGGACCGCGAGCCGGTACTGCTTGCGGATGCCCGGTGGTCCGCACAGGGAGTACTGCCGGATCAGTCCCGCCGTACCGACCTGTACGTCGATGTGGGCACCCGGCTCGTACTCCCACAGTTCGTCGCCGTCGGCCCGGGCGAGGTCGAGGACCGCGATTCTCGGCGTGGCGTCGTACCGGGCCACGACGACCGCGTCCGTCCAGATGGTGCTCACGCTTCGGTCACGCCCCTGCCGCCGTGGGCGCTGCCGCCCAATCCGTCTCCGTGGGCGCCTCCGGCCGGGTGACGAGGCCGGCCTCCACACGGCGGACCGGCTCGCCGGGGGTAGCGACGCCGAGCGGGGTGCGTCCGGCCTCGACGTCGTCCAGCATCGTGCGCAGCATGCGCCGGAGCATGACGACGCCCTTGTCGGACGGCGCCAGGGTCTCCTCGGAGTGCTGGGTGATGGGGCCCTGGGACCACTGGGCCTCGTAGTCGCCGGGGAAGCGCTGTTTCTCCTCCTCGCTCAGCTGCCAGCCGTCCTTGCCGTTCTGCTTGATGCCGAACATGAAGGAGGTGGCCCGCTCGGGGTCGGCGGAGCGGATGGAGAAGACCAGCCGGTGGTGGGTGTCGTCGGCGGGGACGACCCAGATCAGCATGTCGTTGCGGACGTCGGGGGTCGAGCGGATGAAGTCGGGCAGGGCGATGATGTTGGGCAGCATGCACTCCACCGACCACTCCAGGTCGACGGGTGCGCCACCGTCGCCCTTGGTGTCCTGGTAGCGCCAGACGTACTTCACGCCGTTGTCGGTGCGGTGGTAGGTGGTGCGCTCGGCGGCGGTACGGTGGTCGTAGTAGTGCTCGGGGAAGCCGGTCGTGCCGGTACCCTGGAACTGGAACCCGCTGTGGTTGGAGTGCAGCCACGCGGCGTGGACGGGGTCGACGGCGTTCTCGAACAGCTGGAGCCAGTTGTAGTCCTGCTCCAGGCCGATGACCTCGGCGCCGGGCACCGTCCAGCTGGTGTGGTAGCTCTCGCCCTCGCCCAGGGGTTCGAGGCTGTCGTAGCGCGGCAGCGGGGGCTTGAGTTCGGGCGGGCCAATGTAGACGAAGACCAGGCCGTAGGCCTCCTCCACCGGATACCACGGCTGACGTGCGAGATTGCGGCGCTTGCCGCCGTCGAGTTCGCAGGCCTGGTCCAGGCAGTGGCCCTGCACGTCGAACTTCCAGCCGTGGTAGCAGCAGCGGATGCCGTCCTCCTCGACGCGACCGTAGAAGAGGCTGCTGCCTCGGTGCGCGCACCGCTCGAAGACGACGCCGGGGCGGCCCCGGCCATCCCGGAAGACGATCAGGTTCTCGCCCAGCAGGCGCACGCGATGCGGAACGTCGCTGGTCAGAGCGGTGGAGCTGGCGATCGGCTGCCAGTGGCGGCGCAGCGCCTCGCCCATCGGAGTGCCGGGGCCGACCTCGGTCAGGCGGGCGTCGTGGGAGGAGGGCTTACGGCCGTAGCCGGTTCCCGTGTCGGGCACGGTCGTGTCGGTCATGTGGACCATCTCCTCGGCGTTGAGGCAGTGGGGACGCGTGTACGAGGGCCGCTCGAAGGGGTCGGACGGCCCGCGGTCGAGGCTGCTTCGCGCTGTCGCGAGGCGTCATGGCACGAGCGTGCGGCGGCTCTTCCGGCACGCTCGCACAGGGGCGGACGGGCACCTCGAGCGGTGTGCGCCCCTGAGGCGTTCATGCTGTTGTACGGCTCTGATGAAAAACTGTCAATGGCTCCGACCTGCTTTGATGAATTACTTGCAGACCCCTGTCGGATCGGCGGACACCCTTGTTACGGTGACCCGGCACCGAGGTGACGCCCCACTCGCGGACCAGCCGCACCTCGCGACAACACCTGAGAACGTGCCGAGCCGGCGACCGCCTCCCCGCGATGTCCCGCAGCTCCTCCAGCGCGCGTTCGCTCCAGAGCCGAAGGAGACGAAATGTCGGGACCCAGCGCAGGACCCTCCGTATGAGCACCGGACACAGCGCCGAGTACGACTACGTCGTCGTCGGCGCCGGCACGGCCGGCTGCGTCCTCGCCGCGCGCCTGTCCGCGGACACCGGGACACGGGTGCTGCTGATCGAGGCCGGCCCGCCCGCGGACCGCGGTCTGCTCGTTCAACTCCCCCTCGGGGTAGGGCTGCTGTCGGGACGCGAGGACATCGGCTGGGGTTACGAGTCGGAGCCCGAGCCGGGCCTGAACGGCAGGCGTATCCCGGTTCCGCGTGGCCGGCTGGTCGGCGGCACCGGATCGATCAACGGCTCGACCCATGTCCGCGCGCACCGCCTCGACTACGACGACTGGGTCAAGTCCGGTGCGACGGGCTGGGGTTGGGATGACCTGCTGCCGTACTTCCGCCGCTCGGAGAGCAGTTGGCGCGGGGACACCGAGCACCACGGCGGGTACGGACCCGTCACCGTGTCGACCACGGTCCGGCGAGG
Source organism: Streptomyces hokutonensis (assembly GCF_000376565.1). GTDB lineage: Bacteria > Actinomycetota > Actinomycetes > Streptomycetales > Streptomycetaceae > Streptomyces > Streptomyces hokutonensis. The sequence continues at coordinate 39,187 of NZ_BARG01000033.1, read as the reverse complement.
TCCCTTCGGCCGCCGTCTGGACCGCGCCGCCCGATCGCTGGGCATCGGGTTCCCCGACGACACCCAGAGCGGGGACCCCACCGGAGCAGGCCAGGTCGAGAACGCCATCCACCGCGGGCGGCGGCACAGCACCGCCGCCGCGTACCTGCGCCCCGCGCTGCGTCGACGCCCCGGCCTCGCCCTGCTCACCGGGGTGCTGGTGGACACGCTCGTGCTCGACCGGGGACGCGTGACGGGCGTCCGTGTCGTGAAGGGCGGGCGAAGCCGGGTGATCCGGGCGGCTCGCGAGGTCGTGGTCTGTGCGGGTGTCTACAACTCGCCGCAGCTGCTGATGCGTTCGGGCATCGGACCTGCGGATCACCTGCGCGAGCACGGCATCGGACCGGTGGCGGACCTGGCCGGCGTCGGCGCCAACCTCCAGGACCACCCGGCGGCTCCCGTGCTGTTCGACGTCAGGGATCCGGTGACCTTCCACGAGCACCTGCGCGCCGACCGCGCGGCGGTGGGCGCGCTCCGCTGGCTGCTCACGGGGAACGGTCCGCTGGCCGGGATGCCCGAGTTCCTCTCCGCGTACATTCGCACCCGCCCCGACCTGGACCGTCCCGACGGGTTCCTCGGCATCCTGGCCGGCGGTTTCGACGCCCGGCCGTGGTTCCCCGGTATCCGGCCGCTGAAGGACCGGCACTGCGTGGCCCTCAACGCCGTCGCGACCCCCCGCAGCCGCGGCGAGGTCAGGCTGGGCTCCGCCGACCCGGCCGCCCCGCCGCGGATCACGTTCAACCTGCTCACCGAGCCGGAGGACGTCGCCGCGCTGCGGGAGACCGTGCGCACCACGCTGGCCCTCCTGCGCAGCCCGGAGGTCTCCCCGATGATCCGGGCGGAGCTCGCACCGGGCCCCGACGTGCGCACCGACGCCGACTTCGAGCGCTATCTGCGCGAGACCGGTTACTCCGCCAACCACGCCTGCGGCACGTGCGCCATCGGAACCTCCGAGACCTCGGTCGTCGACCTCGAGCTGCGGGTGCGCGGCATCGACGGACTGCGTGTCGTCGACGCGTCGGTGCTGCCGACCGTGCCCGGCGCGAACATCAACGCCACCGTCATCGCCGTGGCGGAGAAGGCCTCGGACCTGATCCGTGGCATTCCGGCGGCCTCCGGTGCCCCGCTCCAGGAGAGGACCGCGGGATGAGGGAACCGCTGTCGTACGCCATCGCGCACAAGGCGGCCGAGGCCGCGCTGGACGCGGCGCGGGCCGAGGGGGCGCGAATCTGCGTGGCGGTCGTCAACCGCAGCGGCATCACCAAGGTGCTGCTCAGCGACGACGGAGTCGGCCCCCTCGGGATCGAGACCGCGCGCCGCAAGGCCTACACCGCCGCCGTCACCGGCGTGCCGACCTCGAAGTTCGCCGCTTTCGCCGCGTCACCCGCGATGGCGGTCGCGCCCGTGCACCACGTCGACGCCGGCCTCCTCGCCGTACCGGGCGGGATGCCCATCACCGTGGACGACGGCGAGGTCATCGGTGCCGTCGGCGTCGGCGGAGCCGACGCCGAGACCGACGAACGACTCGCCTCCCGCGCCCTGGAAGGCCTGAAGGACCTGCTCGCCTGAGCAGCCGTACCACCCGTGACACCCGAAGGAGAACGACCGTGATCGAGGACTTCCTCGTCGTCGAGGGCGTGGCCCACAACTACAACTTCCGGCCCGAGAACTGCGTCAACCCGCACATCGGAGCGGCCATCGGCGAGCACCTCTACGGCCTGCACAAGCGGGTCAGCGGCCCCGAATACACCCTCGAACGCTCCACCTACATGCAGGGCGCGGGCGCGGACATCATCGGCCGGGCCCTGCTCGCGGAGAGCCAGACCGACGTGATCGCCTACCACGAGACGCCCATCTACGGCCACTTCCGGGACGGGGGCTCGGCGCTCGGCATCGGCCTTGAGATGCGCGAGAAGTGGCCGGAGCGCGTGCTGATCTACGGCGCGGTGTCCCCGCTGCGCCCCGGCGCCCTGGACCGGGTGGACGAGCTGGTGGAGAAGCACCGGGTCAATGCCCTCAAGCTCTATCCGATCGACGTCGTCGAGGGCCGGGTGACCGCGCTGGACATGGGTGACCCGGAGATCTGCTTCCCGCTGCTGGAGCGGGCGCGGCAGCACGGTCTGAAGGTCGTGGCCATCCACAAGGCCCTCCCGGTCGGGCCCGGGCCGACCTCCGCCCTCGGGATGAGTGACGTGGAAGCCGCCGCGCTGGCCTTCCCCGACCTCACCTTCGAAGTCGTCCACGGCGGCATGGCCTTCGTCGAGGAAACGGCCCTTCAGCTGGAGTCCTTCCGCAACATATGGGTCAACCTGGAGGCCACGTCGTTCATGGCCGTCTACGCGCCCCGCCGCTTCGCCCAGGCGATGGGTGCCTTCCTCCAGGCCGGTGCCGCCGAGCGGATCATCTGGGCGACCGGCTGCGACGCCGTCCACCCCCGGCCGGCCATCGAGGCGTTCTGGAACTTCGAGATGCCCCGTGACCTGATCGAGGAGTACGGGCTGCCCGAGCTCACCAAGGAGATCAAAGCCGACATCCTCGGCCGCAACTTCCTGCGGATGCACGGCATCGACGAGAAGGACGTCCGCGCGCGCATCCGCGGCGACGAGTTCGACACCACCGAACTCCGACAGCCGTGGGGCGGACGGGCCGCCCCGGTCGACGACGTACTGGCCGGTGCCCGATGACGGTCACGGAAACCCAGGTCCGCGCGACGCTCAACGCGATCCTCGATCCGTGCAGCATCACCGCGGGGGTCCCCGCCGGACTCGACGACATGGGACTCGTCGGTGACGTTCGCGTACAGGACGACGGCGCCGGCGGTCAGCGCATCGCGGTCACCGTCGGCGTGACAGAGCCGAGCTGCGTGCTCATCGGCTCGTTCGCGACCGAGGCCCAGGTCCGGCTCATCGCTCTGCCCGGTGTCTCCGCAGTGGACGTGCGGCTGGCCGACGACTTCGACTGGACCCCGGACCGGCTCGCACCGCACTACCGGCAACGGCTCGACGAACACCGTGCACACAAGCGTCGCACCCTCCCCCTTCTCACCATGACCAGAACAGGACCAGCCGTTGACCAGTAAGACCTCACAGCAGCCGCACACCTCAGACCCGACGGCCGTGGCGGCGAACAACGCCGCGGTCATGGGCCGCTTCATGGAAGGGCTCAGCCGGGCACCGCTCCCGCCCGAGAGGGTCGACACCACGTCCGTCCGGGTGGTGCGCGACATCGCCTACGGCGCGGCACCGGGCGTGGACCTGCGGATGGATCTGTACCTGCCGACGTCGTCCGCGACGACCCCCACCCCCGTGATCGTATGGCTGCCGGGTGGCGGCTGGCGGCATCAACGCCGGGGCTACGGACCCCACTTGCCCCGGCTCTTCGCCGAACGCGGATACGCCATGGCGGACATCGAGTACCGCTCCTCCGAGGTCGCCGTCTGGCCCGCGCAACTGCACGACGTCCAGGCCGCGTTGGGCCGCCTGCACGACCTCGCGGACGCCTACGGCCTGGACCCGGCGTCGATCGGCCTGTGGGGCAGCTCGTCCGGTGCGCACCTCGCACTGCTCACGGCCTTCGCCACCGACGGTTCCCCCCGCGTGCCCGGCGTACGCGCGGTGGTGGCGGGCTATCCCCCGACCGACCTGCTCCGGCTCAATGAGGACGCGCTGCCCGGTGGAATGCTGGGCGTGGACCCCTCCGATCCGGCGTGGGGTCTGCTGGGCGGCCCGCCGTCGGACCGGGCCGCCGCCGCGGTCGAGGCCAGCCCGGCCCGGCAGGCCCACCCGCGGGTGCCGCCCGTGCTGCTCCTGCACGGCGACGCCGACCTGCTCATCGGCCCGGCCCAGAGCCGCCGCCTCCACGACACCCTGGTCGCCGCGGGCGCCGAGTCCCATCTGCTGCTGGTGCACGGCGCCGACCACGGCCTCCTCAACACCGGCGCCTGGGAACTGAACCCCATGACGGCCACGGTGCGGTCCTCACGATTCCCGGACGCCGAGGGCTCCGTGCGGCTTACCCCCCAGCTGATCGAGCGCTTCTTCGACCGCCACCTGCGAACGGACCCCTGGAACACCTGACACACCACGGCGCTACGACGACATCTGCCGCGCTCCGCTGCCGCCTCCGTGACTCACCTCCGGCTCACGGCATCGTGCGCACCTCATCGTCACACCAGGCGTCTCGTGCCGGCGCGCTGTCCGGTTGCCGCTCGGCGTTGTCCACCACCTTTCGCGGCACGCAGCAAGGGTCAGGGTCGGGACGACCCCGACCCTTGTTGACGCTGTTCAGCGGCCGGGAGAGCGGGGCCGGTCGGCCGGCCAGATGGTCGCCTTCCGCCGGAGCCCGGCACAGTGCGGGCGGTGCGGCAAGGAAGCGGCCTACGACAGTTGGATGCCGAGTCGTTCCGCGATTTCGTGGGCGCTGACGCCGTACGTCTCACGGATCCGTACGCCGTCGGGGCCGACGTCGAAGACGCCGTGGTCGGTGTAGACGCGGCTGACGCAGCCGACGCCGGTGAGCGGGTACCCGCACCGGGGCACGAGTTTCGGCTCACCGGAGCGCGTGAAGAGCGTCATCATCACGTAGACGTCCTTGGCGCCGATGGCGAGGTCCATGGCGCCCCCGACGGCGGGGATGTCCTCGGGCTTGCCGGTGGTCCAGTTGGCGAGGTCGCCGTCGAAGGCGACCTGGTAGGCCCCCAGGACGCAGACGTCGAGGTGCCCGCCGCGCATCTTCGCGAAGGAGTCGGCGTGGTGGAAGTACGCCGCCCCGGGCAGCTCGGTCACCGGGACCTTGCCGGCGTTGGTCAGGTCGGGGTCGACCGCGTCGCCCTCGGCCTTCGGGCCCATGTTGAGCATGCCGTTCTCGGTGTGCAGCACCACCCCCGAGTCGGCCGGCAGATGGTCGGCGATCCTGGTGGGCTGCCCGATACCGAGGTTGACGAAGGAACCGGCCGGGATGTCACGTGCGATGACGGCGGCCAGCTCGTCCATCGAGAGTTGGTGGTCGGCGCGCACCTGATCGCTTGGCGTGGTGGTCATCGTGCCCCCTGGACGGTGTAGTGGCGGGCCTCGACCTGGACGATCCGGTCGACGTAGATGGAGGGGGTGACGACGGCCTCGGGGTCGAGCTTTCCGGGCTCGACGACCTCGTCGACCTGGACGATGGTCGTCGTGGCGGCCGTGGCCATGACCGGTCCAAAGTTGCGGGCGGTCTTTCGGTACACGAGGTTGCCCAGCGCGTCCGCGATGTGCGCACCGATCAGCGCGTAGTCGCCCTTGATGGGGTACTCCAGCAGGTACTTCCGGCCGTCGATCTCCCGCTCCTCCTTCCCCTCGGCCAGCGGTGTGCCGACCGCGGTCGGGCAGTAGAACGCGCCGATACCGGCACCGGCCGCGCGCATCCGCTCGGCGAGGTTGCCCTGTGGCACCACCTCGAGTTCGATCTTCCCGGCGCGGTAGAGGCCGTCGAAGACCCAGGAGTCGGCCTGGCGCGGGAAGGAGCACAGCACCTTGCGCACCCGGCCCGCGGCCAGCAGCGCGGCCAGCCCGACGTCGCCGTTGCCGGCGTTGTTGGACACGATGGTGAGGTCCTTGGCGCCCTGCCGGATGAGCGCGTCGATCAGGTCGAACGGCATCCCGGCCAGGCCGAAGCCTCCGACGAGGATCGTGGACTCGTCCTCGATCCCGGCGACCGCAGCGTCGGTGCTTTCGAGGATTTCTGCCCGGCTCATCGGTCCGACTCCGTGACGTCGCAGTTCTCGAGTACGACGGCCAGGCCCTGACCCACCCCGATGCAGATCGCGGCGACGCCGTAGCGTTGCCTCGTCTCGCGCAGCACCTTGGCCAGCGTGGCGAGAACGCGGCCGCCCGAGGCGCCCAGGGGGTGGCCGATCGCGATGGCGCCGCCCTTCTGGTTGACGATGGCCGGGTCGATCTTCCACGCGTCGAGGCAGGCGAGCGACTGCACGGCGAAGGCCTCGTTGAGCTCGACCGCGCCCACCTGGTCCCAGCCGATCCCGGCCCGCGCCAGCGCACGGTTCGCGGCCTCGACGGGGGCGTAGCCGAAGGCCTGCGGTTCCAGCGCCATCACACCGCGGCCCGCGATACGGGCGATCGGGTCGGCCCCGATCACAGCCGCGGCCTTCTCGCTGCCCAACAGCACCGCGGAGGCACCGTCGTTGAGCGGGCTGGCGTTGCCCGCCGTGATGGTGCCGCCCTGCTCCGCCGTACGGAAGACCGGCCGCAGCCCGGCCAGGACCTCCGGCGTGGATCCGGCCCGGATGCCCTCGTCGCGGGCCAGGCCGACGCCTTCGACCGGCGCCACCAGGTCGTCGTAGAAGCCCGACTCCCATGCCTGGTGGGCGAGTTGGTGGGAGCGGGCGGCGAACGCGTCCTGCCGCTCGCGGGAGATCCCGAAGCGCTCCCGCAGCTGCTCGTTGGCCTCGCCGAGGCTCACCGTCCACTCCTTCGGCATCCGCGGGTTGACCAGCCGCCAGCCGAGCGTGGTCGACACCGCGGTGACATCGCCGGCCGGGAACGGCTTCGCCGACTTCGGCAGCACCCACGGCGCACGCGTCATCGACTCCACACCACCGGTCAGCACCACCTCGGCGTCCCCGGACTCGATCGTGCGACTGGCCGTCATCGCCGCGTCGAGGCTCGACCCGCACAGCCGGTTGACCGTGGTGCCGGGCACGCTTACCGGGAGCCCGGCGAGCAGCGCCGCCATACGGCCGACGTTGCGGTTCTCCTCACCGGCGCCGTTGGCGTTGCCCCACACCACGTCGTCGATCGCGGCGGGGTCGAGACCCGGCACCCGGGCGAGTGTGGAGGTGATCGCGGCGGCGGCCAGGTCGTCGGGGCGCACCCCGGCCAGCGCGCCGTTGAAGCGGCCGAACGGCGTGCGAGTGGCGGCGTACAGGAAAGCACTCATGGCAACGACGCTAGTCCCGGGCCGCGATATTCTGAAGTACGTATATCCGAGCCAATTGATACGGACGACATATGGATCTGCGCCACCTGCGATACTTCGTGGCAGTGGCCGAGGAGCGTCACTTCGGTCGCGCCGCCGAGCGGCTCCACATGGCCCAGCCGCCTCTCTCCACGCAGATCCGCCAGCTCGAGGACGAACTCGGCGTCGAACTCCTCCACCGCACCACACGCCGCGTCGACCTCACCGAGGCCGGCCGGGCCTACCTCGAGCGGGCGCGCGCGATCCTCTCCGACGTCGACGAGGCCACCCACCACGCACGGCTCGTCGCCGCCGGCTCGGTGGGCCACCTCTCGATCGGGTGCGTGGGCTCGGCGACGTACAGCCTCCTGCCCGCGCTCTCCCGGCGGCTCACGGAGGAGCTGCCCGGCGTCGACTTCTCCTTCCGCGGTGAGATGCTCGCCCCCGACCAGGTCGAGGCACTGCGCACCGGCGCGATCGATGTCGCCCTGCTGCGTCCTCCGGCGGCCGACCTGTCCCTCACCGTGCGCACCCTGCGCCGGGACCGGCTCGTCGTCGCCGTACCGGTCGACCACCCACTGGCCCGCCGTAAACGACTGCGGGCAGCGGACCTGGCCGGTGCCGACCTGATCGTCCACTCCGCCGACCGCCGGTCGGTGATGTACGACGTGGTGCTGGGCCTTCTACGCGACGCCGGTGTCGAGCCGCGCATCCGCCACGAGGTCGGCGAGACCTCGACGCTGGTCACGCTCGTGGCCGGCGGCCTCGGCGTCGCGATCGTGCCCGAACCCGTGACAGCGCTGGCACTCGACGGCGTCACCTACCTGCCGCTGGCCGGCGCCGACGCCCGCGTGGAGCTGGCCGTCGCCCACCGCGCGGACCGCTCCGAGCCGCACCTGGAACGCACCGTGGGGATCATCCGCGCGATGTTCTGAGACGTCCACCGACGCCGGACAAGGCCCCCCGCTCGGCGCGACAACCCTGCCTGGCAACGTCGGGCGACTCAGTGGGCCCGGTGGGCGCCGGCCTGCGGAGCTGCCACCCCAACTGCCGTCCCTCCCCCTGGGCTCGGCCTTTACCGAGCTCATCCCCTCACCAGGAGGTCGCCGTGGCCGGTGCGCGCCGCGCTCTCGTCGGGCAGCGCGAAGAGTCTGGCCCGGATCGACGCCTGTGGGGTCAGCCTGCCGCTGAAGGAGCGACCGGGTCGAGCTCCACGAGCACCGTCTTCGATCGGATCCCGGTCACTTCCGGCCGTTCAGTGTGATCATGCGATTCGGCTGCTCCTGATTGCCGGAATCGGCGGCAGGCACTGCTCTCGGTTCCGGCAGCGGCAGCTTCAGGAGGCCGGGCCGCAGTTCAGCGAGGCCGGGTCGATCGTTCCGCGCTGCACCTTCGCGTCGTGAGGCTCGGCGAAGCCGGCGTTGGTGATGTAGATCCGGTTTCCGCGTATGGCGACGGAGGTGGGTGAAGCGAGGCCGTCCGAGGCGGTCAGGACAGTCTCGGTGGCCCCGTCGGGGTGGACGACCGCGACCTGGTTGAGGCTGTTCTGCGCGGCGAACACCACGTCGGAGCGGTCGTTGAGGAAGGTGAAGTCGTCGACGCCGGTGAGGCCGCTGGTCACGGTGCGGATACGGCCCGGGGCACCGGTGGCGGTGACGGGGATCCGCAGCAGGGTGCCCTTGGCGAGGTTGGAGACCCAGACGGCGCCTCGGTGGAAGCGGAGCCCGTTCGCGCCGAACGGGACGGACGGGTCGGGCGCGAGGGCGGGGTCGGTCAGCCAGGCGGTCGCCTTCCCGCCCGAGGCCGGGACGGCCCAGACGATGCCCTTGTTGCTGTCGGCCACGTACAGGGTGCGCCCGGCGCGGTCGAGGGCCAGGCCGTTGGGGAGTCCGTCGGTGGGCAGAGCGGCGACGCGGCGAGGGGCGCCGCCCGGGGGCAGCTTCCATACGCCGGCCCGGGAGGCGTCATCAGAGACCACGTTGTAATAGGTGGTGCCGTCGCGGTCGCGCGCGATGCCGCTGAAGGCGTCGCCCTGCTGCCCGGCCACGATCACCGTGCTGCGCCCGGACGGGTCGATCCGCAACAGTGCCGGGCGCTCGCCCGCCGCGGTGTGGCCGCCCAGAGTGGAGACGGTCAGCGAGTTGTCCGGGTTGACGGTGATGTTCTCCGGAGAGTCGCCGGCGGTGAAGTCGAGTGCGGCGAGAGTTCTCACGTCGGCGACGAGCGGCTTGGAGAACTCTTGTTGTGTCACTGCGGATGCGTACGGCGCCGAGGCGAGGACGGCCGCCGCGGCGATCAACGCCGCCAGTCCGGACCGCTTGTTCAGGAGGGTTGCTGTGGGGACCGCTTCGGAGATGTCCATGTGGGCTTCGCACTCTTCTCGAGGGGCGCAGATGTGCCTGCGCGGGAAGTGGGACATGAAGGGGGGCCGGGGCAGTCGCCCCGGCGTGTTGCGTGGTCAGTCCTGGGCAGCGGGGAAGGGCAGGAGTCGCCGGTAAGCAGGGACGGCGATGGCGGCGACGACGACGTGCATGACCATCAAGGCGATGACAGCACCCCAACTGGTGCCGGGCCGGCTGTCGGAGATGCCGACCATGATGTCCGGGATCAGGCTGACGATCAGGATGGCGGGCACGAGGGTGCGCATCAGCCGGGCCGGGTGTGACGAGCGTGCGCGGATGATCGCCCAGGCGGCAGCGGCGGCCAGAGCGCCGAAAACGGTGAGGGGGGCGTAGGCGGAGAGTTGGAGGGGCTGGAAGTCGTCCGAGGCGCCGGCAGCGTGGGCTGTCGCGGCGACAACGGCGTTGACGGCGACGGCGACGGCAGCGGTGCCGATCAGACCGCCGGTGACGACGAGGCCGCCGGGACGGGCCGGGTGGGTGGCGAGCTGGTGGCTCATGGTGATTCTCCGGATCGGGTGAGGAGGAGACCGGGGGAAGAGCAGACGGGGGAAACAGAGTCGGGTCAGCCGGCGATGACGACAGCGCGACGGCTGGTGGTCGTGTCGGTGAGCGCGGCGAGCATCCACGCGGCGACGTCGGCGCGGCTGATGGTGTCCGCCATGCGCAGGGTGCCCGACCCGGGCAGCAGCTTGGTGACACCTGTGGCGGGGCCGTTGGTGAGGCGGACGGCGTGGACCAGGGTGTAGTCGAGGTCGCTGGCGCGCAGCGCGTCCTCGGCGGCCGCCTTGTCCTTGACCATGGCGCCCATGGCCGTGCTGGACATGAGCTTGGCGGGCGCGCTCAGGCGCTCGCGCAGCACGGCGAAGGAGGAAAGCTCCACGAACCGGGTGACGCCGGTGGTGGCGGCACCGGATATGACGGCACGTGTGGCGTCGGTGATGACGGTTCCGCCGGTGGCGCCGAGCGTGCTGATCACCGCGCCGACGCCCGACATGGCCCGCGTGACGTCGCCGGCGTCGGTGGCCTGCCCTGCAACCACGTCGAGGCCGGGCCGGGCATCCAGCTTCTGGGGTGAGCGAACGAGCGCGCGCACGGTGTGGCCCGCGGCCAGGGCCTGGGCGACGACGAGGCGCCCGGTGGCACCGGTGGCACCGAGTACAAGCAGCTTCACGGGAGAACTCCTCAAGGCGTCGACGCTGCACGGAACCCCCGGGCAGTGACTTAAAGCATGAAGTCAAAACTAGCCGCAATGACTTAAAGCTTCAAGTGAAGACGAGGTGGATTCACTTAAAGAATGAAGCGTCGGTACATTGGAGGGCATGACGAACACCCCCGCTGACGAGGCGCCCCGCTGGCTTGACGAGGAGGAACGCCGGGCCTGGCTCGGCCTGGTCGGCATCATGAGGCGGCTGGAACACGTGCTCGACACGCAACTGCGCGAAGAGGGGCTGACACACTTCGAGTACGGGGTGATGGCGGCACTGTCGGAGTCACCGCAGCGGGAACTGCGCATGAGCGCGCTCGCCGCGTACGCCGAGGGCTCGCTCTCCCGTCTTTCCCAGGTCGTGGCTCGTCTCGAGCGCAAGGCGTATGCCCACCGCCGCCCCGATCCGGCCGACGGCCGCTACACCCTGGCCGCCCTGACCGACGAGGGATACGAGAAGATCGTCAACGCCGCTCCTGGCCACGTCGCAGAAGTGCGCCGCCTGGTGTTCGACCCGCTGACCAAGGCGCAGGTCAAACAGCTCTCCCACATCGGCCGTCGCATCCTGCACGCCATCGACCCCGACCACAGCGACGGCGACCGCGGCTGAGCCCCTCACACCGGCCGGGCGCCCACCTGTGGGCTCAGGCGCGCCGTCTCCCCGACGTCGGCGCGCCTCTCGGGGCAAACACACGGACAAGCCGGCTCGCACGGCCGCCTGCTGCCGCTTCTCTCTACCGCCACTTCTCGCGAATATCGAACACTTCCTGGCGACGGCGCCGCCCAACGAGATGAACAGCCGCGGAAGGCGCGAGGCCGCGGGGCCGGCGTCGCATCAGAGTCCAGATGGACGATCTGCACCAGCTCCGACCAAGAGCGACGGAGAGCCGACCTCTCATGCGACAAGCGCGGGGCGTGATCGCCACCGCGTCCGGCCTGGGCATGAAGTCCGGCACACACGCTTCGGCCGCGAACTCCGGCTCACCCTTCCGCGCGAGGGGCGCCGTCATCGCATCGACCCGGGTCGACGTTCCTGGGAGCGCCGGGCACGTCACGCGAGGTCACACGGACCGGCACCCGGAGATCAGCCATACCCAGGGGCCGCGACGACGGCAGAGACGCCCAGCCCAGCCGCCGCACCGACCGGAGGGAGGTCCAGGCAACGACTTACGCGACGATCTTCGCGACGGAATCGCGAGCCTGCTGCGCGATGCGGTCGTCAGTGACGTCGTCCGCCCCGCCCACGCCGATCGCGCCGATGACCTCCCCGTCGGCCGTCATGATCGGCACGCCGCCGGCGACCGGCAGAAGGTTGGCATCGACCAGGTGGGGAGGCGCCACCTGCATCTGCGGGGACGCGGCGAATGCCGCGAACTTGGCCGTGGGGACACCACTCACGGCCGACGTGTAGGCCTTGCGTCGCGCGGTCTCCACGCCGAGGAGTCCAACGCCGTCGTCGCTGAGAAGGACCTTCGTGACGCCACTGCGGTTGACCACGACAGCACACACCTTGTGCCCGTCGGCCCTTCCCGCTTCGAGAGCGGCGAGTGCGGCGCCGTGCGCGATCTCGTAGCTGAGCGGCTCTCGCATGGAGCGGTTCCTTCCCTCGTCGGGCGGACGGTCAACCGGCCGTCTTCGTGGGTCGGGCCACTGTGCCGCCGCCAGATGTGAACATGAAGATAGAATCACATTCACATCGGGAGATCTACCGCCGGACTCACTGCGGCGCAGCGCCGAGCAGGTACAGACAGACGGCGTTGATCAATTCGTCGGTGAGTTGACGCCACGTCAGCGGCCGCTCGGACTCGAAGCGTTCGCCGTGCAGCACGCGGTTCATGCACGCTGCGTACACCAGACGGAAGGCGACATCCAGGCGCAGCTCAGACTCCGGCGCGCCGATCACCGGCACAACCGGCTCCAGGAATGTCCGGAAGACCCGGCCGGCATCGACGCTGGCCTCGGATCCCACTTGAGCCACTCCGGGATCAGTGGTGCCCGCGGTGATGAAGACACGCATCAGACGCGCGTGCGCCTCGAACGTCTCAGCGAGCCCGGCGACCGCCGAGGCGACCAGGGTGGCCGGATCGGTGCGCAGCGGAGCGAACCGGCGAATGATGTCGGCGCGGAACTGGTCGATCATGGCGTGCTGCAGGCCCGCGATCAGACGGTCCTTGCCACCGAAACGCCGATAGACACTGCCCACGGAGACGCCCGCCCGAGAGGCGACGGCCGCGATGGTGAGCGCTTCGGTGCCGCCCTCCTCGAGAAGGGCCGTGCCCGCTTCCAGGATCCGCTGCTGGGTCCGCCGACTGCGCGCCTGCTGTGGCTGCGGCAGATCGAGCGACGGTTCGGTAGTCACCGGCCCACCGTATACGGAGCCGGCATCCGCCCCGACACCTCCGCGACCCGCGATCAAGGCGGCACCGGAACTGCCCCTTGACGCCTCGCCACGCAAAATGCGAATGTGAATCAACTTATCAGTTTGAGGGTCTCACAGGACGGTGCCCTCGCAGGTTTTTTCCCCCCACAGCCCTGCACGGGGCCACCGCCTGTGCCCCCGAGCCGCACGGGAGACAGCGCGATGACCACCACTTCAGAGATCGACACCGGCACGGCCTACGGCCGCCCGAAGCCCTCGTACAACGCCCGCCTGCGGGAGGTCGGGCCCGGTACACCGATGGGCGAGGCCCTGCGCCGCTACTGGCACCCGATCGCCAGCTCGGAAACACTGATCGCCGGTGCCCTGCCGCAGAAGACCCGCGTACTGGGCGAGGACCTGGTCGTGTTCCGGGACGGACAGGGCAATCCCGGTGTCGTGATCGAGCGCTGCGCCCACCGCGGCGCCAGCCTCTTCTACGGCCGTGTCGAGGACGACGGCATCCGCTGCTGCTACCACGGCTGGAAGTTCGACGTCCAGGGCCGCTGCATCGAGCAGGCGTGCGAGCCGGGCCTGGGACGCAGGCGCGACGCCGCCCGTCAGCCGTGGTACCCCGTGGAGGAGCGCTACGGCCTGGTCTTCGTCTACATGGGCCCGCCCGAACTCAAGCCCGAACTCCCCCGCTACGACGCACTGGAGAACCCCGCCGAAGACGAGAAGTACCTCGCCAGCTGGCCTGTCCCGCACGCCGCGGTACTCGGCATGCCGACGGACTTCAGCTGGCTCAACATCTACGAGAACTCCGCCGACCCGACACACGTCACCTGGCTCCACTCCACGCACAGCGGATACCAGATGCTGGGCACCGGCACCTTCGGCTACCCCGAGAACTTCTTCGACCCGGCCACCATCGCCGAGCGCCTGACGTACGAGCGCACCGACCACGGTCTGAAGTACACCCAGAGGTTCGAGATGGAGGGCGAGGACGGCGAGGTCACCGAGTACGGTTTCGCGGTCGATCAACACCTGCCCAACGTCTTCGGCCTGCCGGACTACGTGAAGCCCACCCCCGATGGGCGGGCAGACCAGTTGCTGTGGGTCGTGCCCTCCGACGACACCAGCCACCGGCTCTTCTTCTCGATCCGCACGAACGATCCCGAGCGCATGCTCCGCTTCGTCATCGGCATCACGCAGAACGGCAAGCAGAACCACGAGCTGACCGACGAGGAGCGCCAGAGGTTCCCCGGGGACACGGAGGCCCAGGGCTCGCAGGGAGCGATCACCCTGGACTCCGAGGAGACCCTGGCCACCGGAGACCGCGGCGTGGTCATGCTGCGTCGCATGCTTCTCGCGATGGCCGACGACGTCGAGGCCGGGCGCGACCCGATCAACATCGTCCGCGACGCGTCGCAGGTCCACCGCGTCGAGACCGGCCTCTTCACCCTCGGCAGGCGCCCGGCGGGCGACGCCGCCGCGGCCGCCGCCGGCGTCTGAGCCAGAACCATGAGCAACGAGTGGTTCGACACCATCGTGGTCGCCCGGCGCGACGCGACCGCCCGGATCGTGGTGCTCGACCTGGTCAGTCGCGACGCCGCCGAGCTCCCGGAGTTCGCCGCCGGCGCCCATGTCGACGTCCTCGTGGACCGTGCCACCGGGCTGGTCCGTCAGTACTCCCTGTGCGGGCCGCCGCAGGACCGCACCCGCTATCGGCTGGCCGTGCTGGCCGAGGCGGCGTCGCGCGGCGGCTCGCTGGGGATGCACCGGCTCCGTGAGGGCGACAGGCTGCGGATCTCCCGTCCGCGCAACAGGTTCGGGGTCTCGGACGAGGCACGTCGCCATCTGCTGGTGGCCGGCGGCATCGGCGTCACTCCCCTGCTGGCGATGGCGCACGCGCTCGAAGCCAGGGGCGCGGAGTACGAGTTGCACTACTGCGCCCGGAGTCGGGCGGATTCGGCGTTCGTCGAGGAGCTGGAGAACAACCCCCGCGTGCGGCTCCACTTCGACGACGGCCCGGACGACCAGCGCTTCAGCGTCACCGGCGACATCGGCCCGCCCGACCCCGAGACGGCGATCTACGTGTGTGGTCCCGGAGGCTTCATCGACTTCGTGATCTCCTCCGCACGCGGAGCGGGATGGCCCGCCGAAGCGATCCACAAGGAGCGTTTCGCACCCGTGGACGACACCGCCGCGCACACGGCCGGCGGGGCCTTCACCGTGCGGCTCGCCAAGTCCGGGGACGAGTACGAGATCAAGGACGGCGAGAGCGTCCTCGACGTCCTGCTCGCGGCCGGCGTCGACGCCCCCTACTCCTGCCAGCAGGGAATCTGCGGCGAGTGCATCGTGCGCGTACTCGCGGGAGACCCCGACCACCGCGACGACATCCTGACCGACCGTGAGCGCGCCGACGGCATGTTCACCACGTGCTCCTCGCGAGCACACTCACCGATTCTGGAGCTGGACCTATGACGACAACCACATCCACCACATCCACCGCAACCACCGGGACCATCGAGGCGATCGAGCAGGCAGAGGCCGCGTGGCTCGCGGCTCTCACCGAGAGCGAAGACGCGATCGCCTCTCTCATGCTGGAGGACAGCCGGGCCGTCCACGGCCCCGTCGGAAAGATCGACGACGGCAGGACCTTCGCCCATTTCACCTGGACCCGCCGCCGCCACGTTTTCGCCAAGGCCGAGGAGCTCAGCATCACGGTGCGTGGCACCACGGCGATCACCACCTGTCTCCAGGAGATGCACATCATCTTCGACGAGAGCCTCCCGCCGTTCCCGGTCCAGGAGACGGTGACGCGCGTCTGGGAGGAGACCCCGGAGGGCTGGCGCCTGGCGCACCTGCACCAGTCGAAGCGGATGCCGCCGGCCTGAGGCCCGGGAAGGCCGGCCACGTCACCCCCACTCCGCTGTTCGATGAACGGACAAGAGGCTTCAGCGCGGGCCGTCGGCCCCAGAGAGTTCCACACGAAGAGTTCGCGCGGCGATCGCCGCTGTCGTGAAGGTGAGGCAACACATGTCAGCCACTGAGACCGAGGCACCCACGTCCGGTGCGGTCCGGACCAGCGATCTCCTCATCGCGGGCGAGTACGTCGCGGCCAGGGACGGCCGCTATTTCGAGACGACCGAGGCCCTGACCGGTGAACCGATCGCGCGGGTCGCGGCGGCCTCCGTCGAGGACGTCAACCTCGCGGTGGACGCGGCGGCGGCCGCCCTTCCGGAGTGGTCGAGCCTCCCGCCGGCCGCACGCCGGTCGGTGCTGGAGCGTGCGGCCGTCCTGCTGGGCGAGCGCACCAACGAGATCGTGGCCACGATGAGCCGCGAGATGGGGGCCACTCTCCCCTGGTGCGGTTTCAACGTGCATGTCGCGAAGGGCATGTTCGTCGAGGCGGCCGCCCAGGCGTACGCGGCCGTCGGCGAGGTCATCCCGTCGGACGTGCCCGGCCTCACCGCTCTCGGCGTACGTCAGCCGGTCGGTGTCGTCGTCGGCATCGCACCGTGGAACGCACCGCTGATCCTCGGCGTACGCGCCATCGTGTGGCCGCTGGTGTGGGGCAACACCGTGGTCCTGAAGTCCTCCGAGCAGACGCCGCTCACCCAGGCCGCCATCGTGCGGGTGCTGCACGATGCCGGCGTGCCCGCCGGAGCGGTCAACCTCATCAGCAACGCGCCTCAGGACGGTCCGAGCGTCGTCGAGGCGTTGATCGCCCACCCGGCCGTGACCCGTGTGAACTTCACGGGATCCAGCAAGGTCGGCCGCATCATCGGCGAGCTCGGCGGTCGCCACCTGACCCGTGTGGTCCTCGAACTCGGTGGCAAGGCGCCCTTCCTGGTGCTTCCCGACGCCGATCTGGAGGAGGCCGCCGCCGCGGCCAGCTTCGGGGCCTTCATGAACCAGGGCGAGATCTGCATGTCGACCGAACGCGTCATCGTGAACAGGACCGTCGCCGACGAGCTCTCCTCCCGTCTGGCCGAGCGTGCCGCCAAGCTGGTCGTCGGACCGCCGAGCGATCCCTCCTCACAGATCGGTCCGCTGGTCCACGCCGCCGCCCGAGAGCACGTGGTCGCGTTGATCGACGACGCCCGCGCCAAGGGCGCCCAGGTCCTGACCGGTGGCACGGCCGACGGCCTGTTCGTGCAGCCCACCGTGCTGCGCGGAGTCACTCCGGACATGCGCGTCTACAGCGAGGAATCCTTCGGACCGGTGGTCTCGATCATCGAGGTGGATTCGACCGACGAGGCTGTCGCGGTCGCCAACGACACCGAGTACGGACTCTCCGCAGCGGTCTTCGGCAAGGACGCGGCCGCCGCGCTCGACGTGGCCCGCCGGATCAGGTCCGGCATCTGCCACATCAACGGCGCCACCGTGCACGACGAACCCCAGATGCCCTTCGGCGGTGTCGGCGCCAGCGGCTGGGGCCGGTTCGGGTCCCGGGCCGCGCTGGAGGAGTTCACCGAGTTGCGCTGGATCACCATCCAGTCCGGATCCCGCCACTACCCCATCTGACGATGCGACGAAGTCGTACGGCGCACGTGACACGGCGTGCGCCGGGCCCCCGGGCCTTGCCCGGCTGGATGTGGTGCCTTGCCGCGGCTTTCAGCCCGGCGGTGGGAGCGGCATGGCTGGCGGAGGTCCGAGAGACAGAGGCCCTCGAGCAGCTCCACCGAGAGGTGGAGGAGTTCCTCCGGTCCTTCTGACGAGGCCCCTGCACCAGGGCCCCCACCCTTCCAAGGAGTCAACAATGTCGCGGGTCGACAACGACCGCCACGAGATCCGGCAGCTCATCGAGAACTGGGCGCTGTGGCGCGATGCCGCGGACTGGGGCCGCTTCGCCACGGTCTGGCATCCGCGCGACGGCTGGATGAGCGCCACCTGGTTCCAGGGAAGTGCCACCGACTTCATCAAGGCCAGTCGTGAGGGCTTCGAGAACGGAGTCAGCATCCTCCACTTCCTGGGTGGCCACACCGCGGACATCGCCGGCGAACGGGCCATCGCCCAGACGAAGATGACGATCAACCAGCGCGAGACCATCGACGGCGTCGAGGTCGATGTCGTCTGCACCGGCCGCTTCTACGACTTCCTCTCCCGGCACGAGGGGCGCTGGACCCTCGTGCGCCGGCAACCGATCTACGAGAAGGACCGGCTCGACGTCGTCGACCCCGCTGTCTCACTGTCGTTGGATCCCGAGCTCCTGGACCGGTTCCCGGCCGGCTACCGGCACTTGGCCTACCTGCAGACCAAGGCGGGTTTCATGGTGAAGGACGGGCTCCCCGGTCTCACCGGCCCAGCGGTCGAGCACCTCTACTCCGAAGGCACGCGATGGCTGGCCGGGGCCTGAGGCCGCAGAGCCACCGAAGGAGCAAGCGATGAGATTCACGCACGAAACCCTCCCCCAGCGGGTGGTGTTCGCGGCCGGGGAGTCGCCCACCGCCGTGGCCGCGGAGGTCCAGGCGCTCGGCGGTTCCAAGGTCATGCTGATCGCGTCGGACCGCGAGAAGGACCTGGCCGACCCGATCGCCAAGGAGATCCCGGTCGTGCTGCGTCACGAGGAGGTCGTGATGCACGTACCGGTCGAAGTCGCGGCACGAGCCCTCCAGGCCGCAGCCGGCGCGGGCGCGGACATCCTGGTCAGCGTCGGCGGCGGCTCGACCACGGGTCTGGCCAAGGCGGTGGCGTTGACCACCGGGCTGCCGATCGTCGCGGTACCCACCACGTACGCCGGCTCGGAGGCGACCAACGTGTGGGGCCTGACCGAGGGTGAGACCAAGTCCACCGGTGTGGACGGCAGGGTGCTGCCCGCGTCGGTCGTCTACGACGCCGGTCTGCTGACCACGCTGCCCGGGGAGATGACCGTGGCCAGCGGTCTGAACGCGATGGCGCACTGCGTGGACTCCATGTGGGCGCCGCGTACCGACCCGATCGACCGGGCGCTGGCGCAGGAGGGCATCCGCGCACTGGCGACCGGCCTGCAGACGGTGGCCGACGACTCGACGAGCGTGGAGGGCATCGAGCAGACGCTGTACGGCGCCTACCTCGCCGCTGTCGCGTTCGCCTCCGCCGGATCCGGGATGCATCACAAGATCTGCCATGTCCTCGGCGGCATGTTCAATCTCCCGCACGCACAGACCCACGCGGTCGTACTCCCCTACGTGCTGGCCTTCAACGCCCCGCACGCGCCCGAGGCGGAGGCGCGGATCGCCCAGGCCTTCGGCACGGTCTTCCGTACCCGGACCGCGAACGGCGGCCTGGCCGCCCTGCGCCAGGTGCTGGACGCCCCGAAGGCGCTGCGCGACTGCGGCATGCCCGAGGACGGCATCGCCAAGGCGCTGGGGCCGATCACGCAGGCGATCCCCTCCGACAACCCCACCGCCGTCACCGACGAGAACCTGACCGCGCTGCTGAAGGCGGCGTGGGCCGGCGACCCGATCAACTGAAGGAGGCCGTCATGGCTACCTACGTCAACCCCGGCTCGGCCCAGGCCCACGGCACCGTCTACCGCGAGGTGTCACCGGAGCAGCAGGCGGTCGAGCAGCGGCTCGTCGACAACGTCCTGGCCTCATTCGACGCCTGCCAGGACCCACGGCTGCGGGAACTCATGGCCTCCCTGGTCAAGCACCTGCACTCCTTCATCCGCGAGGTCCGGCTGACCGAGGAGGAGTGGGGGACGGCGATCGACTTCCTCACCAGGGCCGGCCACATCACCGACGAGGTCCGGCAGGAGTTCATCCTGCTGTCCGACACCCTCGGCGCGAGCATGCAGACGATCAACGTCAACAACCAGGCCTACCAGGGCGCCACCGAGGCGACCGTCTTCGGTCCGTTCTTCGTCGAGGACTCCCCGTCGATCGAGCTCGGCGACGACCTGGCCTTCGGCGCCCCCGGTGAGCCCTGCTGGGTCGAGGGCACCGTCACCGACACCGACGGCACCCCGCTCGCCGGCGCGCGGATCGAGGTCTGGGAGGCCGACGAGGACGGGCTCTACGACGTGCAGTACGAGGCCGGCAAGCGGGCCGGCCGGGCGCACCTCTTCTCCGCGGCCGACGGCGGCTACCGCTTCTGGGGCCTCACCCCGACGCCGTACCCCATCCCCAACGACGGACCCGTCGGCAAGATGCTCGACGCGGTCGGCCGCTCACCGCTGCGCGCCGCCCATCTGCACTTCATGGTGTCCCACGAGGGCGGGCGCACGCTGGTGACGCACATCTTCCCCGAGGGCGACCCGATCGGCCGCAAGGACACCGTCTTCGGCGTGAAGGACTCACTGATCAAGCGGTTCGAGCAGCAGGCCGCCGGCACGCCCACGCCCGACGGCCGCGTCATCGACGGCACATGGAGCCGGGTGCGCTTCGACATCGTGCTCGCCCCCAAGGGCGTATGACCTGCCTACCAACGCTTCGTGTCTCCCAGGGCCGGCACGCCGTCCACCAACAGGCCGGCCAGGGCCTCAGCCCTGGCGGGACGGTCCGTCTGTGACAGGTGCTCGGGGCGGCCCAGGCGCCGGGCGAAAGGCTCATGCACCGGTCCTGCCACGGGAACGACGACGGCGAAGAGCAGGACGTCCATTCCCCATGGCCCCCGCCACAGGCCTCACCCATGCCCCCGACCAGGCCAACCAGTTCTGGTGCGAGACCGCCGGGTGCCACCGGTACGTGTTCCTGGCCCACGACATCACCTGGGCGGGCGACAGCAAGAAGACCAACGGCGCGACAGTCCTGGAGCCCTGACTGCACCCAGACCGTTGCCGAGGCGACCCTTGCACCCGACGAGTCCACCCTCTGGACCAGCCCGACCACCGGCAAGAGCCACCCCACACGCTGGAAGGTCACCATCCCGGGCGAGCACGCCGAGCTGAACGTCACCGTCCACGCCAAGCACCAGAAACTGACGGGCCCTGGACCCGGCTACGAAGGCAGCGCCGCCGTCACCGGCACCTACGACCGTCGCCCGGTCACCGGCAACACCCACATCGAACTCACCAACGGCCAGGAGCGGCCCACGGGCAACGACGACGAATGCTGCGGACGACCGGTCGTCCGCAGCGTTCGTCGGGCCTTCGACAGGAGTCAGGCCGGCAGCAACTCCGCGAAGTCGCGCAGAGGTCGCGACCCGTCCCAGTCGACTGATGCCCGCCAGACGCCGGTGAAGATCTCTCGCGTGATCTCGCTGTCCTGGACGAGCTCGATCATCCCCGGGGGATCTTCACCGGCGTCCAGGAAGTAGACGTCACCTCCTGGGGTCAGATCGTGAAAACGCACCGACGCTCCGCTCGCCTCACGACGTTCGACCTCTTCCCTGACGTTCGGCACGGCCTTGGCGATGTGGTGGAAGCCGTAGCCGTGGCGTTCGTAGGCGTCCTTGTAGATGGACGGCTCGTCGTCGAGGGTCTGGATGAGCTCGACCATCGTGTGCCCCGAGAAGGCGAGGGCGAGGGCGAACTCGGCCTCCCCCGGCTCACCACGGTAGGTGGAGCCCTCGCCGCCGATCCTCTCGTTCACGAACCAGGGCCCGACGCCGAGTTCGTCGGTCCACCAGCGCATCCCGGCAGCGAGGTCGGGGACCGTGTACGCGACCTGGATGATGGCGTCGGTCGGCTGGCCGAAGGGAAACTCCATGGTGGTTGTCCTCGCTCGGGTCCTGGGGTGCGACTGGTGATCGACGGCGCCCGTCACCGCTGGGCCGGCGGGCGGGTGAAGCCGGTGGCGCCGCCGTCCACGGGGAGGGCCGCACCTGTGATGTAGCTGGCCTCGGACGAGGCCAGGAAGAGCACGGCGTCGGCGAGCTCGTCCGGTTCTCCTTCTCGGAGCATGGGAGTACTGAGCCTGACCCGCTCCCGGAAGGCCTCGGCTCCGCCCGGTGGAAGGCCCGTCGTCCGGGCGGCGATGTCGGTGTTCATACCGCCGGGGATGACGATGTTGACCCGGATTCCCTCGCCGATGACTTCGGCGGCGAGGATGCGTGTCAGGTGCTCGAGTGCGGCTTTGCTGGTCCCGTAGGCGGCGGTTCCCGCGCTGGCCCGTCGGCCGGCCGCCGAGCCGCAGAAGACGACGGCCCCGCGGGGCGCGAGCAAGGGCCTGAGACCCTGCATGAGGAAGAACGAGCCCTTGACGTTGGTGTTGAACACCGTGTCCCAGGTGGCTTCGTCCATGTCGTCGAGTCGCCTGATGCCTGCCTGCCCGGCATTGAGGAACGCGGCATCGACGTGGTCGACTTGTGCGGCGACCTCCGTGACCGCGGCCTTAATGGCCGCCGGCGAGGAGAGGTCGGCTGCCACGGCGATCGTGCCCTCGCCGATCAGACCGCTCGCGATCTTCAGTTGCTCGGGGTCGCGCGCGATGACGACCACGCGTGCGCCCTCGCGCGCGAACGCCTGTGCGGCTGCCAGTCCCAGTCCTCTGCTGCCGCCGGTGACGAGGCAGGTCTTCCCGAGGAAACGCTGACGCCGGTCTTCGACGGTCCGGTCGTGGGCTCCGGTGTCAGTCGTGTCGTTCATGGTTCTCCTTCGTGGGGGGTCAGGAGTGGCAGTTCATGCGTCGATCTCGATGCCGCCGAACGGAGCTCCGCCGTTGAGGACGCGCTCCTCCGGCGGGATGGGGGCAAGGCTCACGCGCACGTCGATGCACGTCGGCCGGCGGCCCGCGAGAGCGGCCTCGATCGCGGGTCGGAGCTGGTCGAGTTCCGTGACGTCGACACCGTCCGCGCCCAGAGCTCGTGCCACGCCGCTGTAGGAGCCGTTCTGCAGGCGGTTGTTGGTGACGCGGTCCTGTCCGAAGAAGAACTGCTGGGTGTGCAGGGTGGCGCCCCAGGCCTGGTTGTTGAGGACGATCACGATGACCGGGAGTCCCGCGCGGACGAGGGTGTCGAACTCGGCGAGGCTGTAGCCGACGGCGCCGTCGCCGGTGACGAGGATGGTCGCTTTGTCGGGGGTCGCGTACTGCGCTCCGACGGCCACGCCGAAGTTGCTCCCCATCGAGCTGAGGTAGCCGTGCCCGAGGTAGTGGGCCAGCGGGGCGAGGGCGATCGTCTCGGAGAGCCACAGCTCGGTCAGGGCACCGTCGACAACCACGGTGGCGTTGTCGGGGACGCTCTCGGCGATGGTGCGGACCGCGAGGTACGGGTGGATCGCGTCGTCCCCGTGCTCCTCGGTCTCGGCGGCGAGCGCGGATCGCCGGGTGGCCGAGATGTCCCGCAGGGTCTTCAGCCAGTCGTCGCGCCCGGGGGGCACGGGGCTGTCGCCCAGGCGCTCGTTCAGCACGCCGACCGTGCCGACCGCGTCGGCCTGGATGCCGAGTTCGACCTCCTGGAGACGGCCGAGTTCACGGCCGTCAGGGTCGATCTGGAAGATCCGCGCGCTCTTCGGGAGCAGTCGGCCCGTGCCGAACTGGGTGGCCATGCCGAAGCGCAGCCCCAGCAGGAGGACCAGGTCGGGCCGCTCGTCCTCGGTGACGGTGGCCAGGGTCTGGAGGAGACCGACGTGCCGCTCGGAGCCGACGATCGCCCCGAGACCCTCCCAGTCGGAGAAGAGGGGCACTCCGGTACGGGCGGCGAACTCGTGCAACCGGGCCCGTGCGTCGGCGGTGACGAAGGACTTGCCGACCAGCGCGATCGGCCGCTCGGCTGTGCTGAGCGCCTCGACGATCCGATCGACGCCGTCGGCGGAGGCGATGCCGCTGCCGTCGATCTCGACGCGGTAGTCCTCGGCCTCTTCGACATCGACCTGCTGGCGGAGGATGTCCCAGGGAATGTCGAGGAGCACCGGCCCCTTGGGCTCCGACTGAGCGATCCGGATCGCCTGCGCGACCAGGCGGGGGATCAGCTCGGTACGGGTGACGCGGTGCGCGAACTTGGTCACCGGGGTTGCCATCGCCACCTGGTCGAACCCGGCCTGCTGGTCGTTGACCTGGTCCGTCTCGAGGGGCCCGGAGCCCACGACATAGAGGACCGGGGTCCGGTCCAGATGGGCGTTGGCGACAGAGGTCAGGACGTTGGTGAAGCCGCCGCCGGCCGTGACGACGGCAACCCCCAGGTTTCCGGTGACCCGCGCATAGCCCTCGGCCGCGTGGCCCGCGTTCATCTCGTGGCGCACGTCGACGATCCGGAGCTTGGCATCCAGGGCGTCCTGGAGGATGCCGTCGATATGTGCTCCGGGCAGGCCGAAGGCGACGTTGACTCCGGCTCGCTGCAGCGTTCGCACGACGAGCCCACTACCGGTTGCGGGTGCCATTCGATGATCCGCCCTTCTGGACGTGCTCAGGGTTTCAAGAGAAGTCACTGGGGACAGGGCCGTGTCTCAGGCCGTCCGCACTGGAGTCTCCGGCGTGGCCTGGGTGACGACAATGACCGTGTTCGTTGGATGGTCAACGCCTTGATCGACTTAGGAACATCGCGACCTCGGGGTCGTACTCGTAGATCCAGCCGTTCGCCCTGAGTGGGTCGGCCTGCGAGTAGGCGAGGTCGCGGGCCTGCTGCTCGGGGCCGTCCGGAAGGTGGTTGACGTGGGACCTTCCGTGCGACACCTCCTGCAGGCGTGCCGTGCGATGCCGACGAAGCTCTTCGTAGCGGCCCAGCGCCGCGACCGGGTTGTCCGGGTCCTCGGCAAGGCAGAGGGCCAGGACAGCGCCGTCCTCGATCGCCTGGGCGGCGCCCTGGGCGAAGAACGGGAACATCGGGTGGGCCGCATCACCCAGGAGGGTCGCGTTTCCACGGTTCCAGTGGTCGAGGGGCTCGCGGTCGAGCAACGCCCAGCGCCCCGGCGTGTCCGCGGCCCTGATCAGCTCCACCAGACGCGGATCCCAGCCGGCGAACTCGTCGAGCAGTTCCTCGAGCGTCGCGGTGGCCGTCCACGACTCGACACTGCTCGTTCCGGCCGGTGCGAAGGCGACGAGGTTGACGTACTCCTCGCCGGAGACCGGGTAGTGCACGAGGTGGCGGTCCGGGCCGATCCAGAGGGTCTGGGCGTGCCGCCTGGCGAAGTCGGGCGCCTTCGCCGCCGGTACGAGGGCGCGGAAGGCGCAGATGCCCGACTCCCTGGCCTGAGTCGGACCGACGACGGCGCCGCGCACGCGTGAGTGGACTCCGTCGGCGCCGATGAGGATGTCCGGGCGGATCGTGTCACCGTCCTCGAACCGCAGAACCGCCTGGTCGCCTTCGAACTCGACCGAGACGCAGCGCTTGCCGAGGTGGACCGAGTGCTCGGGGACGGCCGACCTCAAGGCGTCCAGCAGGTCGGCGCGGTGGGCGGCGTAGGTGTGCTCGCCGTACAGGCGTATGCACCCCTCCTGGAGGTTCTCCGCCGAGAGGACCGTGCCGTTCTCCCAGCGCCGGAACTCCCAACCGATCTCCATCCTGACCGCGCGCTTGTGGAACCGGTCCAGCACGCCGAGACGCCGGAGCAGGCGGGCGGCGTTGGGGGCGATCACCAGTCCGGCACCGACCTCGGTCAGGGCGGCGGCCTGCTCGTAGACGTCACTGTGGAAGCCCTTGTCGCGGAGGAAGGCCGCAGCAGCGAGGCCTCCGATGCCGCCGCCGAGGATCGCGATCCTGGGTCCTGCTTCCGTACTCATCATGCTCTTTCACTCCCGTGGGCCTGTGGCGAGGTGGCAACTGGCTGCCTGCAAGAGTTCGGCAAAGTACGCACTGAAAGAACTACTTCATCCGTCCAACGAACATCGAAGGTAGAGTGACCAAGGCCGCACATGATGAAGGAGAGGCCCATGCCTCGCGCGAACGAGCCAGGACGCACCGTCAGCTCCCGACTCTGGGATCTGCTGTTCGCCTTCGACCCCAACAACACCGAGCTGACCCTCGCCGACCTGGTCCGGCGCACCGGCATGCCGCACGCCACCGCCAGGCGCCTGACACTCGAACTCGTGGCGGCCGGCGCGCTGGAGCGCACCAGCGACAACCGGTTCGCGATCGGCCTGCCCCTGTGGCGCCTCGGGACTCTCGCACCGCGGGCCGAGACGCTGCGCAGCGCCGCGCAGCCGTTCGTGGAGGACCTGTACACGGCGCTTCGCCAGCATGTGCAGTTGGCCGTCCTCGAGGGTGACCGGGCCGTGATCATCGAGCGGCTGTCGGCGGTCAACGCCGTCGGTCTGACGTCGCAGGTCGGCGGCCTTCTGCCCTTGCACTGCTCAGGTGTGGGCAAGGTGCTGCTGAGCCACGGCAGTCCGGCCTTCATCGATGAGGTGCTGGCGGGGAGGCTCCAGCGCTTCACTCCCAGGACGATCGTGGACCCGGCCGAACTCCGCCGCGAGCTGGCGTCCTGCCGCTCGACCGGAACGGTGGTCGTCAAGGAAGAGCTGAGCGAAGGGGCCGAGTCGGTCGCGACGCGCATCGTCGACGGCAGCGGCAAGGTCGTCGCGGCTCTGTCCGTCGTGGTGGCCGCCGGCTCGATCAAACTGCAGGCGGCCGTTCCCTCCCTGGTCACGAGCGGACTGGGACTGTCCAGGAGTCTCGGCTGGAGACCGGGCATTCCCATTCGCACGGCGTAACCCCTCGCGGGGCGAGGGAACCGGCACGTCATACCGACGGTTGCCGCCGGGAGAGCTGCATGTGGCCGAGGCGCCATCCCTCGTGGGTCGAGAACCACACCCGGGTGGCCACGGCCTGCACCAGGAACGGCGGCAGGTCGGGCACGCGCCGGATGTTCATCTTCTGATAGCACGTCACGATGGCCCGTCCCCCTCGCTCACGGCACATCACTTCGCTGGTCTCGGCCGTCTCGGTGGCTCCCATGGACGCGTTGTAGGTGAGGAAGCGCTCGCGGTCATGGACGTTCCCGACCGGGCCGTGGACGATCACACAGTCGCGGAGCATGAGGTGACGCTGCTCCTCGTCGCCCTTGGTGATCGCGACGAGCCACGCCGCCTCCGCCTGAGCGACCGTGGCCGGCATGCGGTCGTCGTTCGTGCCGGTCGGCTCCGAGTATGCGGTGGTCATTGTTCGACTCCTGTCCGAGTGCGTCTGTCGATCGTTGTGTCGTGTACGCCGCGGCCCGCCGCGACTGCTGCTCCTGAGGAGGAGGCCGAGTCGCGGCGGGCGGTCGGTTGGCCTGGCCGGTCTGCTACCCGTGTCCCGGCCCTGGCGCGTTCGTCATGCGGTCAGTCGGCGAGGGTGTGCGGGTCGTCGTCGAGATGAGCCTGGTCCACGCCGCCGCGCACGCCGACGAGAATGAGCGCCGCCGCCACGAGAGCCGCCACGCCGGCGAGCACGTACGCGATGGAGTAGCTGCTGCTGAGGGCGTCGAAAGCGACGTCCTTGAGCGGGTTGAAAGGCACCACCTTGCCATCCGGCAGTGTGATGTCGGCCGGGACCGAGTTGGCGCCGAGCGGGCCCGACTGCACGGCGCGCACCGCTGCCTCGAGCTGTGGTCTCTGATCCGCGGGAGCATGGGCCGCGGATGCCTGGAAGGCCTCGTAGGCCTTGCTCAGTGCGGGATCGCCGCCCAGCTTTCGGGCGATCTCGTCGGAGGCCCGGCCCAGTGCGACAGCACCGGCGATCGCGGGGCCGAGGGCGAACCCGAGGTCCCGGAACGTGCTCGTGACGCCGCTCGCCATACCGGCGAGGTGGTTGGGCAACGTGTTGACCGCGACCGCGGTGATGGAGGCGAAGGCGAGTGCCGAGCCGACACCGGCGAGGATCAGCGGCCCGACGATGGCGCCGATGGACCGACTGGTCGTCGGGACGACGGCAAACCACAGCCCGCTGGCACCGATGAGGGTCAGGGCCGCGCAGAGAACCCACCGGGGGTTGTAGCGCTCGAGCAGCTGGGAGGTGAGAGGCAGCAGCACGAAGCCGATGCCCCCGAAGAAGAGGTAGGCGACTGAGCTCTGCAGTGGGCTGAATCCCTGGATGATGGTGAGGCGGATACTGGTGCTGTACATGATCACGAGGAACGCGAACATACCGATCAGGGTGACCACCGAGTTCATGGCGAACGCCCGGTTCCGGAACACGCTCAGGAGAAGCAGCGGCGCGGCCGCACGGCTCTCGGCGAAGACGAACAGCACGAGGAAGACGGCCGCGGCGACGAACGCGATGGCGATCTGGGCGCTCCCCCAGCCGCTCTCGGAGCCCTGGATCACGGCGTACATCAGAGCGAACAGGCCGAGCGCGGCAGTGATCTGCCCCGGCCAGTCGACGGAACGGCCCTCGGGCGAGGCGGAGTTCTGGGCGAGGGCCAGCGACAGGACCACGCTCACCACGGCGATGACAAGGACGCCGACGAAGGCCCATCGCCAGTTCGCGTTCCCGGCCCAGCCGAGGTCGATCTTGGCGGCGAGGCCCGCCAGCAGCGGGCCGAGGAAGCCGCCGACCGAGAGCGCGGTGGCCCAGATCGCCACGCCCCGCGCGCGGGTGGCGGTGGTGTGCGTACCGGCCGCCACCATGGCCAGGCTCGTCGGGAAGATGGCCGCGGCCCCGACACCACCGAGGACCTGGGCAAGGATCAGCAACGTCACCCGGGTGTCGGACGAGTGTCCCGTACCCGGAACCAGGATCGCGAGAGCCGATCCCACGGCAATGAGCGCGGCGCCCCCGACGAGCAGGCGCTTACGGCCGAAGAGGTCGCCGAAAACGCCGAAGCCCAGTCCCAGGGCGGCGACGGGAAGCATGAAGGCCTCGGTGATCCACGTCAGTTGGGCCGAGGACGGCGCGAGATCCTGCTGGATCAGCCCGTTGATGAGCGAGGGGACGGAAAGGGCTATCTGCGCGAGGCACACGGCGAGGACCACCGCGGCCAGGGTGCCCGGGGCAAGGGTGTATCTGCCACCCTCTCCCTCCGCCGCCTTGGCTGAATCGATCTGAACCATGGACGACTCCTTGGCGCAAAGCGCTGCTGTCGGAACCGGCGTCCGCTGCCGGAACCTGCTGTGGGTGCTTTTGTCGCGGTCTTCCCGGCAACACCGCTGCCGTGCCGCCCCTGAGCCTTGCGGAGTGCCTCCGCGCCGCCCTTTCACCGGACCTGATTCAGGACGCTCGGCGCGGTGGCCGACCCGCCGGGCAGCGTCAAGGTAGGAATGACCCCCGTCACGCTCAACAGTCATGTTCATTGGACGGACAAGCCGCCGCTGATCCGCGGTCCCGGAGCGCACCATCCCTGGAGGACGGCCTTGCCACGGCCGCCCGGAAGCAGCGGAAGGAGCAGTGACTCATGATGGGGAGGCTGACGGGCAGGACCGCCGTCGTGACCGGGGGCAGTACGGGCATCGGGCAGGAGATCGCCCGCAGGCTCGCGGCGGAGGGAGCGGACATCGCGGTCGCGGACATCGATCCGGCCGACGAGACGAGGGATCTCGTCGCGGAGACCGGTCGGCGATTCCTCAGCGACAAGGTCGACGTCTCGGACGAGGACGCGATCCACGCGTTCGCCGCCCGGGTCCGACGTGAGCTCGGCGCCGCCGACATCCTGGTGAACAACGCGGCTGTCGTTCTGCTGGCCGATATCGACCACGTGACCTTCGACGAATGGCGTCGCACCTTCGCCGTCAACGTGGACGGCCCCTTCCTGGCCTCCAGGGCGTTCCTGCCCGACCTGAAGGAGTCCGGGTCGGGACGGATCATCAACATCACGTCCGCGAGCTACTGGACTCCGCCGCCTGCGTTCGTCTCCTATGTCTCCGCCAAGGGCGCGCTGAACGGACTCACCTCGGTCCTGGCCGCCAACCTCGCCGCTCACCACATCACCGTCAACGGCGTCGCGGCGAGCCTGGTCCGGACGGCCACGGCCGCGGAGAAGACGAGCGAGTTCTTCTTCGAGCAGACCGTGCGGATGCAGAACATCAAGCGTGTCCAGATGCCGGCCGACGTGTCGGGCGTCGTGGCGTTTCTCGCCTCCGACGACGCCGCGTTCATCACGGGACAGATCGTCGTCGCGGACGGCGGAAGTACGCGCCGCTGAGGGGCTCTTCGGAGTGGGCGCCCCCTCTCAGCTCTCAGCGGCCTCCTGGTCAGGTCCGGCGACGAGATGGCCGTCGACCTGCGCCCCCTCACCGGATCCGCACTGTAAAGCGATGGGATCACTCGATCGTGGGCTCTTCCGCGGCTGGCCCGGCTGTGGAAGACACCGGCCGGCGAGGCTCCGGAGCGCCGACAGGACGCCGACCGGGCTTTGATCCCTGACCTGGGGAAACGTGCCGCTTCACCGATCATCCTCCGGGAAAGCACCGGCTCACTCACGGTACGGGGACGCATGGATGATCAGGTAGGCGCCAGGAGGCACCGGCCACCAAGGGGGAATTAGTATTTTGACATAGGTTTCTTGTCATAGGTAGCTTGGGGTCGTGACCGGAATCAGTGAGGCTCGTCCGAGCCAGGGTGTCGACCAGGTGGCCGCGGGCCTCGTGGCGTGCCTGCCCGCGCTGAACCGGTTCGTCAAACAGAGCATCGACCGGCGACTGCCCCATCTCAAGCTCCCCGAGCGGCAGTTGGCCCTGCTCCAGTACGTCGCCGAGCACGACGGCGCGACCGTCCACGAGGCGGCCGACGCGCTGCGGATGATGCCGAACAACGTCAGCGCCCTGGTCACCCGCCTCACCGACGCGGGCCTGCTGGAACGGCACCAGGACGACACCGACAAGCGCGTCGCGCACCTGCGTGTCACCGCCGAGGCGCGTCAACGCATCCGCCAGGCCGAGGACGTCGCGGCGCGACAGCTCGTGGCCGCGCTGCGGACTCTCACGGACGGCGACCGCGACGCCCTTGGCTCGGCGCTCGGTGCCCTTGAGGCTCTCACCCGGCGCCTGCGCGACGACTCCGCCGTCTGACCGTTCGGTCCGGCTCCCGTACGCCTACTGCCCTTGCCGCTGCCGCGGCAGGGCTCGGTGTGCTGCTCCCTGCCACCCCACACACAGCTCGCCCCCACATGTCCACGCGCCCCAGCCGCGCGCCACACGTCCCGAGGACAGCTCACACATGTCTGTCACCGCTGTTTCCACAGCGTCCACTCCCGTATCCGACCCCCACCCCCGCGGTCCGCGCGCCAACCCCTGGCTGACACTGCTCGCGGTCGGGCTCGGCCTGTTCATGGTCGGCCTCGACGGCTCAGTCGTCTCGATCGCCAACGCCGAGATCGCCCGCGACCTGAACGCCACCACCGCCGAACTGCAGTGGGTGACCAACTCCTACTTGCTCGCCCTCGCCGCCGCCCTCATCCTCGGCGGCAAGCTCGGCGACCGCTTCGGGCGCCGCACGGTCTACCTCGTCGGCGTCGTCGGATTCACCGTCGCGTCCGTCGCGATCGGCCTCGCCGGCTCGGTCGAGGGCGTCATCGCCTTCCGCGCCGCGCAGGGCCTCTTCGGCGCGATGCTCATGCCCAACACCCTGGCGTTGCTCCGTGCGGTGTTCCCGCCGAAGAAGTTCGGCATGGCGGTCGGCATCTGGGCGATGATCTCCTCCGTCGCCACCGCGCTCGGCCCGATCGTCGGCGGACTGCTCGTCCAGCATGTC
Source organism: Streptomyces hokutonensis (assembly GCF_000376565.1). Lineage (GTDB taxonomy): Bacteria > Actinomycetota > Actinomycetes > Streptomycetales > Streptomycetaceae > Streptomyces > Streptomyces hokutonensis. The sequence continues at coordinate 7,764 of NZ_BARG01000033.1, read as the reverse complement.
AACTGGGAGTCCGTCTTCTACATCAACGCCCCCATCGGCGTGATCGCCCTGGTCTTCGGTCTCGTGGTGCTGCCGCAGTCCAGGAACGAGGCGGCGGCGAGCGAGAAGTTCGACGTGCCCGGCGTCGTCCTGCTCGCGCTCGGCCTGATCGCCGTCGTCTTCGGCGTCGTCAAGGGCGAGACGTGGGGCTGGACTTCGGCCGGCACGCTCGGCGCGATCGTCGGCGGTGTCGTCGCCTTGGTCCTCTTCGGCTGGTACGAGACCCGCGTCGCGCACCCTCTCCTGCCCATGCGGCTGTTCCGCAACCCGGCCCTGACCATCGGTGTGTTCGTCACCGCGCTGAACTTCTTCGTCCTGCTCGGCGCGATCTTCTTCGTGATGCTGTACCTCCAGAACGTGCACGGATTCACGCCCGTCGAGTCCGGTGTGCGCACCCTGCCGCTCAGCCTCGCCTCCATGGTGGCCTCGCCGCTCGGCGCGAAGCTCACCGAGAAGTTCGGCCCGCGCCTGACCATGCCGCTGGGGATGGTGCTCCAGGCCGGCGCCGCGTTCGCGATGCTCGCGTGGAGCGCCGACTCCTCGTACGCCGCCATGTGGCCGCCGTTCGTCGCGCTCGGTCTCGGCGTCGGCATCGTGATGGCCGCGTCCTCCGACGCGATCGTGGGCAACGCCCCCGTCAAGGACGGCGGCATCGCGGGTGGCCTGCAGGCCACCTCGCTCCAGGTCGGCGGCGCGCTCGGCACCTCGGTGCTCGTCTCCCTCATCAGCAGCCGTGTCGGCTCCACGCTCACGGACTCACTGACCGACGCCGGCGTGCCCCGCTCGGCGGCGGCCCGCTTCGAGGAGGCGAAGGACGCGGTCGCGATGGGCGTCGCCCCGGTCTCCGACGCGATGCCCGCACAGCTCAGGGCGGCCGTGGTGGAGGGCAGCCACACCGCCTTCATGAACGGCGTCCACACCGCCGTCCTGGTCACCGGCATCCTCGCCCTCGTGGGCGCCGCCCTGGCCGCGTTGGGCCTTCGAGGCCGGGAGGACGACCGCCGCTACCGGCCGCACGGCTGAGCAATGCACAGGTCGGCCTCGAAGAGCTGCTCACTCCCGAGGGGGCCGCAACACCGGTCTGGGCGTGCTGCGCGGATGCTCGTGTCGGCCAGGCGGACTGTCGCGGGCGACGACTCGCCCGCGACAGTCCGGGACTCCGCGTGGCGGGGTCAGAACTGGTTCTCGCCGCCGTTGACGTGCAGGGTGGTGCCGAGCATGAAGCTGCTGTCCGCGGAGGCGAGGAAGGCCACCGCGGCGGCGACCTCCTCCGGGCGCCCCCTGCGGCCGATCGGCACTCCCGCCGCGAGTTCCGCCTTGACGGCGGCCGCGTTCTCCTCGCCGATGGCGATGTCGACTCCGGGGGTGTCGATCGCGCCCGGCGCGACCGTGTTGACCCGGATGCCCCTGTCCTTCAGCTCGTTGGCCCAGGTCCGCGCGAGGGAGCGGATCGCGGCCTTCGACGCCGCGTACAGTCCGAAGGCCTCCCGGCCGTCGTCGGCGCGGATGGAGTCGTTGAAGATCACCGAGGCGCCGTCGTTGAGCAGCGGCAGCGCCTTCTGCACGGTGAGCAGTGTGCCCCGGACGTTGACGCCGAAGAGCTGGTCGAACTGTTCCCCGGTGGCCTGCGCCAGCGGTGCGAGCGTGGCCATGCCCGCGTTGGCGAAGAGCACGTCCAGGCCCCGGCCGCGGTCACGGACCGCGTCGTAGAGCCGGTCCAGGTCGGTCGGTTCGGATATGTCGCCCGGCACTGCGGTGACCGCGGGACCGATCGACTCGACGGCCCTGTCGAGCGCGTCCTTGCGCCGGCCGGTGATGAACACGTGGGCGCCCTCTGACGCCAGGCGCGCGGCGGTGGCCAGGCCGATTCCCGTGCTCCCGCCGGTGACGACGGCGGTCTTGCCTTCCAGCTGTCCCATTGCTTGAACTCCCGAAACTTAGATACCGATCGGTGCAGAATGGAACCGTAGCACTTCTGCACCGATCGGTATCGAGGCCGTAGGATGGAGCCATGGAGATCACCCGGAAAGCGCCGATCGGCCGGCCGAGAGGCTTCGACGCCGACGAGGCCCTGGAGCAGGCGATGCTGGTCTTCTGGGAGCAGGGCTACGAAGGCGCCAGCCTGACCGACCTGACCGGCGCCATGGGCATCACCCGCAAGAGCATGTACGCGGCCTTCGGCAACAAGGAGGAGCTGTTCCGCAAGGCCCTGGAGCGCTACACCGAAGGTCCCGCCGCCTATGCGGCCCGCGCACTGGAGAAGCCGAGCGCCCGCGAGGTGGCCACGGCGTTCCTCGCCGGCTCGGTCAGCACGACCACCCGCCCCGACTGCCCCGCCGGATGCCTGGGCGTACAGGGCTCGCTCGCCGCCGGCGACTCCGGACGGGCGGCCCAGGATGCCCTGATCGCCTGGCGCGACGACGGCCGTGCTCGCCTCCGCCACCGGTTCCAGCAGGCCGTCGACGAGGACGATCTGCCCCCCGGCGCGGACCCGGAACTGCTCGCCCGATACCTCATGACCGTGGCGAACGGCATCGCCGTCCAGGCTGTCGGCGGCGCCACCCGCTCCGAACTCCAGCAGGTGGCCGACGCCGCGCTGCGGAACTGGCCACCCGTCTGACAGCAGGTGCCCGCGGGAGCGTGTCGCGCCACCCGCGGCGAGGAACCGCACCCACATCAGCGACATCGCCGGCCATCAAGCCCTCCGCCTGGACAACGAAGTTGGTCGCCGCAGGTCGCAGAACCGCTCTCGGCCAACTTCGCTGTCCAAGGGCGCACCGGGTGACTTCGAGGTTCGTGAGCGGTGTTGAGGGCGACCTCTCCCCGTCGGAACCAAGCAGGCGGACGCTCGCCTCCAGGGCGGCGAATGCCACGGCGACGCCGGAAGGGTGGGTAGCCACACCGACGCGGGGACATCCTCGCCTGGAACGCACTGGCCGCAGCCCTGGTCACCGACTTCTCCCGCATCCCGGAAAAGCACCGCGACTATCCCCGGATCCAGTTCACCGACCCGGACATGCGCACCCTGTACGCCGACTGGGAGACCTCCGCACAGATCTCCGCCGCCCAGGAACGACTGCGCATCCTCGCCTCCTGGGCCGCCGACCCACACCTGCCAGCCTCGCCACCCCTCACCTGACCCCGCCGGCCGCTCCACGACTCCGACGGCAGACGGCCGACACCGTCCACCGTGCCCTCAGCTGGTCCGACTCCCGCGCCATGAACGGACTCCCCGCGCCAGGGCCAGGCTTTCGTTCACCATCACGCGCCACCGCGCAAGGAGCGCCACGATGCACACCCGCACACTCAGCCAGGGCCTCGGCGGAGAGTTCTCGGTCGGCGCCGGCGTCGAACGCGTCATGCGGGAAGTCGCCACCGACGTGACGGGACTGGTCGTCCCCAGCACCGGCCACTTCGTCACCGAAGAAGCAACCGACGCCATCACCAAGGCACTGCTCGACTTCTTCCGCTGAACCGACGCCGCCCCGCCCCGGTGCGCCGGGCGGGGGCAGGAGCGGCGGTCGAGCTCGGAGTCGTGCACCGCACAACCCTGACGAGTGAGGACCTCAGCAAGCGAGTGTGGAGCCGTCTGACGGCCTCCGAGAGCTACAGGAGGTTCTCATCACTGACGCGCCTTCGAACCCGCACGCCCGTCCACGGCAGGCGAATCTGGTCGTCGACGAGGTCGATCGCACCCGCAGTCGAGGCCCTCGCCCTCCCCGCCAGCTGGAGCGCCCCTTGCCACCCGTGCCGGCCCCGCACGGAAGAGCACCGCTGAGGAGACCGCACCCCAGATCCGCCGAGTCGGCGGCGCTCGGCGACGAGTGGTCGCTGTTTCACGACATGGTCGCCGAGTACAGGCCTCTGGTCGCTTGGCGCCGATCCGGCGAAGGGCGACCGAAGACTGGCGGGACCCATCGCCGCTGCCTCGTGATCGGCGAGGGCGGCCGTTGTCGTGAGGGTGCGGTCACGCGGCGAAGGAGGCGAGCAGTTCGTTGTACTGCTTGCCAGCGGTGGCCAGATCCTGGTCGGAGAGACCGAAAGCGGTGCCGTACAGCTCGACCATCGGCTGAATGTCGAACTGGCACAGCCGCAGGGTTGCGTGCCAGTTGCTGAGGAGGGTCTCGAGGGTGGTCTTGTTCGAGCCTTCGGGGGTGTAGTGGTCGGCGGGGACGCCGGCGGTGACGGCGACGACTGCCTTCTTGCCGGCCAGTTGCGAGGGCGAGCCGTCCATGGTGAAGGCCCAGCCGAGGGTGAAGACCTTGTCCTGCCACTGCTTGAACAAGGGGGTGGTGTTGTACCAGAACACCGGGTGCTGGAAGACGATCACATCGTGCTCGGCGAGCAGCGCCTGCTCGGCGTCGACGTCGATCCGGAAGTCGGGGTAGGCGGCGTAGAGGTCGTGCACGGTGACATGGGCCAGCTCGCGGACGGCGTCAACGAGCGCCGCGTTGGCCTTCGACCGGGACAGGTCGGGGTGACCTACGACAAGGAGAACCTTGGACATGATGAGAAAACCTCTTCAGTGATCAGTGAAATGGATGAACGGATGTGGGTTGGGCGGGTGCGACGGGTCAGCAAGTTGCCGGGGCGTCAGATCACCCGTCGATGGTGGCCATGTTCGCCTCGTCGTGGCGTTCGCCCGCGGCCGGTGTGAGGTTGTTCAGGCGGTCGAGCTGAGCGGCGCTGAGTTCCACGGCGTCGGCGGCGGTGTTCTCTTCGACGCGGGAGACCCGCCGGGTGCCGGGGATGGGGGCGATGTCGTCGCCGCGGGTCAGCAGCCACGCCAGCGCGGTCTGGGCCGGGGTGGCGCCGATCTCGGCGCCGATGGCCCGCACCTCGTCGACGATGCGCAGGTTGCGCTGGAAGTTCTCGCCGGTGAAGCGCGGGTTGGTCTTGCGCCAGTCGTCGTCGGTGAAGTCGTCGACGGTACGGATCTGCCCGGTCAACAGGCCGTGCCCGAGCGGGGAGTAGGGCACGAACCCGATACCCAACTCGCGCAGCAGCGGGAGGATCTCGGCCTCGACATCGCGGGTCCACAGGGAGTATTCGGTCTGCAGCGCGGCCACCGGGTGCACGGCGTGTGCGCGGCGGATCGTCTCGGGGCCGGCTTCCGAGAGTCCGATGTGGCGCACCTTGCCTTCGGCGACCAGTTCGGCCAGCGCGCCGATGGTCTCCTCGATGGGCGTGTTCGGGTCGACGCGGTGCTGGTAGTAGAGGTCGATGTGGTCGGTGCCGAGCCGCAGGAGCGAGCCCTCGACCGCGGCCTTCACGTTGCCGGCGCTGCTGTCGATCACGCCGGGACCGTCGCCGGCGTGGGAGACGAGGCCGAACTTCGTCGCCACGACGACGTCGTCGCGCCGACCCTTGATGGCCTTGCCGACGAGTTCCTCGCTGTGGAAGGGGCCGTAGATCTCGGCGGTGTCGATGTGGGTGACCCCGAGGTCCAGGGCCCGGTGGATGGTGCGGATCGACTCGGCGTCATCCAGCCCCCCGCCCGTCGTGTAGACGCCTGCCATGGTCATGGCTCCCAGGCCGATGCGGGAGACATCGAGCCCGCCCAGTGATACGTGCTTCATCAGGTACTCCTTGTCGTGACGGCCGTCAGGCCGGTCGGTGGTCATGAGTAGTGGGGTGCGCCACCAGTTGGCGGACCGTGCTGGGGTGATCCCCGCGCTGTTGACGCGGGCACCGTTGCCTGGGTAGCTGGTCAGAGCCGTAGGTGCACCCGGCGGCTGCCGGCCTCGGCCGGGGCATGGTGCTCAGGCATGGGCGTCCTCGTAGGTCAGGCTTCTGAGAACATCTGTGCCACGGTCGTTCGTGATGTTCTTCGTCCAGGCAGGCCGGCCGCGCGCTGCCCGACCAAGGGGGATTCGAGCCGGCCGCTGTCAGGTGGGGTCCGACGCTGGTGTGGCCAGGGACAGACTGCGGGGAATCCGCGGGCTGGACCGGCTGCGCCGGGTCAGTGCTCGTGCGCCGCCGGCTCCAGAACGAGGACCGGGATCGCACGAGTGGTGTTCTTCTGGTACTCGGCGTAGTCGGGGAACGCCTCGACGGCTCGGGCCCACCACAGCGCCTTCTCGTCCCCGGTCACCTCGCGTGCCAGCATGTCCTGGCGCACCGGGCCGTCCTGGAGTTCGACTCGGGGGTCGGCCACCGCGTTGTGGTACCAGACCGGGTGGGTGGGGGCTCCTGCCATGGAGGCGATGACGGCGTAGGTACCGTCGTGCTCCACCCGCATGACCGGGGTTTTGCGGATCTTGCCGCTCTTCGCGCCCAGGGTGGTCAGGATGACGACGGGCAGGTCCCGGAGCCTCTAGTCTTCTTCCCGTGCGACCAGGACACTCAGCGTCGTCCCTTGCGTACCGCCGGAGTTCTCGTACAGCTCCACCTGGTCACGTACAAACTGCGCCTTGCTCGGCTCATACTCGCCTTTGATGGGCATGCTGACTCTCTCCGTGCTGTCGAAACGCACCCGGCGCGGCGCTGCGTCCCAGGCGGGGTGCGGGGCGTGGTGCTCAGGCGTGGGCGTCGTCGTAGGTCAGGCTGTCGCCCAGTTCGCGGGAGGCTTCGGCCTGCGCGAGGAGTTCCTTCGCCTTGGCCTCGGCAGCCTCGATGGCGTCCGCACCGGCGACGAATCGCAGCAGCGGCTTCTCCTGCTGGGCGATGGTGAGCAGGGCGCGGGCGAGCTTGGCGGGGTCGCCGGGCTGCTGGCCGTTCATGCTCTTCATGCCCTCGATCCGCGGGGCGGTGCGCGGGGCGTAGTCGTCGATGGACAGTTCGGGCCAGGTGGTGGAGCCGTCCACGAGGAGTTCGGTGCGGAAGTAGCCGGGCTCCACGATCGTGGTGTGGATGTTGTACGGCTCGACGTCGTAGCGCACTCATACGTCACGAAGTCGGTGGAGGGCATTCTCGGAAGCAGTGACAACATTCGACGGCGCCGCGGTTCAGCGAGGGAAAGCGGGCGGCGGCGCGGTCTGCGTCCGGAGCGGTCCGGTGCGCGACCCGTCCCGCTCCCCTCTGTTTGGTACCTTTCACTGGACACGCAAATCGATCGGATGTTCGCTTACTGGGATCTCCGAGACGTCCGTTGTCGGCAGCAGACGCTCACGTTCTCCGACGTGCGGCGTGCCACACAATCGGACCGGGTGAAAGCTCATGGCAGGAACCGACCACGAAAAGGCGCTGGACACCGCGCTCGCACAGATCGAGCGGAAATTTGGCAGGGGCGCGGTGATGCGCCTGGGCGAGCGGCCCAATGAGCCCATCGAGGTGATCCCCACAGGATCGACCGCGCTGGACGTGGCGCTCGGCGTGGGCGGTCTGCCCCGCGGCCGTGTGGTGGAGGTGTACGGGCCGGAGTCCTCCGGCAAGACGACCCTGACGTTGCACGCGGTGGCGAACGCACAGAAGGCCGGCGGCTCGGTGGCCTTCATCGACGCCGAGCACGCACTCGACCCCGAGTACGCCAAGAAGCTCGGCGTCGACACCGACAACCTCATCCTGTCCCAGCCGGACAACGGTGAACAGGCGCTGGAGATCGTCGACATCCTGATCCGCTCCGGCGCGATCGACTTGATCGTGATCGACTCCGTCGCGGCCCTTGTGCCACGCGCCGAGATCGAGGGCGAGATGGGCGACTCCCACATGGGTCTGCAGGCCCGTCTGATGAGCCAGGCACTCCGCAAGATCACCGGCGCGCTGAGCCAGTCCAAGACCACCGCG
>NZ_BARG01000034.1 GCF_000376565.1 Streptomyces hokutonensis | reverse complement strand
GATGCAAATCGCCATCGTCCTCTTCGACCGCTTCACCGCCCTCGACGCCGTAGGCCCCTACGAGACCCTCGGCCGTCTCCCCGACGCGGAGACCGTGTTCGTCGCCGAGGAGACCGGCTCCGTCCGTAACGAGAGCGGGAACCTGGCGCTCGTCGCCGACCGGACCCTGGCCGAGGTGACGAGCCCCGACATCGTGGTCGTGCCGGGCGGTCCCGGCCAGACCCCGCAGATGGAGAACGGGACCCTCCTGGACTGGCTGCGCACCGCCGACGCGACCAGCACCTGGACGACCTCGGTGTGCACCGGGTCGCTGCTGCTGGCCGCCGCTGGGCTGCTCAAAGGCCGCCGCGCGACCTCCCACTGGCTGGCCCTGGAGCAATTGGAACGGTTCGGTGTCGAGCCCACGGGGGAGCGCGTGGTGACCGACGGCAAGTACGTCACCGCGGCCGGTGTCTCCTCCGGCATCGACATGGGCCTGACCCTGCTCGGCCGGATCGCCGGCGACGAACACGCGCAGGCCGTACAGCTGTTGACCGAGTACGACCCGCAGCCGCCCTACGACGCGGGGTCCCCGGAGAAGGCGCCCGCGCATCTCGTCGAGAAGATCCGGGCCAAGAGCCGATTCATCCTCACGCAGTCCAGGTGAAGCGCGGCTCGCGGCGTTCCAGGAACGCGGCGACGCCTTCCGCGGTGTCGTCGCTGCCGCGTGCCTGCTCGGCCCAGTAACCGTCCCTGTCCGTAAGCCCGTTGGCGAACTCCTTCGCCGCGGCCTGCGTCAGCCGGGAGCGGGCGGCCAGCACCCGGGTGAACTCCGCTACCCGTTTGGCGAGTTCGCCCTCGGGCAGCAGCTCGTCGAGGAACCCGGTGCGCAGCGCCCGCTCCGCGTCGATCAACTCGCCCGAGAAGAGGAGGTACTTGGCGGTTCCCGGACCCACCAGTGACACCAACCGCCGGGTGGAGGACGCCGGATACACGATCCCGAGCTTCGCCGGAGTCACCCCGAACAGCGCCCCCTGCTCCGCGAACCGCAGATCGCAGGCCGCCGCCAACTGCGCGCCGCCGCCCACACAGTGACCCCGGATCGCCGCAAGCGTCGGCTTCGGGAACGCCGCGAGAGCCTCCTCCGCGAGCACCGCGAGCCCCTGCGCCTCACCCGCCGACTCCCGCAGCGTGGAGATGTCGGCCCCGGCGCAGAACGTCCCGCCCTCACCGGTCAGCACCAGCGCCCGTACGGCCGGGTCGGCCGCCAGGGTGTCGAGCAGCGGCGGCAGCGCGCGCCACATCGCGGCCGTCATCGCGTTGCGCTTGCCGGGATGGTGGACGACGACGGTGGCGACCGAGTCGGCGACCTCGTGCAGCAGTCGGGGCTCCATGCGCCGGATGCTACGTACAACCGGAAGAGTTCGCGAAGTCGGCATGATCGGAACACGAGCGGTCCGACACGCGACCGTACCGGGCTGAAGCGGTCGTAATACACCCGAAAACTGCTGACTTCTGTTCAGTCGTAGGGGGTGGAGCGGGTCGTTGCCAACACTCGTCGGGTGGTGACAATCGAGCGCAAGGGTGGCGACCGGACGATGGAGAACGATGGGCGTGGATCAGGTCCCCGCCCAGAAGGCGGCGTCGGGGACGATCCCCCGGCCCCCGCCCCGCCGGGTCCGCTGCCGTACGAGGGAGTCTGGCGGTTCACCGCCTCCGCCGTCGACGCCTCCGTCCCGCAGGCGCGGCACGCCGTGCGGGACCTGCTGCTCCGCCAGGGCGTGCCCCTGACGGACGACCTGCTGCAAGGGCTGTTGCTGATCGTCTCCGAGCTGGTCACCAACGGGGTCAAGCACGCGGCGCTGCTGTCGCCGATACTCGCGGTGGAGGTCGCCGTCGGCGCCGAGTGGGTGCGGGTGTCCGTCGAGGACAACCACCCCTACCGCCCGACCGCCCTGGTGGCCGACCACGACGAGACCGGCGGCCGGGGACTGCTCCTGGTGCGCGAGGTGACCCGGGAGGCGGGCGGCGTCTGCGACGTCGAGCACACGGCGAGCGGCGGCAAGGTGATCTGGGCCGCGCTGCCGCTCACCGCCGCGCGGGTGCCGTAGGCCGGGCGGTCACCAGCCCGCGGACGGGCCCGTCAGCTCGCGGACCGCCGGGCGGGCCGCGTCCAGCACCGTCATGAACCAGGACGAGAAGGTGTCCTTCGCGTGCCGCTCCGCCAGCTCGGCGGGGGTCACGAACGCGGTCGTGCCCACCTCCTCCGGGTCCGGCCGCAGCGCGGACTGCACCATGCCGACGAAGAGGTGGTTGTACTCCTGCTCCACCAGGCCCGAGTCCGGGTCCGGGTGGTTGTAGCGCACCGTGCCCGCCTCGGCGAGCAGCGACGGCGACACCCCGAGCTCCTCGTACGTCCGCCGGGCCGCCGCCGCGAAGGGCGCCTCGCCCGGGTAGGGGTGGCCGCAGCAGGTGTTGGACCAGACGCCGGGGGAGTGGTACTTGCCGAGCGCCCGCTGCTGCAGCAGCAGCCGCCCCTGCTCGTCGAAGAGGAAGACGGAGAAGGCGCGGTGCAGCCGCCCCGGTGGCTGGTGGGCGGAGAGCTTCTCCGCGGTGCCGATCGTCACGCCGTTCTCGTCGACCAGTTCGAGCAGGATCGCTTCGGCGGTGCCGTTCGACGAGGTGTGCGTCGCGGTGGCAGGTGTGATCGGCATACCCATCCTTCACATCGGTCTTCAGAGCCAAGTCTGCCGTACGAATCCGGCACTCCCGGCAGTTCATCGTGCCCGGCGCGGCGACAGGGGAACCGTCCGGGGGTGGGGTCACGGGAGTGTGGACACGGGTGTACGCCGGACGGTTGCGTTCCGTCCGGCCCGGTCGTTTTCCCTCGGATTCGGTCGGTTTCCGTCAGCCGTCGGTGACAGAGCTTCGCCTCGTGCCGCGCGTGCCCGAGGTGATCGTCCAGGCGTGCAGATCGTGGATGTCCTCGATCACCAGGCCGATGACGAGCGAGGCGATCGGGTCGGCCGCCTGCCGGCCCGTGGCCGGCGCCATGCCGGGCTCGAGCGCGTCCGTCGCCATGTGGGTCGCGTCCGCGATGAGCGCCAGGGAGTCCGCGAGCAGCCTGTCGACCACCTCGACCACCATCACGGTGAGCGTGATCCCCGGCGCGACGCGCAGCCTGCCCCGGTACGCCGCCGCGGCCGTACCGGTGACGGGAGCGCCGTGCGTGTGGGATGCCCGTGGTCGTGCCTTGCCCCCCGTGAACCGCCGTCGCGGGCTTCGCGGAATGTCCTGCGATGCCCGCTCTGGCAGGTGCGGTTTGTCGGCCAGGGGCCGAATCCCTGATGATGATCTCGGCGGAGGCGCCTGCAGATCCTGTTGATCAGCCTATGAACGGCCGGTGAACACGGGCTTGAGAGCATCCGATAGCCTCTGCCGACATGCCGCCCGGGTGCCACCCAAGGGGCGCCACCACCATGCACATGACCGGCGCCCACGCGTCGGCACCAGGGAGTGAGTTCGGTTGTCGACCGCCATCCTCACCGGTCAGCCGGTCCCCGGATCGTCGATCGAGGACGACCTGCGCTCGCTCGGCTTCGACGTCCGGATCGCCGCCGACGCCACCGAGGCGGAAACGCTCCTGGCGGCCGTTCCCGGTGACCGTCGCGTCGCCGTCGTGGACGCCCGCTTCGTCGGCCATCTGCACGCGCTGCGCCTCGGCCTGACCGACCCCCGCTTCCCGCTCGCCGCGGTACCGGGCGCCGTCACCGCGCAGCCGGCCGGCCGCCAGGCCCTGACCCGAGCGATGGCCCGCGAGAACTCGGCCGGCGGCGGCACGACCCTCCTCGACAACCTCGCCGACCGCATCGTCACCGCCCTCGACGCCGACGGCGCGGACGTGCACCGCCCCGAACTGGGCAGCCTCGTCGCCACGGTCCCCGTAGACCCGCAGGCCGGCAGCGAGGCACGGCAGGCCGTCGCCGCCGTCGACGACGAGGCCGTACGCCTCAAGTCGGCCGTGAAGTCCCGCGACGGCTTCTTCACCACCCACTTCATCAGCCCGTACTCCCGCTACATCGCCCGCTGGTGCGCCCGCCGCGGCCTCACCCCGAACCAGGTCACCACCGCCTCCCTCCTCACCGCGCTCATCGCGGCGGGCTGCGCGGCCACCGGCACCCGCGCCGGGTTCGTCGCAGCCGGCGTCCTGCTGATCGCGTCCTTCGTCCTGGACTGCACGGACGGCCAGCTCGCGCGCTACTCCCTCCAGTACTCCACCCTCGGCGCCTGGCTCGACGCCACCTTCGACCGGGCCAAGGAGTACGCCTACTACGCGGGCCTCGCGCTGGGGGCGGCCCGGGGCGGCGACGACGTATGGGCGCTCGCGCTCGGCGCGATGGTCCTCCAGACCTGCCGGCACGTCGTGGACTTCTCCTTCAACGAGGCCAACCACGACGCCACCGCCAACACCAGCCCCACCGCCGCCCTCTCCGACAAGCTCGACAGCGTCGGCTGGACGGTCTGGGTGCGCCGGATGATAGTCCTGCCCATCGGCGAACGATGGGCGATGATCGCCGTCCTCACGGCCGTGACGACCCCCCGGATCACCTTCTACGTCCTCCTCGTCGGCTGTGCCTTCGCGGCGACGTACACGACGGCGGGCCGGGTGCTGCGCTCGCTGACCCGGAAGGCACGGCGGACGGACCGGGCGGCGCAGGCGCTCGCGGACCTCGCCGACAACGGACCCCTTGCGTCCTTCGTGGCCCGCGTCAACCCCGGCCGCCTCGGCGCCCCGCTCCTGATCGCACTCGCGGGCACCACGATCCTCGCCGTCTCCCTCTTCTCCGGCGTCACCTGGGCCCCCGTGGTCGGCGCCCTCGTCTACGCGCTCACCTCCGGCCAGGCTCTGTCCCGCCCCCTCAAGGGCGCCCTCGACTGGCTCGTCCCCCCGCTCTTCCGGGCGGCCGAATACTGCACCGTCCTGGTGCTCGCGGCTAAAGCGGAGGTAAACGGAGCACTTCCAGCGGCTTTCGGACTGGTGGCCGCCGTCGCCTACCATCACTACGACACGGTGTACCGCATCCGCGGCAACGCCGGGGCGTCCCCGGCCTGGCTGGTGCGCGCCATCGGGGGGCAGGAGGGGCGGACGCTGCTCGTCACCGTTCTCGCCGCCGCGCTCACCGCGTCGCAGTTCCCGGTCGCGCTCACGGTCCTGGCCGTGGCCGTGGCTCTGCTGGTGCTCTTCGAGAGCATCCGCTTCTGGGTGTCCGCAGGGGCGCCCGCCGTACACGATGAAGGAGAACCCGCATGATCGGCCTCGTGCTGGCGGCCGGCGCCGGACGGCGTCTGCGCCCCTACACCGACAGCCTTCCCAAGGCGCTGGTGCCGGTGGGGCCCGCGGGCATAGAGGGCGAACCGACGGTCCTGGACCTCACCCTCGGCAACTTCGCCGAGATCGGTCTGACCGAGGTCGCGATCATCGTCGGCTACCGCAAGGAAGCCGTGTACGAGCGCAAGGCGGCCCTCGAGGCGAAGTACGGGCTCAAGCTCACCCTCATCGACAACGACAAGGCCGAGGAGTGGAACAACGCCTACTCCCTGTGGTGCGGACGTGACGCCCTCAAGGACGGCGTGATCCTCGCCAACGGCGACACCGTCCACCCGGTCTCCGTCGAGAAGACGCTGCTCGCGGCCCGCGGCGAAGGCAAGCGGATCATCCTCGCGCTGGACACCGTCAAGTCCCTCGCGGACGAGGAGATGAAGGTCGTCGTCGACCCTGCCAAGGGCATGACGAAGATCACCAAGCTGATGGACCCCGCCGAGGCCACCGGCGAGTACATCGGCGTGACCCTCATCGAGGGCGACGCCACCCCCGAACTGGCCGACGCGCTCAAGACGGTGTGGGAGACCGACCCGCAGCAGTTCTACGAGCACGGCTACCAGGAACTGGTCAACCGCGGCTTCCGGATCGACGTCGCCCCGATCGGCGACGTCAAGTGGGTCGAGATCGACAACCACGACGATCTGGCCAAGGGGCGGGAGATCGCGTGCCTGTACTGACCCGGCTGATTCCCTCGCCCGTCGTCGTGGACATCCGCCCGGGTGCCCTCGACGACCTGGCGTGCGTGCTCGCCGACGAACGCATCTCGCACTCCGGCAAGCTCGCCATCGCGGTCAGCGGCGGCTCGGGCGCCCGGCTGCGCGCGCGGATCGCGCCGAGCCTGCCCGGCGCCACCTGGTTCGAGGTCGACGGCGGCACCATCGACGACGCGGTCCGGCTGGCCGGCGACATAAAGGGCGGTCGGTACGACGCGGTCGTGGGCCTCGGCGGCGGAAAGATCATCGACTGCGCCAAGTTCGCGGCGGCACGCGTGGGCCTTCCGCTGGTGGCCGTCGCCACCAACCTCGCCCACGACGGCCTGTGTTCGCCGGTCGCGACGCTCGACAACGACGCGGGGCGCGGCTCGTACGGTGTGCCCAATCCGATCGCCGTGGTCATCGACCTCAATGTGATCCGTGAGGCTCCCGTCCGCTTCGTGCGCTCCGGCATCGGCGACGCCGTCTCCAACATCTCCGCGGTCGCGGACTGGGAGCTGGCCAACCGGGTCAAGGGCGAGAAGATCGACGGTCTCGCCGCGGCGATGGCACGCCAGGCCGGCGAGGCGGTGCTCCGGCACCCCGGTGGCGTCGGCGACGACGGCTTCCTCCAGGTCCTGGCCGAGGCACTGGTCCTCACCGGCATCGCCATGTCGGTGTCGGGCGACTCCCGCCCGTCCTCCGGCGCCTGCCACGAGATCAACCACGCCTTCGACCTGCTCTTCCCCAAACGCGCGGCCGCCCACGGCGAGCAGTGCGGACTGGGCGCGGCCTTCGCGATGTACCTGCGCGGAGCCCACGAGGAATCGGCGTACATGGCCGAGGTGCTGCGCCGGCACGGACTGCCGGTGCTTCCCGAGGAGATCGGCTTCACGGTGGACGAGTTCGTCCGCGCCGTGGAGTTCGCTCCGGAGACCCGCCCCGGCCGCTACACGATCCTCGAACACCTCGACCTGAAAACCGACCAGATCAAGGACATCTACGCCGACTATGTCAAGGCCATCGGTAGCTGAACTCCGTCCCGTCGTCCACCCCGCAGGGGTGAAGGACCGGCGCAGCGGTGAGCACTGGATGGGACGCCTCTACATGCGTGAGGTGTCCCTGCGGGTGGACCGCTACCTGGTGAACACCAGGGTCTCGCCCAACCAGCTCACGTACCTGATGACCGTCTTCGGCGTACTCGCCGCCCCGGCGCTGCTGGTGCCGGGGATCACGGGCGCCGTGCTGGGCGTGGTGTGCGTCCAGATGTATCTGCTGCTGGACTGCGTCGACGGCGAGATCGCCCGCTGGCGCAAGCAGTACTCCCTTGCCGGGGTCTACCTCGACCGGGTCGGCGCCTATCTGACCGACGCGGCCGTCCTCGTCGGCTTCGGGCTGCGCGCCGCCGACCTGTGGGGCAGCGGCCGTATCGACTGGCTGTGGGCGTTCCTCGGGACGCTGGCCGCGCTCGGCGCGATCCTGATCAAGGCCGAGACCGACCTGGTCGGGGTCGCCCGGCACCAGACCGGCAAGGCACCGGTGCAGGAGTCCGCGGCCGAGATGCGGTCCTCCGGGATGGCGCTGGCCCGCCGGGCCGCCGCCGCCTTCAAGTTCCACCGGCTGATCCTCGGCATCGAGGCGTCCCTGCTGATCCTGGTCCTCGCGATCGTCGACCAGGTCCGCGGCGACCTCTTCTACTCGCGGCTCGGCGTCGCCGTACTCGCCGGCATCGCGCTGCTTCAGACCCTGCTGCACCTGGTGTCGATCCTCGCGTCGAGCAGGCTGAAGTGAGCGGCATGAAGGTCGGCGCGGTGATCATCACCATGGGCAACCGGCCCGACGAACTACGGGCGTTGCTCGACTCGGTCGCCAAGCAGGACGGCGACCGGGTCGAGGCGGTCGTCGTCGGCAACGGCTCGCCCGTGCCCGACGTACCGGACGGCGTCCGGACCATAGAGCTGCCCGAGAACCTCGGCATTCCCGGCGGGCGCAACATCGGCCTGGAGGCCTTCGGGCCGTGCGGTCGCGATGTCGACATAGTGATGTTCCTCGACGACGACGGACTGCTCGCCCAGCACGACACCGCCGAGCTGTGCCGTCAGGCCTTCGCCGCAGACCCCCGGCTCGGCATCATCAGCTTCCGCATCGCCGACCCGGACACCGGCGTCACCCAGCGCCGCCACGTCCCCCGGCTGCGCGCCTCCGACCCGATGCGCTCCTCCCGCGTCACCACCTTCCTCGGCGGCGCCAACGCGGTCCGTACGAAGGTCTTCGCCGAGGTCGGCGCCCTCCCGGACGAGTTCTTCTACGCCCACGAGGAGACCGACCTCGCCTGGCGGGCCCTCGACGCCGGCTGGATGATCGACTACCGGTCCGACATGGTCCTGTACCACCCGACGACGGCGCCCTCGCGGCACGCGGTCTACCACCGCATGGTCGCCCGCAACCGGGTCTGGCTGGCCCGCCGCAACCTCCCCGCCCCCCTCGTCCCCGTCTACCTCGGGGTGTGGCTGCTGCTCACCCTCCTGCGCCGGCCCTCGCGTCCTGCCCTGCAGGCCTGGTTCGGCGGGTTCAAGGAGGGCTGGACCACTCCGTGCGGACCGCGCAGGCCCATGAAGTGGCGTACGGTGTGGCGGCTGACCCGACTGGGCCGGCCCCCCGTGATCTGACAGGCCCGACGGTGCGTGACCGCGCGCTCGGCGCGCGGACGCCCCCCGAACCGTGTCCGGCGGCGGATACGTGTCGCTTCCTGTAGCACAATTCCGTAAGACGAACGCAAGACGATCGTAAGACGCATCCGAACATGAAGGCTTCCACCCTTGAGTGAGACAACGCATGACGGCGGGGTCGCGGTGAGCCCGCGCCCGTCGCCCGACGAAGGCCTCACGGCGCCGCAACTCGCCGCCAAGTACGGGCTGACCGTGAGCGGCGCCCGCCCCGGACTCGTCGACTACGTCCGCCAGCTCTGGGGACGACGTCACTTCATCCTGGCCTTCTCCCAGGCGAAGCTGACGGCCCAGTACAGCCAGGCGAAGCTCGGCCAGCTCTGGCAGGTCGCCACCCCGCTGCTGAACGCGGCCGTCTACTTCTTCATCTTCGGCGTCATCCTGAAGGCCAGCCGGGGCATGTCGCGGGACGTGTACATCCCGTTCCTGGTCACGGGCGTCTTCGTGTTCACCTTCACGCAGAGCTCGATCATGGCGGGCGTCCGCGCGATCTCCGGCAACCTCGGCCTGGTGCGCGCGCTGCACTTCCCGCGGGCCTCGCTGCCGATCTCCTTCGCGCTCCAGCAGCTCCAGCAGCTGCTGTTCTCGATGACCGTGCTGTTCGTCATCGTGATCGGCTTCGGCAGCTACCCGAGCCTCTCGTGGCTGCTGATCCTCCCCATCCTGCTGCTGCAGTTCCTCTTCAACACCGGGCTCGCGCTGATCGTGGCGCGGATGGGCGCCAAGACCCCGGACCTCGCCCAGCTGATGCCGTTCATTCTGCGCACCTGGATGTACACCTCCGGCGTCATGTTCTCCATCAGCAAGATGATGGAGGGCCGCTCCGAGGTGTTCATCCGCTTCCTCCAGGTGAACCCGGCCGCCATCTACATGGACCTGATGCGCTTCGCGCTCATCGACGGCTACGGCTCCTCGAACCTGCCGCCGCACGTCTGGGCCATCGCCACCTTCTGGGCCGTGGTCCTGTTCGCCGGCGGCTTCGTGTACTTCTGGCAGGCGGAGGAGAGGTACGGCCGTGGCTGAGCCCGACACCGAGCAGAACCCGGTGGACCAGACGCCGGAGGCGCTGATCCCCACCGTCGTCGCGGACGAACTGCACATCGTCTACCGCGTGCACGGCGCCAAGACCGGCAAGGGCAGCGCCACCGCCGCCCTCAGCCGCATAGTCAAGCGCGGCGAGGAGCGCGGGGTGCGCAAGGTGCACGCCGTCAGGGGCGTCTCCTTCGTCGCCTACCGGGGCGAGGCCGTCGGCCTGATCGGCTCCAACGGTTCCGGCAAGTCGACCCTGCTGCGCGCCATCGCCGGCCTGCTCCCGGCCGAGAGCGGCCGGGTCTACACCAACGGCCAGCCCTCGCTGCTGGGCGTGAACGCGGCCCTGATGAACGACCTCACCGGCGAGCGGAACGTCATCCTGGGCGGTCTCGCCATGGGCATGAGCCGCGAACAGGTCAGGGAGCGCTACCAGGAGATCGTCGATTTCTCCGGGATCAACGAGAAGGGCGACTTCATCACCCTTCCCATGCGCACCTATTCCTCCGGAATGGCGGCCCGGCTGCGCTTCTCCATCGCCGCCGCCAAGGACCACGACGTCCTGATGATCGACGAGGCGCTGGCCACCGGAGACCGCAAGTTCCAGGTCCGCTCCGAGCAGCGCATCCGTGAACTGCGCAAGTCCGCGGGCACGGTGTTCCTGGTCAGCCACAACAACAAGTCGATCCGCGACACCTGCGACCGGGTGCTGTGGCTGGAACGCGGCGAACTGCGGATGGACGGACCGACCGAAGAGGTACTCAAGGAGTACGAGAAGTTCACCGGCAAGTAGTCCACTCGCATATGGGCGCAAAAGCCCGGAACGCTTCCCAGGGCCCCGCCGGAACTGCTCCGGCGGGGCCCCGCGTCTGCAAAGGAAACGTCAACTCGGCCCGGCCCAAGGAATCTTGACGCCAATCGGTGTGTTGTTGTGATGTGCAGGACACCCCGAGGAAGCTCGCTGCGTTGTACAACGTAAGCTGTACCGGTGCCGAATAGCGGCAAGTGGGGCGATAATGCGCGACACCCATATGCGGGTCACCGTGCGGACGACTGGGCGGCGTGTCCGAAATAGTGTGTATTGGGTCGGCAGTGTAGAACGGGAGATGTGACGGCAATGGCTACGGAAACTCCCCAGCTCACCGAAGCACGTGCCGTCCCCGCCCCTGGCAGCGAGCGGTGACGGGAAGCGGCACCGCCGCCACCGGTGATCCGGAGCGCGGCACACTCGACAAGGCCGCGGGCGAGAACTTCCCCGTGGCACCTTTCTTCCTGCCCAGGGCCTGGCGCACCGACCTCATGGCGGTCTACGGATTCGCCCGCCTCGTCGACGACATCGGCGACGGCGACCTCGCCCCCGGCGGCGCCGACGCACGACTGCTCGGCGTGTCGCCCGAGGACGCGGAGGACCGCGTGGTCCTCCTGGACGCCTTCGAGGCCGATCTGCGCCGGGTCTTCGACGGCACCCCGAGCCATCCCCTGCTGCGCCGCCTCCAGCCGACCGTCCGCCGGTGCGCGCTCACCCCGGAGCCCTTCCTCGGCCTGATCGCCGCGAACCGCCAGGACCAGGTCGTCACGCGTTACGAGACCTACGACGATCTCCTTGCCTACTGTGAACTCTCCGCAAACCCGGTCGGCCGCCTCGTGCTCGGCGTCACCGGCACCGAGACCCCCGAGCGGATCCGGCTCTCCGACGCGGTCTGCACCGCACTGCAGATCGTCGAACACCTTCAGGACGTGACCGAGGACCTCGGCCGCGACCGCATCTACCTGCCCGCCCAGGACATGAAGCGCTTTCACGTCCAGGAAGCGGATCTCGCCACGCCCTCCGCGGGCGCATCGGTGCGCGCACTGGTTGCATACGAAGCAGAACGCGCCCGCGATCTCCTGAATGAAGGCGCCCCCCTGGTGGGTAGCGTCCACGGCAGACTGAAGCTGCTGCTCGCGGGGTTCGTGGCGGGGGGACGGGCGGCGATCAGAGCGATCGTCGCCGCCGAATACGACGTACTTCCCGGCCCGCCCAAACCCGGCAAGATCCAGTTGCTGCGTGAGGTGGGCGTGACTCTGCGAGGAGAGGGGTGATCCGGACCGTGGAGTCTGCACCGCACATGTCCGCGCCGGTACTCGCCGCCTACAGCTACTGCGAGGCCGTCACCGGACAACAGGCGCGCAATTTCGCGTACGGCATCAGACTGTTGCCCACGCCGAAGCGGCGCGCCATGTCGGCGCTGTACGCGTTCTCACGGCGTGTCGACGACATCGGCGACGGCACGCTGGCGACCGAGGTGAAGTCGGCGCGGCTGGAGGACACCCGGGCGCTGCTGACCCGGGTCCGCGAAGGCAAGGTGGAGGAGGACGACACCGACCCGGTCGCGGTCGCCCTCGCGCACGCGGCCGAGGCCTTCCCGATCCCGCTCGGCGGTCTGGACGAGCTGATCGACGGCGTCCTGATGGACGTCCAGGGCGAGACCTACGAGACCTGGGACGATCTGAAGGTCTACTGCCGGTGTGTCGCAGGCGCCATCGGGCGGCTCTCGCTCGGCGTGTTCGGCACGGAGGCGGGGGCGCGCGGCTCCGAACGCGCCTCGGAGTACGCCGACACGCTGGGGCTCGCGCTCCAGCTCACCAACATCCTGAGAGACGTCCGCGAGGACGCCGAGGGCGGCCGTACCTATCTGCCCGCCGACGACCTCGCGAAATTCGGGTGCTCGGCCGGGTTCGACGGGCCGACTCCGCCGGAGGGCTCCGACTTCGCGGGTCTCGTGCACTTCGAGGTGCGCCGGGCCCGCACTCTTTTCGCCGAGGGCTACCGGCTGCTCCCCATGCTCGACCGCCGCAGCGGCGCCTGTGTCGCCGCCATGGCCGGCATCTACCGCCGCCTCCTGGACCGCATCGAGCGCGAGCCGGAGGCCGTGCTGCGCGGCCGCGTCTCGCTGCCCGGCCGTGAGAAGGCCTACGTCGCCGTGCGCGGCCTGTCCGGACTGGACACCCGCCACGTCACGCGCAGGACCCTCAGGAGGCGCACCTGATGGACAAAGTGGGCCAAGGTGATGTCACCGGAGAAATGCGGCACGCAACCCTCCGGTGCGCGACGGCGTCCCTGACTGCGACGACCTGCCATGGAGGGTTCGCGCACCACGGTGGGCGCACAGGGGGGAGTGCACGATGAGCGACGGGACGCAGGGCGGCGACGGGCTGCCCTCGGATCCATCGACGGGCGGGGCCGGGCGCCATGCCGTCGTGGTCGGCGGCGGGCTGGCCGGCGTGACCACCGCGCTCGCGCTCGCCGACGCCGGAGTCCGCGTGACGTTGCTCGAGGGCCGGCCGCGCCTGGGCGGGCTCGCCTTCTCCTTCCAGCGCGGCGACCTCACCGTCGACAACGGACAGCACGTGTACCTGCGTTGCTGCACCGCCTACCGCTGGTTCCTCGACCGCATCGAGGGCTCGGCGCTGTCTCCGCTGCAGGATCGTCTCGACGTGCCCGTACTCGACGCGAACCGCCCCGAGGGACGCCGGCTCGGCAGACTGCGGCGCGACGCGCTGCCCGTGCCGCTGCATCTTGGGCGCAGCCTCGCGACCTACCCGCATCTCTCGCTCGCCGAGCGCGTCAAAGTGGGCCGTGCCGCTCTCGCGCTCAAGGGGCTCGACCTCAACGATCCGGCCCTGGACACGCAGGACTTCGGCAGCTGGCTGGCCGCGCACGGTCAGTCGGCGCGTGCCGTCGAGGCACTGTGGGACCTGGTGGGGGTCGCCACCCTCAACGCGGTGGCCGGCGATTCCTCGCTGGCACTGGCCGCGATGGTGTTCAAGACCGGTCTGCTCTCCGACCCGGGCGCGGCCGACATCGGCTGGGCCCATGTGCCGCTGGGCGAACTGCACGACCGGCTGGCCCGCAAGGCGCTCGACTCCGCGGGCGTGCGCACCGAAGTCCGTACACGCGTCACCTCCGTCTCCACTGAGGAGAACGGGCGTTGGACCGTCCAGGTTCCCGGCGAGAGCATCGAGGCCGACGCCGTCGTCCTCGCCGTACCCCAGCGCGAGGCCCACGATCTGCTGCCCGCAGGGGCCCTCGACGCCCCTGAGCAGCTGCTCGCCATCGACACCGCTCCGATCCTCAACGTCCATGTCGTCTACGACCGCAAGGTGCTCGCCCGGCCCTTCTTCGCCGCGCTGGGCAGCCCCGTGCAGTGGGTGTTCGACCGGACGGAGGCGTCCGGGCTGAAGGACGGCCAGTACCTGGCGCTGTCCCAGTCCGCCGCGCACGACGAGATCGACGAGACCGTCGCCGAACTGCGCGAGCGCTACCTTCCCGAGCTGGAGCGGCTGCTGCCCGGTGCGCGCGGCGCCGAGGTGAGGGACTTCTTCGTGACCAGGGAGCGCACGGCGACGTTCGCTCCCGCCCCCGGCGTCGGACGGCTGCGGCCCGGCGCCCGCACCAAGGCCCCCGGCCTGTACCTGGCCGGAGCGTGGACCGCCACAGGGTGGCCCGCGACCATGGAAAGTGCGGTCCGCAGTGGGGTGAGCGCGGCCGATGCCGCGCTCGCTGCCCTGGGCCGGCCCCGCCCCCATCGGCTCTTCGAGTTCGAGGAGGCGGCGTGATGCTCGACGAGCACGCGGCAGGCCCCCGCACCCCCGGTACCGCGACAAGAGGAGAGACTGTGCCCACTGTGCCCCCGGCCGAGACGGCCGCTGCGAGGACCGCGGTGGACGTGTCCGCGCTCCTGGAGCGCGGCCGGACCCTTGCCACACCGGTGCTGCGCGCAGCCGTGGACCGTCTGGCACCGCCCATGGACACCGTCTCCGCCTACCACTTCGGCTGGATCGACGCCGAGGGCAACCCGGCCGCGGGCGACGGCGGCAAGGCCGTGCGCCCCGCGCTCGCCGTGCTCTCCGCCGAGGTCACCGGTGCCGCGCCCGAGGTCGGCATCCCGGGGGCCGTCGCCGTCGAGCTGGTCCACAACTTCTCGCTGCTGCACGACGACCTGATGGACGGTGACGAGCAGCGCCGGCACCGCGACACCGTGTGGAAGGTGCACGGCCCCGCGCAGGCCATCCTGGTGGGCGACGCCCTGTTCGCGCTCGCCAACGAGGTCCTGCTGGAGCTCGGCACCGTCGAGGCCGGCCGCGCCACCCGCCGCCTCACCACCGCGACCCGCGCCCTCATCGACGGCCAGGCGCAGGACATCTCCTACGAGCACCGCGACCGCGTCAGCGTCGAGGAGTGCCTGGAGATGGAGGGCAACAAGACCGGCGCCCTGCTCGCCTGCGCCTCCTCCATCGGGGCCGTGCTCGGCGGTGCGGACGACCGCACCGCCGACGTGCTGGAGAAGTACGGCCACCACCTCGGCCTGGCCTTCCAGGCCGTCGACGACCTCCTCGGCATCTGGGGCGACCCGGAGGCCACCGGGAAGCAGACCTGGAGCGATCTGCGCCAGCGCAAGAAGTCCCTGCCCGTGGTGGCGGCGCTCGCGGCGGGCGGACCCGCCTCCGAGCGGCTCGGCGAGATCCTCGCCGCCGACGCCAAGAGCAGCGACTTCGAGAACTTCTCCGAGGAGGAGTTCGCGGCCCGCGCCGCGCTCATCGAGGAGGCCGGCGGCCGCGAGTGGACCGCCGAAGAGGCACGCCGTCAGCACACCATCGCCATCGAGGTCCTGGACGCCATCGACATGCCCGACCGGGTTCGGACGCAGTTCACGGCGCTCGCCGACTTCGTCGTCGTACGAAAGAGATGATCACTATCGGTCGAATAGCCCTCGCGTAGTCGCCGGCCGGTGCTGCGAACGCACGAGTACCGGCCGACGGCGGACCCACAGCAGAGACATGCCACTGCACGAAGGGGAAGCCATGACAGCGACGACCGACGGAAGCACCGGGGCGATGCGGCCCCGTGTTGCCGCGGCCAGCGAAACCGACATCAACACCCCCGTGGCGGCCGGGGTGCACGACGCCGCCGCACTCGCCGTGCAACGCGCCACCGACTTCCTGCTCTCCCTCCAGGACGCGCAGGGCTGGTGGAAGGGCGACCTCGACACGAACGTCACGATGGACGCCGAGGATCTGTTGCTCCGTCAGTTCCTGGGCATCCGCGACGAGTCGACGACCCGGGCCGCCGCACTCTTCATCCGCGGCGAGCAGCGCGAGGACGGCACCTGGGCCAGCTTCTACGGCGGCCCGGGCGAACTCTCCACCACCATCGAGGCGTACGTCGCCCTCCGGCTGGCCGGTGACGCGCCGGACGCCCCGCACATGGCGAAGGCCTCCGCGTGGGTCCGCGAGCGCGGTGGCATCGCCTCGGCCCGCGTCTTCACCCGGATCTGGCTCGCCCTCTTCGGCTGGTGGAAGTGGGACGACCTGCCCGAACTCCCGCCGGAACTCATCTACTTCCCCACCTGGGTCCCCCTCAACATCTACGACTTCGGCTGCTGGGCCCGGCAGACCATCGTGCCGCTGACGGTGGTCTCCGCGAAGCGGCCGGTACGGCCGGCGCCCTTCCCGCTCGACGAACTGCACACCGACGCGAACAACCCGAACCCGGTCAAGCCCCTCGCCAAGGTGGCGAGTTGGGACGGCGCCTTCCAGCGGCTCGACAAGGCGCTGCACCTCTACCGCAAGGTCGCCCCGCGCAAGCTGCGCAAGTCCGCGATGAACACGGCGGCGCGCTGGATCATCGAACGCCAGGAGAACGACGGCTGCTGGGGCGGCATCCAGCCGCCGGCCGTGTACTCGGTGATCGCCCTGCACCTGCTGGGCTACGACCTCGAACACCCCGTGATGCGCGCGGGGTTGGAGTCACTGGACCGGTTCGCGATCTGGCGCGAGGACGGGGCCCGGATGATCGAGGCCTGTCAGTCCCCGGTGTGGGACACCTGCCTCGCGACCATCGCACTCGCCGACGCGGGCCTGCCCGCCGACCACCCCCAACTGGTCAAGGCGGCCGACTGGATGCTCGGGGAGGAGATCGTCCGCCCCGGCGACTGGGCGGTCAAGCGGCCCCAACTGCCGCCCGGCGGCTGGGCGTTCGAGTTCCACAACGACAACTACCCCGACATCGACGACACCGCCGAGGTCGTGCTCGCGCTGCGCCGCGTCAGACATCACGACCCGGAACGTGTCGACCGGGCCGTCGGACGCGGAGTCCGCTGGAACCTCGGAATGCAGTCCAAGAACGGCGGTTGGGGCGCCTTCGACGTCGACAACACCAGCCCCTTCCCCAACCGGCTGCCGTTCTGCGACTTCGGCGAGGTCATCGACCCGCCGTCGGCGGACGTCACCGCGCACGTCGTCGAGATGCTCGCCGTCGAAGGGCTCGCCCACGACCCGCGCACCCGGCGCGGCATCGAGTGGCTGCTCGCCGAACAGGAGCCGGACGGCTCGTGGTTCGGGCGCTGGGGTGTCAACTACGTCTACGGCACAGGGTCCGTGGTGCCCGCCCTCGCCGCGGCCGGAATCCCCGGCTCGCACCCGGCGATCCGGCGCGCGGTCACCTGGCTGGAGACCGTGCAGAACGACGACGGCGGCTGGGGCGAGGACCTGCGCTCCTACAAGTACGCCAAGGAGTGGAGCGGCCGGGGAGCCTCGACCGCCTCGCAGACGGCCTGGGCGCTGATGGCCCTGCTGGCGGCGGGGGAGCACGACTCCAAGGCCGTCGAGCGCGGCATCGAATGGCTCGCGACCACCCAGCGGGAGGACGGCTCCTGGGACGAGCCCTACTTCACGGGGACCGGCTTCCCGTGGGACTTCTCCATCAACTACCACCTCTACCGGCAGGTCTTCCCGCTCACCGCGCTCGGGCGCTTCGTGCACGGAGAACCGTTCAGCCAGAACGTCTCCCCGGCCGTCTCCCAGAGCAAGGGGGGCTGATGAGCACCCGGCCCGCCGGACCGCCGCTGCTGATCGCCTGCGCGCTCGGCATCGAGCACCTCGCCCTGCGCACCGGCGACCGCTCCGGCGCCGGCGGGCAGCTCACCGTCCTGCGGACGGGCATGGGGCCCGAGGCGGCCGAAAAGGCTGTCACCCGGCGCCTCGCCGACCCGGCGCTGTCCGAGGCCGCCGTACTGGCCACGGGCTTCTGCGCCGGACTCGCCCCCGGGATGCACCCCGGTGACCTGGTGGTCGCCGAGGAGACCCGGGATCCGCGCGGAACCGTTCCGTGCGTCGCCACCGAACTGCTCGTCAAGGAACTGGTGCGGGCCCTGCCCGGACGCACCGTCCACACTGGCCCCCTCACCGGCTCCGATCATGTCGTCCGCGGTCAGGAACGGTCGGATCTGCTCGCGACCGGCGCGATCGCGGTCGACATGGAGTCGGCGGCCACGCTGCTGAGCGCCGTGCGCACGGGCGCGCGCCCGGTTGCGGCCGTACGGGTGGTCGTGGACGCTCCTGAACATGAACTCGTCCGGATCGGCACGGTGCGCGGTGGAATATCGGCTTTCCGCGTTCTTCGTTCCGTTCTTCCCGCTTTTTTCGAATGGCACCGTTCTTTGCTGCTCCCTCGGAGGTGAGCCAGATGGCCATGCCGCTGCGCCAGACAATCAAGGTCGCTACATACTTGGCTGAACAGAAGCTCCGCAAGCGGGACAAGTTCCCCCTGATCGTGGAGCTGGAACCGCTCTTCGCGTGCAACCTGAAGTGCGAGGGCTGCGGCAAGATCCAGCACCCGGCGGGCGTGCTCAAGCAGCGCATGCCGGTGGCGCAGGCCGTCGGGGCGGTGCTCGAATCCGGTGCGCCGATGGTGTCCATCGCGGGCGGCGAGCCCCTGATGCACCCTCAGATCGACGAGATCGTGCGGCAGTTGGTGGCGAAGAAGAAGTACGTCTTCCTCTGCACCAACGCCATGCTGCTGCGCAAGAAGCTGGACAAGTTCAAGCCCTCCCCGTACTTCGCGTTCGCGGTGCACATCGACGGGCTGCGCGAGCGGCACGACGAGTCCGTGGCGAAGGAGGGTGTGTTCGACGAGGCGGTGGAGGCGATGAAGGAGGCCAAGAAGCGCGGCTTCCGGGTCACCACCAACTCCACCTTCTTCAACACCGACACCCCGCAGACCATCATCGAGGTCCTGAACTTCCTCAACGACGACATCAAGGTCGACGAGATGATGATCTCGCCCGCCTACGCCTACGAGAAGGCGCCCGACCAGGAGCACTTCCTGGGTGTCGCGCAGACCCACGAGCTGTTCAAGAAGGCCTTCGCGGGCGGCAACCGCAGGAAGTGGCGGCTCAATCACTCCCCGCTCTTCCTGGACTTCCTGGAGGGCAAGGTCGACTTCCCGTGCACGGCCTGGGCGATCCCGAACTACTCGCTCTTCGGCTGGCAGCGCCCCTGCTACCTGATGAGCGACGGGTACGTGCCCACGTACCGGGAGCTGATCGAGGAGACCGACTGGGACAAGTACGGCCGCGGCAAGGACCCGCGCTGCGCCAACTGCATGGCGCACTGCGGCTACGAGCCCACCGCCGTCCTCGCCACCATGGGCTCCCTCAAGGAGTCCCTGCGGGCCATGCGCGAGACCGTCGCCGGAAACCGCGACTGACGTCATGACCGCAGTGTCCCTGGGCGTCCCCGAGATGCCGGTCCGGCCGATCGCCGAGCGACGTGTGTCGCGACGCATCCAGGTCGGACCGGTGGCGGTCGGGGGCGGGGCCCCCGTGTCGGTCCAGTCGATGACCACGACCCGTACGTCGGACATCGGCGCCACCCTCCAGCAGATCGCCGAACTCACCGCGTCCGGCTGCCAGATCGTCCGCGTCGCCTGCCCCACGCAGGACGACGCGGACGCGCTGGCCACCATCGCGCGCAAGTCGCAGATCCCGGTGATCGCGGACATCCACTTCCAGCCCAAGTACGTGTTCGCCGCAATTGAGGCCGGGTGCGCGGCGGTTCGCGTGAACCCCGGCAACATCAAGCAGTTCGACGACAAGGTCAAGGAGATCGCGCGGGCCGCCAAGGACCACGGCACGCCGATCCGCATCGGGGTCAACGCCGGTTCCCTGGACCGCCGGTTGCTCCAGAAGTACGGAAAGGCGACGCCCGAGGCGCTCGTCGAGTCGGCCCTGTGGGAGGCGTCGCTCTTCGAGGAGCACGGCTTCAGTGACATCAAGATCTCCGTCAAGCACAACGACCCTGTGGTGATGGTCAACGCCTACCGGCTGCTGGCCGCGCAGAGCGACTATCCGCTGCACCTCGGGGTCACCGAGGCAGGGCCGGCCTTCCAGGGCACGATCAAGTCGGCGGTGGCCTTCGGGGCGCTGCTCAGCGAGGGCATCGGCGACACGATCCGGGTGTCGCTGTCCGCGCCGCCGGTGGAGGAGGTGAAGGTCGGCCTCCAGATCCTGGAGTCGCTGAACCTCAAGCCCCGCCGTCTCGAGATCGTGTCGTGCCCGTCCTGCGGGCGCGCTCAGGTGGACGTCTACAAGCTCGCCGACGAGGTCACGGCGGGCCTGGAAGGCATGGAGGTCCCGTTGCGCGTCGCGGTCATGGGCTGCGTCGTCAACGGACCCGGCGAGGCGCGGGAGGCGGACCTCGGCGTCGCCTCCGGCAACGGCAAGGGGCAGATCTTCGTCAAGGGCGAGGTCGTCAAGACCGTGCCCGAGTCGAAGATCGTGGAGACCCTCATCGAGGAGGCGATGAAGATCGCCGAGCAGATGGAGCAGGACGGCGTCGCGGCGGGGGAGCCGGCCGTCACCGTGAGCTGAACAGCACGGACCGAAGGGGGCCCGACGTGACGATTCTGGAGAGCATCCGTCAACCACGCGACCTGAAGGCGCTGTCCGAGGCGGAACTCGGCGAACTGTCCGAAGAGATAAGGGAGTTCCTGGTGCACGCGGTGGCCAGGACCGGCGGCCACCTCGGGCCCAACCTGGGCGTGGTGGAACTGACCATCGCGCTCCACCGGGTCTTCGAGTCACCGGTCGACCGCATCGTCTGGGACACCGGCCACCAGAGCTATGTGCACAAGCTCCTGACGGGCCGTCAGGACTTCTCGAAGCTGCGCGGCAAGGGCGGCCTCTCCGGCTATCCCTCGCGCGAGGAGTCCGAGCACGACATCGTCGAGAACAGCCACGCCTCCACCGCGCTCGGCTGGGCCGACGGCCTCGCCAAGGCCCGCCAGGTGCAGGGCGAGAAGGGCCATGTCGTCGCGGTCATCGGCGACGGCGCGCTCACCGGCGGCATGGCCTGGGAGGCGCTGAACAACATCGCCGCCGCCAAGGACCGCCCGCTGATCATCGTCGTCAACGACAACGAGCGCTCGTACTCGCCCACCATCGGCGGCCTCGCCAACCACCTGGCGACCCTGCGCACGACCGACAGCTACGAGAAGGTCCTCGCCTGGGGCAAGGACGTCCTGCTGCGCACCCCGGTCGTCGGCAACACCGTCTACGAGTCGCTGCACGGCGCGAAGAAGGGCTTCAAGGACGCGTTCAACCCGCAGGGCATGTTCGAGGACCTGGGCCTCAAGTACGTCGGCCCGATCGACGGACACGACATCGGAGCCGTCGAGTCCGCGCTGCGCCGCGCGAAACGCTTCCACGGCCCGGTCCTGGTCCACTGCCTCACGGAGAAGGGGCGCGGCTACGAACCCGCCCTCGCCCACGAGGAGGACCACTTCCACACCGTCGGCGTGATGGACCCGCTCACCTGCGAGCCCCTCGTGCCCTCCAACGGCCCTTCCTGGACCAGCGTGTTCGGCGAGGAGATCCTGCGGATCGGGGAGGAGCGGGACGACGTAGTGGCGATCACGGCGGCCATGCTGCACCCGGTCGGCCTCGGTAAGTTCGCGGCCCGGTTCCCGGACCGGGTGTGGGACGTCGGCATCGCCGAGCAGCACGCGGCCGTCTCGGCGGCCGGCCTCGCGACCGGCGGACTGCATCCCGTCGTCGCCGTCTACGCCACCTTCCTCAACCGCGCCTTCGACCAGCTCCTGATGGACGTGGCGCTGCACCGCTGCGGGGTGACGTTCGTCCTGGACCGCGCCGGAGTGACCGGAGTTGACGGTGCGTCACACAACGGCATGTGGGACATGTCCATCCTCCAGGTCGTGCCGGGCCTGAGGATCGCCGCTCCCCGTGACGCCGACCAACTCCGCGCCCAGCTGCGGGAAGCGGTCGCCGTCGACGACGCGCCGACCCTCGTCCGCTTCCCGAAGGAGTCGGTCGGACCGGAGATCCCCGCGATCGACCGCGTCGGCGGCCTCGACATCCTGCACCGGGGCGCGGAGACGCCCGAGGTGCTGCTCGTCGCCGTGGGAGTGATGGCGCCCGTCTGCCTCCAAGCAGCCGAACTCCTCGAAGCCCGGGGCATCAACTGCACGGTGGTGGACCCCCGTTGGGTCAAACCCGTCGACCCGGCGCTGCCCGGCCTCGCCGCCGAACACCGCCTGGTGGCCGTCGTCGAGGACAACAGCCGGGCCTCAGGCGTCGGCGCCGCCGTTGCGCTGGCCCTCGGGGACGCCGAAGTCGACGTCCCCGTACGGCGGTTCGGCATCCCGGAGCAGTTCCTCGCGCACGCCAAACGCGGCGAGGTGCTCGCCGACATCGGCCTCACACCCGTCGAGGTCGCCGGACGGATCAGCGCAAGCCTGGCGGTCAAGGACGCGACCGGCCACGCAGCCAAGGAGAAACCCGAATGACCAAGGAGTTCGACCTCACCGCGCTCTTGGCCGAGCGCGGAGCCGAGCGCTACGAGCTGCACACCAAGTACCTCAACCACCAGCTCCCGCGCATGCTGCACACCATCGGCTTCGACAAGGTCTACGAGCGGGGCGAGGGCGCCTACTTCTGGGACGCGGACGGCAACGACTACCTGGACATGCTCGCCGGGTTCGGGGTGATGGGCCTCGGCCGTCACCACCCCGTCGTCCGCAAGGCGCTGCACGACGTCCTCGACGCCCAGCTCGCCGACCTCACCCGCTTCGACTGCCAGCCGCTGCCCGGCCTGCTCGCCGAGAAGCTGCTCGCCCACAGCCCGCACCTGGACCGGGTGTTCTTCGGCAACAGCGGTACGGAGGCGGTCGAGACCGCGCTCAAGTTCGCCCGCTACGCGACCGGGAAGCCGCGCGTCCTGTACTGCGACCACGCCTTCCACGGCCTGACCACCGGCTCGCTCTCGGTCAACGGCGAGGACGGCTTCCGGGACGGCTTCGCCCCGCTGCTGCCCGACACCGCCGTACCGCTCGGTGATCTCGACGCCCTGGCACGGGAGTTGAAGAAGGGCGACGTAGCCGCCCTCGTCGTCGAGCCGATCCAGGGCAAGGGCGTGCACGAGGCGCCGCCCGGCTATCTGCGCTCGGCGCAGGAACTCCTGCGCCGGCACAAGGCGTTGCTCATCGCCGACGAGGTGCAGACCGGTCTCGGCCGTACCGGCGACTTCTACGCCTACCAGCACGAGGACGGCGTGGAACCGGACTTGGTGTGTGTGGCGAAGGCGCTGTCCGGTGGTTATGTGCCGGTCGGCGCGACCCTCGGCAAGGACTGGATCTTCAAGAAGGTCTACTCGTCCATGGACCGCGTGCTGGTCCACTCGGCGAGCTTCGGGTCCAACGCCCAGGCCATGGCGGCAGGCCTCGCGGTCCTGTCGGTCATGGAGAACGAGCAGATCGTGGCCAACGCCCGTGCAACAGGGGACCAGTTGAGGTCCCGGCTCGCCGCGCTGGTCGACAAGTACGAACTGCTCGCCGACGTACGCGGCCGGGGCCTGATGATCGGCATCGAGTTCGGGAAGCCCAAGTCGCTGAAGCTGCGCAGCCGTTGGACCATGCTCCAGGCCGCGCGCAAGGGACTGTTCGCGCAGATGGTGGTCGTACCGCTGCTCCAGCGGCACCGCATCCTCACCCAGGTCTCCGGCGACCACCTCGAGGTCATCAAGCTGATCCCGCCGCTGATCGTCGGGGAGCGCGAGGTGGACCGGTTCGTCGAGGCCTTCACGGCCGTGATGGACGACGCGCACAGCGGCGGCGGGCTGATGTGGGACTTCAGCAGGACACTCGTGAAGCAGGCGGTCGCCAACCGCTGAGCTGCGAGAACCGAGATTTTTGCCTCTGTGACAAGAAATTTGCCGCAGGGGCAAAACTCCGGCTGAATGGAGACATGAGTTCCTCCGAGACCGAGACCGGGCCGGAACCCCCGGCCGGACCGGCCGACGACCTGCCGGCCACCGTCGCACCGCAGCTCCGCGCCCTGCGCCGCCGCGCCTCCCTCACCCTGGAGGCCGCCGCCCGCTCGGCCGGACTCTCGCCCGCCCATCTCTCCCGCCTGGAGACCGGGCAGCGCCAGCCCTCGCTGCCGATGCTGCTCGCGCTCGCCCGCATCTACGGTACGACAGTCTCGGATCTGCTCGGCGAGACGGTTGCCGACCGGGAAGCGGTTGTACGCGCCGCCGACATGGAACCGACCCGGGCGGGCGGCTGGACGTACTGGCAGGCGGGCGCTCCCGGCCGCGGGATGCAGTCGCTGCGCGTCCGTATCCCGCACGGCTCCCAGGGCGACATCGTGCGCGTGCACCCCGGCGAGGAATGGCTGTACGTCCTCACGGGGCGGCTGCGGCTGCGGCTCGGGGACACCGCGCACATCCTGGCGCCCGGCGACAGCGCCCACTTCGACTCGCTGACCCCGCACCGCCTCGCCGCCGCCGACGAGGACGGCGTCGAGGTGCTCTTCGTCCACACCCTGCTGCAGAGCCCCACGGCCACCCTGTGCCTGGGCCCGATCACCGGAGACACACCATGAGCGGCAACAACATCGAGGACAGGTTCCCGCGCGCCCTGTGGGTACGGCTCCTCATCTACATCGCGGTCGGCCATCTCTTCGCGGCCTTCATCTACCTGTTGTTCTCCGTGGGCGCCAAGTAGCCCGCCGCGGCCGGGAGTTCAGTCGAGCAGCCGCTCGCGCAGCCGCTCCCGGATCTCCGGGGTGATTCCGAGCCCCTGTGCCAGATAGGCGTCCACGCTGCCCCAGGTCTCCTCGACGGTGTCGAAGGCCGCCGTCAGATACTCGGCGCGGGCGTCGAAGAGCGGGCTGAGGAGTTCCATCACCTCGGGGGAGTAGCCGGCCGCGGAGGAGTCGCTGCGGCGCACCTTGTAGCGGCGGTGCTTGGCGTTCGACTCCAGGTAGTCGGCGACGATCGCCTCGCGCTCCACCCCCAGGGCGAGCAGCGTCACGGCTATCGACAGACCCGCGCGGTCCTTGCCCGCCGCGCAGTGCATCAGCGCCGGGACACTGTCCTCGGCGAGCGCGTGCAGCACCTGGGAGTGCTCGGCGGTGCGCTGGGTGACGATCGTGCGGTACGAGGCGATCATGCGGTTGGCACCCTTGCCGTCACCGAGGATCCCGCGCAACTGCTCTATCTCGCCGTCGCGGACCATCTTCCAGAACTCGGAGCCGTCCGCCGGATCGCTCAGCGGCAGGTTCACATTGCGCACGCCGGGCAGCTCGACGTCGGGGCCCTCCAGCTTCTGGTCCGACGCGTTGCGGAAGTCGAAGATCGTGTGCAGCCCGAGGGAGGCCAGGAACACGGCGTCCTCCTCGGTCGCGTGCGCGAGATGCCCGCTGCGGAACAGCACACCCTGCCGCACCCGCCGTCCGTCCACCGTCGGAAGCCCGCCCACGTCCCGGAAATTGCGCACTCCGGACAACTCCGGCTCGGTCGACGGAATCTGCTGCGTCACGAGGGCTCCTCCCACTCGGCCCGACGACGCGGCTCACCGGCGGGCACCCTGTCGACGATACGACATGCGTACCGCGGCCCGGGATGCCCCAGAGGCGCTGACCTGGCTCTCTTCCGGGAGGCGTCAGGGCAGGATCGAGTCGACGTAACCCCCGTCCACCCGCAGCGCACCGCCCGTCGTGGCCGAGGCCTGGTCGGAGCTGAGGTAGACGACCATGTTGGCGATCTCCTCGGGTTCGATCAGCCGTTGCAGCAGGGACTGCGGCCGGTGCTTCCGCATGAACTCGCGCTGCGCCTCGTCCCACGGCAGCTCGCGGTCGACCAGTTCGTAGACGAAGTCCTCGACACCGCCCGTGTGCGTGGGGCCCGCGATCACCGAGTTGACCGTCACCCCTGTGCCCGCCGCCTGCTTCGCGAAGCCGCGGCCTACGGCCAGGAGCGCGGTCTTGGACATGCCGTAGTGGATCATCTCGGCCGGGATGACGATCGCCGAGTCGCTGGCGATGTTCTGGATCCGGCCCCAGCCGCGCCCGGTCATGCCCGGCAGATACATACGGATCAGGCGTACGGCGGCCAGCACGTTCACCTCGAAATAGCGGCGCCACTCCTCGTCGCTGATCTCCAGCGGGTCGGCGGCGCCGAACACACCGAGGTTGTTGACGAGGACGTCGACCTCCGGCAGCGCCTCCAGGACGCGGGTGGCGCCCTCCTCGGTCGTCACGTCGGCGGCCACGGGTACGAAGGTGCCGCCGGGCACCTCAGCCGCCAGCCGTGCCACGCCCTCCGCGACCCGCTGTTCGTTGCGGCCGTTCACCCCCACCCGGGCGCCCGAGCGCGCGAGTCCGGCGGCGATCGCCGCGCCGATGCCCTGCGTCGAACCCGTCACCAGCGCGGTGCGTCCCGTCAGGTCGATCTGCATGTGGAACCAGTCCCTCTGTGCGTCCGTCTGTCCGTCCTGCGTGCCGGTCCGTCTGCCGTCAGCCTCGCGGCAGGGCGACCGGCCCGCCACTTCGGCCCCTGCCCGGCTCCTCAGACGTGCATGTCGACGACCACCCAGGTCGCGTGGTCCATCCAGTGGGCGATGGCGGCCAGGTGCGCGGGGTGGTTGAAGTACCGCTGGAAGGCGGCGGTGTCGTCGAAGAGGCTGTTCAGGGCGAAATCGTAGGAGACGGGCGTCTCGTCGAACGCGTGCCAGCCCACTTCCCACTGCCGGATCTCGGGGATCTCGCGCTCCAGGTTCCGTACCAGCTCGAATCCCTCCACGACCTGCGGGGACTCACGGGTGAGACCGTCGTTCAGCTTGAAGAAGACCAGGTTCCGGATCATTTCCGCTCCTGCCGTCGATGTCGCGGTTCGGTGGACGTGGACGTCTACGGAGCCTCCGGCGACTCGGTTCACCTGCCGGAGCGACGCGCCGACAAGCCCTTTCGGCGCGGTCGGCCGCCGACGGCAGAATGGCGGCCATGCTCTTTCGACTGCTCGGCCGCCCGGAGTTGGTGAACGGCAACGGCGCGATCGCCCTGCCCGGCGCCGTCTCCCGGGCGATCGTGGGGCGGCTGCTGCTCGCCCACGGGGCCGTCGTGCGGCGCGACACGCTCATCGAGGAGCTGTGGGAGGAGCGCGGGGCCAAGGATCCGGTCAACGCGCTCCAGGTCCAGATGGCCAAGCTGCGGTCCGCGCTCACGGCGGGCGGCGAGGACACGCGTCTGCTGTTCGGGCACGGTGGCTACCGGATCGTCCTGGGGCCGGACGACGAGATCGACGCAACCGCTTTCGAGGCGGGGGTCCGTGCGGGGCGTGAGCATCTGGCGGCGGAGGAGTACGAGAAGGCCGAGGGCGAGCTGCGGTCGGCGCTGGCGCTATGGCGGGGCCGCGCCCTGGACGGCCTGGAGGGACGGTTCTTCGAAGCCGAGCGGACCCGTCTCGAGGAGCTGCGGCTGGGCGCCCTGGAGGACGTGGCCACCGC
Organism: Streptomyces hokutonensis; assembly: GCF_000376565.1. Taxonomy (GTDB): domain Bacteria; phylum Actinomycetota; class Actinomycetes; order Streptomycetales; family Streptomycetaceae; genus Streptomyces; species Streptomyces hokutonensis. Next base: position 108,118 of record NZ_BARG01000034.1, on the reverse strand, counting down.
CGGTCTCGCCCTCGGCCGCGCGCGGGAACTGGTCCCCGAGCTGACCGCCCTGGTGTCGCTCGCACCGCTGCGCGAGCGCTCCCGGGCCCGTCTCATGCTCGCGCTGCACCGCTGCGGGCGGACCGCCGAGGCCCTGGAGGTCTACGAGACGGGCCGGCTGCTGCTGCGGTCGGAGTTCGGTGCCGTGCCGTCGTCGGAGCTCCGCTCGCTGCACACCGCGATGATCCGCCAGGACCCGGCGCTCCAAGGGCCCGCCCCCGCGTCCGGCTGTCCGTCCTCGCTGTCGTCCATGCGCACGGACGTCAGGCCGGCGCTCGGTGAAGGCGGTCCGATCCGGCCGCTCGGCCCGTTCGTCGGCAGGCACAAGGAACTCGGCGCGCTGCGCGAAGTCGTCGACCGCGAGCGGCTGGTGACCGTACTGGGACCCGGCGGTGTCGGCAAGACGCGGCTGGCGCTGGAGGTGTGCGCGCTGCTCCAGCCCTCCCGGGGCAATGTCTGGTGGGTCGACCTGGCCCCCGCCGACGACACCAACGCGCTCGCCGTGGTCGCCGCCGCGCTCGGGCTCTCCGACATGTCCGTACGCCCGGACCAGCCGCCGCACGACTACGTGCACCGGATCACCTCGTTCGTGACGGTCCGTCAGGCGGTGCTCGTGCTCGACAACTGCGAGCACCTCCTCGACGCCGTCGCCCCGCTCGTGGCGACGCTGCTCGGCCGGTGCCCCGCGCTGACCGTGCTGGCCACCAGCAGGGCACCGCTCGAGGTCCCGGCCGAGGTGCTGTACCCACTGGCGCCGATGGCGGACAAGGAGGCCGCCGACCTGTTCGGTGCCCGGGCCGCCATGATCGACCCGTCCTTCGCCCCGGACGAGGCGGCGCTGCGCGACATCCGCTCCCTGTGCCGCAGACTCGACGGGCTGCCGCTGGCCGTCGAACTCGCCGCCGCGCACGTCCGGTTGCTGTCCGTGAGGCAGATCGAGGCCCGCCTCGACAACCGCTTCGCCCTGCTCACCAAGGGGGACCGCACCGCACCGGCCAGACACCGCACCCTGCGCGCCGTCCTCGACTGGAGCTACGCCCTCCTCGACACCGCCGAGCAGCGCCTGTTCACCGAACTGTCCCTCTACGTCGGCGGCTGCTCCCTCGACATGGTGGAGTCCGCCGCCACGCTGCACGGCGCGGACGGTGCCGAACTCCTGCACGTGCTGGCCCAGTTGGTCGACAAGTCCCTCGTCGTCCCGTTCTCCACCCCCGACGGGACCCGGCTGCGGATGCTGGAGACCGTCCGCGAGTACGCGCTCGCCCGGCTCCGGGAGGAGGGCCGCGCACCGGACGCCGAGGAACGCCTCATGGCCTGGGCGACCCACTTCGTCCGCGACGGCAGCGCGGGCCTCTCGTCCCCGGCCCAGAAGGAGTGGGCCCGCCGGATCACCGAGGAGTCCGCCAACATCCGGGCCGCGTCGGACCTGATGACGGCCAGGTCCAGGGAGGCCGAGGCCCTGCTGCTGGAGGCGCGGCTGGGCTACTTCTGGTTCATCTGCGGCCGGGAGGAGGAGGGCATCGACCGCCTCCACCGCACCCTGCTCGCCTACGACGCCGCGGCCGGCCGGCGGACCGCGGAGCCCACCGAGGACGAGGAGTGGGCGCTCTTTTACACCATCGCCTGGCTCACCTGGCTCAACCATGTCGCCGGACACCACACGGAAGCCCGTTCCTACGGCGAGCGCCACACAGCGGCCTGGCAGCACGCGAGGAACCCCGGCCTCGCCGTCCTGGGCCTGTGCTACGACGCGCTGCACGCGATGCTCGACGGGCGCGACGACGTGGAGGAACGGTTCTCCGCGGCGGAGGCCGCCGTGGCGCACACCGCATTCCACTGGGACCGGGCGGTCCTGCAGACGAACTGGTCCACCTACTGCCTGCAGCGCGGGGACGTCGACGGGGCCCGTCGGCACGGACTGCTCGCCGTGGCGGCCTCGCGCGCGGCCGAGGACGACTTCGCCAGGGTCTTCTCCCTCACCCTGTGCGGCGACGCGGACGAGAGCGACGGCCTGCGCGACCGGGCCCGCGAGCAGTGGACCGAGGCGGCCGGCATCCTGCGGGCCGTCGGGGCGCGCACCCGCTGGGCGTACACCGTGCTCAGGCTGGCCTGCCTGGACATCGCCGAGGGCGAGTCCGCCACCGCCGAGGGGCGGCTCGTGGACGTGAGCAGGCTCGCGGACGAACTCGGCGCGGACGACCTCCAGGCGGCCGTGGCCAATCTGCGCGGAGTGCTGGCGTTCCACGACGGCCGTTTCGCCGACGCGGAGCGGGTCTTCGACGGGGTCTGGCACTGTCCGGCGGCACCGGCCGACCGCAGAGCCGTCTCCGCCGTAGGACTCGCGGTCCTGGCGACGTGCGGGCCGCCCTGTCCCACCGCAGCCGCCGACGCGCGGACCTGGACCGACCGGGCCCGCCGCACCCAGGGCGGACTGCTGGAGCCGCTGGCCCGGCACGCGGTGGGCGTACTGCTGGACCGGCTCGACGCCCACCGCCGGTCCGGGGCGGGCGGGCAGGACGGCAGGGACCAGGTGTGCGCCTGGCTCGCGGGCGGCCCCTCGGTACTCGCAGCCTTCTGCTGACCGCCTTCGACCTTTCGGGCTTTCGTCAAGTAGGCACGCGCATGTCGTGAACCTCTTCGGAGTGCGCGCCGTAGCAGCCATCGGACGGCACCCGGTCGCGTCGGGGAGCCGTTTCCGCCTGCTTTCCGGGTGGCCGACGCTCCGACGAAAGGCACAGCAGCATGACCGAGTACCAGGGCCGGACCGTTGTCGGTGCGGAAGCCGTCTCCGAGCTGGCCGACCGGATCGGGGGATCCGTGCTCGTCCCGGGCGACGAGGGCTACGAGGCGGCGGTCGCGGGGTTCAACCTGCGGTCGCGGCAACGGCCCGCAATAGTCGTCGCGGCCGGCGGCGCCGCCGACGTAAGGACCGCCGTCGCCTTCGCCGCCCGGCACGACCTGCCCGTCGGGGTGATGGCCACCGGACACCAGCCGTTCCGGGCCGAGGACGGCTTCCTGCTCGTCACGACGGGCGCGATGCGCACGGTCGACATCGACATCGAGCGCGGAGTGGCCCGCGTGGACGCGGGCGCGCGCTGGTCGGACGTCGTGGGACCCGCCCAGGCGGACGGTCTCGCACCGCTGAACGGATCCAGCCCGGACGTCGGAGTCGTGGGCTTCACCCTCGGCGGTGGACTCAGCCCCTTCCTGGGCCGGTCCCACGGCTGGGCCGCCGACCACGTCGTGGCGATCGAGGTGGTCACGCCCGACGGCACACTGCGCCGCGTGACGCCGGAGCACGAACCCGACCTCTTCTGGGCCCTGCGCGGCGGACGCGGCAACTTCGGTGTGGTGACCGCACTGGAGATCGGGCTCTTCCCCGTGACCTCCTTCTACGGCGGCGGCATCTACTTCCCCGCCGAGGACGTCGAGGCCGTGCTCCGCGCCTTCCCCGAGGTGGTCCGGGCCGCGCCCGACACCTTCACCTGCTCGGTCGCGGTGCTGAACCTCCCGCCGGTCCCGCAGGTGCCCGAACCGCTGCGCGGCCGGTTCCTCGCCCACGTCCGGGTGACCCACCTCGGCACCGACGAGGAGGCCGAGAAGCTCATCGCCCCCTTCCGGGCCATCGGCGCGGGGATCCTCGACACGGTCGCCCGGCACCCCTACGTCTCGTACGCCCTCGTGCACACCGACCCCGCGGAGCCCTTCCCGTACGAGGAACAGGGCACCCTGCTGGCCGAGTTGCCGGCCGCCGCCGTCGACTCGCTCGTGGAGAGCGCCCAGTTGGCCGCCGGCGGTCTGGTCACGGTCCTGGAGCTGAGGCATCTCGGCGGGGCGCTGTCGGCCCGGCCGGCCGCGGCTGCTCCCGTCGCCGCGCGGGACGCGGTGTTCAGCGTGTGGGGAGCGACGATCGGCCCGCCGGACGTCGTCGAGGCCGGCATGGCGATGCTGGGCGGGATGGTCGAGCGGCTGCGCCCGTGGTCCACGGGGCTCACGTACACGAACTTCGCCGGCCGGGAGGACCGGGCGGAGAACGTGTTCACCGAGGCCGACCTGGCCCGGCTGCGCCGCCTGAAGCGGAAGTACGACCCGCGGAACCTCTTCCGGGTCAACAACCACACCGTCACCCCGGAGTAGACCGCGACCGGGGGACGGACGGCGTCGGCAGGCTGGAGACCGCACGGTGACATGCGAGCAGGAGACAACCGAACTGGCCGCCTACGCCATGGCGGCCCTCGACCCCGGAGAGACCGCACGCGTCGGCCGCCATGTGCGGGCGTGCCCCGGCTGCGCGGGAGAGGTGGACGAGATCCGCACCGTGCTTGCCGCCGTCCGGCTGCTGCCCGACGAGGAACTGCTGGGCGAGTGGTCCGGAAAACTGGCCGAGCTGCGGGAGGCGGCGGTCCGGGCCGCCCTGGCCGAGGACCCGCCCGTACCCCGCCCGCGCTGACCCGGCACGCGCGCGTGCCCGCTGTCCGTTTCCTTTCCCGCGCCTGTCCTCAGGGGCGCGGGCGAGGAAAGCGGACATCAAGCGGCCGGCAAGAGGCCCCTCCCAAGGTTTCCCCGTTCAGAGTTCAACGAATTGGTGCGCCGCGCAGGACCCACGGCGCACTGGGGGAACGTGGCAATGAGGCAACACAGCACAACGATCCGGGACATACGGCCGACCCGCCCCGACGGCGGGGCGCGTGACCGGGCACGGGACGAGGCGTTCATCCGCGCCGTCTACGACAAGCACGGCGCGTATCTGCTGAGGGTGGCCACCGGACTGCTCCGGGGCGACGGCCACCAGGCCCAGGACCTGGTCCAGGAAGCGGTCCTGCGCGCCTGGCAGCACGCCGACATCCTCGACCCCGGGGCCGAGGGCATCCGGCCCTGGCTCGTCACCGTGGTCCGCAACCTCGTCATCGACGGCTACCGCGCCCGGCAGGCCCGCCCTCCGGAGACGGTCGACACCGCGCTGCGGGACCTGCCGGGACCGGAGCACATGGCCCCCGCGCTCACCAGGAAGATCGTGCGCGAGGCGCTGGCGGACCTGACGCTCCAGCACCGCGAGATCCTCGTCCACGTCGAGTTCCTGGACCAGTCCGTGGCCCGCACGGCGAGCATGCTGGGCATCCCGCCGGGCACGGTCAAGTCCCGAACACACCTGGCCCTCAAGGCACTTCGGGCCGCGCTGGCGGAGCGGGGCTACACCCCGTAGGCGGTGCCGGCGGCGTGCATCAGGTGCGTGAACCGTTTCTGCGGTCCTCCTCGTGTACCGCATGTGACGGGCCCGGCGAGCGGCGCGTCCGAGCCCGTCACACGCGGTCCCGGGTTCACCGTCCCCTCGGGTGCCCGGCGCCGCGTTCGCGGCACCTCACTTCCGTCGTGGAGGAACGACATGTCGAGCACCCCCGCAGATCTGCCCACCGCCCAGCAGGTCGTGGACAGCATGGAACGCATGCACGGCCTGTATCCGGGACACCGGCGCTCCGGCGCGCGGGGCGTCTGCTTCAAGGCGACATTCACCCCGACCGGAGACGCGGCGGGTCTCACCACGGCGGCCCATCTCCAGGGATCGCCGACCCCCGTGGTCGTGCGGTTCTCCAACTCGGAGGGCAATCCGCGCTCACGCGACACCGTGCCGGTCGCCCGGGGGATGGCCGTCCGGTTCCAGCTGCCGGACGGCGGAGAAACCGACCTCGTGGCGATGACGGTGCCGCTGTTCGTCGCCTCCACCCCGGGGCAGTTCCTCGAACTCACCGAGGCGCTGCGGCCGGACCCCGCCACCGGGGCGCCCGACATGAGCCGGGTGCAGGCCTACGTCGCCGCCCATCCGCACCTCGCCGGGGCCGTGACGCAGGTCCCGCCGATACCGGTCGGCTACGGCACCGCCGCCTACTGGGCGATCCACGCGTTCGTCTGGACCGACGCGGCGGGCAACAGGCAGCCGGTGCGCTACCGGTGGGAGCCGGAGGCCGGCCGCGCGGAACTGACCGCCGAGGAGGTGGCCGGCCGCCCGGACCAGTACCTGACCGAGGAACTCCATCAGCGCCTCGGTCAGGGCCCGGTGGCGTTCACACTCCAGGTCCAGCTGGCCGAGGAGGACGATCCGACGCACGACCCCGCCGTAGCCTGGCCGGAGGGGCGCAAGGAGATCACCGCCGGACGCCTGGAAATCACCGCGCCGGTCGACGACCAGGACCACTGGGCCGCGCAGCGCTTCGACCCCACCCGGGTCACCGCCGGGACAGAGCTCTCCGACGACCCGGTGCTCGCCTTCCGCGCCCGGGCGTACGCCGAGTCCTACCGCAGGCGCAGCCGGAATCGCTGAACAGGACGGAGAAGAGCGGCGGGCACCGGAAACATCCGGTGCCCGCCGCTCTTCGGAATGCCGGGGAAGGCTATTGTCTCGCCCGCTCACGCGCCTCATATACGGATCTCCTCTCCTCGGAGGTGAGGAGATCCATGAGCCGCTCGTTGTTGACCCAGTCGTTCAGCAGGGCATGGGAGCCCCCCAGGCTGAGCGAGTAGGCCCACATACTTCGGCCCCGTCGCGTCCCGTTCCATTCCGCCGCCCAGCGGAGCAGGTGGTCAATGCGCTGCTCCGGCGTGAACCTCATGACCCGCATGCTCGTCACCTTTCCATGGTTACGAGAAAGCCTTTTCCTCTTCCGCTTGGTAAACGGGACGAGGAAGGAGGAGGTTCACACCCGGATCAGAATCCGGTGAGCGTCACCTTGCCGATGGCGGCGCCGGATTCCAGGACGCGGTGCGCCTCGCGCAGATGGGCGGCGTTGATCGTGCCGAGGTCCCGGGTGGCCGTGGTGCGCAGGCTGCCCGCGTCCGCCAGCCGGGCGATCTCGCCGAGGATGTGGTGCTGCGCCACCTGGTCCGGGGTCCGGTACAGGGAGCGGGTGAACATGAGCTCCCAGTGGAAGGAGATGCTCTTCGACTTCAGCAGCCCGATCTCCACGGCGCCGAAGTCGTCGATGGCGAGGAGCGAGCCGAACGGCTTGAGGATCTCGGCGTACGCGGCGAGGTTCCGGTCCGTGCCGGCGGTGCCGAAGATGTGGTTCACCCCATCGGGTGCCACCTCGGTTACCTGCGCGGGCAGGGGGTGATGGTGGTCGACCACATGGGTCACGCCCATACGGCGGGCGAACTCGACGGTCTCCGGGCGGGAGGCGGTACCGATCACGGTCAGGCCGGTGAGGGCCCGGGCCAGCTGGGCCACCATGGCCCCGACCCCGCCGGCCGCCGCGGTCACCAGCAGCGTGCCGGTCTGTTCCGGGCTCTGGCGCAGGCCCAGGCGTTCGAACAGGCCCTCCCAGGCGGTGAGCGAGGTCAGCGGCAGCGCCGCCGCCTCGGCGAAGGAGAGCGTGCGGGGCTTGCGGCCGGCGATGCGCTCGTCGACGGTGTGGAAGCGCGAGTTGGTGCCCGGCCGGTCGATCGCGCCGGCGTAGAAGACCTCGTCGCCGACCTCGAACAGCTCCACCCGGTCGCCGACCGCGACGACCGTGCCGGCGGCGTCCCAGCCCAGCACCTTGGGCTCGCCGCCCGGGTCGTTGCCCTGGCGGACCTTGTAGTCCACCGGGTTGACCGCGATCGCCTCGACCCGGACCAGGAGATCGTGCGGTCCTGGCTGGGGGACGGGCAGTTCGAGGTCCAGCAGGCTCTCGTCGTCGTCGATCGGCAGGCTCTTGAGGTAGCCGACGGCGGGCATGGTCTTCGGGGTCACGCTCATCATGGATCTCCTCGATTCGTGCGGTGGCCGGTGAAGGGCCGCGGCCACGCTCCGAAAGGTATCCATCGGGAGGTAGTAACCATCAAGGGAGGCTGCTTCCCATTGGGAAGTGTCCTGGTCAGGTCAGGCGGCGTCGGGGAAACGGTCGATGTTCTGCTCCACCCAGGTTCGCAGATGGGCGAGTGGCGCGCAGGCGTCCAGGCCGAGCGGGGTCAGGCTGTACTCGACCCGGGGCGGCACCTCGGCGTAGATCCGGCGGTCGACCAGGCCGTAGTCCTCCAGGCGGCGCAGCGTCTGGGTGAGAACCTTGGGGCTCACGCCCTGGAGCCGGGAGCGCAGCGCGCCGAAGCGCTGCGGGCCGTCCTCCAGGGCGCCGAGGGCGAGGGCGCTCCACTTGTTGGCGAGCAGGTCCAGCATGTCGCGGCAGGGGCAGGCGGCAAGATAGACGCTCTTGGGGTCGTCGCAGAGGCCCGATGTCTTCGTCATCCTGCGATGGTACCCAACGGGTACCAGCAACCCTTGCGGGTAACCGCCACCGCTTCCGTACGGTGGCCGACGTGCGTGAAGGTCGAGACATGAACGATGGCGGCATCCACTTCCGACTCCTCGGCCGTCTGGAACTGGCCGACGCGAGCCGTGCCGTCGCTCTGCCGGGTGCCGTCTCCCGCGCGATCGTCGCCCGACTGCTGCTGGCCGGGGGAGCGGTGGTGCACCGCGACACGCTCATCGACGAACTCTGGGAGGAGCGCGGCGCGAAGGACCCCGTCAACGCGCTCCAGGTCCAGATGACGAAGCTGCGCGCGGCACTCGCGGCGCACGGCGGGGACCGGCGCCTCCAATCCCGTTACGGCGGCTACCAGTTGGTGCCGGCCCCGGAGGACGAACTCGACACGGTCCGTTTCGAGGCCGCGGTCCGGGAGGGGCGCGAGCACCTGGCGGCGGGCGCGTACCGCAAGGCGGAAGACGCTCTGCGCAAGGGACTTGAGCTCTGGCGGGGCCGCGCCCTGGACGACCTGAAGGGCCGGGTCTTCGACGCCGAGCGGCTGCGTCTGGAAGAACTGCGCCTGGGCGCACGGGAGGACGCGGCCGCCGCCGGTCTCGAACTCGGCCGCGCCGCCGAACTGGTCCCCGAACTCACGGCACTTGTCTCCGCAGCACCCCTGCGCGAACGGTCCCGGGCCCGCCTGATGCTCGCCCTCCACCGCGGCGGGCGCCACGCCGAGGCCCTGGACGTCTACGAGGCGGGCCGCCGACTGCTCCGCTCCGAACTGGGCGTCGACCCTTCTCCGGAACTGCGGTCCCTGTACGAGGAGTTGCTCACCCGCGATCGGTCTCCAGGGACGGCGGCCACGGACGCCGTACGACTGTTCCCGGCACGCGCCGACTCGCGCCCGGCACCCGGCCGGGGCGGGCCCGACCATCCCCTCGGTCCGTTCGTCGGCCGTGCGGCGGACCTCGACGGGTTGCGGGCGGCCCTGGAGCGGGAGCGGCTGGTGACCGTCGTAGGGCCGGGCGGTGTCGGCAAGACGCGGCTGGTGCTGGAGACCTGTGCGTCGCTGACGTCCTCGTACGACGCCATGTGGTGGGTCGACCTGGCCGCGGCGGACGGCACGGGTGTCCTTCCGGCGATCGCCGCGGTGCTGGGTCTGTCGGACGCCTCGGTACGGCCCGACCAGCCGCCCCACGACTATGTGCACCGGCTCACCTCGTTCTTGACGGGCCGTCAGGCTGTGCTGGTGCTCGACAACTGCGAGCATCTGCTCGACACGGTCGCCCCGCTCGTGGCGGTCCTGCTCGGCCGTTGCCCCGCGCTCACCGTCCTGGCCACCAGCAGGGCGCCGCTGGCCGTCGCGGGCGAAAGGCTGTTCCCGCTGGCGCCGATGTCCGACGGCGAGGCCGCCGAACTGTTCGGCACCCGGGCCCTCATGATCGACCCGAACTTCAGCGCGGAGGGGCCGGCGCTGGACGACGTCCGTTCGCTGTGCCGGGGACTCGACGGCCTGCCGCTCGCGGTCGAACTCGCCGCCGCGCACGTGCGGTTGCTGCCCGTGCCCGAGATCGAACGCCGCCTCGACAACCGCTTCACCCTGCTCGCCAAGGGCAAGCGCACCGCGCCCGCCCGGCACCGCACCCTGCGCGCCGTCCTCGACTGGAGCTACGCCCTCCTGGACGCCACCGAACAGCGGGTGCTGACCGAACTCGCCCTGTACGTGGGCGGTTGCTCCCTCGACACGGCGGAGACGGCACTCTCCCTCCCTGGCGCGGACCGCCACGAGACCCTGCGCGTACTGGCCCAACTGGTCGACAAATCCCTCCTGTTCACCGTTCAGACTCCCGACGGGAGCCGGCTGCGGATGCTGGAGACGGTCCGCGAGTACGCGCTGGACCGGCTCCGGGCCGAAGGCCGGGAGGCCGAGGCGGAGGAACGCTTCATGGCGTGGGCCCTGCGCTTCGTGCACGACAGCGCACCCGGCGCCCAAGGGGAGTGGATCAGCCGGCACACCGCGGAGTCCGCCAACGTCCGGGCGGCCTCCGACCTCCTGATGGCCCGGGCGAGAACGGCCGAGGCACTGGGCCTGGAAGCGGGACGCGCCTACTACTGGACCATCAGCGGCCGGGAGGAGGAGGGCATCGACCGCCTCCGGCGCAGCCTGCGCGCCTACGACGTCGTGGAGCCCACGGAGGAGGACGAGTTGGCGCTCTTCCGCGCCCTCACCTGGCTCGTCTGGCTCAGTCACGTCGTCGGCCGGCACGCCGAGGCCGGCCTCTTCATCGACCAGTACCAGGTGACGTGCCGGCGGGCGAAGAACCCCGACCTCGCCGTCCTGGGAGCCTGCCACGAACCGTTCCACGCCATGCTGAGCGGACGCCACGACGACGTGGAGGACCTCTTCGTACGGGCCGAGAACGGCATCGCGGGCACCGCCTTCCACTGGGACCGGGCGGTCCTCCAGACCAACTGGACGACGTACTGCCTCCAGCGCGGCGACATCGACGGCGCCCGCGCCCACGGCCGTACCGCTGTCTCGGCGGCGCGCGCCGCGGACGACGACTACGCGCGGGCGTTCTCCCTCGTGCTCCGCGGCGACGCGGACGAGAGCGGCGGCTTCCGCGACCGGGCCCGCGCGCACTGGACCGAGGCGGTCCACCTCCTGCGCCCCATCGGCGCGCGTGCGCTCTACGCCTACACCGCGCTGCGGATCGTCTGCCTGGACATCGGGGAGGGCGCGATCGCGACGGCCGAACACCGGCTCGCGGAAGTGGCGCGGCTCGCCGACGAACTGGGCGCGGACGACGTGCGTGCCGCCGCGGCCGTCCTGCGCGGAGCGCTCGCCTTCCACGGGAACCGCTTCCCGGAGGCCCGGACGGTCTTCGCCGGAGTCTGGGACAGCCCCACGGCACCGCTCGACCGCAGGGCGATGGCCGCCCTCGGCATGGTGGCCGTCGCGGCCTTCGGCCCGCCCGCTCCTTCGGCGGCGGCCGACGAGACACGGCTGTGGAGGGACCGCGCCGCCAAGGCGCACGACCGGGTGCGCGAGCCACTGGCCCGCCGCGCGGTCGGCGCTCTGCTCGACACCCTGGACACCTGTTTCCGGTCCGGGCCGGCCGACGGGCACGGGGCGGACCGGGTACGGGCCTGGCTCGCGGACAACCCCTCCGTGCTGGCCGGCTTCAGCGGAGTGCTGACCGGACCGGGCCGGCATCGCTGACCCGGACGCGTGACACGGGTTTCCACAGGTTATGAGTTCTCCACAGGCGTTGCCTCGCAGGTCCCCCACCATTGATGATGTTGGCGCTTGAGTGGACTTGTTCGAATCTGTGAGGGACTTGATGCTGGAGACCGCCGAGAACGGCCGTACGTGGGTGCTGTCCGGACCCACGAGCAGTTACGCCGTCCATCTCACCGAGCGCGACGAACTGCTCCATCTCCACTGGGGTCCCCGTATCGCGCTCGCCGACGCCGAGGAACTGGCCGCCCGTCCGCTCCCCGGCGGAGCCTCCTTCGAGGCCCCGCTCGACGGGCACGAGGAGTACCCGGTCGAGGGCGGCCCCCGCTTCGTCCGGCCCGCCCTGTCGGTGCGCACCCCGGAGCGGCGCGGCACCGAGTGGACCTTCGACCGCTACGACACGGACGGCGACGAGCTGCGGCTCCGCTTCCGCGACGCGGGACTGACGATCACCCTGCACTACCGCACGCGCGGCGACGTCGTGGAGCGCTGGACCGTCCTCGACAACGAGGGGGCCGAGCCGCTGGAGCTGCTGCGCGCCGACTCCGCGACCTGGACACTGCCCGACCGCGAGGAGTGGCAGCTGTCGCACGTGCACGGGCGCTGGGCCGCCGAGTCGCGGCTGGTGCGCTCCCCCCTCACCTACGGTGAGAAGGTCATCGGCAGCCGCCGCGGCCACACCGGACACCAGTACCTCCCCTGGGTCGCCCTCGACACCGACGCGACCGAGGAACGCGGCGAGGTCTACGGCTGCGCCCTCGGCTGGTCGGGGTCCTGGCGCATCGCCGTGGCCCAACTCCCGGACGCGCGCGTGCAGATCACCGGCGGCGCGGGCTACGACGAGTCCGGGCTGCTGATCCTCGCGGCCGGGGAGTCCTTCACGACACCCCTCTTCGCCGCCCTGTGGAGCGACGCAGGCTTCGGCGGCGCCAGCCGCACCTGGCACGCCTACCAGCGGACGTACGTCATCCCGGACGCGGACAAGGACCGGCCGGTGCTCTACAACTCCTGGGAGGCCACCCAGTTCGACATCTCCGAGGAGCAGCAGGAGGTCCTCGCGCAGCGTGCGGCGGCGGCCGGCGTCGAGCTGTTCGTGGTCGACGACGGCTGGTTCGGCGCCCGCACCAGCGACCGCGCCGGACTCGGCGACTGGACCCCCAACCCGGACCGCTTCCCCGCCGGCCTCAAGCCCCTCGCGGACCGCGTCCACTCCCTGGGCATGCAGTTCGGCATCTGGGTCGAGCCCGAGATGATCAACCCGGACAGCGACCTGTACCGCGCCCACCCGGACTGGGTGCAGTACCAAGAGGGACGAAAGCGGACGGAGTTCCGCAATCAGCTCGTCCTCAACCTCGCCCGCGAGGATGTCCAGGAGTACCTCTGGGAGCAGCTCGACGGACTCCTCTCCAGCGCCCCCATCGACTATGTGAAGTGGGACTTCAACCGCTGCTTCACCGACGCGGGCTGGCCCGGCGACGCCTATCCGCAGCGCCTCTGGGTCGACCATGTGCGCGCCCTGTACGCCCTGTTGGACCGGCTGCGGGAGGCCCACCCCGGCGTGGCCTTCGAGTCCTGCTCGGGCGGCGGCGGCCGGATCGACCTCGGCATCCTCAGCCGTACGGACCAGGTGTGGACCTCGGACAACACCGACCCGCTCGACCGGCTCGCCATCCAGCACGGCTTCAGCCAGATCCACCCCGCGCGCGTGATGGCCGCCTGGGTCACCGACAGCCCCAACACCCAGCTCAACGACCGGGTCAGCAGCCTGCGCTTCCGGTTCGTGAGCGCCATGGCCGGAGTGCTCGGCGTGGGCGGCGACCTCTCCGAGTGGACCGAGGAGGAACTCGCCGAGGCCCGCGAGTGGATCGCCCTGTACAAGGAGATCCGGCCGCTCGTGCAGCGCGGCGACCTCCACCGGCTGCGCCCGCCGACCGGCGGACTGAGCGCCGTGCAGTACACGCGCGGTGACGAGAGCGTCGTCCTCGCCCTGCTCCAGGCGCAGCACTACGGCGAGCCGGTACCTGCGCTCCGGCTGCGCGGGCTCGACCCGACAGCGTCGTACGAATGCCTCGAAACGGGCGAAGTCCACCGGGGTGCCGTGCTGTTGCACCACGGGCTGCGGACCGGGCTGCGCGGTGACCTCGATGCGACGGTTCTCCGGCTGCGTCGTATCTGAGCCTTCTGTCCGAATTGCAGCCTTCGTTACAACTCGCTCTGGAATAAGGGAACCTGAGGGGTTGTACGTGAGCAGCGTCATATCCGTGACCGTACGTCGCTCGTCATGTTCACGTAATTGACATGCTTTTCCAGGGGAATTGAGGTCGAAGTCCGGTGGGAATTCACGGAGGGTGACTGTGAATTCCCGCAGGAAGTCACAAGAAACACAAAACCGTGGAACCTCCTGCTTGTCCCTTTGCGTCTTCCTCGCTTACGTTCGCCACCAATCCGGACGGACGCCCAATCCTGCCGCCGACCGGACTCCGCACACACCCACCCGTATGCGGCAGGAGCGGGGGACCCACAGGTAGGACGCCTGTTCCGGTCTCCGGAACGGGCTTGGGGTAAAGCCGCGACCAGCGCGCGGCCGGGCATCTCCAGCCCGCACCCGACAGCTCACCTCGCAGGCGCCGGAGAGGAATTCGTCATGCCCGCGAAGGGTAAGCACCGCCGTCCCAAGTCCCAGCGCCTCAGCCGTTCGATAGCCGTAGCCGGAACCGGCGGCGCGGCGCTCGCCCTTCCGCTCATGGGGGCCACCGGTGCCCATGCCGCCCCTTCGACTTCCGCTCCGGAAAAGGCCGTTCAGTCGATTCCGGCGGCCGAGAAGACGGTGACGGAGAAGGCGGCGACCGCCAGGACCGAAGGCGTCAAGACGTATTCGGTGAAGGCGGGCGACTGGCTCGCGAAGATCGCCGAGGACCAGGACGTCACCGGCGGCTGGAAGAAGATCTACCAGGACAACCGCGAGGCCATCGGCGCCGACCCGTCGCTGATCCACCCGGGCCTCAAGCTCTCCCTCGGCAAGAAGGCCACGACGAGCACGGACTCGGGCACGAGCACGACCAAGTCGTCCGGTTCGTCCTCCGGTTCGTCCTCCTCCTCGAAGAAGACGACCGCCACCCAGAGCGCCGACACCGCCGGCACCTCCAGCGGCTACACCCTCCCCGTGACCGGCGGCACCATCGGCACGGGCTACCACGTCGCGGGCAGCATGTGGTCCAGCGGCTACCACACGGGCGTCGACTTCGTCGTCCCGACCGGCACCACCGTCAAGGCGGTCGCCGCGGGCACGGTCGTCTCCGCGGCCTACGACGGCGCCTACGGCAACGAGGTCGTCATCCGGCACGCGGACGGCGAGTACTCGCAGTACGCCCACATGTCGCAGCTGTCCGTCTCGGCCGGCCAGACCGTGACCGAGGGCCAGCAGATCGGCCTCTCCGGCGCGACCGGCAACGTCACCGGCCCGCACCTGCACTTCGAGATCCGGACCACTCCGTACTACGGCTCGGACGTGGACCCGGTCGCCTATCTCCGTTCGCACGGCGTCACCGTCGGCTGACATCGGGGCCGGCGCAGGGCAGTTCCCGGGGTCAACGTCCCTGACCAGGGGCTTATTCCGACTTTGGACAACCCTTTACAAGTGGCTTATCTCACCGCCCGTCAACCCCAAAATACGATCGCGTAGGTCACAGTCCAGGGTGAACCATGGTTGCCGTGGCTAACGATTCGAAGAGTGACAACAGATCAGTGATCGGGTCGTACGTGGCGGTGGGGGACAGCTTCACCGAGGGCGTCGGCGACCCCGGGCCCGACGGGGCGATGGTCGGCTGGGCCGACCGGTTCGCGGTACTGCTCGCGGACCGGCGGCCCGAGGGCGACTTCGAGTACACCAACCTCGCGGTGCGCGGGAAACTGCTCGACCAGATCGTGGCCGACCAGCTCACCCGGGCCAAGGAGATCGGTCCCGACCTGGTCTCCTTCTGCGCGGGCGGCAACGACATCATCCGTCCCGGCACCGACCCCGACGAGGTCGCCGAGCGCTTCGAACGCGCGGTCGCCGACCTCACCTCCGCCGTCGGCACCGTCCTGGTGACGACCGGCTTCGACACCCGCGGTGTGCCGGTGCTCAAGCATCTGCGCGGCAAGATCGCCACCTACAACGGACATGTGCGGGCCATCGCCGACCGCTACGGCTGCCCGGTGCTCGACCTGTGGTCCCTCAAGACGGTCCAGGACCGGCGGGCCTGGGACGGCGACCGGCTCCACCTCTCTCCCGAGGGCCACACGCGCGTGGCGCTCCGCGCAGGCCAGGTCCTCGGCGTCGAGGTCCCGGCCGACCCCGACCAACCCTGGCCGCCGCTCCCGCCGCGCGGCACGCTCGACATCCGCCGCGACGACGTCCACTGGGCGCGCGAGTACCTGGTGCCGTGGATCGGCCGCCGCCTGCGCGGCGAGTCCTCGGGCGACCATGTGGAGGCCAAGGGCGCGCTGTCGCCCGACGACATCAAGATGCGGATCGATTGGGTGGCCTGACGGGGCGAGAGGCCCAGGGAGTGCCGACGGACGTGGCCGGTGAGGTGGCCGCGCTGGAGCGGTGAACGGCGGACGGACCCGTGGGCCCGCGCGCGTGGCCGCTCTGCCGGACGAGGGGATCCGGCCCTCGCCGCGATGTCCGTACGCGCACACGTGGCCGTCCTGTTGCCCCAACTTGCCGTCGTGCGCTCCTCGCCGTCCACGGACGGGACCGCAGGTCTGCGGAGGGTCGGCTCAGGACGCGGTCAACGCCGCCCGCTCCAGGCCGAGTTCCCGCGCGAGCGCCTCGTCGACCCACTCCAGGGCCCGCGTCCGCGAGACCGCGCCCGCGTACGCCGTCATCTGTACGGCCAGGCCGTCCAGGAGGGCCGTGAGGCGCAGCGCCGTGGCGTTCGGGTCCGGGCAGTGGAACTCGCCCGCGATCACTCCCTCGGCGACGACCTCCGCGAGGGCCTGCTTCCACTGCCGGTCGAGATCACGCGTCACCTCCAGCAGGGCCGGTTCGCGCAGCGCCGCCGCCCAGCCCTCGATCCACAGCCGCCAGCCCTTGGCCTGCCCGGTCGGCGCGTACCAGCGCACCGCCGCCCGCAGCCGGCGCAGCGCCGTCGTACGGCGGCCGAGCAGCTTGCGCAGATGCGCGAGATCGTCCTCGGCGGCATGGGTGAACGCGGCGGCGACCAGCTTCTCCTTGGTCGAGAAGTGATAGAGCACCAGCGCGTTGCTCACCCCGAGCGCCGAGGCCACGTCGGCGATCCTGACCGCCGCCACACCCCGCGCCTCGATCTGCTCGACGGCGGCCCGCAGCAACTCCGCACGCCGCTCCGCCACACCCAACCGCACTCTCGCCACCCGGCCACCCTATTCCGTGGTCGGCGAAGGCGTTGGCCCGTACCTCACCGGTACCAGCCGAACCGCTCCGCGATGACCGGCAGCCGGTCCGCGACGATGGCGTGCGCGGCGGCTCGAGGTGTCGTGCTGTCGGCCTCCGCACGGGACAGCATCAGCTCGATCAGGGCGCGCATCGAACGCCGGGTGTGGGCGAACGCCTCGTCCGCGTCCGCACCGATGTCGCCGAACAGGGTCCACCACCACCAGGCGTTCGTCCCGGAGTTCACGACCACGTCCGGCAGTACGACGACCCCGCGCGCGGAGAGCAGCTCCTCAGCCTCGGGAAGTACCGGCATGTTGGCAGCCTCGACGATCCAGCGGGCGGTGACCGCCCCCTGGTTCGTGGTGTCGACCGCGTACGACACCGCCGCCGGAACCAGCACCTCCGCCTCGACGGACAGCCAGTCCCCGCCCGGGAGTTCGCGGTCGCCGGGGCGCAGCACGGACCGGTCCACGGTGCCGTACGAGTCCCGCGCCGCGAGCAGCGCGTCCACGTCGAGCCCGGCCGGGTTCACGATCGTCCCCTTGACGTCGGCGACGGCCACGATCGTCAGCCCCGCGCGCGTGAGGAACCGCGCCGTGGCCCCGCCCATGGTGCCCAGACCCTGCACGGCGACCCGCGTCCCCGCGTACGGCACATCCGCCCGGTCCAGCGCCGCGAGCACCGACTCGGCGACCCCGCAGCCGCCGACCAGCTCGTCGAGCCCGATCCCGTCCACCTCGACCGCGAACGCGTCCGCGAGCCGCCGCCGCGCCGCGGCCTCGTCGTCGAGCAGCGGATACACGGCCTGGATCGACGACACCAGCCCCGCCTCCGCGGCGGCCCGGTCCACCAGGTCCTGGCTGAGCCCGAGGTCCTCACCCGTCGTCCAGAAACTCTCGACGTACGGCCGCACGGCCCGCAGATACCGCACGAGGAGGCCGTACGACTCCGGGTCCTGGGGGTCGCAGTCGATGCCGCCCTTGGCGCCGCCCAGGGGGATGTACCGGCCCGCCGGGTCGTAGTGCAGCGCCTCTTTCATGGTCATGCCGCGGGCGAGCCCCGCCACCTCGTCGAGGGTGCAGCCCGGCCGCATCCGCAGCCCGCCGCTGGACACCCCGCGCACCAGCCGGTCGACGACCAGGAAGCCCTGGCGGCCGGTGACGTGGTCGGTCCAGGTGAGCGACATCAAGGGGGCGGTCATACGGACTCCTCGGGTACTGAACGGCGAGTCAGTATCGGAAGTGGGGGCGTGTCCTGTCAACGGAAGATCGAATTCCGCGCCGCGGTGTCAACCACGGGCGCGGAACTTTGGTCTTTCCTTGGAATGACGGCCCCGAGAAGCCGATGCACCGGCGTTGTCACAGGGGTCGACCATAATGGAAAGCCTGACCGACTCCACCTGGAGGCATCGTGACCGGAATCCGTACCCTGAGCTCCGGGCTCCGCGCGCTGCAGCCCGCGGCCTTCGGCGCGGACCCGAGCGGCGAGCGCCTGGCGCGCATCCGCAGATCGCCCCACTTCAAGGACGGGGTCTTCCAGAACCCCGGGGGCAACACGAACGTCCGCCCGTCCGGCGGCACGATGCGCGAGATGGGCAAGGCCTACCTGGACAAGGAGGCACGCGTCCGCCGCGCCCCCGACGGCACCCTGCCCGTGCACGCCACCACCCTCGCCGACCTGGCCAAACCCGCCGCCACCGGGCTGCGCCTGACCTGGATGGGCCACTCCAGCGTGCTGGCGGAGATCGACGGCCACCGGGTCCTCTTCGACCCGGTCTGGGGCGAGCGCTGCTCCCCGTTCCCGTTCGCCGGCCCCAAGCGGCTGCACCCGGTGCCCCTGCCGCTGGCCGCCCTCGGTCCCGTCGACGTCGTGGTGATCTCGCACGACCACTACGACCACCTGGACATGCCCTCGATCAAGGCGCTGGCCGACACGGACACCCTGTTCGCCGTGCCGCTGGGCGTCGGCGCCCACCTGGAGCACTGGGGCGTCTCCCCGGACCGGCTGCGCGAGCTGGACTGGAACGAGGAGACCAAGGTCGGCGGCCTCACCCTGACCGCGACCCCGGCCCGCCACTTCTGCGGCCGGGGCCTGCGCAACACCCAGCACACCCTCTGGGCCTCCTGGGTCGTCGCCGGTGACGAGCACCGGATCTACCACAGCGGCGACACCGGCTACTTCGAGGGCTTCAAGGACATCGGCGCGGCGCACGGCCCGTTCGACGCCACGATGATCCAGATCGGCGCCTACAGCGAGTTCTGGCCCGACATCCACATGACGCCCGAGGAGGGCATGCGCGCCCACCTCGACCTCCAGGGCGGGCAGGCGCACGGGGTGCTGCTGCCCATCCACTGGGGCACGTTCAATCTGGCGCTGCACGCGTGGGCCGAGCCCGGCGAGTGGACCGCGGACGCGGCGGCAGCGGCGGGCCAGGCGGTGGCCACCCCGAGGCCGGGCGAGCCCTTCGAGCCGGGTGCCGAGCTGACCACGGACCGCTGGTGGCTGCCCTACGGGGGCACGCTCGCGCGTCCCTGGCGGGGTGCCGAGCCGGAGCCGAAGGCGGCGGCCACCCAGGCGGAACTCGACCTGGCGAACGAGCGCTGACCCGGGCGACAGTCCCCTCGACGGCGTCGAAGGCCGGATCCGCCGCGTCGTCGAAGGGGACGTCTCACCGCAGGGCGCGGAGCCGCCGTACTCCCACGTAGCTCCCCGTCGTGAGCGCGAGCACCAGCAGGGGGAGTCCCAGGAAGATCACCGGGTTCACCCAGCCCGGCACCAGCTCCGTGCCCACGCCGCCCGACGTGACGCACTGCGCACTGACCGGCAACGTCATCCGTGTCACGACGTGATCGCCCGCCGCACCCCTCGCCGCGCACATCTGGTCCGGGTCCAGGATGTAGAACCCCGACATGGCGCCCCACGTGTACGCGCCGAGCGCCGCCGAGCCGGCCAGCACCGCCACCAGCGCGCAGGTCCCGACGCTCGGCAGCCGCCACCACCCGCTGACCGGCAGCCGGTGGAAGGCCCGCCAGGCGAGACCCACGGCCGCGGCCACGAACACGAACGGTGTCACGAACGGCGAGAGAAACAGGATCAGAATCAGAAGAGTCGCCACTCCTGTCCGGACAACACCCGGACAGGATCGGTTCCGCATGCTCGGCCGCAGGCCTCCGGCGGACACTGCCCGTGACCTTCCGGGGCTGCGGCGGAGGGCGGGACGGACCCGCCGAAATCGCTCCACCGACCCTGCCGCCGAGCCCGGAGCGGGCGAACGGCGGAGCCGGGCCGCATCGAACTCCCCGACCCCCGGCGCCCGTTCGTGACCGGTTCCGATCAGGGGCGATCGATTCTTTGTCCTTCTTCGGCATGCGGCCGCCGGAGTTATCGGTCTGTCGTGCGAGGCCTCATACCAGAGCGGGACGCTCCCCGGGGGACTTTGTCAACTGCCCACCGCACCTGATGCGTTGACGACTACTGTGAGTGTCCGCCGGGCGACGCAGGGCCGAATTCTTCGACTCTCCCGACCGGCACCGCGATGGCGTATGCCCGAATCGCGCACCCCGCGCGAGCAAACAGGTCCGACGCACCAGTACGAGGACGCAGATGTCTCAACTCCGTGCACCGGCCGCACGCGCAGACCGCCGTGAGGGCGGCCGGCACGGGCGACCGGCCGCCCGCCCCGTGCCCGCACTGCCCGAGACGCACATACGATCCCAGCTCCTGCGTCTCGCCGTGCTGCCGCCCGTCGCGGTCGCGCTGAGCGCCAGCGCGGCCGTCCTGTTCACCGTCCGCTCCACCGGAGCACGCAACAGCCTCACCCTCTGGGGCGTCCTCGCCGGAGCCACGGCGGTGACCTGCGCGGGCATCCTGATCGCCGCCGTGGCCGCCGGTCGCGCGGCCGGTTCCGTCAGCGACCGCATCGGCGCCCTGCGCCGCGACAGCGCGCGCGGCGAGGCCGATCTGCGCGACCTGGTCGAGGCGTTGCGCCGCGGCGAGGGCCCGCCCCAGCGCAAGCCGCGGAGCCGGCCGCCGGGGGACGCCGACGACTTCGACCTGCTCGCCGCCGACCTGGCCCGCGCCCACGACGGCGCCGTCACCGCCGTCGTGTCCGCCTCCCAGCTCTCCAGCCAGGCCGGCAGCGAACAGAAGGTCGAGGTCTTCGTCAACCTCGCCCGGCGCCTTCAGTCCCTCGTGCACCGGGAAATCTCCATCCTCGACGAACTGGAGAGCGAGATCGAGGACCCCGACCTGCTCAAGGGCCTCTTCCACGTCGACCACCTCGCCACCCGCATCCGCCGCCACGCCGAGAACCTCGCCGTCCTCGGCGGCGCCGTCTCCCGCAGACAGTGGAGCAACCCGGTCTCCATGACCGAGGTGCTGCGCTCCGCCATCGCCGAGGTCGAGCAGTACTCCCGCGTCAAACTCGTGCCGCCCATCGACGGCACCCTGCGCGGGCACGCCGTCGCCGACGTGATCCACCTGCTGGCCGAACTCGTCGAGAACGCCACGGTGTTCTCCGCCCCGCACACCCAGGTCCTGCTCCGCGCCAACCTCGTGACCTCGGGCCTCGCCGTCGAGGTGGAGGACCGCGGCCTGGGCATGCCCGTCGGCGAACAGAGCCGGATGAACGCCCTGCTCACCGACCCCGACCAGGTCAACGTCGCCAGCCTGCTGGCCGACGGCCGCATCGGCCTGTTCGTGGTCTCCCAACTCGCCCGCCGCCACGGCATCCACGTCCGCCTCCAGAACAACATCTACGGCGGCGTACAGGCCGTACTCGTCGTGCCACAGGCCCTGTTGGGCACGGCACCGGGCGCCCCCGGAGCCGTAGGGCAGCCGGAGGACACCTTGGGCGGCGGGCGGCCGCTGCTGCCTCCGCAGCAGTCTCCGCAGGGTGGGACGGGCGGGGCCCCGGGCGGTCGGCGTGCCGCCGGTCGGCAGGGTGCGCCCGCGGCGACGCCCGCCGCGCCGGGGCGGCCCCAGCGTGAGTCCGGGGCACCCGGGCGGCATCAACGACGGGACTCCGCACCGCCCGTCGCGCCCGTGCCGAACGGCAGCGGACCGGTGCCGCTGCCCGTGCGCGGGGCCCACGTGGAGCGGGCCAATCCGGCGGAGGCCGTACCCGGCATCCGGCCCGACGACCGGCAGACCGTCGCGACGAACGTGACCACACCGCCCGTCCCGCGAGGCGGCGGCGCGGTCCGCGGCACCATGGGCAAGCCGCCCCAGCTGCCCCGGCGCCGCGCCCAGGAGCACATCGCACCCCAGCTCCGCGGCGGCCCCGCACCCCGCCAGGACTTTGAGCAGGCCGCCGGCCACGACCCGGGTCTGATGGCGGCCTTCCAACGCGGGATCGGCCTGGCCGAGGCACAACAGCACATGGAGGCAACGGAGTCGGTGGAGGAGGCCGACATGGCGTCGTCGCATACGGACGTGCCGCACGTGGAGTCCGCCCACACGGAGACAGACCGTACGGAGTTCCCGCGCTCGACCGAAGTCCACACGGGCGGGGTCTACATGAGCACACCCCCCATGGGTTCCGACCACACCCCCGCGGCCCACACGGAAATGCCGCCCCTCGCCCTCGCCCCCCACATGGACGCGGCGCCCATATCCGAAGCGCACGCGCATGTGCCCGGTCACGACCTCACCGCCCGGCACGACGGGAGCGCATCAGCCGGATGACCACGCACGCCCCCACCCCCACGACCACGGCGTCCCACCGCCCCACCCCCACCCGCGCTCCCGCAGACCTTCGTACCCCAAGGAGTCGATCCACCATGGCGAGCGACGCGCCGACCGGCCATGTATCCGATCTCGACTGGCTGATGAGCGGCCTCGTGCAGCGCGTACCGCACACCACCAGCGCGGTACTGCTCTCCTGCGACGGCCTCGTGAAGTCGGTCCACGGCCTCGACCCCGACAGCGCCGACCACATGGCGGCCCTGGCCTCCGGCCTGTACTCCCTCGGCCGGAGCGCGGGCGTCCGCTTCGGTGACGGCGGGGACGTCCGGCAGGTCGTCGTCGAGCTCGACTCGACGCTGCTCTTCGTCACCACCGCCGGCTCCGGCACCTGTCTCGCCGTGCTGGCCGGCCGCGAGGCCGACGCGGCCGTGCTGGGCTACGAGATGGCGATGCTGGTCAAGAGCGTCCGCCCCTACCTCGTGACCGCGCCCCGCCAGCACGCCGTCGAATCCCCCGCGATGAGGCCTTGAGCGTGGCGACGGCCGGCGACGGGCCCTGGTTGGACGACGCGGCCGGACGTCTTGTGCGCCCCTTCACGGTCAGCAACGGCCGTACCCGGCCGTCCGTCGCGCTCGACCTCCTGTCGCAGGTGATGGCCACCGGCAACACCCCCCTCGGCTACCTCGGCCCCGAGCACGCGCAGGCGCTCGACCTGTGCCGCGCGCCCGTCTCGGTCGCCGAGGTCGCCGCCCACCTGAAGCTGCCGGCGGTGGTCACCAAGGTGCTGCTGTCGGACCTGGTCGACTGCGGAGCGCTGACCACCAAGCCGCCCGAGTTCCACCACAACCCCACTGACCGGTCTCTTCTGGAGGCAGTGCTCGATGGACTACGACGACAGCTCTGACTACGAGAGCGGCCACGATCCCTTCCCCACCGCACTGAAGATCCTGGTGGCGGGCGGCTTCGGCGTCGGCAAGACGACCTTCGTCGGCGCGGTGAGCGAGATCGCGCCGCTCAGTACGGAGGAGCTGCTCACCACGGTCAGTGCCGCGACCGACGATCTCGAAGGCATCGAGAACAAGGTCGAGACGACCGTGGCGATGGACTTCGGCCGGATCACCCTCGACCCGGAACACGTGCTCTATCTGTTCGGCACGCCCGGACAGGAGCGGTTCTGGTTCATGTGGGACGAACTGTCCGAGGGCGCGCTCGGCGCGGTCATCCTCGCCGACACCCGCCGTCTGGAGGAGTGCTTCGCCGCCGTCGACTTCTTCGAGCAGCGCGGCCTCGGATTCATCATCGCGATCAACGAGTTCGACGGCTCCTACCGCTACGACCCCGAGGAGGTGCGGGCCGCCATAGACCTCGACCCGGGGATCCCGGTCGTGCGCTGCGACGCGCGGATCTCCAGTTCCGGGGTGCAGACCCTGCTGACCCTTGTACGCCATCTCATCGAGCACGCCCCGGCGCACGCGCCGAGCCATGGTGCCCACATGTGATCCCCGCACACCCTTCACGGAGTTCCTCCATGCCATACGTCCACAGGGACGGAGTACGCCCATGAGCTACGACCCGCCGCGTCCGGCCGGTCGTCTGCTGCTCACGCCCGAGGACAAGGAGGCGCCCGGGCGGGTGCGGCGGCTGCGGGGGTTGGGCCTGGGGGAGCACCCGGACCCGGCGCTGGACGCCTTCGCGGACCGGCTCGCCGAGCTGACCGGGGCGCCGTACGCCATGGTCAACTTCATCGACGAGAACCGGCAGTTCTTCGCCGGTCTGCACACACCGGGCGGTGCGGGGCTGCCCCGGGCCGCCACGGGAGGGGAGCACGCCAAACCCGAGGTGGGCCGGGAGTTGGCGCGTGAATACGGGTTCTGCCCCCATGTGGTGGTCCGACGCAAAGCGCTGGTTCTTGAGGATGTCTGCGACTATCCGCGGTTCGCGGGGAATCCGGTCGTCGACGAGTTCGGCATCCGTTCCTATCTGGGCGCGCCGCTCATCGACTCCACGGGGATGGTGCTGGGCACCGTGTGTGTCGTCGACACGGAGCCGCGGCCGTGGGGGAGGCCGGGGCTGGAGACGATCAAGTCGACCGCGGCGGAGCTGGTGCCCCGGCTGGAGCACCTCGGCGGTCCATAGCCGACCGGTCGTATAGTCGTCGTATGGGCAGAACCAGTGATGCCGGAGAGAAGATCCTCGCCGCCGGGCGGTCGCTCTTCGAGGAGCGCGGCTACTCGGCGCTCGGAGTGGCCGAGATCTGCCGGGCGGCCGGGGTGCCGAAGGGCAGCTTCTACTACTTCTACGAGTCGAAGGAGGCCCTCGCCCTGGCCGTCGTCGACGAGCACTGGGCGGAGCAGCGGCGGGAGTGGGCCCGTGTCCTCGGTGGGGACGCCGCACCGCTGGAGCGGCTGCGGCGGCTGTTCGAGGAGACGGAGGCCGGTCTGCGTGCCGGACAGCAGGGCTGCGGGACCGTACTGGGCTGTCTGTTCGGCAATCTCAGCCTGGAGATGAGCAATCAGACCGAGACCGTCCGTGTGCGGCTCCAGGAGATCTTCGACGCCCAGGTGCAGATGGTCGACGCGGTCGTCACCGCGGCCCGCGACCGCGGGGACGTCACCGTCACCGACACCAAGGAGGCCGCGCGGTCCGTCGTCGCGCAGCTCGAGGGCCAGGTGATGTTCGCCAAGCTCTACAACAACACCGGGCGGCTGAGCCCCCTTTGGACCAACTGCCTCGCCCTGCTGGGGGCTCGCGCCGCTTGACCGGCGGCCGGCGTCGGCGGGCACGGTCCGTCGATCCACAGGGCGGTGGCGAGGACTACCGGGTGGCTGAGCCCCCTGCTGTGGGTTGACTGCTGTGCCCTGCTCGGGCCCGCTCCGGCACGGACTGCCGTACCGCCACCGCGTGGTGCGGGAAACCGGACCGCAGGACGGCGGCGGCGACGGCCGCGGCGAGGACCACCACGGCGGCCAGGAGCAGGGCCGGGCGGTAGCCGTGGCGCAGCAGCGGGGCGACGGCGAGCGGGCCGAGGATCTGGCCGACGGAGTAGCCGGCGGTCAGCAGCGCCACCGCGCGCGGGAAGCGCAACTGGGTCCCGGTGGCCAGGGCGAGGGTGCTGACGCCGATGAAGGTCGCGCCGAACAGCAGCGCCGAGGCCAGGGCCGCGGCCACCCCGCCGACCAGCGCGGGCAGCGCGATGCCGACCGCCTGGATCACCAGCGCCACCAGCAGCAGCCCGGGCCGCGACCAGCGGCGGCCGAGCCGGGCCCAGAGCGCGGAGGACGGTACGGCGGCCAGTCCGACGAGCACCCACGCCCCGCCGCCGAGCCGGCCCGGGGAGCCCTGCGCGATCGCCGCGACCAGGAAGGTCCCGGCGACGATGTAGCCGACGCCCTCCAGGGTGTAGCTGACGAACAGGGCGGCGAAACGGCGGTCGACGGGCGTCGTAGGGTCTTGCGACATGTGCGCGGCAGACACAGTCGCGGTCGGCACCTCCGGCCGTAGATTCCACGAGGCCGCCGCCAGGACGGCGGCGAGCGCGGCCGATGCCCACCACGCGGTCCGCCAGTCCGCGACCGGGCGCAGGGCGAGGACCAGGAGTCCGGAGAGCGCGATGCCGGCGCCGACACCGCCGAAGCCCCAGCCGGGCAGGTGCGGCGGGTGGCCCCGGAGGTGGCCGAGGAGCGAGTTGACCGCGACGACGAAGATCAGCGCGCTTGCCGCGCCCGCCGGCAGCCGCAGCGTGAGCCACACCCCGGTGTGGTCCGTGGCGGTCATCGCGGCCAGCGTGCAGACCAGCAGGACGAGCGAGCCGCGCAGGGCCGCGCGGGAGCGGACCAGGGCGGGGAGAGGGTGCCGGCGAGCGCGCCGATGAGATAGCCGACGTAGTTGGCGGTGGCCAGGTGGGCCCCGGCGTCGGTGGACAGCCCGGCCTGGGCGTGCATCAGCGGAAGGATCGGGGTGTAGACGAAGCGGCCGACCCCCATGCCCGCCGCGAGCGCCGCGGCGACCCGCACGACATGCGCCCAGGGCGACAGGAGCGGGCCGTCCGCCCGGCCCGAGGAGACCGGAGCGCTGGAGCTCATGACAGCCAAATCCCTTACAGACAGGGCGAGTTACTCCGCATGGCCGGGGTCGTTCGGGTGCGGTTCCAGTGGGGTGACGGCGAAGGTCATCCAAGGGGCGAGGGGCAGCGTGCCGAGTACCTTCTCGTGGAGTTGGTCCTCGTCGTCCGCGAGCCAGATGCCGATGCTGCGCCGTTCGCCGACCGGGCGCCACAGCCGTCCCAGGTGACCGGCGGCGGCCAGTTCGTGGGAGCGGACGGCCTCGGCGGCGCGGCGCCGGTCGACCTCGTCCCTGGCGGTGCCCTCGGGGACGGTGGTGGTGATCTCGACCAGGAACTCTCGCATGACCTCGCTCCGTTCGGGCCCGCCCGGCCAGGCGACAGGGTGCCGGGTCTCCATGCCCTCATCGTGGCCCGGGACCGGCGCCGCCGCCACGACGGGCTTGCTCCCTGCTGAGAGATACGGCCTCCCAGCCACGCGTAGCATGACGTGCGTGGAGCTGCGCCAACTGAGGTACTTCGTCGCCGTCGCCGAGGAGCTGAACTTCGGCCGGGCCGCCGACCGCCTCCTGATCGCGGGCCCCTCCCTCTCCCAGCAGATCAAGGCCCTCGAACGCGATCTGGGCGTACGGCTCTTCGACCGCGACCGCCGCTCGGTCTCCCTCACCCCGGCCGGAGCCGCGCTGCTCCCGCACACCCGCGCCCTGCTGGAACGCGCCGACGACCTCCGGCGCCGGGCAGGCCGGCTGGCGGGCTCGGAGCCGGTCCGGCTCGGCTACGTCAACTGGCTCCCCGCCGACCTGACCGCGCGCACCGCCGGTGTGGCCCAGGTCCATGTGGACGCGTGGATCGCGCCCTCGCACACCCAGGCCGCCCGGGTCGCGGACGGCAGCCTGGACCTCGCGGTGTGCTGGGTACGGGACGAGGACCTGAAGCGGCACGGCCTGCGGGCCCGGCTGCTCGGCGCCGACCGGCTGTACGCGGTGGCCACCGGCGCCGACACCGGTGACGTACGCGCCCGGGACACCTCCGTCCTCCTCGACGACGACACCCAGTCCTGGTCGTCCTGGAACGTCTACGCCGAGCAGCTGGCCCACGACACCGGGGCGCACGCGGTGCCGATCTCCGACGGCGGGATCACCGGCCCCGCCTTCTTCGACCACGTGCGCCGCAGCCGCCGTCCGGTCGTCAACTCGCCCAAGGGACAGACCACTCCGCTGCCGCCCGACCTCGTACGGCGCGAGGTCGTCGGGCCGGCGGTCCACTGGACCTGGTCGCTGGTGTGGCGCGAGGGCGAGACGCGTGCCGCCGTACTCGCCGCCGTGGACGCGCTGTGCGACGGCGTCGGCGACCTCGGGCTGCGCGCCCCGGACGCCTGGCTGCCCGAGGGCGACCCGCACCGCTGACGTGGACTGGGAGGCCGGGCCTCTCAGTAGCGAGGATTCCGGTCCTGGGAAAAGCCCTTCTGACCTTTGCTTTCACCTCTCCGGGTCGCCTACGTTCACACATAGGCGACCGGTCGGCTAGTAAAACGGCCGACCGGGAGCACCGCACTCACCACTTCGGAGAAGGACGTCATGAGCACTCGGAACCAGAAGGTCGCGATCGTCACCGGCGCCTCGCAGGGCATCGGAGCGGGCGTCGTCGACGCCTACCGCAAGCTCGGATACGCGGTCGTCGCCACCTCGCGCACCATCGCCCCCGCCGACGACGCGGACATCCTGACCGTCCGGGGCGACATCGCCGACCCGGCGACCGCCGAGCGGGTCGTGGCCGCCGCGATCGAGCGGTTCGGCCGGATCGACACCGTGGTCAACAACGCGGGCGTGTTCGTCGCCAAGCCCTTCACGGACTACACGGCCTACGACTACGCGAGCGTGCTCGGCATCAACCTGGCCGGGTTCTTCCGGCTCACCCAGCTGGCCGTTCCGCACCTGCTCGCCCGGGGCGGCGGCCACATCGTCAGCGTCACCACCAGCCTGGTCGACAACGCGGACGCCCGCGTCCCCTCCGTGCTGGCCTCGCTGACCAAGGGCGGAATCCAGTCCGCCACCAAGTCTCTCGCCATCGAGTACGCCACCCGGGGCATCCGCGTCAACGCCGTGTCGCCGGGCACCATCAAGACTCCGATGCACGCGGAGGAGACCCACGACTTCCTCTCCGCCCTGCACCCGGTCGGCCGGATGGGTGAGGTGAGCGACATCGTCGACGCCGTGCTCTTCTTGGAGAACGCTCCCTTCGTCACCGGCGAGATCCTCCATGTCGACGGCGGCATGAGCGCCGGTCACTGAGAAAGGCCGACGGAGATGAACAGCGGCAACGACGACGAACTCGTCCTGCGCGGTGTCCTCGACCCCTGGAAAGCGGCCGTGGACGCCCATGACCCGGAGGCGGTGGCCCGGCTCTTCACCGAGGACGCGATCTTCCAGGGGCTGCACCCCTACGCCGTCGGCCGGGCGGGCGTCGCCGAGTACTACGCCTCCCAGCCGCTCGGCATGAAGGCGGCCTACGACCTCCTGGAGACCCGGCGATACGCCGACGACCTCGTACTCGGCTATCTGGACACGGAGTTCACGTTCACCGACCGGCCGCCGGTCGACGTCAAGCTCGCCGTGCTGGTGCGGCGGCTGGGGGACGGCTGGTACATCGCGCATTACCAGGTCTCGCGGCTGCCCGGGTGACAGGTGTGAAGGAAAGCTGCGACACCGCTTAAGAAAACCTCGATGGACCCGGGCCTTCCGGTAGGGCAGATTGCTAGCACAATCCACCCCTCACCCGGAACGGGCACGCTTGCCGTGCCCGCGCCCGGGCCTCACGCACAGGAGCCGTAGCGTTGAAGGCGCTGGTCAAGGAGAAGGCGGAGCCCGGGCTGTGGCTCGTGGACGTTCCGGAACCCGCCGTCGGACCCGGCGACGTACTGATCAAGGTGCTGCGCACCGGGATCTGCGGCACCGACCTGCACATCCGGTCCTGGGACGGCTGGGCGCAGCAGGCGATCCGCACACCGCTCGTGCTCGGGCACGAGTTCGTCGGCGAGGTGGTCGGGACCGGCCGGGACGTCGCCGACATCGCCGTCGGTGAACTGGTCAGCGGCGAGGGCCACTTGGTGTGCGGCAAGTGCCGCAACTGCCTGGCCGGGCGCCGCCACCTGTGCCGTGCCACGGTCGGACTCGGCGTCGGCCGGGACGGCGCCTTCGCGGAGTACGTCACGCTGCCCGCCGCCAACGTGTGGGTGCACCGCGTCCCCGTCGACCTCGATGTGGCCGCGATCTTCGACCCGTTCGGCAACGCCGTGCACACCGCGCTGTCGTTCCCGCTCGTCGGCGAGGACGTACTGATCACCGGGGCGGGCCCGATCGGCCTGATGGCGGCGGCAGTTGCCCGGCACGCCGGGGCGCGGAACATCATGGTGACCGACGTCAGCGAGGAACGCCTCGCCCTGGCCCGCAAGATCGGCGTGAGCCTCGCCCTGAACGTGACGGACGCTCAGATCGCCGACGGACAGCGGGAGTTGGGCCTCCGCGAGGGCTTCGACATCGGCCTGGAGATGTCCGGCCGCCCAGAGGCCATGCGCGACATGATCGCCAACATGACCCACGGCGGCCGGATCGCCATGCTGGGACTGCCCTCCGAGGAGTTCCCCGTCGACTGGTCCCGCGTCGTCACCTCGATGCTCACCATCAAGGGCATCTACGGCCGTGAGATGTTCGAGACGTGGTACGCGATGTCGGTCCTGCTGGAAGGCGGCCTCGACCTCGCGCCCGTGATCACCGGCCGGTACGGATACCGCGACTTCGAGGCGGCGTTCGAGGACGCGGCGAGCGGACGCGGCGGCAAGGTCATCCTCGACTGGACCGCGTGACTCCCGTCCGACCGCGTAACTCCCTTTCGCCGAAGGAACTTTAGGAGCTTCCCCCATGTTCGACTCCGTGCGCGACGACCTCCGCACCACCCTCGACGAGATCCGCGCCGCCGGACTCCACAAGCCCGAGCGTGTGATCGGCTCCCCGCAGTCGGCCACCGTGAACGTCACCTCGGGCGGCCGTCCCGGCGAGGTCCTCAACTTCTGCGCGAACAACTACCTCGGCCTCGCCGACCACCCCGAGGTCGTCGCCGCCGCCCACGCGGCCCTCGACCGCTGGGGCTACGGCATGGCGTCCGTGCGCTTCATCTGCGGAACTCAGGAAGTCCACAAGGAACTTGAGGCCCGCCTCTCCGCGTTCCTCGGCCAGGAGGACACGATCCTCTACTCCTCCTGCTTCGACGCCAATGGCGGTGTCTTCGAAACCCTGTTGGGCCCGGAGGACGCGGTCGTCTCCGACGCCCTC
Source organism: Streptomyces hokutonensis (assembly GCF_000376565.1). GTDB lineage: Bacteria > Actinomycetota > Actinomycetes > Streptomycetales > Streptomycetaceae > Streptomyces > Streptomyces hokutonensis. The sequence goes on along the minus strand of NZ_BARG01000034.1, from coordinate 77,148 downwards.
AACCACGCGTCGATCATCGACGGCATCCGCCTCTCCAAGGCCCGGCGCTACCGGTACGCCAACCGTGACATGGCCGACCTGGAACAGCAGTTGAAGGAAGCGGCCGGCGCCCGGCGCAAGCTGATCGTCACCGACGGCGTCTTCTCCATGGACGGCTACGTCGCCCCGCTGCGCGAGATCTGCGACCTCGCCGACCGCTACGACGCGATGGTCATGGTCGACGACTCGCACGCCGTCGGCTTCGTCGGCCCCGGCGGCCGGGGCACCCCCGAACTGCACGGCGTCATGGACCGCGTCGACATCATCACCGGCACCCTCGGCAAGGCGCTCGGCGGCGCCTCCGGCGGTTACGTCGCCGCCCGCGCCGAGATCGTCGCACTGCTCCGCCAGCGCTCACGGCCGTACCTCTTCTCGAACACCCTCGCCCCGGTGATCGCCGCCGCCTCGCTCAAGGTGCTCGACCTGCTGGAGTCGGCGGACGACCTGCGCGTCCAACTCGCCGAGAACACCGCCCTGTTCAGGCGCCGGATGACCGAGGAGGGCTTCGACATCCTCCCCGGCGACCACGCCATCGCGCCCGTGATGATCGGCGACGCGGCGGTGGCCGGCCGGATGGCGGAACTGCTGCTGGAGCGGGGCGTGTATGTGATCGGCTTCTCGTACCCGGTCGTCCCGCAGGGCAAGGCCCGTATCAGGGTCCAGCTGTCCGCCGCGCACTCGACGGAGGACGTGAACCGGGCGGTGGACGCGTTCGTCGCGGCCCGCGCGGAGCTGGAGGCCTGAAGGCGGCCGGGAACCCGATGAGCCCGAGGGAGCCGAAGAGCTTGGACATATTGCGATAATCGGTCCCATGATCGAAGCGCGGCGGCTCCATATCCTCCGTGCGGTGGCCGACCACCGCACCGTGACGGCGGCGGCCGCCGCGCTGTACCTCACCCCCTCGGCGGTCTCCCAGCAGCTCGCCGCCCTGGAACAGGAGACCGGCCACCGCCTGGTCGAGCGCGGCGCCAAGGGGGTACGGCTGACCCCGGCCGGCGAGATCCTGCTCGGCCACACCAACGTCGTCCTCGCCCAGCTGGAGCGGGCCGAGGCGGAACTCGCCGCCTACAGCTCGGGCGAGGCCGGCACGGTGACGGTGGCCGCGTTCGCGACGGGTATCGCACAGGTCGTAGCACCGGCAGTGGTCCGACTCTCTTCGCTCGCGCCCGGCATCCGGATCCGCGTCCAGGACGCCGAGGGCGACGCCAGTCTGCCGATGGTCCTTGACCGGCAGGTGGATGTCGCGGTCGCCGTCGAGTACCGCGGCGCCCCGCCCGCCGACGACCCGCGCCTCATCCACGTCCCGCTCTACGCCGAGCCCTTCGACGCGGTCGTCCCGCTCGCCCACCGCCTCGCCGGCGCCGACGAGGTCCCCCTCGCCGAACTGGCCAAGGACCCGTGGATCGGCCCCTACCCCGGCAACCCCTGCCACGAGGTCGTCGTCCTGGCCTGCGAGAACGCCGGATTCCAGCCCCGCTTGGAGCACTCTTCGGACGACTTCCGGGCCGTGGTCGCTCTCGCGTCCGCCGACGCGGGTGTCGCCCTCGTCCCGCGCTCCGCCCTGCGCGGCATGGACCTGACGGGAGTCGTCGTCCGGCCCGTCGACGGGGTGGCGCCGACGCGCCGGGTCTTCGCGGCCGTACGACGCGGCACGGAGGAGCATCCGCTGATCCGCCCAGTGCTGGACGCGCTGGCGGAAGTGGCCAGGACGTAACCTCGCCGTTTCATATCCGGGATACCGTCCCGGATATGAAGCACGAAGACGAGGCTCCGGACCCGATGGACGCCCGCCTCGGCGCCCGCCTGGCCGAACTGCGGGTCCAACACGGCTGGTCCCTGGGGGAGTTGGCGGACCGCAGCGGGATCAGCCGGTCGACCCTCTCCCGCGCCGAACGCGCCGAGACCAGCCCCACCGCCTCCCTCCTCAACCGCCTGTGCGGCGTCTACGGCCGCACCATGTCCCAGCTCCTCAGCGAGGTGGAGGCCGTGCCCACCCCGCTGCTGCGCGCCGCCGACCAGCCCCTGTGGGAGGACCGCGCCTCCGGCTTCGTACGACGCTCCGTGTCGCCCCCGCACACCGGCCTGCGGGGCGAACTCGTCGAGGGCCGGCTCACGGCGGGCGCCGACATCGCCTACGACCGCCCGCCCGTCCCCGGCCTCGAACAGCACATCTGGGTCCTGGAAGGCGCGCTCGACGTGATGGCCGGGCACACCGACCACCATCTCGACACCGGCGACTGTCTACGGCTGCGGGTGTGGGGCCCGACACGGTTCCGGTGCCCGGGTCCGGATGCGGTCCGCTATGTACTGGCGGTGGTGCTGCCATGAGGACGGAGCAGCTGAGCGCACCCCAACTGCTCGCAGTGGTCGAGGAGTTGGCGGACCTGCTGATCGACACCGTGCACGACGGAGCGTCGATCGGATTCCTCGCGCCCCTCGACCGGGCGGTGGCGGTCGCCTGGTGGCGGGAGCGTGCCGGCGGGGTGGGCGCCGGGCGGCTCGCCGTGTGGGTGGCGCGGGACGGCGACCGGGTCGTCGGCACGGTGAGCCTGGCCTTCGCCGACAAGCCCAACAGCCGCCACCGCGCCGAACTGGTCAAGCTGATGGTGCACCGGGACGCCCGCGGTCGGGGCCTCGGGCGCGAACTCCTGACCGTCGCGGAGAACGCGGCGGTGGCGGCCGGCATCACCCTCCTCCACCTGGACACCGAGACGGACAGCGCCGCCGAGCACCTCTACGACTCGGCCGGGTGGATCCGGGCCGGCGTCATCCCCGACTACGCGGCGAGCCCGGGCGGGGTGCTGCGGCCGACGACGCTCTACTACAAGCGGGTGGGGGCGGGGGTACACACTCCCACCAGGTGATTGTCAGTGCCGGCCGCTATCTTGCGTGTCATGCCGGATGCCGAAGACGTACGCCGTATCGCCCTCTCCCTCCCGGACACGACGGAGAAGCTCGCCTGGGGCATGCCCACGTTCCGGGTCGCCGGGAAGATGTTCGTCACCGTGCCCGAGGAGGAGACCTCCATCGCCGTGCGCTGTCCCAAGGAGGAGCGCGACGAACTCGTCCTGGCCGAGCCCGAGAAGTTCTGGGTCGCCGATCACGAGGCGGGTTTCGCCTGGGTCCGGGCCCGGCTCGCCGCGCTGGACAGCGAGGAGGAACTGCGCGACATCCTCGCCGACTCCTGGCGCCAGGCGGCCCCGCCCCGACTCCTGGAGTCCTACCCGGAGTTGGGCCTGCCGTCCGCCGACTGAGCTGCGGCGGCGCGGAGTTGGGCGGCGGGTCTCAGCCCCGCGTACCGGCGCGGCCGCGCCCGACGAAACCGGCGATGCGTTCGCGCAGTGACCGGGCGTCGAGCCCATGGGCGGACAGGTGTTCCTCGACCGTGCCGTAGCGCCGCAGTTCGGGGCGGGCCACGCCCAGGCCCAGGACCCGGTGGGGCAGGTCGGCGAGCGCGTCGTTCGCGGCGGCTGTCGAGGTGCCGGCGAGATACGGCTCGACGAGGACTACGTCCGTCCCGGCCGTCCGCGTGGCCCGGCGCAGCGCGGTCGCGTCGAAGGGCCGTACGGTCGTGGCGTACAGGACGGTGACATCGAGGCCCTCGGTCGCGTCGAGTACGGCGTCGAGCATCGGCCCGACCGCGACGACCACCCCGGAGCGGCCCTCGCGGACGGTGAGGAAGCGCTCGCCGTCGACCGGGAGGGCGTCGGCGTTCGCCTGGACGGACAGCCGTACGTACACCTTGTCGTCGCCCGCGGCGACCGCGTGCCGCAGCAGGGTCTCGGCCTCGTCCGGGTGGCCCGGCACCTGCACGGTCCAGCCGTCGAGCGTGTCGAGGAGCGCCACATCGCCCGGAGCCATGTGCGTCAGCCCGCCCGCGGGCCAGTCGAACGAGGCCGACGCGCTCACCAGCACCGCGCCGGCGCCCTGGTGCCCGAGGTCCAGCTTGACCTGCTCGAAGGGCCGCTCGACGAGAAAGCTCGCGAAGGTGTGCAGGACGGGGCGCATCCCGGTCAGCGCGAGCCCCGCGCCCGCCCCGACGAGCAGCTGCTCGCGGATGCCGACGTTGATCACCCGGTCCGGGTGGCGGAGTCGCGCCTCGGCGAGAGTGGCCACGCCGATCTCGGCGAGGACGACCGCGACGCGTGGATCCTCGTCGAGGAGCCGGGAGACGACAGGGGCGAAACGGTCACGCATGGTGTCCATGGAGAGAAGGCCCTTCTTGAACTCTTGAACTGCGGCTGAGGGGGGCGGACGGTCACACGGACTTGGGCTCCACCTGGGCCACGACCGCATGCGGCCGGCCGGGATGCGGCGCGGTGAAGGCGGCGTACAGCGCGTCGTGATCGCGGCCGTCGACCGTCGCGGTCGACCAGCCCGCGGCCTCGAAGCGGGCGGCGATGCCGCCGGGCCGGGCGTGAGTGGCGGAGGAGTTGTCGACGACGACGGTGTGCAGCCGGTCCAGTCCGGCGGGCCCGGCGAAGGCGATGGCCTCGTGGTTGCTGCCCTCGTCCAGCTCGGCGTCCCCCACCAGCACCCAGACCCGGGGCTCGGTCCGCCCCTGGGCGCGCAGTCCCAGTGCCGTCCCGACGGCGATCGGCAGCCCGTGCCCCAGCGACCCGCTGCCGATCTCGGCGCCCGGCACCAGCACCCGGTCGGGGTGGTGGCCGAGCGGGGAGTCGTAGGAGCCGAAGGCTGGGAGCCATTCCACCGGGACGAATCCCTTGGCGGCGAGCACGGCGTAGTACGCCATCGGCCCGTGCCCCTTGGAGAGCAGGAACCGGTCCCGTTCCGGGTCGTCCATGCGTTCCGGGCCGACCCGCAGCACCCGGTCGTAGAGCACCCACAGCACGTCCAGCGTCGAGGTCGCGGCCGGACCGTGCTTCTCGTCCCCGGTCATCAGGCCCATGAGCCGGTGCAGGTCGCCGTGCGTGTACGGGTGACTTTGTTCCGCGGTGATGGTCATACGGACGATCGTGCAACCTCAACCAAACTTCAGGTCAAGCGCGGCAGGGGGACGGCCGCAGGTCGGCCCCCGATAAAGGCGTGCGCGATCACCGACGCGAGTGCGGTATTGTTTCCATGCGCGTTCGACCAGGGGAAACCCCAGGTCAGATGGGCAACGGGACGTGGCGCAGCTTGGTAGCGCACTTGACTGGGGGTCAAGGGGTCGCAGGTTCAAATCCTGTCGTCCCGACTCGACAGAGTCGTAGGTGAAGGGCGGTTTCGGAGAAATCCGAGACCGCCCTTTGACCGTTCCGGCATGGCCGCCCGGAGGAGGCGGGGCCGGTGACGGGGTGGTGACAGGGCGGCTCCGGTGGGCGTAAGGGCATATGCCGGTCGTCACCGGATTGTCACCGCGGGCGCGCAGGGTGGCGGTCCACGGCCGGGTGCGTCCCCGGCCTTCCGGGTCGCCAGGCGCGCCGGCCGCGGCATGGTCCGGATCCGGCACGGCCGGATGGTCTTCATCTCGTCCGTCATGGGCGCGGCGGGCCGACGGGGCGCGGGCAACTACGCCGCGTCCAAGGCGGGCCTGGTCGGCCTCGCCCGCAGCGTCGCCCGCTAATGCGCCGCCTACGGCATCACGGCGAACCTCGTGTCGCCCGGCCTGGTCCGCACCGAGATGCTGGAGGACATGCCCGAGGACATGCGCCGGCAGCTGCTGGACCGGACGTTCCTCAAGCGCCCGGCCGAGCCGGAGGAGATCGCCTCCCTCGTGCTCTGGCTCGCCGGCGACGAATCCCGCTACATGACCGGAGCGGAGCTCCATGTCGACGGCGGACTGGGGCTGGGCGCCTGAGCCTTCGAGCGCGGACGACGGAACGCCGGCCGCCGACGCCGAGAGCGACCGGTACGGGGATCGAGTCGGTTCACCGTTGATCTCGGGGACCCTCCGGGGCAGGGTTCGCACTGCGATGACATCACTCGAGCACCTTCCGATCCTCTCCGCCGCCGACGTCGGGCGGGCACTGACCCGCTCGCAGGCGGCAGCGGCCCTGACCCGCGCGCTCCGGGCGGGACTGGAGCCGAGCAAAGACCTGCAACGGTCCGTACTCGAAGTGGCCGGCGGCCAGTTGCTGCTCATGCCGTCGGCGGGGCCGTCCGCCGTAGGCCTGAAAACGGTGACGCTCGCCGCGGGGAATCCGAGCCGAGGACTGCCCCGAATCCAGGGCGCCTACCTGCTGTTCGGTGCGGAGACGCTCGAACTGCGGGCGATCATGGACGGGATCGCGGTGACGAACCTCCGGACACCGGCCGTCTCCGTCGCGGCGACCGCTCCGCTGCTCACCCGGTTCACGCGGCCGATCGAGCTGGTGGTCTTCGGCGCGGGCCCCCAGGCGGTCGGTCGCGTGGACGCGCTCCGGGCCGTCGACGCGGTCGAACTGGCCGACGTCACCTACGTGGTACGCCACCCCGACCGGGCCCGCGAGCAGCTGTCGCCCCACGCCACCGTCGTCGCCGCGGACTCGGCGGACGTGGCGGCGCGGCTCGGGCGGGCACAGGTCGTGGTCTGCGCCACCGGCGCCCGTACCCCGCTGTTCGACTCCGCGCAGCTGACCGACGGCACGGTCGTGATCGCGGTGGGATCCCACGAACCCGAAGCGCGTGAACTGGACGGCCCGTTGATGGCTCGCGCAGACGTCGTCGTCGAGGACGTGCGCACGGCGTTGCGCGAGGCGGGCGACGTCGTGCTGGCGATCCGCGAGGGTCACCTCCACACCGACGAGCTGATCCCGATGGCGGACGTCGTCCGGGGCACACGCACGCTTCCCCCGGACCGCACCGCGGTCTTCAAGAGCGTGGGAATGTCCTGGCAGGACCTGGTCGTGGCCGAGGAACTCGTCGAACAGCACCAGCGCGGCACGTGATCCGGCGGGACCGGAACCTCCGGCCGTCGGTCGCCACGGCCTCCGACTCCCCGGCGACGGTCGCTTTCCCGCCAATCGCCGGCCAGGTCCGCGAACGCCGGGCCGACGGGTTCGCGCCAACTGCCCCGGCCGTACCCGGAGCGATCAACTCCCCTTTCCTGGCACAGTCGATCAGTGTCGATCAGCGTCAGGGCACCTGGGTTGCCAGTGCCAACGGTCCGGAGAACTCCCGCCGTCACTGGGCGCAGGGCGTGTTTTCCGTCCCCGGCGCACCTGCGGGCAGTCGGAGATCTATCGACTCGGCGTCAAATGTTGTGCACAAATTCCACACAGACCTCTCTCCAGGCGGGCACACATGGTCTAGATTGACCTTGCTTCGCCCGGTGTGACACCAGGCGGCGAAAGATGATCTATGGGTCCGGCGATACGGATGGCCAGCGGTTGTGGCTCTCGTGCCGGACGTGGGGGTGATCAACTCTGTTAGCCCGAGGGGGGCTTGGGGCATGGAGAGCATCCGAGGCCGCGACGGGTTCCCGTGCGCCTCAAGAGACTGGCAGGACCTACGGGTCCGGTGTTGCCAGGGTGGGTTGTTCGCGAGGATCTGACTTGGGCGGGACGTCACGCGCCGGGGGCGCGGACTTCCCGAGGGGGAACAGCGGAGTGCGAGCTTCCGTGGGGGAGCTGCAGTGCGGGGGGCGGGGGCCTCCCGCAGGGGACGAACAGTGTGCGGCGACCACGTCAAACCACTGGGGACCTTGGGGGGTTCTGTGCGGCAGGGGGGAATAGTCGGCCCTTTTCCGTCGGCGCGAGAGCGTCTGGCGAACGGGGCGATCGGCCAGCCGGCGATCGAATGGGAACAGCGGTACAGACGTACCGTGATCATCAGCGACACCGTGGCGACCGCCTGTGTGGTGGCGTCGATCGGTGACTTCTTCGGGGCCCGGGACGCGGCCAACTGGCATGAGAAGTGGGGCATCCTCGCCTTCGGCACCCAGCTGCTGGTGCTGGGCGCGCTGGCGGTGAGCCGCGCTTGGTCCCCGGCCGTACTCGGGCAGGGCGCCGAGGAATTTCGCCGGCTGGGACGCTCACTGTTCACGGCGACCGTCGTCCTGGCGCTCGGCGGGATCGCTCTGACCTCGACCAACATCAAGCTCTGGATCTTCGTCGCGATCCCCGCGATCGCGATCGTCACCATGACGGAGCGGTATGTGCTCCGTCTCCGGCTGCACAAACAGCGCAACGAAGGACGCTGCCTGAGACCGGTGCTCGCCGCCGGGAGCCCGGCGACCGTGCGCGATCTGATCAGCAGGACCCGCAAGTTCCCGCACCTCGGCTGGCGGGTGGAGGCCGTGTGCACGACGGACGGCCGCGGCGTCGACGGCGATCAAGGCGGCCTGGACGGCGACCAGTTGGACGGCGTGCCGGTCATAGGGCTGCTGGAGGACGTCGCCAAGCACGTACGCCACGACGGCTACCGGGTCGTCGCGGTCACCCCGGACCCGCACTGGTCACCGGACCGCCTGCAGCGCCTGGCCTGGAACCTCGAGGGCAGCGACGCCGAGATGATCGTCGCCCCCGTGCTGATGGAGGTGGCCGGCCCCCGCCTGCACGTCGACGCGGTGCTCGGGATACCGCTGCTGCGGGTCAGCATGCCGACCTTCACCGGAGGCCGCCGGGCGATCAAAGGGGTCGTCGACCGGCTGGGCGCCGCGATCCTGCTGATCGTGTTCGCGCCGCTGATGGTCCTCGTCGCGCTGTTCGTGCTGATGGACAGCCGGGGCGGAGTGTTCTACCGCCAGCGCCGGGTCGGCAAGGACGGCCACGAGTTCACCATGCTCAAGTTCCGCAGCATGGTCGCCGACGCCCACCGGGCACGCGCGGAACTGGCCGACCGCAACGAGGGCGCGGGCCTGCTGTTCAAGCTCCGCCGCGATCCCCGGGTGACCCGGGTCGGCACGGTGCTGCGCCGGTACTCGATCGACGAACTCCCGCAGCTCTTCAACGTACTCACCGGATCCATGTCGCTCGTCGGACCCCGGCCCCCGCTGCCGGAGGAGTCCGCCGCGTACGACCCGGACATCCGAAGACGGCTGCTGGTCAAACCCGGGCTCACCGGCCTGTGGCAGATCAGCGGACGCAGCGACCTGCCGTGGGAGGAGGCCGTCCGCCTCGACCTGAGGTACGTCGAGGACTGGTCGCTCGCCCTCGACACAGTGATCTTGTGGAAGACCTTGCGTGCCGTGATCCACGGGCAGGGGGCCTACTGATGCGCGGGGGTCGTCCGACCGGCGCGCGGACCGCAGGCCGCAGGGGCCTGCCTGGGGGGAGAGACCGGTCATGAGAGTCAGCGTCTTCGGGCTCGGCTACGTGGGCTGTGTGTCGGCCGCGTGCCTGGCCAGCATGGGCCACGAGGTCATCGGGGTGGACGTCAACCAGGTGAAGGTCGACCTGGTCAACGACGGCAAGGCACCCGTGGTGGAGGAACGTATCGGCGAACTCATCGCCGAAGTCGTACGCACCGGAGCCCTGCGCGCCACCCGCGACGTCCGCGAGGCGATCGCGGACAGCGAGGTGTCGCTGATCTGCGTGGGCACCCCGTCGGAGCCCAACGGCAGCCTGTGCACCACCTACTTGGAGCGGGTCACCGAGGAGATCGGCGCCGCGCTCGCCGAGCGGGGCGGCCGCCAGACCGTCGTGTTCCGCAGCACCATGCTCCCCGGCACCTGCCTGAACCTGCTGGTGCCGATCCTGGAGAAGCACGTCGGCGGCACCGCAGGTGTGGACATCGGGGTCGCGGTCAACCCGGAGTTCCTGCGCGAGGGCACCAGCGTCAAGGACTTCTTCGACCCGCCGAAGACCGTCATCGGCGAACTCGACCCGGCCAGTGGCGACGCGGTCGCGGCGCTCTACGACGGCCTGCCCGGCGAGGTGTTCCGGGTGCCGATCCCGACGGCCGAGGCGATCAAGTACGCGGACAACGCCTTCCACGGCCTCAAGATCGGCTTCGCGAACGAACTGGGAGCCGTGTGCCAGGCCCTCGGCGTGGACTCGCACCAGGTGATGGACGTCTTCCTCGCCGACCGCAAGCTGAACATCAGCCCCGCCTACCTGCGCCCCGGCTTCGCCTTCGGCGGCTCCTGCCTGCCCAAGGACCTGCGCAGCCTGGTCTTCGCGGCACAGCGGGCCGACGTCTCGGTGCCCATCCTCTCCCACGTGCTCGCCTCCAACGCCGACCACCTCCAGCGCGCGGTGGACCTGGTCGAGCGCAGCGGCAAGCGCAAGGTGGGCCTGTTCGGACTCTCCTTCAAGCCTGGCACCGACGACCTCCGCGAGAGCCCGCTCGTCGAACTCGCCGAGCGGCTCTTCGGCAAGGGCTACGACCTCAAGATCTACGACGCCAACGTGAGCCTCTCCCGGCTGCTCGGCGCCAACCGCGAGTACATCGAGAGCCGCCTGCCGCACCTCGCGCAACTGCTCGCCGACTCCGTCGACGAGGTGCTGGACCACGCCGAGGTGTGCCTGGTGGGCACCAAGGACGCGACCGTACTGTCGGCGCTGCCCCACACGGGCGACCCGGCGATCATCGACCTCATCCGCCTTCCCGACGCCGACGCGCGCCGGACCGAACCGGGGTACATAGGCCTTGCTTGGTAACGAGACCAGTGGCGACGGCACGAAGCGTCGCGCGCTGATCCTGGTGGAGAACCTGTCGGTCCCCTTCGACCGACGGGTGTGGCAGGAGTGCACCACGCTGCGCGACGCGGGCTGGGAAGTGCACGTCATCTGCCCCCAGGGGGAGAAGCGGGACACGGAGGCGGAGGCGGTGATCGACGGGGTGCGGATCCACCGCTACCCGTTGCGCGCGGCCACCGGAGGTCCCGCCGGCTATCTGCGGGAGTACGGATCGGCGCTGTGGCACACGCTCCGGCTGGCCCGCAAGGTCGGCCCGGTCGACGTGGTGCACGCCTGCAACCCGCCCGACCTGCTGTTTCTGCCGGCCCTGTGGATGAAGCGGCGCGGCGCGCGCTTCGTCTTCGACCAGCACGACCTGGTGCCCGAGCTCTACCTCTCCCGCTTCGACCGTGGCGAGGACCTCCTCTACCGCGCCGTGTGCGCGCTGGAGCGGCGCACCTACCGGGCCGCGGACATCGTGCTCGCCACCAACGAGAGCTACAAGGACGTCGCGCTGAGCCGCGGTGGCAAGCGGCCCGAGGACGTCTTCGTGGTGCGCAGCGCGCCCGCGACCGACCGTTTCCAACCGGTGCCCCCGGAGACGGAGTTGAAGCGCGGCAAGCCCCATCTGCTGTGCTACCTCGGCGTCATGGGCCCCCAGGACGGCGTCGACTACGCCCTGCGGGCCCTGGCGAAACTCCGCGACGAGGTCGGACGCACCGACTGGCACGCGGTCTTCGTCGGCGCCGGCGACGCCTTCGACGCGATGGTCGAACTGTCCCGGGAGCTCGGTCTGACCGACCAGGTGCAGTTCACCGGACGCATCCCGGACGCCGACCTGGTGCGCTACCTGTGCACCGCCGACGTCTGCCTTTCCCCCGACCCGCACAACCCGCTCAACGACGTGTCGACCATGAACAAGGTCCTGGAGTACATGGCGATGGGACGGCCCATCGTCTCGTTCGACCTTCGGGAGGCACGCGTCTCCGCCGGTGACGCCGCCGTCTACGCGCCCGCCAACGACGAGGCCCAGTTCGCCAAGCTGATCGCGCTGCTCCTCGACGACCCGGAGAAGCGGGCCCGGATGGGGAAGACCGGCCAGGAGCGGATCAGCGGACCGCTGTCCTGGGAGAACTCGCAAGCGTCACTGCTCGCCGCCTATGCCGCCGCCTGCCGGGACCAAGCCCCGGTGTCCGCGGGTGGGCCGGTCCGTACGGGGAAGAGGCCGCACCATTGAATGACGACACGATCCGCCTGGTCACGATCGGACGGATTCTCCGTCGGCGGTGGCGGCTCCTGGCCGTCCTCGCCGTAGCGGGCGCGCTCTTCGGCTACGGCACCTCGGTGCTGCTGCTTCCGCCGCGCTACACGGCAGAGGCATCGGTGCTGCTGCCGGGCCAGTGGGAAGAGCGCGAACTGCTGACCCAGGTGGACATCGCCACCAGTTCGGCGGTGGTCGACCGCGCGGCCGACGCGCTGAAGTGGGGCGTCAGCGGCACCGAGCTGCAGAAGGACGTCAGTGCCAAGGCGGACGACGGGAACATCATCAAGGTTTCCGGTACGGCCGACACCCCGGAGCGCGCCCAGCGGCTCTCCGACCAGCTGGCCCAGCAGTTCGTCACCTTCGCCACCCGCATCGCGGGCGGCAGCACCGACCCCGCGGCGGACACGGCGACCGAGGCGCTGCGCAAGCAGGTGGCCGAGACCAACCGCCGTATCACCGACCTGGCCGAGGCGGCGGACCCGGGGCAGACCGTCGAGGGCGTGCAGGCCCGCACCGAGCTGGAGGGACTGCGCACCGGGCTCCAGGACGCCATGAAGAAGCTGGAGGAGGCCAACCCGGCGTCCGCCAAGGCCAGCATGGTCGTCATGGGTCCGGCCCCCCGGCCGACCGGAGCGGCGGCGCCGACGCGCATGCAACTCGTCGTCGCCGGGGCGCTGCTGTTCTTCGTGCTCGCGGTCGTCGCCCATCTCGCTGCCGCCCGGGTGAGCCGCAGACTGCGCACCGAACCGGAGATCGCCGCCGCGCTCGGCTCGCCGTTCCTCGGCACCGTCGACGTGCCCGGCGAACGGCACGGGCACCGGCCCGACAGCCACGGCACGCGGGCCCGGCTCCGCCGGCTGCTCGGCATGGACGTCCGGTGGGACGTACCGCCCCCGCAGCGGTCCGGCGACGAGGCCGAGCGGCGGATCCGCTACCGGCGGGTGTGCGCCCGCCTCAGAGATCAACTGCCCGCCCCCCGGCGGCTGCTGGTCGTCGTACCGGAAGGAGACGAGGTCGCCCGGCTGGCCGCCGGACAGCTCGTCGCCGAGGCCACCAACGACCCCCGGCTGCGGGTCGTGGAGGTCTCGGTGGACCGGCCGATCGTGCCGGACCGCGAGGCCGAGTCCGGTGCCCTCGCCGTCCTCAGCGCGGGGAGCTGGACCGCCGCCGAACTCGCCGGCATCGCCGAGGCGTGCGCGGACGGCGGGCACGAGCTCGTCGGCGTCGTCGTCGCCGGCACGGTCCGCACCCGCCCGACGGAAACCGCCGACCGACTTTCCGACGACGCCACTTTGACGTTCGCGGTACACGGCCACGCGACAGGAGATCCAGCGTGACGACGAGCACGACTTCGGAGTCGTCGGCCGCCACCCCGCTCCTCGACCTCCAGGCACTGGTGGTCGCGGTGCGCAGACGCCGCCGCCTGTGGGGTGCCATGGCGCTCCTCGGGATGCTGGCCGGCGCGGCCGTGGCGGTCCTCATGCCACCGGCCCCGGCCGCCGTGACCAAGGTGCTGGTCGCGCACCAGGAGGACCAGCCGAACGACACCGGAACACTGATCCGCACCGACGCCCAGCTGCTGGCTACCTCGCGGATCGCCGGTGCGGCCCTGAAGATCCTCAAGTCCCCGGAGAAACCCGAGGACTTCATGAAGGACTACCGGGGCACCGGACTCACCAACAACGTCCTCGAGATCGATGTGACGGGCAAGACCGACGCGGAGGCGGTGGCCCGGGCCAAGGCACTGGCCCAGGCGTTCGTCGCGGACCACGCCAAGCGCATCAACGACATCGCGAACGCCAACGCCCAGGGCCTGCTCGATCAGCAGGCCCGGATGCAGGCGGAGCTCGCCGACGTCAACAAGTCGATCGGCGGCCGGTCGCCCGACAGCGACCCCAAGGACGCGGCGAACCTGGAGTCGCTGTTCGCCCGGCGGGCCGAACTCACCTCGCAGATCTCCGACTTCGGCCAGCGCGCCGAGGAGGCCCGCGTCGGAGCGCCCCAGCTCGTCGCCGGCACCCAGATCGTGGACGCCCCGCGCCCGGTGGCGCACTCGCTGCCCAAGGCGCTCGTCACCGACGGCGTGGTCGGCCTCGTCCTCGGGCTCTTCCTCGGCCTGGCGCTCGCCGCGGTCGGCGTGGTCGTCACGGACCGGCCCGTGCTGCGCCGGGACATCGCGGCGAACCTCGGCGCCTCGGTCATCGCCGAACTGCCCCGCCGCTCCGGCAGGGTGTGGCAGCGCAGGCGGACCCGGGTGGCACGCGAACGCCTCACCACCACGCTGGCCCGCACCTCGCGCGGCGCGGCGGAACCGCTGTCGCTGCTGGAACTCGGCTGCGCCCGCAGCACGGCCGGGATCGCCCTCGGTCTCGCCCGGGCACTGGGGGAGGACGGTCCGGTGACCGTCGTCGACGGCCTCCCCGGCACCCAGCTCTCGGGCCGCCGCCCGAAACCGGGGGACCCCACCGTGGTCGGCGGCGAGAAGGCCGCGACCGTGTCCCCGCGGGACCAGCGGATCGGCGTCGGCTCGGTGGCACCCGGCACGGCGTGGACCGACCTCCAGTACCTCGGCACCCGCACCGTGCTCGTCGTCCGCGCCGGGCACGGCAACGCCGCCTGGCTGCACACCGTGGCCCGGCAGCTCGCCGACCAGCGCATCCCGGTGATCGGCGTCGTACTGATCGACCCCGATCCGCGCGACCGGACCGACGGCACCCTGTGGGACGGGCTGGCCAACGCCCTGCGCGGCCGGACCGAGCCGCCGACCTGGCAGAACGCGACCGGCAGGCGGCTCACCGAACGCCAGCCGATACGGGCCGCGCGGGTCCCGGACAACGACCAGGAGGTGCGGTAGACGTGTGTGGCATCGCGGGCACGTACCGATGGCCGGACGGCAAGGCCGTCACCGACCGGCTCACCGACACCCTCGCCCACCGCGGCCCCGACGGCTCGGGCCGCTACGGCCACCCCCTGGGTGACGGCGAAGTGCAGCTCGGACACCGCCGGCTGGCCATCGTCGACCTGTCGGAGACCGGCGCCCAGCCGATGGTCTCGGACGGCCTCGCCCTGACGTACAACGGCGAGCTGTACAACGCGCCCGAACTCCGCGCCGAGTTGGAGGCCACCGGGGTCCGCTTCCGCGGCACCTCCGACACCGAGGTGGTCCTGGAGGCCTGGCGGCGCTGGGGCACCGACTGTCTGCCCCGGCTGCGCGGCATGTTCGCCTTCGGCATCTTCGACGAGCGCACCGGTGACCTGGTGCTCGTCCGCGACCAGCTCGGCATCAAGCCGCTGTTCCTGCTCCGGCGGGGCGAGGGCCTGATGTTCGCCTCCGAGCTCAAGGCGCTCGCCGCCGCGACCGGCAAGAAGCTGGAGGTGGACCAGGCGGCGCTGGTGGCCTCCCTCCTCTACTACTGGGTGCCGGACTCGCGCTGCGCGTTCCGCGAGGCGGAGAAGCTGCCGCCGGGCAGCTGGCTGCGCTGCCGGCCCGACGGCCGGGTGGAGCGCGGCAGCTTCTGGAACCTGAAGGACGTCGCCGCCGAGGGCCGGGACCGCGCCCTGGCCGGTGAGCGGCCGGACCTCGCCGCCATCGTCGAGGAGTCCACCCGCCGCCACCTGATCTCCGACGTGCCGGTGGCGACCTTCCTCTCCGGCGGCCTCGACTCCAGCTATCTCACCGCGCTGGCGGCCCGCCACCAGCCGGGGATCTCCGCCTACACGATCGGATTCCGCGCCGAGGACGCCAAGTTCGAGGCGATGCCCGACGACCTGCGCTACGCCCGGCAGGTCGCCCAGCAGTTCGGCGTCGACCTGCACGAGATCGAGATCGCGCCCAACGTGCTCGACCTGCTGCCGCAGATGACGTACAGCCTGGACGAGCCGATCGGCGACCCCGCCGCGATCAACACCTACCTGATCTGCATGGCCGCCCGGGAGGCCGGGGTCAAGGTGATGCTCTCGGGCATGGGCGCCGACGAGCTCTTCGCGGGGTACCGCAAGCACTTCGCCAACCTGCTGGCGCTGCGCTACCAGCGCGTCCCGCGACCCCTGCGGCGCGGGGTGTCCGGGGTCGTGGACCGGCTGCCGGTCGCCTCGGCCACCCGGGGCTACCGGTCGGTGCGTTTCGCGAAGCGGTTCCTCTCCTTCGCCGATCTGCCGGAGGAGACCGCGTTCCGGCGCAGCTACACCATGTACGACCAGGACGAGCTGCTCGCGCTGATCGATCCGGACCTGGCCGGGACGGTCGACGACGTGATCACCGAGCACACGGACGTCTACCAGGACAACGACCTCGACGACTTCGTCAACCGCATGTGCCTGACCGACTCCCGCATGTTCCTGCCGGGCCTGAACCTCACGTACACGGACCGCTCCAGCATGGCCGCCTCCACCGAGGTCCGGACGCCGTACGTCGACATCGAGGTCGTCAAGGCGGCGTTCGCCGTACCCGGCAACCGCAAGATCGTCGGCCGGCAGGGCAAGGCCGTCCTCAAGGAGGCGGCCACCTCGATCCTCCCCAAGGAGATCGTGTACCGGCCCAAGGGCCTGTTCAGCGCCCCGCTGCGGGCCTGGATGAGCCGGGACCTGGCACCGCTGGTGCGCGAGGTGGTCAACGACGGCGAGCTCGTCCGGTCCGGGCTGCTGCGCCGTGACGCGCTGGCCCGGATGGTCGCCGAGGACGCCGCAGGACAGGCGGACTACTCCAAGCATCTGTGGCACGTACTGACCCTCGAGTACTGGTATCGCGACGCGACCTCTGGCTCCGCCCAGAGCACTCGGTCGACGGCTTAGGAATCAGGAGTTCTGGTGAAGCAGGTTGTACAGAACTACAAGAGCGGCGAGCTGGCGGTGCTCGACGTTCCGGTACCGGGGTGCAAGCCGGGCGGGGTGCTGGTGCGCAGCGCCTACTCGCTGATATCCACCGGCACCGAGCTCATGAAGGTCTCCGAGGCCGGCATGTCGATGCTGGGCAAGGCCCGTTCCCGGCCTGACCAGGTGGCCAAGGTCATGCAGAGCGTGGCCACCAACGGACTGCCCGCCACCTACCGCAAGGTGATGGGCAAGCTGGACTCCTACACCCCGCTGGGCTATTCGCTGTGCGGGGTCGTCGAGCAGGTCGGCGCCGGGATCGACGACGTGAAGGTCGGCGACCTGGTGGCCTGCGCGGGCAACGAGCACGCGCTGCACGCCGAGTTGAACTGGGTCCCGAAGAACCTCTACGCCCCGGTCCCCGACGGCCTCGCCCCACAGCACGCCGCCTTCGGCACCGTCGGCTCGATCGCGATGCAGGGCGTGCGTCAGGGCGAACCGCAGCTCGGCGAGGTCGCGCTCGTCATCGGCCTCGGCCTGATCGGACAGCTGGTGGTCCAGCTCCTCACCGCCGCCGGAGTCCGCGTGGTCGGTGCCGACCCCGACCCCAGCCGCTGCGAACTCGCCGAGCGCCTGGGCGCCGCGGCCTGCGGCGACCCCGCCTCCGCCGCCGTGGAAGCGGCCGTCGCCGAACTCACCGACGGCCACGGCGTGGACCAGGTGTTCCTGGCCGCCGGCGGCGGCAGCAACCAGCCCGTCGAGCTGGCCGCCCGCCTCGCCCGGGACCGCGGCCGGGTCGTCGACATCGGCAAGTGCCGCCTCGACCTCCCCTGGAACGCGTACTACGAGAAGGAACTCGACGTCCGCTTCTCGCGCTCCTACGGCCCCGGCCGCTACGACCCGTCGTACGAGCTGGAGGGACGCGACTACCCGATCGGCTACGTCCGCTGGACCGAGCGCCGCAACCTGGCCTGCTTCCTCGACCTCGTCGCCCGGGGCCGCGTCGACGTGGAGCCCCTGGTCTCCCACATCGCCGACTTCGACGACGCCGTCGAGACGTACCAGCGGCTGAAGGACGGCGAGTTGAAGGCCGTGGCCGTGCTGTTCCGCTACCCCGAGCAGACGGAGGAAGCGGGGGAGCCGGTGGCCCCGTCGGTGGCCGTGCCCACGGTCCGCCGCAGCGAGACGACGTCCACCCCGGCCCGGTCCGCGAAGACTCCGGTGCGCCTCGCGTTCGTCGGCGCGGGCAACTACGCGACGTCGATGCTGCTGCCGCATCTCGCCCGGCGCGAGGGCGTCGAGCTGGCGACCGTCGTCACCACGACGGCGCTGTCCGGGGCCAACGCGCAGCGGAAGTTCGGCTTCGCCAAGGCGACCACCGACCTCGACGCCGTCCTCGGCGACAAGTCCGTGGACGCGGTGTTCGTGGTCACCCGGCACAGCTCGCACGCCGAACTGACCCGGCAGGCCCTGCTGGCCGGCAAGACCGTGTTCGTGGAGAAGCCCCTCGCCCTCACCGAGGAGGAGCTGGCCGGCGTCCTCGCGACGGTGGAGGAGTCCGGCAACGACCGCCTCCAGGTGGGCTTCAACCGCCGCTTCGCACCGCTGCTGACGGAGGCCAAGGAGCGGTTCGGCGCCCGGACCGGTCCGGCGAGCCTGCGCTACCTCGTCAACGCGGGCAAGCTCCAGCACGGCAGCTGGTACCTCCAACAGGGCGCCGAGGGCTCGCGGTTCGCCGGTGAGGGCGGCCACTTCATCGACACGGCGAGCTGGCTCCTCGACGCCGACCCGGTCTCCGTGTACGCGACGGCCGCGCCCGGCAACGAGGACCTCCAGGTCGTCCTGCGCTACCCGGACGGCTCCACCGCCACCATCAGCTACGTCACCTCCGGCGCCTCCGGCTTCCCCAAGGAGACCCTGGACATGGTCGGGGACGGCAAAGTGCTGAAGCTCGACGACTTCGTGCGTGCCTCGGTCCACGGCCCCAAGAAGTGGGTCAGTTCGCGGCTGCCCAAGGCCCGGGACAAGGGGCAGAACGCCGAACTCGCCGCGTTCATCAAGGCCGTTCGGACCGGCGGACCCATGCCGGTGCCGCTGGAGTCGCTGGTCGCCACCACGGCGGCCACCCTCGCCGTGGGGACCGGTCTGGGCGCCGGTGCTCCGGTGATGTTGGCGAGGACGCCATGACCATGAGCGCGGGCTGGTACCTGCGCCGGCTCTCCCGGATGGGCCCGCGCGAGATCGCGGGCCGGGCGGGCGACACCGTGCGCAGACGCCGGTGGCGGTCGGCGCAGCCGGACTGCCCGAGTATCACCGGCGCCCGGTTCACCGCGGTCCTGCCCGCGGGCACGGTCGCCGAAGTGGCGCCGGACGCCGCGAAACGCCTTGTCGCCGAGGCGGACCGACTGATGACCGGGCACGCCGAGTTCTTCGGAGTCGAGCGCGACGACCTCGTCGACCCGGACTGGTTCCACGACCCGAAGACCGGGCGCCGGGCCCCGTCGGGCTACGCCTTCGACGTGCCGTACCGCGACGAGAACGTGGCCGGGGACATCAAGCAGATCTGGGAGCCGTCCCGGCACCAGTACCTCACCGTGCTCGCCGCCGCCCACGCGGTCACGGGGGACGAGCGGTACGCCGAGCGTGTCGCCGCGCACCTGCGGTCGTGGTGGGCGGCCAACCCGCCGCTGCGGGGCGTGCACTGGATCAGCGGTATCGAGCTGGGCATCCGGCTGCTGTCCTGGGTGTGGGTCCGCCGGCTGCTCGACGGCTGGCCGGGCGCGGCCGAGCTGTTCGAGGACAACCCGGTCGCGCTGAACCAGATCTGGCACCACCAGCGCTGGCTGGCCGCCTTCCCCAGCCGGGGTTCCTCGGCGAACAACCACGTCATCGCCGAGACCGCCGGGCAGTTCGCCGCGGCCTGCGCGTTCAACTGGTTCCCCTCCTCGGCGCGTTGGCGCTCCGACGCGCTGCGCTCGCTGGAGCGGGAGCTGCGCGCCAACACCTTCGACTCCGGCCTCAACCGCGAGCTGGCCACCGAGTACCACGGACTCGTCCTGGAACTCGGCCTGGCCGCGCTGGCCGAGGCCGACGCCGCCGACGTGCCGGTGCCCGAGTCGCTCCGGCTGGTGCTGCTGCGGATGACCGACGCGCTCGCGGCCGTGGTGGACAACCGGCTGCGGCCGCCCCGCCAGGGGGACGCGGACGACGGCTTCGGCCTGATCCTGGACGGCGAGGGCACCGACCGCTGGGGCTCGCTCCTGGCCACCGGAGACGCCGTGTTCGGCCGGCTCGACTGGTGGCCGACGGTCACCGCCACCGACGTGCGTACCCCACTGCTGGCCGCGCTCATCAAGCCGTACGCGAAGGACGCGACCGCCCGCCCGGCGGCCAGGCCCGACCGCTTCGCCGACGCGGGGCTCACCGTCCTGCGCGGCCCGGAGGAGATCTGGTGCCGCTGCGACGGCGGCCCGCACGGCTTCCTGTCCATCGCCGCCCACGCCCACGCCGACGCGCTGTCCGTTGAGGTGAGGCACGACGGGATCGACGTGCTCGCCGACCCGGGGACGTACTGCTACCACGGACAGCCCGAGTGGCGGCGGTACTTCCGGTCGACCCTCGGCCACAACACCCTGGAACTGGACGGCGCCGACCAGTCCGTGTCCGGCGGCCCGTTCCTGTGGACCCGGCACGCCCGCACCCGCGTCCTGGACGTGGACAACTCCGGTGCGGGGGTGGCCCGTTGGGCCGCCGAGCACGACGGCTACCAGGGCTCGGTGCACCGCCGCCGGGTGGAACTCACGGCCGCGAGCCAGGAGTTGAAGATCGTCGACGAGGTGACCGGACCGCGCCGGGACGTGCGACTGGCGTTCCATCTCGGCCCGGCGATCGCCGCGGACCTGGTGGGGCACCGCGCGGTGCTCACCTGGATCCGGGACGGCGAGGGGCGTTCCGCGGTGCTCGACCTGCCGGAGCAGCTGTCCTGGCGGGCGCACCGCGGCGAGAGCGAACCGCCGCTGGGCTGGTACTCCGCCGGATTCGGGCGCAAGGAACCCACCACCACGCTGATCGGCAGCGGATTCGCCGACGGCACGGACGGATTCACCACCGTGCTCGGGTTCCGCGGCCAGGGGGGCGCGTGGGGAACATGAGACGGCACTGGGCGCCGGCGGTCGTACCGCTGGCGCTGCTCCTGCTGACGGTCACCGGCTGCGACAGCACGTCGAGCGCCCCGGCCGCGACGAAGCCGCACGCCGCGCCGTCCACGGCCACGTCCGCCGCCCGGTCCGTGGCCCGGGTGTGCGCCAACCCCGCCGCAGGACCGGCGAAGGCGCCGGCGGGCGCGGTCACCGTGGACCCCAAGGTGGTCGGCGACCTGGCGGCGAAGACCAAGAACAGCCCCCCGAACACCACGTTCTGGCTCAAGCCGGGCACGCACACGCTCGAGCGGGACCGCTACGCCCAGGTCATCCCCAAGAAGGGGGACCACTACATCGGCGCGCCCGGCGCGGTGCTCGACGGCCGGAAGGTCAACCAGTACGCCTTCACCGGCAACGCGGCCGACGTCACCATCCGCTATCTCACCGTGCGGGGATTCGTCGCGCCGCGGGACGAGGGCGTCGTCAACCACGACTCGGCCGACGGGTGGGTCGTCGAACACTCGACGATCAAGGACAACTCCGGCGCCGGACTGATGGCCGGCGCCCGCCAGCAGGTGCGCGCCGACTGCCTGCGCGACAACGGTCAGTACGGCATGAACGCGTACAAGGGCAACGGCCCGCTCACCGGCCTGGTGGTCCAGGGCAACGAGATCGTCGGCAACAACACCGGTGACTGGGAGCGGAAGCAGAAGGGCTGCGGCTGCACCGGAGGCATCAAGTTCTGGGAGGTCGACGGCGCCGACGTCAGCGGCAATTGGGTGCACGACAATCGCGGTACCGGGCTGTGGGCGGACACCAACAACAACGACTTCCTCATCGAGAACAACGTGATCGAGGCCAACGACGGTGCCGCACTGATCTACGAGACGAGCTACAACGCGGTCATCCGCAACAACACGATCCGGCGCAACAACTGGGTCGAGGGCCGCAAGGCGGCCGACAGCGGCGACAACTTCCCGTACGCGACGATCTATCTCTCCGAGTCCGGCGGCGAACCCCGGGTCAAGGCCCGCACCCACAAGATCGAGATCTACGGGAACGTGCTGGAGAACAACTGGTCCGGGATCACCCTGTGGGAGAACGCCGACCGGTTCTGCAACAGCCCGGCCAACACCTCCTCCGGTGACTGCACTCTGCTGGTCAAGAAGACCAGCACCTGTGTGCGGCCGGCGATCGCCAAGGCGCCGCTCTACTCGGACTGCCGGTGGAAGACCCAGTGGGTGGACATCCACGACAACCGCTTCGTGCTCGACGAGTCCGTCGTCAAGTGCACGGAGATGTGCGACCGCATGGCGGTGCTGTCCAACTACGGCACCTACCCGGACTGGTCGCCGTACCACGGCGAAGGGGTGGCCGACGCCATCACCGAGGCGCAGCACAACAGTTGGCACGACAACGTCTACGTCGGGCCGTGGAAGTTCGTCGCCGAGGACCAGAGCAAGGTGCTCGACTTCGGGCAGTGGCAGTCGGCGCCGTACCAGCAGGACAAGGGCAGCACCCTCGACCTACAGGCCGGTGGTTGAGATGAGTGAGAACCTGACGCGCGGAACGGACACGACGGAGACGCGGCCGGAAGGCGAACCGCGCTCCGCCGGCACACCGAAGATCGTCGGGATCGTCTGGGGGCTGCTGGTCCTCAACACGCTCGGCTCCGCCGGGGCGAAGACCATCGTCCCGCTGCCCCGGTCCCTCATCCAGATGGTCACCATGGGCTCGCTGGTCGCCGCGTTCGGCCTGGCACTCCTGGTCAACCAGCGGGTACGCATCAGGTCCAGCGCCTACGTGCTGCTGCTCAGCCTGCTGCTGGTGTCCAGCGTGATCTCCAGCGCGAGCCTGGAGTCCGGGATGGGCGCGCTGTTCCGCTGCTTCCGGCTGACCCTCTTCGTCGGCACCCTGTGGCTGCTCAGCCGCTGGTGGGACGGCAGTCTCACATTCGTCCGGTACCACATCCGGGCGTACTTCGCGGTCCTCGGCTCGGTCGCCCTCGGCCTGGTCGTCTCCCCGGGCAAGGCCCTGCCCGATCTCTACGGCGGACGCCTCGTCGGCGCGCTGTGGCCGCTCACCCCGCCGCAGATCGGGCAGTACGCGGCGGTGATCATCGGGCTCACCGCGCTGCTCGTCATCGGCAGACGGACCGACCGGACCAGCGCCGTGCTGGTCATCGTGCCGTCGCTGGTGCTGCTCGCGCTGACCCACACCCGGACGGCCACGCTCGGCCTGCTGCTCGGGCTGGCGCTGGCGATCGGCTCGCTCATCCTGACCAGCGCCGCGGCCCGCCGCTTCTTCAGCTGGTCGGTGCTGATCTCCGTGGTGGCCGCGGTCGGCTTCGCCTCCGCGCTGCAGACCTGGTTCCTGCGCGGCCAGAGCCAGGAGAACTTCTCCAGTCTCACCGGCCGGGCCAAGGTCTGGAACGCCCTGCTGGCCGAGCCCCGGTCGACCGCGCAGCAGCTGTTCGGCGTGGGCCTGGGCGACAAGTCCTTCGGCGGGCTGCCGATCGACAACAGCTGGCTGGCCGTCTACAACGAGCAGGGCCTGGTCGGTGTCACCCTCGTCGCGGTGATCATCGTCGTGCTCGGCGGTGTCGCGCTGTTGCGCCCGCCGTCCTTGCAGCGGGCCTGCGCGATCTTCCTGATCAGCTACTGCGCGATCGCCTCGTACACCGAGGCCGGACTCGGCGACGCCTCGCCGTATCTGCTCCATCTGGCCCTGGCCGCCTCGCTGTTGGCGGCGCCCGCCAAGGCCGCTCCGCTCGCGCTGCCCGAAGCCCCCCGACGGCGCGTCCCGCGCTGGGCCCGTGGATCGGAGGCGAAGTGAGCATGCACGTCCTCGTGGTGCACAACCGCTACAACTCGGCGCAGCCGAGCGGGGAGAACAACGTCGTCGACCAGGAGGTGCAGCTGCTGCGCGCGGCCGGCCACCGGGTCGAGCTGTTCGAGCGGCGCAGCGACGACATCGGCGGCCGCTCCCTCCTCGGCAAGGTCTCGGTGCCGCTCCTGGTGCCGTGGAACCCGGCGGTCCGCAAGGAGTTGGCCGCCAGACTGCGCGCGGACCGGCCGGACGTGGTGCACGTCCACAACGTGTTCCCGCTCCTGTCGCCCGCGGTCCTCGCCGCCTGCGCCGACGCCGGAGTGCCCGCCGTGGCCACGCTGCACAACTACACCCAGGTCTGCCCGCCCGGCACCCTCCAGCGGGACGGCCGCCCGTGCACCGAGTGCGTCGGCTCGACCCCGCTGCCCGCCGTCCGGCACGGCTGCTACCGCAACTCCAGCCTCGCGACCGTGCCGCTGGCGGTCAGCCTCTCCGTCAACCGGCGGCGCTGGTGGACCGGCGTGGAGCGCTTCCTCTGCATCTCCGCCGCGCAACGCGACGTCCTGGTGACCTCCGGCATGCCGGCCGAACGCCTCGCGGTGAAGCACAACTTCGTCCCCGAACCCGACATCCGCCGGGAGGGCGGGGGCGAGCAGCTGCTCTACCTCGGCCGGCTCGCCGAGGCCAAGGGCGTACGGCTGCTCATGGCCGCGTGGGACGAGATCGCGGCGAGCGGCGGCGTGGGCGTCCCGCTCGCGATCGCCGGCACCGGGCCGCTGGAGAAGGAGGTCACCGCCTGGGCGGCCGGCCGGGACGACGTGCGCTACGTCGGCCTGCTGGACCCGGCGGAGTGCCGCAAGGCCATCGCGCGGTCCGTCGCCGTGATCGCGCCCTCGACCTGGCTGGAGGCGTTCGGCCTGGTGGTCGTGGAGGCGATGGCGGCCGGGGTGCCGACCGTCGCCGCCGGCCACGGCGCCTTCGTCGAACTCGTCGAGGACGGCGTCACCGGGCTGCTGCACAAGCCGGGCGAGGCCGCCTCGCTCGCGGCCGGCATCCGCCGGATCGCTGCCGACCCGGACCGCAACCGGGAGATGGGCGAGGCCGCCCGGCGCCGCTACGAGCAGGGGTTCAGCCCGGCTGTCGGCCTGGAGCGCCTGCTGGAGGAGTACCGCACCGCGATCGCGGGACGGTCAGCACTGGCTCGCGGTGGGGACACCCACGCGGGCAGGGGGGATGGGGACAGCACATGACACGATGCCGACTCTGCGGCTCGGAAGCGATGGCGAGCGTCGTCGACCTTGGGGCGACACCGCCGTGTGAGAGCTTTCTCGCCGCGGACCAACTGGACCTGCCGGAACCGGCGTACCCGCTGCACCTGCGGGTCTGCACCGACTGCTGGCTGGCGCAGATACCGCCGCTGATCACGCCGGAGGAGACGTTCAAGGAGTACGCGTACTTCTCCTCCTTCTCGACCTCCTGGGTGGAGCACGCGCGCACCTTCGTCGACGGCGCGGTGGACCGCCTCGGCCTCGACTCCGACTCCTTCGTGGTCGAGGTCGCGAGCAACGACGGCTACCTGCTGCGGCACGTGGTGGACCGGGGGATCCGCTGCCTGGGCATCGAGCCCTCGGTGAACGTCGGTGCCGCGGCCCGCGAGGCGGGCGTGCCCACGTTCACGGACTTCCTGAGCCCCGAGACCGGCTCCGCCGTCCGCGCCGAGCACGGCCCGGCGAACCTGGTCGTGGCCAACAACGTGTACGCGCACATCCCCGACGTCGTCGGCTTCACCCAGGGACTGCGCGCCCTGGTCGCCGACGAAGGCTGGGTCTCCATCGAGGTGCAGCACCTGCTGACCCTGATCGAGGACAACCAGTACGACACGATCTACCACGAGCACTTCCAGTACTACACGGTCGCCTCCGCGATCCGGGCCCTCGCCAGCGGCGGACTCACCCTCGTGGACGTCGAGTTGCTGCCCACCCACGGCGGCTCCATCCGCCTGTGGTCCCGCCCGGCCGAGGTCGCGGGGGAGCCCTCGCAGCGGGTCGCCGACGTACTGGCGCGCGAAAAGGCCGCCGGGCTCCAGGAGCTGGCCGGATACACCGAGTTCTCCGCCCGGGTCGCCAAGGTGCGCCGGGACCTGCTCCGGTTCCTCATCGACGCGGCCGACCGCGGCGAGACCGTCGTCGGCTACGGCGCCCCCGGCAAGGGCAACACCCTGCTCAACCACTGCGGCATCCGCCCCGACCTGCTCGCGTACACGGTCGACCGCAACCCGTACAAGCACGGCCGGTTCACCCCCGGCACCCGCATCCCGATCCTGCCGCCCGAGCAGATCGCCGCGGACAAGCCGGACTACGTCCTCGTCCTTCCGTGGAACCTGCGGACCGAGTTGG
Organism: Streptomyces hokutonensis; assembly: GCF_000376565.1. GTDB lineage: Bacteria > Actinomycetota > Actinomycetes > Streptomycetales > Streptomycetaceae > Streptomyces > Streptomyces hokutonensis. Next base: position 51,131 of record NZ_BARG01000034.1, on the reverse strand, counting down.
TCGAGCAGTTGTCCTTCGTCCACGAGTGGGGCGGCCGACTGGTCTTCCCGATCCCGGAACTGAGCATCGTAGAGGTGAAGTCATGAAGGTCGTCCTGTTCTGCGGCGGTTACGGGATGCGCATGCGCAACGGAACCTCCGACGACGTCCCCAAGCCCATGGCGATGGTCGGGCCCAGACCCCTGATCTGGCATGTCATGCGCTACTACGCGCACTTCGGGCACAAGGAGTTCATCCTCTGCCTCGGCTACGGCGCCCACCACATCAAGAACTTCTTCCTCAACTACGAGGAGACCGCCTCCAACGACTTCGTACTGCGCGGCGGGCAGACCGAGTTGCTCTCCACCGACATCGCCGACTGGACGATCACCTTCGCCCAGACCGGCATCGAGTCGCCCATCGGTGAGCGGCTGCGCCGGGTGCGTCACCACCTCGACGGGGACGAGATGTTCCTCGCCAACTACGCCGACGTCCTCACCGACGCCCCGCTGCCGGAGATGATCGACAAGTTCGCCCAGCGCGACGCGGGCGCATCGATGATGGTCGTTCCGCCCCAATCCTCCTTCCACTGCGTGGAGTTGGGCGAGGACGGTCTGGTCGGCGGCATCACCGCGGTGAGCGACATGCCGCTGTGGGAGAACGGCGGCTACTTCGTCCTCCGCCAGGAGGTCTTCGACCACATACCGGAGAACGGTGACCTCGTCGCCGACGGCTGCGCCCAACTCGCCAAGCAGGGGCGGCTGGTGGCCCACCAGCACCGCGGCTTCTGGAAGCCGACGGACACCGTGAAGGAGCGGGCCGCGCTCGACGAGGCCTACGCCAAGGGCGACCGCCCGTGGGCCGTGTGGGAGCGGGACAGCGCGGGGGTGCGTGCGTGATCAGGCTCGGAGCCGGTCCTCTGGACCGGATCGTCGTCGTGGGCGCCCACTGCGACGACATCGCCATCGGCGCCGGCGGCACCCTGCTGACGCTGTGCCAGGCGCGGCCCGGCATCCGGGTCGACGCGCTGGTGCTCTCCGGCGGCGGCAGCGAGCGCGAGCAGGAGGAACAGGCCGCGCTCACCGCCTTCTGCCCGGGCGCCGACCTGCGCCTGACCGTGCACAAACTGCCGGACGGCCGCCTGCCCGCGCACTGGGAGGAGGCCAAGGCCGCCGTCGAGGAACTGCGCGCGCAGACCGAACCAGAACTGGTCCTCGCGCCGCGCACCGACGACGCCCACCAGGACCACCGCGGCCTGGCAAAGCTGATGACCACGGCGTTCCGTGACCACCTCGTGCTCGGCTACGAGATCGTCAAGTGGGACGGCGACCTCGGCCGGCCGGCGGCCTACCAGCCGCTGGAGACCGAGACCGCCGAAGAGAAGGTACGGCTGCTGCAGGAGCACTACGCCTCGCAGCGGCACCGGCCCTGGTACGACCGGGAGGCCTTCCTCGGCCTCGCCCGGATCCGCGGTATCGAATGCCACGCGCGCTACGCCGAGGCCTTCGCCGTCACCAAACTCACGCTCAACCTGGGGGGTTGAACACCTTGCGCGTACTACTGACCGGACACCAGGGATATCTGGGCACCGTGATGGCACCCGTCCTCACCGCCGCAGGACACGAGGTCTCCGGCCTCGACTCCGGCCTGTTCGCCGACTCCGTCCTCGGCCCGCAGCCCGCCGACCCGCCCGGGGTACGGGTGGACCTGCGCGACCTCACCGCCGAGCACGTGGCCGGGTTCGACGCGGTGATCCACCTGGCCGCGCTGTCGAACGACCCGCTGGGTTCGCTGGCCCCGGAACTCACCTACGACATCAACCACCACGCGTCCGTACGACTGGCAAAGCTGGCCCGCGACGCGGGAGTCGGGCGCTTCCTGTACGCGTCGACCTGCTCCGTCTACGGCGCCTCGGGCGGCGACGACCTGGTCACCGAGGACGCCCCGCTGCGCCCCGTGACGCCGTACGCGGAGTCGAAGGTGCGGGTCGAGGACGACGTGCACGCGCTGGCCGACGACGACTTCACCCCGGTGTTCATGCGCAACGCCACCGCCTTCGGCTACTCGCCCCGGCTGCGTGCCGACATCGTGCTGAACAACCTGGTCGGCCACGCGCTCCTGTCCGGCGAGGTGCTGGTCCTCTCCGACGGCACGCCCTGGCGCCCGCTCGTGCACGCCGCCGACATCGCCCGCGCCTTCACGGCCGCGCTCACCGCGCCGCGCGAGGCGGTCCACGACCGGGCGTTCAACATCGGCAGCGAGATCAACAACGTCACCGTCGCCGAGATCGCCGAACAGGTCGCCGAGGCGGTGTCCGGCGCGAAGGTCGTGATCACCGGCGAGAACGGCGCCGACCCGCGCTCGTACCGCGTGGACTTCTCCCGCTTCCGCAACGCGGTCCCCGACTTCGACTGCGAGTGGACGGTCAAGCAGGGCGCCCTCGAACTCGCCGACGCCTACCGGAAGTTCGACCTCACCCGGGAGGACTTCGAGCAGCGCTTCACCCGCCTCGCCGTGCTCAAGGCGGCCTCCGAGGCCGGCACCGTCGACGACACCCTGCGGTGGCGCCGATGACCGCTGTGGGCGAGGAGATGCACGCACTGGTGGAGCGGCTGTACCCGCTCTGCCGGAGCATCACCGGCGACGGCGTGCGCGCCACCCTGGACATCGTCGGCGAGTACGTCCCGTTGCAGGTGCACGAGGTGCCGACCGGGACGCAGGTGCTCGACTGGACCGTTCCACAGGAGTGGAACATCCGGGACGCGTACATCGCCGACAGCACGGGCCGACGGGTCGTCGACTTCGCCGCGAACAGCCTGCACGTGCTCGGCTACAGCGTCCCGGTGTCGAGGACCATGCCGCTCACCGAGCTGCGCGAACACCTGCACACGCTGCCGGACCACCCGAACTGGGTGCCGTACCGCACGAGTTACTACAAGCCGGAGTGGGGATTCTGCCTGGCCCAGGAGACCCTGGACGCGCTGCCCGACGGCGACTACGAGGTCCGCGTCGACTCGACCCTCGCCGACGGCCACCTCACCTACGCCGAGCACGTCGTCCCCGGACAGGTGGCCGACGAGGTCATCGTCTCCTGCCACACCTGCCATCCGTCGCTGGCCAACGACAACCTGGCCGGCATCGCGGTCGCGACCTTCCTGGCCCGCGCGCTGGCGGAGCAAACGCCTTACTACACCTACCGGTTCATCTACGCGCCCGGCACCATCGGGGCGATCACCTGGCTGGCCCGCAACGCGGAGCGGATCGAGCGGGTCAAGCACGGGCTCGTGCTGGCCTGCGCCGGGGACACGGGCCGACTGACGTACAAACAGAGCAGACGCGGCGACGCGGAGATCGACCGGGTGCTGAAGCATGTACTGGCCGCGTCCGAACGACCGCACCACATCAACGAGTTCACGCCGTACGGCTACGACGAGCGGCAGTACTGCTCACCCGGGTTCAACCTCGGCGTGGGCTCGCTCAGCCGGACCCCGTACGCCGGGTACCCCGAGTACCACACCTCGGCGGACAACCCGGACTTCGTCTCCCCGGAGGCGATGGCCGACACCCTCGCCGTCTGCCGCGAGGCCTTCACCGTTCTCGACCGCAACCGGCGCTACCTCAACCTCAGCCCCTACGGCGAACCGCAGTTGGGCCGGCGGGGGTTGTACGACGCGCTCGGCGGCCGCAGCGACACCAAGCAGGCGCAGATGGCCATGCTCTGGGTGCTCAACCTCTCCGACGGCGAGCACAGTCTGCTGGACGTCGCCGAGCGGTCCGGGCTCCCGTTCGACAGCGTCGCCACAGCGGCCGACGCCCTGCACGAGGCCGGACTGATCAAGACATGACATCGACGACCACCGACGGGGAGAAGGCGGCGCCGGTGCGGTCCGCCAAACGGGCCCTCGTCGGCCGGCTCTCCTGGGGACTGGCCGACCAGGCGGCCTCCAGCATCAGCAACTTCGCGGTGGGCATCTACGTGGCCCGCTCGCTGGGGGTCACCGCGTTCGGCGTGTTCAGCCTCGCCTGGGTGACCTACGGCGTGGTGCTCAACGTCTCGCGCGGCCTGGCCACCGACCCGCTCGTGGTCCGCTTCAGCGGAGTGCCGCAGGCGTCCTGGCGCGGGGCGGTGGCCCGTTCGACGGGTACCGCGCTCTGCGTCGGTTCGGCCCTCGGCGTGCTGTGCCTGGCGGCCGGGCTCGGGCTCGGCGGCCGGGTCGGGCCCGCGTTCGCCGCCCTCGGTCTGATGATGCCGGGGCTGCTGCTCCAGGACGCCTGGCGGTTCTCGTTCTTCGCCGCGGGCGACGGCCGGAAGGCGTTCGTCAACGACATCGTGTGGGGCATCGCGCTGATCCCCGCCATGGTGGTGGCGGCCCATGTCGACACCGTGGCCGCCTTCGTGCTCGCCTGGGGCGCGTCCGCCACGGTCGCGGCCGGATACGGCTGCGTCCAGTCCGGCATCCGGCCCCGGATGACCGAGGCCCGCGGCTGGCTGCGCGAACAGCGCGACCTCGGCTACCGGTACCTGGTCGAGAACGTCAGCCTCAGCGGCGCGAGCCAACTCCGGGCGTACGGCCTCGGCGTGATCGTCGGAGTGGGCGCGGTGGGCGCGGTGCGCGGCGCCGAACTTCTCCTCGGCCCCTTCCTCGCCGTACTCATGGGGCTCTCGCTGGTCACCGTCCCGGAGGCGGCCCGGGTGCTGCGGCAGGCCCCGCACCGACTGGGCAGGTTCTGCCTCTACCTCGGCGGGGGACAGGCCACCGGAGCCCTGCTCTGGGGCTCGGCGCTGCTGCTGATGCCGGGCAGGCTCGGCGAGTTGGCGCTCGGCGACGTCTGGCACTCCTCCTCGCACCTCATCGTGCAGATCACCCTCAGCGTCGCCGGAGCGGGCCTCGGCACCGGTGCCGCGGCCGGACTGCGCGCGCTCGGCGCGGCCCGCCGCAGCCTGCGCTGCCAGCTGTTCGCCTCCGCCTGCTACGTCGGCGGCGGACTCGGTGGCGCGGCCCTCGGCGGTACGGCCGGTTCGGCCTGGGGCGTCGCCGCCGCGACCATCAGCGGCTCGGCCGTGTGGTGGCTGCAACTGCGCTCCGCCCTGCGCGAGCACCACCGCGAACCCATCCCCGAAGTGAGGACCTCATGACCGACCGACCGAGGCTGAGCATCGGCCTGCCCGTGTACAACGGCGAGGAGTACCTGGCCGAGTCGTTCGACGCCCTCCTCGGCCAGACCTACGAGGACTTCGAACTGGTTGTCTCCGACAACGCCTCGACCGACGGCACCGAGGCCATCTGCCGCAAGTACGCCGCGCAGGACTCCCGCATCCGCTACCTCCGGCTGCCCCGCAACATCGGCGCCACCCCGAACCACAACCACGTCTTCGCCGAGTCCCGCGGCGAGCTCTTCAAGTGGGCCTCGCACGACGACCTCTACGGCCGCGACCTGCTGACGCGCTGCATAGAGGCCCTGGACGAGCGGCCGGACGTCATCCTCGCCCACACCGACCAGGCGGTCATCGACGGCGACGGCCAGGTGACGGTCCCGTACGAGTACACGCTCGCCACCGGCTCCCCGAGCGCGCCGGAGCGCTTCCGCAGTCTGCTGTTCGAGCCGGGCGGCGACGACTTCTACGGCGTGATGCGGGCCGACATGCTGCGCCGGGTGAAGCCGATGGACAGCTACCACCATGCGGACCGCACCTTCGTCGCCGAGATCACCCTGCACGGACGCTTCCACCAGGTCCCGGAACTCCTCTACTTCCGCCGCGACCACCCCACCCGCGCCGAACGCGCCAACCCCTCCAAGCGCGCCCGCTGCGTCAACCTGGACCCGCGCCGGGCGGGCGCGCTGCACCCGACGCCCCGCCTGCTCGCCGAGTACATCTGGGGCTTCGCCTCCGCGATCCGGCGGGCACCGCTGTCCCCGGCCGACCGGCGCGCGTGCTACCGCCACCTCGCTTCCTGGATGACCAGCCGGGTCCGCCCGGGCGCAGGCGAGCGCGTCGAGGACCGCGCCCCGGTCGACCCCGCCCAGCTCACGGTCTCCGTCGACGCCCTGGTCGCCGGCCGCGAGGGGAGGCACGCATGACGTCCGCGCCCGAACTGCCGGTGCGCGTCGGGGTGTTCGGCCTGCTCGGCTCCGGCAACCTCGGCAACGACGGGTCCCTCGAAGCCGTCCTCGGCTACCTCCGCGCCGACCACCCGGACGCGGTCGTGGACGCCCTGTGCGGCGGGCCCGAGGCCGTGACGGCCCGGTTCGGGATCCCCGCCACCCGGATGCACTGGAACCGCGCCGAGTACCGCACCGCGTCCCGCCTCGGCTCGATCGCGGCCAAGGGTCTGGGCAAGTTCGTCGACATCTTCCGCACCGCCGCCTGGGTACGCCGCCACGACGTGGTGATCGTGCCGGGCATGGGCGTCCTCGAAGCCACCCTGCCGCTACGGCCCTGGGGCTTCCCGTACTCCCTGTTCCTGCTCTGCGCGAGCGGGAAGCTGACGCGCACCCGGGTCGCGCTGGTCAGCGTCGGCGCCGCCGAGATCCGCAACCGGCCCACCCGCGCCCTGGTCCGCTGGTCGGGGCGGCTGGCCGCCTACCGGTCCTACCGGGACGCCCAGTCCCGGGACGCGATGCGGGCGATGGGCGTGGACACAGCGCGCGACGAGGTCTACCCGGACCTCGCGTTCTCCCTCCCGTCACCATCCGCGAGCGCGCCCTCGGACGTGCCGGGCACGGTCTGCGTCGGCGTCATGGACTTCCACGGCGGCAACGACGACCGCGCCCGCGCCGACGAGATCTACGGCCGCTATCTCGACGGGACGATCCGGTTCGTCCGCACGCTGGTCGAGGAGGGCCGGCCGGTCCGGCTGCTCACCGGCGACCAGTGCGACGCCACGGTGGTCGCCGCGATCCTCGAAGCGGTCGACTCACCCCTGGTCACCGCGGCCGAACCGACCTCCCTGGACGACCTGATGAGGGAGATGACCGCCGCCGACACCGTAGTGGCGGTCAGGTACCACAACCTGATCTGCGCGCTGAAGACCGGCACACCGGTGCTCGCGCTCAGCTACGCGGCGAAGAGCGACGCGCTCATGGAGCGCATGGGCCTCGGCGCGTACTGCCACCCGGCGCGCGAGGTCGACGCCGACCGGTTGCTGGAGCAATTCCGGGCGCTGGAGAAGCGATCGCCCGAACTCCGGCAGACCCTCGCCGAGCGGAACCAGGCCGCCGCCCGCCAACTCCAGGACCAGTTCAGCTCGTTGACCGCGGCCGTGTTCCCCGCGACCCGCCACACCCACGTACCAGCCCGGCAGGAGTCTCCATGAAAGCCACCGAAGTCCCGGAGATCGCGGGCGCGTTCCTCTTCGAGCCGACGCCGTACACCGACGAACGCGGCTTCTTCTGCCGCACGTTCGACGCCGACGTGGTCCGCTCGGTGGGGATCGACCCCGACGCCTTCGTCCAGGACAGCCTGTCCCGCTCGGTCCGGGGTGTGGTGCGCGGCCTGCATCTGCGATCCGGCGCCGGTGAGGCCAAGTTGGTGCGCTGCTCGTACGGGCGGATCTTCGACGTCCTCGTGGATCTGCGGCCGGATTCGCCGACCTACCGCAATTGGACCTCCTTTGAACTCACAGGAGAATCACAACCAACTCTTTACATTCCCGCGGGCTGCGGGCACGGTTTTCAAGCACTGACCGATACCGCCGACACCTCGTACCGGATCGACCGACCACACGATCCGACCGAGGACGTGACCATCGCCTTCGACGACCCGGAGCTGGCCATTCCCTGGCCGCTGCCGGTTGCACTGATGTCCCAGCGGGACCGTGAGGCGCCGAGCCTCGCCGAGGTCCTGAAGCACAGAGAAAGTTGAGGTCCTCGTGGACACCGAAGTGCTTGACCTGCCCCTGTCGCGGACGGCCAACGAGCGGCTGCACGCGTTGATCCCCGGGGGCGCTCACACCTACGCCAAGGGCGACGACCAGTACCCCGAGAACCTGGCCCCGGTCATCAGCCACGGCAGCGGTGCCCACGTGTGGGACGTCGACGGCAACCGCTACATCGAGTACGGCTCCGGCCTTCGGTCGGTCAGCCTCGGCCACGCCCACCCGCGCGTGATCGAGGCGGTGCGGCGCGAACTCGGCCGCGGCAGCAACTTCGTCCGGCCGTCCATCGTGGAGGTCGAGGCCGCCGAACGCTTCCTCGCCACCGTGCCGACCGCCGAGATGGTGAAGTTCGCGAAGAACGGCTCCGACGCCACCTCCGCCGCGGTCCGCCTCGCCCGCGCCGCCACCGGCCGCTCACGGGTGGCCCTCTGCTCCGACCACCCGTTCTTCTCCGTCGACGACTGGTTCATCGGCACCACCCCGATGTCCGCCGGCATCCCGTCGACGACCACCGAGCTCATCGCGTCCTTCCCCTACGGCGACCTCGCCGCCACGGAGGAGATGCTCGCCCGCTACCCGGACGAGATCGCCTGCCTGATCCTCGAACCCGCCACCCACACCGAGCCCCCGCCCGGCTACCTCGCGGGCCTGCGCCAACTGGCCGACCGCCACGGCTGCGTACTGATCTTCGACGAGATGATCACCGGCTTCCGCTGGTCCGAGGCGGGCGCCCAGGGCCTCTACGGCGTCGTTCCCGACCTCTCCACGTTCGGCAAGGCGCTGGGCAACGGATTCGCCGTCTCCGCGCTGGCCGGTCGCCGCGACCTGATGGAGCGCGGCGGGCTGCGCGACACCACCGGCGACCGGGTGTTCCTCCTGTCCACCACGCACGGCGCCGAGACGCACTCCCTGGCGGCCGCGATGGCCGTGCAGAGCACCTATGTCGAGGAGGGCATCACCGCGAGGCTGCACACCCTCGGCGAGCGGCTGGCCGCCGGAGTCCGCGACGCCGCGGAGGCCATGGGCGTGGGCGACCACGTCGTCGTCCGGGGCCGGGCCAGCAACCTGGTCTTCGCCACCCTCGACGAGAACCTGCAACCGTCGCAGCAGTACCGCACCCTGTTCCTGCGCCGGCTCCTCGCGGGCGGAGTGCTCGCCCCGTCCTTCGTGGTGAGCAGCGCACTCGACGACGAGGACATCGACCGCACCGTCGACGTGGTGGCCCAGGCCTGCGCGGTGTACCGCAAGGCACTGGACGCCGCCGACCCCACCCCCTGGCTGGCCGGGCGGGCGGTGAAGCCGGTGTTCCGCCGCCTGGCGTGAGGTGACGTGGCGTCAGGGGCGCTCGCGCCGACCGGCGTCGGCCGTCCTGCGGGAGGGCCGGTCACCCAGCCGGTCGGCCGCCCGGTCGACCAGCCAGGCGGTCGCCGGAATCACCGCCAGCGCGGTGCACCAGCCGCCGAGCGCGTCGGTCGGGTAGTGCGCGCCCAGCCCGACCTCCGCCCAGCCCATGACCGCGCCGGCCACCAGCCCCGCCCCGAGCACGAGTGACGTACCGGCCGCCCTCCCGAGGCCGAGCCGGTCCGTCGCGAGCAGCGCCGCCATGAGGGCGAGCGCGGTGGCGAAGGCGGTGTGCCCGCTCGGGTACGACAGGTTGCCGGGCCCGTGGATGGTCCGCCCCACCACATGCTTGAGCACCGTGGTCGTCCCCACGGTCACCCCGGCCCCGGCGACGACGAGCAGGGCCGCCCGGGGCCGCCGAAACATCAGACAGCCCACCACACAGCCCGCGATCACCAACGCCGACCCCACGGGTTCCCCCAAGAAGTCCAGCACCAGGGCGACTTGGCGCCACGGCGCCCGCACACTGTCCGCCGTCGGCGGGAAGATCCACCGGTCCACCGCACCCGGCGCGCTGTGCCCGGAGTACAGCACCCCGATCACCACGACCACCAGCGCGGCGAGCACCCCGATCAGCCCGAGCCGTGGACCCAGCGACGGAGGCAGCACCGCACGCGCCACGCTCTCGCCCGGCCCGGCTTCCAGGTCCTCTCCTGCCGCACGATCCAACGCGAGCCCCCCTCGTGTCCCCTTCGCGAGCCATCTGCACCCTAACTCCTGGGCATCGAGGACGCGCAGATGAGGAGGTTTCAGGCCGCTAGAATCCGGCAGGTGGCAACGGCGGTGGAGGGGTACGCGTTCGGGCTGCTGGGGTCGTTGAGCGGTCGGCACGACGGGCGTCCGCTGGATCTGGGCAGTCCGCTGCAGTGCGCGGTCCTGGTGCGGCTGCTGCTCGCGGAAGGGCGGCAGTGCGGTCTCGACGACCTGGTCGACGCGCTGTGGGAGGAACCGCCCGGCAACGCGGCGCGCTCGGTGCAGACGTACGTGTACCGCATCCGTCTCTCGCTGGGCGAGGAGCGGTCCCGGCTGGAGACCACGCAGGGCGGATACCGGCTCGACATCCCGGAGCGGGCCGTCGACGCCCTGTGCTTCGAGCGGCTCATCCGTGACGGCGAGGAACTGCGGGCCGACCGGCAGACCGGCCCCGCCCTGCGCGCGTTCGACGCCGCGCTGGCGCTGTGGTCGGGGGAGCCGTTGTCCGGGGTGCCCGGTCCCTACGCCCAGCGGCACCGCCGACGCTTCGCCGAGCTGCGGCTGAACGCCCAGGTGGCGCGGCTGGGATGCGCCGACGAACTGGGCGAGCACGCCCGCGTGGCGACGGAACTGATCTCACTGATCGCCGACCATCCCCTGCGGGAGGACCTGTACGCGCTCCGCATGCGCGCCCTCCACCGCGCCGGGCGGACGGCGGAGGCCCTGGCCGTCTACGCCGCCGCCCGCGACACCATGGTCGCCGAACTGGGCATGGACCCGGGACCGGAACTGCGCGAGTTGCAGACCCGCGTCCTCGCCGGCACCGAGCCCGACCCCGTCGAGCCGGGCGCCGCCCCCGACACCGACCAGGTGACGACCGCCCCGGCCGAGAAGGTCCCGGCCGGTGTCCGTCCGCAGCAACTGCCCCCGGCGCCGGGCGACTTCGTCGGGCGAGAGCGGCTGGGGGAGCGGCTCCGGCTGGCGCTGCGGCCCAGCGGGGAAGCCGTCGCGCTCGCGGTGCTCAGCGGTATCGGCGGTGTGGGGAAGACCGCGCTCGCGCTGCGCCTCGCCCACGGCATCCGCGGCGACTACCCGGACGGACAGCTCTACGTCGACCTGCGGGGCGACGGCGGCCAACCCGCCGATCCCGCCGACGTACTGGTCGACTTCCTCCTCGCGCTCGGCATGCCCGCCGCCGCGATCCCCTCGACGCCCACCGCCCGCGCCGGGGCCTACCGCACCCTGACCGCCGACCGGCGGATCCTGGTGCTCCTGGACAACGCGCACGACACCGCCCAGGTGACACCGCTGCTCCCGGGCACACCGGGCAACGCCGCGCTGATCACCACCCGGCACCGGTCGCTCGTACCGGCGGGCGCGACGCGCTTCGAGGTGCCGGTGCCCGACCAGCAGGAGGCGGTGGCCATGCTGGGTCGGTTCACCGGCGACGCCGAGATCGCCGCCGACCCGGACCTCGCGCTGGAACTGGTGCACGCCTGCGGGCAGTTGCCGCTGGCGCTGCGCATCATCGGTGCCCGCGCGGCGGCCCGTCCCGGACGCGGGCTCGGCGCGCAGCTGCTGCGGCTGCGCGCCGAGGAGCACCAGCTCGACGAGTTGCGGGCCGGCGGCATCTCGGTGGAGGCCACCTTCCAGGTCGGCTATCGCGCCCTCGCCCCCGCGCGGGCCCGGGCGATGCGTCTGTGCGCGCTGCTAGACGCCGCCGACTTCCCGGTCGCGGTCGCGGCCGTACTGCTCGACCAGCCGGAGGCGGAGACCGAGGACCAGCTGGAGCATCTGGTGGAGGCCGGTCTGCTCGAACCGCATTCCGCCGACCGCTACCGGTTCCACGATCTGGTACGGGCGTTCGCCGCCCGCCGTGCCGACCGCGAGGACCCGGCGGCGGACCGAGAGGCGGCCCTCGTACGGCTGACGATGTTCCTGCACGCCACCCTGCTCCAGGCCATGAGCGCGACCGAGCAGGCCGGTTCGCTCAGCGTCCACATCTTCCCCGTGCCGCTGACCGGACTGCGGTTCGCCGGCGCGGAGGAGGCGCGTGCCTGGCTGCTGGCCGAACACACGCTGCTGGTCTCGGTGTTCTCCAGGGTGCTGCGCGACATTCCCGGCGCGTCGCGGATCGTCGTCGCCGCGCTGTCGGTGATCGTGTCGAGCGGGCTCTTCGCCGGGCCCGCGCACCAGCGGGAACTGGAACGCCTCACGGACCGGGCGGTCACGGCGGCCGAACTGGCCGGCGACCGGGTGTGGCAGGCGCAGACCCGGCACATCCGGGCCTGGCTCGGCTACATCCGCGGTGACCTGACGGCGGCGGAGACCGATCTGCGGGAGGGAATCCGGCGAGCGCGTCACGGCGAGGACCGGGTGACGCACTTCCTGTCCACCCGGCTGCTGTCGGTCGTCCTGGTGGACCGGGGGCAGACCGCGGAGGCCGCCGAGTTCTTCTCCGAGTCGGAGTCGGTCGCCGGCGCGGAGGACGACCCGAACAGCCCGGCCTACTTCCTTCAGGAGGTGGCCCGCCTGTTCACCGCGCTGAGCTCGGACCGGGCCGAGGTCGACATCTCCGCGGCGGAGCACGTGTACGAGGTCAGCGACCGGCTGCGGAAGGAAGCGGCGGGGCGCTGAGCCCGCTCGCCCGCCGGGTCGACGCCGCTTTCACCCGGCGTCGACCGGACGTCGATCCGCGTCGGGCACGGTGATCCGAGAACGGACCGCACCAGTTTCTCGAATCAGGTGACTGACTTGCTCAAGATCGGACTGGGAGCTCCCCAGTACGGATTGTTCGCCGACCCCGCCACCCTCTCCGGGTTCGCCGCCGACGTCGAGGCGATCGGCTTCGACAGCCTGTGGGTGGGCGACCGGGCCCTCGTGCCCACGCACCCCAAGGACGCCTATCCCGGCGGAGGTCCCGTACCGGAGGAGTACCGCACCTTCCTGGACCCCGTCGTCACCCTGTCCTTCCTGGCCCACGCCACCCGACGGCTCCGCCTCGGCACCAGCACGCTCAACGCGCCCTTCTACTCCCCGCTCCTGCTGGCCCGCTCGCTGGTGTCCGTCGACATCCTCAGCGGGGGACGGCTCGACGTCGGGTTCGGGCTCGGCTGGTCGTCCGACGAGTACGAGGCCATCGGGGTCCCGTGGCGCGGGCGCGGAGCCCGGCTGGAGGAGATCCTGGACGTCCTGGAACACGTCTGGTCCGGCTCCCCGGCCGAGTACAAGGGGGAGCTGTGGACCATCCCGAGCGCGCACATCGAGACCCTCCCCGTGCAGCGCCCCCGCCCGCCGGTCCTCCTGGGCGGTTTCACCCCGGCCACGCTGGAACGCATCGGCCGCCGCGCGGACGGCTGGGCCGGAGTCGCCCTCCCGGTGCCCCAACTCGCCTACGTCATCAGCCAGATCCGGCAGTTCGCGGAGGTGGCCGGACGTGACCCCGGGGCCCTGCGCACCGTCGTCCGGGTCAACCCCGCGGTGACGGCCGAGGCCGCGCCGACCGACGCCGTTCCGTACCGGGGAACCGTCGTCCAGGTCTCGGACTACCTGCTCGCCGCCCACGCGGCCGGCGCCGACGAGGTCCTAGTCGACCTGCAGCAGACCGCGCGGAACGCGGACGAGCTGACGGACCTGGCACACCGATTCCACGTACAGCTGAGCAAGGGCTAGGGAGCGCCATGTCCGACGTAGTCACCTCGAAACCGGATGTCCACGACATGGTCGTGGTGCACCGCACCTTCCGGCAGTCCTGCGCGGAACTGCCGGACCTGGTGCGCGGGCTGCGCCCCGGCGACACCGCGCGGGCCGCGCTGGTCGTCGACGCGGTGCGGTTCATGCTCATGGGCCTGGAGGCCCACCACACCAGCGAGGACGAGTACCTCTGGCCCCTGCTCACGGCACGGACGGGAGTACGGGCCGAGGCGGTCGCGCGCATGGAGGAACAGCACCACCGCCTCGAAGAACTGGTCACGGAGGTGCGGAGCGCGCTGGACGGCCTGGCCGCCGACCCCCGACCGCCCCTCGCCGACCAGGTCGCCGATCGACTCACCGAACTGGGCTCGGTGCTGACCGCGCACATGGACGAGGAGGAGAACACCGTCCTCCCGCTGGCCGCCGAGCATCTGAGCGTCGCCGAATGGGAGGAACTCGGCGAGATCAGCCTGGCGAAGCTGGACAAGAAGCACCTGCTGCGCGCCTTCAGCGCCCTGATGGCCGTGGCGACCCCCGAAGAACAGCGCACCCTCCTCACCAAGGCCCCGGCCCCCGCCCGCCTCCTCTGGCGCCTCTCCGGCCGCCGCGCCCACGCCCGCAGGGAGGCCCGCCTGCGCGGAGGCCACGGGGGCTGAGCGACAGGGGCCGACGTCGATGCCGAGTTGCTTATAGTGCAGCAAGTTGCGTGAGAGGCAACGTTGAGTCCGGGGTTCACCTGTCCTCTGGATGCCTTGACAAGGGTTTGGGGGCGCCCTCAAACTGACGTTGCGCTTACCGCAATCCGTTTCGCTATACGCACCGAGGTGTCATGATGATTCCCGCGTGCCTTCTCGTGGATCTGCCGCGAGGCGAGGCCTACCGGCTCGACATCGATCCGCCGGTTTCGGTGTTCCACACCGACGACGGCGAGGTCTTCGCCATCGACGACACGTGCACCCACCAGGACGCCTCGCTCGCCGACGGCTGGCTGGAGGGCTGCGAGGTGGAATGCCCGCTGCACGCTTCGAAGTTCGACCTGCGGACGGGAGCGGTCGATGCCCCGCCGGCCAAGCGCCCGGTGCGTACCCATGAAGTGCTCGTCCAGGACGGCATGATCTACGTCGTGCCGTCCACGGACGCCCCGAACCTGCCGCCCTGCGTCGCGTCCCGGCTCGCCGGCGGACCCGCGTGAGGACCGTGGCCGTGGTCGGCGCCTCGCTGGCCGGGCTGTCGGCGGCGCGCTCGCTGCGGAAACAGGGCTACGACGGACGGCTCGTCGTCATCGGCGACGAACCCCATCGCCCGTACGACAGACCGCCGTTGTCCAAGGAGTTCCTGGCGGGCACCCTCGGCGAGGCCGATCTCGCGCTGGAGTCGGACGACGAGGACCTGCGCGCCGAGTGGCTGCTCGGTGCCCGTGCCGTCGCCCTCCAAGTCGACGGCGCGGAACGGGTGTTGCTCCTCGACGACGGCCGTGAGGTCCGGGCCGACGGGGTCGTCCTCGCGACCGGCGCGGTGGCGCGGAACCTGCCGGGCACGGACGGCCTGGCCGGCGTGCACACCCTGCGCACCCTGGACGACGCCCGCGCCCTGCGCGACGAACTCGCCCTGGGCGGACGGCTGGTGGTGATCGGCGGCGGCTTCATCGGCGCCGAGGTCGCCTCCACCGCGTACGCCCTCGGACTCGACGTGACGGTGATCGAAGCGGCACCGACCCCCCTCGCCGGCCCCCTCGGCGAGACCATGGGCGGCATCGTCTCCGCCCTCCACGAGGCCCACGGCGTACGGCTGTTGTGCGGTGCCGGGGTGAAAGGGCTGAGCGGGGAGGACCGGGTCGACGCCGTGCTCCTCGAGGACGGGCGGACGGTCCCTGCCGACATCGTCGTCGTAGGAGTGGGCGCGCGACCGTGCGTCGACTGGCTCGAAGGCTCCGGCGTCGAGCTCGACAACGGCGTCAAGTGCGGTGCGGACGGCCGCACCAGCGTCGCCGGCGTGGTCGCCGTAGGGGACTGTGCCAACTGGTACGACCCGCGGGCGGGTTCGCACCGGCGGGTCGAGCACTGGACCGGGGCGCGGGAGCGGCCCGACGCGGCGGTGGCCGCGCTGCTGTCCTGGGGGGCGGCGGAGCCGGGGGTGCCCCGGCCGCCGTACTTCTGGTCGGACCAGTACGGCGTGAAGATCCAGTTCGCCGGTCACGCGGCCGGTGCCGACAGTGTGACCGTCGAGGAGGGCGCCCCGGGCGACCGCAGTTTCCTCGCCGTCTACCGGTGCGGCGGTCAGCCGGTCGCCGTGCTCGCGATGGACCAGCCGCGGCTGTTCATGCGGTGGCGCAAGCAGCTTGCCGCCACGCCGAGTTGACCCGTACCTACGCCGTCCGGAGTCGCTCTTCCCGGCGCGTGACCGACCGATCCACGACGTTCTCCGAGGAGTGCACTGTGACCTCGACCAGCCTGCCGGACAGCCTGATCGCCACCCTGCCCGGCTCCTCCTACACGGACCCGGCAATCTTCACCCAGGAACAGGAACGCATCTTCGAGACGATGTGGTTCTGCGCCGTGCGCTCCTCCGAACTCGCCAAACCGGGCGCCTTCCGGACCGTCGACGTGGGCCGCGAGAGCATCCTGATCACCCGCGCCCGCGACAACTCCATACGCGCCTACTTCAACGTCTGCCGGCACCGCGGCGCCAAGCTCTGCACCGAGGAGGCCGGCGAGGTCAAGCGCGCCTTCCAATGCCCGTACCACGCCTGGACGTACGACCTGAACGGCAAGCTCGTCGCGGCGCCGAACCTGACGAAGATGCCGGATGTCGGCCGTACCGAATTCGGACTGGTGAGCGTCGCCGTCCGTGAATGGCTCGGCTATGTGTGGGTCAACCTGGCGGAGAACCCGCCGTCGTTCGACGAGGACGTCATCAGCGAGGTCGTCACCCGGCTCGGCGACGTGGAGTCCCTCGAGCACTACGACATCGACCACCTCTCGGTGGGCCGGCGCATCGTCTACGACGTCAAGGCCAACTGGAAGCTCATCATCGAGAACTTCATGGAGTGCTACCACTGCGCCACGATCCACCCCGAACTCACCGAAGTACTCCCGGAGTTCGCCGACGGCTACGCCGCCCAGTACTACGTCGGCCACGGCGCCGAGTTCGGCGAGGAGGTCCAGGGATTCACGGTCGACGGCTCGGAGGGGCTCGACCGCATTCCCGGAGTGAGCGAGGACCAGGACCGGCGCTACTACGCGATCACCATCAAGCCGCAGGTGTTCATCAACCTCGTCCCCGACCATGTGATCTTCCACCGGATGTACCCGGTGGCCGTCGACCGCACGATCGTCGAGTGCGACTGGCTCTACCTCCCGCACGTCGTCGAGAGCGGCAAGGACGTCAGCCGGTCCGTGGAACTCTTCGACCGGGTCAACCGCCAGGACTTCGAGGCCTGCGAGCGCACACAGCCCGGAATGAGCTCACGGATGTACGCCAAGGGCGGGGTGCTGGTGCCCAGCGAGCATCACATCGGCGCGTTCCACGACTGGGTGAACGAGCGCCTGGGGGGTCCGCAGGGGTGACGTGGGCTCAGCCCAGGTAGCCCATGCGGTGGCTGATCTCCTCGGCGCCCTTGACCAGGATCGGGGCGAGTTCGTGCAGCCGCTCCTCGGTGAACCGGTAGGCCGGTCCCGAGGCGCTGACCGCGGCGATGACCTCGCCGTCCCGGTTGCGCACCGGAGCGGCCACGGCGTGCAGCCCGACCTCCAACTCCTCGAGCGTCCAGGCGTATCCGCGCTCCCGGGCCTCGGCGAGGTTCTTCTCCAGCTTGGTCTTCGAGGTGATGGTCCCCGGGGTCACCTTCTTCAGGCCGGCCTCCGCCAGCAGCGCGGCGCGCTCCTTGGCGGGCATGTGCGCCAGCAGGACCTTGCCGCTCGAGGTGGCGTGCAACGGGGTGAGTTCACCGACCCAGTTGTGCGCGGTGACGGCGCCGGGGCCGCGGACCTCGTACAGATTGATCGCGTACTGCTCCTGCATCACCGCGATGTTGACCGTCTCGCCGATCTCCTCGGCGAGGCGCTCGCAGACCGGGCGGCCCTGCTGGGTGATGTCGATCCGCCCGGTGACCGCACCGGCCAGCCGTACGATCCCGAAGCCGAGCCGGTACTTGCCGCGCTCACCCGCCTGCTCCACCAGCCCGCGCGCCTCCAGCGCCCCGAGCAGCCGGAACGCGGTCGACTTGTGCACGTCGATCTCGCCGGCCACCTCGCTGACCCCGGCCTCGCCGCGCTGCGCGAGAATCTCCAGCACGCTGATGGCGCGGTCCACGGACTGCACCCCGCCGGACTGCGAACCTGTCGTTTCAGTATCTGGACTGTAGTTGCTCACAGCGAAACTATACGCGTAGTACGCTACAAGGTGTTTACTGTGGGGACTCTGACCAGGTCTTTTGGGCTGGTAGCGGCTGATTCAGGTGCTGCGGAACTCCCCGCCTCCACCTGCGAGTTCCCGGGACGGCGTCGAACGCCGTCCCGGGAACTCGCTGTGTCGGGTTACGCGGGGTCGTAGGAGGGTTCCAGGTCCTGCCGGGTTTCTGGGGTGGTGGTGGGTTCGCCGCGGGTGTTGGAGGCGCGCAGCGCGATGGCTCCGGCTGCCACGAGGCAGAGGGCGCTGACGAGCAGGGCCCGCTGGAATCCGGCGGTGAGTGCCTCCGGGGGCGGGGTGCGGGCGGCCAGCAGGTGGTTGGTGCGGCTCGTCGCGATCCCGGTGAACACCGCCAGGCCGAGCGCTGACCCGAGTTGGAAAGAGGTGGTGATCAGAGCCGCGGCCAACCCGGACCGATCCTCCGGCACGCCCGCGTTCGCCGCCGTCTGCACACCGGCGTACAGCAGCCCCAGCCCGGCCGCCATGAACACCAGCGGGGCGAGCAGGTTGCCGAGGTAGGTGCCGTCCACCGGGATGCGGGAGAGCCAGAGGATGCCGCCGGCGGCGAGCAGCGCACCGGAGACGATGACCGGACGGGTACCGGTCCGCACGAACATCTTCGTCGCCACGGCCGAGCCGAACCCGATGCCGACGGTCACTGGCAGATACGCGAGCCCGGTCCGCAACTGGGAATAGCCCAGGACGTTCTGCATGTACAGAGTGACGAAGAAGAACATCGAGTAGAACCCGGCCCAGGCGATCACCTGGGTGGCATCGGCCGCGGCCAGCCCCTTGATCCGGAAGATCGACATCGGGACCAGCGGATGGGCCCGCCGCCGCTCGTTGACCCCGAACGCGGCCATCAGCACCGCCGAGGCGGCCAGCCCGCCGATGGTGCGTCCCGCGCCCCAGCCCTCGTCCGGCGCCTTCACCAGGGTGAAGATCAGCAGCAGCATGCTCGCGGTGACCAGCACCGCGCCGACCGCGTCGAAACCGCCCGGCACGGAGCGGCCGTGATCGGCCTTCAGGATCCGGAAGGCCCCGAGCAGCACCAGCGCGCACAGTGGGAGGTTCACGAAGAACACCCATCGCCAGCCGAGGTCCTGGGTGAGCAGCCCGCCGAAGAACACTCCGACCGCGGCGGCCAGTCCGCTGATCCCGGCCCACACACCCAGCGCCTTGTGCCGGTCGGAGTCCCGGAAGGTGGTGGTCAGGATGGACAGCGCGGCCGGTGACATCATCGCCGCCCCGAACCCTTGGGCGAGCCGGGCGCCGACCAGCAGCCCCTGGCTGTCGGCCAGCCCGCAGGCCAGCGAGGAGGCCGCGAACAGCGAGGTCCCGGCGATCAGCAGTCGCCGTCGCCCCAGCAGGTCCCCGGCCCGACCGCCCAGCAGCAGGAACCCGCCGTAGGTGATCAGATAGCCGCTGACCACCCACTGGAGGTTCTGCACCGAGAACCCCAGATGCGTCCGGATGGTCGGCAGCGCGACGTTCACGATCGAGCCGTCCACGACGTCCAGGAACGTCACCGCGCACAGCAGCGCCAGCGTGACCCTGCCGCGCCCGGTCGCCAGGAACGACCCCGCCTGCGGCGCCGTCGACGCGGTCATGGCGTCGCTCACGACGCGGCGGCTTCCATCACGGGGCCGACCTCGACCCCGCCGCCGACCCGCAACACCGGGCAGTCCTTGGCCAGCGCCAGCGCGGAGTCCATGTCGTCGGCGGACACCACCGAGTAGGCGACCATCCGGGAGCCGCTGCCGCCGACCTCGCCGAGCGAGGCGTAACCGGTCACCGCGTTGCCGACGTCCGCCAGGGCCGGGCCCAGCCCGGCGAACCAGGCCTGCCACTCGGCAGGTGTCCCGGCGTCGGGCGCGTAGCCGGAGGGCACACGGAAGGAGAAGACGTACTTGGGCATGATCTGTGGTCCTCTTCTGTATCCGGGGCGCGTCCCGGACCGGGACCGCCTCCAATCGGGCAGACGTCGGCCCCGCCGGGAATTGGGCGCGCTGACACCGCCCAATTCGCGGGCCCCGCGGCGTCTTTACCGTTGAGCGAGCCGAAAGCGCCCGGCGGACGGCGGAAGAGCGAGGACGCATGCCGATGGAGAGGGACACGACGGATCTGATCGCCCGGGCCCGGGCCGGCGACCACAACGCGTTCCGCGACCTGGTCCAGGGCCACTCCCACGAGCTGCAGGTGCACTGCTACCGCATCCTTGGATCTCTGCAGGACGCCGAGGACGCACTTCAGGAGACTCTCGTGTCCGCCTGGCGCGGCCTCGGCGACTTCGGCCGGCAGTCCTCACTCCGGACCTGGCTCTACAAGATCGCGACCAATCGGTGCCTGAGCATGCTGCGCGCCGACAGCCGGCGCCCCCGGACCGCCCCGCCGCTGCCCGAGGCCACTCTGCCCGAACCCACCGGCGCCGGCGACGCCCCGCCCTGGCTGGAGCCCTACCCCGACGTCCTGCTCGACCACCTCGTCGACCGGCGCCCCGGACCGGAGGCCCGCTACGAGACCACCGAGGCCATCTCCCTGGCCTTCATCACCGCACTGCAACTGCTGCCCCCGCGCCAACGCGCCGTGCTCGTCCTCCGTGACGTCCTGGGCTACCACGCCGCCGAGGTCGCCCACATGCTCGACGCCACCCAGGAATCGGTTCAAAGCGCCCTGAAGCGCGCCCGCGCCACCGTCGACAACCACCTCGCCGACTCCAGCGACACCGGCCACCACAGGCCGGCACACCGACCCGACACCGCCGCCGAGCACCGGCTCGTCGCCCGGCTCACCGACGCCCTGGAACGCGCCGACCTGGACGCCCTGATCGGACTGCTCGTCAGCGACGTGAAACTCTCCATGCCCCCGGCCATGCTGGAATACCGCGGCATCGAAACAGCCCGGCGCTTCTTCGCCGCCTCCACCTTCCGCCCCGGCCGCACCTACCGCGTGGTCCCCACCCGCGCCAACGGCCAGCCGGCCGTCGCGCTGTATCTGGCAGACCCCCACGCCAGTGTCCACCGCGCCTACGCCCTCCTGGTCGTCACCACTGCCGGCGACCGGATCACCACCATCACCGGCTTCACCACCGACGTCATGACACGCTTCGGACTGCCCCGGACCCTCCCCGGAACAGACTGAGTGACGTCCGGGGTCCGGCAGTGGCTCCGCACTAGACCAAGAGACCCGCGAGCCGCCGGCCGGACAGGCGGTCGTCCCTCGGAGTTCTGGCTCCGCGAACCTTCCGCCGTACCGCGCACCCGCTATCCGCCCTGCGTGCGCAGCTGATGCTCGTAGGCGAAGATCACGACCTGCACCCGGTCGCGGAGTTCCAGCTTGGTGAGGATGCGGGTGATGTGGGTCTTGACGGTGGCCTCGGTGAGGAAGAGGTGTTCGGCGATCTCGGCGTTCGAGAGACCGGCGGCGATGAGGTGGAACACCTCCCGTTCGCGGGCCGTGAGGTGGGCGAAGCGCGCGCCCGCGTCGTCGGCGCGGGGCCAGGGCGCGATCTGGGCGAAGCGGTCGACGAGACCGCGGGTGATGCGCGGGGTGAGGACGGCGTCGCCGGAGGCCACGGCCCGGATCGCCGCCTGCAGTACGGCCGGGACGACGTCCTTGAGGAGGAACCCGCAGGCTCCGGCGCGGAGGCCTTCGAAGGCGTACTCGTCGAGGTCGAAGGTGGTGAGGATGAGAACGCGCGAGGCCGTGCCGGAGGTGATGCGCCGGGTCGCCTCGATGCCGTCCATGACCGGCATCCGTACGTCCATGAGCACCACGTCCGGCAGGGTGCGCCGGGCCAGTTCGATGGCTTCGTCCCCGTTGGCGGCTTCGCCGACGACGGTGATCCCCGGCATCGTGTCGAGGAGGCTGCGGAAGGCCATGCGGACGAGCGCCTGGTCGTCGGCGAGCAGGACCGAGATGGTCATCGCGGTTCCCCCAGCCTCAGTTCTCCGGAGACGGTCCATCCGGAGCCGGTGGGTCCCGCCCGGAGGCCGCCGTCGAACATCGCGACCCGTTCCCGCATCCCGGTCAGTCCGTTGCCGGCACCTGCTCGGGCTCCGCTCGCGGGGGACGGTCTGCCGTCGTCGGTGACGCTGAAGCCGACCAGGTCGTCGCCGCAGTGCAGGACGACGTCGACGGTCGAGGCGTTCCGGGCGTGCTTGACGACGTTCGTGAGTGATTCCTGGAGGATCCGGTAGAGCGTCGTCTGTGCCTCCGCGCTCAGGGTCCCCGGGCTGCCGGTCTCGGTCAGCCGGACGTCCAGGCCGGTGCCGCGGGCCTCGTCCACCAGGGCCTCGAGCGAGCCGAGGTCCGGCTGCGGGGCCCGTTCGCCGCCGTCGTCGGCCCGCAGGACACCGAGGAGCCGGCGCATCCCGGCGAGGGACTGCCGACCGGTCGACGCGGCCTGGAGCATCTTCCCCCGGGCGCCCTCCGGATCGGTCGCGGTGGTCGCGGCGGCCGCTTCGGAGAGCGCCACGACGACGACCAGGCCGTGGGCGACGATGTCGTGCATCTCCCGCGCGATCCGGGTGCGTTCGGCCGCCGCGGCGAGCTGCGCCTGCTGGGCGCGCTCCTGTTCCAGACGCTCCGCGCGGTCCTCGATGGAGGCGAGGTAGCGGCGCTGCGCCCGCACGGTCGTGCCGAGGAAGAACGCCGCGGCGCCCAGCCCGCTGAGGATGACGAAGGCGTCGTTGACGCTCGCGGCCGGGGCGAAGCGCACCGCCACCAGCACGACACCGAGTTCGACGGCGGCTGCGGCGGCGAGCGAGTGCCGCAGCCCGCGGTGGGCGGCGACCGTGTAGAGCGCGACCAGCACCGCGAACTCGGAGAACGAGACCGTACCGAGCGCCCAGGTCCCCATCGCCACGGCCCAGCAGAACCAGAACACCGGGACGGGGGCGCGGCGGCGCAGCAGGAGGGGGCAGATCACGGTGACCGCCAGCACCCAGTCCAGCACCCCGGACCGGTTGTAGAGCAGCTCGTGCGCCGCGGCGACGGCGCACAGGACGGGCGGCCCGAGGAGCAGGACGAGCGACAGCGAGGGGCGGTCCCGCGGCAGTCGGCGCGTCGGCTGGAGGTGCTTCACCCCGCCGACATTACGGAAGGGCGGTCCCGGGGGCGTCAATCGAAGGTCTTACATCCGCCGGAAAGTGGCCACCATTGTCGGATGTGCCCGTCCCTGCGGCACTTTTAGCCTCGCGAAATGCGAACACGAGCAGCCACCACAGCCATGAAAGTGCCGGAGATCACCCTCATCTTCTGGATCGCGAAACTCTGCACCACCGGTTTCGGTGAGTCCTTCTCGGACTACGTCTTCTTCAACGACTACATCGGACAGCATCTGGCGATGCTCATGGGCCTCGGTCTGCTCGTCGCGTGTCTGGCCGTGCAGATCACCACGAGGAAATACATTCCGTGGGTCTACTGGCTCGCGGTGACGGCGGTGAGTATTTTCGGCACGATGTCGGCGGACTTCCTGAACAAGGATCTGGGGATGCCGCTCTACGCCTCCACGCTGATGCTGGTGGCTGTCCAGATCGCCGTCTTCGCCGCCTGGTACGCGACACAGCGCACCCTGGACGTGCACAGCATCGACAACCGTCTGCGCGAGCTGTTCTACTGGCTGACCGTCCTGTGCACCTTCGCCCTGGGAACAGCCGCGGGCGATTTCGCGGCCGTCACCCTGGGACTCGGCACCCTGGCCTCGTCGTTCGTCTTCCTGGGAATCATTCTGATTCCGGCGGCCGGTTGTCGCTGGTTCCGTCTCGACGAAGTCCTGGCTTTCTGGTTCGCCTACACCATCACCCGCCCCTTGGGCGCCTCTGTCGCGGACTGGCTCTCCGTACCCGCCCCTTATGGGGACGGAATGCAATTGGGGACCGGGCCCATCAGCCTCGTCCTCGGAATTCTGCTCGCGGGAGTCGTCTCGCTGATCGGGTCACGACATCGCCGAACCGCTCCGGAAGGCGGACCCGGACGCTCCCACCCCGCCGGGACCCGTCAGAGCTCCAGGCGGTAGCCGTGCCCGCGCAGTCAGGATGCGTTCAGGTGACGGCTGGCAGGGTCACGCCCCATGACCTACGAACTGTCCGAAACACCCGAAGCCGCACCGGACGCCGGCGGTCCCGGCCGGCACCCGCACCGCCTGCGCCTCAACAAGGTTCCGGAGATCACCCTGTACTTCTGGGTGATCAAGGTGCTGTGCACCACGGTCGGCGAGACCGCGGCCGACCTGCTCAACGAGAAGGCCGGGCTCGGCCTGACCGGCGTCTCGGTGCTGATGAGCGCGCTGCTCGCGGTCGTCCTGGTCGTCCAGTTCCGCACCGCCGCCTACCGCGCGGGCGTGTACTGGCTCGCCGTGGCCCTGATCAGCGTGGTCGGCACCCTGATCAGCGACAACCTGACCGACAACATGGGCGTGCCGCTGGAGACGACCACCACGGTGTTCGGGATCGTCCTCGCCGTCGTGTTCGTCGTCTGGTACCGGCGGGAGCGGACCCTGTCCATCCACAGCATCGACACCACCAGCCGCGAGTCCTTCTACTGGCTGGCCGTGCTGTTCACTTTCGCCCTCGGCACCGCGGCCGGCGATCTGGTCTCCGAGCGGATGAACCTCGGCTACTGGCTCTCGGCCGTCCTGTTCGCCCTGGCCATCGCCGCCGTCGGCATCGCCCACTTCGCCCTCGGCCTGGACGCCGTATGGAGCTTCTGGATCGCCTACATCCTCACCCGTCCGCTGGGCGCCTCGATCGGCGACTACCTCTCCCAGCCCACCGGCGACGGCGGGCTCGGCCTCGGCACCGTCGTCACCAGCGTCCTCTTCCTGGCGGTCATCCTCGGCCTGGTGGTGTTCCTGACGGTGACCCGCAAGGACGTCATCGACCGCGAGCCCGCCGCGGGACAGGCGGCCTGAACAGCGGGGGAGGCGTTCAGGAAGCGTTCAGGAATTGATCGACAGAGTCGGACCCGGCGGCCGTCCCCCACGGCCCGGCCACGCGTCACAGGGCGCCTGTTCCCCTCGCGGGAACGGGCGCCCTTCCACACCCCCCACACAGAACAGGAGCGTCCGGCACCTTGGAGATTCCGGAAGCCCTCACCGACACCGACGTCCCCCGTGCGCACCAACGGACCGTCGCCGCCGTCAAGTCGGTGACGAAGAAGCTGCCCGAGGTCACCCTCGCCTTCTGGATCATGAAGATCGCGGCGACGACCCTGGGCGAGACGGCCGGTGACCTCTTCGCCCAGACCCTGAAGCTCGGCTACTTCCTCACCACGATCGTGCTGTTCCTGATCTTCGTGGTGACCCTCGTCGTACAGCTTCGCTCAAGGCGCTACAACCCGTTCTTCTACTGGACGGTCATCCTGTCGACCAGCACGGCCGGCACCACGATGTCCGACTTCATGAAC
This sequence comes from Streptomyces hokutonensis, assembly GCF_000376565.1. Classification (GTDB taxonomy): domain Bacteria; phylum Actinomycetota; class Actinomycetes; order Streptomycetales; family Streptomycetaceae; genus Streptomyces; species Streptomyces hokutonensis. The sequence continues at coordinate 25,675 of NZ_BARG01000034.1, read as the reverse complement.
CGAGACGCCAGCACCAAGTACCTTGCCAACGGCGCCACTTCACTGGGCTGGGGACCACAGGGCCTCGGCCTCGGCTACCCGACCGGCGCGGCGATCCTGATCTCGATCCTGGTCGTCATCTTCGCCGTGTGGAAACTGACCGGGATGACGTTCGTCATCCGGGACATCGTCAGTTTCCGCGGGGAGGCGCTGTTCTGGTCGGCGATCCTCGTCTCCAACACCCTCGGCACCTCCATGGGCGACTTCCTGTCCGACAGTTCGGGCCTCGGCTACGCCGGCGGGGCCGCGCTCGTGACCGGCGTGCTGCTGGTGCTCGTCGCCCTGATGAAGGTGCCCCCGGTGCCGAACGTGCTGCTCTTCTGGATCGCCTTCGTGCTGACCCGTCCCCTCGGTGCCACCGCCGGCGACTTCCTCACCAAGCCGACCGCAAAGGGCGGCCTCGACCTCGGTACGGCGGGCTCGTCGGCCGTACTCCTCGCGGTCCTGGTCGGCCTGACGGGGTACGCCCATGTCCAGGAGCGCCGCCGACGGCGCGCTCCGTCCGTGGCGTAGCGTCCACGGCCGCGCAGTGGCGGTGACCGTGGGCTCGCCCGCTTCTCGCGGGCGGGTTGCGCGCGCGGTCGCCGCCGACGGCAGCCGTACCTCCTCTTGATTTCCCCTTGGAGAAGACCCGACCGCTCATTCCGGGCGTGTTCACACATGCGCCGCATCCGGTACACAAGGCGCGACTCTGATGAGCCCGGCACCCGCAGCCCGCAACGAACACCCGGGAGAAACCAGATGTCCAGACGCCACGTCAGGCCCGCAGCCCTTCTCGCCGCGACCGGAGTTCTCGCCGGGGTGACCGCCGCCCAGCCCGCCGCGTTCGCCGCCTCCCACCACCCGGCCGCCACCCGACACGTCCTGCTGGTCTCCGTCGACGGCCTGCACCAGTCGGACCTGGCCTGGTACACCGCCAGGCACCCGAACTCCGCGCTGGCCCAACTGGTCGGCGGCGGTGTGGAGTTCACCCACGCCGCCACGACCACGCCGTCCGACTCCTTCCCCGGCATGGTCGCCCAGGCGACCGGCGGTAGCCCCGGCACCACGGGCGTCTACTACGACGACACCTACAACGCCGCGCTCCTCCCGGCGGGCACCACCAGCTGCAAGGGCGTCAAGCCCGGAGTCGAGGTGGACCTCACCGAGGACCTGGACAAGAACCAGGCCTCCATCGACGCCGGCCAGGGCCTCGCGGGCCTGCCGGACAGCATCCTGTCGATGACCGGGCGCCCGCAGAGCCTGATCAACCCGTCGAAGCTGCCCGTCGACCCGAAGACCTGCAAGCCGGTCTACCCGCACTCCTACCTCAAGGTGAACACCGTCTTCGAGGTGGCCCGCCAGGCCGGTCTGCGCACCGCCTGGTCGGACAAGCACGCCGCCTACGAGATCCTCGACGGCCCCTCGGGCACCGGCGTCCAGGACCTGTTCACCCCGGAGATCAACAGCGACGCCCTCGGCTATGCCACCGGCGACGACTGGACCAAGGACAACAAGGCCACCGAGCAGTACGACGGCTACAAGGTGAAGGCCGTCCTCAACGAGATCGACGGCTACGACCACAGCCGCACCCACAAGGTCGGCACCCCGGCGGTCTTCGGCCTCAACTTCCAGTCCGTCTCCACCGCGCAGAAGCTGCCCGCCTCCGACGGCCTCACCGGCGGCTACACCGCGAAGAACGTCCCGGGCCCGCTGCTGGTGAAGAACCTCGACTTCGTCAACGCGGAGATCGGCGCCCTGACCGCCGAGATCGCCAAGCGGCACCTTGCGGCGAGCACCACGGTCATCCTCTCCGCCAAGCACGGCCAGTCGCCCACCGACCCCGCCGCGCTCACCCGCGTCGACGACGGCCCGCTGCTGGACGGCCTCGACGCCGCCTGGAAGAAGCTGCACCCCGGCGCCGCCGACCTGGTGACGCACGCGGTGGACGACGACGCCATGCTGCTGTGGCTCTCCGACCGTTCCCCGGCCGCCACCGCCTTCGCCAAGAAGTACCTGCTCGCGCAGAACGGCACCGGCACCGACATCGACGCCAAGCCCAAGGCCTACACCAGCAGCGGGCTCAGCAAGGTCTACGCAGGCCGGGCCGCCGCCGACTACTTCCACGTCAAGCCCGGCGACGCCCGGGTCCCCGACCTCTTCGGCGTCGCGCAGTACGGCGTCGTGTACACCGGCGGCACCAAGAAGATCGCCGAGCACGGCGGCGGCCACTCCGACGACCTCGCGGTTCCGCTGGTCGTGTCCGGAGCCTCGGTCCCGGCCGGCGTGCGCGACTCGGCGCATGTGCAGACCAAGCAGATCGCCCCGACGATCCTGAGCCTGCTGGGCCTCGACCCCCGCTCCCTGCAGGCCGTACGCGAGGAACACACCACGGTGCTGCCGGTCCGCTGAACCGGGCGCTCACAGCGATGCAGGGGGCCGCCCGAGTGCCGGGCGGCCCCCTGCATGAAACGGGTTCAGCCGTGGATCGGACGGCAGATCGGGTAAGGGCTCCGGTTGCATACTGGACCGTACATCACTGTCGCTCGCACAGGAATCTTTCCGATCTTGCTTGAATCGAGGGGGAGTTGACGGACCCGGTGCCACGTCTGAGGCGCCTGCGTTGTCGAGCGGGTACTCCGGGGTCCTGGAGTCGTCGTCCCGGCTCTCGACGATGTCCTCGAGCCGGGTGATCGCGCTCCTCGCGCTGGGCCGTCCGGCGTAGAAGGCGAGGTGGGTGAGCCCTCGCCCCAGGCGCGCACGTTCGCCGGACCGCCGTGATGCAGCCTTCCCGCCCGCTGCTCCGGATGGCAGGCCGCGTCGTGCCGGGCACTGGCGTTCCCTGCTGTGACAGGGCACCCCACGCGGCTGCCGCGCAGGTCACAGGCCCGGCAGACTGGACGGCATGACACGTGAGCAGCAACACCCTTGCCCGCGGGCCAAGTTCCGCTCGCCGGGTCGGCTGGGTCGGCCGGGTCGGCCGGGCGACGCCGGCCGACGCGTTGCGCACGCGCCTGCCGTTGCCCGGTTTCGACACGGCGGCCATGGACGGCTACGCGGTCGGTGGCGGGCCCGGTGCCTGACGGCCGCGGGGCGCGGTGCGCGGTGCGCGCGGCCGCCATGTGGACGGGCGGGGCGCTGGGACCGGGGGAGGTGGTCGAGATCTCCACCGGTGCGGTCGTGCCGTCAGGTGCGTGGGCCGTGCTGCCGCTGGAGAACTCCGAACGCACCGCCGCCTCGACACTCTCCGGCCCGGCTCCGGCCGAGGGACGGCACATCCCCGCGCCGGCGAGGACGCCCCGGCGGGCGCGGTACTGGCCCCGGCCGGCACCCGGATCCGCCCCGTGCTGCTCGGCCTGGCCGCCGCCTGCGGCCACGACACCCTTGCCGTACGACCACGCCCTCGCGTCCGCGTCCTGGTCACCGGCGACGAACTCACCCACACCGGCCGCCCGGCCCCCGGCCGGGTCCGCGACGCCCTCGGCCCACTGCTGCCGTCCCTGGTGCACACGCTCGGCGGCGAGGTCACCGACCAGTACCACCTGACCGACCGCCCCGCCGGGGCGCTGGCCGAAGCCGTGCGCAGCACACCGTACGACGCGGACGTGATCGTGGTGACCGGCTCCACGTCGGTCGGCGTCACCGACCGACTGCGCGCCTTCCTGACCGGCGACGGCGACGCCCGGTGGATCGTGGAGCGGTCTTCCCGCTCACCGGGGACATCCGCACCACTCCCGGACGCACCTGTCTGATCCCCGTCACCTGGACGCGCCGGCCGCCGTACCGCCGTACTGGCAGTCGGGAGACCCGGTGCCGCTCGTGCACCTGATCGGTTGGACGGGCGACGAGGAGGCTGTACACCGATCTTCCGGCCAAGTCGTCGCTTCAGGGAGCCGCGCACGGTTGCCGATACAGGTGACGGCAGGTCCGGCAGAGCGACGCGCGGGGCTCGCCGGCAAGGTGTGCCGACATCTCGAACGCTCAAGAGGTGCTGAAATGAAGGTGGTTGGCGTTCGGCTCCGGCCCGTCTCGGACAGGTCCGCGGCACGGGCTCTGGTCGCGGGGTCGGTGGGCAATTTCATCGAGTGGTACGAGTTCGGTGTCTACGGCTACTTCGCGACGGTCATCGCGGCGCGGTTCTTCACCCCGGAGGGCGTCGGCACCGCCGAGGGACTGGCGCGGACGTACGCCTCGTTCGCGCTGGCGTTCTTCTTCCGGCCGGTCGGTGCCGCCCTGTTCGGCCGGCTCGGCGACCGGGTGGGGCGGCGGCCGGTGCTGATTCTGGTGATCGCGCTGATGACCGGCGCGACGACGCTGATCGGCGCGCTGCCGACGTACGCCACGGCCGGCGCCCTCGCGCCGTGGCTGCTCACGTTTCTGAGGGTTGTTCAGGGGCTGTCCGCGGGTGGGGAGTTCGGGGGCGCGGTGTCGGTGCTGACGGAGTTCGCGCCGCCGGGACGGCGGGGGCTGTACGGGGCGTGGCAGTCCTTCACCGTGGCGCTCGGGCTGTTGGGCGGGGCGGGAGTCGCGGCGCTGCTCGCCACCGTCCTGGATTCCGCCCAACTGGGCGACTGGGGCTGGCGGTTGCCGTTCCTGCTGACGCTTCCGATGGGGCTCGGCGCGCTGTGGCTCCGGCTGCGGCTGGACGAGACACCGTCGTTCCGGAGCGAGCCGGCACGGGAGGTGCCGCCGGCGCGTGAGGTGCGTGCGGCGGTCGTGCTGGGGGCAGGGCGGCTGATGGGATGGGCGGCGGCCGGGTACACCTTCCTCGTCGTGCTGCCGTCGTATCTGCAGAGCACGCTCGACGCGAGTTTTCGCCAGGCGCTCCTGGCGACCGTCCTGGCCAATGTGGGGTTCGCGGTCACCATCCTCCCGGCGGGGTGGCTGAGCGACCGGGTCGGGCGGCGGCCGGTCATGCTGACGGGAGCCGCGCTGGTGGTGATCCTGTCGGTGCCCCTGCTCAACCTCCTTCAGGACGGCGGGACTTCGAACGCCGTGAAGGGCGCGTCGGTGTTCGGGGCGGGTGCCGTGGTGGGGCTGATGGCGGGGCCGGGCCCGGCGATGCTCTCCGAGATGTTCCCGACGAGCGTGCGCTACAGGGGTCTGGGACTCGCCTACGCCCTGTCCAATGCCGTCTTCTCGGGCTGCGCCGGACTCATCATCACGGAGAGCGTCGCGCGGACCGGGAACACGGACATCCCCGCGTACTACGCGGCGGCGGCCTGCGCCGTGAGTGCTCTGGCGCTCGTCAAGAGACATGCAGGAAAGGGGAGTTGGTCGGATGCGGGTGATCGGGCTGATGTCCGGGACGTCGTACGACGCGATCGACGCGGCGGCGGCCGGGCTGAGCCTCGTCGGTGACAGTCTCGTACTGGAACCGCTCGGGATGGTGAGCACGCCGTACGACGAGGAGCTGCGGGCGGCGCTCGCGGCGGCGCTGCCGCCGGCGGCCACCACGCTGGCCGAGGTGTGCCGGCTGGACACCCGGATCGGGCAGGCCTTCGCCGCGGCGGCCGTCCGGGCGAACGCCGAACTGTGCGACGGGCGGGCCGAGTTGGTGGCATCGCACGGACAGACCGTCTACCACTGGGTGGAGGGCGGCACGGCGCACGGCACCCTGCAACTGGGGCAGCCCGCCTGGATCGCGGAGGCGACCGGGCTGCCGGTCGTCGCCGACTTCCGGCCGCGCGACATCGCCGCCGGGGGCCAGGGCGCACCGCTGGTCAGCCTGGTCGACCTGCTGTGGCTGCGAGGCCGCCCGGGCACACCGGTCGCACTCAACCTCGGCGGGATCGGCAACCTCACCGCACCCGACGGGACGGCGTTCGACACGGGCCCGGCATGCGCGCTGATCGACGCGGCGGCACGCGGGTTCAGCGGCGGGCGTCTCGCCTACGACGCGGAGGGCGCCCTCGCCGCGCGCGGAACCGTCCAACAGCCGCTGCTGGAAAGGCTGTTGAACGAGCCGTACTACGCGCTGCCCGCCCCGAAGACGACCGGCAAGGAACGCTTCCACCTCGGCTATCTCCAGGACGCGCTCGCCGGTCTCGGCACCCTCCCCGCCGAGGACGTCATCGCGACCCTCACCCTGCTCACGGCCCGCACGGTCGCGGACGCCGTCCGGTCGGTGGCCGCGACGGAGGTCATCGCCTCGGGCGGCGGCACCCGCAACCCGACCCTCATGACCCTCCTCGCCGCCGAGCTGCCGGGCGTGCCACTGCGCACCTCGGACGAACTCGGACTCCCCTCCGCCGCGAAAGAGGCCTACGCCTTCGCCGTCCTCGGCTTCCTGACAGCCCACGGTCTGCCGGGCACGGCCCCGAAGACCACCGGCGCCCGGCATCCGAGCGTCCTGGGGTCGGTGACGCCGGGGCTGAGGGGACGGCGGTTGCCTCCGGCGGCGGGACGGGGGCCGGAGAGGCTTGTGTTGGGGAAGTGACGAGAAGTTCCGAGGGGGGGGCTGCTTCCTGCTCGCCGTCGCCGAGTTGGACCCTGAGCTGGAGCCGGCGCAGCCGGTCAGTGCCGAGCAGGCGTTTCTGGGCCTCGGCGGTGCCGGTCGCCTCGGCCACCTGCACCGGGCGGTGGGCGAAACCCGGCCGGGCCGTGCAGTCGATGGCGAGCTGCCGTTGGGTCCGGGCGACCAGAACATGGTCAGGTCTCTCCTGCTGGGCAGGTACTGGACGTAGCTGCCGGGGTTCACGCAGAACACGGCCGGCGGATCGCTTGCCGACGGGGACCACCGCCGACGAGGGGTGAACCCTTGCCGGGACGTGTGTGCGGCCTGGCTACTCCGGCTGGTGTTCGGGCCCCCCGAAGTCCGGGTTGGTGTAGTCCGGGCTGGTGAAGCTCGGGCGGTGGCCCGGTTCGGGGCCGTCGTCGGGGCTGGAGAAGCCCGGGCGGGCATAGCCGAGGTGCGGCCTGCCACTGGTCGGCGCCGATGGTGTCGTACTACGCAAGGACGCCGTGCCCGAAACCGTGACCGCATCCCGGAGGAACGGCAGGATGCCGCGTTCCAGGAGTGCGTCGTGCCAGGCCTCTCTGGCCCGGGCCACCTCGCCGCTCGACCGGCTGTGGGGGTCGCCGCCCGGCGAGGGCTTGTTGTGCAGGGCGGTGTGCAGCAGGGCGACGGCGGCGACGAGGAGTGCCGCGGCGGTTGTGGCGCCCAGCGCCCATCCGACGGTGAGCATGGTCTGCGCGAAGGCGGGCTCGGGGGTGAGCATTTTGAGGATGTAGCCCACGAGCAGGAATATCGCCGCGGCCGCGCCGGCGAGGACGGGGGCGAGGACGGCGGCGACGACGATGCCGCCCGCACCCTCGGCCGCCTCGCCCTGGGGGGTGGCGAGCCTCGTCGCCTCCGTATCGGGTGCCATGGAGCCGGTGGCGCCGACGGGGGAGAGGGTGGACGACGCCGGCCGACGCAGTTCCTCGCGGACCTGCACGTAGTGCTGGTACTCGGTCGCCGCGGCCGCCGTGATGAGTGCGGTGGCGTTCAGCGCCATGGTCCGCAGCTGTTCGGGGTTGAGCCGCTTACCGACAGCGGCCAGTTCCGGACGTTGTGAGCGCAGCGCCTCGTCGAGGATCCGCTCGTACTCCTGGCGGTCCTCGTTGAGGAGGTAGTTCGGAACGCTGTTCATGGCGCCTGTGGCAGGAGTCGGCCGCGGTGCGGGCCGGTCGGTCCTGGGCGCGTTGTGGACGGGCGCGGGGGTGTCGTCAAGAGGGTTGTCGGGTACGGGAGTTTCCCGGACCTGGGTGACGGCGCCGCTGGGCGTCGGGGCCGCGGTCGGTGCGGTGGGGGCCTGCGGACGGCCAGGGCGTACGCGGATGCCGAGAACCGAGGCGAGCAGGCGGCGGCGGAGCGGGAGGCTGCGCTGCTGTTCCACCGTCGGCGGGATGCGTCCCGGGCGGCTGACACCCAGCACACTGGCGACCACCCGCGTCGGCCAGGAGGGGCGAACCGTCACGTCGTCCCCTCCTCTCCGAGAGACCGGGTGTGAGGCAGCGGCGGCACATCGGGGCCGGTAAGCCCGGCCGCCGGTTCGTTCACGGTATCCGCCGGCCGGCCGTTCGACTGCGCCTGGAGGCCGTCTCCTCGTGTCTCGGCACGGATCGGCGACGGGAACTCGCCGGTGTGCGCGGACGCCCGTGTCGGCACCTGGAGTTGGGGCTGCGCGACCACAGGGGAACCGGGCGTTGTGGACGTCGTCGAGAGCTCGGGAGCGACCGGATCGCGGCGTGGTACGAGTTCCGTCGTCGCGCCGTCGGAGGCAATGCCTGGGGGAGGGCCCGCGGTGAGCGCGTCGCTCACCGACTGGACGCGGCTGAGCTGCGTCAGGATGACCGGTGCGGAGATCCCGACGACGATGGCCGCGTACGCTCCGCTGATCTGTCCCGTCGTACCGAACAACACTGCGGCGCCGGCCCCCATGCCGCTGTGGACCACCGCGGCGACCGGATCGCCGACCGGGTCGAAGTACTGCTGGAACCGTGGTGGCTCACTCTCCTGCCCCGGCGATAATCGCCGGTGGGCACGGCGGTCCGACTGCCAGTCGAGAAACCGGGTGTAGACATCGAGCAGTCCGCGCAGCACGCCACCCGCCGCCCCCAGCAAGATCAGCGTCGGCACCGTCACGTAGTCCCCCGGCAGTCCGTACGAGGGGCTTCGCCCTCTGCTCCGTGCCCTTGAGCGTAGAGCCACCCGCGCGTCCCCAGAAGGGGATCGAAAGACACCCCCGCCCCGACCCCGACGGCCAAGGCCGGGCAGACCCCACCCGCTCTGCCGGTCAGCGTTGATGCGACCTCGGGCGCCGACACGATGCAAGGCGGAGCAGGCCACACCTACGGGTGATTGCGCCGGTGCCTCGGTAGTGTCCGCTCCGACGCACTGGCCCCGGCCGCACCGCGGTCCGCGAGGAGGAGGATCACCATGGCCGATGGCCGGCAGGGGGTCGAGGCGGGCGAGGCGTCCGCGGCGGGGCCGTCGGAGACCCGGCACGGGAGCGCGCGGGACACGGTGCGGCTCGCGGTCGTGATCGGCGCGCTCGGCGTCGTCTTCGGGGACATCGGGACCAGCCCGATCTACACCCTCCAGACCGTGTTCAGCCCGAGCGACCCGCACCCGGTCCCGGTCAGCACCCAGAACGTGTACGGGGTGGTGTCGCTGGTGTTCTGGTCGGTGACCGTCATCGTCACGGTGACCTATGTGCTGCTGGCGATGCGCGCCGACAACGAGGGCGAGGGCGGCATCATGGCGCTGATCACCCTGCTGCGACGGTGGGGTTCGCAGCACGGCGGGCGAACTACCGTAATCCTGGCCGGACTCGGCATCTTCGGCGCTTCGCTGTTCTTCGGCGACAGCATGATCACGCCGGCGATCTCGGTGCTGTCGGCGGTCGAGGGGCTCAAGGTCGTCGAACCGTCGCTGGACGACGCGGTCGTGCCGATCACCGCGGTGATCATCGTGGTGCTGTTCCTGGTGCAGCGGCGCGGAACCGCCGCGGTGGGGCGGGTGTTCGGGCCGATCATGATCCTCTGGTTCACGGCCATCGGCGCGTGCGGCGTCGTCGGCATCGTCGATCACCCGGCCATCCTCCGCGCGCTGTGGCCGAGTTACGCGCTGGGCTTCCTCTTCGGCCACTTCGGCACCGCCTTCTTCGCGCTCGCCGCGGTCGTGCTCGCGGTCACCGGCGCGGAGGCGCTCTACGCGGACATGGGGCACTTCGGCCGCCGGGCCATCACGCGCGGCTGGCTGTTCCTCGTCTTCCCCGCCTGCATCCTCAGCTACTTCGGCCAGGGCGCCCTGATCCTCGACGACTCCGCCAACATCAGCAGCCCGTTCTTCCTCCTCGTGCCCCACTGGGGACGGTGGCCGATGGTCCTGCTCGCCACGGCGGCCACTGTGATCGCCTCCCAGGCGGTGATCACCGGCGCCTACTCGGTCGCCTCGCAGGCGGCCCAGCTCGGCTATCTGCCGAGGCTGCGGATCGCGCACACCTCCGAGTCCACCATCGGGCAGATCTACGTCCCCTGGATCAACTGGCTGCTGATGGTCTCGGTCCTCACCCTGGTCTTCGCGTTCCGCAGCTCCGCGGCGCTGGCCTTCGCGTTCGGCATGGCGGTCACCGGCACCATCACCATCACCACCCTGCTGTTCTTCTACGTCGCCCGCGCGAAATGGGGCACTCCGGTGTGGCTGATCGCCACCGGCGCGACCCTGCTGCTCTCCGTCGACCTGCTGTTCGTGGCGGCCAACCTGACCAAGCTCGTGCACGGCGCGTGGCTGCCGCTGCTGATCGGCGTCACCGCGTTCACCGTCATGACGACCTGGCAGCGCGGCCGTGAGGTCGTCACCGCGGAACGCGCCGAACACGAGGGCTCCTTGCGCGAGTTCGTCGACCAACTCCGCAGCGGGGAACGGCCGGTGCTCCAGGTCCCCGGCACGGCGGTGTTCCTCAACCGGGGCAAGCAGACGGCACCGCTCGCCATGCGGGCCAACGTGGAACGCAACCATGTGCGGCACGAACAGGTCGTGATCCTCTCCATCGAGACCGAGCCCGTGCCCCGCGTCCCGGCCGACCGCCGGATCGTCGTCGACGGCCTCGGCTACGCCGACGACGGCATCGTCCACGTCACCGCCCGCTTCGGCTACATGGAGACCCCGGACGTCCCCGGCACACTGGCGCTGCTCGACCCGGCCGACACGGAGGGCCCGCTGCTGCTCGACGAGGCGTCGTACTTCCTGTCGACGATCGAGCTCCGGCGCGGCCCGGCACCGACGATGGCGCCCTGGCGCAAACGGCTGTTCATCGCCACCTCCCACATCACGGCCGACGCCGCCGAACACTTCGGACTGCCCCGCGACCGTACGGTCATCATGGGCTGGCACATCGAGGTGTAGCGGCGGGTCGGGACCGGTGTGGAGACCGTGCGTTTCAGCGCCGGTCGCGGTCGAGGCCGGCCACCTCGCGCACGGCGTCGGCGACGGCCGGGGCGTCCTTCTTGAGGATGGCGTCGTGATTGCTGGCGACCTTCGCGCTGATCCCGATGTTCGCGTTGCGGGCGACCACTCCGTCCAGGCTGGCGCGGATCAACTCCTGCTCGTCGCCCTTGCTTCCGAGGGACGCCCCCGAAGCGACGACGTACCGCGCGGGGACGGTGATGCTGTCCAGGACGGGGCCCAACTCCCGCGCGCGGGCGATCCTGCCGAGCTCGATGTTGCTGTCCGCCATCTGCTCGGCGTTCATCCGCGGGGTCAGGCCCGTGGGGCGCAGCAGCGGCATGAAGAGGTTCAGCCGCCGGAAGGTCTTCCGGATCCGCTGCTCCATGGCCTCGTCTAGCCAGTCGTGCGGCTGCGCGCCCTCGACCAGGACCGCGCCCAGCGCACGCTCCGGATTGCGCGCGACCCAGTGCGCCCCGACGAACGCCCCGTAGGACCAGCCCACCACCAGCGCCCGTTCCACCCCGCGGGCCGCGAGGACGGCGTCGACATCACGGACGGCGGCCTCGAAGGAGTAGTCCGCGGACCGCTTCGACTTCCTGCCGCGGGCCCGCTCGTCGTAGGTGATGTGCCGCCATTCCGCGCCCAGTTCGGCGATGACCCGCCCCCAGTACCCCTGGGTGGCGAACTGGCCGTTGAGATAGACCACCGGGATTCCGGGACCGTCGGTGTCGGTGACGGCCAGGGCCGTGTCGTCGACCGGCACCATGCCGGTCCACTTCGAACCGGCCGAGGAAGTGCTGTTCTTCGTCATGTTCTGTTCCTCCTGGTCGCGTGGGAGCTTCTGGTACGGCGGTTTCCTGCTGCTGTTCGTTCAGAGGCTGCGGGCGGTGATGTCGCCGCGAGAGGTGGTGGCGCGGATGTCGAGTGCGGTGGTGCCGTCGTTCTTGAGGGAGTTGCTGACACGGCCGTAGCCGGTGTCGGCCTCCAGGGCGGCCGAGACGCCGGTGGCGGCGCCGACCGAGATGTCACCGGACTGGGTGCGGAGCACGACCGTGCCGCGCACGGCCTCGGCGATCCGGATGTCACCCCGCGCGGTGCTGATCTCGGCGGGACCGCCCAGCCGGCCGACCTCGACATCGCCGTCGACCGCGGTGAGCCGGACGCTCGCGGCCTCGTCGATCCTGATCCGGCGGTACGCGCCCTCGAAGACGACGTCACCGAGACGTCCGACGCCACGGAGCTCGGCACCGGCGGCCGTGGCCTCGACACGGGAGCCGGCGGGCAGCTGGACCGTGACCTCCAGGGATCCGGAGGGGCCGAAGAGCCGGCTGTCCGGGGCCTGGGTCGTGATGCGCAGGACCCCGTCGGCGTAGGCGACCTCCGTCCGCTCGGCGGTCTTGGCGTCGCGGCTCTTGGCCGGGTCGGCGGGCAGGACCTCGACGGTGGCGTCGGCCCGGTCGGCGGCGATGAACTGGACGCGTCCGGCCGGGATGTCCAGGACGACGGAGATCGGGGTGGAGGTGTCGAACTTCTGCATGGTGTTCTCCGGGTGTCGGTTCGTCGTTTTCTGACACCGGAAACGCTACGTTGCCTTTCGTGATTCGACAACGAACTTGTTGCGCAAGATCTTTATCGTCGCAGTTCAAAGCCTATATATCGTTGCAACGGGCTTGGGGATAATGCAACGGGGGGCGGCTCATTCATTGCAATGGATGAAGGCTGAACGCTATGGTGAGGCGACCAGGGACCGCCACGAAGAACCACCGAGGAGACCGCGATGCCGGGAGGCAGGCTCACCCAGCAGGAACGTCAGCAGATCGCGCTGGGACTGGCCGACAGCCTCCCGTACGCCGAGATCGCCCGCCGCCTCGACCGCCCGACCTCGACGATCACCCGTGAGGTGATGCGCAACGGCGGCCCCACCACCTACCGCGCCGACCTGGCCCACCGCGCCACCGAGCGCCGCGCCCACCGGCGCAAGCACACCCCGCCCCCGGGGCAAGGGGTGCCGGTGCGGGGGCGCGACGACGAGGCGGTGCGCGAGTACGAGGAGGCGTTCACCACCCTCCTGATGCAACAGGGCCTGCCCAGGATGACGGCCCGGGTGCTGACCTGCCTCTTCATCGCCGACGCCGGAAGCCTCACGGCGTCCGAACTCGTCCGGCGTCTGGGGGTCAGCGCGGCCTCCGTCTCCAAGGCGATCGCGTTCCTCGAGGAGCAGGGCCTCGTCAGCCGGTCACGGGACGAACGCCGGCGCGAGCGCTACTACGTCGACGACGGCGTCTGGTACCGGTCGACGATCGCCAGCGCACGTGGCATCGCCCAGGTCGCCGACATCGCACGGCAGGGTGTCGGTGTCCTGGGCCGCGAGAGCCCGGCCGCCGCCCGCCTGGAGAACATCGCCCGCTTCAGCGACTTCATCAGCGAGAGCATCCTCCGCGCGGCGGAACAGGTCCGCGAGGTCCTCTACACAAAACCCGAAACCCGGGACGACACGAGTGACACCACCGAAGTCGGTGCGGATCGCGGATAGGCGGCCACTGCTCGACGAGGCGTCAGCGGACGTGACGGCCGAGCATGTCGGTGACGTCGGCGAAGACCCGCTCTCCCGCTGCCGCGGCGGCCGGTGAAAGGGTGTCGAGGGTGAGGAATCCGTGGACCATCCCGGCCTCGCACCGGTGTCTGACGGGAACGTCCGCGGCGGCCAGCCGAGCGGCATAGGCGTCGCCCTCGTCCCGCAGTGGATCGTGCTCGGCGGTGACGACAACGGCGGGCGGCAGCCCGCCGAGGTCGACGGCGTGCAGCGGGCTGACCTCGGGATCGGCGCGCCGCGACGGGTCGGGGACCCACTGCTCGGCACCCCACGCGACGTCGTCGGTCGTCAGGCCCCAGTCCGTGGCCTTCGACCGCGTGCTGGGACACGAGAGCGTCAGATCGGTGTTGGGGTACAGCAGGACCTGGGCGGCAGGCGGCGGTCCGCCCTCGTCGCGCAGACGCAGACAGGCGAGCGCGGCGAGGTTCCCGCCGGAACTGTCGCCCATGACGACGATCGGGCCCGCAGTCCCGGCAACCCTGCCGGCCGCCGCCCAACGGATCGCATCCACGCTGTCGTCCACGGCGGCCGGCCACGGGTGCTCCGGAGCCCGCCGGAAGTCGACGCTCAGCACAGCCGTCCGGGACCCGTGCGCCAGTCGTCGGCATGCCCGGTCGTGCGACTCCAGATCGCCGATCGTCCACATTCCGCCGTGAAGGAACACCACGAGCGGCCCGTCTCCCGTCGAAGGCCGGTAGAGGCGGGCCCCCACGCCGGCCGACCCGACCGTCAGATCCTCGACGTGCGCCATCTCGGGCCCCGGAGGCCGGACTTCGGCACGGAGTCGCTGCGCGCGACGCAGCTCCACCGCGCCCACGGCCCGGGCGGGGGGCCCGGGGTCCTCCCGAACAGCCTGGACGAAGGCGGTCAGTTGGGCATCGGCGAGCGGAGCGTCGATCGGTTCGGCCATGCGGGCCAGGATGCCATTTTGATCCGTACGAGCCCTCGACCGCGTCGGGCCGTGGTCCGCCGCCGGGTCCCGGTCACGCACAGCACGCGCAGCCCGGCCGGCAGCCGCACGGGTCCGCCGAGGCCTCAACGGGCAGTACGGCGGCGGTGGTTGGAGCGCAGCACCCCTTGCCCTGCCAGGCGTCGCGGCCTTCTTTGACCGCTACGGCCGCGATCACCAGGGCGGCGGCCGGGTCGGCCCAGGACCAGCCGAGGACGGCGTTGGCGATCAGGCCGGCCAGCAGCACCGCCGACAGGTAGGTGCACAACAGGGTCTGCTTGGAGTCGGCGACCGCCGAGGCCGAACCCAGTTCGCGCCCGGCCCGGCGCTGGGCGGCGGACAGGAACGGCATCACTGCGAGCGACACCGCGGCCAGGACGATACCGACGTACGAACGGTCCGCCTCGCCGACCCCGGCAAAGGCACGCACCGACTCCACAGCGACGTAGACCGCCAGGGCGAAGAACGAGAGGGCGATGATCCGCAGTGCCCGCGCCTCCCTGGCCTCGCGCACCGCGTGGTCGGCCGCGGAGAACTGCCAGGCGACCGCCGCCGCCGAGGACACCTCCACCACCGAGTCGAGGCCGAAGCCGATGAGCGCGCTGGACGAGGCGGCGGTCCCGGCGGTCAGGGCCACGACGGCCTCGACGACGTTGTAGGCGATGGTCGCGCCCACCAACAGCCGTATGCGGCGGGCGAGTTCGTCGCGGCGGACCGGGGACGGGCCCGGCGGGGCCAGGGGTGTCCCGGCGCTCATCAGCAGCAGCCCTTCGCGTCGGCGTCCGGGCAGGTGCGGTCGCTCTCCACCGCCAGCACCGCCGTGCGCAGGTCCTGCAGTGCGTGGCCGAGGCGGGGATCGGCGAGCTCGTAGCGGGTACGGCGGCCGACCGGCACGGCGACGACGAGACCGCAGTCGCGCAGACACGCCAGGTGGTTGGAGAGCCGGGTCCGCGAGATGCCCAACTCCTCGGCCAGATCGGAGGGGTGGGCCGGGGCCTCGCGCAGGGCGAGCAGCAGACGGCAGCGGATCGGGTCGGCGAGGGCACGGCCGAAACGGGCCAGGACCTCGACCTCGGAGGCGAGAGTCAGCACACGATGACGGTACAGGAAATCCTGAATTCAGGAAATCCTGTACTGGCGGGTGGGCCGTCGGTGGCTCAGTGGTCGTGGGGGCCGGGGCGGTGGACGGGGCCGTGGGCGTCGTCGCAGTGCGCGTCCCGGTCGTCGGCGGTGGCGCTGGTGATCTGGAGAAGGTCGGGCGTGTCCTCGCCCAGGTGGTCGACCTGCAGCGTGGCGTGGCCGATGCGGTACTCGTCCAGGAGCATCTTCTGCAGGCCGCGGCGCACGGCGTGGCAGTCGCCGCCCGGCTCGACCAGGACGTGGGCGGACAGGGCGCTCTGGCCGGAGGTGATCGTCCAGACGTGCAGGTCGTGCACCTCGACCACGGTGTCCTGTGCGGCCAGGCGGTCCCCGAGGACGTCCGGGTCGATCCCGGCGGGCGCGGCCTCGAGGAAGATTCGTCCGGAGTCGCGGACCAGGCCGTAGCCGGCCTTGAGCATCAGGACGACCACGAGCAGGGAGGCGATCGCGTCCGCGCGGGCGAAGCCTGTGGTGAGGACGACGGCTCCGGCGACGGCGGTGGCGATGAAGCCGAACAGGTCGGTGAGGATGTGCTGGTAGGTGCCCTCGACGTTCAGCGAGGTGCGGTTGGCCCTGGAGATGCACCAGGTGGCCACCAGGTTGACCACCACTCCGATCAGGGCGGTGACGAGGACCAGGCCGCCGGTGACCTCCGGCGGTGAGACGAGCCGACGTACCGCCTCGTAGGCCAGCCAGATCGAAAGCAGCAGCAGGGTCAGGCCGTTGGCCTGCGCGGACAGGATCTCCACGCGCTTGAGGCCGTAGGTGAAGTGCCCCTTCGCGGGGCGGGCCGCCAGTCGCATCGCGATCAGCGCCAGCACGATGGAGGCGACGTCGGTGAGCATGTGCGCGGCGTCCGAGATCAGCGCCAGCGAGTTGGCCGCGACCCCGACCACGACCTCGGCCAGCATGAACACGCTGATCAGCACCAGGGCGATCGTCAGCCAGCGCCGGTCGGCGTCCGCGGACACCCCGTGGGAGTGGCCGGAGTGACCGCCGCCGCTGTCGTGGTCGTGGCCGCCGTGCTCGTGGTCGTGATGGTCGGACACGGGAGCTCCCAGGGTCGCGGTATTGCGTCGGCGGAGGGCAAGTCAACCGCGCCGCGGAGGGTTTCTCCAAAGACTGCAATGAGCACCGTTACCACTGTCACCTGCGGCGATGCCGGAACAGGCTCAGAGGCGGCCGGAGAACCCCGCCGCCGGCGCCAGTTGCCGGCAGATCAACTGATGGGCGAGTCGCGCCGTCGCGAGCAGATCCTCGCGAGACGTGTCGCCGTTGGACCGGACGGACAATCCGTGCCAGAGGGATTGGACGAGCCCGGTCAAGGCCGCCGCGTCGGTGCCGACGGCCAGCTGCTCGTCCCGGACCGCTTGTTCGATGCGTACAAGGAGGGCCCGCTCGTTCGAGCTGTGCAGTTCGGCGACGTAGGCGCTGGTGTCGAGGGTGCTCGTGCTGTCGGTCATGACGGAGCTGCTGATCAGACACCCGGGATGTGTGTCACCGGGCTGGGTGAACTCGTGGACCGAGTCGACGAGGACGCGTTCGAAGACGGTCCGGACGTCCTTCTCGGCGACGGCCTGCTGGTAGATCTCGCGATAGCGCTCGGCATAGGTCCGCACCGCTTCCTCGAACAGTCCGGCCTTGCTGCCGAACGCGGCGTAGAGGCTGGAGGTGGAGAGCCCGAGGGCCGCGGTCAGGGCGCGGGTCGAGGTACCGGAGTAGCCGCGCCGCCAGAAGAGGCGGGCGGCGTCCAGAACCGCGCGGTCGCGGTCGAAGGCCCGTGGTCGTCCACGGCTGCGTTCGGTCACGCTCGCATTGTAGATCGTTCGCTCCATAATTGATTTAATTGATTTATGGAGCGAACGATTCAGAAGAAGCTGTCGGTCGGCGGGAGCAGTTGGATCACGGTCGATGGGTACGGCGAGCCGGACGCCCCGGGCCTTGTCGTCGTCCCGGGCGTGATGAGCGACGCGCACGCGTGGCGCCGCGTCGCGGGCACCGTCGACGCCTGGCCCTCGGTGGTGGTCGTGAACCGCCGGGGCCGCGCCGCCTCGGGGCCGTTGACCACGTCGTACTCACTGCAGACAGAGGTCGAGGACCTCGGCGTGGTCCTCGACGAGTTCACCGGCACGAGGGCGCTCTTCGGCTGGAGCTACGGCGGCCTGATCGCCTTGCTCGCTGCCAACGATCGTCCGATTCCCCAGGTGATCGCCTACGAGCCGGTGATGCGGCCGTTCGGACGCGAGGCGCTGCCTGACCTGAAGAGCGCGGAGAAGCAGGCGGACTGGGACCGCTGCGTCGAGATCGTCAACCGGCAGATCTCCGGCTTCTCCGCCGCACACGTCGAGGAGCTCCGGACCGATCGTGACGGTTGGGCGACCCTGCGCCGCCTGAGCGGACCGCTCTACGCCGAACTCGACGCGCTCAACACGGCCCCGCCGCCCGCTGCGCTCGCGCGACAGGCAGCCCAAGTCGACCTGATCATCGGCCAGTTCAATCGCGGAACGGCTCCGTACGGAACGTCCTTCGACGCCGTACGACAGCACGTCGCGCCCGCCCGAGTCCACGAACTTCCGGGGCAGGGCCACTTGGCCCACATCCAGGGGCCCGCGGAGCTCGGCCGGCTGCTCAACAGACTCGCTGCCCTGTGATGGCGGCGCACGTCAAGGTTTGAATCGTGAGTTGTCTGCTCCGTCAGGGCGGAGTCCGTCGACGATCCCGGTCGGCCGTCAGGGGCAGTCGTACGAGAAGTGGGTGGCGGTCGTCCGGTGGCCGGGAGACAGGATGTGCAGTTCCGCACGCGCTGCACGGTGGCCCGGTCCCTGGTAGGTCCATCGAAGGTGCAGGCGTGCGTGTCGCTCGCCCCGGACCATCACCTCGTGCAGGACGTCGGACGCGGTGCCGTCGCTTCGGACCCATCGGTAGGAGAGGGTGCCGGGACGGCCGTTGGTGGTGACCAGACCGATGATGTCCGCGGTGCCGTCGCATCCCAGAACCGTCGGTCTCGCCGTGACGGCAACCTGGGTGACCGCCATGGACTGCCCGAAGCGCTGCCAGGCCAGGAGGACGAGGAGGGCTACCACCAGCAGCGTCGGCAGAGCGTTCTTGCGCAGCCTCCGACCGGAGGGCGCGGGAGCCGACGACGTGGCGGGAAGCGTCTGGACGGTGCGGTGCGCGACGGCGGCCGTCACTCCGGGCCCGAAACGCAGCACGCTGCCCTCGACGCGGTCGGGCCGGGTCGGGGAAACGCTCGCCGGGACCGGTTCGACGAGGGTGTCGTCCGTTTCGGGGCGCTGGATCCAGTGGCTGGCCAGCACGGTGGCGCTGTACTCGCTGTCGGGGTTGGAGGTCCGGGCGTCGGGGACGTGGCCTTCGGTGGGCCCGAGATGGAGTGTGGTGCTGTGCGCGTCGGCGGGTGCGAGCGCCCGCGTGGGCTCTTCGGCCTTCACCGCCGGCGTGGGCGTGTCGTCGCTCTGAGCAGTCATCGGATCTCACACTGCCTGGTCAGGATCTGCTGCGAGGCGCCGCCGGAGGCCGGTGCCGGAGTGGTCGTGGCCTGGACCGTCCAGTAGCAGCCGTCGTTCTGGAAGGTGTGGTCGACGGTGATCGTGTACTGGGTGGATCCGCTGCGCTCGAAGGTCTGGGACGCACCGTCGGGCGAGCCGGCCCCTCCGCTCGCCGTGTTCGTGAACCACGAGACGGTGACGGAGATCGGCCCGCTGCCGTCCGTGGTGACGGTGACGGTCGCGGTGGAGGTCGTGGGGCCCGTCTGGCTGAAGGCCGATACCGCGACGTTCTTGACGGCGGGAGCGACAGGCGGGGTGGAAGAGGCCGTCGTGGGTGTCGCCGGCGTGGACGTGGTCGCCTCGCCGGGCGTCGTCGGCTGCGTGGGTGAGCCGGTGGCGGAGGCGGAAGGTTGACCGGTCGGGGTGGTCGACGGGCCCGAGGGGGAGACACCGGGTGTCGGCGACAGGTCACCTGACGGGGTGGGCGGCGTGGGCGAGATGGTGGGCGGCGCCGCTTCGGTGCCGGCCCGGGCCGTGGTGGTGGCCAGGGCATCGGCGGTCCGCTCGGCGGCGCCTGCCGAAGCGTGCTGCATTCCGTAGGTGAGCAGGAGGCCCAGGAGTACGACGGCAGCCGAGACGAGCATGCCGGGTCGGCCGGGTCGCCATGACCGGGCCCAGTCGTGGCGTGGTCCCTGGCTCAGGACCGTACGTGCGGTGTCCGTGGTGGATCGGGGGGAGCGAGCCGAGGGCAGCAACAGCGCCAGGAGGGCCACCAGGGCGGCGAGCCGGGCGCGGCCGCGTTCCTCCCAGTCGGCCCCGTATGCGGCGCCGGCGATCGCTTCCAGTTCCGTCACGAACGCCTCGGCCTGTGCAGGGCGTTGGTCCGGTTCCTTGGCCAGACCGCGACGGACCAGTTCGCGCACCGCCGCGGGGACCTCCTCCACAGGGACGGGGGCATCGACGTGCTGCAGGGCCAGTTCGGCGATGTTGTCGCCCGAGTACGGCTTGTGCCCCGTCAGGCACTCGAAGAAGGTGGCCGTGGCCGCGTACACGTCCGCGGCGCACGAGGCGGGGGCGCCGGTCCACTGCTCGGGAGCCATGTAGGACGGGGTTCCGGCCACACCCGCGCTGGTGCCGGCGTCCACCGCGATACCGAAGTCGACGAGCTTGGACGATCCGTCCGTCTCGACCAGGACGTTCTCCGGCTTGTAGTCGCGGTGGACGACGCCGACGCGGTGCGCGTCGGCGAGACCGAGCAGCGATCCCTTGAGAAGGACGAGCGCGGCCTCGGGATCGAGTCGCCCCTGACGGGTCAGCAGCGTCCGCAACGAGACACCGTCCACCAATTCCATGACGATGGCGGCGCCCTGCGGGCTCTCCACGTACTCGTACAGGCCGGTCACGTACAGGCTCTGCAGTCCGCCGAGCAGGCGCGCCTCCGCCCGGAAATCGTGCACGAAACCGGGCCGCGTGCGCAGGGACTCGCTGAGGTACTTCACCGCGACCCGTACGCCGGTGTCCGCGTGCACGGCCAGCACGACGCGACCGCTCGCACCCGATCCGAGCTCGAGAGACTCGGTGTATCCGGGCACCACCCATGTGCTCACGTCATCCCCCCAGACAGCGTGCCGCCGTACCTGGCCAACTCCCGAAGCGGCTGGACCATTGCGTTGAGAGACACATTTTCAGCCACGGCGGTTGCGGAACAGGACAATGCCCGTTCTCAGTCGTCGGCGTGAGCGGTCGGGTCCGCCGGTAGCGACGGCGCAGCCGACCAAAGTGCGCTCGCCACTTCACGCCGCTCGAGTTCGGGGCGTGGCGCCGCGGCGTCCTCGAGCGGACGGTGGGTGACCTGGAGGCGCGCCGTGCGCTGCGCGTGCTGGGGATGCTCGTCCCGCCGTCGGCTACATCCCCGACTTCCTCACCCCGTCCGTCTCGGACGGGGCCTGCCCGCTGCCCTCGCACAGGGCCGTGCAGGACGAGGTCGACCTGCGGACCCGCTCCCTCCTGGACGGCGGGGTCCGCGCTCTGCTGCTTCTGTCCTCCTACTTCTGCCGGCGCAGGCCACCGTGCTGGTCCAGGCGGCACGTGGCCGTGCCCGCACCACGTCCGAAGGGGCGCGGGCCGTGGGCATCGCCCTGCCCAGTGCCGGCTACCAGCTCACCGTCCTGCCGGACGGAGAACTGGTGGCGACCCACCGGGAGGGCCGGTTCGTATCAGCAGTTGCGGATCGAGTACACCGGTGACCAGTTGACGGCGTAGACCGCGTTGTCGGCCGGGACGGTCTGCAGCAGACCGCCTCCGGAGCCGTAGAGACTGGCGACGGCACCTCCGGTCTGGCTGTTCTGGGCCTCGGCCCAGTCGATCCAGTTCGAGAGGGTGTAGCGGTTGCAGGAGTAGAAGAAGAAGATCTTGAACTTGCCGGCCGTCGGGTCCCAGACCGAGGCGCAGAAGTAGCCGCTCTGGCAGTACACGCCCCCGCCGGCACCGGCGTAGGCCGTGCGGACGGCCGGAGAAGTGGAGGGGGCCGCGGCCAGGAGCGACGCGGGGCGGGCCGTCTTCGGCGCTGCGGGCATGGTCATGACGTGACCGTGGAGGGTGTCGTGCGAGGCCGGGGTGGCCTGCGCGGTTCCGGTGGCGAGGAGGGCCGCCCCCATCGCGAGGGCGGCGCACAGTCCGACAAGTGAGCGCTTGGTAGGCACGGTTCGGCCGTCTCCCGTCCGGCATGGCGGTGTTCGCGCATGCTCGCGTCGTGGTTGTCCCCGGTCCGATGACCGGGCCGGGGTCGCGCACGGCCATCGTGCGGGGCCGCACCACGGTGACAGCTGCCTTTCGAGGAGGTTCGAAAGGCTTCTGCCGGGCCCGCGCGATCGGCGATCGTCGCCGTCAGGGCACGTTCCGTGCCGCTGTCCCAGATGTCCCGCTGCCGTCTCGACGGAGGTCTCATCCATGCGCGCGAAGCGCTCGCTGCTCGGCATCATCGGCGTGGTGGTCGGCATGCTGATGGCCGTCCTCGCCACCGGTCCGGCGCAGGCGGCAACCGCCTCCGGCCCTCGTACCAGTGACCACGTACAGGCCGCGGCCGCCGTCTCCCCGACGATCTCTCCGTCCACCACCGTCAGCTACCGCACGGACGACCAGACGTTCACCTGTGGACCGGGGAACCTCTGCCTCGAGGTGTGGGATCCGACCGTGTCCAAGTGGAAGATCTTCTACCTCTACAACTGCAACCGTTACTACCTGTCCAACTGGTACGGAAACGGCTACTACCTCAACAAGCAGACCGGGTCGGTCACTTCCTACCTCTACGACGCCAACGGGAACGTGCTGCGCGCCTTCTCCCCGCCGCAGGTGGGCGACCAGGACTGGAACCCCGTCTGGTCCGTCCGCAACTGCTGACACACGTGTCGTGGCCGGCCCCTCCGACGGTGGCCGGCCCCGACGCGTTCCGCTTCGGCCCCGTCCGAGCCAGGGAGTCGTTCATGTCACCCTTCTCGTCACACGGACCGCGAGGCGGATTCGCCCTCGTGGCGGCCTGGTCGGTCCTGATGGCCGCCCTGTTCGCCACGGCGGCACCCACCCGCGCCCAGACACCCTCACCCACCACCCCGCGCACGGCCTCGGTGAACGTACCGCCGGGCGTCACCGCCGGAATCGCCGTGTACGACCGCCGGACAGGGACGTTCACCGAGCAGTCCAACGTCCACACGCAGTTCCGTTCCGCCTCGGTGGTGAAGCTTCTGATCGCCATGGACCACCTGTGGGACCGCGGCCCCGGCTACGGCCTGCCGTCGGACGACCGGGCCCGCCTCGACAGCATGCTGCGCTCCAGCGACGATTCCGCGGCGGACTTCTACTGGACCCAGGACGGCGGCTCGGCGGTCATCGACCGGATGATCCCCCGCCTGGGGCTGACGGACACCGCAGGCCCGCCGGCGGACTACCCCGGCTACTGGGGCTACACGGCCCTGTCGGCGGCCGACACCGTGCGGATCTACCGCTGGATCCTGGACAGCGCGCCCGCCGCGCTGCGGGACATCGTCATGGGTGACCTCCGCGCCTCCACCCGGTGCGGCGTCGACGGTTTCGACCAGCGGTTCGGCATCCCGGCGTCGTTCCAGCAGCCGTGGGCGGTCAAGCAGGGCTGGTCCGGCTTCGGGGAGAGCAGCGACTGCGCCGACACGACGACCTCGGCCGCCGGCCGACGGGTCACGACCGCACCCGGCGCGGTGGTCGACCTGGCCCGGCCCGCACTGCACACCACGGGAACCGCGGGCGCGGGTGACCGTTCGATTGTCGCCGTCTTCACCCTGCACCCGCAGGGCACCCCGTTCGGCGCCGCGTACAGCGCCCTCGACACGCTGGTGCGTTCACTGAACATCCCCGGCGCCGTCCCCCGCTCCGGCTCGTGGTACGGCACCTGGGGCTCCCACGTCCAGGTGCGCGCCGACACGACCACCGGCTCGCAGGCTCTCACCCGGCTGCCCGCCGGGGTCGACGCGCTGATCGGCTGCCAGAAGCAGGGCGAGGAGGTCACCGTCGGGCAGTACACGAACGACTGGTGGGCCTATCTCCCCCTGTACGGCGGCTACATCACCAACATCTACATCGACTACCCGGACGACAGACTGCCCGACGTCCCCGTCTGCTGAGGTCCTGGGCCGTCGTCAGCACGCGGGCAGCGGGTTCGTCTCGCTGGAGATGGACGTGTCCTTCATGTAGCCCCACTCGCCGCCGGAGTACCGGCAGCCGGAGGCCGCGGACGAGGACGGCGCCGCCGCCACCGTGAGGGCGGCGGAGAACGCGGCCGCCGTCAGGGCCGTCAGGGCACGCTTGCTGAACTTCATCTCTCTCCCCGTGTGTTGTCGGTGGCCGGCTACCAGCAGGCCGGCAGCGTGTTGGTCTCGCTGCTGATGGCCGTGTCCTTCATCCAGCCCCACTGGCCGTTGTCGGCCTCGGTCCACTCCCAGCGGTAGGGGTGTGGACCACCCACGTACTCGTTGGGCAGACCGCCGTCGTAGCGGCAGTTGAACCAGCTGGGGTTGGAGTACATGTACCCGACGACGTGGCTGGAGTCGGGGTAGTCGCGGGCGAGGTCCTTGTAGCCGTAGACCGGCGCACCCGCGCGGTTGTTGCACCACCAGTGGCTGCCGCTGTACCAGCAGCCGGATGCCGCCGAGGCGCTGGGCGCGGTGGTGGTACCGAGCCCCAGCGCCAGTGCCGTGGCACTGAACAGGACAGCAAGGGTCTTCCGTGTACGCATGTGACGTGGCTCCAGTGTGCGTTGCAGAAGTGGACCATGGAAAAGCAGCTGGTGGCGCCGCACGGCCGTCACCGATCACCTTCAGCAGTCGGGGAGCGGGTCCGTCTCGCTGGAGATCGCCGTGTCCTTCATGAAGCCGAGCCGGCCATTGTCCGCGACCGTCATCTCCCAGCGGGTGGAGTGCGGCCCGCCCACCCATGCCTGGTTGTCCTCCTTGCAGTAGAACCAGCTCGGGTTGGAGTACATGTAACCGACGACGGTGTTCGGGTCCGGGTAGATGTGGTTGTTCCCGACCCAGCCGTACACCCGTGCGCCGGAGACGTTGTTGCACCACCACTTGGTGGAGCCGTCGTTCCAACACGGGCCGGCGGCAGCCGCGGAGGGCGCGGTCGCCACCGCGACTCCCACGGTGAGCGCCGTGGCCGCCAGCAGAGCGCCCACCCTCCTGGCCTTCGTGCCCCTGCCCGGCCGATTCTCCTTGCGCATGTGCTCCCCCTCGGTTTCACCGGCTGAGTCCGTTCGTCCGAGTCTGGAGCGGTCGCCGCACTCCGGTCACACCTTTCGACCACGGTCGAAAGGCTCGCCCAGCACCTTCGCCCCGCCCCGTCCTTTCGCTCTGCTGCTTGAGCAATGACAGAGAAGGGCGTCCGGCTGGGAATTCCCAGCCGGACGCCCTTTTGCGTGTCTCTAGAAGAAGCCCAGCTTCTTCGGCGAGTACGACACGAGGAGGTTCTTCGTCTGCTGCTGGTACACGCGTGGCGGCTGCGTTGATCTGCCAAAACGAGAGTGCTGTCGGTGATTGCCGCCAACTTGGTCCGGGAATGGTCCGGATCTTGCGCGACGGAACACCTCCGCTCGCGCGGGATGCACAACTCCCCGTGCTCCCCAGTCACCTGTGCCTCCAGCCGACCCCCGCGAGGAGAGAGCCATGCCCGAAGTGCCCGGCATCCCCGATACATCCGGCCGCTCCCGACCAGCCGGATCCTGACGCGGTCATCGATTCCTTGCCGAGCGCGGTGTCCTCTGCGCCTCGCCTGTGGGCTGGTATGGCCCGGACGCGCACGAGCAGGTTCTCGGCACGGCACAGGGACGCGAGCGGATCTGGGCCGTGGAGCACGCCGAGATGCTGAACATGTCGGAAGCCTGCCCCCGGCCAGGCCGCGCCCGTGCCTGTCAGGCGGCGTTTCCCGCCGAGGTCCGGGCGGCACCAGGGACCGGGACGGCGCCCGTGTCCTCGGCGAGTGCGGCCTTCGCCGGTGCCCCGATTCCG
>NZ_BARG01000035.1 GCF_000376565.1 Streptomyces hokutonensis | reverse complement strand
CCGAACCCGCGTCGCCGTCAGCCCGTCTCGGTCCCCTGAGTCGGGGCTTGTCCCCGGCGCCCGCGTCGCCGTCAGCCTGTCTCGGCCCCTCCGAGTGGGGGCCTGCCTCGTTGCCGTCAGCCTGTCTCGCCCCTGAGCCGGAGCCTGCCCCCGGCGCCCGCGTTGCTGTCAGCTCGTCTCGGCTCCCCCCGGGTGGGGGCCTGCCTCCGGTACCCGCGTTGCTGTCAGCTCGTCTCGGCCCCCCGGGTGGGGGCTTGTCCCCGGCGCCCGCGTCGCCGTCAGCCCGTCTCGGCCCCCTGAGTCGGGGTTGTCCCCGGCGCCCGTGTTGCCGTCAGCCTGTCTCGGCCCCTGAGCCGGAGCCCGCCCCCGTCACCCACGCACCGTCCGACCGCTGCATCGCCACCGCCAGCCCGTGCTCGGTCAGTTGCTCCCCGCGTACCTCCTCGGTGACCTTCCCGCGCACGAACACCAGCACCCGGTCGCACACCTCCGTCAGCTCCGCGAGGTCGGTCGAGGCGATCAGGACGGCCGCGCCGCCCGCCGCCAACTCGCCGACGATGCGGTGCATTTCGGCGCGTACGCCGACGTCGACACCTCGGGTCGGATCATCCAGGACGACGATCTTCGGCTCGGTCGCGAGCCATTTCGCGAAGACGACCTTCTGCTGGTTGCCGCCGGACAGCCGGGCGACCAGGTCGTACGGCCCGCCGCGCAGCCGCAGCCGCCCGGTCAACTCGGTGGTGCGGCGCACGAGTTCGGAGCGGGCGGGAGCGATCCCGCCCCGGCCGAGGGCCAGCCAGCTGACCGCCGTGGTGTTCTCCCACACCGTACGGTCCACCATCAGCCCGTAGCGCTTACGGTCGCTCGGCACGAAGGCGACACCCGCGCGCACCGCGCCCCGCAGCGAGCGCGGCAGCCCCCGGCCGCCGACGTCCACCCGGCCCCCGGAGACCGCCGCACGCCCGCACACCACCGCCAACGCGTCGAGATGGCCCGCACCTTGAAGCCCCGCGACCCCGACCACCTCACCCGCCCGCACGGTGAACGTCACATCGGCCAGCCGCCCCGGCACGGTCACCCCGGAGAGCACCACGGGCGGCGGCCGGTCCACCAACGACCCTTCCCGGCGCGGCGATTGCTCCGGCCGGCCGCCCAGCATCGCCGACACCAGCTCCGGCACGTCGACCTTGGACCGTTCCACGCCCGCCAGGACGACCCGCCCGTCCCGCAGGACCGTCACCCGCCGCGCGAAGCGCATCACCTCGTCCAGGAAGTGGGAGACGTACAGGACGGCGATCCCTCGGTCGGTCAGTGTGCGCAGGACGCGTTCGAGGCGGTCGACGGCGGCGGCCGGCAGCGCCGACGTGGGCTCGTCGAGGATCAGCAGCCCCGGGCGGCGCAGCAGGGCGCGCGCGATCTCCGTCAACTGCTGGTCGGCCAGCGACAGTTCACCCAGTTCGGTGCGCGGGTCCACGTCGAGGCCGAGTTCCGCGAGGACCGGCCGGGCCGCCCGGTCCATGGCGCGCCGGTCCAACAGGCCAAGGCTCAGGGGCGGGTGCTGCGGGAAGAGGTTCTCGCGGACGGTGAGGTCCGGGAAGAGGCTCAACTCCTGGGAGACGACGGCGATCCGGGTGTCCTTGGCCGACCGCACCGTCCCGCCGTCCGCACCCAGCGTCCCCGACAGGATGCGCACCAGCGTCGACTTCCCGGCGCCGTTCTCACCGACCAGCGCGTGCACCTCGCCGCCGCGCAGCCGGATCGACGCACCGTCCAACGCCCGTACCCCGCCGTAGGACTTGACCAGTTCCTCCGCCACGAGGATGTCGTCGTGCACCATCTCAGCGCGCGTTCTTCAGCGGCTTGAGGTTGGCCGCCTCGTCGCCGAGCAGCTTGTCGATTGCCGGCTTGTACCAGTCGTAGGCTGCCTGCGCCGACTTCTGCCGCGCGATGATCTCGTCGATGTTGGACGAGTCGACGACTCCACCGGGGGACAGGAACCAACCGTCCGGCAGCTTCCCCTTCTTGTCGCGCACGGCCTCGATCAGCATCGCAGTGGACAGATAGCCCTTGAGGAAGTGCTGCGGGTCGATGGTCACGAAGTTGGAGCCGTCCTTCACCGCGTCCAGGGTCTTCGGGTCGACGTCGAAGCCGGCCGTCAGCCACTTGCCGTGCTCCGCCTTCTTGATCTTGGCGAGGTTGTAGCTGTCCGCGTCACCGACGCCGAGGAAGGCGAGCGCGTCCGGGTGCGCGTTCACCTGGGCGGACCAGGAGCTGTAGTTCTGGCCGGGGTCGCTGTACGTCTGGAACGGTCCCAGGACCTTGACGCCGGGCGCCTCCTTCTTGAACGTGTCGGAGATGCCCTTGGCCCGGTTGTCGAGCACCGGCGTCCCCGGGTTGGGTACACCGATCACTATCTGGCCCTTGGGATTGGCGCCCAGCCGCTTCAGCGCCTCCTTCGCCATCAGCTCGCCGAGCGCGTAATTGTCGTTCCCCACATAGAAGTCGACCTTGCTGCCGTCGGTGGGCGAGGTGTCCAGGGCGACGATCGGGATGCCCTGGTCGACGGCGCGCGCTGCGGGCCGGGTGAAGATCGGCGGGTCGAGGTTCTCCAGGACGATGCCGTCCTTGGCGACCGCCGTGAGGTTCTGGAACAACTGCACCTCCGCCGGGCCGTCCGTGTTGGGCGGTCCCACGGCCTTGAAGTCGACCTTCCCCGCGTGACTCGCCGCGCTCTCCGCGCCGAGCACCATCTCGTGGGCGAAGTTCAGGGAGATGTTGGCGACCGAGATCCCCATCTTCAGTCGGCCGCCGCTGCCACCGGAGCCACCGCTGCCGCAGCCTGCGGCGGCCAGCAGGACCAGGGCGCCGAGCGCCGCGGACCACGTACGCGAACGGGGGTGCATCACGGCCTCCAAAAGGCTGGACCACAGGGGGACTTGGAGCTCAGAGCGGCTTTGAGTAGAAAGGGGCTTGGGTCCAGGGGGACTTGGCGGACCACGGGTGACGTCACTTGCGACGGCGTC
Organism: Streptomyces hokutonensis; assembly: GCF_000376565.1. Lineage (GTDB taxonomy): Bacteria > Actinomycetota > Actinomycetes > Streptomycetales > Streptomycetaceae > Streptomyces > Streptomyces hokutonensis. Next base: position 17,208 of record NZ_BARG01000035.1, on the reverse strand, counting down.
CGGTGCGGCGCAGCGCGCTGTCGGCCGCGACGGCGACGAGGATCACCCCGCCGGTCGCGAACGACGTCCAGTTGATGGGTACTTCGAAGAACACCAGGCCGGAGGCGACGACCGACAGGATCATCGCCCCGGCCACCGCACCGACCACCGAGCCGCGGCCCCCGGCCAGCGGAGTGCCGCCGATGATGCACGCGGCGATCGCCTGCAACTCGTAGCCCTGGCCCAGAGTTGGATCTCCGGCGCCGTAGAAGGCGAGTGCGAGCGCGGCGGCGCAGGCCGTGGTGAGGCCGGACAGGGCCAGCGCCTGGATACGGGTGCGGACGACCGGGATGCCGCTGAAGGCGGCGGCGTCGGGGTTGGACCCGATCGCCCGCACCCGGGCCCCGAAACGCGTCCGGGACAGCACGACCGCCAGCACGACGATCACCGCGAGCAGCACCCACAGTGCGAACGGCACCCCGCCCGGATCACCGCCCGCGAACGTGAAGAACGAGTCGTTCAGCGGGAGATCGGTGATCTGCTTGCCGTCGGCGAGGGCCAGCCCGACACCCCGGAACAGCATCAGCGTGCCCAGCGTGACGATGAACGACGGCAGCGCCAGCAGCGTCGTCACCAGCGCGTTGAACACGCCCAGCACGATCCCGGTGACCAGCATCACCGGCACCGCGAGCCAGGGCGGGGTGCCGTCCCGCACCAGCAGCGCCCCGACGACCAGGCACATCGCGTAACTGCCGCCGACCGACAGATCGACCTCGCGCATCGACAGCGCGAAGACCATGCCGCACGCCATCAGCGAGATGTAGACGGAGTTGTGGGCGGTGGAGAGGAGGTTGTTCGTGTCCAGGAAGTCCGGGTACGGGATGCCGATCCCGGCGATCAGCAGCCCCAGCACGAGCAGCACACCGAACTCGTCCCGGACCCACCGGCGCGGGAACGGCATCGACCGGCGCCTGAAGGGCCCCAACAGGCCCTGCCCGCCGCCCTGTTCGCGGGCGCGCTCGGCGTCGTCCGCATCGTCCGCGTCGTCCACGGCACGCTCGGTCTCGGTCATCGGGCACGGCTCCCGTACGGCTGGTGCTGGGGTCGTCACGCAGGGTGGGCCCGCCGGGCGCGAGCGGCAACCAGGGCGTTTCAGCGAGTGGAATGCGCTCTTGCCGGGTGCCTGACGGATGGTCACACTCGCCCCATGGAGACGCGGACCGCCCTGGTGACCGGAGCGGCGCAGGGCCTCGGGCAGGAGTTCGCCGTCGCGCTCGCCGGGCGTGGCTACCGGGTCGCCGGACTCGATCTCGTCCCGCAGCCGGAGACCGCCGAAAAGGTCCTGGACTACGTGGAGTTGATCGGCGACATCACCGACGAGGCCCAGATCCAGCGGGCGTTGGACCGCCTCATCGGCCAATTCGGCACCCTGCACGTGCTGGTCAACAACGCCGGCGTCTACCCGTCGCGCCCCTTCGAGGAGACCACCCCCGAGGAGTGGCGCCGGGTCATGCGCGTCAACCTGGAGGCGCCGTTCCTGCTGACCCGCGCGGTCCTGCCGTATCTGAAGGCCGCCGGCCAGGGCAGGGTCGTCAACATCGTCTCGGCGGCCGTCCTCACCGCACCGCCCACGATGGTCCCGTACGTCGCCTCGAAGATGGGCCTGATCGGCTTCACGCGCTCGCTCGCGGCGGCGCTCGGGCCGTACGACATCACCGTCAACGCGATCGCGCCGAGCATGGTGCGCACCGCGACCGCCGAGCGGACGGTCGGCGCCGACGGCGGCTTCGAGCACGTCCGCGACCAGCAGGTGGTGCCGCGCACCCAGCAGCCGTCCGACCTGGTCTCGACGCTGCTCTACGTGGTCGACGAGGGCAGCGGCTTCCTGACCGGACAGACCCTCAACGTGTCAGGAGGATCCGCCTACTTGTGAGGCGCCGAGCCACTGCTGGAGCTCCTCCCGCAACGACCGCTGAAAGGCCGTCAGCAAGGCCTGCACGACAAGGGGTTGCATGTGCGCGGACAGCGACTTCACGTCCTGCGCGGCACGTTGGGAGACCTCGTCGCGAAACAGCTGCGACAACTCGTGGGCGGCCGTACGGGAGTGTTCGGTCAGTACGTTCCGCGCCGCGAGGATCGCCTCCTGGGACAGCGGCACGTCGAGAAGTCGCACACCGAGCCGCAGCAGACCGGAGTCGACGCGGTACGCGGCACCGTCGACCCGGACCACGTCCATCGCGACGAGCCGCTCCACGTCCTCCTCGGTCAGCGCCCGCCCGGCGCGCCGCTCCAGCTCCCGCCGGTCCAGGGTCTCCGTGCCGTCCGGCGCCCAGGACGCCACCACCGCGCGGTGGATCGCGAGGTCGTGCGCGCTGAGGTCCGGCGGCAGCTGCCCCACATACCGCTCGATCGCCGCCAGCGTCATGCCCTGTTGCTGCAACTCCTCGATCAGCGCGAGCCGCGCCAGATGCTCCGGCCCGTAGTGCCCGACCCGCCGGGCCCCGATCACCGGCGGCGGCAGCAGCCCCTTCGTGCCGTAGAACCGGACCGTGCGGACCGTGGTGCCGGCCCGCGCGGCCAGTTCGTCGATCGTGAGCGTCGGTGGCGTCGGCTCCCCGGTGTCGGTCGTCATGCGCAGCAGTATCGCTGTCTCACCAACACTGTGAAACCACCGAAGGCCGTTGTCGGCGCCAGGGCCGTTGTCAGTGGTGCCGTCTACGGTGGGTGGCATGGGGGAGATCAACTATGTCCGGGGTGACGCGACCGTTCCGTCGGTCAAGGGCGTCAAGGTGATCGCGCATGTCTGCAACGACATCGGGGGCTGGGGAAAGGGCTTCGTGCTGGCAGTGTCGCGCCGCTGGCCGGAGCCGGAGAAGGAGTACCGGGCCTGGCACCGCGCCCGCGCGGCCAACGACTTCGCGCTGGGCGCCGTCCAGTTCGTCCAGGTCGAGCGCTACGTCTGGGTGGCCAACATGATCGGCCAGCGGGGGACACGCACAGGCAGCAAGGGCGTCCCCGTGCGCTACGAGGCGATCGACACGGCCCTGGGCCTGCTGGCCGACCGCGCGGCGGAGCTCGGCGCGTCCGTGCACATGCCCCGCATCGGCTGCGGCCTCGCGGGCGGCAAGTGGTCCCGGGTCGAACCACTGGTCACCGAGCGGCTGGTACGGCGGGGGATAGCGGTGACGGTCTACGACCACGAGGACTGAGCAGAGCCGATCCCCGATCCAACTTGCCCCGTGCTGAAAGGAGTTGCAGAATCTTGCGCAACTACGGAGAAGGTCGTGATCATGAGCCGTGACATCGACGTCCTCGTCCTGGGCGGAGCCGGCGTGGACACCATCGTCCACGTCCCCGAACTGCCGCTCCCGTACGCCGACAGCTACATGATCGACCCCGGCATCACCACCCGCGCGGGCCAGACCGGCGACTTCGTGGCCCTCGGCCTGAGCGCGCTCGGCCTGCGCACCCACCACCTCGACCTGCTCGGCGCCGACCCCGAGGGCGACCTGGTCCGCGCGTTCCACCGCGACCACGCCATCCCGCTCACCGAAGTCCCCGGACCCGCCGGCACCAAGCGCGCGGTCAACCTCGTGGGCCCCGACGGCCGCCGTCTCTCCCTCTACGACTCGACCCGCGCCCACCCCGAGGACCGCCTGCCCGAACCCACGGTCCGCGCCCTCGCCGAGACGAGCCGCCACGCCCACGTCTCCATCACCCAGCCCTGCGCCCACGCCCTGCCCACCCTGCGCGAGGCCGGCGTGACGATCTCGACGGACCTGCACAACTGGGACGGCAAGAACCCGTACCAGGAGGAGTTCGCCCTCGCGGCGGACATCGTCTTCCTCTCCACCACGGCACTGACCGACACCCCCGCCCGCACCATGCGCGCCATCGCCGAGCACGGCCGAGCCGAACTGGTCGTCGCCACGGCCGGAGCGAAGGGCGCGTACCTCCTGGCCGACGACGAGGTGACCCACATTCCACCGGTCACCCCGCCGTCCCCCCTGATCGACTCGAACGGCGCGGGCGACGCCTTCGCCGCGGCGTTCCTCTACGGCTGGCTCAACAGGGAGACACCCCAGCGCGCGGCTTTCTACGGCACGATCGCGGGCGCACACGCCTGCACGGTGCCGTCGACGGAGGCGGGGCCGATAACCCGCGGCGACCTCCTGACACGAGCAGGTGCAGCGCCCCTTTAGGGGCGCGGGGAACTGCGAGCCCAGCCACAACCGGCCCGCAGCCCCCCACCGCAGAACTCGGCAGACGCCTAGTGCACGTCGTTGGTAGCCGCGATCTTCTTCCAGGACTTCGGCTGCACCGGCAGAGCCGACGACTTGGTGATCGCTGCCGCCTTGGCCGCCGGAGCGGCAGGCTTGGTCGGCTCGAACAACCACGTGTCGAAGAGCGCCGACAACGACTTCCCCGACACCTTCTCGGCGTAGGCCTGGAAGTCCTGGACGGACGCGTTGCCGTACGCGTGCTCCTTCGGCCACCCCTTCAGAATGGCGAAGAACGCGTCGTCACCGACCTCGTTGCGCAACGCCTGAATGGCCAACGCCCCCCTGTCGTAGACCGGAAGCTCGAACTGGTTGTCGGGACCCGGGTCACCGGGCGCGATCGTCCAGAACGCGTCGTCGGCCGGATGCAAGGCGTAGACGTAGTCGGCGAGCTGCTGCGCCGTCCCCTCACCCTCGTGCTCGGACCACAGCCACTGCGCGTACCGAGCGAACCCCTCGTTGATCCAGATGTCCTTCCAGCCCTTCAGCGACACATCGTCGCCGTACCACTGGTGGGCCAACTCGTGCACGACGACAGAGGTGTTGATGCCGTTCGCGAACTGCTTCTGGCTGTAGTAGACGCGCGTCTGTGTCTCCAGCGCGTACCCGGTGGTCGTGTTCGGCACATACCCGCCGGCCGAACTGAAGGGATACGGCCCGAAGTAGCCGCTCAGCCAGTCGACGATCTCTCCGGTCCGCTCGACACTCGCCCGCGCGGACCCGTCGTTGTCGCCGAGGTCCTTGCTGTAGGCGTTGATGACCGGGACCCCGCCCTCCGAGGTGCTGGTCGTGATGTCGAACTTGCCGACGGCGAGCGTGGCCAGATACGTGGCCTGCGGCTTGTTCTCCCGCCAGTTGTAGCGGGTCCAGCCGAGCTGCGAACTCGTCGACTGGAGCGTGCCGTTGGAGATGACCTGGGTGCCGTTCGGTACGGCCACCGACACGTCGTAGGTCGCCTTGTCGCTGGGGTGGTCGTTGCTCGGGAACCACCACCACGCCGACTCGGGCTCGTCCGCCGCGACCGCGCCGTCCGGAGTGCGGTGCCAGGTGTTGAAGCCGTACGCGCTCTTCGTGGACGGTACCCCGCTGTAGCGGACGACGACCGTGATCGGTGTGCCCGTCGGCAGCGGGGTCTTCGGGGTGATCTCCAGCTCGTGCTGGCCGGAGGTCGCGAAGGTCGCCTTCACGCCGTTGACCCGCACCTCGCTCACGTCGAGGAGGAAGTCCAGGTTGAACCGCGAGAGATCCTGCGTGGTCTTGGCGAGGATGGTGGCCGTACCCGCCAACTCGTCGGTGGCGGGCTGGTATTGAAGCCTGAGGTCGTAGTGCGAGACGTCGTAGCCGCCGTTGCCGTAGGCCGGGTAGTAGGGGTCGCCGATACCCGGAGCGCCGGGGGAGTAGCTTGCCGCCGAGGCCGGGATCGCCAGCAGCAGGGAGGCCGCCGCGAGCGCTCCCGGCGCGATGATTCTGCGGTGCACGAGAACTCCAAGTCGTAGGGCTCCGCGGAATGCCGAGGAGCCGTGGGGGTCCACGAAGGCCGAAGAGCCGGCGGGCCGAAGAGCCGTGGGGCCCGCTCGGTCTTCAGTCTGTTCAAAGGCTATTCAGTCCCTGTGCTCCCACGCCTGTCCACGGCACCTCCTGTCACACGATCGCCATTCGGCCGACATGACTCCGAGTGCCTCTTCCAGCACGGGAGTTGACCGATGTACCGTCCGCGCATGCCGAAACGCACGCGCTTCACGATCTGGAGATCGCTCGCGACGGCGGCGACCGCCGCCCTCCTCGCCACCTTCCTCACCCCGGCAGTGGCCCAGAGCGCCCCGCAGGAAAGCCAACCCGTCTACTCCTACGCGAACGCAATCCGCGAGGCCGTCTGGGTGGACACCGGACTCGACGGCGACGGTGACGGGAAGCCGGACCGGGTCGCCGTCGACATCGTCCGCCCGAGCGAACCCGCCCGCGAGGGCCGCAAAGTCCCCGTCATCATGGACGCCAGCCCCTACTACTCCTGCTGCGGACGCGGCAACGAGAGCCAGCTGAAGACCTACGACGCCAGCGGCAACGTTGTCCAGATGCCGCTGTTCTACGACAACTACTTCGTGCCCCGCGGCTACGCCTTCGTCGGCGTCGACCTCGCCGGCACCAACCGCTCCGACGGCTGCGTCGACGTAGGCGGCCGCTCCGACATCCAGTCCGCGAAGGCCGTCGTCGACTGGCTGAACGGCCGCGCCAAGGCGTACACGACACGCACCGGAACCGTTCGTACGCAAGCGAGCTGGACCAACGGCAAGACCGGAATGATCGGCAAGAGCTGGGACGGCACCATCGCCAACGGCGTCGCCGCCACCGGCGTCAAGGGCCTGAAGACGATCGTCCCGATCAGCGCCATCTCCTCCTGGTACGACTACTACTTCGCCAAGGGCGCCCCGCTCTACGACTCCGGCCCCGACTGGCTCTCCGGCTACGTCGACAGCCCCGACGCGCAGGCCAAGTGCGCCGCCGTCCAGCAGAAGATCGTCGACGGGGCCCCGCGCACCGGTGATTGGACGCCGTTCTGGACCGAGCGCGACTACGTGAAGGACGCGAGCAAGGTCAGGGCCAGCGTCTTCCTCGTGCACGGGCTGCAGGACCTCAACGTCCGCACCAAGAACTTCGGCCAGTGGTGGGACGCCCTCGCCAAGAACGGCGTCGAGCGCAAGATCTGGCTCTCCCAGACCGGCCATGTCGACCCCTTCGACTACCGCCGCGACGCCTGGGTGGACACCCTGCACCGCTGGTTCGACCACGAACTCCTCGGCTACGACAACGGAATCGACCGACAGCCGATGGCCGACGTCGAACGCCACCCCGACCAGTGGGAGACGTCGAGGGTCTGGCCGCCGAGCGGCACCGCGACCACGACCCTCCACCCGGCGCAGGGCACCCAGGCGGGCGTCGGCACGCTCGGCCTCGGCAAGGGCACCGGGACCGAGACGTTCACCGACAACCCGCAGGAGAGCGAGACGGACTGGGCCGCCGCGATCGACAAGTCGACGGCGGACAAGGCCGGTTTCGTCACCGGACCACTCAAGAAGGACCTGCGCCTGTCGGGTTCGTCGAAGGTGACCATCACCGCGACGCCCACGACCTCCACGGCCCATCTGTCCGCAGTCCTCGTGGACCTGGGGCCCGACACCATCCGCGACTACGCCGACTCGGCCGAGGGCATCACGACACTCACCAACCGCACCTGCTGGGGCGAGAGCACGGCCGGTGACAGTGCCTGCTTCCTCGCAACCCAGGCCAAGACCACGGCAGTCGACTACAACGTCTTCAGCCGCGGCTGGGCCGACCTCGGCAATTACGCCTCCGCCACGAAGGGCGTACCGCTCACTCCCGGCAAGGCGTACACCATCACCCTCGACCTGGCGGCGACCGACCACGTCGTCCCGGCCGGGCACCGCCTCGCCCTGATCGTCGCGGGCACGGACAAGGACCTCATCGACCCGCCGTCCACCACCCCGACCCTCTCCCTCACCCTGTCCCGCACCTCGGCCCAACTCCCGCTCGTCGGCGGCGCGTCGGCGTTCGTCAAGGCCACGGCGGGAGCCAGGTCCACGACACCCGCGGCCACGGCCCTCGACGGCGTACGGACACCCCGTCCCGCCGCCCAGCGGGTACCGGGCAACTGATCACCGACTCGGAGCGGGGCGGCGGCGCGAGCACACTCCGCCGCCCCGCTCCGGGCAGACAGGTGAGGCTCAGCCCAGCCGTACCAACTCCGCGGCCTCCTGCGCGCACCCCCACGCCACCGTGATCCCCGCCCCGCCGTGGCCGTAGTTGTGCACCAACACCCGGCCACCGCGCAGTACTTGACGCTCCAGCCGTACCGCGGGCCGGGTCGGCCGCAGGCCCACCCGGTGCTCCAGGACCCGGGCTTCGGCGATCTCCGGCCGGACCGCCGCGCACCGCGCGATGATCGCCTCGGCGGTCCCGGGGTCGGGCGTCATCGACCAGGCACCGTCCTCGGCCGTGCCGCCCAGGATCAGCCCGCCCGGCTGCGGGAAGAAGTACGTGGACGTGTCCGCCGTGTGGTCGACGGATGTGAACCAGGTCGTGATCCCCGGGTTCTCCACCACGACCAGCTGACCGCGCACCGGCCGCATCGAACGGTCGGGCACCAGGTCCAGGGAGTCCAGCCCGGTGCAGTTGACCACGACGGGCGCCGGCACCTCGGTGAGATCCGTCACCGACGCCTCCTCGACCGTCCCGCCCGCCCGCAGGAACCGCTCCCGCAGCCACGGCAGATGGGTCGGCATGTCGATCAGCGGCAGCCGTGCCCACAGCCCGCCGCCCGCGTACTCCTCGGCCCGCGCCTCGCGCAGCCCCGGCACCCGGCGCGCCCAAGGCCCCAGCTCGTCCAGGCGCGTCCCGCCCTGTACACCCTCGACCATGCGTACGCCCGTCTCCTCGGGCCGCGCCGCCAACTCCTCGTACACGCCCAGCGATTGGAGCGCCCACTCACCGACGAGCGCCTCCGGCTCGATCCGGTACGGCCACCACAGCGCGCCCGCGACGGCCGAGGTCGTCAGCTCGACGGTCTCGCGCGTCCACACCCGCACCCGGGCACCGCTCTCGGCCAGGACGACGGCCGTCGTCAGCCCGATGACGCCCCCGCCGACCACGATGACTTCGCCACTCACACCGCTCTCCATGCGCGGACCGTAGCGGAATACACCATGCCGTGCTCACACCGGCCATGTGCTGGGGATACTCACAGCATGTCTGCCGAACACGCGATGTCCGCCGCGCACGCGGCCTTCGGCCTGGCACCGGCGATGCGCGCCGGTGAAGTCCTCCCGGACGGCGGCTACCAGGTGCACCGCGACTTCGTCGACTTCCTCGTCGACGGCCGCCCGCTGCTCTTCCAGCTCGCCGACCTGGATGCCGTCTCCCCGCTCGCCTCCGACGTCCCGCCCGCGATCTTCACCGCCCAGGTCCGCAGCCTCCTCCTGGAGACCGACCCACCCCTGGAGGGCGGACGCCACATCATCTACGGCTGCCCCGAGTGCGCGGACCTGGCCTGCGGCGCCGTCACCGCCGTCATCGAACGGGACGGCACCGACTACATCTGGCGCGACTTCGCCTGGCAGACCGACGAACACGCCGACCTGGAGCGCAACGGCTACCACGGCATAGGGCCCTTCCGCTTCGCCGGCACCGAGTACCGTGCCGCCCTGGACGCCCTCATCGACGGCACCGAACCCCCGGCCGCCAAACGGCGCGTCCTCCTCATCGGCGCCCGCGTCGCCGTCCTCAACAAACTCGCCGCCGCCCTCCGCGCCATCGGCATCGGAGCCGAGATCACCGGCGACGCGACCCATGTCCCCGCCGACGAACTCCGCGGCTACGGCGCCGTCGCCTTCGGCCGCGCCGTCACCCAGGACGAACGCGCCGCCGTACGGGCCGCCTTCGACCGTGCCGGAGTCGACGTGGCCTACGTCGACGGCCTCGCCCCCATCGTCCCGCTCCTCGTCGCCCAGATCGAACACGCCCTGGACCGCCGCCCGTTGGAGCAGCACCGGCTGACGAGCCTGGTCGCCGCCGACGGCGAGGCGGGCATCGAGGTCACCTCCCCGTGCCGGGTGCGCGTCACCGCGTACCGCCTCGACCGCCTCTACCGCAGCCACACCCAGGACGTCTTCGACGGCGTCCTGGAACCCGGCCGCCACCGCATCGCCCTCGACGCGAAGGCCGTGAAGGGCGAGTCCTTCGTCGTGGCCCGCACCACGGGGAGCGTGCTGGTGGAGCCGATGGCACGCTGAAAACCGCGGCGCGAGCCGGCAAAGGGACCGATTAGGATCGGCGGTCTGATGACTGCCACTCTCGTCGCCAAGAACCTCGCCGCCGGACACGGCGACCGCGCCCTCTTCTCCGGGCTCGACCTCGTCGTCGCCCCCGGCGATGTGATCGGCCTCGTCGGTGCCAACGGCGCCGGCAAGTCCACCCTCCTGCGGATGCTCGCCGGCCTCCTCGCACCGGAGGAGGGCGAACTGCGCCTCTCCCCGCCGGCCGCGACCGTGGGCCACCTCCCGCAGGAGCCGGAGCGGCGCCCGGGCGAGAGCGTGCGCGAGTTCCTGGCCCGCCGCACCGGAGTCGCCGAGGCCCAGCGCACCATGGACGAGGCCACCCAGGCACTGGTCGACGGCGCACCCGGCGCCGACGACGCCTACTCGACGAGCCTGGAGCGCTGGCTCGACCTCGGCGGCGCCGACCTCGACGAACGCGCCGAGGAGATCGCCGACACCCTCGGCCTCACCATCGACCTCGACCAGCCGATGACCTCCCTCTCCGGCGGCCAGGCGGCGAGAGCGGGCCTGGCTTCGCTTCTTCTTTCGCGTTACGACGTCTTCCTCCTCGACGAGCCCACCAACGACCTGGACCTCGACGGCCTGGAACGCCTCGAACGCTTCGTCTCCGGCCTCCGCGCCGGCACCGTCGTCGTCTCGCACGACCGCGAGTTCCTCACCCGCACCGTCACCAAGGTCCTCGAACTCGACCTGGCCCAGAACCAGATCAACCTCTACGGCGGCGGCTACGAGGCCTACCTGGAGGAGCGGGAGGTGGCCCGCCGGCACGCCCGCGACGACTTCGAGGAGTACGCCGACAAGCGCTCCGCGCTCCAGGACCGCGCCCAGATGCAGCGCGGCTGGATGGACAAGGGCGTCAAGAACGCCCGCCGCAAGGCGAACAACGACAACGACAAGATCGGCCGCAAGTTCCGCAGCGAGGCCAGCGAGAAGCAGGCCGCGAAGGCCCGGCAGACCCAGCGCATGATCGAACGCCTCGACGTCGTCGACGAGCCCCGCAAGGAGTGGGAGCTGCGCATGGAGATCGCCTCCGCGCCCCGCTCCGGCGCGGTCGTCGCGACCCTGCGGGACGCCGAGGTACGACGCGGCGACTTCACCTTCGGCCCGGTGTCCCTCCAGATCGACTGGGCGGACCGGGTCGCGGTGACCGGCGCGAACGGTGCGGGCAAGTCGACGCTCCTCGGCGCCCTCCTCGGCCGTATCCCGCTGGACGCGGGGCAGGCTTCGCTGGGCTCGGGCGTCCTGGTCGGCGAGGTCGACCAGGCCCGGCAGCTGTTCCACGGCACGGAGTCGCTGCTCGACGCGTTCTGCGCGGCCGTGCCCGACACCGAGCCCGCCGAAGTCCGCACGCTGCTCGCCAAGTTCGGGCTCAAGGCGAACCATGTGATGCGGCCGGCCGGGACGCTGTCACCGGGCGAGCGCACGCGGTCGGCCCTGGCGCTGCTCCAGGGCCGGGGCGTCAACCTCCTTGTCCTCGACGAGCCGACGAACCACCTCGACCTGCCTGCCATTGAGCAGCTGGAGTCGGCGCTGGATGCGTATGAGGGCACATTGTTGTTGGTCACGCATGACCGGCGGATGCTGGACGCGGTTCAGGTGACTCGGCGGTTGGAGGTGGCGGACGGGAAGGTGACTGAGCAGCGGTGAGGCTCAGGTAGTGCGTTCACTGCGGGGCGGTGGGGGCTGGTCGCGCAGTTCCCCGCGCCCCTGAAGGGGCGCTGCCTGTACCGGAGTTGAGACGATCGGCCTCTTTTGCGGCGCGCTCCACCCTTTCCCGATGTTCCGCCCACCAACTCGCGTCGCCCGGCGCCATGTTGTCGCCCCCGGCCCGCTGGCCCGCAGCTCCGTCGATGAGTTCTCGTACGATGTCGGCGTGCCCTGCGTGTCGGGACGTCTCGTAGATCATGTGGGCGAGGACGCGGTGCAGTGTCATCTCGCGCCCCGGTTCGCCGGGCAGGCGGCCGATCGCTTCGAGGGGCAGCGCCTCGATCGTCGCGTCCGAGTGCGCGCAGATCCGCCGATAGTCCCCGACGATCTGTTCACGCGTCTCATCGGGCCTCGCCCACAGATCCGCGTTCGGCTCGGCGTCCCCCGCGATCCACAACTCCGGCGCGTCGACCGGCCGTCCGAAGACCGTGCCGAAGTAGAACGCCTCGGCCCCGGCCAGATGCTTGACCAGCCCCAGCAGATTGGTCGCGGTCGGCGTCATCGGCCGCCGGATGTCGTACTCCGACAACCCTTCGAGCTTCCAGAGGAGCGTGTCACGGCTGTCCTGAAGGATGACGCGGAGGTCGGCTTTGGAGTCCGGTGTGATCATGCGCCCATTCTTCAGCAGGGCGCCGCGCGCCCCGTAGGGGCGCGGGGAACTGCGCGACCAGCCCCCACCGGCCCGCAGCTCCCCACAACCTGACCACCGCAACCGTCAGCGCTTGCCCTTCTTACCCGGGTCCAGCAGCCCCGCCTTCCGCAGAGCATCAGCCATCGCACTGTTGCCCGGCGGCGGAGCCGCCTGCCGCGATCCACCACCCTGACCGCCCTGTCGCTGTTGCTGGCGCTGCTGAGGAGGACGCCCTCCACTCCGCTGCCCGCGCTGGGCACCCCCAGCCTGCTGTCCCCGCTCACCGCCGGAGGACTCGTCCTCCAGCCGCAACGTCAACGAGATCCGCTTCCGCGGAATGTCGACGTCAAGCACCTTCACCTTGACGATGTCCCCCGGCTTCACCACGTCCCGAGGGTCCTTGACGAACGTCTTCGACAGGGCGGAGACATGCGCCAGCCCGTCCTGATGGACACCGACGTCGATGAACGCCCCGAACGCGGCGACGTTCGTGACGACACCCTCCAACACCATCCCGGGCGCCAGGTCGGAGATCTTCTCGACGCCGTCCTTGAAGGTCGCCGTCTTGAACGCGGGCCGCGGGTCGCGCCCGGGCTTCTCCAGCTCCTTCAGGATGTCGGTCACGGTCGGCAGACCGAACTTCTCGTCGACGAACTCCGTCGGCTTCAGCGACCGCAGCACCGCCGTGTTGCCGATCAGCGAGGCCACCTCACTGCCCGCCGTCTTCACCATCCGCCGTACGACCGGATACGCCTCGGGGTGCACGCTGGACGCGTCGAGCGGGTCGTCCCCGCCGCGGATGCGCAGGAAGCCCGCGCACTGCTCGTAGGCCTTCGGGCCGAGCCGTGCCACGTTCTTCAGCTGGGTGCGGGAGGTGAAGGGGCCGTTGGCGTCGCGGTGCGACACGATGTTCTCGGCGAGGCCGGAGGTGATGCCGGACACGCGCGAAAGGAGCGGCGCGGAGGCCGTGTTGACGTCCACGCCGACGCCGTTCACACAGTCCTCGACCACCGCGTCCAGCGAGCGCGACAGCTTCACCTCGGACAGGTCGTGCTGGTACTGGCCGACACCGATCGACTTGGGGTCGATCTTCACCAACTCCGCGAGGGGGTCCTGGAGTCGGCGCGCGATGGAGACGGCGCCGCGCAACGACACGTCCATGTCGGGCAGTTCCTGCGAGGCGAACGCGGACGCCGAGTACACGGAGGCGCCGGCCTCCGACACCATCACCTTGGTGAGCTTCAACTCCGGGTGCTTGGTGATGAGTTCACCGGCGAGCTTGTCGGTCTCGCGCGATGCCGTGCCGTTGCCGATCGCGATCAGGTCGACCGAGTGCTGCGCCGACAGCCGGGCCAGCTTGGCGAGGGCCTCGTCCCACTTGTTCGCCGGGACGTGCGGGTAGATGACGTCCGTGGCGACGACCTTGCCGGTCGCGTCGACCACGGCCACCTTCACACCCGTACGGAAACCGGGGTCCAGGCCCAGTGTCGCGCGGGTGCCGGCCGGGGCGGCGAGCAGCAGGTCGCGCAGGTTCGAGGCGAACACGTTGACCGCCTCGTCCTCGGCGGCCGTACGCAGCCGCAGCCTGAGGTCGATGCCGAGGTGCACCAGGATGCGGGTGCGCCAAGCCCAACGGACCGTGTCCTGCAGCCACTTGTCGCCGGGGCGGCCCCGGTCGAGGATCTGGAAGCGGTGGGCGACCATCCCCTCGTAGGAAGAAGGCCCCTCGGTCGCCTCCTCGGGCTCCAGGACGAGGTCGAGGACATCCTCCTTCTCGCCGCGCAGCATCGCGAGGATGCGGTGCGAGGGCAGTGCGGTGAACGGCTCCGAGAAGTCGAAGTAGTCGGCGAACTTGGCGCCCGCCTCCTCCTTGCCGTCCCGCACCTTCGCGGCGAGGCGCCCGCGCACCCACATCCGCTCGCGCAGCTCCCCGATCAGGTCGGCGTCCTCCGAGAACCGCTCGGTGAGGATCGCCCGGGCGCCGTCCAGGGCGGCCTGCGGATCGGCGACACCCTTGTCGGCGTCGACGAACGCGGCGGCAGCGGCCAGCGGCTCCACGGACGGGTCGCCCAACAGACCCTCCGCGAGCGGCTCGAGCCCCGCCTCGCGCGCGATCTGCGCCTTGGTGCGCCGCTTGGGCTTGAAGGGCAGGTAGATGTCCTCGAGGCGCGCCTTGGTCTCGGCGGCCCGGATCTGCGCCTCCAGCTCCTCGGTGAGCTTGCCCTGCTCGCGCACCGATTCGAGGATCGCGGTCCGCCGCTCCTCCAGCTCGCGCAGATACCGCAGCCGCTCCTCGAGCGTGCGCAGCTGCGCGTCGTCGAGCATCTCGGTCGCTTCCTTGCGGTAGCGGGCGATGAAGGGGACCGTCGAACCGCCGTCGAGCAGCTCGACGGCGGCCTTCACCTGCCGCTCCCGTACGCCGAGCTCCTCGGCGATCCTGCCTTCGATGGACCCTACGAGGGGTGTCGTCACGCCCGTACCGCCTTCTCCACTGAGGTTGCGCGGCAATTGTGGCAGGTGGCACCGACACTCGGGGATCAGGGCGCCGTCCTCGATGCGCGTCGGCTAGCTCTTGCCCAGCAGATTCGCCGGAAACGCCCCGGCGGCGAGCGCGCGCCGGGCGAAGCCGGTCGCCAGCTCGGTCAGCCGTGCGACTCCTTCGGCGCCCAGGTGCTCGTACGGTGCCCGGTCCAGCCGGTCGGTCTCCGTCTCGATGCCGGCGCGCAGCGCGACGCCCGCCTCGGTCAACTCGCCGTCGCCGTCGAGCAGTCCGCGCTCCCGCAGCCGTCCCGCGGCGGCGTCCCACTCCTCCTGGCTCCAGCCGCGCGTGCCGAACACCCACTTCGGGGTCATGCCCTTGCCGGTCGCGGTGTGGGTCACCACCGCCTCCAGGCCGTCGAGTTCGGCGGACATCAGGACGGCCAGGTGACCGTCGCCGCGGTGCTCGCGCAGCAGGGTGGCGGCGTGGAAGTACGCGAGGTGGGGCCCCTCGGGGACCGGCAGATCGGCATGCGCGGCGTACAGGGGACGCGCGGCACGCGTGCACGCCTCGGTGGCCCGCAGCGCCAGCCGCGCGGCCTCCGCCATCTCCGCCGACTCGACGACGTCGTCGCCCAGGAGGCGGCGCAGGGTCGCGTCGACGGCACGCGCGCGTGCCTGAAGGGCCTGCTCCGGGGAGACGGTCTCCCACACGGCGGGGACATGCCGGGCCACGAGTTCGTACTTGTAGTTGTAGAAGGTCGCCGCCACCACACCGGGCCCGACCCGTCCCAGCGCCGCCGCCCGCGCGGCGAAGTTGATCGCCCTGGAGTCCGTGACTCCGAGCTCCGCCAGTTCCCTTCCCAGGTCGGGCGAGAAGTAGAGCGTGGCGTGCAGGGAGTTGAGCGCGTTGTGGCAGCGGCGCCCGGCACGGTGGTCGACGGCGGCAGTAGTCATGACGGTCACGTTACCGACTGGTCGGTACGCGCTCCAGCGGCGGGCGTCGGATGGCAGGAAAGGTGGGGTACTCGTCATTGCGGCCACCACGCGGAACGCGAAGAATCGGCGGTATGCGAACCGTTCTGGTGGTCCTCTTCGACGATGTGCAGAGCCTCGACGTCACCGGCCCGCTGGAGGTCTTCGCGGGCGCCGAGAAGCTGTCACCGGGGACCTACCGCATCCGTACGGCATCCCTGGACGGCGGTCCGGTGCGCACCTCCAGCGGCCTGACCGTCGTACCGGACTCGACCCTCGGCGACGCCCCGGCCCCGCACACCCTGCTCGTCCCCGGCGGCCCGGGCGCGCGTGGTCCGGACCCGCGGCTGACCGACTGGCTGCGCGAGCACGGGCCGCGCGCCGAGCGGCTGGTGTCCGTGTGCACCGGAGCGATCGTGCTCGCCGGGGCGGGCCTGCTGGACGGCCGGCGGGCCACCACGCACTGGGCGTACTGCGAGGAGCTCGCCCGTGACCATCCCGCCGTGACGGTCGAACCCGACCCCATCTACGTCCGCGACGGACCCGTCTCCACCTCGGCAGGCGTCACCTCGGGCATCGATCTCGCACTCGCGCTGGTCGAGGAGGACCTCGGCCGGGACGTGGCGCTGAGCATCGCCCGCCACCTGGTGGTGTTCCTGCGCCGGCCCGGGAACCAGGCCCAGTTCAGCGCCCAGCTCGCCGCCCAGACGGCCAGCCGGGAACCCCTCCGCGAGGTCCAGCAGTGGATCACCGAGCACCCGGGCGACGATCTCGGCGTCGACTCCCTGGCCGCCCGCGCCCGCCTCTCGCCCCGCCACTTCGCCCGCGCCTTCCGGGCCGAGACCGGCACGACCCCCGGCCGCTACGTCGACCGCGTCCGCCTCGAACACGCCCGACGCCTCCTGGAGGACACCGCCGACGGCATCGAGGAGATCTCCCGCGCCAGCGGCTACGGCACCCCGGAGGCCATGCGCCGCGCCTTCCTCAAATCCCTGGGCACGGCCCCGGCGGAGTACCGCCGCCGCTTCCGCCCGGCACCGGCGCCAGGCGCCCGCTGAACGCGGCCAGACCCGGCACGCCGGCAATCTCCGACTGCCGACTGCCTATTGGCGATCGCCGACCGTCGACCGCCGACTGTCGCCCAGCTGTGTCGACCGTGGCTCCGCCGACTGCTCACCGTCGACCGCTGATTGCAGACCGCAGTCGGCCGACTGGAGATTGTCGACCGTTGACCACGGCTCGTCGACTGTCGACCGCAGCCCGTTGACCACGGCTCGTCGACTGTCGACCGCAGCCCGTTGACCACGGC